>NZ_JAMOIC010000004.1 GCF_024448895.1 Stutzerimonas stutzeri
GGATCAACACCGCGTCACCGATATCACTCGTAGGATGGCGTTGAGCGGAGCGATACCCATCAACTCTGAGCCGAATCGATTTCCGGCCAGCGGTGCGCTTGGTACGAGGCGGGCACCACAAATCGCAGGCATAAAAAAAGCCCCGCCGAGGCGGAGCTTCTTTTCAGCAGAGAAGCTTCAGGTTAGATAACCTGAACTTCCTCAGCTTGCATGCCCTTCTGGCCGCGGGTAGCGACGAAGGAAACTTGCTGGCCTTCTTTCAGGCTCTTGAAACCGTCGCCTTGGATGGCGCGGAAGTGTACGAAGAGGTCGTCACCGGATTGAGGAGTGATGAAGCCGAAGCCTTTTTCATCATTGAACCACTTAACGGTACCGGTTTGGCGATTGGACATTTGAATGTCTCCTTGAACGATGTAGAGATGATTTGAACGGGCAAATACCCCGAACGGTGACTGTGTGCAAGGAGTTAAAGGAGTCGTAGCAATGATCGGATCGAAATCTAAACATGTAGCGATTCACGGTGACACATGCAGCAGCAGCCAACGAAAGATACCGCATTTCCGTAGCAATGCGAGCATTATTTTCAGGTTTCTACCTTACGCTCACCCGCCGCGGCGCTCGGTCCTGGCCGCTGGGCTTGGAACCGGCCCTGTCGGCTCGGTAAGATGCACGCCTTTCCTTAACTCTCACCAGCCCAATCAGGACGCCCGCCATGAGCATCAAATCGGACAAGTGGATTCGCCGGATGGCCCAGGAGCACGGCATGATCGAGCCCTACGTCGAGCGCCAGATGCGCGGCGAGGGCAGCGAGCGCCTGATCTCCTATGGCGTCTCCAGCTACGGCTACGACGTACGCTGCGCCGACGAATTCAAGATCTTCACTAACATCAACTCGGCGATCGTCGACCCGAAGAACTTCGATGAGAAGAGCTTCGTCGACATCCAGAGTGACGTTTGCATCATCCCGCCAAACTCATTCGCCCTGGCGCGCACCGTCGAGTATTTCCGCATTCCGCGTAACGTACTGACCATCTGCCTGGGCAAGAGCACCTATGCCCGCTGCGGCATCATCGTTAACGTGACGCCGCTGGAACCTGAGTGGGAAGGTCATGTAACGCTGGAGTTCTCCAACACCACGACGCTGCCGGCGAAGATCTACGCCAATGAAGGCGTGGCGCAAATGCTGTTCCTGGAGTCGGACGAGGAGTGTGAGACGTCCTACCGCGACCGTGGCGGCAAGTATCAGGGCCAGCGCGGCGTGACCTTACCCAAGGCGTAACTTCCTGTCTGTTCCACAGTGTTCATGCGTGTAGCGGCGGCTGAGGCCATACGCGTCGTTATAGCAACGCCGCGCTGTCCGTTCTTCGGGCGCGCTGCCGGGCGTAAAGGGTTCTCCTAACGCCTAGCGTTTCAGCAGGATCGATTCGGTTATCACGCTGAGGCGACCCCGGCTCCGAAAGAATCTCTATGTGCTTAAACGAAAAATGCCCGCAATAGCTGCGGGCATTTTGGTGCGAGCGTCATGGGCCGACCGGATCGACCCACGTTGCCAGCCTGGCAACTCAGCCTGCGAAGTTCTTCGCGACGAAGTCCCAGTTTACGACGTTCCAGAACGCTTCGACGAATTTCGGGCGGGCGTTGCGGTAGTCGATGTAGTAGGCATGTTCCCAGACGTCGCAGGTCAGCAATGGCTTGTCGCCAGCGGTCATCGGGTTACCGGCACCAATGGTGCTGGCCAGGCCGACGCTGCCGTCGGACTTCTTCACCAGCCACGCCCAGCCGGAGCCGAAAGTGCCGATAGCGGTCTTGGTGAACTCTTCCTTGAACTTGTCGAAGGAACCGAACGCGGCGTTGATGGCATCAGCCAGCTCGCCTGTCGGCTGGCCACCGGCGTTCGGTGCCATGCAGTTCCAGAAGAAGGTGTGGTTCCAGACCTGAGCGGCATTGTTGAAGATGCCACCGGAAGAGGTCTTGATGATGGTTTCCAGATCCTTGCCTTCGAACTCGGTGCCAGGGATCAGGTTGTTCAGATTGGTCACGTAGGCTTGATGATGCTTGCCGTGGTGATACTCGAAGGTCTCGGCGGAAATGTGCGGCTCGAGGGCGGTTTTTTCAAACGGAAGCGGCGGCAATTCGAAAGCCATGGTGTATCTCCTGCTCAGGTGTCGAGAATAGATGCGGCTCGGAAGGAGGCAGTCTGCGCTGGTAATCAGCGCCTCGCGGAACGGGGAAACTACTGCACTGATGCTTGTCCGTTTACGCCTGTCTTTCCCTTCGCTTGCTGCATGCTTGCGCATTCTTCGGCCGATCACGGGCGGCCGTAATAGCGGGCTGAAGCGTTCCACTCCATGCCCGCGAACCGTGGATCATAGCACCGGGCCTGCGGCAAAACCACGCGCCAACTGTGTGGAGAAGCCGAGGCCAGAGCCTTGTCGCTGGGTTTCGCGGGTGGTTTGACGGCGCTACTAGCCCTCTGCGTGGACCTCCGAGAATGGCAGGCGTTCCTCAGGCAAGGATTACCAGCTGTGCTGCAACGGCGAACATCATCATCGCGACTCCCAGGTCGATCAGGCGCCAGGTCAACGGTCGCGCGAGCCAGGGAGCAAGCCAGGCGCCACCAAGGGCAAGGATCAGAAACCAGATAGTCGAGGAAGTCGCGGCGCCGAGTGTGTAGGCGCCGGGTTCGGGTTGTTGAGCGCCAAGCGAGCCGATCAGCAATACCGTGTCGAGATAGACGTGCGGGTTGAGCAGCGTGACCGCCAGCGCTGCAAGCAGCACGCTTCGCAGCGAACGCGGGCCGCGCTGGGCATCTTCCTTCAAGGCCTGCGGGCGTGCAGCACGACACAAGGCGACGACGCCATAGAAGGACAGGAAGATCACGCCGCCCCAACGCGTGACCTGGAGCAGTACCGGGCTCTCGGCGAGCAGTGCGGCGAGGCCGAACACTCCAAGGCTGACCAGCAGGATGTCGCACAGGATGCAGAGCGCAGCGACGGGCAGGTGGTGCTCACGCCTAAGGCTTTGCGCCAGCACGAAAGCATTTTGCGCGCCGATCGCGATGATCAGCCCTGCGGTGACCAGCAATCCGTTGAAGTAGCTCTGCCACATGGTGCTCTGCCTGTCTGCATATAAAGGATGGCTCGCAGTCTCGGCCTTGCTGTCGTATAAGAGAAACGAATTACGGTAATGCTGCATAAGGAAAACTGATGTTCGATTACAAACTGCTGTCCGCTTTGGCTGCGGTGGTCGAGCAGGCTGGGTTTGATCGTGGCGCACAGTCGCTGGGCTTGTCGCAGTCGGCGGTCTCTCAGCGCATCAAGTTACTGGAAGCGCGGCTTGGGCAACCGGTACTGCTACGCGCGACGCCCCCGCAGCCGACAGAGGTGGGTCGGCGGCTGCTCAATCATGTTCAGCAGGTGCGATTGCTGGAGCGAGATCTACAGGGCAGAGTGCCCGAACTGGATGGAGGCCGGCTCCCTGAACGGCTTCGGGTCGCGCTCAATTCCGACAGCCTTGCGACTTGGTGGCCGGAAGCCGTTGCGCCATTTTGCACCGCGAACGCCGTGGTACTCGATCATGTGCTGGAAGATCAGGATGTGGGACTCAAACGCATGCGCGCAGGAGAAGTGGCCGCGTGCGTCTGCGCCGTCGAGCGCCCATTAGCCGGTGCGCGCAGCCAGTTCCTTGGGTCCATGCGCTATCGTGCCCTGGCGACGCCGGCCTTCATCGCCCGGCATCTGCGTGGCGATCCGCCTGCCGAGGCCTTGGTACGAGTTCCGGCCATCGTCTTCGGGCCGGATGATCAGCTGCAGCACCGGTACCTCGCATCGTTGGGCCTGAGCGGTGCGTTCAGCCACCACCTGTGTCCCTCATCGGAAGGCTTCGTAAGGTTGCTGCAGAGCGACCTCGGCTGGGGCATGGTGCCTGAGCTCCAGGTCCGCGAGGAGCTGGCCAGCGGTGCGCTGGTCGATGTGTTTCGGGGCGAGCCAATCGATGTCCCGCTGTATTGGCATCACTGGCGCAACGGTGGCGAGTTGCTGGCCGAGCTTACTCAGCAGCTCACGCGTTCGGCTGGGCAATGGCTGATCGGGTGAATCTCTCGATTGTCAGCTCATGACACGCTGGCCGCGGTAGATGCGAGCCGATGGCTGATGCATGAGATGGCTGGCGTCGGATGTAGGCTTGGTCACGACGGGTGGTGGCATGTCGCTGTAGGTCGCCAGCTGTTTACCGAGGTCACGGGTGGTTTCATCGCCAGAGCAGAGGCAGGCCGTCAGCATGGCCTGGATGGCATCGGGTTGGCTCAGACGTATTTCCAGCTGTTGCTCGTCGCGCAGTCGACTGCGCAGGTGCTGCATGCAATCGAGTACGGCCTTGTTGAACTCCATGACGATTCGTCCTCCGCAATGACTCATTCACTCCTGGGCCCGACATCCTTGTCGGCGAAACGCTATCCACTGGCATGAGTCATGTAGCAACCGCCATACCAGCTCCGATTTCCCATGCTTCCGAAGACGGTGGAGGCCGTAGCCATGCGGTCTGGCGGCTGAACCGACGTGAAGCAGGACGCACAGGTTTTGCGTCCTGCTGCACAGTCTTGAATCGCTGTGGCGCCACGCGCCTGATGAAGGTGCGGTCAGCCTGATCATGGCGCTGAAGTGCCTCTGCTGAATCGTTATACTGCGCGCTGTTTCTCGCCTCGCGCCCTTTGAAGGTACCCCATGCGCAACGATGCTCACGACGAACTGGACAACGTACCCAGCCTGACCGCCGGCCGTGACCGCGACCCCTATCCCGCGCCGGAGCTCGAGCCGGTCCGCAAGCCCGAGGACCGCGATCCAGACAGCCCTCGGACACGACAGAAACGCCGTGGTGGAAGTACCGTGCCGCTTTGGATCCTGATCGTTGCGCTGTTTGGCCTGCTGGTTGGGCTGGGTTGGTGGAGTATGCAGCAGGTCTCCAAGCTCGAAGCGCAGCTGGTTGCTACCCAGGAGAGCTTTGCGCGCATCAGTGAAGATGCAAGCGGGCGACTGCAGGACATCTCCGGCAAGATCGTGGCGACCGAATCGAATGTCACCACCGAAGGCGAAGCCCTGAAATTGCGGATCAAGCAGCTGGAGAAGCTGACGCTGGAGCTAGCCGAGCAGCAGCGGGCGATCACCACGCAGCAGCAGAGTCTGACCGGCAAGCAAGGTAATCAGGATAAGCGTCTGGACGAGCAGAACACCCGGGTCGAGAGCGTCGCCAGCGAAGTACGCGGCCAGCAGAGCGCGGCGGCAACCCTCGCCGAGTCGGTAAAGAACGTATCTGGCGAGCAGGCCGAGCTGAAATCGTCGTTCGCCGGACTGAAAGGGTCGGTTGATGAGCTAGGCAAGCTATCCGGCCGGATCGACAGCTTGAGCAAGGACGTCGCTGCGCTGAAGCAGCGGGGCGACGCCAGCCAGGCTATCAGCCGGTTGGAACAGGATGTGCTCATCCTGCGCAGTGAACTGGACAACCGTCCCGCCGCTACGCCGGGGATCAACACTTCCGAATTTGACGCCTTCCGTGCGCAGATGACGCGCAACGTCAACACACTGCAGGGCCAGATCGCGAACCTGCAGCAGCAACTCGATCAGCGCTAGCCACAAAAAAGCCGCTGCGCATCGAGCGCAGCGGCCAGGCGAGTCAGCCAAACGAGGAGTGTGAAGCTAGAGGTCAAGCGCTAGCGATACGCCGACGCCCTGGTTGCGATTTTCGTTACCTTGATAGTTGTAATTGGCGCGAACGCTCATCCCGGGTGTTATCTGATGGGCGATTCCCAGACTGAAGCGGGTCTGGTCGACGGTAGGCGTAGAGCCCGGAAGCACGAAGCTGTTGTTCTCCACGCTGTTCAGCGACACACGCAAATCCTCGCGTTCATCGTCTTCTCGTTCCACTTCACGGGCCACCTCAGCGAACAGGCGGGTACGCTCGCTGATCGCATAGTTGCCGAACAGACCGACCGACAAGCGCAGCGAGTCGAGTTCCTGATCGTCAAAGCTCATGGCTGTCGAGCTGGCGCCTTTCTCGCTGTAGCCATCAACGTCGACCTTCTGGTAACTGGCGCCGACGAATGGCCCGAACTGCAATGCGTCGCCGATCTGCATGAGGTTGAAGCCGGTCTTTGCCGAGACGCCCCAGAGCATCCCTTCGGTGCTGCCTTTTTCGGAGCGCTCCGCTACGCCCAAGGCAAAGGTGCGATCCAGCGAGTCGTAATCCAGGTAGCCGACACTGGCAGTGAAATCAGCGAATAGACGATCCTTCTGATAGCTGGCGAAGGCGCTCGCCAGATAACTGCGCATGTCGTAGTCGGAATCACCTTCGCCCAGGGTCAGGGAGTTCTGCGCCAAGCCCAGGCTAAGCCCGGCAAGCCAGGCCTCGCTGATCCGGTTGGTCACGCCGATCATCAAGGTAGGGCTGTCACCATCACCGCCACCAAAACCGTCGTACTCTGGCCGGTTGTAGCCGCCCTGGACGAAGGCGCGCCAGGTGCCTGTGGTCTGCCAGTCATGGCGCTGCGCGGTGAGCTCGTTGTCGAGCATCTGCAGATGGTTGCGCAATGCCGAGCGGCCCATTTCCGGCAGCAGGGAAATCTCTGCCGGGGCAGAAAGGATCGAATAGATATAGTCGGCGCTGATCTGATGAACCGCGGTAGTTGGATGCACGGCGTCGTTGAACAGCAGGCGGCTTGGATCGGCATTGGCGGTGCCCAGGCCGTAAGTCGGGTCGAGCGGGCAGTTGCCCCCATCGAAGCAGACAGCCGTTTGATTGATCGCTGGGTCGAACCCATAGCGGGCGAGATCGGCGCGCACTTCTGTCAGCAGCAGGCGGGTGTTCAGCAATACGTAATTGCCACCCTGGGCTCGGAGGCCCGCGGCGAGTTCGGCGTTGAAGGCGTCGCTCAAGCCGTTCAGCAGGGCGCTGTTTCCCTGCGCTGTACCCAGTGGCGTATTGCCGACATCGGGCAGGTCGGAGATGACGATGTAACGCGCCCCGGCGGCCTGTAGCGCGCCGACCGCGGTAACCATGTTTCCTGCAGCCTGAGCCATCGTCACCGGCCTGGTTTGCAGTTGAAAGATGTCGTTGGCGCCGCCGTTGAGGTAGTAAAGACCGTTCGGGTCGACCTGGGGGGTCTCAACGAGATAACCCGGACGGGTTCTAGAGAGTCCACCAGCCGACACCGTTGAACTGCCCACCAGCGAATCGAGGATCTGATCTGAACGGTAACCACCCACCGCATAATTGGTACCGTCTGGATTACCGGTCACAAGGGATGGCAGCAGCGGCGTGGAGGGCTGCGACTGAAGCCCCAGCCGATTGGCGAGTACTTGCGTAGCAACCTGCCCGAAATACTCGGTATTGTCAGGGCCATAGTTCGGGCCGGTGCGGTTGGTGAAGCGCAATCCTCCGGTGGGGAAAGCACCCGATAAGGGGCTGCCCAGATCCGGGAAGGTTCCGGCGTCGCTGAGCGAGTCACCGAAATTGACGAATTGGCTGTACGGGCTCGTTTGCGCATAGGCTGCAGCTGACATTCCAGCCATGAGTAAGGCTATGGCGAGTGGCTTGAGAGGGCTCTGCACATGTCTCTCCTTCTTGTTGTTATTGGCAGCCGGCGCACTGGCGGCCGGCAGTTCAATCTATCCGCGATCGGTCACAGGTATAAGCACTCTTAAGCGCCATTTATCGGGCGTGTTCGTGTCGCCCGAACGGACTACTGGCGGAGATCACTTCGATCAGAGCCTTGTTAAAATTTATTTGTTTCATCGACTCCTGAATTCAGGACGGTGGCCGCTAACCCAGCATGAGCGCTAAGCCACGTGATCTGTAGGGCTATGGCGCTAATAGTGGTTGGCCGAATGCCCAGGTGCCGGTTGGCAAGCGCCACGGGCACATAGAAATGGCTCTGAAATAATGTCCAAGTGCTACCATTCGGCGCGGCTAACACGAGGGCGTGGCTAGCCTCTGCATTGCTCCATTCGGGTGTTTATTAAATGCCGTCCTTGATCGACCTGCTGTCAAGCCGCCTGGCCAGTCTGCTGCCAAGTGAACTCAAGTCCAATGAGTTCATGAAACTGGTCATCCCGCACCGTCATTCGATGCTGCTTTCCCAGCGTCGAGCCACACTGATCGTTAATCGGGTCAGGATGTTTGCCTTCCTTTTTGCGGTGCTGACCCCGGTATGGGGGATCATCGATGTGATGGTCTTCAGCTATCCACTATGGCTCGGTCTGGCGACGTTTCGTCTGTTGGCCTGTGCCGCGTTCGTGTGTCTGCTGTTGTACTACCGTCCCAGCGGCAATCTGTTCGACGCCTATCGGGCGATTGCGCTGTTGTTCGCAATCCCGACCCTTTTCTATATCGCCTCGCATACGCTGCTGGGCGGCTATCAGCTAACCCAGTTGTCCGCTATGGTGGCGGCTGGCTATGCCTTTCTGCCGTTCGTGCTGATGGCGGGGTTAGCGATATTTCCGCTGACATTGCTTGAGAACGTTGTCATGGCGAGCGTCCTGCTGTTGGCACATGCCCTGGCAGGCTATCTGTCGTGGGCGACGCTCAACTGGCCCTCGTACGCTGGTGGTTTCTGGCTGCTGATGCTGATTGCCGGTGTGACCGCGTTGGCGAGTCTCAGCCAACTGGCTTTCATGATTGCATTGGTGCGCCAAGCCATACGGGATCCGCTCACGGGTGTGTTTTCACGCGGCAGCGGTCAGGAGATTCTCACGCTTCAATGGGACACCGCGCGACGCCACGACACCGGGCTAGCGGTGGCTTTCATCGACCTCGATCACTTCAAACCGATCAACGACACCTTCGGTCACGAGGCTGGCGACCTGGTGCTGCGCAGTTGCGCCCAGCAGATGCTGTCCAGCCTGCGCAGTACCGATACCCTGTTGCGCTGGGGCGGTGAGGAGTTCGTGGTGATCATGCCGGATACCGACCGGGAGCAGGCGCGGCTGGCGCTGGAGCGTATCGTGCGGCGCGGACTGGGCATGCGTCCGGATGGGCAGGCGGTGACCGCGAGCATAGGCCTGGCCGAGCGCTGCATCGATTTTGTCGAGAGCCCGGCAGAACTGCTCGAGCTTGCAGACCGCCGGATGTACCTGGCCAAGAGCTCGGGCCGCAACCGCCTCTGTTACGAATCGGACGAGGCGGTGACGGAGCCGTCGGCCGCCTGAGCCGGGTCAGCGCTCAACCGAGAACACGTGCTTGAGATAGCTGACGAAGGCCTCGTCACGGCACATGGTCTTGCCCGGCGAGTCGGAAATCTTGGCAACCGGTTGCCCATTGCAGCTGGTCATCTTGATCACCATGTTGGTGGGCACGACGCCGGGAATGTCGCAAGTCAGATGGGTGCCGATGCCATAGCTGGTGTTACTGCGCCCGGCAAGCGCCCGGTAGATGCCCAACGCCTTAGGGAAATCCAGACCATCTGAAAACACCAGCTGCCGAGTCATCGGATCGATGCCTAGGCGGCGGTAGTGGGCAATCGCCTTTTCCGCCCATTCGACCGGGTCACCCGAGTCGTGGCGCAGGCCGTCGAACAGCTTGGCTAGATACAGATCGAAATCGGCGGTGAAAGCATCCATGGTGATGCAGTCGGTAATGGCAATGCCCAGCGCCCCCCGGTATTCCCGCGCCCAGCAGTCAAGTGCTGCGCTCTGGCTGTCGATAAGCCTTGGACCGAGCTGCTGATGCGCCATGATCCATTCGTGAGCCATGGTGCCCATGGGCTTGAGATCGAGGGTGCGAGCCAGGTGAACGTTGCTGGTGCCCACGAAATTGCCAGGGAATGAAGTCTTCAGTCGCTTCACGACTTCGGTCTGCACGCCGACGGAGAAGCGCCGACGGGTTCCGAAGTCGGCCAGATTGAAGCCGGCGAGTTCGTCCGGGGAGGCTTCTTCACGCAGCCATTGGAGTTTTTCATCCAGCCGGTCGGTTGCCTGATCCAGCGTTACATCGGGGTAGCGAGCGCGGTTTCGCACCTCGCTGATGATCGCCAGCAGCGGTACCTCGAACAGGATTACGTGCAGCCATGGGCCGCGCAGATAGACCACCAGTTCACCGCCTTCTAGTTCGACGCGCACGTAACGTGGGTCGAAGCGAAACAGGCCGAGAAAGCGAATGAAGTCTGGCTGCATGTAGGGAATGCGTTCGATGAACGCCAGTTCCGCCGGCTCGAAACGCAGTTCGGCCAGCGCCTCCAGCTGCTCTTTGATGGCGTCGAGGTAAGGCGTGAGGTCTTCCTCGGAGCGACTGCGAAAAGCCCACTCGACTTCGGCGTTGGGGTAATGGTGCAGCACCGCCTGCATCATCGTCAGCTTGTAGTAATCGGTGTCCAGCAGGCTCTGGACGATTCGCTCGGAAAAGGCGCTGACGCTCATTGGCTGGTCTCTGGCTGTGGGGCGGAATCAGGCTCCGCCGATACCTTCGACCACCTTACCTGTGCCGCCGCAGTTTTTGCATTCCCCCGCATCAATACGGCCGCTGCCATTACAGACCCTGCAGATGTTCTCACCCGTGCCGGGCGTTCCGGGTGCGGCGTCGTCGCCTGGGTTTTGAGAGGACGACCCGATGTCAGTCATATTCATGAAAGTCTCCTGCCACTCAGCTTCATCTTGTTCGCGATATTAATCGAGTACCAGTTGGGAGTATGGATTAGCGGTGTCGGTTTATTGTCATCAATAAGGCTTGGAACCAACTTTGATTAATAGCGTTAGAGATAGCGTAAATAAAAAAGGCGAAGGGTTAACCTTCGCCTTTTCATTACCTCTACACATCAGCTATTGCTGGTGCGGCCACCGCCGTGGCTGTTCTGGCCACCCTTGCGGCCTGCTTCGGAGGCCTTTTCACGATCATTGGCAAAGTTGCCGCCGCTGTTATGGCCGCCCTTCTTGCCTGCTTCGGATGCTTTTTCGCGATCGTTTGCGAAGTTGCCAGGATTCTTGTTCGCCATGTCTTACTCTCCTCGATGGATACAGACTCATGCGGGCTGAACACACCTCATCAGCCTTCATAATTTCAGAGCGGAGGAGCGCTCCACTAGTTTCCGCTATTTAACAAGCGACGGACGAGTGGTTATTTTACATCTGCAACAAGTATGGCTAATGGCAAGTACAACGAAACGGCTGTTATTTCCAAATATCTACCGCATAAATTGAATCGCTGATAGGTCAGGCAATCAGTGCAAGTTGGCGTTGTGCCAGCAGGCGCATGACATAGCCGATCTTTAGCCCAGTTGGCCCGAGAATCACCAGCGCGTGGCTTGCGACGATGGCGCCCAGTACAAGGTGAGCATCGAAGATGTAGGCGCCGGCGATACCCAGCACGAGCAGAAGTACGCCGAGCACCATGGACAGATTGGCCAGAATCAACAGCCGTTGCGGATCGAGTGGTTGCGCGTTCATGAGGCTCCTCGATGTTGAACAAAGGGCTCGCGGATGGCGAGCCCGTAACGGCTAGTCAAGCGCCGAAGCTGGACCGAAGAACTCGTAGCGAGCCTGATGCGCAGGGACGCCAAGTGCTTGCAGTTGACGGCGGATGGCGGCCATGAAGGGCTTTGGGCCCAAGAAGTAGGCATCCAGATCGCGCTCGGCCGGCAGCCAGTCGTCGAGCCGTTCCTCGGTCAACAGGCCAACGGCGTCGGGCTGAGGGCTACCTTGCTGATGCTCGTCGTAGCAATAGAAGCGATTCAGCTGCTCATACCGGTCAGCGAGATCATCGATGGCTTCGCGAAAGGCATGGGCGTCAGCATTACGCGCGCAGTGGATGAAATGAATCGGCCGCTCGGTCGCGATGGCAGCTTCGAGCATCGCCAGCGTAGGGGTGATGCCCACGCCACCGCTAATCAGAACCAGCGGCTTGTCGCTGGGCTGAAGCGTGAACTCACCGGCAGGCGCGAACAGCTCCAGTCGCTCTCCCTCTGCCATTCCGTGAAGCGCATTGGAAGCTACGCCGCCTGGCTCGCGCTTGACGCTGATGCGGTAGTCGCGGCCATTGCTGGCGGCGGAGAGTGAGTAGTTGCGGCGAATCTCTACGCCATTCACCCACAGCTGTAGCCCGATGTATTGGCCCGGCTCATGCGCTACCACCGCGCCACCGTCTTCAGGTTCCAGATAGAACGAGGTGATTTCCGCGCTCTCGGCTACCTTGCGGGCGATCCGGAACGTGCGTGCGCCACGCCAGCCGCCCGGGGCCTGGGCCGTTGCGCTGTACAGCTGTTCTTCGCTGCCAATGAGGATGCCGGCGAGCTGCTCGTAAGCTGCGGCCCATGCGGCGATCACCTCATCGGTGGCGATTTCTTCCCCGAGAACTTCCCGGATGGCGCGCAGCAGGCAAGAGCCGACAATGGGGTAGTGCTCCGGCTGTACCTGCAGGGCCACATGCTTGTTGATGACTTGCGAAACCAGCCCGCCGAGCTGATCCAGCCGGTCGATGTGCTTGGCGTACATCAGCACGCCATTGGCCAGGGCGCGCGGCTGGTCACCGCTGGCCTGATGCGCCTGGTTGAACAGCGGGCGCACCTCCGGGTATTCGGCCAGCATGAGCTTGTAGAAGTGATCGGTCAGGGTTTCGCCACCGCTTTCGAGCAGCGGGACGGTCGCGGTAATCAGGGCACGTTGTTCAGCGCAAAGCATGGAGGACTCCAGTTATTGAAAGGGCCCCGTCTCTGGTGCATCGCTCCGTGAAGCGGCTCGGACAGGTACCTCACTCCTTCAATATCCGTTCCATGCCGGAATTGACCAGAATCAAGGCCGATCAGACGCATGAAGGTCAATTCCACCCAGATTTTTAAGGTTTAAATAACCATCAAAGGTCCTGGTAACCCTCTGGACTGCGCTTCCCGAGCGTTGCAGATCGAACCGCTACGCCCGAGTGCGTTCTATAGCTCTGACCATCGACAAGCTTATGGAGGCGACATGGAGAACTACCACATCACGCACGACCAGGACCGTTGGGTACTGCGCGAAGAGGGCGACAAGCGCGCCTTGCTTGAGGCGACCACCAAAGAAGACATCATCAGTGAGACCCGTGACTACATGAAGTTGCGCACCGCCTCGGTGAAGATCCATACCGTCGACGGCAAGATCGAGGAAGAGCGGACCTACCCGAGAGATCAGGACCCGCGTTCAACCAAAGGCTGATCATAAGGTCGGTTGCAGAGGCGCTGGCGCTGGTTGATTTGTGCAGCCAGCGCCACCGCCCAATACGCAAGGATGAAAGGCATGGTTAGCGGCGCAATGCCGAGCCGTTCGAAGGCCAGCCTACCGATGATCGCCAGCGCGATACCCAGCGCCGGAGCGACCGGCGAGCGATGAGTCTGGCTTAGCGCCAGCGCGGCAAGCGCCGGGTTGTAGCCGGTTAGCCCCGCCAGCGCATGATCCTCTGCGGCGCCGGTGAGCAGCGCCACATATATGCCCATCGCAGAACCGCAGAGTGCCCAAGAGGCCGCGCGCCGGTTGGCCATCAGCAATCCTCCAAACAGGCAGAGCCCGGCAAACGGATCCGACAGCAAAATGATCTGCGCAATCCCCCGCAATACGCTTTCCAACGCGCCCCAGCCATCCAGTTGGTAGGCCGATGAGTGCAAGTCGCCCGTAGGCTCCATAGGTGCGGACAGCGCGAGCATCAGCCAGCCAAGCAGCACGAAGGGCAGGGTGAAACCTGAAAGGCCATGACGCTCGCGCCTGCCTCTGAGCAGGTAATGTTGCGGCAGGCTCGACAGGGCCCCCACGGCTGCGGCGATCAAGAGCGTTATGTACGAAAAGCCGAGCAGATGGGTGATCAACAGGCCCAGCAATGCTGCGTTGTAGCCGTAAAGACCGGTCTCGATGTCACTTCTCGCGTAATCACAGCACCATGCCGTGGCGGTGCCGGCGAGCAGCCCTGCAAGGGCACCAATGAGCAGAAAAGGCTCGTTGAGGCCGATCACGATCAAGGTCAGCAAGCCGCAGCCCCGATGGCGTTGCAGGAAGATCTGACTGAAGCCGTTGAGCGTCGAGCGCAACAGATACTGGGCGAATGGGTGCATGGAACATATTCAAGGGCGAGCGCGTCCGTGCCGGGAAAGACGCTTCCCGGCGCAGGCGTCGTTGGGGGCTAGTTGAGTGTTTCGATGCGCAATGAGTTTGTCGTACCGGGCTGGCCCAGCGGCACGCCGGCGGTGATCAGCACCGTATCGCCAGTACCGGCCATTCCCTGCGCGCGCGCCAGTTCCAGCGCATTTAGGCAGATTTGCTCCATGTCGTGCATGCGCGCGTCGATCACCGAGTACACCCCCCACGCCAGGGTCAGCTTACGCGCCGTGGCGACGTTGGGGGTGAGGCTGAGGATCGGTGTGCCCGGTCGCTCGCGGGAGGCGCGCAGACTGGAACGACCCGACTCGGTGTAGTTGACCAGCACCGCGATCGGCAGGATGCCGCTGATTCGGCGAATCGCGCAGCTGATGGCATCAGGCAGGGTGGCTTCGGCGCTGGGTCGGTGCACGTCGAGCTGCGCCTGGAAGTCCGGCCCGCTCTCCACCTGGCGGATGATCTTGCTCATCATGCTGACTGCTTCCAGCGGATAGTCGCCCGAGGCAGTTTCGGCCGAGAGCATCACCGCGTCAGCGCCTTCGGCTACCGCATTGGCCACATCGGTCACCTCGGCGCGAGTCGGGGCAGGGGAGAAGCGCATCGACTCGAGCATTTGCGTGGCCACCACCACTGGCCGGCCGAGCTGGCGGCAGGTGCGCACGATGTTCTTCTGGATCCTCGGGACGTTTTCGGCCGGCACCTCGACGCCCAGATCACCCCTCGCCACCATGATCGCGTCGCTCAGCCGTGCGATCTCGCGCAGATGCTGCACGGCAGAAGGCTTCTCGATCTTGGCCATGAGAAAGGCACGCCCACCGATCAGCTCGCGAGCTTCATGAATGTCCTGCGGACGCTGAACGAAGGACAGCGCTACCCAGTCGACGCCCAGCTCCAGCCCGAACGTCAGGTCACGCCGGTCCTTTTCAGTCATCGGGCTCAACTCCAGAACCGCTTCCGGTACGTTGACGCCCTTGCGATCCGACAGCTCGCCGCCCGCCACTATGCGGGTCTCGATGGCATTGGCGAGCTTTGCAACCACCGTCAGACGCAGCCGGCCATCGTCCACCAGCAGGCTCATGCCGGGCTGCAGTGCATCGATGATCTCCGGATGGGGAAGGTTGACCCGGGTGCTGTCGCCCGGCGTCGGATCAAGATCGAGACGCAGCGTCTGCCCGCGCGTCAGCAGCACCTTGCCCTCGGCAAACCGGCCCACGCGCAGCTTCGGGCCTTGCAGGTCCATGAGGATGCCGATGGGCTGATTCAGCTGGCGCTCCACCTCACGAATCCAGCCGAAACGCTCGGCATGGTCAGCATGCTCGCCGTGGCTGAAGTTCAGGCGGAACAGGTTGACCCCGTTTTCCACCAGATCGCGCACATCATCGATGCTGCGGGTGGCAGGGCCGAGGGTGGCGAGAATCTTGACCTTCTTATCGGGTGTCATGGCGGGCTCTTTGGGCTGTGTTCGTGATGCGCCGTGCCTAACGGGACGGCGGCAGGATCAGGATGGCGCGGAAATCGTTGACGTTGGTCCGAGTCGGGCCGGTCATCAGCAGCGCGTCGAGGGCTTCGAAGTAACCATAGCCGTTGTTGTTACCCAGCTCGTCGGCTGCACTGAGCCCCATGGCAGCGGCGCGGGCATGGCTGTCCGGCGTCATCAGCGCGCCGGCGTTGTCTTCCGAACCGTCGATGCCGTCTGTGTCGCCAGCCAGCGCGTACACGCCGGGCAGGCCCTGAAGGTTTTCGGTCAGGCTCAGGAGAAACTCGGCATTGCGACCGCCGCGGCCATTTCCGCGCACCGTCACCGTGGTTTCTCCGCCGGAAAGGATCACGCAAGGCGCGGCGATCGGTTGGCCGTGAAGCACCACCTGCCGGGCGATGCCGCCATGGACCTTTGCCACTTCACGCGACTCACCTTCCAGGTCACCGAGGATCAGCGGCGTGATGCCCGCTGCGCGGGCTTTATCAGCGGCGGCATCAAGCGATTGCTGCGGCTTGGCGATCAGCTGAAAGTGGCTGCGTGACAGGCAGGGATCGTTCGGCTTGACGGTTTCTGAGCGCGGGTCTTCCAGCCAGGCACGTACGTTCGCAGGGATGTCGATGCCGTAGCGCGCCAGGATCGCAAGCGCCTCGGCTGAAGTGGTCGGGTCAGCTACGGTCGGGCCGGAGGCGATCACCGTCGCCTCGTCACCCGGAACGTCGGAAATGGCGTAGGTGTAGACAGTCGCCGGCCAGCAAGCCTTGGCCAGACGGCCACCCTTGATCGCCGAGAGATGCTTGCGCACGCAATTCATCTCGCCGATGTGGGCGCCGGAGCGCAGCAGCGCTTTGTTGATCGCCTGCTTGTCGGCGAGGCTGATGCCTTCGGCTGGGAGTGCCAGCAGCGAGGAACCACCGCCGGAAAGAAGAAAGATCACCCGGTCGCTTTCTGCGAGATTGCTGACCATTTCCAGCACGCGGCGGGCGACGCGTTCGCCAGCATCGTCCGGCACCGGATGCGCGGCCTCGACCACCTCGATCTTGCGGCAATCGGCACCGTGGCCATAGCGCGTTACCACCAGCCCGGAGAGTTCACCTTCCCACACTGCTTCGATTGCTTCGGCCATGGCTGCTGCCGCCTTGCCGGCGCCGATGACGATGGCGCGGCCGCTGCGATCCGCGGGCAGATGGTCAGCCAGGACCTGGCGCGGGTGAGCAGCATCGATGGCGGCGGTGAACAGCTCGCGCAACAGGGCTTGCGGGTCGAGGCTCATGTACTGCTCCTTCTCTATTAGGTCTGGGGCCGATTCCAGACCTTAGGGCTCGGCATTGCAAGCGCTAAGGTATGGAATTGGATTCGACCCACCCGGCAGTCGGGCCGTGACTCCTTCTGCCGGGCAGATCGAAAGGGGTGCACCTCAGGTGCGTTGAAGCGGTTATGTGATGGGTATCGCTGAGCTCGACGCCATCCTACGGGGGCGGTGTTGCGGCTCGCCCGTAGGACGGGTTGAGCATGCGATACCCATCAGTGTGTGGCGTTGAGCGCAGCGCCAGCCAGCGCTGCTGTCTGGGTCCAGCGATGGCTGGCGCGGCTCAACTCAACTCTGTGCTCAGTCCTTGCGGATCGAGAAGTTGGCCATATGCTCCAGGCCCTTGATCAACGCCGAGTGGTCCCAGTTGCTGCCGCCGATGGCCGCGCAGGTGCTGAACACCTGCTGAGCATTGGCGGTGTTGGGCAGGTTCAGGCCCAACTCGCGAGCACCAGCCAAGGCGAGATTCAGGTCCTTCTGGTGCAGGCTGATGCGGAAGCCTGGATCGAAGGTGCCCTTGATCATGCGCTCGCCATGCACTTCCAAAATCTTCGAGCCGGCAAACCCGCCCATCAACGCCTCGCGGACACGGGCCGGGTCGGCGCCGTTCTTCGCTGCGAACAACAGGGCTTCGCCAACGGCCTGGATGTTCAGCGCCACGATGATCTGGTTCGCGACCTTGGCCGTCTGGCCGTCGCCGTTCTCACCGACCAGGGTGATGTTCTTGCCCAGGGCCTGGAACAGCGGCAGGGCACGGGCGAAGCTCTCCTCGCTGCCGCCGATCATGATCGACAGCGTCGCGGCCTTGGCACCGACCTCACCACCGGACACCGGTGCGTCGAGGTAGCGGGCGCCGGTGGCGTTGATCTTCTCGGCGAACGCTTTGGTGGCGCTAGGGGAGATCGAGCTCATGTCGATCACCAGCTTGTTCGGGCCGACGCCCTCGGCGATGCCATTCTCACGGAACAGCACGTCTTCGACCTGCGGGGTGTCCGGCACCATGATGATGATGAACTCGGCTTCCTGGGCGACTTCCTTAGGGTTGGCCAGGGAGACGGCGCCAGCCTCGATCAATGCAGCCGGAGCGGCATCGTGATGCGCTGAAAGGAACAGCTCGTGTCCGGCTTTCTGAAGGTTCTGAGCCATGGGCAGGCCCATGATGCCGGTGCCGATAAATCCGATCTTAGCCATGATAATTCTCCTCAAATTCGTTCTGGTCGCCGAAAAAACTACCTGCGTTGGCAGTACTTCGTTGAGCGCGGCCTGGGTGGCCAGCCTCGGTCAGAATGCTCATTTGGAAGACCAACCTCGCACGCGAGCCCGGTCCGCTTCTTCGGTCTTCTTTGCGGGGCCGCCTAGGTCTCGTCTTGCCTGCCTTGCCTACGTTTTTCGACTATTTATTAGATGGCGTTGTGGCTCTTCAGCCAGCCAAGGCCTGCTTCGGTGGTGGTGGCCGGCTTGTATTCACAGCCGACCCAGCCCTCGTAACCAATGTGGTCCAGGTGTTCAAACAGGAAGTGGTAGTTGATCTCGCCCGTGCCGGGTTCGTTACGGCCGGGGTTGTCCGCCAGCTGCACATGGTTGATGGCTGCCAGATTGGTTTCGATGGTGCGCGCCAGGTCTCCTTCCATGATCTGCATGTGGTAGATGTCGTACTGCAGGAACAAGTTGGTGCTGCCGACCTTGTCGCGGATTTCCAGCGCATGCGAGGTGTTGTTTAGGAAGAAACGTGGGATGTCGCGGGTGTTGATCATCTCCATGACCAACCTGATGCCCTCCGCTTCGAGCTTTTTCGCCGCGTAGCGCAGGTTCTCTATAAAGGTGATTTCCAGCTTGCCAAGGTCGGCGCCGCGAGGCGCAATACCGGCCAGACAGTTGATCTGGGTGTTGCCCAGCACCTTGGCGTAGGCGATGGCCTGGTCGACGCCGGCGCGAAATTCTTCGATCCGTTCCGGGTCGCAGGCAATGCCACGGTCGCCGTTGGCCCAGTCACCGGCCGGCAGGTTGAAGAGCACCTGGGTCAGGTTGTGGGCGTCCAGTCGTGCCTTGATCTCTTCGGCCGGGTAGTCGTAGGGAAAGAGGTACTCGACACCGCTGAAGCCGGCTTCGGCAGCGGCGGCGAAGCGGTCGAGGAAATCCATCTCGGTAAACAGCATGGACAGGTTGGCGGCGAAACGGGGCATAGGTATCTCCTTGTGATCTGTAGGGATCGGTTCGGTACGTCGGTGCTACGTTTTTGGTGGATATGCTTCGCGATATCCACCCTACGGGTCTGCTTTTCGTAGGAGCCAGCTTGCTGGCGATCAGTCGGGCATGGCGCTTAGGATCGCCAGCAGACTGGCTCCTACGGGCGGTGCGTCTTCCGTCAATCCAACAGCGCGACCGCAGTCGGAGCGTCTTCACGGCCTTCGGCCAGCGGCTCGAATTCGTTGATGGCGTCGATTTCGGTGCCCATGGCGATGTTAGTCACCCGCTCGAGGATTACCTCGATCACAACCGGCACCTGATGCTCGGCCATCCAGGCCTGGGCCTGGTCGATGGCCGGGCGCAGGTCTTCTTGCTTGAACACGCGGATCGCCTTGCAGCCCAGGCCCTCGACCACCGCGACGTGATCCACGCCGTAGCCTTCCATGCCGCTTTGGTCGGCGTTGATGTTCTCGAAGCCCAGCTGCACGCAGTAATCCATCTCGAAACCGCGCTGTGCCTGGCGGATCAGGCCGAGGTAGGCGTTGTTCACCAGGATGTGGATGTAGGGCAGCTTGAACTGCGCACCCACCGCCAATTCCTCGATCATGAACTGGAAGTCGTAGTCGCCCGAAAGCGCCACCACCTTGCGGGTTGGGTCCGCCGCGACCACGCCGAGCGCTGCCGGAATGGTCCAGCCGAGCGGGCCGGCCTGGCCGCAGTTGATCCAGTGGCGCGGCTTGTACACGTGCAGGAACTGCGCGGCGGCGATCTGCGACAAACCGATGGTGCTGACGTAGCAGGCATCACGGCCGAAGGCGTTGTTCATGCACTGGTATACGCGCTGTGGCTTCATCGGCACCGTTTCGAAGTGCGTCTTGCGCAGCAGGGTGCGCTTGCGCTCCTGACAGTCTGCCGCCCATGGCGTGCGATCCGGCAGCTTGCCCGCTGCCTTGCGCTCCCTGGCGACTTCAACGAACAGTTCGAGCGCAGCACCTGCGTCCGAGGTGATGCCGAAGTCCGGCGAGAACACCCGACCAATCTGTGTCGGTTCAATATCCACGTGCACGAAGGTGCGGTCCTTGGTGTAGACGTCCACCGAACCGGTGTGGCGGTTGGCCCAGCGGTTGCCGATGCCGAGCACGAAATCCGAAGCCAGCATGTTGGCGTTGCCGTAACGGTGGCTGGTCTGCAACCCACACATGCCGGCCATCAACGGGTGGTCATCGGGGATCGCGCCCCAGCCCATCAGCGTCGGGATCACCGGCACGCCAACGGTCTCGGCGAACTCCACCAGCAGCGCTTCGGCACCGGCGTTGTAGATCCCGCCGCCCGCCACGATCAGCGGACGCTCGGCGGCGCAGAGCATGTCGATGGCTTTCTCGATCTGCTTGCGAGTCGCTGCCGGCTTGTACGCGGACAGCGGCTCGTAGGTCTCGACGTCGAATTCAATCTCAGCCATCTGCACGTCGAACGGCAAGTCGATCAGCACAGGACCGGGGCGACCGGAGCGCATCACGTGAAAGGCTTGCTGGAATACCCGCGGCACCAGTGCCGGCTCGCGGACGGTCACGGCCCACTTGGTCACCGGCTTGGCGATGGACTCGATGTCCACGGCCTGGAAATCTTCCTTGTACAGCCGCGCACGTGGCGCCTGGCCGGTGATGCAGAGGATCGGGATCGAGTCGGCCGAGGCGGAGTAGAGGCCGGTAATCATGTCGGTACCGGCCGGGCCCGAGGTGCCGATGCACACGCCGATGTTGCCGGCTTTGGTGCGGGTGTAGCCCTCGGCCATGTGCGAGGCGCCTTCGACGTGGCGAGCCAGAATGTGACGGATGCTGCCGTCGGCGCGCAGGGCGGAATACAGCGGATTGATCGCCGCACCGGGAATGCCGAAGGCGGTGTCGATGCCTTCCTTGCGCAATACCGCAACGGCGGCATCGATTGCTCTCATTCGGGCCATGGGTCATTCCCTCCTACGGGTAACTCGATAGTTTTTATACGTGGCCCAAGCATGAAGGGCTGGCCGGAACGAGTGAATTGGCCGAAACTTCAATTCTGTCGATATCAGGAGTATCGAATGGATCGCTACACAACCTTGCAAAGCTTCGTGCTGGTAGCCGAAAGCGGGAGTTTCGCTGCCGCTGCGCTGAAGGAAGGCGTGACACCGGTGGTCATGGGCCGCCGACTCGATGCGCTGGAGCGGCATCTAGGTGTGAAGCTGATGCACCGCTCCACGCGCGGGCTGGCGCTGACTGATCTGGGCGAGCAATACCTGGAGCGCGCCCGCGGGCTGATCAAGGACTTCGAGGAAGCCGATGCCAGCATCAGCCACCACGGCACCTCGGTGCGCGGGCATCTGGTGGTGTCGGCGCCGGCTGCGTTCGGGCGGCGGCATATTGGTCCGCATGCGCCTGCGTTTCAGGCGCGCTATCCGGACCTGCAGCTGTCGTTCAACTTCACCGACAGCGTGGTCGACCTGGTGCGCCACGGTTACGACATGGGTATTCGCATCGGCGAGGTGACCGACCCCAACTACGTGGCGGTGCGGCTGTTTCCGAACAGGCGGGTGGTATGCGGCTCGCCGGAGTACTTCGCCCGCCATGGCACGCCGACGGCATTGGAAGAGCTGACGCAGCACAACTGCCTGGCCTTCAACCTGCAGGGCGGGCAGCAGCGTGGCTGGACCTTCCTGCGCGACGGCAGGCAGGTGGCGATCCGCGTGGCCGGCAATCTGGACTGCAATGACGGTGAGCTGCTGTTCGACTGGGTCAAGCAGGGCCTTGGCATCGGCTGGCGCTCGACCTGGGAGATCCAGGCCGAGCTCAAGCGTGGCGAGCTGGTCACGGTACTTGACGAGTACGCGCTGCCGGCCTACGACATCCAGGCGGTGTACCCGCAGCAGCGCTACCTGCCGGCCAAGGTGCGTTTCTTCATCGACTATCTGAAGGACATCTACAACGCACAGGGCTATTGGGAAGTGCGCTGAGCGGCTCAGTTGCCGCGGTAGATGGAGAAGCCGTAGGGGCTCAGCAGCAGCGGGATGTGGTAGTGCTCGACGCTGCCGTCGGCTTCGAAGATCACTGGAACTTCGGGGAAAAAGGTGCTGGCCTTCTGCGTGGCGAACCAGTCGCCAGTCATGAAGGTGACGCGGTAAGTGCCTTTCTCCAGCGCCTTGCCTTCGGGGTATAACGCGGTGACCCGACCTTGAGCGTTGGTCTCGCCGCTGTTGAGTGATTTCCAGGTGTCACCCTGACGTTGTTCCAGTGTGACGCGCACATCCGGTGACGGCAGGCCGTTTTCCAGATTGAGCACATGCACACTGAGCGGGTTGCCAGCTGCGAGGGTGAGACCGGACAGGCCGCTGAGCATCAAGCCGGCAGCGATTGAACGTAGTGCTTTCATGGGGTTTTCCTTTTCTTCAGTGGGAGGAGGGCAGCAGTTTTTCGATGGCGGCCATGGCGCAGGCCTCGTCGTTCTTGGCACCGCCGGCACCGGCCACGCCGATGGCACCAATTACCTCGTCGCCGACCTTCAGCGGCACGCCACCGCCGAGCAGCAACAGTTCATCCAGCGTGTTGAGGTTGGCGGCGTCCGGCGTAGCGGCGGCGCGTTCGGCGAACAGGCGGGTCGGGGTCTTGCTCGACAGCGCGGTGTAGGCCTTGCGCTGTGCCGCGAGAGTGTTGTGCGGGCCGACGTTGTCGTCCCGGCGCAGGGCGACCAGGTTGCCGCCGCGATCCACCACCGCGACCACCGCCGTGCGGTTTTCCGCGTGGCACTGATCCAGCGTGGCCTGGATCAGGCCGTCGGCCAGGGCCAGCGATACGTTCTGTTGGGCGATCGGTGCTGGCGTGGCGGCGTTGGCGCTTAGGGCCGGGGTAAGTAATGCCAGCGTCAGCAATGACAGTGTGGCTGCGGTACGCATATCGGTTTCCTTGGATGGCTGAGCTTCGGGGCGCATGGTGCCGATGCCTGCCCGTCAGAACCGTTGCCTGCGCATTACGCTTTTGTAATGGCCGCTTCGACGCCGACTCCCTAACCTAGCAGGCCGTTGAAGAACTACCTGCGTTGCCATCGCTGCGTTGAAAACAGGCTCAAAATGCTCATTTACCACTTGTAAACTGCGCTTTTTCGCCTGTTTTCGCCTTGCGCTGGCTGCCTCGCTGACGTTCTTCAACGACCTGCGGCGCACATTCAGCGAGGTGATCCGATGCGAATTCTGGTGGTGGAGGACGAGGCCAAGACGGCCGACTACCTCAAGCGTGGGTTGGAGGAGTCCGGCTACCGTGTGGAGGTCGCGCGCAATGGCGTCGACGGCAAACACCTGATCGAGGAGGAGCCGTTCGATTTCGTGATCCTCGACGTCATGCTGCCGGGGCTCGATGGCTGGCAGCTGGTGCAGGTGGTGCGCAACCGTTCGACGCACACGCCGGTGCTGTTCCTGACGGCGCGCGATGCAGTGGAAGACCGTGTGCGCGGGCTGGAGTTGGGCGCCGACGACTATC
The DNA here is from genome assembly GCF_024448895.1 of Stutzerimonas stutzeri. Lineage (GTDB taxonomy): Bacteria > Pseudomonadota > Gammaproteobacteria > Pseudomonadales > Pseudomonadaceae > Stutzerimonas > Stutzerimonas stutzeri_Q. The sequence goes on from NZ_JAMOIC010000004.1 coordinate 23,569, forward strand.
TGGTCAAACCGTTCTCCTATGCCGAGCTGCTAGCGCGGGTACGCACCCTGCTGCGCCGCGGGCCGCCGCGCGAAGTCGAACGCTTCCACGTCGCCGATCTGGACCTGGACCTGCTGCGCCGCCGCGTTACTCGCCAGGGCGAGCGCATCAGCCTGACCAACAAGGAGTTCGCCTTGCTGCATCTGTTGCTCAGTCGCCAGGGCGAGGTGCTGTCCCGCGCGCAGATCGCCTCGCAGGTCTGGCAGATGAATTTCGACAGCGACACCAACGTGGTCGACGTGGCGATCCGCCGCCTGCGCGCAAAGGTCGACGATCCCTATCCGCTCAAACTCATCCACACCGTGCGCGGTATGGGTTACGTGCTGGAGACGGCATCGTGAGGCTGTTGCCGCGCTCGCTCAGCCTGCGCCTGGCCATCGCTTTCGCTCTGGTGGCTGTAGTGCTGCTCGGTGCCATCGGACTGTATTTGTATCGCTCGCTGGAGCGGGAAATCAGCTGGCGTGACGATCAGGCACTGCTCGGTCGGCTGGAACGTATGCAGGCGCTGCTGGAAGACAGCACCAGTATCGAGGCGCTCCGCCAACGACCTCAGCTGTACGAAAACATGCTGGGCAATCGCGACAGCCTGCTCTGGCTGCTCGACGCTCAGGGGCGCCCGCTGATCGAAATCAACCCGGAGAGGCTGATCATTCCGAAGTTGCCGGCCAGCAAGGCTGCGGCGCTGACCGATGCTGACGGAGCGCGGCTGGCCTGGCGTCGGTTGCCGGGCGAAGCCGGTCTGACACTGGTCGCCGGTCGCCTGCTAGCCGAGCGTGAGCAGATGCTCGCCGCCTACCGCGTAAAACTGTGGTGGGCGCTCAGTCTCGGCGCGCTGCTGGCGTCAGTGCTTGGCTGGCTGATCAGCCGGCGCGCGTTGCGTCCGGTGCGTCACTTGACGCGTCAGGCCCTGGCGATCGACGTGCAGCATCTGCACCTCCGCTTGGACGAATCAGCGATGCCGAGCGAACTGGAACCGCTGCGTGCCGCGTTGAACCAGATGCTCAATCGGTTGGAACAGGGCTTCGCGCGGCTGTCACGCTTCAGCGAAGACCTTGCCCACGAGATGCGTACGCCGCTGGGCAATCTCATGGGGCAGACCCAGCAGCTTTTGCACAAGGATCGCGATGCCGAGGCCTATCACGCGCTGCTGGTGTCCAATCAGGAGGAGTATGAACGCCTGGCGCGGATGATCGACAGCATGTTGTTCCTCGCCCGTGCCGAGCAGCCGGCGGCCATCGAGCGACAGCGCTTTGCATTGCCGGCACTGGTCGAGCAGCTGTGCGACTACTTCGAAGGCGTCGCCGAAGAGCGCGGCATTCAGCTGCTCGATGAAACCGAGGGTGAGCTGTTCGGTGATCCTGAGATGATTCGCCGGGCGCTGGCGAACCTGCTGGCCAATGCGCTGCGCTACGGCGTTAGTGACAGCACGGTGCGCATCGTCAGTGGCTCAGAGGATGGCTGGCGGTCGGTCAGCGTGATCAATCTAGGACCTCCGATCCCGCCCGAGCATCTGCCGCGGCTGTTCGATCGCTTCTACCGCTGCGACCCATCGCGCGCCGAGCCGGGCGATACTGGCGGGCTGGGACTGGCTATCGTGCGTTCAATCATGCAACTGCATGGCGGCGAGGTGAGCGTTCGCAGCGATGCCAAGGGAACGGAGTTCATCCTGCGCTTCCCGGCAGAAATGGTCTGATTACGATCATCGCCTCTGGATATGGATGCCGGCGCGCGCTGTCACAGCTAAGGTCATAAAACTGCCTTTGAGAGACGCGCTTGTGGACTCCCTGAAAATCGCCACCTACAACATCAACGGTATCCGTGCACGCCGCACCAACCTGCTTGAATGGCTAGAGCGCGAGCAGCCGGACGTGGTGTGCCTGCAAGAGCTCAAGGCGCAGGACGCCGACTTCCCCATTGATGACATCCGCGCCGCCGGTTACGGCGCTATCTGGCAGGGGCAGAAATCGTGGAATGGCGTGGCGATTCTGGCGAAGGGAGATGATCCGCTGGAGATCCGCCGCGGTCTGCCGGGCGATCCGGACGATACCCACAGCCGTTATCTGGAAGCGGCGGCCCATGGCGTGATCGTCGCCTGCCTCTATCTGCCCAACGGCAACCCGCAGCCGGGGCCGAAGTTCGATTACAAACTGAGCTGGTTCGAGCGCTTCATCGAGCACGCCGCCGGGTTGTTCGCCAGCGGCCACCCGGTGGTGCTGGCCGGCGACTACAACGTTATTCCCACTGACGAAGACATCTACAACCCGCGCTCCTGGAAGAAGGACGCACTGCTGCAGCCGGAAAGCCGCGAATGCTTCGACCGGCTGCTGGCGCAGGGCTGGACCGATGCTTTGCGGGCTAAATACCCGGACGAGCGCATCTATACCTTCTGGGATTACTTTCGCCAGCACTGGCAGAAGAACTCCGGCCTGCGGATCGATCATCTCTTGCTTAGCGCCGATCTGGCGCCACGGTTGATCGATGCCGGCGTTGACCGCTGGGTGCGTGATCAGGAGCATGCCAGCGACCATGCGCCAACCTGGGTAACCCTGAAGGGCGCCGCGAGCGCTGAGACCGAGCCGGAAAAGCCGGCCAAACGCAGCAAAGCCAAGTCAACGAGGTAAACTCGCTGCAGTCAGCGCTCAACGCGCCTGGCTCTTTTCGCTTCTGCTGGAGCTTGCCCGTCATGCGTCGCCCCCGTCATGCGCCTATCTGGATAGCGGCTTTCGCCGTCCTGCTGCATCTGTTCGCGATGCCGCTGATGGCTGCGCACATGCAGGCGGGTTCGGGTAAACACTGCGCGATGGCCAGTGCCAGTGTGAGCCAGCATCACACCGGGCACGGGCACGTCCAGCACGCTCACGTCGATGAATCTGAGCCCAAGCCCAGTCATCATCAGGGGATGCCTTGCTGCTGCGCGGCGGGATCGGCATCGCTGGCTGCGATCACGACCGGCTCGCCGGTGCTGCATCCGCCGCATCTGATGCGGCTCGGCAGTCTGCCCACGGCGACTGCGCCTCTGCTGTCACCGCGTTACCGTTGGCCCGCACTCAATCCCCGCGCCTCCCCGCTCGCCTGATCGATAACCCCTGATCTGCCCGGTAGCCATCGACGGTCGCGTATGCGTGCCGTTGCTGGTCGCTGGCCTTGCTGCAGGCCTACGTCCCGGCCGGCAGAGCAAAAAATACGGTCCCGCCTTTGTAGGAGCGAGCTTGCTCGCGATCCCGACCCACTACAGCGTCATTGATCGCCAGCAAGCTGGCACCTACAGAGAAGCTGCAGCCATTTCGATCGAGTAAGTAGTCATGACTTCAAGTACCGCTGGCGCCCACCACGAGGGGCTATCCATGGTTTCCCGCACGCGGCACCCGCTGCTGGCGTTGTTGATTCGTCTGCATCTGTACGTTGGGCTGCTGGTAGGCCCTTTCATTTTCGTCGCTGCGTTGAGCGGCCTGGTCTATGCGTTGACACCGCAACTCGAAGACCGCCTCTACGCCGAGCAGCTCTACACCGACAGCACCGGAACGCCGCAACCGTTGGCCCGACAGATCGAGATTGCGCAGGCCCATATTGGTGAATCGGCGACGCTTTCGGCGGTCCGACCGGCACCAGGGGCCGGATACACCACCCGTGTGATGTTCAAGGCACCGACGCTGGGTGAGTCAGAGAGCCGAGCGGTGTTCATTGATCCGAGCACTGCCGAGGTCCGCGGCAATCTGCTGGTGTATGGGACCAGTGGCGTGCTTCCGCTGCGCACCTGGCTCGATCAGTTCCACCGTAGCCTGCTGCTCGGCGAACCGGGCCGGATATACAGTGAGCTGGCCGCGTCCTGGCTGTGGGTCGCGGCGCTGGGTGGCTTTGCGTTGTGGTACATCCGGCGGCAACGCAGCGTTGGGGCGGCGCGCTCGAAAGGGGTGAGACGCTGGCATGCCACGCTTGGGCTGTTCCTGCTGATCGGGCTGCTGTTCTTCTCTGCGACCGGCCTGACATGGTCGCGCTGGGCAGGCGACAACATCGGTGTCGCACGGGCTGCGCTGGGCATGTCTACGCCAAGCGTGTCCACTGCGCTGGATGGAGAGGTAGCTGCGCCGGCAGGCGAGCATGGCCATCACACCGGTATGGCAATGCCGCATGCCGGGTCGGCTGATCCAATGATGTTCGATGCGGTACTCAGCGCCGCGCGGGAGAACGGGATAGACGCCAGCAAGGTAGAGATCATGCCGGCCGCCGGACCGGATCGCGCCTGGACGGTGACTGAAATCGACCGCAGCTGGCCCACCCAGGTGGATGCCGTGGCCGTCGATCCGCGCACGCTGCACATCACCGATCGCACCGATTTCGCGACCTTCCCGATTGCAGCCAAGCTAACGCGCTGGGGCATCGATGCGCACATGGGCTCACTGTTCGGTCTGGCCAATCAGCTGCTGCTTGCAGTGACCGCGCTTGGCCTGGCGGCCCTGGTGGCCATGGGTTACCTGATGTGGTGGCGACGCCGCGCGCAGGGTCGAGCCATCCGGCCGGGACTGGTCGAAGCGCTGCGTGGGCTCTCGCCGCGCGAGCGCTGGGCGACGGGCGCCGTCGCGTTGGTATTCGGCATGTGCCTGCCGGTGCTAGGTGTCAGCTTGTTTCTCTTCCTTGCGGTGGATGTGCTGATGACGACACTTCGGCGCGCCAGTTGAGTGGGAGCCGCTAAGGGGCGGCTCGGCCTGGTCACTGGCAGCTGAGCTCAGGTAATCAGCGCCTCTCGGGCTGCAGTCGTTCCGCTTTAGGGGCACTTGTGACTAAAGGCGTGCACGGCTCTGACCCAATTCCGTGCCGGACGGCCAAAGCTGCCGTGCGCACCCGCCAGGCGCGGCCAGCCGGTTCAGAATGCCCGCCATAGAGCGCTGCAGCCAACGGGACGGGGTAGAGCCGGTCGTCGCCGAAACCCCAGCATGGTTATTTGTATCAGTAGTATCTGGGCAAATGTTCAGAAGCCGCGCCTGGAAAAGGTGCGGTTCCAGACTCGCTATCAGTTGTGTCCATCACAGCAGGGTAGGGGTCACTGGTGAGGGAGGGACTCCATGTCTGATGACATTCAGCAGAATCTGGTCGATCGGTTTGCGGTGGTCGACGATCCAGTGTCGATCCTGCTTCGCTTGGAAAACGCCAATCTTTCATTGAGCGAGATGCTCGCTGAGACCCTGCATGCGGTGCGCGCGCATTTGGGAATGGATGTGGCGTTCATCAGCGAGTTCAGGGGCGGAAGCCGGGTGTTCAGATACCTCGATGGCAACTTCGTACCTTTGCAGCTGGCGGTCGGGGCCTGCGATCCCCTTGAAGACAGTTATTGTCAGCGCGTGCTCGACGGCCGCCTGCCGGAGCTGATCCAGGATGCAGCGTCCTTGCCGGAAGCGCTGGCCATGCCGGTAACCATGGCCCTGCCGGTCGGCGCGCACCTCAGCGTTCCGCTGCGCTTCAGCGATGGACGACTCTACGGCACCTTCTGTTGCTTCAGCACCACACCAGACAACAGCCTCAACGAACGGGATCTGAATACGTTGCGGCTGTTCGCCGATTTCGCCGGCAGACTGCTGGAACGTCATGCGCTCAGTGAACTGCGCTATGCCGAGATGCTGACGCGCATCCGCTCGGTGCTTGAGCAGCGGGCCTATTCGGTGGTGTATCAGCCCATCGTGCATCTGCTTGAGAACCGGGTCGTCGGCTACGAAGCGCTGGCGCGATTCAGCGCTAAACCGGAGCGTGGCCCGGACGCCTGGTTTGCCGAAGCCGCGGCCATAGGTCTGCAATCCGAGTTGGAAATCGCCCTGATCGACGAAGCCCTCAAAGGGTTGGTCTTCCTGCCGGAGGAGGCCTATCTGTCGCTAAACGTCTCGCCGGGCACGGTGCTCGACGGCGCGCTTTGCGGTGCGCTCGCCGGGCAGCCGCTCGAGCGCCTGCTTCTGGAGGTCACCGAACACGTGTCCATTGGTGACTACGGACTCATTGCCGACGCGCTGGAGCCGCTGCGCAAGCAGGGATTGCGTCTGGCGGTGGATGATGCCGGCGCTGGTTACGCCAGCTTTCGCCACATCCTCAAGCTCAAGCCGGATGTCATCAAGCTCGATGGCAGCCTGATCCGCAATATCGATTCGAGCATCGAGAGCCGTGCCCTGGCGGCTGCATTGGTCCGTTTTGCTGAAGAGACGGGCAGTAAGGTGGTCGCCGAGTGTATCGAGACCGAAGCGGAGCTGGCGGTGCTGCGTGAGCTCAAGGTCAACAAGGCGCAGGGTTATCTGCTTGGGCGTCCGGCGCCTATCACCGCGCCGGTTTCCAGCGTGTTCACGGGCTCCTTCAACGCCGGGTGAGGTGTCTGCCAGCGGGCCTTCACGGCTCGCTAAGCCAACCTCCACCGAGTACCTGATACAGACTGATCAGCGCATTGAGCTGGCTTTCGCGCAACTGAACCGCTGCCAGCTCGGTGTTGAACAGGTTGCGTTGTGCATCCAGGGTTTCCAGATAGGACGAGTAACCGGCTCGGTAGCGGTCTTCTGCATAGGTCAGCGAGCGCTCCAGCACGGTGCGACGGGCCGCGACGCGTTCGAGCTGCTGGCGCAGATTGCCGACGGCCGAGAGGCTGTTTTCCACCTCATTGAATGCCTGCAAAGCCGTCGCGCGATATGCGAAGGCCGCCTGGTTGCGCTGCGCGACGGCGATGTTCACACCCGATTCCAGCCGACCGGCATTGAAGATCGGCGCCAGCACGCTGGCTCCCAGATCCCAGACCCGCACCGGGTCATAGTCCAGCGAATTGACGAACAGCCGGCCGAGGCTGGCGGACAGCTGAACCTGAGGCAAAAAGCGGTCGCGCTGGGCCTGGATGTTCAGGTCGCTGGCGGCCAGCAACAGTTCGGCCTGCTGAATATCAGGCCGACGGCGTAGTAGCGTCGACGGCAGTAACCCCGGGACCGGGGGCGGCTCGATCGACAGCAAACCAGCGCCGCGCTCGATCACTCCCGGCAGGCGGCCGGTAAGCAGGCGTAATGCATTTTCCTGTTCACGGATCGCCTGTTGCAACTGCGGCAGCAGCTCGGCGGCGGCTTCGTATTCGGACTGCGCCTGGCTCAATTCCAGCTGCGAGGTGTAACCAAGCTTGGCTCTGTCCTCGGCGACGCGTAGCGCCTGCTGCCGCGACTCAACGGTTTCACGGGTGACGGCCAGCTGCTGATCCAGCGAAAGCAGGGACATGTACGCACGCGCGGTAGTGCTGGCAACAGCCAGGTGCACCGCATCGCGCTCGGCCTCGGTGGCACGATATTGCAGCTCGGCCGTTTCGCGCAGTCGCCGCAACCGGCCCCAGAGATCCACTTCGTAGGACACCTGCAGCGATGGCTGAACGGACGTGTTATGCGTGATGCCCAGCACGCTCAGCTCTCGCGTACGCTGTGCGCCCAGCGCCGCATCGATTGATGGCAGCAGGGCAGCGCGCGACTGCTGGATCTGCTCGCGGGCCTGCTCGACGCGTGAGGCCGCGCTCAATACATCGGTATTGTTCGCCAGCGCAGCTTCGACCAGTGCTGTCAGCTGCGGATCGTCGAAGGCCCTCCACCAAGTGGCAGAGATAGCAGTTTCACGGCGTTCGGCGTCGCGCCACTGAGCAGGCGGGGCCACGTCCGCTTCGGGTGGGGCAGGCTGCCGCGCCGGCATGCAGCCTGCCAGGGCGGTCAGCAGCAGAGCTGGAGCCAGTCCGGGCAGCCATTTGAATCGTCCTTTCATGGTCGCTCGTCCGCCGTCTCGGGCTCGGCATTCGCTGCGCCTGCGGTATCCACATGGGTGACGACTGAAAGGCCGGGCCGCAGCCGTTTGGCGAGAGGTTGATCGGGGTCGATGGAGATGCGCACCGGCACACGCTGAACCACCTTGGTGAAGTTGCCGGTAGCGTTGTCCGGACGCAGCACGCTGAATTCCGACCCTGTTGCGGGGGCCAGTCGCTCCACGCGGCCGGTCAGGTGCGCGTCGTCCAGTGCATCGACCTCGATTTCCACACGTTGGCCGGGACGCATGGCAAAGGTCTGGGTTTCCTTGTAATTGGCGATCACCCAGAGCTGATCCGGTACGAGATAGAGCAGCTGCGAGCCAGCCGCCACGTATTGCCCCTGACGCACGGTGACCTCGCTGACCTGACCGTCGCGCGGGGCGTGGATGACGGTGTTATCCAGATCGATCTGCGCGCGTTTCAGCGTCGCCTCGGCGATTTCAACCTGCGCCTGTAACCCACCACGCGAAACCTCGCTGGCTTTCAGCGTCTGCTCGGCAATGGCGATGGCGGCGCGCGCCTGTTGTACCTGGGCTGCATCGGCGCCTGCAGTGGCGCGGATCTGGTCGCGCTCGCGGATCGACACCGAGCCACGTTCGGCCAGCTCGTTGACGCGTTTTTCATCGCTGCGCACGCGCTGCAGCTCTGCCTCAGCCGCTGAAAGCTCGGCACGGCGCGAGGCCAGCGTCGCCCGGTTGGACGCAAGCGTCTGCTTCAGGTTGTCCAGTTCGAAACGCCGCGCGGCGAGCTCGGCTCGGCGCTGCTCGACCATCTGGCGGTATTGGCGGTCGTCGATGCGCACCAGCGGTTGGCCCTGGGTGACGCGCTCGAAGTCCTGCACCAGAACTTCGGTCACGTAGCCGTTGACCTGAGGCGCAAGCACCGTGATCTGCCCGCGGACATAGGCGTTTTCGGTAACCGCCACGCGGCCGCTGAAGGGCCAGAGTTGCCAGGCATAGAGAATAGCCAGCGTGCCGATCAGCGCTACCAGCACCATGAGCATCACCGAGCGGCGGCTGGGTTTGATGGTTTTTGGCGGATCGTCCGGCGTCGGGCCTGCATCGGTGGCAGCTGCCTGGGGCTCTGCGGGTAGGGCCGGCTGGCGTGTTTCCTGATCCTCGGGATTTGTGCGTTCGCTCATGGAGACGAGGCGTTCCTGTTCTGCCGCGCAATGCGCAGGGTGTGATAGAGCGTCCAGCCGAACACGCCGATGGAAAGCATGCCGATCAGCCGGAATATATCGTTAAAGGCCAGCACGTTGGCTTCACGAGTGACGACCTGACTCAGCTGCGCCGCGCTTTGTGCCTGCCGCAGCTGCGGGTCGTTCTGGCGCGGCGCCAGGGCCAGGTTCTGCGCTTGCAGACGTCCGGCCACCCGTGGGTCGCCTGACACGATCTGCTCTGTCAGGTGGCTGGAGTGGTATTTCTCACGCACCACCTGAAAGGTGCCGAACAGTGCCGGCGCGGCAAGGCCGCCAAGGCTCTGGGTCATGGTGAACAGGACGATGAAGGTCACCAGATAGTTCGGTCCGTTGCGCAACGCCTTGCCGATGCCGGTGAGCAGCAGCGGGCCGAGGAACATGCCGCTGGCGAAGGCGAGCAGGCCCTGGCTGAGGAACATGTCGTGTGGACGGGTCAGGTTGGTGGCGTCGATATCGAGAAAGCTGGCGACGGCGATCAGCACGATCGACAGCAGAATTTGCGGAAAAGCGGTAACCGGGCTGAAGGTCATCGCGCTGGCGGTGATACCCAGCGTCAGCCCCAGCAGGATCACGGCATACAGCGGTTGCAGCTGTTCGGTGCCCATGCCGAGGGTCTGTAGCAGCCCGACCGCACCGTAGGTCTGCTCGGAGAGCAGCAGCCGCAGTGCGAGCGCGCCAAAGGCGAAGCGCAGCATTTCACCCGTGCCGAGCCAGCGGGTGTGCAGCAGGGGGTTGCGGCGGTGGTGCTCGATCATGAAGACGGCACACATCAGCAACAGCGAGGCAATCAGCGCGTAGCCCAGCCAGGGCTGCTCGGTCCACCAGAGGATCCGGCCCTGGGCCAGAACCGCAGCAATCAGCGCAAGCGCCGGCGCCATCAGGGCAAAGGTGACAAAGTCCAGTGGTTCGAACACCTTGATGCGCTCGCCCAGCGGCAGTTTGAGCACCACCACGGCAGCCAGCGAGCAGAGCGCCAGCCCGCTTTCGAATACGTAGAGGCGGTGCCATTCGCCCATGTCCAGCAGCGCAGGTGACATTAACCAGGCCAGTGGCGTGCCCAGTTGCGAGATCCCGAAGCCGAAGATCACCCCTTTGGGCAATCCCACCTTGCCGAATGCCTGCAGCATGTAGAACAGGCCGAGCGAGGTGGTGGTCGCTGCCGCCAGGCCGCTGGCCGCGCGCACGAAGACCGCCATTTCCCAGCCTTCGACGAACACGTGGGCGATGCTCAGCAGTGCATAAACCGTTAGCCCGATCTCGGCGAACCGGCGCAGCCCGTACTGCTGACGAACCTTGATCACCAACAGGTTGGCCGACACGTTGACCATGAAATAGGCCGCCGGCAGCCACGCGCCCTGCGATGGCGTCAGACCCAGATCGCCCTGAATGCTCGGCAGGTTGGCGATGAACAACGCATTGCCCAGTCCGCCGGTGATACCTACCAGCACCGCAACGCAGGCATAGGCGATACGCAGCCGCATCGAATGCACCAGGATCGCTGGCGATCCGGGCATCGAAGGGCGTTCATGGGGTTCCCAACGGGGAACGGGGGCTAGGTATTGCGGCATTCTTTGCGAGGCTCAAAAGCGGGACGACTGGGCTGCGCAGCTGGCCAAGGCCCGTGGCGCTTAACGTCGGACAATAATCTGTGCGAAACGATTGGTCACATTTTACCGGCAACCGAGGTTGGTGTGCCGACGGAGCTTGTCACGCACAACCGAAGGGCTGCCGCTCAAATCACCCCAGTCGCTCAGAAAGGCGTTCCGCAGCCAGGACGAATCCATCTGCGCCGGGCGATAACGCGCGTACGCGGAGACGTGGTTTCCGTCTGTGCAGACTTGGTGAACAGTACATGACTTCCATTCGATCCACGGGCTGCGGCTCCTTGGCGGCAGGTTTGGCAGCATGCCGATGCGGGTTGAGTTCTATTGGCCAATCCCAACGAACGAGGTCGTCTACGCTGTAAAAAATTAGCTGCTGGAGGTGCCGGCGACGGCTATTACCTATACATCGCGGTTGCGGGCTTCGGCGCAGCAGGCGGTTTTGGAGGTTTGGATGCACGACAACATTCGGCTCAGTCCGGGAACTGTTGGTTACCTTGGCGACCCGGTATTGGCACTGGTCGACATCGAGATGCGCGGGCAATCGGTCGCGGACATGCTTTGCGAAGCGCTGCACTCCGTTCGTGTGCACCTGGGAATGGACGTGGCCTTCGTCGCCGAGTTCGCCGATGGGCTGCGCGTGTTTCGATACGTAGACGGCAATAACCAGTCGATGGCGATCTGTGCCGGAGATTCCGATCCCTTGTGCGACACCTACTGCGAGCGGGTGTTGGACGGCCGGCTTCCGCAGCTGATTCCCGACACCAGCCAATTGCCGAGCGCCGTTGCCTTGCCGATCACCGCGTCCCTGTCCATCGGTGCCTATATCGGTGTGCCCCGATTCGTTTCAGCGATGGTCAGCTTTACGGAACGCTCTGCTGTCTGAGCTCGTGCCCTGACCAGACGTTGAACGACCGTGACCTCGATACGCTTCGGGTATTCGCCGAGTTTTCCGGACGTCTGCTTGAGACTCAGGCCAGGCGAGAACGCGATCAGGAGGTGATCGTGCGCAGGATTCGCAGCGTGCTGAGCGACCACCTCTATCAAGTTGTGTATCAGCCCATCGTTGATGTGGTGCATAACCGAATCGTGGGCTATGAGGCCCTGGCGCGCTTCCAGCCCGATCCGCAGCGCAGCCCCGACCTCTGGTTCGGTGAAGCGGCGCGGGTCGGGCTGCAGTGCGAGCTGGAGATGGGCCTGATCGAGGAAGCGCTGAAGGGCTTGGCTCATATCGGGGACGCGTACCTGTCCGTCAATGTTTCGCCGGAAACCATGCTGACGGGCGCGGTGCAGCGGCTGCTCGACAAACAGCCGTTGAATCGCCTGATGCTCGAGGTGACGGAACACGCCTCGGTGACCGATTACCAGACAGTCAATGAAGCCCTGGCGCCGTTACGAGGCAAAGGGCTTGCGCTGGCAGTGGACGATGCCGGGGCAGGCTACGCGAGCTTTCGTCATATTCTTCAGCTCAAGCCCGACGTCATCAAGCTCGACGGAAGCCTTATCCGTGGCATCGACAGAAACGGCGACTGCCGTGCACTGGCATCGGCACTGATCCGCTTCGGTCACGAAACCGGCAGCAAGATCGTCGCCGAATGCGTGGAAACCGAGGCGGAGCTGGAAATCCTCCGCGAGCTGCAGGTCGGCAAGGCGCAGGGCTATCTGCTTGGACGGCCTTTGTCGTTCGCGGCGACAGGGTGATTAGCCGCGTTGCGTTTTGGCACTGGCGCTGGCTCTTCGGGTAGCGCGTAGCGGCGGGGGCTCAGCCCGAAAACGTCAGCGTCTCCAGCACACGGCATGTGCCATTTCTCAGGCGTGGACGGCGCTCCGCTCGGCAGGCCAGGCTGAACCTTTCTCGAATGAGTACAGTCGACTTAACAGGTTGGCCGTGTTCTTTCCGGCCGTTCATCAAGCCCGTAGGAGAATTATTCAATGGATAACAAAGACACCATTTCCGTACTCAACGACCTTATCGAAACCAGCAAAGACGGTGAGAAAGGCTTTCGCGAATGCGCTGAAGACCTCAAGAACCCGCAACTGAAAACCACCATGACTCAGCGTGCCCAGGATTGCGCAACGGCCTCTGCCGAACTGCAGCAACTGGTGCGCACCCTCGGTGGTGATCCAGAGACCTCCACCAGCGTAGCGGCCGACATGCATCGTCGTTGGGTCGACCTCAAGTCGATGATCACCGGCAAGGATGACGAAGCTATCCTTAACGAGTGCGAGCGTGGCGAAGACGTGGCACTCAAGAGCTACCGTAAGGCGCTGGAAAAGGACCTGCCGATGGACGTTCGCAGCGTTGTCGAACGCCAGCTCCAGGGTGTGCAGCGCAACCATGATCAGGTCAAGGCACTGCGTGACGCCGAGCGCGCTCGCAGCTGATCGACCCCGATGTGAAAAGCGCCGTCCTTGTGCCGGCGCTTTTGTTTGTGCGATTCACTGAGCGACGATATCGGCCTGAAGGAGGCTTTCGATATCGGCAACGATCGATCATGACGATCAAACGCCCGCAACAGCGATTCGCAGCTGAGCTGCTAAGCTAAGTGCTTCGTTTTTCTCAAGGGCCGGCCATGAACTCCTTCATCAATCCACCGGCCGATGACACCAGCCTCCAGCGCGCCGAACTGGCCCGTCTGGTGGAGGGTTTCGTCAGCGGCGACGGCATGCATCCCACCGCTATCGATCTGTTGCATCTGATCCGATGCGAGAAACCGGGTGAAATGACTTACGGGCTGCATAAGCCGGCGATGTGCATCATCGTGCAGGGTGGTAAGGAAGTGCGTCTGGCCGATGAGCTTTACTGCTACGACCCGCTTCATTACCTGGTCGTGTCGGTGACGCTGCCGGTGGCCGGCTGCGTAATCCGCGCCTCCAGTGACGAACCCTATATCTGCATCCGGCTGGACATCGATCCGTCGCTGATCGCCGCGCTGGTCAGCGAAGCTGAACCGGCAAGCCCCAGCTCCGAACCTGCCGGACGCGGCCTTTATCTGGATCGCATCGACGCGCCGTTGCTGGATGCCACTTTGCGGCTGGTCAGGCTACTGGGTGAACCAGAGGATATTCCCGTACTGGCACCGCTGGCCCTGCGCGAGATCTTCTATCGCGTACTCCGCGGGCCTCAGGGCAGGCATCTGCAGGATGTGGCGCTGCAAGGCAGCCAGTCGCACCGGGTCAACCGCGCCATCGAGTGGCTCAATCACAATTATGTCGAGCCGCTGCGCATCGATGACCTGGCGCGCCGGGTTAATCTGAGCGCTTCCAGCTTGCATCATCGATTCAAGGCGCTGACGGCCATGAGCCCGCTTCAGTACCAGAAGCAACTGCGGTTGCAGGAGGCCCGCCGCCTGTTGATGGCTGAAGGGCTGGAAGTTTCGGCGGCGGGATACCGGGTCGGCTACGAAAGCCCTTCGCAATTCAGCCGCGAGTACAGCCGGCTGTTCGGCGCCTCACCGGTCAAGGACATGGCGCGCCTGCGCAGCATCGCCTGATCTCGTGGCTGGTACTTTCACAACACCTGTGGAAGCCGGCGCCTAATCGGGCTGCCGAGAACACCCTTGGCCAGTCCCACACAGCAGGGTCGTAGCTCAAGCGAGGGGATTGCCAGCACGCTGATCAAACAGCACAAAGGCTCCCCAGCAATCTCAGCGCGATAGGGAAGCCGCCCTGGCGCGTGCCGCGTGCAGCTTCTTATAGCTATCGATCAGCCGCTGGTGTCGGTCGAGTCCTTCCAACTTCATGCTGGTGGTCGTCAGACCGTAGAAGCGCACGCTGCCGTATACCGAGCCAATTGCTGCATCCATTCGCGCGTCGCCAAACATGCGTCGGAAATTGGTCTCGTAGTGCTGCATGTCCAGTTCGGCATCCAGCTGGACTTCAAGCACCACGTTCAGCGCCTGGTAGAACAGGCCGCGCTCGACAGTGTTGTCGTTGTACTGCAGGAAGGTTTCGACCAGCTCTTTCGCCTCCTCGAACTGCTGCAGAGCGAGGTGGATCAGCAGCTTGAGTTCGAGAATGGTGAGCTTGCCCCAAGGCGTGTTGTCGTCAAGCTCGATACCGATCAGGGTGGGAATGTCGGTGTAGTCATCCAGCTCGCTTTCTTCCAGGCGCTCGAGCATCGCCTGCAGGCTGTCGTCGTCCAGGCTGTGCAGGTTGAGGATGTCGTCGCGGAAAAACAGCGCCTTGTTGGTGTTATCCCAGATCAGGTCTTCAACTGGATACACTTCGGAATAACCCGGCACCAGAATGCGGCACGCGGTGGCGCCCAGGTCGTCGTACACCGCCATGTACGCTTCCTTGCCCATGCCTTCGAGAATGCCGAACAGCGTGGCCGCTTCCTCGGCATTCGAGCTTTCGCCCTGGCTGGAAAAGTCCCACTCGACGAATGCGTGGTCTGCCTTGGCGCTAAAGAAACGCCAGGACACCACACCGCTGGAATCGATGAAGTGCTCGACGAAATTGTTGGGCTCCATCACGGCCTGGCTTTCGAAGGTCGGCTGAGGCAGGTCGTTCAAACCTTCGAAGCTGCGGCCCTGCAGCAGCTCGGTCAGGCTGCGCTCCAGCGCCACTTCGAAGCTCGGGTGCGCGCCGAAGGAGGCAAACACACCGCCGGTGCGTGGATTCATCAGGGTGACGCACATCACCGGGTATTTACCGCCCAAGGACGCATCCTTCACAAGTACCGGGAAGCCCTGCTCTTCGAGGCCCTGGATGCCGGCGAGGATGCCGGGGTATTTCGCCAGCACCTCTTGCGGCACATCGGGCAGTGCGATTTCACCTTCGAGAATCTCGCGTTTCACCGCGCGCTCGAAGATCTCCGACAGGCACTGCACCTGCGCTTCGGCCAGGGTATTGCCGGCGCTCATGCCGTTGCTGAGGAACAGGTTTTCAATCAGGTTGGATGGGAAGTAGATCACCTCTCCATCCGACTGGCGCACGTAGGGCAGTGAGCAGATTCCGCGCTGCTCATTGCCGGAATTGGTGTCGATCAGATGCGAGCCGTACAGCTCGCCATCAGGGTTGTATATCGCCAGGCAATACTCATCGAGAATGCCGGCCGGCAGCGCATCCTTGCGGCCCGGCTTGAACCAGCGCTCGTTCGGGTAATGCACGAACTCGGCGTCGGCGATCTCCTCGCCCCAGAATTGATCGTTATAGAAGAAGTTGCAGTTGAGCCGCTCGATGAACTCGCCCAGCGCCGAGGCCAGCGCGGCCTCTTTGGTCGCGCCCTTGCCGTTGGTGAAGCACATCGGCGACTGCGCATCGCGGATATGCAGCGACCATACGTTGGGCACGATATTGCGCCATGAGGCGATTTCGATCTTCATGCCCAGCTCGGCCAGAATGCCGGACATGTTGGCGATGGTCTGCTCCAGCGGCAGGTCCTTGCCGAGTACGCGGGTACCTTCTCCGGACTCGGCCATGGGCATCAGCAATGCCTGAGCGTCCGCATCCAGGTTCTCTACTTCCTCGATAACGAAATCCGGCCCGGTCTGCACCGCCTTCTTCACCGTACAGCGCTCGATGGAGCGCAGGATGCCCTGGCGATCCTTCGCGGAGATGTCCGCTGGCAGCTCGACCTGAATCTTGAAGGTCTGCTTGTAGCGGTTTTCGGGGTCGACGATGTTGTTTTGCGACAGGCGAATGTTGTCGGTCGGAATGTTCCGGGTGTTGCAGTAGAGCTTTACGAAGTACGCCGCACAGAGCGCAGACGAAGCGAGAAAGTAATCGAACGGGCCCGGCGCCGAACCGTCGCCCTTGTAGCGAATCGGCTGGTCGGCAACCACCGTGAAATCGTCGAATTTGGCTTCGAGCCTGAGGTTGTCGAGAAAATTAACCTTGATTTCCATGCGGGATTACCAGAACAACACGATGTGGCCGTCCATTATCCGGCTTCTCGCCTGGATGTCTTTTGTTAATTCAGCTTCAGCCGGGCGCTGATCGGGGCCAGGCATACACGCCCTCCAGATACCGGCGCCCAGCGCGCAACCTGGCGCGCATCGGCCGATGCTGTGGTGAAAGGGTGATCCGAACGGCAGTCCGCTGCGGCGCTGTACGCCTGCGCCACCGCTTGGCGCTGCGCTCAACGTGCCGAGTCGTGGCCCTCAGCAGCCTGCAATTCGAAGGCAATGCTCCAGTTCTGCAAAGGATAGGGTTTACCCACCAGCGCTTCGATATTGGCGTCCTCCGTCATGCCTTCTTCGGGCAGGTATTCGTAGTTCGCGTCCGCAACGGTCGGGTCGCTGTCATGCAGTTCGCCGGCGCCGCCTACTTCATGGCTGGCGTAGCGAATGGTCGGAGTGCCGACCAGATCCTGGCCAACCACCAGGCGCACCACTGTATCGGCAACCACCTTGATGGATTCGACCGGCACCTTGCCCTGATCGTCGGTGACGACAAAGCCGTAGTTCTCGATCATCTGCGTCTTGTGTCCGAGGTAGGGCTCGCTAAAGGCCAGAGGCGGGTGCGGCACATGGAAGTCCATCAGGATCTCCCGACCTTCAACCGTGGCGCGACGAGGTGACAGCGGCTGCCAGCCGCGACGCTCTACCACGACCTGGTTGTACACCTTGCCGAGCATCTGGCCGAACCAGCGGTAACCGTTGGCTGACAGGTGCGTCCCTTTGTCGACGTATGGGTAGACCGGGCCGGCGAGGTACCAGCTGGATTCCTCCTTTGCCAGTTCCCACTGGGCCATGCCGATATCCAGGCTGCCGTTGATCACCGATGACTTGGCGTCGGTCTGATAGCTGATAAACGCCGGCATCTGTTTCTGGCCGATCGCTTTGGCGGTGTCGGCGTACAGGTCGTCACGCAGCTGACGCAGCATCTTCTTGTAGTTCGCCTTGTCATTGATGCCGCCTTGTACCTCAGCGTAGTCATATTCGCCCTGCAGCCAGAAAAGGGCGCTGAAGCTGTAACTCGCATTTTCAGATCGAGCAGCTTGGTGGGCTTGATCGACGGCCTGCACAACGCGTCGATATTCGTTGGTGCCGCCCACTTTTGCTAGCTGGGCAATGGAGCGCCCTGAAGTGGCGGCGTTGCTCGCGACGAACAGATGTTGAGGATCGGCCTTGATGCCTTTGTTCTCCAGATAAAGCCGGCGGGCCATGTTCAGCGCGCCGACCTCGACCGATTCACCTTCTTCCTGAGCCTGGGCTTCGAGCTGTGCCACGGCATCCCCGTCGAGCAGGACCTTAGGGTCGCGCTTGAACTGAACCACCGCGCGCAACGGCTTGAACTCGGGGCCGCCCACCGGCACGAATCGATCACCGCTGAACGTCGCCGAGCGTGTCGCGTCACCCAACATGAGGTTGTCGTAGCCAGGCTCCTTCGACAGCGCAGGCCATCCTTCGGCCGCGGACGCCAGCGACTGGCCGAAGGTGATGATGTGGTTGTACTTCGCGTCCAGGGCGGGCGGGTTGTCCTTTGGCTGGGAGATCAGTTGTTCACTCCAGCGCTTGTTTTCTGCGTCGCGTTTGGCCACGGCCGCATCATCTGCGTGGGCTGGCAGCATGGCAGTCGCCAGCAGCAGGCAAGCCACGGCAGCGGCGAGTGGCGTGCGGGAGTCGGGTCGTGGCGGGGAGGGTAGGCGATAGCTGTTTTGCCGAAGGGGCATCGATCGGGTCCTTGTGATGGGCGCAAACGAGCGCGATGCGAAAGTTCGCAGCAGCTGAACGCTGCTCGCACGAAGATGGCGTTTCGACGGTCGTACCCGCCCGAAGTTCTAATGCATGGCGGGTTGAACGGGCGGCCAGAGGTCAGGCTTCGATGTGTTCCAGCGCTGTCTTCAGCGCGGCGGCGAGCTCTTCGAGTCGATACGGTTTGGCAAGAATCTGCACACCTTCGGCCTCGGCGGAATGCTTCACTGCTTCGGCATAGCCGCTGGTGAGCAGCACCGGCACTTCAAAGTTGCGCGTACGGATTTCACGCGCCAGCTCTAGCCCGTTCATGCCGCCGGGCATCATCACGTCGGAGAAGACGATGTCGATCCCGCGGCCATTGGCCAACGCGCCCAGCGCGGCGGCGGCACTGGCGGCGCTGGTCACCTCGTAACCCAGATGCTCCAGCATTTCGGCCACCAGAGCGGCAACTTCCTCGTCGTCATCGACCAGCAGCACATTGCCGGCAGAGACGTTGACGGCCTCATCGATCGGCAGCTGATCCTTGACCGGGCTCGGCAGATCGGCCGAGCGTGGCAGCAGCATGACCACGCTGGTGCCGTAGCCGCATTCGGAGTCAATCCAGACCGTACCCCCGGACTGCCGTGCGAAACCATAGACCTGAGCCAAGCCAAGTCCTGATCCCTTGCCAATCTCCTTGGTCGTGAAGAAGGGGTCGAACACCCGATTGCGCACCTCATCGGGAATCCCGGTGCCGGTATCGATCACCGCCAGGCGGACGAAGTCCCCGCGGCGGCCTAGCACCAGCTCGTCCGGCGCGTTGCGGGCTTGCAGCAGAATGTTGCCGCCTTCGGGCATGGCATCGCGCGCGTTCACCGCCAGGTTGAGAATCACCAGTTCCAGCTCGCCCGGGTCCACCTCGACTGGCCAGAGATCAGGCGCAAATTCCTGCTTCACATGGACGTCGCCGCGCAGGCTGCGGTCCAGCAATTCGCGCATCTGGGTGATGCGTTGAGCAAGGTCGACAGGCTCGGGCGCCAGCGATTGGCGCCGGGAGAATGCCAGCAGCTGGCGGGTTAGCGCCGAGCCGCGCTGAGCGGCCTGCCGCATGCCGTCCATCAGGCGCTTGCGACGCTCGGGATCGGCGCGACGATCAAGCATGTCGAGCCCGCCGGAAATCACCATCAGGAGGTTGTTGAAATCGTGGGCGATGCCGCCGGTGAGCTGCCCGATGGCCTCGATCTTCTGAGTCTGGCGCAGGGTTTCTTCGATATGCGCGCGCTCTACCATTTGCGTGCGCAACTCAAGGTTGGTCTTCTCCAGCTCGCTGGTGCGCTCGACGACCAGCGCTTCCAGTTCCTGCGAGGCTTGTTCGCGCGCCTCGATCAGTGCGCGCACCTCGTACTGGCGCAAACGGCCCCGCACGGCTGCCTGCACGGCGCTGGTCAGGGTGATGCTTTGCACCGGGCGTTCGAGCAGCGAAACGTTACGCAGCGCGGCAACCATACGCTGGCGCCAGGCGGCGACGGCGGGCTGCTGGTGTTTGCTGGTGAGTACCACGAAAGGGAAATCCGACCAGGTGGGCTGACGATCCACCCAGTCGGAGAGTGATTTGAGGTCATGGCCGAAGAGGCCTTCCTCGGCGATGAACACTGCCGCAGCATCGGTTTCGGCTCGCTGCAGAACCTCATCGACACCATGGCAGACCACCGCGTCCATACCGCTGCGGCGCAGCAGTTCGGCTGTGGCCGGGCCATCCCGGCCAATGGGGGCGTAGACGACGATTATCGGGTGTTCTGGCTTAGTGGGCGTCGTCATGCTCGTCTGTCAGTAGCTGAGTCGCATCACCGGTGTATTCCGGTGTGCCCGAGAGAATTCCACTGAAGTGACTCAGCGGTGGCCCGACCTTGACGCCGGTTGTGCTGAGCCGGTACTCGCGAACGGTGTTTTCGTGCCGGCCGCTGCGCTTCTTCACCACCGACAGGGCTCTGCGAACGATACCGGCGTGCTCGAAGTAGCGCAGCATGATAACCGCATCACTGAGGTAGCTGATATCGATTGGCGTATCCATCGGACCGACCAGACCATGCTGGGCCAGGATCATAATGCTAATCACACCTTTCTGCCCCAGATAGCTCAGCAGTTCGTGCATCTGCAGGATCAGGAAGCGGCCGTCCGGCATGGCGTGCAGGTAGCCGTTCAGGCTGTCCAGGATAACCAGCCTTGAGCCTTGATCTTCAACGCTGCGACGTACGGCGGCGGTGAATTCACCAGGCGACAGCTCAGCCGGATCGACCTGCTGCAGATGCAGCAGGCCCTTATTAATCCATGGCTCTACGTCGAGACCCAGGGAGCGTCCACGAGCCATTAAAGTCCCAATGTTCTCGTCAAAGACGAAAAAGGAGACCTGTTCACCGCGCTTGCAGGCCGCGACCGCGAAGCTCAGGGCCAGCGAAGACTTCCCGACGCCGGCAGCGCCGACGAACAGGGCGTTGGTGCCACGCTCCAGACCGCCGCCGAGCATGGTGTCCAGGGCGGCGTTACCGGAAGATGCAGGTTCGCCGATGTAATTCGAATGGTGCTCCGCCGCGATCAGGCGGGGATAGATCTGCAAACCGCCTTTGCGGATGACGAAGTCGTGATAGCCGCCGCGAAACTGAATGCCGCGCATCTTCACGACCCGCAGGCGTCTGCGTTCGGCGCCGTAATCAATGGCCAACTGCTCCAGCATCACCACGCCGTGTGAGATCGAGTGCAGCTGCAGGTCGCCCAGTTCGGAGGTCTGGTCATCGAGCAGGATCACGGTGCAGCGGCGCGTGGTGAAGAAGTGCTTGAGCGCCAATACCTGGCGCCGATAGCGCAACGGGCTCTGAGCCAGCAGTCGCATTTCGGACAGGCTGTCGAAAATCACCCGGGTCGGGTTCGTCTGCGTGACACGGTCGAATACTTGTTGAGTCGTTTCGCTCAGTTCCATCTCGGCAGGGTGCAGGACGGTCAGTTCGAGTTCAGGGTCGAGGCTGGCTTCGGGCGTGACCAACTCGAAAACGTCGATGCCTTCGAGCGACCAGCCGTGCCGCTTGGCCACCAGTTCCAGCTCGTTCTTGGTTTCCGAAAGGGTTACGTAGAGCACACGCTCGCCCTGGCGGACGCCCTCGAGCAAGAACTGCATGGCGATGGTGGTCTTGCCGGCGCCGGGGCTGCCTTCATAGAGGTACATGCGGTTGGGGTCGAGGCCGCCGCCGAGGATATCGTCCAGGCCTTCACTGCCGGTGGAAATACGGGGAGGGTCGTCATCCGGGTTGAAGGAAAGATCAATTGAATCGGTCATTCCGTACTCCTTACGCAGGCTTCACTCCGGAAGCTGCTGCGTTTGTGGTTCCTGCCCAACGCGGCCGTAAACCAGGCTCGACGCGGCGGAACTCGCCCGTAAAGCGCCGACTGGGCGGCTCGGGCAAAAACCTCTTCGAATGATCACCGGATGGATGCAAATCGTGCAGTTATTACGTGCTTCCGGTAGGCGACATCGGAGAGGCGCAGTCTATTGATCCGACTCACCTTTTGTCGTCTCGTTCCGCAGTGCCCATTTGCGTGAGGCCCGTGAGGAGCGCGTTTGAGCTTGATGCCGAGCTCGCGTACAGATAATTCAAGCGTTCCGGCCATAGCAGCGAAAGTGCGCATTGCGCCGGGGCGCAACAGCTTGCAACCCTTCGCGCTTGGATCGTTGCGCAGGCTGCTCCATGATCGGCCTTTACCTGCTACGGATGCCCTGCATGTCTCGATTCTCGCGGCCATCAGCGTCGGCGCTGGGCCGGTTCCTTCATCTGGGCGGAACCGGCGCTCGCATTGCAGGCAGTCTGCTGGTGCAGCGCATCACGCCCGGCAGGTCGCGTGTCGATTGGGAGCCCATCGGCGCATTGCTCGGTGACACGCTTGGGCAGATGAAAGGCCCTGTTCTGAAGCTGGGACAGCAGGCTTCGCAATGGCAGGACGTGTTGCCGGCGCCCATCAGTGCAGCCTTGGCGCGACTGCAGAACCAAGTGCCCTCGCTGCCATTCGCCTCGCTTGAAGCCCACCTGCAACGGCTTTACGACGGTCGTCTGTATGAGTTGTTCGAGTCGATCGAGCGACAGCCCGCCGCGGCGGCCTCGTTGGGCCAGGTGCATCGTGCACGCGATCGGCAGGGGCGGGCGCTGATCATGAAAATTCAGTACCCGGGCATACGCGCAATCTGCGATGCGGATTTGCGGCAACTGCGCCGGCTGATGCCGTTGGGGAGATTATTCGGAACGCCCTCGGCGCGACTCGAATCGGTTTATCTGGAGCTGCAGCGCGCCATCGATCAGGAACTGGACTACGAGGCCGAGCGGCAAAACATCGAGCGATTCGCACAGCATTTCGCTGATTGGCCGGATGTGCAGATCCCCTTCGCGGTACCTGAATTGTGCCGCGCGGGCGTGCTGGTACTGGAGGAGGTGCCCGGGCGTTCGATGGGGGAGGTCGAGCAGGCGCCGCTTGAGGTGCGTGAGCGTTTGGCCGAAACGCTGTGCGCATGGCTCGTCGAGCAGGCGTTGGGGATGGGCGTTCTGCATGCGGACCCGCATCCTGGCAACCTGGCCTGGACCGAGACAGGAGAATTGATCGTCTACGACTTTGGCAGCGTCGTGCCCCTACCGCCCAGATTGCTGAGGGCTTACGTGCAGATGTTCGACGCCCTGCGCGGCCCCTCCAGCGAGGCGCTGGAGCCGGCATTCCAGGCCCTGGGTGGACGCCAGCCGGGCAGCGCACCGCCGCACGGGTTGTACAGGCGCATACACCAGCTTCTTCATCCGTTGTTGCAGCCGGGCGCGCAGTGGGACTTCCGCGCAACTTCACTCCATCAGCAGCTGGTGGAGCTCTTTCCGCTGGCTATGTCCGCGCTTGGCAGCCTTCAGCCTGCGTCTGGCACGCTTCTGGTCAACCGCACGCTGGAAGGTCATTACTGGAATCTCTACCGCCTTGGTGCCTGCCTGCCGATTGCCGATCTGCTGGCACAGCATATCGAGCGGTGGCGCGCCGGCGTGCAGTCCGACAAACCGGGCTAACCACTCGGCCAGATATTCGGACCACTTCATTCAATCAGGCCCCAACCCGGCCGGAGGCAATCAGGATGCAGATGAACTCCTTTCCCGATGGATATCGCGTGCTGGTTATCGGCGCTTCCGGCGGCATCGGCGCCGCGCTGGTCGAAAGTTTGCGTGCAGACTCGCGTTGCGCCTCGGTTACCGAGCTGGGTCGCGGGACAGTTCCAGCGTTGGATCTCGCCGACCCTGCCAGCATCGAGCAGGCTGCGGCGGAGGTGGCCGGGCAGGGACCGTTCCACCTTATCTTCAACGCCGCCGGAGTGCTGCATGGCGATCAGTTCATGCCGGAAAAGCGCCTTGCCGATCTCGATCATCAGCAACTGCTTGAGACCTTTCAAGTGAACACCTTCGGCCCGGCGCTGGTGCTGCGGCATTTCTGCGGGCTGCTCGACCGCCAGCGGGGCGTGCTGGCCATGCTTTCGGCCAAGGTCGGCAGCATCGGCGACAACCGCCTCGGCGGCTGGTACAGCTACCGAGCCTCTAAAGCTGCGCTGAACATGCTGATCAAGACCGCGTCCATCGAGGTTCGCCGCAGCCAGCCGAACGCCGTGCTGCTGGCATTGCATCCTGGCACGGTCAACTCACGACTTTCACAGCCTTTCCGCGGCGCCGAGATCGGCCGTCCAGCCGCCGATGCAGCAAGGGATCTGTTGCGAGTCATCGATGGTCTGGGGCCGGAGGCGAGCGGTGGATTTTATGCGTACAGCGGGGAAGGGCTGCCGTGGTAGTGGCGGAACAAACACGGAAAAGGCGCGGTCGCTGTCGCCGCGCACGGTGTATGAAACGCCTGGTTCAGCCATAGGGATGGCGCTCGTGCCATCACCGTAACTGCCGGTAAACGATGGGGATCATGCGTACCGCATCATTGGCGTAGCGTTTGGCCAGACGCCGCGGTTCGGTACACATACGGTGCAACCATTCGAGCGACATATGCTGCATCCATTTCGGCGCTCGCCTGACCTTGCCGGAGAGGAAGTCGATGGAGGCACCGACGCAGAGGCCTACGCCTTGGGCTCGACCGTCCGCTTGAATCAATTGCCCCAGAATTTCCTGACGCGGGCAACCCACGGCAAGCACCACGAGTTCGGCAGGGTGATCGACGACGAAGTCCAGGCACGCCTGAACCTCGGGCGGATGGGCGAAGAAGCCCATGGGCGGGTTGTGATGAAAGAAGGTTACGTTCGGGTACAGCCGACGCATCGTTCGCATCTCCGAGACACCGCTGCCAATCACCGTCACCCGCCACGCCTTCGCCTCGGCGATGTCCATGAGCTCCCCGGTCAGGTTGCTACCGGGGATGACCTCGGGTACGGGTGTGCGCAGCAGCTTCATCAGGCCCTTCAATACCTGGCTGTCGCAGATCCTGTGGCTGGCATTGGCGTAGGCGCGACGAAGGTCGCGGTCATCTTCGAGCCGGACCACATGGTTGACGTTAGGGGTGACGATATAGCTGAACGCGCGCCCGCTCGACGAGATGATTTGGTCGATGAGCTCAGTGTTCGAGCCGTCATAAAAATCGATGTCGAAGCCTTTGATTGTGCTTTGTCTGTTGCAACAGGTCGGTCGCTCGTCTGCATGAGGCTCCTGGCGTCCCGGGTGCTTTTGCAAAAGATTGTCTCCTCGTTCCGCGCGTGGCACAGCACGCTTTGTGCGTTCAGGCCCAGTCCGCCGTTGCCATCGCTGTAGCCCTCCTGTTCTTTAACTGAACCCAGTCGGACGCAGAGGTTCGAGCCAAGGGCGGAGCAACCGGACACGGATTAGCGGGTTTTGGGCCCGCTCGAGGATGAGGGAAGGGGGCGCAGCGTCAGGAATTGATCATGTGCCTACTGCTAGCGACGATGAGGGAGGGCATCGGCTCGTTCACTCATCCACTTCTTTTTAGCGCGTCCTTTTTCCTCGGGGAGGCGCTGTGTGGGCGGGTTCGTCGAACAACGTAACTCCGTCGTAGCAGGTTATGTTGGTCAAGTACTCACAAAAACACGTCGATCCGGTTGCCGGCGGATCTTCCGGGATGTGTGGCGTGAACCCGGCGGTCTACGTGCCGATGCTTTCGGGCGACTTCGTCAATTCATGTTCGACCTGTGATGGGTTTTCTTCATCCAGCTGGCAAATCGTGCAGTTCTGGTTCTCAGGCCGATTGGTTTCAACATAGCGAACGCGGCGGACTGCCGATTGGCGATCTGCGCTCACACGAAAACGGGGGCGATCAGTGTTTTGCATGTTCAGTACCTCATGGAGCGAAATGGACGTTTGATGGCGCCGCCTGGGCCCGTCCGGCATGGTGACTCGCTAGGAAATTCCGCATCCGACGCGATCCATACGCATGACCGTGGCTCAGCCCTGGGGACTGTGCTCAACCTGTTCGCAATAGCGACGGAGATTGTCCGTCAGGTCTGCCGGGCACACGCCACATTGGCGATTCCCGGGCACAGCATGGTCAATGAATTTGGGGTAGGGCAGGTTCAGTCCCGCCATGATTTCTTTGAAACGCTCCTGGGTTATCGCTTCGCCTAGACGAGGGTTGCGTTGCTTTTCCTGCGCGATGGTCGAGACTCGGCGGCCGCTGTAGTCATGCCCGGGGTAGACCAGAGTGTCGTCTGGCAGGGCGAAGAGCTTGTTTCTGACGCTGTGAAAGAGATCGTCGGCGCTGCCATTCTGAAAATCGGTCCTGCCGCAGCCGTCGATGAGCAAGGCATCACCGCTGAACAGGCGATCCCCGAGCAGATAGGCAAAGTGCCCGTCGGTATGTCCGGGGGTATGGATCGGTGTGAAGTTGAGGCTGCCGACGGTGAAGGGCACGCCTTCCTCGATGCCAATGTCGGTGCAGGGCAGTTTGTCGATCGCTGGCCCCGCGATACGACAGCCTGTCTTCTTCCTCAACTCAAGCGCAGCGGTAATGTGGTCGGCATGTATATGGGTGTCCAGTGTAAATGCCAGCTTCAAACCCAGCTTGGACAGCTCGGCCAGGTCGCGGTCCGTCGCTGAAATGACCGGGTCGATGAGGACGGCCTGGCAGGTGTCCTCGCACCCGAGCAAGTAGGTATAGGTAGAGGACAGGGGCTCGAATAGCTGGCGAAATATCATGATGATCTCGTCTGTGGTGGGTGTTCTGCAGTGCCTGCTCAGGCGCACCGAGCAGCGCATGTTGTTCCTCATCGATCTCGCCACACGTCAGGCAACCAGGCCGCACAGAAACGCCAGCGAAGCGCCAATCGTGTCGAGCCGTGTTGCCGAACCACGACACACGACTTCAAGGACGAAAACCGTTTCCCGGTCACGGGCAGTTCCTTTCATTTCCCGTTTTTCGCGCTATCACTTAGCAGGCGTCGTGAGGTGAAGATCCCGGGCGAGCCTGCACGTATTCCTAACTTGTCCTATAACGATATATTGAAATATATATAGATAAAGCATATTGTCAAATTCCACGACCCATTTGAAGAACCTGCATTCCATGGCAGATCTGGATATAGAAACGCTCCGACGCAGCGCTACGGATGCCTGCGCGCTATTGAAGGTGCTGAGCAACCCTGACCGCCTGCTCTTGCTGTGCCAGCTGACCCAGGGCGAATACTGCGTAGGCGACCTCGCCAATGCGACGGGTATCGAGCAGCCGACCCTGTCTCAACAGCTCACGGTTTTGCGCCAAAACGGCTTGGTCAGCACCCGGCGCGAAGGCAAGCAGGTCCACTACAGCATCGCCAGTCATCAAGCGATGGAAGTCATGCAGGTGCTTTACCGGCTTTACTGCCAGCATCCCGACAGCGAGGAGCCAATGAAATGACCATTGACTGGGCAAGCTTCACACCATGGTCCTCGTTCACCGGGGGCGCGCTGATCGGTCTTGCGGCGACCATGTTCATCCTTTTGAACGGGCGCATCGCGGGTATCAGCGGTGTGGTGGGCGGTTTGCTGAGACCGGAGCGCGGGGATGTGTTCTGGCGTGTTTCATTCATCGCGGGGCTGGTCATTGCACCGATTCTGTTTGAGGCGGTGTACGAGCTGCCAGACATTGAGATGGGTGCAAGCACCTTGACCCTTATCGCGGCCGGATTGTTGGTTGGCATTGGCACGCGATATGGCTCCGGTTGTACGAGCGGACATGGCGTCTGTGGGTTGTCACGCCGATCCCCGCGCTCGCTGGTTGCGACTGTCGCGTTCATGGCCAGTGGCTTTCTCACCGTGTTTGTCATCCGCCATTTGCTGGGCTGAGGAGCTGCGATGAAATTGCTGAGCGCATTCGTAGCGGGGCTGATTTTCGGTCTTGGCCTGATTCTGTCAGGCATGACCGACCCATCGAAGGTGATTGCCTTCCTTGATCTGGCCGGAATGTGGGACCCCTCGCTCGCGTTCGTCATGGGTGGCGCCATCCTCGTCGCTAGTATTGGGTTCTACTTCGCGTCCAGGCGGTCCCGGGCGGTGCTCGGCGACCTCATGCGCTTGCCGACTGCCACCCGGATAGATCGCCGTCTCGTTTTAGGAAGCCTGGCGTTCGGTGTGGGTTGGGGGCTGGCCGGTTATTGTCCGGGACCGGCATTAGCGTCGCTCTTGAGCGGTCGAAGCGAGCCGCTGATTTTCGTCCTTGCGATGCTGGCGGGGATGGCACTGTATGAGGTGCAGACGCGCTTGTCGGAACAGCCGCAGTGATCGGTTGCAACCGTATTCGCGAAGCCAGGGCGTCTGATCTGGAGCACTGCCAGTGATGATAGAGATCGGGCTGGGGCTGTTGGTGGGCGTCGTCCTCGCGCTAACCGGTGCAGGCGGCGGCATCCTCACCGTACCGCTGCTGATCTTCGTGGTGGGGCTGGAGCTGCATCAGGCCGCGCCTATCGGCCTGATGGCGGTGGGTCTGGCTGCATGGGTCGGCGCTCTGATCGGGCTCAGGGATGGCATTGTCCGTTACAAGGCAGCAGCGCTGATGGCCAGTTGCGGGGTCCTGCTCGCGCCCGTCGGGGTCTGGGTGGCTGGGCGGGTCGCGCACGACGCGCTCGCCGTCGTGTTTGCACTGGTGATGTTCTGGGTCGCGTTCAGGGCATTCAGGCGCCCACCGACCGATGATTCGACGCCAAGGGCGGTTCCCTGTCGGCTGAACCCCGACACCGGCCGTTTCCATTGGACGTCCCGCTGTGCTGCGACAGTGGCGGCGTCGGGCACCCTGGCGGGCTTCCTGTCCGGCTTGCTGGGTGTCGGTGGCGGGTTTGTTCTGGTTCCGGCGCTGAACCGCTTCAGCGATCTGCCGATGCGCTCGATTGCCGCTACATCGTTGGCCGTCATCGGCCTTGTATCGGTCAGCGGTGTGACGTCAGCCGCGTTGACCGGAAACATTCAATGGGCAGTCGCCCTGCCGTTTTCGGCCGGTGCCATATGCGGCATGTTCGCCGGGCGTACTGTTTCGGCTCGCCTCGATGGCCGGCTGCTGCAACGGGGATTCGGGCTGATCGCGGCCGTAGCCGCGTCCGCGTTGCTGCTTCAAGTCGCTTTTTGAACGAGCCCTGCAGGTGACTGGCCCCAGCTGCGGCACAAGGGCAGGGGCGAAAGCAGACGTCGCCGAAGACTATTCGAAAGCAATTCAGATTTTTGGCTATATCTGTATATCCATACAGATAAATCTTGCCTGTCAGCCCATGGCTGCGCATGCTACTCAGCATCGAAAACCATCTCAGTGACCTCCCGATGCGGCTGTTTCTCTGCGAAAAACCATCACAGGCCAAAGACATTGCCCAGGTGCTTGGCGCCACGCGGCGCGGCGATGGGTGCTGGCTTGGTCCTGACGTCACGGTCACCTGGTGCATCGGCCATCTGCTGGAAACCGCTCCGCCCGACAGCTACGACGCGCGTTACAAGCGCTGGGTGCTGGCGGATCTGCCCATCGTTCCCGAACGCTGGAAGATGCTGGTCAAGCCCAAGACTGCGGGTCAGTACAAGGCAGTCAAGCGCCTGCTGGGGGA
The DNA here is from genome assembly GCF_024448895.1 of Stutzerimonas stutzeri. Classification (GTDB taxonomy): domain Bacteria; phylum Pseudomonadota; class Gammaproteobacteria; order Pseudomonadales; family Pseudomonadaceae; genus Stutzerimonas; species Stutzerimonas stutzeri_Q. Next base: position 52,892 of record NZ_JAMOIC010000004.1, read on the forward strand.
GGCGAGCGAGCTGGTAATCGCCACTGACGCCGATCGCGAAGGCGAGATGATCGCCCGCGAGTTGGTTGAGCACTGCCGTTACCGTGGGCCGATCCAGCGGCTGTGGCTTTCGGCTCTGGACGATGCATCGATTCGCAAGGCGCTCTGTGGGCTGCGCGCAGGTGCCGATACCTTCAACCTCTACCAGTCGGCCCTGGGCCGGTCGCGGGCAGACTGGTTGATCGGCATGAACATGAGCCGGCTGTTCACCTTGCTTGGGCGCCAGTCCGGGTATCAGGGCGTGCTGCCGGTGGGGCGAGTGCAGACGCCGACGCTGCGGCTGGTGGTGGACCGTGATCGCAGCATTGCCGACTTCGTGCCGCTACCGTTCTGGACCATCGAGGTGCAGCTGCTGGCGGACGATCCCATTCCCTTCATCGCGCAGTGGCGGGCACCTTATGAGCACTGTGACGATCAGGGTCGCTGCCTCGATCAACGCGTGGCGCTACGGGCGTCTGATGCCATGCGCGCCGTCGGCAGCGCAGAGCTGCAAAAGCTCAAGACCGAGCGCGTGCGTGAGGCGCCGCCGTTGCCCTTCGATCTCGGAACATTGCAGGAAATCTGCTCGAAAAAGCTGGGGCTTGGCGCTCAGGAAACGCTGGATATCGCCCAGTCGCTCTATGAGACCCACAAGCTGATCACCTATCCACGCAGCGATTGCGGCTACCTGCCGTTGAGTCAGCACAGCGAGGCGCCGGCGATTCTCGCGGCTCTGATCCAGGCCGACGCAGGGCTGGCCGAACTCAAAAGCCACCTGGAGTCCAGTCGCAAGTCGCGCGCCTGGAACGATGCCAAGGTGAGCGCTCACCACGGCATCATTCCCACCGCTGCGGCGCGGGCGCTGGATCGATTGTCCGGCAAACCGCGAGCGGTCTACACACTGATCCGCGCGCGCTATCTCGCGCAGTTCCTGCCGAACCACGAATATGATCGGACTCAGGCGGACTTCGATTGTGCCGGCGAGGCGTTACGCGCGGTCGGCAAGCAGATCATCGAGCCTGGCTGGAAGCGTGCCATGCCCGAAGCGATCGCAGCAGGTCGCGGGCGCGAAGCGGCCCCGCCTCAAAGGCTGCCATCGCTGCGTCAGGGGCAGCAGTGCCCGATCCGCGACATGATGATGAAGGATCTCTGGACGCAACCGCCAAAGCCCTTCACCGAAGGCGATCTGATCAAGGCCATGAAGAACGTCGCCAAGCTGGTGGACGATCCGAAGCTGAAGCAGAAACTCAAGGACACCACGGGCATCGGCACCGAAGCGACACGTGCCGGGATCATCCAGGGGCTGCTCGACCGCGGATACCTGACCAAGCAGGGCAAGACCCTGGCGGCGGCGCCTGCAGCCTTCAGCTTGATCGACGCAGTCCCGCGGGCCATCGCCGACCCGGGCACCACGGCGATCTGGGAGCAGGCACTGGATATGGTGCAAAGCGGCGAGATGAGCCTCGATGAGTTCGTCACCAAGCAATCGGCCTGGATGAGCAAACAAGTGGAGCGGTGCAAGGACGTCCGCATGACCATTACTGGCCCCGCCGCAACTGCCACCCGTGGCGCGCCCTGGAAAAAGCGCAAGTCCGCCGGACGCAAGGCCTCGCCAAAGACCCGCCGACCTGCGAAATCAATTGGCCCGACTTGACCTTCTGCTACCCGACTAGCCAGCCTCGCGTTAGGTAATAGCAGGCACTACCCAGCACCGCAGAGATGATCAGACCCAGACGCGTCGCTACAGCTATGCCCGTCACGAGTATCAGTGCAGCGGTAGCGGCCAGCGGTGCTTTGGTGGCCTCGCTATACAGGATGTACACCGCAAAGTTGATGAACACAGCGGTCGGCAGTACGCGCTCAAGAAGGCGTCGGGCGGCGTCACTCAGATCGAGCGTGATGAATACCGGCAGTATCCGTACAAGGCAGCTGGTGACAAAGAGCGCTCCAATCGCCATTAGCATCGACGTGTTCATGGACGCACCCGCGAGAGCACGAGTGTGGCTATGAGCACACTGGGAATCCAGAAATACAGCGGGCCGAGTACCAGGATCAGCAGCACGGCTGACAGGCCGCACAGCAGGACCGCCAATAGCAGGGGCAGTCTTTTTGAGCTGAGTAGAGGTAGTCGTGCTCGCAGCTGGCTGATCGAGAGGAACATCAGCACCACGCTCGCAGGGAAGCCCAGATTGAGATCTGCATCGAGCCAGCTAGCCGGTATCAAGCTCCCCAATAGAGCACCTGCCACGCCGGCGATTACCCAGGTGATGAACAGACTTGCGCGGATGGTCGCCAGCGCCATCCACGAGTCCCGGTCTGTTTCTGTGGCATAGGCCTCGTCCCCTAGCATATGAGCGAGCAGCGCGCGTGGTCCCAGCCGCTGCGGCAGACGTGAGGCGGACACATAGGCGATGGGCAGGTATCGGCTGTTGATCGAGGCGGTGAGCAAAAGCATGGTGACGAAGCCCGCACCCGAGTCTGCCAATGGCAGGACCGCAAACTGACCGCTGCCAGTGAACCCCAGCAAGCCAATCAGCGCGATCTCGAGCGGGCTCCAATCCGAGCGGCTTGCCAGAATGCCGAACAGTAGGCTCACGGGGATGATGGCCAACGCAGCGGGGGCGACCCGGCGCAATGCCTCGAAATTTCGACCTGCGGTGGTGTCCATCGATTGCTGTCCTTAAGAGCTTCAGTGGTGCGGTCATTGCACCGAGCAGGCAGTCTAAACCGACAACTTTGTCGACGTCTTGCATAGGTCTTGGCGATCCCGACGCCCGCATGCGCCACCCTCGAACGCCTGCGGCCCCGGCGCATCACGTTTAGAATGCGCGCGCCTTTTATCTAGTTGACGTGATTTATGCACCCCGATGCTCTTGCGACACTCAAGCAGCACCTGACCCAGGCGATGACGCCTGTTCCTGATGAAACCCGCCGTTTGTTCCATGGGCGGGGGCGTTGCTGGGCCGGGCTGGAACACGTCACCGTGGACTGGCTGCAAGGTGTGGTGCTGGTTTCGCTGTTTCGCGAGCCCACTGCGGATGACCTCGACGGGCTGCTGCGGATGTTGTCGGCGCTGACTGAAGAATCGGCATGGAGGGCGAGCGGGGCACACACCTTGCTTTTGCAGCACCGCTACCTGCCTGATAGCCGAATGCAGCAACTGCTGGGCGAACCGCTCAATGAATGGCTGATCAGCGAAAACGGGTTGCGCTACAAGCTCGATCTGGGCCTCAAGCAGAACAATGGGCTGTTTCTCGACATGCGTTACGGCAGGCGCTGGGTTCAGCAGCACGCTCAGGGCAAGCGCGTGCTCAACCTGTTTGCCTATACCTGCGGCTTTTCGGTGGCAGCCATCGCCGGCGGCGCAGAGCATGTGGTGAACCTGGACATGGCGCGTGCGGCGCTGAGTCGTGGACGCGACAACCACCGGCTCAATGATCATGATCTGAGCCAAGTCAGCTTTCTCGGCCACGAGCTTTTCAAGTCCTGGGGAAAGGTGAAGAAGACCGGACCCTATGACCTTGTAATCATCGATCCGCCGTCGTTTCAGAAGGGCAGCTTCGCCCTTGATCGCGACTACCAAAAGATTCTTCGTCGCCTGCCTGAGTTGCTGACGCCCGCCGGGACAGTGCTGGCGTGTATCAATGACCCGGATACCGGTCCGGACTTTCTCATCGATGGGGTTGCTGCACAGGCGCCAGCGTTGCGGTTTCACGAACGCCTGGAAAATCCGCCGGAGTTTCCGGATATCAGCGCAGACAGCGGGCTCAAGGCACTGGTGTTTCGGCTCGTCGCGCCAGCCACCTGACAGCCGAGAAGCATTGGCTGCCTGTATCGAGGAGCCCTGTAACGAAGGTTGAACGGGCAACGGCAGAAACGAAACTGCCGGCTCACGGCCGGCAGTCGCGATGGGCCGTAAGTTAGTGCTGGGTGATGGTCGCTGCGTTGTTGAAACCTGCCTGAGTTATCAGCGCGCTGTTGTCGATACCGCTCTGAGCAATCAATGCATTGTTTCCGGTGCCGCCCTGTGAAATCCCAGCTGCGAGGTTGTCTCCGTACTGCGAGACGATTGCGCCGTTGTCGTAGCCGAACTGGTTGACGTCGGCCAGATTGAAGTCGCCGTCCTGGTCGATGTCGACATTGTTGCTTACACCGCTGCTGGAGCCGGTGATGCGGTTGCTGTCGCCTTCCTGATGCGCCGCGAGTACGTTGCCGGCGACCGACTGGCTGAAATTCAGCTCGTTGTGTTTGCCCTGCTGACTGGCTTCGGCTTGGTTATAGCCGCCCAGTTGGTCCACCTTGGCGACCTGGCCGCGCCCGTCCTGGTCGATCACGGCTGCGTTATCGAGGCCGGTCTGGTTGGCTGTAGCCGTGTTGCCATTGCCGCGTTGCTCCAGGGTTGCCTTGTTCAGGTTGCCCTGCTGATACACGAACCCGTTCTGATTGCTGCCGCGCTGGTTGATGTCCAGCATGTTGTACCTACCGGCTGAGTACGTGTACGCCTCTTGGTTACGTCCGGTTTGATGCACATCGGCATTGTTCGCAGTGCCGCTTTGCTCAACCTCGGCTACCGAGCCGTTACTCCAGGTCTGGGCCACCTTGGCAACGTGGTGATCACCCAGTTGCTCGATCAGCGCGCGATCAGTGGAGCTGATTGTCTGGGTGATACCGGCTTCGTTGAAGTTGCCGTCCTGGTAGAGCGCGGCTTTGCTTCCATAGGCGACCGACTGATAGCTTGAGGCTCGGTTGCCGGCACCATCCTGTTTGGTCAATGCATCGGCGCCGTAGGCTCCGGTCTGCGTAGTTATGACGGCGTTACCCTGACCACGCTGCCGCTGTTCGGCGCTGCTATCGGCGGTGGCGCTCTGGCTGATGCTCGCGTCGTTGGAGTGGCCGTACTGCCATTGCACTGAGCTGCTGCGCACGGCGGCCGTCTGGTCGGCGTCTGCCTTGTTGAAGTTGCCGGTCTGAGTCTGCAGGGCAGAGGAGCTGTAGGAGCTGGTTTGCTCGGTCTTCGCTCCGTTGCCCCACCCGCTCTGCACTTGCTTTGCAGTGCTGGCACTGCCGTAGCGTTGGGTCACTTCTGCACTGTTATTGACGCCGCTCTGACGTTGTTCGGATGTGTGATCGGCGGCGATCGCCTGTGCGGCGGCGACAGTCAGCAAGGCAGCTACAAGGGGTTTGAGATTGAACATTGTTGTTTCTCCATGGAATGTTTTCAGCGGTACTTCCTGGTGGTGCTCTATGTCAGCGTTACTGGCGACCCAGTACGCTCAGACCCTGGCCATGCTGCGTACGCGACTGCTATGTCCGGTGCCGGCCTGTTCGATCAGCGCGCTGGTGGGCACGCGATACTGTTCAAAGCGGACGCGGTTGCAGCGCCGATTGAACAATCAATTCCTGGTTGTGGTTGCAGTGCTGGACGATGGATGGATCGAGCGCGCGGCCGCTCTGGAGGCTGAGCGCTGCGTGGTCGTTGCCGATCGGGTTGTTATCGCCAGAGAGGCTGGCGCGGTATTGCGCGACGACGGTGAGATTGCCGGCGGGATACCGCCTTCGGCCAGCGACAATGCGATGAGCCTCGCTCGGCTGGAATCGACGTCATCGGGCGCCGTATCTTTCGAGGCAGAAAAAAGGCCTGCGGCCCCGAGGGGAGAGTTGTTCAGCGCTACACAAAGCAGTGGCAGCAGTGCTTTGCGGGCAGTCCTTTGCGCATCGATCATCAGTCATCCCTGTTGAGTCGCGGTAGGTCATCCTGACCTAAACCGCGATTCGACAAATCCATCCTATGGCTGAAACCGTTTCGTTTGTTCCTAGAGCTTGGTCGGCATGGAGAGATATTTCGCCAGTTCCGCCTGGGCGGCTGGCGTGTTCTCCGCAGTCTGCCAAAGTCGACGGTCCACGCCCTGGGCGATCAGGTGAGCGACCGCTGCCTCGATTGCCGAAAGCACGCAGAGCTGCGCTGGCTCGTTGGTGGTGTATCCCGCTTCGGCTTCCAGCAACTCCTTGAACTCGATGAACTTGTAGACGTTGGCGCTGCGACCGATGGAGTAGATGGTCTTGGTGGTCATCACGTTGGAAAGCACCTGGCCGCTGCGAACATCGATGGCGCGCAGATTGACGGTGACCTGATCGACCCGATACTCCTGCGAGACGCCGATACCGAGGTAACGCGCGCCTTGCCCGCCACTGCGCACGTTGGTCTCGTAGGCAACGATGGCGCCTTCCATGATGATGTTGGCTGCCAACAACGACGGCAGCTCGGTTTGAATGTTCGGCGCCACGTCTGGCTTGGCCTGGGATGCCCGAATGATCTTGCGTTCGGTCAGCACGTTCTGCAGGCCTTCACGCTCGAGCACGATGAACCAGCCACTGGCTTGCATCGCGTCGACCAGCATGCTGGCGGCACCCTGGGTCACGGCGGTGGAAAAGGAGCTGGCCGGGCTTGGCTTGTATTGCCCGGTCTGATCGCGAAAACCATAGACGGCAGCCACCAGTGGTCCTCGTGGACGGGGCAGGTCGAGCAGATCCTGGTAGGTCGAGGTCCGGGGTGTGAGCGTTGGGGTTTCCTGGTCTGCCGACATCGGCTCGCGCACCGCGCAGCCCTGTAGAACGACCATCATCCCGATGGTTACCAATAGGCTTCTCATGGCCTTTTTGCTCCCTGATTAATTCTGACCAATGATGATTTCGGAGACTTCACCGGTCAGCCGATCGGTGATGCTGACGACGAGGTTGCCAAGGTCATCGTTGATGACGTCGACAACGAAATCGTCAGTGGTAACCGAGCCGGTCTTGCCGTCCCTTGCGTCTGCGAGCAGATCGGATAAGAGGCGCGACTCTAGTTGGTTGGTAAACCGATCAAGCGTTGAGGTGCCAGTCAACGATGAACGATCGATCGCGTCCGGGTCCTTGGTGTCATTCTGTGCTTGCGCGTTGCCGAGCAGCCACGCGCCATTCAGGGGGCTGCCACCAAATGATGGATTGACCGGGGTGTAGACCAGTTCGGTCGCGCCGAGGCCGGAGCTGAGCAGCAATCCGGCCAGGAAGACGCCGGTGATTTTTTGTTGAGGCCGGTTCATAACTCATCCTTCGCAAGGTCAATGGTGTCTTGGAATAATGCTTCGACTTTCCTACGGTTTATCTCTTGCAACACGAAATCCGCCGCTTCATAGGCGGTCTGTTCCATGTCGCTCACGTTTGGCTGGAGAAAGCGGCGGTACAAAGGCTGATTGTCTTGCTCGACCCAGACCAGAATCCCCCAGCGCGCCGACGGGCGTTCCTTGACCGCCAGGTTGAAGTCCAGCGAGCTGGTGTCGTTCATGCGTTCGCAAAACTTGCGGTAGAACTCCTGTCCGGAGCGGGAAACCGTGGCATTGGTGATGAAACCCTGCAGCTCGGCTTCATCGGCAGGGGCCTGATTGCTCAGCAGCAGCGCCAGCATCAGCACCGCGGCTCTCATATGCCGACCTCGCCCACGTGACCCAGTACCAGCGAGGCGCCTTGCGCCCGGTTGGAGGCGCCCAGCTTGCCAAGGGCGTTGTGTATATGGCTCTTGATGGTGTGGGTGCTGAGATGCAGGCGCTCGGCGATTTCCGAATTGGAAAGCCCCTTGCCGGCCAGCGCGAGGATCTGTTTCTCGCGCACAGACAACTCGTCGATGGCCTGTGAGGCGTGTGTAAGTTGTCGATAGCGGGTGAGCAGTTTTTCCATCAGCGCACGGGGCAGCCAGTCGCCGCCTTCGAGGAGCGTGCCGATGCCGCGGCTGAGATTCGCCCGATTGGTGTTTGCGTAGAACACGCCCTTGATCCAGGGGTGTAGCTCCAGAATGCGGCGTGCCTGGTCAATCTGCACGTTAACCAGCGCCGTGGGTAATTCACGAAGCTGGCGCAGCAGACGCAGGCATTCAGCGTCGGCGAAACTGCCCACGTCAACCAGTGCAAGATCGGCATCATTCTGGCCAGTGCGGAGGGTATTGCTACGAATCAGGCGCAGCTGCGGAAGTCCCATCAGAAATTGATGCAAAGAGCTGTCCATTGAATCGCTGTTTGACAGCAGAATTAGACGTGTCGAAGCGGCGACGAGGGCCACAGGGGCTTCATCGGTCATGTGCATATCCTTTGCTAGTGATGTTTTAATAAGCGCTCAGGCCGAGCTGCACCCAGTACCTCGCCTGGTCTGGCGCTTTGACATTATTGGACAGAAGGTAGTTCAGCCGGGTGACAATAAAAAGTCGATAGTGTGAAGTGGTGGCAGTTTTCCGACGAAATGCAGCGGCGCATGTGCCGATTCGAAGTGGCAAATACGCTGTGCTGGCCTAGATTTAATCTCCTTTTCGACTCTTCGCGGGCGCAGGCCATGTCTGATCCGGCTTTCTGGTTGGTATTTTTTTCGGCTGCACTGGCGCTGAATCTGTCGCCAGGCCCAGACCTGCTGTTCATTCTCTCGCGTACGTTATCGGGCGGGCGTCGTGTCGGAATCGCATCGGCTTTTGGCGTGTGCAGCGGCGCACTCGTTCATGTGGCGGGCGCAGCCCTAGGCATTTCAGCGATTCTGGCAACCTCTGCATTGGCCTTCGCGGTGGTCAAATACGTGGGCGCTGCCTACCTGCTGTACCTCGGGATACAAACTTTGCGCTCGGCAGGCGCCCCATCTTCGATTGATGTTCAGACAGCACCTCGAGTCAGCCCATGGAAGGCCTATCGGCAAGGCATCCTGGTGGACATCCTCAACCCGAAAGCGGCGATTTTCTTCATGGCGTTTCTGCCACAGTTCATACGCCCGGATCAGGGCGCGGTTGCGACGCAGCTGCTCGTTCTTGGGGTCCTGGTCGTACTGGTGGCGATTGTGGTGGAGTGCGCCATGGTGTTGCTGGCTGCTCGGGCGAGCTCGGCATTGCGTGGAAATCGACGCCTGGGCCAGTGGCTGGACCGGCTTATTGGCTCGGTGCTGATTGGTCTGGGTGTCCGCCTTGGGCTCGCCGATCGCGCATAGCTGTTGAGGGAACGTCGGTGAGGGTATCGGTCTGAATGGTATGCGGTGCAGTTTTGATTGCGCATGCCGCGGCATACCCGAAGGAGATTTCATGTCCCTCTATAGCAAGCACACCACGTCCAATCTGATTCCCTGCGTGCGTTACCGCGATGTTCCTGCAGCGCTGGAATGGCTTTGCAGAGCTTTTGACTTCGAACAGCAACGCGTGATTGAAGACGATCAGGTCGGCGTCATCCATGCGCAGCTCAGTTTTGGTAGCGGCATGCTGATGCTCGGCCCCGTCACCGATTCCGCCTACGGCAACGAGGTCCGGCAGCCGGATGAGGTGGGCGGCATCTCTACCCAGAGCACCTATGTCATCGTCAACAGTGCGGACGGGCTGTACAACCAGGCGAAGGCTGCAGGTGCCGAGATCGTCATTGAGTTGAAGGATGAGGATTACGGCGGTCGCAGCTTCAGTTGCCGCGATCTGGAGGGGCATCTGTGGACCTTCGGGACGTACGACCCCTGGGCAGAGCCGGTCGCCGAACAGAATGCACCTCGGGAGGAGTTCTGATGCGCAGCTTGAAATTGGCCGACGGTGCGGTTGTTCCGGTGATCGGCCAGGGCACCTGGCACATGGGCGAAAATCCTGCCGAGCGCCAGAACGAAGTTGCAGCGCTGCGGCTGGGCATCGAGTTGGGCATGACCCTCATTGATACGGCAGAGATGTACGGCGAGGGCGGAGCGGAGGACGTGGTGGGGGAGGCCATCCGCAATCGTCGCGATCGAGTATTTCTGGTGAGCAAGGTCTATCCCCATAACGCCAGCCGCGCAGGCGTGCCAGAGGCCTGCGAGCGCAGCCTGCGCCGGCTAGGCACCGAGTGCATCGACCTCTATCTGCTGCACTGGCGGGGTCAGTATCCCCTGGTGGAAACGGTTGAAGCCTTCGAGCGATTGAAGGATCAGGGCAAGATCCGCCGATGGGGGGTATCGAACTTCGATCTGGATGACATGCATGAGCTGGGCTCACCTGACTGCGCGACCAATCAGGTGCTCTACAACCCGGCCGAACGAGGAATCGAGTACGACCTGCTGCCTTGGTGTCAGGCGCAGGGCATGCCGATCATGGCGTACTGTCCGTTGGGGCAGGGCGGCGATCTGTTGCGCAATACGGCTGTCATCAATGTTGCTCGCCGCCATGGCGCACAGCCGGCGCAGGTCGCTCTGGCGTGGGCGTTGCGCCAGCCCGGTGTGCTGGTGATACCCAAGGCAGCCAGTCCGGCTCATCTGCGTGCGAATGCATCGGCTGCCGATTTGATGCTCACGGCAGAGGATCTGCAGCTGCTCGACCAGGCATTTCCACCACCGACGGGGCGGCAGGCATTGCAGATGGTGTGACATCGTCCTCTAGGGCAGGGAATGTTTGTCGTGCCGCGGCTGTCAGCTAAGAACGACAGCCATAACGGAGGAACAGACATGAGTGAATCCAGACTCGTAGGCGCGGTAGTGGTGATCACTGGCGCGTCCAGCGGGATAGGCAGAGCCGCCGCGCAGGCATTCGCTCGGCAGGGGGCCCGCTTAGTGCTGGCTGCACGGGACGATGAGGCGTTGCAGGAAGCGGCGCAGGAGTGCCGGGCGCTGGGCGGCGAAGCCTTGGTGGTGCCGGCCGACATGACACTCAGCGACTCCGTCGAGCAATTGGCTAGCGCCGCCGCCGAATTCGGTCGGGGTCGCATCGATATCTGGATAAATAACGCGGGTGTGGGAGCGGTCGGCGCATTCGACGAAACACCACTGGATGCCCATGAGCAGGTGGTCCAAACCGATCTGATCGGCTATCTGCGCGGCGCCCATGTGGTGCTGCCTTACTTCAAGCAGCAGAATGCCGGCATCCTGATCAATACTTTGTCGGTCGGCAGCTGGGTGCCGCAGCCCTTCGCGGTCGCTTATTCAGCCAGCAAGTTCGGCTTGCGCGGCTTCTCGCATGCTTTGCGCGGCGAACTGGCGCAGTGGCCCGATATACATGTTTGCGACGTTTATCCTTCGATGGTAGATACCCCAGGCTTCCGCGATGGCGGCAACTACGCAGGCCGCTCGCTGCAGCCGCCGCCACCGCTCTGTGATCCCCGGCAGGTTGCCAAGGCGATGGTGAGTTTGGCGTTGCATCCTCGCCACACCACATCCGTGGGCATCACGGCGACACTGCTACGGCTGGCGCATTTCATCACGCCGGGATTCGAACAGCTGTCTGGGTTGCTGACGGGAGTTGCGCTGCGCAGTGCAGACCGGGTTGCACCGTCTTCCGGAAACCTGTTCCACCCTGCGCTGGGTGAGCGTCGAATCGATGGCGGTTGGCGCAGCAAGGATTCCAGACAGCGCAACCTGCTGGTTGCCGGTGGTGTCGCTGCGGGACTGGTGGGCTTCTTGTTGTGCACCCGTAAACGCTAGCCCGCAGACCTCTCGGGCGCCTCGATTGTGACGAGCAGATCGACGTCTACAGCGTCGATCTGTTCTGCGATCAGTGAGGCTTAGGCAAGCAGTCGAGCGAACCTAGATCCTTGCGCAGGTCCTCCAATTGGCCATCGAGATGGCGCCGCTGCTTTGCGTCGGAACTTGCGAAAAGGTCTACGGCGAGGTTTATGCCTGCTTGCTCCGCGCGCGCAAAGGCAGCTTGGTATTCAGCTGACCATAACGATTCCCTGTCCTGCAGCAGCTTGGCGACCTGCTCTTCGAAGCCTTGCTCGTCCCGCTTCTCGAGCGCTGCGACCAGCGCGCGCTGCCATTGGGCTCGATTGTCCAGCCAGAGCTGATTTTGCGGTCCAAGCGTGTGGGCCCATTCACGAATACGTTGCCGTTGCGATGCGCTTGTGCTCCCCAGCCACTGATCGACACGCTCTTGCATCCGCTCGGCCCGCTCACTTATCTGCTTCTCCAATGGCGGCTTCAGGTATTTGTCTTCACGCTTGCTCCGCTCATCCTCGAGCGAAGCATTGAGTTGGCGCACCTGCTCATCATCCAGATCACGCAACAGGCGAGTCGTTGTCGGTTTGATTTCAAGCACAATAGCGTCGATCGCATCTTTGGCGTCCCGGTAATGCATGCGCAATGCGGCTTCGTCCAAGTCACCCTGACGGACTTGCTGCTGGAGATGCTCGATCTTGTCGAGGTAGCTCGGCAACTGCGTCTGGCAGTGCCAGCTCAGGTGCTCACGCAGCTGGCTTCGAAAAGCCTTCTGCTGGTCGCTGTTCATGTCGAGGTAGTCGTTGAGCGACCACGGGATGAGCAAATGCAGGTTGCGGTATGCGAGGTTCATGCGGCTGCAGCCGGCAACGACCAAGGCGATGGCAAACACCACCAGCCATGTCTTGCAGCGAAGCGTATGACGGATCTGCATCGGTGCCCCCGTACTCGTGTTGCCTGCCAAACGTATGTGCTCGTTCAGTAGAGCTATGGAGCGCTGCGCCAGTTCGTAGCAAAACAGCAACTGCTTGTTTCGCGAGAAGAACCGTCGCCCCTGTGGTCTCTCATAGTAAGAGGCGCAGACCGCGCTTCGAATTCAGCCAACGATGTGGAGGAAGTCATGCAGACAACGATCAGGCATTTGACCGGAGATGAAGTACCTCAGGGCTGGCGGCCGACCTGGGTAACCTGCTGGGTAGTGGAGGTGGACGGTAAGACTATCGCTGGACCCTACGCCACCCGCGAAGAGGCGCAGGCGGTGATGGATGGGGATCAGGAGCCCAGAATCTCGCAAACGCCGACGCCCTGACGACCGTCAGGGGCAGCGGTCGACGCAGGGATCGAATCGTTCAGGAAGCGGAGGCGGAGGCTCGACGAGCTGGGAAACCAGCTCCAGGGCCTTGTCGAACGACGGGTAACCGCTCTGAGCGACGTCCAGCTTCGAATATGCCTCGCGATATCCTTCTGCCCTAGCTTCGTCACGCTTATCCAGCAGGTAGGGTTCCTGGTAAACCTTGTACAGCAGGGCCATGGCGTGCGGATGGCCTTTGGCGCTTGCTTGTTCCAACAGGTTCGTCACCTGCTCCGGCTGCGGACCCTGACGAATCAGCAGCAGGGCCTGATAGAACTCGATCTCACCACGTTCATCGAGTGCCGCGCTGCGTTTGAGTAGCGCGTCGGCGAGCTCATAGCCGTCTTCATCGCCTATCGCGATGAGAATCTTCGCTTGCAGCAGGTCATTCTGATAGAGCAGCCGCTCCGCGCGACACGTGCCGTCGCTGCCATTCTGATCACATGGCTGGGAGGCGCAGCCGCCCAGTACAACGAGCAGTCCGATCACCAATGCGTTCTTCATTGCTGCCTTGTTCTCTTGATTATTTAATGTGCCAGCGCCTCGTCTGACAGGCGACGTTCAGTTCTGTTCATCCTTTCATTGCTCGGTGGCGATTGGCTTGAGTCCGTAACGAAAGAGCAGAATCTGCCACTCGGGGTTGCCATCCAGTGCCTCGATGCATTCGGCGAGATAGGCGCTGACGGCCTCGCCGACTGCATCCGTGACGAGCAAGTGCCGGGCAAATTGATACAGCGGCGTGTCCGATACGTACAAATCCCTGTGCTGTGCGTTTTTAAGATAGTAGAGCAGGGTGGAGCGAGGGATCAGAAGCGTGTCGATGTGGCCGGACATAAGCTGGGCGAAGTTATCCAGATCGGTCTGGGCATCCTGGCGTATGATCTTCCCGTTCTCGATGTCCGCGCTAAGCGCGTTGTAGCGATGCCCGACGATTCCGCCGAGCACCATGCCGTGCAGTGTTTCTGGTTCTTCGTAATCGAAAGGCGCGTCAGGGAGCGAGACGAAAACCTGTTGATCCATCAATAGCGGCCGTGACCATCTGCCGTTATTGGCCTGTGCGGCTGTGAAGAAGCTGGGGGTGGCCCAGAGCAGCACGCCGGGGCGCTTTTGTGAAAGGCGTTCGTCTATACCATTTCGAGGAATTCGCACCAGCTCGAATCTGAAGCGTCCCTGGTTGCCAGGGTCATTGTTGAGCAGCTCGACGAAGTCGTGCGAAAGCCCTTGGGTATCGTCAACGATGAACGGTGGTGAGAGATGATAAGTCCAGACCTCGACTCTTTGCTGTGCGCCGCAGACTAGAGGCAGCACAGCGAACATCAACAACAGTGCAAGTCGCTGCATGATGAACCCTTGCAACAGGATTACCGACGCCCGGCTCGCGATCTGCTGTATCTGGCCTGTGGACAGCATCTATCCAGTCAGGCTCCAGCATGATCGGGCGGACACCAGCGAGAACATTCAGCGCTGGTGCAGACAGGGTAGCTGGCTAGAAGCGCTCGTGCTCGCCGAGAAATCGCCATTGACCGACAGGCAGCTTCGCCATCGACAAGCGACCGATGCGGATTCGCTTGCAGCCGACCATCTTCAGACCAATCGCTTCGCATAGTTGCTGCAGATCGCCTGCTTGCGGAGCCTTGAGCACCATTCTCAGGCGGGTTTCGTTCTGCCAGCTGGCCTTGGCCTTTGGGAGAACCCTGCCGCGGTGTCCGATGCCCTTGGCCAGCAAAGCCAGTCCGCCATCCTCGGGCTCACCTTGCACTTTGACGACATATTCCTGCTCGAGCTTGCCGCGCGGATCGTCCAGCGCGCGGATGATTTCGCGCTGCTGGCTGAATACGACAAGCCCGGATGCATCCTGCTCGAGTGGCATCAGTGCTGTCTGACGCGCGAAGTGCCGCTCACGGGGCGTGAGGCGGGCATCGTCGCTGCCCCAATGGCTTGCTTTGGCAAGCTGCAGCTGCGCGTTGGCGGGGTCCGCAGCAGTGGGGTCACCGGAAGGTTTGTGAAACAGCAGCGTGACGGGTGGCAATTCAGCTGCCGTGGCGCCGGGTAGAAGCTCGATCCGCTGATCGCCGACCTTGTGATACGGCGCTTCAATCACCTCGCCGTCGACCCGGACCCAGCCGCCTTCGATATAAAGCTCGGCCTCGCGCCGGGAACAGCCGAGCTGCTCGGCAAGGCGTTTGGACAAGCGTATCGGGTCGGTCATGGTGTTCTCAGGTGCTTCGGAAGGGGAAACCTGGCGAGCCGTCGCAGAAGGCTGAAGTAGCGGAGGCTCGCTTGCTAGGTTAGGTGTTGCGGATGTTACTTCTTGCTGATGGTGATCTGACGCGATGGGCCCTGGGTCTGGCCACTGACCCCGTTGGGGATCTTCTGGACTTCGCCGCCGGACTTCAGGAATGCAGCCATCTGGTTGGCTAGGGATTCGCTGGTTTCGCTTGCGGGTTCTGGTTTGCGTTTGGCGGTGGTGGTTTTAGCGGCCATCGTCATCTGGTTCCTTTGATCAGTCGAACCGGACATTATACAGATCTGGCTAATTTTTGTTCGATTTTCTATAGGCTATGTTTAATGTGGCCGGGCCGTCGGCCCCAGCCAGAGCGTATACAGGCTTTTTCCCGTTCCGTGGGGAGCGTTCGAGCCGACCGCCGGTCCACTGCTCTGTCGCCTGATCAGGTAATCAGCCGGCGACACAAGTATTCCGGCAGAGATGCTCGGCGGCTGCGGCCCTGTTTCGTCATCTCCGGCGCCTAAAACAAGAAAAGGAGCGGAAAGTGGCGGTCGTCATCACTGCAGTTCTATCGATCATCCTCGGCCTGACGCTTGCGGTCGGAGGATGGAAAGTTATTAGCCTGGGCGGCACCTGGTATTTTGCGGCGCTCGCTGCAGGGTTTCTGCTGACCGGTGTGTTGTTGCTTGCGAGGCGCCGTGCTGCGCTCTGGGTCTACGCACTGGTGATGCTCGGTGCGTTGGGCTGGGCTATCTACGAAGTGGGCTTCGATTGGTGGCAGCTGGCGCCGCGTGGCAGCATCATCGCTCCGCTGGGTCTGTGGATGCTGTCGCCCTGGATTGCTCAGCGTCTGGGTTGGCAGCATTTTGGCGCACGAGCCTGGAGCGGCAGTGCCATTCCATTGCTGATCGCCGTGGTGCTATGGGGGGCAACTGCCTTCCATGCGATTACCACCGACACAACCGACATCAAAGGCATGCTCCCGCCGTCCCTGGCTTCCGTACCGGCGGCAGGAGGTTCAGGTGCGGAAGATATGCCGGACGGTGATTGGCACGCCTACGGTCGTACCCAGCACGGCACCCGCTATTCGCCGCTGGCGCAAATCACGCCCAGCAATGTCGATCGGCTGGAAAAAGTCTGGCATTACCAGACGGGCGACATGCGCCGCCCCGGCGATCCTGAAGAAACCACGTACGAAGTTACCCCGCTCAAGATCGATGACAGCCTTTATATCTGCACGCCGCACAATCTGGTCATCGCGCTGGATGCCGAGACTGGCGAAGAGCGCTGGCGCTTCGATCCGCAGGTGCCGGATTCGGCCAACCGGCAGCATCTGACCTGTCGCGGGCTGTCCTACCACGCCAGCCAGACGCCGACCGTCGGTCAGTCCTGCCAGCAGCGTCTGTTCATGCCAACCGCCGATGCGCGGCTGATCGCATTGGACCCGAAAACCGGTCAGGTCTGCCCTGCGTTCGGCGACAACGGCGCAGTGAATCTCTGGGAAAACATGCCGCACGTCACCGAGGGGTTTTACTACTCGACCTCGCCGCCCGTTGTGGCCGGCGGTCTGGTGATCGTCGGCGGAGCGGTGAATGACAACGTGTCGACCACCGAGCCGTCTGGGGTGATCCGTGCGTATGACGTCATGACCGGCGAGCTGAAATGGAACTGGGATCCGGGCAACCCGGAACAGACCGATCCCATTGCGGCAGGGGAAACCTACAGCGAGAGCACGCCCAACAGCTGGAGCATTTCCAGCGCCGACGAGGAGCTGGGCCTGATTTATGTGCCCTTGGGTAATCAGGTCCCGGACCAGTGGGGCGGAAATCGCAGCGAGAACAGCGAGCGATTCTCCTCGTCGATCGTCGCTCTGGATCTGCAAACCGGACAATTGCGCTGGGTGTTCCAGACGGTGCACCACGATCTCTGGGATATGGATGTGCCGGCCCAGCCCAGCCTGGTCGATATCCAAACCGAGTCCGGCATGGTTCCCGCTCTGGTGGCCCCAACCAAGCAGGGCGATATCTATGTACTGGATCGTCGCACCGGCAAACCAGTACTACCCGTTCGTGAGGTTCCTGCGCCACAAGGTGCGGCGGAGGGTGATTACGTAGCCGCGACCCAGCCAGTTTCGGCTCTGTCCTATGAGCCGCCGAAGCTACGTGACACCGATCTCTGGGGCGCGACCGTCGTCGATCAGATGATGTGCCACATCCAGTTCAACTCGCTTCGTTACGAAGGTCGCTACACGCCGCCTTCGACCCAGGGATCACTGATCTACCCTGGCAACTTCGGCGTCTTCAACTGGGGCAGTGTCGCAGTTGATCCGGTTCGGCAGATGGTATTCAGCGCGCCTTCCTACCTCGCATTTACCTCCAAACTGATACCGCGCGAGGACGATGACGCAACTTATGTGTCCGACAGCGAGCCTCACCTGAACGAGAACTTCGGTGCGCCTTTCGCGGTGGAGTTGAAGCCGTTCGTATCGCCCATCGGTCTTCCTTGCACCGCGCCGCCATGGGGTTATGTGGCAGGTGCGGACCTGCGTACCGGCAAGACTCACTGGCTGCGCAAGAACGGTACGGTTCGCGATCGCGCGCCAGTGCCGTTGCCTTTCGAGATGGGTGTGCCGAGCCTTGGCGGCCCGGTGGTTACAGCAGGCGGCGTGGCGTTTCTTTCCGGCACGCTGGATTACTACCTGCGGGCCTATGACGTCACGACGGGCAAGCAGCTGTGGCGATCACGCCTGCCGGCCGGCGGCCAGGCTACGCCGATGACCTATCAGAGTCGCTCGGGGCGGCAGATGGTAGTGGTCGTCGCGGGCGGACATGGCTCCTTGGGCACCAAGGCGGGTGACTCGATCATCGCCTATGCACTGCCACGTTAACGGCCTGCCATGTATGCGCCCTCTGCGGCGCACGCTGCAACGCGGACGGCCTGCTAGAATCGCCGCCTTCGACTCAGAGGATTAGTGACATGGCTGCAATCGGGCGCTTCAACAGCCTGCAAATCGTCAAGCACACCGGTTTCGGTCTCTATCTCGATGGCGGTCCGGATGGCGAAATTCTGCTGCCCAATCGTTACATCCCGAAGAACACACCCACCGAGGTCGACGATTGGCTGAACGTGTTCATCTATCTCGACAGCGAAGACAAGCTCATCGCAACCACCGAGAAGCCGAAGGTCCAGGTGGGGGAGTTTGCCAGCCTCAAGGTTGTCGAAATCAATCGCATCGGTCTGTTCCTTGACTGGGGCCTGCCGAAGGACCTGCTGCTGCCTCACTCGGAAGAGAAACGGCCGCTCAACGAGGGCGACTACTGCGTCGTTCACGTTTATCTCGACAAACACACTCGCCGCATCACCGCCACTGCGCGCCTGGATCGATACCTCGACAAGACGCCCGCGCGATACAAGGTGGGCGAGGCTGTTGAGCTGCTGGTCGTCGAACCGACTGACCTCGGCTACAAGGCAATCATCAACGGCAAGCACTGGGGCCTCATTCACAAGAACGAGGCATTCAAATTTCTGCGCGGTGGGATGAATGAGAAGGGCTTCATCAAGGAAGTCCGTGCGGACGGCAAAATCAGCCTGAGCCTGCAGCCTGTCGGCAGCGAAGCCGGAGATGCTTTGCAGGCGTTGATCCTGCAGAAGCTTCAGGAAAACGATGGCAGCCTGTCGGTCGGCGACAAGACGCCAGCGGACGAGATTGCAGGGCTGTTCGGCGTGAGCAAGGGAAACTTCAAGAAGGCCATTGGCGGCCTGTACAAGCAGGGTCGTATCGTCATCCACCCGGATCGTATCGAACGCGCCTGACTGGCGAGGCAGGAGGCAATCTCCTGCCGCGTGCCTGAATACTGCGGCGTCGCCTCAGTGCCGTTCCCCTCCCGAAGCTTGCAGCTCTCTGCACCACCGAAAGTCAATTGCACGCTCTGTCTGGATGCGCTTCAGGCAGATCGCTGTCAGCGCTCAAAGGCTCCAAACCCGACCGCCCGTCATTTCCAGAATGTTGCCAGTTGTTACGGGCGGGAACTCTGCTGGATCGATCTGGGTCCAGAGAGGGCGCTTGATATCCGATAAGGAAAGTCGGCTCAGTTATTTCACCGGATGTGTACTCGGAGAAGCTATGGAAAGTGAAACGGGATTGCCGGCGAAATTCTGGTATCTGCTGCAGTGCAAGCCTAGGCAGGATGCACGTGCACTGGAGCACCTGGAGCGACAGGGTTTCGAATGTTACGCACCGGTGTACCAGGTCCAGGCGATCAGCACCGGAAAGTTGCGAGTAAAGGAACAGCCATTGTTTCCGGGCTATGTATTCATTCGCATGGGGATCGAAGACAGCTGGCTGGCGTTGCGCTCCACGCGCGGAGTCAATCGTGTCGTCGCCTTCTGCGGTCAGCCTTGTCAGGTGCAGGACGCCATCATTGATCACCTCCAGCGCCGCTGTGCGATTGCAGGCACGCAGCGAATGTTGAGCCCTGGTGATCGAGTGAATATCCAGATAGGTGAGTTCGCAGACATGGAAGCGATTTTCCTGTCCATGGAAGGAGAAGAGCGGGTGATGTTGCTGTTGAGCGTCCTCAATCGCCAGCAACGAGTTCAGGTGCGCCTGGCCCATATCCAGCCCGTCTCACAGGGCGCTGTTACGCCTCTCTAACAAGAAATCAGTGATCCCGTTTTCCTAGCTATACCTGCCAGCGCCGACCGGTTCGTCGAGCGTGAGGATAGTTGCGTTTTTGCACTGCCAACAATTCATTACAGGGGGCTCCCTGGGGCGGTAGCGTGCCTGAAGCGCTGACTACGAGGGACTTTCCAGCCATTTTTGAAGCGGACCATTCATCGATTCTGCAACTGTCCGGGATATTTGCGGTCTGTTGCGTGTCTATGCCACCTCACAGAAGCCAGCGTCGCGGCCGGAGTCGAGGCATGAACAATAATTTATCTCCGAGAAGGGATTCCATATGAGGAAGATCACACTTCCAGGTGTATCGCTACTGTGCGTCGTGTCCACCAACAGTTGGGCCGTGAACGAACCACAGGACATTCGCATCGGTAATTTCGAATTCACGCCTACGCTGATCGTGCGCGAAAGTTACGACGACAACTACCGTGGGCTGGCGGATAACGAGCAGGCGTCCTGGGTGACGGGGATTAACCCGACCTTTCTGCTAGGGACCGGCAATCGCAACAGCGAGTACGAGCTCGAGTACTCCTTCAATAGCGACATCTTTCATTCGGACTCCGAAGCCAGCAACACCGACCACCACCTCAATCTCAGAAGCGTCATGGAGTTCAACTCCCGCAACCGCCTGAGCTGGGGGCTAGGCTATCACCGCGTCGAAGAGACGGCCGACACCGAAGACAACACCGAGAACGACAAGTACAGCAGTGCCATTGCCCGCGCAGCGTACCGTTTCGGTGCTCAAACGGCGCGCAACCAGCTTGAGTTCGGTACTCATTACGAGCAGCGGCGCTACCACAACAGCGGCAACATCAACGCGTCCGAAGAGCGCGACAGCCTGATGTTCAACTCGATCTGGTTCCATCGTCTGGGGGCCAGAACGCGTTCGCTGGTGGAAGTGCGCCACACCGATCACGACTACAAGCTTTCCAGCGCACTGCGCGACAGTACCAACGTGGCTTTGCTTGGAGGCGCGACCTGGAACGCTACTGCCAAAACATCGGGCAGCTTCAAGGTGGGTGCCGAACGCAAAGATTTCGACAGCGATCAACGTGAGGACTTCACCAGCCCGATGTGGGAGGCGAATGTCACCTGGAAACCTCGCACCTATTCGGCTTTCAACCTGACGTCACGTCGCGCGTTCGACGAAGGTAACGACGGTGCCAGCACCATCAATGACTGGACGACACTGGCCAGCTGGGAACACGAGTGGACTTCGCGCATCGCGACGGAGCTTAAGTACCGCTTCTCCGACCGGGAGTACGAAGGCATTAATCGGGACGATGAAAGAACGGCCTATGGTGCCGGGCTGATCTGGTCACCGGACCGCTGGATCGACGTAACGCTGTCGTATCTCAGAACGGAAAACGACTCCAGCCTGGCCTCGGAGAATTACGACAGAAACGTTTACCTGCTGAGTTTCGACCTGAGCCTCTGAGGCCAGGAAGGACGTAAAAACAGTGCCTAAGGAGGAGCCGAGCATGCGCATCCCAAACATCTACAAAATTTTTTCCCTGTTGATTCTATTGGTCTTCAGTGCCGCTGCCACTGCCGCTCAATATGAGTTGGGTTCTGGCGATGTGGTACGCATCAGCGTGCACGGCGAGCCGGATCTGTCTTTCGATGAGATACGCCTGACCGATGCCGGGACCTTCACCTTTCCGTTCATTGGTGAAGTCGACGCGAACGGCAAAACGGCTGGGCAGGTTCGGGCGCTGCTGACCGAAAAACTCAAGGACGGTTATCTGATCGATCCGCGCGTCTCGGTTTCGGTAGTTAATTACCGCGAGTTCTACATCGCCGGTGAGGTCAAGCTTCCTGGCGGCTATCCCTATCAGCCGGGTCTTACCCTGGATCGGGCGATCGCCCTGGCTGGTGGGTTGACCGAACGCGCTTCAACCAAACGCATGACAATTGTGCGTGGCTCCCAAGGAAGCCGAGCCGAAGAAAAAGCCACCATGAACACTCTTGTTCGCCCTGGTGACACGATCAACATCGACGAAGGATTCTTCTGATGAATAGCCCAGTTCGCCCGGATCGTCCGTGGCAGCGCCCCGTAGGGCCAGCAACGGATAGCGACTTTATAGACCTGAAAAAAATCTGGCATGCGATCTGGTCGCGCAAGTGGGGCATCATCCTGCTAGTGGCCGTAATCGGCTTGTTGGCTGCCTTCTTCGTGTCCCGCATTACGCCGACTTACCAAGCTGTGGGCACGGTATTAATCGAGACCAAAGGTACGCCGGTACTTTCTTTCCAGATGCCGGATGCGCCTAAAGAGATCAGCGAATACCTGCAGACCCAGCTCAGCCTCATGCAGAGTCGAGGTGTGGCGCAGCGTGTTGTTCGTGACCTGACTCTTATCGAGCACCCTGAGTTCGACCTGCGTCAGCAGCCCAAGCCACTGATCGACACCGGCGCCATCAAGCGGATGTTCACGGGTAAGGAAGTTGAGCCGCCGACTGAAGCAGAACTCATGGACTACGCAACCCAGCGGTTCATGGACAGCACCAGCGTATGGGTAGAAGGTAAAAGTCAGCTGGTCTATCTGTCGGTTTCCATGGCCGACAGCCTGACCGCTGCACAGGCGACTAATCAGCTGGCGCAGGCTTATATCGAGGCGCAGCTGGAAGCCAAGGTCGATATGTCCATGACCGCGGCCAGCTGGATGAATGATCGTCTGGTGTCCCTGCGTGAAAATCTGCAGGCATCTGAAGACCGTTTTCAGGCCTATTTGGACGCTGAAGGTCTGGTAGATCTGGATGGCGTGGGCACCATCAGTGCCAACGAACTTTCCCTTACCGGAGACCGCATGATCGATGCGCGTCGTCAGCGCGCCGAGGCTGAAAGCCAGTACCGTCAGGTTGAGTCCATGCGCAGTCAGGGTTGGGAGCGTCTGGCCAGTGTGCCGGCTGTTCTGGGTCACCCCTTGATTCAACAGTTCAAAGCCGATCAGGCTCATGCCCGGTCGCGCGTAGAAGATCTGTCGCGTCGTTACGGCGATCGTCACCCGTCAATGGCTTCGGCACGTTCCGACCTCAATGCCGCAACGGCGAGCTTGCGTCAGCAAGTCGAGCAAGTTGTCGCGAGCATCGAGCGTAACTATCAGTTGGCCTTGGCCAATGAGAACTCGCTGCGTGCTTCGTTTGATGAAAACAAGGACCGCATCCAGGATATTTCCCGCAAGGAATTCAAGGTGCGCGATCTGCAGCGCCAGGTCGAAAGCGACCGCGCGCTGTATGAAACCTTCATGACCCGACTGCAGGAAACCACAGCGACTTCGGACCTGAGCACGACCAACGCGCGCATTGTCGACGCGGCTATCCCGCCGACTGTCCCCGCGGCGCCCAATGTGCCGCTGATCATGGCTGTGGTGCTGTTCCTTGCACTGATCCTGGGTATCGCTCAGGCAATCATCCGCGAGATTCTGGACAACACCTTCAAGAGCTCCGAAGAGGTTGAAAGCAAGCTGAACCTGCCAGTGATGGGCATCGTTCCTCAGGTGCCTCGCAAGTTGCGCAAAGAAGTCAGTCACTTGTTCGAACGCAGCGGTGACAAGCGCTTTTGCGAGGCGGTACGCACCATCCGTACCAACCTGCTGTTGAGCGAAACCGGCCAGCCGCGCCAGGTACTGGTGATCACCTCAACCGCTCCCGGTGAAGGTAAGAGTTCGGTATCGGCCAACCTCGCCTTTGCGATGGGTCAGCTGCACCGCGTTCTGCTGATCGATGCGGACCTGCGTCGTGCAACGCTGGACAAGGCATTCGACTTCAAGCCGGGCACCCCGGGGCTGGTCAACCTCATCGCTGGCAACGCCAAGCTTGAGGATTGCGTTCACACCGTGGGCAATGTCGACATGATCGCCGCCGGCGCCGTGCCGTCCAACCCGTTGGAGCTGCTGTCCTCGCCACGCTTCGCCAAGCTGCTCGAAGTGGTCAAGGGTCGCTACGACCGCATCATCATCGACTCTCCGCCAAGCCAGGCGGTCAGTGATGCTGCCGTACTCTCGACGCTCGCCGATGCCGTGATCTACGTCGTCAAATCCGACAGCACATTGATTCCGCACGTGCAGAAGGGCGTAAGCCAGCTGCAGAACAGTAACGCACCGGTAACAGGTGTCGTGCTCAATCATGTCGATATCGATAAAGCCAAGAAGAACGGTCAGTTCCGTGGCTACTACGACCATTACGGATACAGCGAGCAACAAACGGTCTGATCCGGCTCGCTCCTTTGGTCACTTGATCAGGTCCCGCCTCAGTGCGGGCCTGATCCGGTTTGATTCTGCCAAGCAAGAGAATTCTGTGCCGCCGGCCACCGAAAGGGCCGCGTCGAGGCACGCCTGTATTAATGTCTAAATCGAGGATCCTGCTATGAACATCACCGTCGTTGGAAGCGGCTACGTTGGGCTGGTAACCGGTGCCTGTATTGCGGAAATGGGCAACACGGTTTACTGCGTCGACGTCGACAAGTCCAAGATCGAGAACCTCAAGCAGGGCATTCTGCCGATCTATGAGCCGGGCCTCGAAGAAATCGTCACCGAGAATCATGCCTCCGGCCGTCTCCTGTTCACTACCTCGCTGAGCGAGGCCGCAGAGCAGTCCGAGGTCTACTTCATCGCCGTCGGCACGCCGCCTGGCGAGGACGGTTCAGCTGACCTGCGCTATGTCCTGGAAGTCGCACGCCAGATTGGCGACACCATGACTGGCCCTGCCATCGTGGTGAACAAGTCGACTGTTCCGGTTGGCACGGCAGATCTGGTGCGTGCAGCGGTAACCGAGCGGCTCGAAGCTCGCGGTGCCGACATCGCGTTCTCGGTTGTCTCGAACCCGGAATTTCTAAAGGAAGGTGCAGCGGTCAATGACTTCATGCACCCGGACCGTATCGTCATCGGTGCGGACAACGAGCACGCCCGTCAAGTCATGAGCGCGCTGTACGCCCCCTTCATTCGTAATCGTCCGCGCACCATGTTCATGGGCATCCGCGATGCGGAAATGACGAAGTACGCCGCCAACGCCATGCTGGCGACGAAGATCTCTTTCATGAACGAGATTGCCAGTCTCTGTGAGCGTCTGGACGTGGACGTTGAGAATGTTCGTCTGGGTATCGGCTCGGACGAGCGAATCGGCTACCACTTCATCTATGCCGGTTGCGGCTACGGTGGTTCTTGCTTCCCGAAGGACGTCAAGGCGCTGATCAACATCGCCCACCAGAACGACTTCGAACCCAAGTTGCTGCAGGCCGTGGAATCCCGCAACGATCAGCAGAAGCATTCGCTGTTCAACAAGATCAACGCGCATTTCAATGGTGATCTCAAAGGCCGCACCTTTGCCGTCTGGGGTCTGGCGTTCAAGCCCGGCACCGATGACATGCGCGAGGCGCCGAGCGTCGTGCTGATCAACAGTCTGATCAATGCGGGCGCCAAAGTTCGCGCATTCGACCCGGTTGCCCGTGAAACCGCGCGCAAGGAATTCCCGGAAAGCTGGTTTGCCGATGGTCGTCTGCAGATCGTCGAAGGCCAGTACGAAGCGGCGATCGATGCCGATGCACTGTTCCTGGTCACTGAATGGAAGCCGTTCCGCCGTCCGGATTTCCGCGCGCTCAAGCGTCTGCTGAACACCCCGCTGATCGTCGATGGCCGTAACCAGTACGACCGTGAGCAGGTGAAGCAGGAAGGCTTCAGCTACTACGGCATCGGCCGTCAGCCGGTTCACGCCTGAGCGAGGGGCTGCGAGTGAGCGCCATCGACCAGCCCAGCGTGACACGCGGTGCGTCCTCGTTTCGAGAACGGCTGACCGCTCTATTGCAGGGAAGCATACGCAGCAAGCTGTTGCGCAATATCGTCACCGTGGTAAGCGGGACCGCCGGCGCGCAGGCGCTGACGCTGGCGTTCATGCCGGTGATCACGCGCATCTACGGTCCGGAAGCGTACGGGATACTCGGCACCTTTCTCAGCGTCACCATGATGCTGATTCCAGTGGCGGCGCTGACATATCCGATCGCTATCGTGCTGCCCAAGCGCGATGGTGATGCGCGCGGGCTGGTTCGGTTGGGGCTGGCCATCGCGTTGTCGTTGTCGATCGTGGTGGCGCTTGGGCTGCTGTTCTTCGGCGATCAGCTGGCAGCAACGCTGGAAATCGAGATCATCCAGCCGTACCTGATGCTGATTCCGTTCGTGATGTTCTGCGGTGCCGCGTTGGAAATATGCCAGCAATGGCTGTTTCGTACACAGCGGTTCCGTATCACGGCAAGCGTGGCGGTAGGGCATTCGCTGCTGTTCAACACGATGCGGACGGTGGCCGGTCTGCTGCAATCGTCGGCGCTGGTTCTGGTCTGCACCACTGCGCTGCAGCAGGCCTTGCATGCCGCCATGCTGGGGCTTGCAATTCTGCGGGCGAAGCCGCGTGTAGAAGAACATACCGACGAGGCACAACAGCCCGAGCCGGGCATGCTCGAGATGGCACGTCGGTACAACGACTTTCCCCAATATCGTGCGCCAGTGATGCTGATCAATGCGATCTCGCAGCATCTGCCAACTTTGGTGCTGGCGGCTTATTTCGGTCCCGCGGCGGCAGGATTCTTCGCACTGTGCAAACAGGCGCTGACCATGCCCACCAACCTGATCGGCAAGTCTGTTGCAGACGTCTATTACCCGCGTATCAGCCGTGCAATCCATGACCGTGAGCCCGTAGCAGCAATGTTGCTGAAGGCAACCACTGCGCTTGGGCTTGTCGGCCTGGTTCCGTTCGCCATCGTCGCCGTTTTCGGCCCCTGGCTGTTCGCGACGGTGTTTGGCGAGCAATGGCAGGTAGCGGGGGAGTACGCGCGCTGGTTGGCGCTGGCTGAATTCGCGGTGTTCATCTCGCGTCCTTCAGTGGTGGCTGTGCCGGCTCTTTCTCTACAGGCACGTTTCCTGCTGTTTGAAGTCTTCAGCACCAGCCTGCGCCTGGTTGCGCTGTTTGGCGGCGCTGTTTTGCTGGGTGATGCCCTGGCCACGGTTCAGGCGTTCGCGGCCGCCAGTATCGTGATTTATCTGTCGCTGGTGGTAATTGTCATGATCGCGGCGCGACGCTGGTATGCGCGCCAACAAGGGCCTGTCTGAGACGGCTCGCAATCTAATTCTGTTCGAGTGGTATGGATTCACCTATGACAGCAAACCTCCCCACCATTGTCGTCATCGGCTACAACAGGCCGAAGAGCCTCACGCGTCTACTGGATTCCTTGAGCAAGGCCCACTATCCGGAGGGCGAGATTCGTCTGGTCATAAGCCTGGACAACTCCGGCACGCTGGAACCGCTAAGGGTTGCCGAAGCCTATCCATGGACGCATGGTGAGAAGCGCGTCATCCATCGCGAGAAGCGTATGGGGCTTCGCAATCACGTACTGGCCTGTGGCGACCTTACCGAGGAGTACGGCGACGTCATCGTGCTCGAGGATGACCTGTTCGTTTCGCCATTCTTCTACGAATACACGGCGCAGGCGTTGAGCTTCTACGCCAGCGATTCGCGCATTGCCGGCATCAGCTTGTATAGCCAGCAATTCAACCAGACTGCCAATCTGCCGTTCACGCCCATCGATGACGGGAACTCGGACATCTATTTCATGCAGCTGGCGGCGTCATGGGGGCAGGCCTGGTCGCGCTCGCATTGGCAGGGATTCCGCCAGTGGCTTGAAGCCAACGGCACCGACATCAGTCGTGTCGATGGCATTCCTGGCGATATTCGCAGCTGGCCGGAATCATCGTGGCTCAAGCTCTACAACGCTTACATCATCAGTCACGACCTGTACTTCGTGTATCCCTATCGCTCGCTGACCACGAACTTCGGTGATCCGGGCGAGCATTTCTACATTGCTTCATCGCGCTTCCAGGTAGCGATCCAGCAGCAGCGGATGGACTACCACTTTCCGTCCTCCAGTGAATCGCTGGCCATCTACGACGCTTTTTGCGAGCTGTTGCCGGCTACGGTCAAACGCCTGAATCCCAAGCTCGCCAGCCATGACTTCACCGTCAACCTCTTTGGCTGCAAGGAATGTCGCAGCGGGCTGCAATTGACCCGCACGACCAAGCCAGGCTTGCACAATTTCAGCCTGTCAATGAAGCCGATGGAGCTGAGCGTCCTGCACGACGTGGTGGGTGAGGGCATTGCCCTGATCGATACGGCCGAGGTGGATACCGCAGCGCTCAACGCAGCGCGTACGCAGTACGACACGTACCGTTTCTTCTACAAGTTTCCGTCTGTGCCGGTGATCTGCGTCGGCTTCCTTGAGCGCCTCCAGATGATGATCAAGAGCGCTCGGTCGAGCTGACCTTCGACCTGGACCCACTCTTCTCAACAGCCTTGAACAGGTAAACGAATATGGAACGAAAAAAAGCGTTGATCACCGGTATTACCGGTCAGGACGGGTCCTATCTGGCCGAGTTCCTGCTGGAGAAGGGCTACGAAGTGCATGGCATCAAGCGCCGCGCTTCGTCGTTCAACACCCAGCGGGTCGACCACATCTATCAGGACGCCCATGTCGACAATGAGAACTTCGTTCTTCACTACGGCGACCTTACGGATTCGTCCAACCTGACCCGCATCATCAAGGAAGTGCAGCCCGATGAGGTGTACAACTTGGGCGCGCAATCCCACGTAGCAGTGAGCTTCGAGTCGCCCGAGTACACGGCCGACGTCGATGGTATGGGTGCGTTGCGCATCCTCGAGGCCATCCGCCTGCTGGGCCTGGAAAAGAAAACCCGCTTCTACCAGGCCTCCACCTCCGAACTCTACGGTCTGGTTCAGGAAACACCGCAGAAGGAAACCACGCCGTTCTACCCGCGCTCGCCTTACGCAGTGGCCAAGCTCTACGCCTACTGGATCACCGTGAACTACCGCGAAGCCTATGGCATGTACGCCTGCAACGGCATCCTGTTCAACCACGAATCGCCGCGTCGCGGCGAGACGTTTGTGACGCGCAAGATCACCCGTGGCCTGGCGAACATCGCCCAGGGTCACGAGA
The DNA here is from genome assembly GCF_024448895.1 of Stutzerimonas stutzeri. GTDB lineage: Bacteria > Pseudomonadota > Gammaproteobacteria > Pseudomonadales > Pseudomonadaceae > Stutzerimonas > Stutzerimonas stutzeri_Q. The sequence continues at coordinate 81,596 of NZ_JAMOIC010000004.1, forward strand.
AGTGCCTGCACATGGGCAACCTCGATGCGCTGCGCGATTGGGGCCACGCCAAGGACTACGTCCGCATGCAGTGGATGATGCTGCAGCAGGAGACCGCTGAAGACTTCGTCATCGCCACCGGCGTGCAATATTCGGTTCGCGAGTTCATCAAATGGTCGGCTGCTGAACTTGGCGTCCAATTGAGCTTCGAAGGCAGCGGAGTGGATGAGCGTGCGATCGTCGCCAGCATCGAAGGAGACAAGGCACCGGCGCTGAGCGCTGGTGACGTCGTCGTTCGCATCGATCCGCGCTACTTCCGTCCGGCGGAAGTGGAAACACTGCTCGGCGATCCGAGCAATGCAAAGAACAAGCTGGGCTGGACACCGGAAATCAGCGTGCAGGAAATGTGCGCCGAGATGGTTCGCGAAGACCTGAAGGTCGCCCAGCGCCACGCCCTGCTCAAAGAGCACGGCTTTGAAATTCCAGTGAGTGTGGAGAACTGAATATGAATCGTGACGCACGTATTTTCGTTGCGGGACATCGTGGAATGGTGGGCTCGGCAATCGTCCGCCGCCTGGAAGCGTTGGGTTACACCAATCTCATCACCCGCGGCCGTGAAGAGCTTGATCTGGTCGATCAGGCCGCGGTGAATGCCTTCTTCGCCGAGAACAAGATCGATCAGGTCTATATGGCCTCTGCCAAGGTGGGCGGTATCCACGCCAACAACACCTATCCGGCCGAGTTCATCTACCAGAACCTGATGGTCGAGGCGAACATCACCCACGCTGCGCACATGAATGACGTGAACAAGCTGTTGTTCCTCGGCTCATCGTGCATCTATCCCAAGTTTGCCGAGCAGCCGATGAAGGAAGAGGCCCTGGTGACCGGCGTACTCGAGCCGACCAACGAGCCGTACGCGGTCGCGAAAATTGCCGGCATCAAGCTTTGCGAGAGCTACAACCGCCAGTACGGACGCGACTACCGCAGCGTGATGCCGACCAACCTCTATGGTCCCAACGACAACTTTCATCCGGAAAACAGCCACGTAGTACCGGCGCTGCTCAAGCGTTTCCACGAAGCGACGCAGCGTGGCGACAACGAAGTCGTGATCTGGGGAAGTGGCAAGCCGCAGCGTGAGTTCCTGCATGTCGACGACATGGCGGCCGCTTGCGTGCATGTGATGGAACTGGATGATCAGACCTACCAGGCGCACACCCAGCCAATGCTTTCGCATATCAACGTAGGCACTGGCGTTGACTGCAGCATTCGTGAACTCGCCGAAACCATCGCTCGGGTCACCGAGTATCAGGGCGAGCTGAAGTTCGACAGCACCAAGCCGGATGGCACGCCACGCAAGTTGATGGATGTCTCCCGCCTCAAGAAGCTGGGTTGGCAATCGACCATCAGCCTAGAAGATGGTTTGCGCGACGCTTACCGTTGGTTTGTCGAGAACCAGGACAAAGCCCGGCACTGACACATCGCAGCGACGTGCCTATCGCGCGTCGCTGCCATTGGAGCTGGTCAGGTTCATACGGATTATGAGTACCTCGAACTCTTCCTCAGCACCAAAGGTTGTGCATAAGGATGCATGGATTGCAGCGCAATGATCGTAGGGGGCAGCACCGCTAGGCTTCCGAAGAAGGGACTTTTTCGGGCTTCGTGTTGTCCATCCATGGCACGAATATCCTGGGCGGCGCGATCCGCCTGGGGAGGCCGCGGCCCTGCGGGTCATTTCGTTCTTAGCTACGTCAACTAGGATATTGGAGATAGCGCTTGTTAAGGAAAGTTCTGGCGTACAAGAATCTACTGTTCATCCTGTTTCTGCTCAACTCCGCCTGCTTCTTTTTGACGGATGACAAGCGAGCCGGGATTCCGTATCTGCGCGAATTGTTTTTGCTTGTGGTGCTTGCAGCCACTGCTTGCCTATTCGTTGCGTGGCGATATGTTTATCAGTCCAAAACGTCGCTGTGGATCATCTTCATGGGGGTTGCGCTCCCGCTCATTTCAGCGACGCTTGCATACCTCAACTTTGGTCAGCCACTTGCTTATGGGCTGTTGGAAGAGCGCCGGTTTTTCGAATACCTGGTGTTTTTCCCGACACTGTTTCTTTTGATAATGGCAAAACCCACCGAAGAAGAGGTAGGGAACTACTTTTTATACGTTGCGCTGATTTGTGCGACGGTTGGCTTCATGTATTACCTCGGTATTATTCCGACAAATACGGTGGCGTCCTTTACGGTAGATGACTGGACTCAATACGAAGATCTATTGCGACCTGATCGTTATCGGATTGGTTCTGCATTCGTCACGATTTCGGCATTCATGTTGATGTACAAAATGAAGGAGCGTATCACTGCTGCGCACTTCTTCATTCTTCTCTATTTCGTAGCTTATTTGTGGCTGGTCATGCAGACCCGTCAGACCATGCTGGTCTGGGGCGTAGCGGGCCTGTGGATATTCCGCAAGCGCATCGATTCGCTGATGAAGATGACCGTTCTCGGCATCATTATGCTGGTGGTTTCTTATTTCCTGATGCCAGAGTTTTATGTCGCCCAATATGAACGCTTCCACGCTTTGCTCTTCGAGGCAACGTCGGGCCCCGGCGTAAGGGATGTAACGGTCGCGACGATTATTGAAGCGATCAGCAACAATAATTACATAGGCATGGGGGCACTTTCACTTCAATGGAATGGCGGTTTCTCCACCATATATAACTCGCATTTCTATCTGTCCGACGTTGGTATCTTTGGTGTGTATTACCGGTACGGCTTCATGGCGCTTGCTGTATTGATGATCTATTACGGTGGTTACCTGTGGATCATGAGTCAGTGTCGAGACAAAGGAAGCCTGCTCTCGGCGATACGAATAGCGTTCATATTTGGCATGATGAACTTCATGCTATCCAACGGTCTGACGTTCGCAGGTGATCTGTACGGGATGGCTGCTGCGATCTTCCTTTATTACGCCAAACTGCAAGCTGCGGATTCAACTTTGTCGAATAACTTGGAGCAGGTGAATTATGATCAATTTCAGTATCGTAACTATAAACTGGAATAATCTAGACGGCCTGAAGGACACTTACCGCAGTCTGCAAAAACAGACTTGCCGTAACTTTCGCTGGATCGTTATCGACGGCGCCTCCAAGGATGGCAGCGGGGAATGGTTGAGAGGCCTGGATGACCCCCAGGCTGAAATCACCATCGAACCGGACAAGGGTATTTACGATGGCATGGAGAAGGGGCGCCTGCGTGCGGTCGAGGCTCCCGGTTATACGCTGTTCCTGAATAGCGGTGATGCGCTTGCTGACGCGAACGTGCTCGAGCGCATTAGTAATGAGTTATCGAGCGCGGCTGTGGCCCCCAAGTTTGTTTACGGTGACTTTTACCGTAAAGACGAGGCCGGGGCATTGAAGCGCGTCGCCGCGCGACCTATCGAGCGTGCCCCGCTGGGATTGCCCGCCAGTCACCAGACGATGTATTTCGAGAACGAGCGGCTGCGTCAATTCAAATTCAGATTGAACTACAGGCTGTCGGCTGATTACTGCCTGCTGCTGGAGTTTCTGCAGGGCCTGGACCTTCAGGCTGAAGTGCTCCAGTTGTCATTCCCTTTGTGTATCTTCGATACCACGGGCGTTTCGCACAAGCGTCGTTTCGAGGCGATCCGCGAGGATATGGATATCAGAACCCGGATCTTGAATTATTCAAAGCCAAACGCATTGGCACTTTACGTCCTGCACTACGTGCACACTCATACCAAACAATTGCGTGCGTCACTGGGCAGGTAAACATGAGCGGTTCTAGGATTTACAGAGCCAACAAGAGCTGGGCACAGGAGCGTGTTCGATGAACTACCGAAGCTTGACTGATCTATCGCGGCTGAGCACTGAGTGCGGCAGCAAAATCCCGAATGATGTCGATCTGGTGGTCGGCATTCCTCGCAGTGGGATGCTTGTTGCGAGCGTTATCGCGCTCAAACAGAACCTGCCGCTGACTGATCTGTATTCCTTCTTGCGTAACGATGAACTCAAGAAAGGTAATACCCGCACCTACAAGCATGCGGAGCTCACCAAGCCACAGGACGCGATGAAGATTCTGCTGGTCGACGACAGCATCTCCTCAGCCAAATCCATGCGAGCGGCTGAAGAGCAGGTGAGAGCTGCATACAAAGGGACAGTCGTGACCATGGCGGTCTTTGCGGAAAAGCACAATCGCCATCATGTGGACCTGTACCTTGAGCTCGTTGAGCAGCCTCGAGTGTTCGAATGGAACATCATGCACCACCCGCTTCTGGTTCATGCTTGCCTCGATATCGATGGTGTGCTCTGTGTAGATCCGACTGAGGAACAGAATGATGACGGTCCTATTTATAGAGACTTCATCAGCTGCGCACGGCCGCTTTTTGTTCCCTCGGTAAAAGTAGCGCATCTGGTCACTAGCCGGCTGGAAAAGTACCGTGCTGAAACTGAGGATTGGTTGCAACGTAACGGCGTGCAGTACGGGACATTGCACATGCTAGATCTTCCAAGTGCGGAAGAGCGGCGGCGTTTGAATATTCATCATAAATTCAAGGCCGAGGTCTATGCCAAACATCCGCTGACGCGTTTGTTCGTAGAAAGCGAAGTCAGGCAGGCCATAGAGATCATGCGGATCAGTGGCAAGCCCGTGTATTGCATCGAGACAAATGAGATGTATGTGCCCGGTCAGGCTTATAACCTGAAAGCCAATACCCTGCGCAAAACATACAGTCTGAAAGCAAAACTCATGAGGAAGTTGAAATCGGTGGTTGGCAGGCTCGCTCCGGCTGTGCCCATCAAATAGCTGATTTGCGGATTGGCTGCTTTGCATGCAGCCAATCCCAGATGTGATTGTCAGGCGTTTGGCCCTATACGGCTGCACTCTCCCTGGCCGACGTACTTGCGCAGAACCTCCCACTGGGGTTTGTCCTGGCCGTTCTTGGGTTCGACGGATAACTTGTAATTGCCCCATGCAGAGCCCGCAGCCCAGTACGTCATGGGAATGCAATGCTCTTGTAAGTAGGCCAGCAGGTTATCCATCGCTTCTAACCAGCGGGGATCGTCGGCTGGGATGCCGAATTCACCGATGTGCCCTTGTTTTTCATGCTTGACCAGCCATTCGATGAAGGGCTTGACCCGCTTGACGCCAAGCATTGTGTCGAAGTCGTCCGGGATCGGTTCCTTGTATTGCCCACTGCTGTGCTTGTCGATGTACAGGTGGGCGGAAAATATCAAATTGTCGGAGGGGTCTTTCAGTTGCAGCAGCGGATCATTGAATTTTGGCCAGAGAAAACTGCTCGACCAGAAATTCCCTTCTATAAGCAAGGGGCGCTGCTTGTCATGTTTCCTGATAGCGTCGATCCCAGCCTGCGCCGCTGCAGGCCAGTATTTATCGGCGCCATGTGGCTCGTTCATGATGTCGTAAGCGTAAAGACCTTTCTGATCTTTCCAGCGTTTGGCTATACGTTCGAGCAGGTCCTGATACGCGCTGATTGGCACGGCGTCCGTGCCGATTATCTGCTTGTGATAACGGGCATAGTTGTGGATATCGAGGATGACCCGCATATCGTATTTCGCGGCTTGCTGGAATGTCTCTTCTATGCGCTTTGCATAGTCTTCATCGAGCTCGCCGTTCAATTCCGATTGAAGACGCTCCCACATGATAGGGAAGCGAATGGTCTTGATGCCCTTGTCCTTCCATTGCTCAAGATAGCCGGGCTTAGGGAAGAAATAATTTGTGTTGAATTTTCCGGGAATGGCATTGCCGGAAAAGGCGGCACCGCCAATGTTCATGCCAACCAGATCAATATTTTCTGCAGTGCTCGTGGCACTCACGAGCGCAAGTGCGAGTCCGAGGAGTATTCCTTTTGAGCGCCTTGGTTTGTCGCATGTCCCTATCATTTTCACTGCCTCATTCTGCTATCGGAAAAGCCGCTTTTACAGCTGCTTCGTTTGTCCGGTATTGGCGCGCAATGTTCACTTTTTCTGAATTCGGCACCGCCGGCATTCTACTCACTCAGATTTCCATGCATATTCGGATTCGGCGACGAATCGAAGAACTGATAGAGAAGCTCATATGAAAAACCCGCTCGCCAGAAGAACGGATCCTTTGATCGCAAAGCTGAAGCTATTGACCGAGGATGACACCGGCACCTTCATGTCTGAGTTGAAGAAGCGTGAGAGTCCTACAATCCTGGGTTTTTTGAATCAACACGGCTACAACATCGCCCAGCGTGACCAAGTGATCTTCAAAAGTTTCATGCAGGTTAATTACCTGCTGCGCGATGGAATAGGTATCAAGCTTGCGTGCCTCTACAACGGCATCGACCCTAAAGCCAATCTCAATGGTTCGGACTTCATCCCTGAGTTGGTCGATGAGTTGGTTGGGCAGTCTGAGGATTGCTGCGAACTGTTTGCCATGGGCACTCGCGAGCCCTGGCTGAGCGAAGGCGCGCGCAATCTATTCGGCAAGCGCAAGTTCCATGCAATCGATGGCTTTCAGGAAGCCGATGATTATTTGAAGTTCTACCAGAAGCACCATGTCCCAGGGCGTTTCCCTATCATCGTGCTGGCCATGGGTATGCCGAAGCAGGAGCAGGTGGCACTGCATCTTCAGCAGGCAATGGACACGAAAGCGTTGCTGATCTGTGGTGGGGCAATTCTCGACTTCACCGCCGCGCGCTTTCCCCGTGCTCCGCTGTTCTTCCGCAAGTTCGGTTTGGAGTGGGCGTTCCGCATGCTGATCGAGCCCCGCCGTCTGTTCAAACGTTATGCGATCGGCATTCCAGTGTTCTTTTATTACCTCTTGCGCAATGCATTTTCAGGTAAACACCAGGTCGCCGGCTGGAATGCCGTCAAGCGCGAGCAGTAACCCAGCAGATACTGAGCCCGTCGCCCTAATCTGGGCGACGTCATTAGCGGCTCGAGTGGCCTTGAATCAGCGCGGGATCACCCGCAGCGACATCAGCAAGCTGAACAGGTAGTGCGCTGAGAGCGTGATCGAGTACAGCAGCACCACCGACGTGATAGGTAGATCAAGGAAGTGTGCTGCGGTAAAGCAGGCAACCGTCAGAGCGGTTCGCTGAATGTTCAGCATCAACAGCAGGCGCTGTCGCTCGAACAGTGACAGCAAGTGGGATGCTGGTGCGTGGATGAACTGGAACAGCAGGTAGATGGCCAATATCGCCGCCAGCTGACCAGCCAGCTCCCACTGCGCCCCGAAGGCCAGGGCAAACAAGCCTTCTCCGAAAGCCAGCAATACCAGTGCCGGCGCGATGGACAGCGCCAGCAGCCGCTTGATCACCGAATGGGTAACTGCGCGGATCTCCTTTGGGCGTTTGCGCCCAAGCGAAGCGATCTCCGCGTAATAGGCCTTGCTTGTCGTATACCCCAGCAGGTTCATCGGCAGCGCCAGGGTCATCAACGCGAGTCCGAGCTGCCCGGTTGTTCCGGCGTCATAGATGGCAGCCGTCAGCAGCAGGGGAGACTGGCTCGAAAATATCTGCAGCAACTGTGCAGGCAGGCGGTAAATCGGGAAACCGCGGTAGTGCCGCAGCATTGTCCGCGCGCGGTGCAGCGTGACGTGACGCCAGAAGTGTCTGACGTCACCGTGAAATGCACGCACCACAGCCATCATGCCCGCGCCTGCTCCTATCACGTGGCCCAATAGAAGCCCCAGCGGCATCAGCCCTGCCACGCCCAGACCAATCTTCGCGACCGCTCCGACGACGCTCTGTTGAAGCTGAGTGCGGGCGATTATTGGATAAGCACGTCGACGAACTGCCCAGATCTGCAGCACTTCATAGAGTGCTGTGAGAAACAGTGCGATCACGAGCAGGCCGCGATAGGGAATTACCGCATCCATCGAGATCAGCGAGAGCAATGTGGGGCCGGCCAACCATAGAACCGTGCCCACAACGAACGTCATCAATACGAGAAGGGCGCTTGATAAAGCCATCAGCGTCATTGCCGCGCCATCCCTGCTCGGCAGCGGGACCGCGAGTTCATAGCGAAGCGTCATCAGCGGCGTGAGGATGAGCAGCATCGCCGTGAAAACCGACAGCAGTCCGAAATCTTCTGGACTGTAGATTCGGGTCAGAACCTGAATGGAAAGCAGCCCGATGATTTTCGCCATGCCGCTGCCAAGTGCCAGCGTAGCCATGCCTTTGAAAACACTTCCGGACGACCCTCCGGAGAGGCGTTGCTTGGCGGCGAGAAGCTTTGCTGAAAGGTCGAGGCTCGGCATCTGAGGGTCCCTCCTTGTGAATGCGCCGCTCTATGAAGCGGGGCAGTCCATGCGGGTTGTCATCCACCAAGCTGAACGTCGGCGCGGATACTGACGTAGATGAATAGGTGCGTGCGCGTATATGAAGCTTTTAAGGCAGAAAAGTTTCTAATTGTTGCGTATGAAGGCATCAGGTTCCTGATGCCGTACCTACGGACGCATCGTCATAGGCGTCATTTGCTGCCCGAGTCAGTAGTTGCCTTGAGCGACTCGCCCGCTCCCTCGTCGTAGCTCAAGCAGCCATCTACCTGCCGTGCCGGAGATGTATATGGATGAATGGTCACTCGTTGCTCGTCCAGAATGTGCAACACCTCGATGCCCTTGAACTTCAGCACATCGGCCACCATCGAGCGGTGACACCGCCACCAGAGCACTTCCGCGCACATCATCGCAGTACGCCGCTGCGTCGCCAGAGTCAGCAGTTGCTGCAACCCAATGGCGAATTCCTCACTCCGCAAATGCTCTGCATATCCCCTGAACGACGCGTTTCGCCATGCGCTGGTGCTTGCGCCGGGCGACGCTTTTCGTCGGCCCCCCAACGCTTCTATCCACTCATACCCGATGCCGTGCTCGGCGAGCGATGCCTGGAGTGTTTCAGACAGGTATTGCGGTAACCGCCGAGACCCCGGGAAGCGCCTGACATCCGCGATCGTCTGGATGCCGTACTGCTCAAGCAACTCGATAAACGAGTGACTGCTGCGGATCGAGTGGCCAACCGTCCAGATCTGTAGCGGTTGGGCCTCGATCATCTGATTTTCTTCAGTGCGCTGCCCTTGTGCATTGCTACGTGATCCGTCTTGTCACTTTTGATCTCGTATTGAGGTTCTTCGGGGCTGGCCCGGCGGAGGTGCCCTTTGTAGTCGGTGTCTTTGGTGTGCACAGCCTGAATATGGCCCGTCACGTGCCCTGCCTCTGAATTCCAACGCACGTGTTCACCTACGTTGAATCGTTCTTCGGTCATTTTTCCTCCGCGGCAGCTGCGATTGGTTAGAAATTGATCAGGCATAGGAGGAAAAAATGTTTCCCCTCCTATCTCCGGACCGGAAAAAAGCCTTCCCTACGCCTACCGTTCGTCGGCTAGATAGATAGCCTCATATCTATTTCCCTAATAAAGATATTCAAAAAAATGACGCTGGTATTGACCTATCTTCCCGAGTTAAAGGGGGCGAGAGGCTATTGAGGGAGATGGCCTATCGCCACAAACTAATAGCGCATTAATGGCCGGTCAAAATTGTGACGTAGGATTGGCGATCTAAACCCGTCAAATAAATTTTGAGTCTTTTTAGAAACCTATTATAAAGACGCCACGCAACGGATTGCCGGGTTCCACCCAAGGTGATCCGGCGTCCTTTGCAACACGGTTCGTCCGGTTGCGCATAGACAGGAGTCTGCCCAGTAGCGCCTGAACGACTCAACACCAACTCCCGCCACTTGTTTAAAGGCTTCGGCCTTTTGAAGTATTAAGTTCCGGAGAGACAGAATGTCTATCAATGTATTTGCTGGTGCCCCCAAGGCACTTGTTCGCTCCATCGCGCTCGCTGCAGTATTCAGTGCAGTAACTTTTACAGGTCATGTGGCAGCCGCCACTACAGTAAGTGCAACTGCCGCCGCTGCATTTACTTCCCCGATTAACAAGTTCACCAGTACCGACTTCCTTAATGGTGTATGGCGCCGCACAGCTGCGGTGTCCGTGCCTGCTACTTCTGCTTCTATCGCTGCTTTCAAGCCGGGCGTTCAGATCAAGTTTGCAGACGGCCAAGTACGTAAGATCTCCAAGGTCTTCAAAGTCGGTGCAAACCTCAGCATCTATGTAGACGGTGGTCTGCTTGATGGTGGCAAGGTCGGTGCACCTCGCACCATCAGCACTGTGGTGCCGGCGGCTGCGACGCCAAGCACACCTGCTGTAACCGCGCCTGTTGCTCCCGCTCCAGTTGTGACTGCCCCTGTCGTTACTGCGCCGAGCAGCACCTACACAGCGTCGATGAACAGCTTCTCCAATGCTGACTGGGACAACGGTATCTATCGCAAGGCAGCAGGCTTCTCCATCCCGGATACCACCGCCAACAAGTCTGCTTTCGCGGTTGGGGCTTCGGTGAAGCTGGCTGACGGCCAAGTACGCAAGGTCGCAGCTGTCTACGACGTCGGCGCTCACCTTTCAGTAATGCTCAGCGGTTCGGTTCTTTCAGCCGCCAGCGTTGGTTACCCGAAGACCATCAGCGTTGTGTCCGGTACTTCGACCAGTGCTCCGGTTGCACCGGCTCCAGCTCCAGCTCCAGCTCCGACCCCGGCTCCGGCGCCTACTCCAGCCCCAGCACCTACCACTCCAGTGGTCAGTGATGGCAGCGGCATCGATCTGGTAGGCGTGAACTTCGGTTCAGGTGTGTTTGATCCGGGTACTGTTCCAGGCATCTATAACAAGGGCTACACCTTCGCCGACGAGTCCTATTACAAGCGTCACTCCGAGCTGGGCTTTAAGTTGGTTCGTCTTGGCTTCCTTTGGGAGCGTATTCAGCCGAAGCTGGGTACTGACCTCAATGCAGCCGAACTGGGTCGGATCAAGCAGTCGCTCGATTACGCGCACAAGCACGGAATCAAGATTATTCTTGATATGCACAACTACTATCGCTACTACGGGAAGGTTATCAACTCGCCAGAAGTACCACGTGCGCAGTTTGCGGAAACCTGGCGCAAGATCGCAGTCGAGCTATCCCGGCACCCGGCACTGTATGGCTACGGTTTGATGAATGAGCCGTATAACACTGGCAATAACATGTGGCCGCAAACCGCGCAGGCTGCTGGTCAAGCGATCCGCAAGATTGATCCGAGCAAGTGGATCATGATTGCAGGTGACCGTTACTCGAGCGCCTTCCACTGGCAGAAGTACAATACCTCGCTGATCAACGATCCCTGGATGCGTGATCCGAAGAACAACTTGGTATACGAAGCGCACCAGTATCTCGACTTTGACTACTCGGGTACCTACACCAAGCGGGCTGAAACCTTCGCACCGATGCTGGGTGTCGAGCGGGTCAAGCCGTGGGTCGAGTGGCTGAAGAAGAACAAGCTGCGCGGTTACATTGGCGAGCATGGTATTCCGGACTTCTCTCCGTCTGCTGTAGTCGCCACTGACAACCTGCTGGCTTACCTGAACGAGAACTGCATCCCGAGCAGCTACTGGGCAGCTGGTCCTCGCTGGGGCGAGAACATCATGTCCCTGGATGTTCAAAGCGGTAAGCACCGTCCTCAGCTGGCGCCCCTGCAGAAGCACGCTAAAGCCAAGAAGACCTGCTCCACGATCGGTCCGCTGTAAAAGCTGTCGCGATACGAAAAAACGGGCCCTGCGGGGCCCGTTTTTTTTTGCGATTAATAGTGTGGCGCGAACAAGCGCTGCAGTTCGTCGGGGTCGTCATGGTGTGCGGCGCCATAAAAAATAATTGCCATCCCGTTTTACATACAGACAAATCTATTTTGCCGTTCCGCTTGTTTTATTGCCGTTCCGCTTGTTTTATTGCCGCTTCGCTTAAATGCTGTAGCCGTGCGGCTTTGCTCCAGAAGTCGGCCAAAGTGCCATGATCCATCGGGAAGATCGCATTCGATTTCTTTTCTTTTTGGATTGCAACTGGGAGTGGGTGCCGCTTGGTAAAACAATGGAACTCAAAAATTTGCACCCGGTCACCTTATATGTGCGCACCGAAATACACAGGTCGCGGCTCACCGCTCCCGCTGTGTACCAACGGACCGTGGTCTTCCGGCCAAGCCATATAAAAGGTGAATCAAATGACTACACCCGACGAAGAAATTACTGGTTACGGTGGCCAACCTAAGACCGGCCCCAATTCGACTTCTAATACCACTGGATCGAATCATTCGAATTCAAGCTCGAACGGCAATCAATCCGCGAATGTGAATCAAGGTTCCACCACTGGGTCGAGCTCTACAGGACACACCACGGAAGAGGCCAAAGCCAAGGCAAAAGATGTGGCCGAGCAGGTCAAAAGCCAGGGTAAAACTCAACTGGAAGGCTATCGGGAGACCGCAGCTGACGGAATTGAGCGAGTGGCACAAAGCGCAAAAGCTGCTGCCCATGAGCTGGAAGGCGATGATCGCCTCGGTCTGTCAGGCTACGTGTCGGACATGGCCGAGAACATGGTCCATTTCTCCGAAAGCCTGCGCGGCAAAAGCGTTGATGAGCTCTTTCAGGATGTGAACCGTATTGCTCGGAACAATCCTGCGTTGTTCATCACAGGAAGCATCGCACTTGGCTTCGGCCTGACACGCTTTGCTCGCGCCTCGAGCAAGCGGGCCGCTCAACACGATTACGATCGCCATGACAGCTCCAGCAGCTTTGCTGGCGCGACGTCTTCCCATGACTCCAGTCAGCGGGATCTGAATGACAGATTGAGCACCGGGCAAACTGGGACCGTCGGCAGCGTCAGCAATGCCAGTGGCACTTCCAGCGGTTCACGCCCAACGTCCGGCACTGCCTCGGGTATGGGGGCTGGTATTGGCACGGGTTCAGGAACTGGTGTAGGCACCGGCCTCAGCGGTTCATCCAGCTCCACAACTGGCGCAAATACCAGTAATGGATTGGGTATCGGCTCGAATCCAAGCTCTGGCTCCGGTTCTACATCCAGCCGCGACGGCAAGGGCACTGACGGAGGACTTTTCCCATGAGTGAAGCACGTAAGACAACGACTTCCACCTCGACCACCACTGTCGAGCCCGGGCTTCGCGCCGAAAATGACACCTCTGTAGGAGGGTTGCTCCGCCAGCTGACTCATGAAGTGCCGTCTTTGATCACCAAGGAGTTGGCGCTGGCGAAGGCTGAAATCAGCGAGTCGCTGCGTGCGACAAAGGCTGGTGCAGCAAGCGTCGCTACTGGCGGCGCCGTCCTTCTCGGTGGTTTCATCGTCCTGCTGATGTCCGCGGTCTATGGCCTGAGCAACGTAGTTGAGCCTTGGCTCGCTGCATTGATCGTTGGTGCGGTTGTTGTGGTCATCGGTTTGGTGATGGTGTCTGCCGGCAAGAAGAAGTTTGAGGCTTCTTCGTTCAAGCCTGAGCGCACCATTCATTCGGTCAACAAGGACAAAGAAGCAGTCAAGGGGCACACATCATGAGTACACGTAATCAGATTGATGCCGAAGCGCAGAAGGATCCAGCAGAGCTAGAACGCGAGATCGACCAAAAGCGCGCCGAGATTGGCGATATTGTCCACGCGCTGGAGAACAAGTTGTCTCCCGGCGAGTTGATTGATACGGCCTTGGGCTATGTGAAAGGTGGCGGCGGAGAATTCTTTGGCAACCTGAGCAATACGGTCAAAGCCAATCCAGTGCCGACGTTGCTGACGTCCGTAGGCTTGATCTGGCTGATGGCTGGTCAGAATCGCCAGCCTCATTCCAATGTGACGACCAGCCACTACGGCACCGGCTCTACTGGCCCATCCATGGGTGACAAGCTCTCTGCCAAGACCGAAGGTCTCAAGCAGCAGGGTGCCGGCCTCAAAGAGAAAGCCAGTCAGATGACCCACAGCGTTTCTGAATCCATCGGCAATGCACGCTCACGGGCGAGTGATTCAAGCCGTCAGGCTTCTACTCGACTGAAAGGGGGTGCGGACCGTGCCCGTGGTGGCTTCGATCAGTTGCTGCAAGAGCAGCCTCTTGCACTAGGTGCGATCGGCATTGCATTGGGTGCGCTGATCGCTGCAGCTGTCCCGCCGTCGCGTCGTGAAGATGAAATGCTCGGCGATGCCAGTGACCGCATGACAGATCAGCTTCGCCATAAGGCTGAAGAGGGTTATCAGAAGGTGTCGGCCAAAGGCGAGGAAGTGGCGCAGCACGTTAAGCAGGATATGAGCAGTGATGGTAACCGGTCGAATTCCAATTCGACGGGCACCTCCGTTGGCATCTAGCCTGCGCTGCTGACGATGCGGTTTAAGTTGAAGATTTTCGCCGGTTCGGAGTTGAGTCCGAGCCGGCGAATTTCGTTAATCCGCGGAATGGCGCCGGTGTAGCTCAGTAGGTAGAGCAGCGCATTCGTAATGCGAAGGTCGGGGGTTCGACTCCTCTCACCGGCACCAATGAGATCAAAGGGTTAGCTTCGGCTAGCCCTTTTTCGTTCAAGGCCCCAATGCGTCAAGTCCGGTGAAGATTCAGCCAACTCAGGTATCGGCAAAAGCCAGGCCGAGAAGTCTTTGGAGCAGTATCGAGGAGCCTGTCTAATTGGATCTAGGGCTAACCATTCGCTGCGTGAAAAAAACCAATATCTCCAGCCGGATCGCCCGCAGTTATACGGGCATTTTTCCGGCCTGCTAGACGCGCTCGGCTTCAGCTTGCGACGCGATTCGGCTCAGACATGGTTGCCGCTGCGTCGTCGCTTGTAGAGGCCTCGTCGTAAAGTGAAACCATGTGATCCAGGTTGCCCCGGACCTGGCTCTTCATGGCCTCCACAACTGCTCGCAACTCAGCTCGCTGGCTATCGCCGAACGAACTGATCAGATTGGTACCAATCTGGCTGATCTGACGTACTTCAGCGAACCCGCACAGCTGTTTCGGTACCCAGGTTTCGAGAAAGCTCGACAGCTTGATTACGTTTTGTGGGAGCAAGGCGATTTGCGGCACGGCGTATGCCAACGCGGTGATAGCGCCATGCAGGCTGGTGCCGCAATACAGTTTGCTGGAGGCGATGCAGCTGATGATGTCTTCGATGTTGCCGCTGTCGACGCGATAGGCTCGCTCGTCACCCAGGAGACTATGAAGCTTGTCCAAAGGTTCATCGTCGGAATGGCCAGGTGCCTTGCCAATGGTCAGCAGAGCGATCTTGAGCCCGGTATTCACATTGAGTTCGGTCAACTGCTGCGCAATTGCCTCAATGCGGCGCTTGGCATGGTGATCGGAGATATGGAACACGATGTGGCCGCGTTCGGTCGGATCGACCTGCTGCGGGAAAATGTCCGAAATCAGGATTGCGCTGTCCGGCACCAGATTGTGCTCGACATCGATTTTCTCGAGCTCGGCCGACGTCTCGCGATCTCGCACCGACACGTAGGTGCAATCTTTGAGGTTCTGCTCGATCGCATCATGTATGAGCGGCGTCTTGCTGCTGATCTGATTCCCGCCGACGCTGTTGTACATGACCTGGTAACCAGGCAGATCGCGCTCGCCTAGCACCAGAGGCACGTCCGATGGAATGGACGTGAACATTCGGCTTAGGTAAATGAACGCCTTATGGCCGATCAGATAGGGGCTGGCCTTGATCGGATAGTAAATCGCCTGTGGCGCGAGGTAGCCGATGATGCTTTCCCACTGGGCTGTCAGGCATTCACCGCCAGCCACGATAAGCATCGTTTTTGACTGGTCGCTCGTCTCGTCCAGCGCCTGTTTCAGTGGAATGGTGGGCAGTGCGCCATATTCCGAAAGGTCGGACGTCTTGGTGGCCGCAATTAGTACCGAGAAGCGTCCATCCGCTTCAAGGTAGCGTTTGAGGACTATTGCGAAGAGTAGGTCGCCGTAGTTGTGCCGATCATAGGCTCCGTATGCGATTACCTTGACTCGATCAGTCATGCAGTAGGACTCCTTTCAATATTTTTGAACTGTACATACAGCAGGGTGTTTTTCAGCGCGAGCGCAACGGCTGTGGCAAAACAGGCACCGTTGACGCCGTAGAGCGGAATCAGGATCAGGTTGAGCACGACGTTGATGACGCAGGCCGCAATGTTGTTGTGCAGGTAACGCCGATGATTGCCCGTCATGGTCATGAAGATGCCGAGCGGCCCTGCGGCCAGCACGAAGAAGTAACCGATGGCCAGAACCAGAAGCGGATACACACCCTGTTCGCGATATTCCGGGCCGAACACCGCCAGGATGTATTCGCGCAGCACGCCGATGGCGAGAAGGATCATCAGCGCCAGAGCAAGCATGAAGCGCGAGTACTTACGCACGATCGCGAAGGCGCCGGCTCGATCATGCTGCGCCCAGCGCCTGGAGATGTCCGGTGCGATGGTGCCGTTGATGATGAACAGCAGCGTCGTCGACAGAGCTGCGATCTTGGCCGCGATGTAATAGATGCTGACCTCGCTGGCCGAGCGCAAAACGCCCAACAGCAAGGTGTCGGAGAGTTCAATGATGCTGTTCATGACCGCGATGAGCATCAGCGGTATGCAGAGGATGAACATGTCCCGCCAACCGAGGGCGGACTCAATGCTGGAAGCTGGGAGGCTGGCGTGAGCACGCCATATCGAGCCGATTATCGCCAGGGTGTAACTGGCCGCAAAACAGATCACAACGTTGGTCAGGTCGTTGCCGGTCAGTGCAACCAGCAGCAGCGTCAATGCCGGTTGGAACGCCGTCTGCCAGAACAGGCCTTCACTGGTCTTGTTCTTGGCCTTCAGGGTTTCGCTGGAAATACTGAGCAGTGACAGGCCGAGCGCAGTGACCGCGAACAGTACGGCGGCGTGCTCGAAGTAGTCTTGAGTGGTTTTGGAGAAGTACACCACCGCCAGGCCGATCAGAAAGGCCGGGATGTTCATCAGGGTGGCCAGCCCCAGCGCACGGTGGAAATAGCGGCGCTGCTGACCTTCGCCAAGCGATGAAATGTTCTTCAGGCAGGCTATGTCGAGCCCAAGCCGCGCCACCAGTGACAGGAAGATGCCAAGGGCTACACAAAAGAAAACGGTTCCCGCCAGATCCGGAGCCAGCATTCGCGCCAGCAGGATGTTCAAGCCGAGCGTCGCGCCAGCGCCGCTGCCTTTGGTAAGGATCAGTCTGGCGTATTTGAGGATGTCGGCTTTCATTCCTGACTCTGGGGCGTCCGTTGCATATGCCGATTTCATTCACTGCTCCTAGCTGCCGCATGTCGCGCGGCGCAAGCCATTTCTGACGTATCCGACGGCGTAAGCCGGCGAGGATGGCTCCTCTCGGAAGCTGGCCTGTTCCAATTTTCTGGGTCGAGTGGTCGCGTGTTTACAACCTGCGATGACGTCAAAAGAGACTTCATCAAGAGCGCCTGAGGCAGGGAAAGTTCCTCATCAGGCGACGTGCGGGTTTAAGCCTTATCGCTTGGAAATAGGTTTTGGCAGACAGCGGCAGACGCGGCGGCGACGGTTGGGAACGCGGTTGTCGAACTCTTGTAGAGGCTGGCCGTCCCAATCTGGACGGGATTGATTCTTTAATTGGGGGTACGCAATGGCCTTGCTGGAAACGCGCGGTATCAGCAGCTTCGAATTGTTGAAACGAACCGTGAAGGAGTTCAGCAACGACGACATGACTACCTATGCGTCTGCATTGGCTTATCGAGGAATCTTCTCGTTGTTTCCCTTTTTGCTTTTTCTCATTGCCATGCTTGGCATGCTGGATCTGCAGAATTTTTTCACCTGGCTTCGCGAGCAGGTTTCGCTGGTATTGCCACCCGATGCCCTCGATTTGGTCAACCCAGTGATCGACGAGATGCAAGACCAGAAAAGTGGCGTGCTGTCGGTAGGTATCCTCGTCGCGCTCTGGTCGGCGTCTATCGGGGTCCGCTCACTGATGAATGCGATGAACAGGGCTTATGACGTGGAGGAAGGGCGGCCCACCTGGAAATTAATGCTGCTTGCCGTGGCGTACACCATCGGTCTGGCTCTCATTCTGCTCGCCACAGCCGGCCTGATGATCACAGGGCCGCAAGTGATGGAATGGCTGGCTTCGCAAATCGGGTTGAAAGACATTGTGGTCACGTTGTGGACCTGGCTGCGCTGGCCGGTGATCGTGATCCTCATGATGTTGGTGGTCGCACTGATTTATTACGTGACGCCGGACGTCGAGCAGCAGTTTCGCTTCATTACACCGGGTTCTGTGCTGGCAGTCATCGTCTGGATCGCCGCCTCGATAGGGTTCGGTATCTATGTGCAGAACTTCGGCAACTACGACGCCACCTACGGCAGCATCGGCGCCGTCATCGTGTTGTTGCTCTACTTCTATATATCGGCCTCGGTGCTGCTCTTCGGCGCTGAGATGAATGCAGTCATCGAACATGCTTCGGAGCAGGGCAAGGACGACGGCGATAAGAAAGTCGAGGGGTGAGTTCGCTGGTACGGCCCGCTGTAACCGTGTGTTGCGAACAACGGTCGAAGGCTATGGTCCATTGATTTCATTGCAGAATCTTTCAGGAGCGAACTACATCGGCACTGGGTTGTGACCCTGCCAAGTAATCGTCTCCTGATGGCGTTGCATCGAGACCTAATGGAGACGCTTCATCTTGCACATCGCCGACATGACCATGTTTTACGCACCCGCCAGTGGTGGCGTGCGTACCTACCTCGAGGCCAAGCACCGTCGCTTGCAGCTTTATGCGGGGGTTCGCCACAGCATCCTGGTACCCGGCGACAGTTATAACCACAGCGGAGGGATCTACAGGATTCCTGCACCGGCGCTGCCCTTCGGCAAGGGCTACCGGTTCCCAGTGCGACGTGCCCCCTGGCGAAATCAGCTGCGCGCATTGCGCCCGGATGTGATCGAGGTTGGCGATCCCTACATGACCGCATGGGCGGCGCTGGATGCCGGACGGCGTCTGGATGTCCCGGTCATCGGCTTCTACCACTCGGATCTGCCGCTGCTGGTCAGCAACCGGATCGGCGGCTGGTTGGGCGGCAACCTGAACGGCTATGTCTCGCGGCTTTACAGCAGCTTCGATCGGGTACTGGCGCCGAGCCGGGTAATGGCGGAAAAGTTGAAAGCACTCGGCGTCGACAACGTCTTCGTCCAGCCGCTGGGCGTGGACCTTGAAACCTTTCGACCGGATAGGCGCGACCCGCAAGTTCTCCAGGAGCTAGGTCTGGCGGATGACACCCGGTTGATGATCTTTGCCGGGAGAGGCTCCAGAGAGAAAAACATCGATGTGCTTTTGGAGACCGCAAGACGTCTGGGCAAGCCATATCACCTGTTGTTGGTCGGTTCGAGCATGCCGCATCGCGTTCCAGCGAACGTCTCGGTTATCGACCGATTCTGCCCGGCGGCTGATGTGGCTCGTTACATGGCCAGCAGCGATGTGCTACTGCACGCCGGCAATCAGGAAACGTTCGGCCTCGTCGCGCTGGAAGCGATGGCCAGCGGCATCCCGGTAATCGCTACACGTGCGGGCGCGCTGCCGGAGCTGGTGCCGTTTCATACCGGCCGGCTCTGCCGCCCGCTGGACGCTCAGGCCATGGCGCAGACCGTACGCGAACTGTTCGAAGATGACCCTCGCCTGCTTGGGGCACAGGCACGGCAACATGTCGAGTCGCACCATGCCTGGGACGCCGTTATTGCGGGCCTGCTGACGCATTACCACGCCGTACTGGGCACTGCCGATCTGCCGGTAGCCGTACATGGCTGAGCGCACGTTGATGCTGGTGCTTCATGATGTGGCGCCGGAAACCTGGCCTGACTACAGACCCTTCGTCGAGGCTGTCGATGCGCTGGGGCAGATTCCGATTTCCTGGCTGGTGGTCCCGGATTTCCACCGTCGTAACCCGCTCGATGCGCATCCCGATTTCCGCCGGATGCTCGATGCGCGCCTGGCGCGGGGTGACGAGCTGATTCTTCATGGTTGCTACCACGCGGACGAGGCGCCAGCTCCACGCACGCCGAGGGACTGGTTCATGCGCCGCGTCTTCACACACGAAGGCGAGTTCTATCCGCTGGATCGGGATGAGTCTGCGCTGCGCCTCGAACAGGGCATGCAGCTGTTCGCGCGTAACCACTGGCCCCTGCATGGATTCGTGGCGCCCGCCTGGTTGCTGGGCCCTGGCGCACGGCAGGCGCTGGCAGACACCAATCTGAGCTACACCAGTGATCCCGGGCACTTCTACCTGCTGCCGGATTACCAGTCGATCGAGGCACCAGGGCTGGTGTGGAGCGCGCGCAGTGCCTGGCGACGGGGCATGTCGCGCCTGGTCAGCGAGAAGTTGCTCGCCCGCCACAAACAGGCGCCGGTGCTGCGTCTCGGCCTGCATCCGGTCGATATGCGTCATGACTACTCACGGCGCTACTGGCTGAATCTGTTGAGTCGCCTGCTGGAGGAGGGGCGGCGTCCGTCGACCAAGATCGACTGGCTGAAACGCTATGTGCTGGTACCGAGTGCGGCGGCATGAGTGGTCGCTGGTGGTTGCTGCTCGGCGCGCTATTGGTGGCGGGGTCCATTCCGTTATTGCTGGGTGGCAGCGGGCTGTTCGAGCGGCTGCTCCGGTTTCCCTTCTGGCTGCTGCTGACCATGTTGAGCATGATCATGCTCGGCTGGTATCTCAACGCACTGCGGCTACGCCTGCTGATTGGCAAGCGCCGGCTAGGGCAGAGGCGCGCACTTGGAGTCGTCATCGCCACGGAGTTCGCGATCTGCGCGACACCCGGCGGCGCCGGCGGGCCGCTGACGATGATGGCCCTGCTGCTGCGGCAGGGCATAGCACCAGCCAAGGGCACAGCAACTTATGCCGTCGAGCAATTGACCGACCTGCTGTTCTTCGCCTGTGCGCTGGTGGGTGTGTTGATCTACGCCGTCACCCATTCGCTTAACGCCTATATCGCGAGCCTGCTTGGATTCAGTGCCGCATTGCTCATTGGCCTTATGGTGGTGCTCGCGCTGCTGGGCCGGTTTCACCGGCAGGTGGTTCTGCTCAACGGTTGGGTAGTAAGTCGGTTGGGGGTCAAGGGATCGCGTAAGCGCTCCTGGGCGCGCAAAGTGCTGAGCTTTCGCAACGCCTTGCTCGATTGTTTCCGTCTGCCGCGAGCCATCCTGCTCGGAGTGTTCCTGCTGACCACCTTGCACTGGCTGCTGCGTTACAGCGTGTTGTATCTGACCCTCCAAGGGCTGGGCAGTCAGTTGGCATGGGCCTGGACGTTCATCGTGCAGCTATTGGCACTGACGGCCGGCCAGTTGAGTTTGCTGCCGGGTGGCGCTGGCAGTGCCGAGTTGGCATCAGCCGCACTGCTTACGCCATTGGTGGGCAAATCCACTGCGGCTGCGGCGATCCTCATATGGCGCTTCGTGACCTACTACTTCTACCTGATCGTGGGCGCTCCGCTATTTCTGCATCTGGCTGGCAGGCCACTATTCGATCGACTGATCAAGGCGCGTGAGCGTTGAGCAGACGCTCTAGGCTCAGGCAGGCCTGCCTACCGTTCCTCGGAAATAGGAAACTAACGCCGTCGCCGTCCGGTCAACTTTATGTAACCCATGAAGCCAAGAGGTAAACGCCATGAGCAGTACTGGAGATAAGATGAAAGGCAATCTCAACGAAGCCGCTGGCAAGGCAAAGCAGGGCGTCGGTGAAGCGACTGACAACGAGCGTATGAAAAACGAAGGCCGTGGCCAGGAGCTGAAGGGCGACGCGCAGCAGGTCAAAGGCGAAGCCAAGGACACCATCAAGAAGGGCGTAGATCGCACCTGATGCATGTCCAATAAAAATGCCCGCATCTGCGGGCATTTTTGTTTCTGGCTGGCGGGTCAGCGTTCCAGATGCTGAAGCTTGTCCTTCACGCCGTCCCAGTCTTCCGCGTCCGGAAGGGAATCCTTCTTCTCAGTGATATTCGGCCAGACTTCCGCCAGATCGGCGTTCAGCTGAATGTATTCCTGCTGATCATCCGGTACCTCATCTTCTGAGAAGATTGCCTGGGCAGGGCACTCCGGCTCGCAGAGTGCGCAATCGATGCACTCGTCAGGATGAATGACCAGAAAGTTCGGGCCTTCGTAGAAGCAGTCCACCGGACAGACTTCCACACAGTCGGTGTATTTGCACTTGATGCAGTTGTCGGTGACGACGAAGGTCATTCTAGCTATCTCCTCGGGCGTGTCAGGTGGCGTTGCAATGACGCCCCCGTTCGGCAGGGCTATGGCGACATCAGGCAAATGCCGCCTATATCCAAAAAATGCGCGCGATTCTAGCAGCTTTTTTGCAGCCGTCAGACTCGCGTTTTCAGGTTGTATAGCAGGTCCAGTGCCTGACGCGGGGTCATATCATCGGGATTGATCCGTCCCAATTCCTCGATGACCGGGTGCGGCAGGCTGGCAAACAGGTCGTTCTGCATAGGTGGCGCGGGCTGACCGGCGCTCATCTTCGGCGTTTCATGGGACAGGCTGGTGGTTTCCAGCCGCGACAGATGGTCGCGTGCGCGCTGGATGACTTCACCGGGTACGCCTGCAAGCTGTGCTACAGCGAGGCCATAACTCTGGCTGGCCGGCCCCGGCAGCACGTGATGCAGGAAGACGATGCGTTCGTTGTGCTCGGTAGCCGATAGATGCACGTTGGCCACCACCGGCTCGCTTTCCGGCAGTACGGTCAGTTCGAAATAGTGCGTTGCGAACAATGTGAAGGCCCGCGTTTTGGCCAAGTGTTCAGCGGCGGCCCAGGCGAGGGATAGACCATCGAAGGTGCTGGTGCCGCGACCGACTTCGTCCATCAGCACCAGGCTGAGGTCGCTGGCGTTGTGCAGAATGTTGGCGGTTTCGCTCATCTCCACCATGAATGTGGAGCGGCCGCCGGCAAGGTCGTCCGAGGATCCGATACGCGTGAATATGCGATCCACCAATGACAGCTCACAGGCTTTGGCCGGAACGAAGCTTCCTATCTGTGCGAGCAACACGATCAGGGCAGTCTGACGCATGTAGGTCGACTTGCCGCCCATGTTCGGGCCGGTGATGACCAGCATGCGGGTGTCGTCATCGAGATCGAGATCGTTTGCCACGAATGGCGTTTGCAGGACTTGCTCGACCACCGGATGGCGGCCCTGCTCGATGTGCATGCAGGGATGTTCGACGAAGCGGGGGCGATTGAGGTCCAGCGTAAGCGCCCGTTCGGCGAGGTTGCTGAGGACGTCCAATTCGGCCAGCGCGGCGGCGCTGTCCTGTAGCGGTGCGAGATGCCCGATCAAGCGCTCCAGCAATTCTTCGTACAGCTGTTTTTCCCGAGCCAGCGCACGACTTTTCGCTGACAGCGCCTTGTCTTCGAATTCCTTCAGCTCCGGCGTGATGAATCGCTCGGCACCCTTGAGCGTCTGGCGGCGGATGTAGTCAGCGGGCGCGGATTCGGCCTGCTTGCTCGGCAGTTCGATGAAGTAGCCATGCACACGGTTGTAGCCAACCTTGAGGTTGGCCAATCCCGTGCGGGCTTTTTCACGGGTTTCCAGATCCATCAGATACTGGCCCGCGTTCTCCGAGAGGGATTGCAGCTCGTCCAGCTCAGCGTCGTAACCGGTTTTCAGCACGCCACCTTCGCGAATTACCGCCGGTGGATTGTCGATAATCGCCTTGGCCAGCAATTCGGCCAGCTCGGGATACGTCCGGATGATGCCAGCCAGTTCGATCAGATGAGGCGCAACCAGCTCCTGCATGCCGACCTGCAGCTGGGGCAGGGCGGCGAGAGCATCGCGCAGTCGTGCAAGGTCACGGGGGCGCGCGTTACGCAGCCCGATCCGCGCCAGGATGCGTTCGAGGTCGCCGATTTCTTTCAGCTGGGGCTGGATCTGCTCGAAGCGGTAGTGCTCGAGCAGGCACGTGATCGAGTCCTGACGCGCCTCCAGGATGCTGCGGTCGCGCAACGGGCGGTTGAGCCAGCGACTGAGTAGTCGGCTGCCCATCGCCGTCTGGCAGCGGTCGACCACCGATTGCAGGGTGTTATCACGCCCTCCGCCAAGGTTGATGTCCAGTTCGAGGTTGCGTCGGGTCGCGCCGTCGAGAATCACTGTGTCGTCGAGGCGCTCATGGCGCAGGCTGCGCAGGTGATGCAGCGCAGTACGCTGGGTTTCCTTGGCATAGGTCAGCAGGCAACCCGCCGCGCCGATTGCCAGTGTGAGCTTCTCACAGCCGAAGCCTTTAAGGTCCTGGGTGCCGAATTGCTGACAAAGTCCTTTGAAGCCGCTGTCACGATCAAAGTCCCAGGGTGCTCGGCGGTGTACGCCACGGCGTTTCTCGATCGGCAGACCGGCTGGCCAGTCATCAGGAATCATCAGTTCTGCCGGGTTCAGGCGCTCCACCTCGGCCAGCAGCGTTTCCCATCCTCCAAATTCCTGCACGCTGAATCGGCCGCTGGTGATGTCCAGCACCGACAGCCCGAACAGTTTCTCGTCGCCCACCACTGCTGCGAGCAGGTTGTCGCGGTGCTCGTCCAGCAAGGCTTCATCACTCACCGTACCGGGCGTGATGATGCGCACGACCTGCCGCTCAACTGGCCCTTTACTGGTTGCCGGATCGCCGATCTGCTCGCAGATCACCACCGACTCGCCGAGCTTTACCAAACGGCTGAGATAGCCTTCGGCAGAGTGGAAGGGGATCCCTGCCATGGGTATCGCATTGCCACCCGATTGGCCACGGGCGGTCAGCGTGATGTCCAACAGCTTGGCGGCCTTCTTGGCGTCGTCATAGAACAGCTCATAGAAGTCGCCCATGCGGTAGAACATCAGTTGTTCCGGATGCTCGCGCTTGAGCTTCCAGTACTGTTGCATCATGGGCGTGTGATGGGACAGGTCTTGTGACGACATATGGTTCGATACTTTGACTTGAGTTGAAGGCGGGCATGCTTGCGGCTGCGGCTCGGGACGAAATCCTGTCGCGAGCACAGGCCGGCGATCATGCTTTTGCCGGCCGGATAAAACCGGCAAGGTTAGCATGCGCTGCGGTCGTATCGATGGCTCGCCGACGCGTACGGCGTTTGCTATCCAGCGCAGGTGGCAGCGTATTCTTGCGTCAGCCCTATCAGCCACTGTTGGATATCTTTGATGGCAGAATTCACGCAGGCCCTGGAAACCGCACCCAGCCTGATCATCGTCGGGCTGGTGAACGTGCTGATCGTCGCGACTGTCGTCGGGGTTCACTACGAGTTTCTGTTGCGCCTATCGAGCCGCAGGGGCAAGCCGCGCTTCAATCATCGAGTCGGAATCGTATTCGGCGTCTGTGGCGCGCTCATGGCGCACGCCGTGGAGGTCTGGATTTTCGCCTTCGCCTATTTTTTCATGAGTCGGCTGCCAGGCTGGGGTGAGCTGTCCGGCAACGTCGATGGCGGGCTGATGGACTGCGTCTACTTTTCGTTCACGACTTTCACCACGCTTGGCTTCGGCGACATCCACCCACTGGGTCCGATCAGATTCCTGACCGGCATCGAGGCGCTGACCGGACTGGTGCTCATCACCTGGACCGCCTCGTTTCTGTTTCTCGAAATGCAGCGGTATTGGGATGGCAGCGAGCCCCGATAGCTCGACCCGTGATCAGGCTAGAGCGTCGACCAGGCGCTGAAGATTGCCTGCTAAGGTAGTCGCCTGACATTGCCGCATTGGAGTTTTCTCATGACGTCCACGACCGATCTCGCCGCGCGCCTAGGCGCCGCGCTGCAAGCACAATCGGCACAGGTAACCACCGCCGAGTCCTGCACCGGTGGCGGGATTGCTGAAGCAATCACGCGTATCGCGGGCAGTTCCGCCTGGTTCGAAGCGGGCTTCGTCACGTATTCCAACGCGCAGAAGACCCGGCAACTGCAGGTGCCCGAACAGCTTTTTTCCGAAGTGGGCGCCGTCAGTCGTGAGGTGGTGGAAGCCATGGTGCACGGCGCCCAACAGTCTAGTGGCGCTCGTTACGCAGTGGCTGTCAGTGGTGTGGCGGGGCCTGGAGGCGGTTCGCCAGAGAAACCGGTTGGAACCGTGTGGCTGGCCTGGGCCTGCGGTGAGCAAGGGTGCGCCCGGCGCTTCCAGTTCAGCGGTGATCGGCAAGCCGTGCGCGAAAGGAGCGTGGAAGCGGCACTCGTCGGATTGATCCGGCTGGTGTCCGGAGAAAATCCAATTGAGGGCTAGGCGGTCGTTTTTGCCTATGCTCTAATACTGTCTACTTATACAGTTGTCGTGGCCTCTGGCCCTCTTGATCAAGTGAGGATTGTAATGGACGAGAACAAGAAGCGCGCCTTGGCTGCTGCCTTGGGCCAGATCGAAAAGCAGTTCGGTAAGGGCGCGGTCATGCGTATGGGCGATCATGATCGCCAGGCTATTCCCTCTATTTCCACTGGTTCGCTGGGCCTGGACATTGCGCTCGGCATCGGAGGACTGCCCAAGGGCCGAATCGTCGAGATCTACGGCCCGGAGTCTTCGGGTAAGACCACTCTGACTCTTTCGGTTATCGCCGAAGCGCAAAAGATGGGCGCCACCTGTGCCTTCGTCGATGCCGAGCACGCGCTTGATCCCGATTACGCTGGCAAGCTCGGCGTCAACGTCGACGACTTGCTGGTATCCCAGCCAGATACTGGTGAGCAGGCACTGGAAATCACCGACATGCTGGTGCGCTCCAACGCAGTCGACGTAATCATCGTCGACTCGGTTGCTGCGCTGGTGCCAAAGGCCGAAATCGAAGGCGAAATGGGCGATACCCACGTGGGTCTGCAGGCGCGTCTGATGTCCCAGGCGCTGCGCAAGATCACCGGTAATATCAAGAACGCCAATTGCCTGGTGATCTTCATCAACCAGATCCGTATGAAGATCGGTGTGATGTTCGGTAGTCCGGAAACCACCACCGGCGGTAACGCACTTAAGTTCTACGCGTCGGTCCGTCTCGACATCCGCCGCACTGGCGCGGTGAAAGAAGGCGACGAAGTGGTCGGTAGCGAAACGCGGGTCAAGGTCGTCAAGAACAAGGTAGCGCCACCGTTCCGTCAGGCTGAGTTCCAGATCCTGTATGGCAAGGGCATTTACCGCAATGGCGAGGTCATCGATCTTGGCGTGCAGCAGGGGCTGGTCGAGAAGTCCGGCGCTTGGTATGCCTACAAGGGCAACAAGATCGGACAAGGTAAGGCCAATGCGGCCAAATTCTTGGAAGAAAACGTCGAGATCGGTCGCGAAATCGAGCAACAGATCCGCGACAAGTTGCTGGTCGTTGCGCCGAACACCAAGGCCAACCCGGTTACCGAAGACCTGGCCGAAGCCGATCTCTGATCCGTATGCCTGTTGTGCTCGACAGCCCCGCCGCTGTGCGGCGGGCAGCCATGGATTTGCTGGCCCGGCGTGAACATGGTCGTGTCGAGCTTGGGCGTAAGTTGCGACTGCGTGGGGCGCCTGCCGAGCTTATTGAGCCGGCGCTGGATAGGCTGGCTGAAGAAGGCCTGTTAAGCGACGCGCGCTACCTCGAAAGCTACGTGCGGATGCGGGCGAATGCGGGTTATGGCCCCTTGCGCATCCGCGAAGAACTTTCCCAGCGAGGCTTGTCGAGAGAGGCAATAGAGCAGGCCCTGCGAGACAGTGGTTTTGACTGGAACGTTCAGCTCTACGATGTATGGCAACGTAAGTTTGGCGAACTGCCTGGTGATCAACGCGAAAGGGCTCGCCAGGGCCGCTTTCTGAGTTATCGGGGTTACTCCTTGGAGATGGTGGGCCGCTTGCTGCGAGGTGGCTCTTTCGATTGATCGGCAAGGGTCTCGCCCGGATAGGCCACCGGCCTTCTCGAGAGTCCGTTTCACCCTTCCTGGATTTAATCTCTCTCAATCCCGCCAGTTTTGTTTTGCATTGATGAAGTCTGTCAGCTCGCGAAGACGTCCATGGTCTCGACCGTTGAAGACGAAGCTAAGCCGAGGTAACGGCTGCAGTTCTGGCTCGTCCAGCTCCATCTCGCAGCACGGTTGCTGCTCGAATCGATCCCTCAGACATAGGTCGGCGAACGCCTCGTTCATGTGTGCAAGTGCCTGTTCGGTAAGCACGTGATTCATGCGCATGACGAACCTATCTTTTAGCCAGCGGCTGGAGTGGAAGTTGCTGTAGAAGTGATCGATCTCCGCCGCCGCGTCTTCGGCATTGTCCACCAGTCGCATCAGACGCATATCGGTAGGCAGGATATAGCGATTGCCCTCCAGCTGATGACGCATGAAGCTCAGTGCGTCCTTCCAGAAAGTGCCGCCCGGTTCATCAAGCAACACGATTGGCACCAGGGGGCTCTTGCCCGTTTGAACAAGTGTCAGTACCTCCAGCGTCTCGTCCAGCGTGCCGAACCCGCCGGGACAAAGGACCAGGCCGTCCGCTTCTTTAATGAAGAACAGTTTGCGAACGAAGAAGAAGTGGAAGGACAGCAGATGGTCGGTGCCATCCACGGTGGAGTTGGCGCGTTGTTCGAAGGGCAGGGTTATGTTCAGGCCAAGGCTGTTGTCCGTGCCGGCGCCCTCGTGCGCGGCTGCCATGATGCCACCGCCGGCACCCGTTATGACCATCAGGTCATAACGGGCCAGCGTTTCCCCGAGTTCGCGAGCCAGGGCATATAGCGGGTGCTCGATAGGGGTGCGGGCCGAGCCGAAAACCGTAACCTTGCGGCGACGCTTGAACTGATCGAGACGGCTGAATGCATGCTCCATCTCGCGCATGGTCTGTAGCAGGATCTTGGCATCCCAGCGGCTGCGGTCTGCCTGTGCCATGCGCATGACGGTCACCAGCATTTCTCGATACAGCGGAAGGTTCTGGCTGCTGGGCGGAACGACGAGAGCGATCAGTTCGTCGATCTTCTTGGTCAGCTCCGCGCCACTGGTCTTGAAATGCCGCGACAGATAGTCGTCTGGATCGAAAGGCATACGGCGTCTCCCATGTAGTGGCAGTTGAGGCTTGCTCTATGCCGCACAGCTATGTGCCCGCATCACGTGAAATCAGGTGTCTGCGTAACGCATCCAGTCCTGACACCTTGGCTAAGCCTATCAGCAGAGTGCCCGGGCTGAATGGCTGTCGGGGCGCAGCGCACGACAGCTACGGTCATTGATGGCTGCACCGTGTTTCAAGGGAGCGAGGTTAGCCCGGGCGTAGACGGCATCAGAGCGCGATGCGGTCGCCGGGTTCCGGGATGTTTGCTTGCCAGTTCAGGCGGTCGCTCAGCACCTGCTGCAGCGATAGCATCTTTTCTCGTTCACCATGAACAAGGTACAGCTCGGGCATTGGTGTGAAATGGCTGGCCCATTCGATCAATTGTGATTGGCCTGCGTGCGCTGAGAATCCACCCAGCGTATGGACCTTGGCGTTCACCGCGATGCGCTGATGCAGCAGTTTGACCGTCTTCGCACCATCAACGATGGCACGTCCCAGGGTGCCTCGCGCCTGGAAGCCAGGGATTATGAGGTGGCACTCGTTTCGCCATAGATTGTGTTTGAAGTGGTGGAGGATGCGGCCGCCGCTGCACATGCCGCTACCGGCAATGATGATTGCGCCGCTCTTGAAACGATTGATCGACATTGATTCTTCGGGGGTCGGGGTCGCTCGCAATATCGGTAGCCATTTCTCGATGTGAGCACTACGCCCATCCAGCGCACCTGGCAACATCGCATCTATTTCCAGCTGGTCTCGGAACAGTGAATAGATAGCGTTCGCGCCGATGGCCATTGGGCTGTCGAGGAAGACGTTCTGCTGAGGGACGCGGCCTTGTTGATAGAGCAGTCCGAGGTAATAGATGAGGTCTTGGGTACGGCCCACTGCAAATGAGGGCATCAGCACGTTTCCGCCGTCCAGATGGGCCTGCTGGAGGATGTCGGCGAGCTCCTCGATGGTAGCCTCATGATCACGGTGATCGCGATCGCCATAGGTCGACTCCATGAGCAGAACATCGGCTTTTTGAAGTGGGGTAGGGCGATGCATGAGCGGGGCGGTGGCATTGCCAAGATCGCCGGAGAATACGAGGCGGCGTTTCTCGCCGAAGTCTTCGACATCGGCTTGCACGATGGCCGAGCCAAGAATGTGCCCGGCATCGAACAGGGTCACGCTTATCCCCGGTGCCGCTTCGAAGGTTTCGCCGTAGCCATGCGGTTCTCGTAACTTGAGCATGCGTTCGGCATCGATCCGCGTGTAAAGCGGCTCGATCGCAGTTTTGCCGAGCCGGGCTCGCCATTTATTCTCCCACTCGGCGTCCTTTTCCTGAATGCTCGCCGAGTCGAGCAGCATCAGCTCGACCAGCTTGCAGGTCGCGTCAGTGGCGTGAATCGGGCCGTCGAAGCCGGCCGCCACAAGCTTCGGTAACACGCCGCTATGGTCGATGTGTGCGTGAGACAGCACTACCGCATCCAGCGTTTTCGGATCGAAAGCGAAGCCCGCCCGGTTGCCTTCTTCTTCCTGGCGACGCCCTTGACGCATGCCGCAGTCGAGCAATACACGGGCCCCGGCGTGTGTCTCGATGAGATAGCAGGACCCGGTCACCTGTTGTATTGCGCCTAGAAAACTGAGCAGAGCCATGAGCGGCGTCTCCATGCTGGATGTAGAACGGAGTGTGCAGATTTCCGTAAGGGTGCGTCTTGATGCATATCAGAGAGAGCGGCAGGAACGCTGACTAGACTGTTGCAACCGCCACTCAATGGAGCGCCACATGAACCAGTTACTCCCCAGTCTTGCCGAGCTGGACCGGCACGCTGAAACACAGCCTGAGTTTGCCCGCTGGCGAGCCGGTTACGGTCCGTTCGAGCACGCGCTGGAAACCCAGGCGGCCGTGTTTCGTCTGGCCCACCAGCTGGTGCAGGCGGGGCATCAGCAAGACGTCGCTGATGTGTATCGGCTGTTGCAAGCTATCGATCGGATCGGTTCGGCTGGTCTCTGGCTCGTGGTGCACATGACCTATGCCCGTCGCGTAAGGCTCGATGGCGAAGCGCTCGTGGCCGAGGATTTCAAGGCGTCACCCGAAGGGCACACCGGCGGATCGCTGAATATGGTCCCGGCATACGCCGGCTATCTCGGGCTGAATGCACTGACCGGCAGTACCCGCGCCTGGATGATGGGACAGGGCCATTGCGTGGCGGCGATAGAGGCGCTGAACGTGCTGACGGACAATCTGCATCCCGAGCAGGCGCAGGCCTATGGCGGCGGTGAGGTTGGTCTGAATCGTTTGCTGGAGGATTTTTACGGTTACGCTCAGGGCGCTGACGGCAGTCCGTCTGCACCGATCGGTAGCCACGTCAACGCACACACCGGTGGTGGTATCGCCGAGGGTGGCTACCTCGGCTTTGCTGAGCTTCAATACGCCCATATGCCGCTCCCTGGCGAGACGCTGGTGGCGTTTCTATCTGATGGCGCAGCCGAAGAGCAGCGCGGCAGTGACTGGATCCCACGCTGGTGGCGCGCTGAGGATTGCGGGGTGGCCTTGCCGATCATGATCGCCAACGGTCGGCGCATCGAGCAGCGAACCCAGCTGGGCACGCACGAAGGTCTCGAGGGGTTCCGCCAGCACCTGAGTCGTTGCGGGTTTGATCCGATCACCTTCGATGGGCGCGATCCTGCTGCGTTTGTTTGCATTCTCTGGGAAATGGAACAGCGCCTGGCCCGTCGCATTGAAGAAAAGGCCCGGGGGCTGCTTCGTTATCCGCTACCAATTCCCTACGGCATTGCCGAGACAGTCAAAGGGTTCGGCTTCTATGGCGCAGGTAGCAACGCGGCGCATAACTTGCCGTTGCCCGGCAATCCACACATAGATGAACGTGCCCGTGAGTTATTCAATAGCCATGCAGCGCCGCTTTTCGTGCCCAGGGCGGAGCTCGGAGCGGCACGGGACCTGTTGGCGCAGTCCCGGCGTGGGCGCCCGGCCGAGCGTGACAACACGTTGGCCATGAGGCGACCGGCTGCGCCTGTGATGCCGGCACTCATTTATCGAGACGAGGCCTGCTCGCCCATGAGCGCAGTAGATGACTTCTTCGTCGAATTGGCCCGGGCCAATCCATCGTTGCGCCCACGCGTAGGTAATCCCGATGAGTTGGCGAGCAATCGCCTCGGTGGCGTGCTCAAGGCGCTAAAGCATCGGGTAGTCGATCCGGAAAGCGAGTTCGAGGCCGTGGACGGAAAGGTGATCACCGCGCTGAATGAAGAGGCGGTGGTATCGGCCTGCCTGGCCAATCAGGGCGGTTTGAATCTGGTCGCAAGCTATGAAGCCTTCTGCGTGAAAATGCTCGGCGCGGTCCGGCAGAGCCTCATCTTTTCCCGCCAACAGAAGGAAGTTGAGCGCCCGGCTGGTTGGCTAGGCTGGCCGATCATCGCTACCTCGCATACTTGGGAAAACGGCAAGAACCAGCAGTCGCACCAGGACACCACCTTTTGCGAAGCCCTGTTGGGTGAGATGAGCGATATGGCGAGGGTCCTGTTTCCGGCGGACCATAACAGCGCGCTGGCTTTGCTTCCCTCGATCTATCTGGCGCGTGGCACCCTGGCTTGCCTGGTCATGCCCAAACGGGAGCGCCCAGCGGTATTCAGCCAGGCGCAGGCCGAGCAGTTGGCTCGGGACGGTGCCATCATCGTCGATGAGCGGCTTGGGGTTGATCCTCTTCTATTGATCGCCAACGGCAGTTACCAGCTCTCCGAAATGCAACGTGCCGCTGCTCGCTTGAGTGAAGCGGGAGTGGCTTATCGTTTGATATACCTGCAAGAGCCTGGGCGTTTCAGGGCGCCGCGGGATCGCTGGGAGATCGACGCGCTGGCGGCGGATGGCGTTGCCGAACGGCTATTCCCGGAACAGATGGAGATGCGCGTGCTGCTAACGCACATGCGACCAGAAGTGGCGCGCGGTCACCTCTGGCCGATTCTGCCAGATGTGCGGCGGAACTCTGTACTGGGCTACCGGAATCGTGGCGGCACACTGGATGAAGCCGGTATGCAGTTCGCCAATCGAGCCTCATGGGCCAACGTACTTGCGGCCTGCGCACGACTTCTCGATGTGCCACGCACTTCGTTGCTCAAGCCTGACGAGGCCGCTGCGGTTGCAGGAAAAGGCGACCCTCGGGTGTTGCGCTAGATGGGGCGTCGCGGGTAGCGCGTGGCCGCCCGCGGCTGACGATGCTCAGCAGTCGCCTGAACGGTAGCGCTCGGTGGTGATCGGGTTTTTGGTCTCGTACTCCTTGAACTCGAAGCGCAAAACCGCACCCTGGGCCATGAGCTGGCGCAGACCGTCATTGCTGCAGACACTGGTGGCTAGCTGAGTGCGAACCTGTGTTGGATTGTCACGCATCTGTGCGGCGTGACGCGGTTGGACGCTCAAGTGGTTGACCAGCTCATTGCCGTCAACGCTATAGCCTTCGTCAAGGAGGTCGGAGTTGATGGCGCGCGGCGTGCCTACGCTGCTTTCGCGGGCAACCTTGTCGAGCAGCGGGCCGAGCGCTTGATCCTGCGCGGACGCGGTATGGGCGAAGGGCAGGGCGAGGCAGAGCGTGAATAGGGTGGTCAGACGGTACATAGGTGATCTCCTGATGACTGCCGTCGTTCGACCCGCGGGTTTCTGCGCGGTTCAGCTTGCCCATGGTTTCCGGTCTGGCTGGTAAACTGCCGCTCCGTCCAGACAGACCTTTTCCCATGCCGCATGCCGTAGCTCGTTTGCGTGAAGCTCGCCTGGCTCAAAGTGCCAAGCCTTTTGTAGCCAGGGGATCGCGCGGGGTCCGCTGTGTACGCTGCCGCGTGGCGCCTAGCCATTGTCTGTGCAGCTTGATGCCGCGCGTGTCAGCCAATAGCGCTGTGTGCCTGATCATGCACGATGTCGAGCCGCTGAAGCCGAGCAATACTGGATGGCTGATAGCCGATATCGTGAGCGACACCCATGCGTTCACCTGGAAGCGGACTGCTGTGGATCCAGCCTTACTGGCGCTGCTGTCCGACCCTCAATATCAGCCCATGGTGGTCTTTCCAGGCGAGTACGCTGAGCCCGATCGAGTGATTTCGCTCGTAGAGCCGAAGGCCGGCAAGCGGCCACTGTTCATTCTGCTCGATGCGACCTGGACGGAAGCACGGAAGATGTTTCGTAAAAGCCCGTACCTGAACCAGCTTCCGGTGTTGAGCCTGCAGGCTGATGTGGTCTCCCGCTATCGTCTGCGCCGCTCGACCCGTAGCGAACACCTATGTACTGCCGAAGTGGCCGCGCTCTGCCTGGGACTGGTTGGAGACAATCTGGCAGCTGGCGCTCTGGATAATTGGCTCGATGCCTTCACGGACCATTATCTGGGCGCCAAATACCACCGAACGCCTGACATGGACGACGCCACCCATCGGGCGCTCAGCGCGCTGGGCCAGCGTTGAGCGTGATCAGTGCCTGGCGGTTGGCGCGATCTCATCTGCCACGACCGCAGGAAGGCGCTTGCGCGGCCAGAGCTGCGCGATGAGCATGCCGCCGAACATTAACGCACATCCGAGGTAGCCTCGCAGGTCGAGGCTTTCATCGAGCAGCCAGGCGCCGGCTATTGCTGCGAACACCGCTTCGAGCGACAGGATGATGGCTGCGTGGGAGGCAATCGCGTGCTTCTGCGCCACGACCTGCAGGGTATAACCCACGCCTACGGCAAACATCCCTCCGTAGATCAATGCGGGTGCGGCGAGCCAGATGCTGTTCAAACTGGATTGTTCGAAGATGGCTGCCAATACCAGGCTGACGATTGCGCAGGTGACGAATTGTAGAAAGGCCAGGCGGATTGCGTCATGGCGGCCGACAAAAAAGCTCACCAGCAAGACGTGAACGCCCCACACGAAAGCGCCCGCTAGCTGAATCCAGTCACCCGACGCGACCTGGAAGTTCTCGTCGATACTGAGCAGCGCCATGCCGAGGACTGCGAGCACCGCGCCCAGCCACGTGCCCGTGCCGGTCTTTTGTCCAATGGCCAGCCCGAGGAGCGGGACGACGATGACATAGAGGCCGGTGATGAAGCCCGAATTGGTGACGCTGGTGAACATCAGACCGACCTGCTGCAGGTTGATGCCGAGGGTCAGCGCCAACCCCATGCTCAGCCCGCCCAACAGCAGTCCGCGCTGTAAGAACGGCTCGTGGCGTGCCGCACCGCGCCCTTGATGAAGCAACAGCGGCATCAGAACGATCGCCCCCAGTGCGAAACGCAAGCCGGTGAAGAGGAACGGCCCAAGGTTATCCATCCCGATCCGCTGCGCGACAAATCCGCTTCCCCAGATCATGGCAGTGATGAGCATAAGGGAATCAGCGCGAAGGGCTTGTTTGCGCATGTCTGGACTCTTTTCGAAAAGCTGCGGACTGTGCCTCAAAGCGCGGCGCTTGGCCACAGCTTCGCCGCCGCACTAGATAGCTGCCTCATTAAATTCTGAGCGATGATCGAAATTCCGGTGGTGGCGCGATATCATCACCGCAGTCCACCTCCGAGCATGTTGCAGTTCATTGCCGTCCTGATGTCGGCATTTTGCTCGGTCTGGTGAAAGCGCCAATAAAAACTATAGGTCCGCCATGGCTGCTTACGAAATCCTTATCGCCGACGATCATCCGCTGTTTCGCAGTGCCCTTCAGCAAGCGCTGACGCTTGGCTTGGGCGATGGGGTTCGGTTATCCGAAGCGGCCAGCATCGCTGAACTGGAAGCCCAACTGACCCGCACTACGGATTGGGATCTGGTGTTGCTGGACTTGAACATGCCGGGAGCCTATGGGTTTTCCGGGCTCGTATTGCTCAGGGGCCAGTACCCCCAACTGCCGGTAGTTATGATTTCCGCTCAGGAAGATGCTGCCGTCGTTGCTCGGTCGCGCGAGTTTGGGGCCAGCGGTTTCATTCCGAAGTCGAGCTCGCTCGAAACCATTCAAGAAGCGGTTCGAATGGTCCTCGACGGTGACGTCTGGTGGCCAAGCAATATTGACGATGTGGCCCATGTCAGTCCGGAAGCCAAAGCAGCCAGCGAAGGGCTCGCAAGCCTCACGCCGCAACAATTTCGCGTGCTGACGATGGTGTGCGACGGGCTGCTGAACAAGCAGATCGCCTATGAACTCAGCGTTTCCGAGGCAACCA
Source organism: Stutzerimonas stutzeri (assembly GCF_024448895.1). Lineage (GTDB taxonomy): Bacteria > Pseudomonadota > Gammaproteobacteria > Pseudomonadales > Pseudomonadaceae > Stutzerimonas > Stutzerimonas stutzeri_Q. The sequence goes on from NZ_JAMOIC010000004.1 coordinate 117,560, forward strand.
TCAAGGCGCACGTCACCGCAATCTTCCGCAAGCTTGGGGTTCGTACCAGAACCCAGGCTGCACTTCTGTTGCAGCAAATGGGCTCCATTCCCAGCAACTGACGCCAGAACACCGTACGTGCCGGAGGGCGACTCAGGCGATCGTCGGCAGCACGATCTCATCACTTCGGCGAACCCCAGCCGTAAGCGCTCGGCATTGCTCGACGAACTCTCGCATTGCCGCCGTCTGGTACTTCAATGAGTGCCAGATGAAATAGAACTGTCGTGAAAGATCCAGCTCGGGGGTTTCCAGCGCAACCAGGCTGCCACGGCGGAATGCATCCCGAAGGGCCAGTCGAGAGATACAGCCAATTCCAAGGCCGGACTCCACTGCTCGCTTGATCGCCTCTGTATGCTCAAGCTCGAGGCGTATGTTCAGCTTGGCCGGATGATGGCGCATGGCGTGTTCGAACGTCAGGCGCGTGCCAGAACCCTGCTCGCGAAGAATCCAGGCCTCGCGCGAAAGCTGCTCCAGGCTGACCTCGGTATGCACAGCCAGGGCGTGCTGTGGTGCGCAGAACACAACCAACTCGTCCTCGACCCACGGCACTACCTCGATATCAGGATGTTGGCAGTCGCCTTCGATCAAACCCAGATCAAGTTCATGTTGTGCGACCTGCTGGACAATGTGCGCGGTGTTCTGCACATGCAGCTTCACTCGGCACTCAGGGTGGTGCTGCATGAAGCTGCCGATGAGCAGGGTCGCCAGGTAATTGCCGATGGTCAGGGTCGCGCCAACTTTGAGCGACCCGAAACCGGTTTTTCCAGCCAGCAAGTCCTCAATCGCTTTGGCTTGATCGAGCAGGCTTACCGCTTGGGGCAGGAGCTGGTGACCCAGGGCGTTCAGCCATAACCGCTTACCTGCGCGATCGAACAGTTGGCATCCGGATTGGCGCTCCAGCTCAGCAAGTGACGTACTGGTAGCAGATTGCGAAAGGGCGAGGCTTTCTGCCGCACGCGAGACACTTTCATGTCGGGCAAATGCGACAAATACTTGAAGTTGGCGCAGCGTAAAATGCATATCTATATAACCGATAACATATATCGTTAATATTCGTTTAACGGATATTAGGCGTAGCGGTAAACTGCTCGCAATCATTGACGCGCTTATGCGTGCTGAAAGGGGAACACTTACATGAGCAACCTGAACGTAGAGCGAGTCCTCAGTGTTCATCACTGGAACGACACGCTGTTCAGTTTCAAGACCACCCGTAATCCGGGTCTGCGCTTTGAGAATGGCCAGTTTGTGATGATCGGCCTCGAAGTCGAAGGGCGACCCCTGATGCGTGCGTACAGCATCGCAAGCCCCAACTACGAGGAACACCTCGAGTTCTTCAGCATCAAGGTACCGGATGGTCCGTTGACCTCGCGTCTGCAGCACCTCAAGGAAGGTGACTCCTTAATGGTAAGCCGCAAGCCAACCGGGACGCTGGTGCTGGATGACCTGCTACCCGCCAAGCATCTGTACTTGCTCAGTACAGGCACCGGGCTGGCGCCTTTCATGAGCGTGATCCAGGACCCTGAAACCTACGAGCGCTTCGAGAAGGTCATTCTGGTTCATGGTGTGCGCTATGTGAATGAGGTCGCCTACCGTGAATTCATCACCGAGCATCTGCCCCAGAACGAATTCTTCGGCGAGGCGTTGAAGGAAAAACTCATCTATTACCCAACCGTGACCCGCGAGCCTTTCGAAAATCAGGGTCGCCTCACCGATCTCATGCGCAGCGGCAAGCTATTCGCCGACATCGGGCTACCGCCAATCAACCCTGACGATGATCGCGCAATGATCTGCGGTAGCCCAAGCATGCTGGCTGAAACCAGCGAAGTGCTGAACAGCTTTGGGCTCAAGGCGTCGCCGCGTATGGGTGATCCGGGGCATTACTTGATCGAACGAGCTTTCGTGGAAAAATAGCGGGCAGTTGATCTAGACAAAAAGGCCGGTAGTTGCGATGCAGCTACCGGCCTTTTCGTTGCTGTTGTCTATAAATAGGGTGCGCAGCACTTCTTGAATTTCTGACCGCTGCCGCAAGGGCAGGGATCGTTCCGGCCGGCCTTGAGCGAGATGGTTGGGTCGATGAAATACCATTGCCCGCCGTGCTGAACAAATGCAGAGCGCTCATGCTGGGAGTGCTCGCCTGCCTGATCGTGCCAGCGCGCCGTGAAGCTGACCAGGGCGTGTTCCGGTTGTCCGCCAAGCAACTGAGTTTGCTCGACCTCCAACCCCAGCCAGACGCTACCCACGCTCCAGTCCTTCATGGACTGCAGGTCAAGCGATGCCTGCTGAGAGGGCAGGGTTGTCGCTTTCAGATAATCGATCTCGCTCAGGACATACGCGCTATAGCGTGAACGCATGAGTCGTTCGGCGCTTGGTGCCGGGGTACCGGCATGGTAGCGGCCGCAGCAATCCTTGAGAGAGTCGCCAGTGCCGCAGGGGCAGCTGGTGTCACCGGGCTCGCGGTTCGTCATCGATCACCACCAATATTTGCCGAACATCTGTGGGTTGGCCCAGAACTTCGCGTTCAGCCAGTCCGGAACCTGCTTGTAATCAAGCAGGTCGTAGGTGAAGAGGGTCAAGGTCTGTTCGTCCCGTTCGAAGCGCCCACTGACTTGCAATGCCAGTGCATAGAAGTCGGTGGGCTGCCAATCGCATGCATTCAGATCAATCAGAACTGCAACGCGGCTGGCGTTCAGGTTGCGTATGCCGCCTAGCAATTGCAGGCCGTCATGCTTGGGTAGATGCTCCAGGCAATCGGCGATGAGTGCCATGTCATACCTGCGTCCGGCGAGTTCGTCCGACAGTGGAGCAGCAGTCGCGCGATCGATCTGACAGTTTTGGTGGCGATCGCCGAAAGCTCTTACCGCAGGTATGTCACTGGCGCCCACGTACAGCAACCGGGACGGGGCGTGCAGTTCGAGCAATGCGGCAATGGCTTGTTGTGGCGATTGGGATGAGCTGGATGCAACCAAATCGGGATCCTCTAGACAGGATTTATCGGTCGCAGGAATGCGCTCCATATAACCTGTCGAAGCGTAAAGACTAGCGCGGCGACGCGTGCCGTCCTAGTCTCGTTATAACTGGAGTGACTTATGCTGTCTGCATGGCGCTCTGGCCGATCCCAAAACTAGGAGGTTTTACCCGATGAGTAGCTTACGGACAGCAGTACCCGTGATTTTAATGACCACCTTCCTGGCTGGCTGCGCAGGGGTGCAGAAGCAGGATTGGCCCAGCTGTGCGGCCGTTGGCGGCGTGACTGGCGCCGCGCTGGGTGCGATTGAAAGCAGTACCTATACAGGTTACGGCGCTTTGATCGGTGGTGGCATGGCGGCAGCGTACTGCTGGGCCAACGGCACCGAGCAAGAAACCGTTGCAATGGTCGAAACTGCTGAGCCTGCCCCCGCTGCAGAACCCGTTGCAGAGCCTGAGCCAATGGCAGAGCCTGTTCGCGTAGAGCTGGACGTCAAGTTCGACTTCGATCGTGCTGAGGTCAAGCAGGACAGCATGGGCGACATTCGCGATCTGGCCGACTTCATGAAGCAATACGGTCAGACTTCGACTGTTGTTGAAGGCCATACCGACTCCGTTGGTACCGACGCTTATAACCAGCGTCTGTCCGAGCGCCGCGCTCAAGCCGTGCGTGATGTTCTGGTCAACCAGCATGGTCTGGAAAGCAATCGCGTTGAGGCAGTTGGATACGGTGAGGCCCGTCCAGTTGCGGATAACTCAACTGAGGAAGGTCGCGCGATCAACCGTCGTGTAGAAGCCGAAGTTGAAGCGCGCCCTTAAAAAGTAGCGCTGGGTAAACGAGCCGGGCTTTTGCCCGGCTTTTTATTGGATTATCGAACTAGAACAGCGGGCGGGCGCTGGCCACCGCGATGACAATCAGCCCTATCAGCAGATTGCCGCCAACCAGCCGCCGGATTTTTCCCAGGGCCGCACTGCCTTCCGGCCAGTTTTCATCAGCAATTGCACGTTTGAGCTCGGGCAACAGTAAAAGCTGGATGCGCAGAAACAACGCTAGCATCACTAAAAACAGCCCGGCCATGATGTGTACGTAGCGGGGGGCCGCCTCCAGTCCTTCGAAGCGCATGTGCCACATGCCGATACCGCTGATCGGCAATACCAACAGCGTGAGCCATACCCACTTGAAGAAGTGGCGAAACACTTCGGCCCAGAGCCTCAATCGCTCTGGCGCCTGCAGCTGGGAGACAGCAGCGGGTCGCAGAACCATCCAAGCGAAAAACATGCCACCGACCCAGATCACGGCAGCGAGTACGTGGAGGGAATAGAGTGAGGCGTACGCAGTCATTGAAATCTCCGGTGGCGGTTGAGGAATGGCGCGTTATCATAGCCACCCACTCGAAGTACTGAAAATATATACAGCTTGCGCGCCCATGCTTAGCACTGAACTCAAGTCCCAGATCCAGGGCGCCTATTCTCAATTTCTCGAAGCCAAGGGGCTCAAGCCTCGTTATGGCCAGCGCTTGATGATCGCCGAAATTGCCAAAGTCCTGGGCGCGATCAAGGCCGACGATGAAGGCCGTCGGGACGGTGAGCCCGCGATTGTGGCCGTCGAGGCGGGCACCGGCACCGGCAAAACGGTTGCCTATAGCCTGGCCGCTATTCCTACAGCCAAAGCGGCGGGCAAACGCCTGGTGATTGCCACCGCTACCGTCGCGTTGCAGGAGCAGATAGTGCACAAGGATCTGCCCGATCTGATGCGCAACAGCGGGCTGAACTTCTCCTTCGCGCTGGCCAAGGGCCGCGGCCGTTATCTATGTTTGTCCAAACTCGACGTGCTGTTGCAGGAAGGTCAGGCACAAAGTGCCACCGCGCAACTGTTTGAAGAGGAAGGCTTTCGTATCGATGTCGACGAGCGCAGCCAGAAACTGTTCGGCAGCATGATCGAAAAACTTGCTGGCAATCGCTGGGATGGAGATCGAGACAGTTGGCCTGAAGAGCTTGCAGATCCCGACTGGGCTCAGCTGACGACCGACCACAGCCAGTGTACCGGCCGTCATTGTCCTAACTTTCAGCAGTGTGCCTTTTACAAGGCGCGTGAGGGCATGACCAAGGTTGATGTCATCGTGACCAACCATGACATGGTGCTGGCGGACCTGGCCCTGGGCGGCGGTGCGGTGCTGCCTGATCCGCGGGACACCTTGTATGTGTTCGATGAAGGTCATCATTTGCCGGATAAAGCCATCGGCCATTTCGCCCACTTCACTCGCCTCCGTTCAACGGCCGATTGGCTTGCCCAGATCGATAAGAATCTGACGAAGTTGCTTGCTCAGCATCCGCTGCCGGGCGATCTCGGCCGGTTGATCGAGGCGGTACCCGAGATCGCTCGGGATCTGCGCAGCCAGCTGCAATTCATGTTCAGCGCCTGCGAGCAGTTGGCTGATTTCAGAGCCGGTGAAGACATGGAGGGTCGAGAGCGACCGCGCCACCGGTTCGTTGGTGGTGTGGTCCCGGAGCATCTGATCGAGCTGGGTATCGAGCTGAAAAAGGGTTTTGCCAAACTTAACGACCTGTTCACGCGTCTGACGGAGCTGCTCAAGCAGGCAATGGACGGCGAAACCGGTGTCGGCATTGCCAGCCACCAGGCCGAAGAATGGTATCCGTTGTTCGGCAGCCTGCTTACGCGGGCGCAGGGCAACTGGGAGCTATGGACGGCTTTCACGGTTGATGATCCCGAAGACAGCCCGCCAATGGCGCGTTGGTTGACCCTGGCGGAGGGCGGTGCGTTATTCGATATCGAGGTCAACGCCAGTCCCATCCTCGCGGCCGAGACATTGCGACGCAATCTCTGGAACGTCTGCTACGGCGCGCTGGTCACCTCAGCGACCCTGACCGCACTGAACAGTTTCGATCGCTACCGCATGCGTGCTGGCCTGCCTCGATGTGCCGTCACTGCCGTAGTGCCGAGTCCGTTCCACCACGCCGACGCAGGCGTTTTGCGCGTGCCCAATCTCAACGCCGATCCACGCGACGCCGCTGCCCATACGGCGGCGATAGTGCGGGACTTGCCAGGGTTGGTGGAGCAGTCGCGTGGCACGCTCGTACTCTTCTCGTCGCGCAAGCAGATGCAGGACGTGTTTGATGGGCTGGAACGGGAATGGCGGCGGCGAGTGCTGATTCAGGGCAATCTCTCCAAGCAGGAGACGCTCAACAAGCACAAAGCACGCGTGGACGATGGTGAGAAAAGCGTGCTCTTCGGCCTTGCCAGCTTCGCAGAAGGTGTCGACTTGCCGGGTGCATATTGTGAGCATGTTGTGATTGCCAAGATTCCCTTTGCAGTACCCGATGATCCTGTCGAAGCAGCCTTGGCCGAATGGATAGAGGCCCGCGGCGGTAATCCTTTTATGGAGATTGCAGTGCCCGATGCTTCATTGCGCCTGGTGCAGGCTTGTGGGCGACTGCTGCGCACCGAAGAGGATCGGGGCACCATCACGTTGCTGGACCGTAGAGTGGTTACGCAGCGTTACGGCAAGGCGATACTCAACGCACTGCCGCCGTTCCGGCGTGAGATCGGCTGAAGGTAGCGCCTCAACCGTCCTGTCCATGTGAGGTCATTCAGGCGATCGATGCTCCGGCAGACGAGGCCAAGGCTGTTTTCATGTTCAAGCATGGCTGAAACAATGCGGTGAACAATCCACAACCGAGGGGCGCGAGCGTGCAGATCCAGGGATATTTCGATCTTCGTTTCGAGGCGGTCAGAGAAACGTTCGCTGATCTGTTCGAGCAAACCCAGCAGCGTGGTGCTGCGGTTTGCGTGAAAGTCGGTGGTGAAACGGTCGTCGATCTCTGGGCCGGCGTGGCTGACAATGCCGGTGAGCAAGCCTGGCAAAGCGATACTCTGGTCAACCTCTTTTCCTGCACGAAGACGTTCACCGCTGTGGCTGCCTTGCAGCTGGTGGGGGAAGGCAAGTTGCAACTGGACGAGCCGGTAGCGCGGCTCTGGCCTGAATTCGCCGCTAACGGTAAGCAGGCGATCACGCTTCGGCAACTGCTCAGCCATCAGGCGGGGCTGCCGGCTATCCGTCAGCCGCTCCCTCCCGAAGCCCTCTATGACTGGGATGCAATGGTCTCAGCGCTCGCAGCAGAAAGTCCCTGGTGGACACCAGGTGACGGTCATGGCTACGCCGCGATCACATACGGTTGGCTGCTTGGAGAGCTGATTCGCCGAACTGATGGGCGGGAACCCGGCGAGGCAATCGTTGCGCGTACGGCCCGTCCTCTTGAACTTGACTTCCACATTGGGCTGGCCGAGTCCGAATTTGAGCGGGTCGGTTACCTGACCAGACAGAAGAACAACTTTGGCGATGCGGCGGCGCAGCGTGTGTTCAGAGCGCTGATGGAGGATCCGCAGTCACTCACGGCTCGCGCTTTCACTAATCCGCCTTCGATCATGAATAGCGCCAACAAACCCGAGTGGCGTCGTATGTCGCAACCTGCGGCTAACGGGCACGGCAATGCGCGGTCACTGGCCGGGTTCTATGACGGATTGCTGCGCGGTGAGCTGCTCGATTATGAGTTACTCACGGAAATGACGCGTGAGCACTGCCGCGGCGAGGACCGTACGTTGCTTACGCGAACTCGCTTCGCTTTGGGCTGCTGGCTGGATCAACCGGATGTTGCAAACGCTACGTTCGCGATGGGGCCCGCAGCTTTTGGTCATCCAGGTGCCGGCGGATGTATCGGCTTTGCCGATCCGCAACACGATGTTGCGTTTGGTTATGTAACCAATACGCTGGGACCTTATGTGCTGATGGACCCCCGTGCGCAGGCATTGGCTCAGAGCGTAAAGGCCTGTTTGGGTTGAACCGCTCGTCTGTTCGTGGTGGGTGGGCTTTTCATAACAATGACCTGCGTCCACAATTTGAGACAAATCCTTGCTTAAGCTGAGCATTGATCTCGCTCGGCTTGTAACCCAAACATCCAACTCTCCCGGAATCTGGCTCATGAATCTGCTGAAAAGCACCTCTCTCGTCATCTGCATGGTCCTTGTCGGCTGTAGCTCAAAAAGCGAAAAGCCGAGCGAAGTGGCGGTTGTGCCGGAACCTGCGATCGATCATGCCTGGCTGGATGAGTACGAGCCGAGATTACGCGATGCTTTGAAGGACAGCCGTTTCGAGCTTGAGCGTCGCGATGGCGTATTGGTCGTTACTGCTCCGGTCGATGCATCTTTCAATCCAGACCGCCCCGGCATGCTGCTGCCGGTAACGCTTGGTCCTATCAGTCGTGTGGCCAAGCTGGTCGAGAATGACGAGAAAACCGCCGTGGTCGTGTTGGGCCACGCCGATAGCACCGGGTCGGTTGAAATCAACCGGGATGTCAGCCGCAAGCGTGCGGGTGCTGTTGCGGCAATTTTCCGGCTGAGCGGATTGAAACATGATCGCCTGCGCATCCGCGGCCTCGGCTCGGATATGCCGCGCGCGTCAAACGAGCTCGAAGAGGGCCGTGCCCTGAATCGTCGCGTCGAAATGGTTCTGACTCCTCAACCTACGTTGCTGGCTCTGATTGGTCAGTACAGCGAAGCGCCTGCTGCACCAACTCAGGTGGCTGCTGCAGAGGTGAGCAAGGCCAAGTGAATAGGGCCATGCCCAGTCCGTATGGTTGGGCTTGTTTTGCGTTGAATCAAGTGGAGTTTGACCGCCAGCCGGTAAGCTGTGGCTCCGACTGTTTTCAGGAATCGCTGTGATGACCCAGACCCTGGCTGATATGCGCCGCGACTACACGCGAGAAGGCCTGAGCGAGGCAAACGCGCCGGACCAACCTTTCACGCTCTTCCGGCAGTGGTTTGAAGACGCTGTACAGACCGAGCAGCTACCCGTTGAGCCTAACGCCATGACGCTCGCTACGGTAGATGCCGAAGGTCGGCCACACTGCCGGGTATTGTTGCTAAAGGCGCTTGATGACCGCGGCTTCACCTTTTTCAGTAATTACGACAGTGCCAAGGCTGAGCAATTGGAAGCCTGTCCTTTTGGAGCAATGACGTTCTTCTGGCCAACTTTAGAACGTCAGGTCCGTATCGAGGGGCGTATCGAGAAGGTCAGTCCCGCAGAGTCGGACGCCTATTACCAGGTTCGCCCGCTGGGCAGTCGCCTCGGCGCTTGGGCCTCGCCACAGAGCCGTGTAATACGCGATCGCGCTGAGTTGGAGCGGTTACTTGCCGAAACCGAGCAGCGTTTTTTTGATAAGCAACCTCACTGCCCGCCGCACTGGGGAGGCTATCGCTTATTGCCCGAACGAATGGAGTTCTGGCAAGGGCGCCCCAGCCGGTTGCATGACCGCCTCAACTACCGCCGCGTGGCCAGCACCTGGCAGCGTGAGCGCCTTGCCCCTTGAGTCGCTGATCGATCAGAGGAGCGCCATTGCGGCACTCTTCTGCATCAACCCCCTTCGTACCCCTCCAGCTCCTTTTCCAGCCAAGCCTGCAGATTGCGTCTTTTAACGCGCTCACGTTTCGCTGCGGCGAGACGTTGCAAGACCCATTCGCGCTTTCCAGAATCCTTTCCCGCCAGGGACAATGCCAGGTCTCTGTCGGCCCAACGTCTGAATCGAACGAACAGCCAGACGTGGAAAGCGAGTCCGGCAAGGGTCACAGCGGCGATGATGAAATAGTCCATGAGTAGTCTCGTGATACAGCTGAGGCTGTCCGCTTGAATGCGGAGCGGGATCGCCTCGGGTAAAGTGGGGTCCTAACTATACGAATGCTGAGTCGGAACAGAGCCGTCGCCAAGTGTCTTTTCGTCACGGGGGCCTACTTAATGCGGTCGGGGATGAACATTTATTTCCCAGGAGAACACATCATGCGCAAATCCATCTTCGTTGCTTCGTTTACTGCCATGGCGCTGGCCATAGGCGGCTGTACCTCGAACCTTACTGGCGACTCCTACTCTCGTGACGAAGCGCGTACGGTCCAGACCGTTCGTTATGGAAGCATCGAGTCGTTACGTCCCGTCAAGCTTGAGGGTACCAAGACGCCAATTGGCGGAGGGGCCGGTGCGGTAGTCGGTGGTATTGCCGGCAGTGGCGTGGGCGGTGGGCGCGGTAGCGCCGTCGCTGCTGTGATTGGTGCGGTCGCAGGCGGTATGCTCGGCGCAGCGGCAGAGGAGGGGATTACGCGTGCGCAGGGCGTTGAGATCACCGTGCGAGAAGACGACGGCAATATGCGCGCCTATGTGCAGGAGGTTGAACCGAACCAGGTGTTCCGTGTCGGTCAGCGCGTACGCATCATGACCGTCAATGGGACCAGCCGCATCGCTCCTTGATTCATGCTGCCGACTACACATCAGCATCATCCGTCTTCGGACGGATAGCTGCCGTCTCGGAGCCCGCCACGCTCGCGCATCGCCAGTGAAATGCGTGCCGCGAAGGCAGCAAGGCGCTACCTGAAACCGTCAGGTCCGGTAATCAGGCGGCGCCGTTTGTTTTTCGAAATACATGAATCCATGACGTCACTGTGATCGGCATGGATAATCGGCGCACACCGCTACGCCTCATCAGGCTGCATCTGGTCGACCAAGGGATCTAACTGCTGTGCACAACACGGCTTAAGGGGTTTTTGCTCATGGCGCTTGCGCTGATAATCGCTTTGCCATTTCTAGGGATCTGCCTGCCCCTATTCTTCGAACGTTTTGGCAGGTCTGCATGTGCATTCGGTGCCGGCCTGGCTCCACTGCTCGCGTTGATAATTCTGATGTCCAAGCGTGCCGCCGTATTTGGCGGCGAAACCGAAGTCATAACGTGGCAATGGCTTCCAGAGCTTGGGCTCAACCTCAGCCTCAGGCTCGATGGACTTGGATTTCTCTTCGCGCTGCTGATTCTCGGGATCGGCCTGCTGGTCATCCTCTACGCGCGCTATTACCTGTCGAAAAGCGAACCGATGGGGCGCTTCTTCAGTTTTTTCCTTCTTTTCATGGGCGCCATGCTTGGCGTCGTGCTGTCCGAAAATCTGCTGCTGATGTTGATGTTCTGGGAGCTGACCAGCCTCTCATCGTTCCTGTTAATCGGATTCTGGAATCACCGCTCTGATGCGCGCCAAGGCGCACGGATGGCGCTTGCAGTCACGGGCGGTGGTGGACTGGCATTGCTGGCCGGCATCCTGTTGATCGGGCATATCGTTGGAAGCTATGAACTGACCACCGTACTTGCGTCCGGTGATCTGATCCGAGCCAACTCGCTGTATCCGCTGACGCTGATCCTGATCCTGCTGGGTGTGTTCACCAAATCGGCACAGTTTCCATTCCACTTCTGGTTGCCCCAGGCGATGGCTGCACCTACGCCGGTATCAGCATTCTTGCACTCGGCGACAATGGTCAAGGCCGGCGTGTTTCTGCTGGCGCGGTTGTACCCGGCTCTTTCGGACTCGGAGTGGTGGTTCTACATGGTCAGCCTGACGGGGCTGGCCACTTTGCTGATCGGCGCGGTAATGGCGCTGTTCCAACATGATCTCAAAGGCCTGCTCGCCTATTCGACCATCAGTCATCTGGGCCTGATCACGCTGTTGTTTGGCCTTGATTCGCGTCTCGGGCCGGTCGCGGCGATCTTTCACATCATCAATCATGCGACGTTCAAGGCGTCACTGTTCATGGCTGCCGGGATTATCGATCACGAGACCGGTACGCGTGACATGCGGCGAATAAACGGCATGCTCAAGTACATGCCTCATACTGCTGCCCTGGCGATGGTGGCGTCACTGGCGATGGCAGGTGTGCCGCTGCTCAATGGCTTTCTCAGCAAGGAAATGTTCTTCGCCGAGACCCTCGACCAACATCTGCTCGGCAGCTTCTATTGGACCATTCCTGCTCTGGCGACGCTGGCGAGTGCATTCTCGGTCGCATATTCGCTTCGCTTCGTGCATGACGTCTTTTTTAACGGCGAGCCAGTCGATCTGCCTAAATACCCGCCGCATGAACCCGCGCGGTATATGAAAATTCCGGTAGAGATTCTCGTCCTGCTTTGCCTTTTGGTCGGGACCTTGCCTGCCTATACCGTAGCCCCGCTACTGGCCGCCGCCGTAGCCGGCAGCCTCGGAGGAGACGTGCCCGAGTACAGCCTGGCCATCTGGCACGGCTTCAACCTGCCGCTGGCGATGAGTTTCGTGGCCCTTGGTGGCGGATTGTTGATCTACTCTCTGCGCAAATGGGCATTTCGCTGGTACGAAGGGTTGCCCCGCGTCGATTCGCTGCATGTGTTCGCCCTGGTTATCAGCAACATCGCCGCCATAGCGCGCTGGATCACGGTACGGATGGAAAACGGATCACTTCAGCGTTACCTGGCATTGATGCTGGTTAGCTCGTTGCTGGTCGTGGTGTATGCGTTGACTCCGTTGCAGTCACTTCGCGGCTCTGTCGCCCTGACCCCGCTCGATGGCATCACGGTTGCTGGATTGCTGATCCTCGCTCTTTCTTCAGCAATGACGGTTGTTTTTCACCGCAGACGTCTCATGGCATTGATGGTGCTCAGCGTGGTTGGCCTTTTCGTGGCTCTCGTATTCGCACGCTATTCGGCACCCGACCTGGCGCTGACACAGATTTCAGTCGAGGTAGTGACCATCATTCTGCTGATACTGGCGCTGTTCTTCATGCCTGACCGAACGCCGGTGGAATCCAGTAGCCTTCGCAGCTTTCGCGATCTGATCATTGCTTCCACCTTTGGCACCATGGTCGCGCTACTGGCCTATGCGGTGCTGACCCGCCCGTACGACAGCATTGCTTCGTTCTTCCTTGAGAACAGCGTATCCGGTGGTGGTGGTACCAATGTCGTCAACGTGATTCTGGTCGACTTCCGTGGTTTCGATACGCTCGGCGAGATTGCCGTACTGGCGATTGCTGCGGTTGGCATCTACGGACTACTCCATGGTCTGCGCTTGCCGCACCCCATACGCGACTATGGAGGAAGGCTATGGTCCACCGACCGTCATCCAATGGTGCTCGATACCCTGTCGCGTGTGCTGCTGCCCATGGCACTGCTGGTGTCCGTCTTCATCTTCCTGCGCGGCCACAATTTGCCTGGCGGGGGCTTCATTGCAGGGTTGATCACTGCGGTCGCTCTGATATTGCAATACATCTCACACGGCGTGGTCTGGGCTCAGCAGCGTCAGCCGTTCAGTTACCACGGCGTGGCCGGACTGGGCGTGCTGATCGCCAGTTTGACTGGACTTGGCAGCTGGATATTCGGGCGCCCATTCCTGACGTCCGCCTTCGACTATTTCCATCTTCCGCTGATTGGTAAGTTCGAGTTAGCGACCGCGATGTTGTTTGATCTCGGTGTTTATCTGGCGGTCGTAGGTGCGACGTTGCTGATCCTGTCCAACCTCGGCCATGTCAGCCAGGACGAGTCGTGCAAGGAGGTGGTTTGATGGAAATCGTATTTGCGGTCACGCTTGGCGTGATGATGACGAGCGGCGTGTATCTGGTGTTGCGGGCCAGAATATTCCCGGTAGTGATGGGGCTGACACTGATCTCTTACGCGGTGAATCTTTTCATATTCGCCATGGGGCGCCTCTCAACCGGCGTTCCGGCGATTATCGGCGCGAGCGCCGAGTACGGCGACCCGTTACCACAAGCGCTGGTCCTCACCGCTATCGTAATTGGCTTCGCCATGACTGCGTTTGTCGTGGTGCTCGCGCTTCGCGGCCTTGGCGAGCTGCGTACCGATCATGTTGACGGTCGGGAGCCGCGCGAATGAATCACGCGTTGATCATGCCGATCCTGCTGCCGTTGTCGGTCGGCTGTCTTCTGTTACTGGGTCATCGCCAGGCGTCTTCGCTCAAGCGTCTAGTCTCGGTGACGGCCACTTGGTTGCTGGTGCCGCTGGCCTTATGGCTGTTATGGCAGGCAGACACCGGTGACCTGACCGTCTACCGGCTGGGTGGCTGGGAGCCGCCGTTCGGCATCATGCTGCTGCTCGATCGCTTGAGTGCGCTGATGCTCTTGGTGACCGCAGTGCTTGCCGCCTTCTCTGTGCTCTATGCGGTGCGCGGCGACGATGAGCGCGGACAAAATTTCCATGCCTTGTTCCAGTTCCAGCTGGTAGGTCTCAATGGCGCTTTTCTGACTGGCGACCTGTTCAACCTTTTCGTGTTCTTCGAGATTCTGCTGATCTCGTCCTACGCGCTGCTGCTTCATGGTCATGGTGCAAAGCGGGTCCAGGCTGGTATCCACTACGTGGTGCTCAATCTGTTGGGCTCTTCATTGTTCCTGATCGGCGTGAGCATGCTCTATGGCTTGACTGGCACCCTGAACATGGCCGATATGGCTGGCCGTGTCAGCATGGCCGACCCCGCCGACGCACCGCTCCTGGCCGCTGCTGGCTATCTGCTGCTGGTAGTGTTCGCGCTGAAGGCTGCCATCCTGCCGCTTTACTTCTGGCTGCCTAGAGCCTATGCGTCGGCAACGGCGCCGGTTGCCGCTCTGTTCGCGATCATGACCAAGCTTGGTCTCTACGCCATTGTCCGGGTGTTTACCCTGGTATTCGGTAGCGAGGCGGGCGAGTTAAACAATATGGTCCTCGATTGGTTATGGCCACTATCAATGTTGACGCTGGTCGGAGGAGTGCTCGGAGCGCTCGCTGCGCGTAATCTGCAGATTCTGCTGTCGTATCTGGTGGTGGTTTCGGTGGGGACGCTGCTCGCCGGCATTGCGATGGGCACGCAAGCGGGGCTTAGCGCTGCGCTCTACTATCTGGTGCACAGCACATTGGTTTCCGGCGGGCTGTTTCTGCTCGCCGACCTAATTGCGAGGCAACGCGGTGATACCGCAGCTGAGCTGATTTCCGCCCCGGCACTAAAGCAGCCATTGATGCTGGGAGCGCTATTCTTTGCTGGCGCGATCTCGATCGCGGGGCTTCCACCCTTTTCAGGATTTCTAGGCAAAGTAATGCTCTTGAGTGCCGTTCCTCCCGGATTCGACGCTTCAATACTGTGGCCAGTAGTGCTGGTTGGAGGCTTGGGGATGGTGATCGCTCTCAGCCGGGCCGGCAGCATGGTGTTCTGGCGGCCCAGTGAGGCGGTCAGTGTAGGGAGGCCGGCGGACAGTGTGCGGGTTGCAGCTACCTTCGGTTTGCTGCTGGGCAGCGTTGTCATGGTCGTATTGGCGGCGCCGATTCAGGCTTACGTGCAGGCGGCGGCGGTGCAGCTCTTCGACCTAGGACCCTATATGCAGATCATTGGGGGAGGTGACGCATGAAATCACGCGTGCTGCCCAATCCCGCCCTGACAGTATTGCTTGCGCTGCTATGGATGATGCTCAACAACACCTTAAGCATCGGGCACCTGGTTCTAGGTCTCTTCCTGGGTTGGGGTATTCCGTTGCTGGTCGGGGGTTTTCTGGTCGATATCCCGAAAGTCCGTAGTCCGTTGAGGCTATGTGGGTTCCTGCTGAAAGTCTTCTATGACATAGCGGTTGCCAACGTGAGCGTGGCCAAGTTGGTGCTAGGACCACGTGATCGCTTGCAGCCGGCGTTCATCGAGGTGCCGATGGCGATCGAGCATCCGTTCGTTCTAGCTGTGTTGACCAGCATCATTTCGTTGACCCCGGGAACGGTATCGGCCTCGTTGCGGCCCGATCACAAAGTGTTGCTCATTCATGCACTGGACGCGCCCGACATGGAGGCACTGGCTGCCGAGGTGAAGAGCCGTTATGAAACCCCGCTGCTGGAGATTTTCGAATGCTCACGTACGTAATACCGATGTGCATGGCGGTTCTTGGAATCGCGGCGGTACTCAACATCGTGCGGCTAGTCCAGGGGCCGGACATGCCTGACCGGGTTTTGGCGCTCGACACGCTCTACATCAACGCGCTGGCCCTGATCGTCCTGTTCGGCATCTGGCTGGCATCCGATCTGTTCTTCGAAGCTGCTCTGCTCATCGCAGTGATGGGCTTTGTCAGCACCGTGGCTGTAGGTAAGCACCTTCTTCACGGCGAGATCATCGACTGAGGAGTTAGCATGCCATTCTGGGTAGAGCTTTTGGTAAGCGCGTTCCTGATCATCGGCAGTGCGTTCGCGCTGGTGGGGGCAATCGGGTTATATCGGCTCCCCGACTTTTTCACGCGGCTACATGGCCCGACTAAAGCGACCACGCTTGGTGTGGGGGGAATCGTGATTGCTTCGATGATCTTCTTCAGCAATCGGGGTGATGGCCTCAGTCTTCATGAAGTGCTGATCACACTGTTCTTGTTCCTGACAGCGCCCGTCAGCGCCCATGTGCTGGCAAAGGCCGCGATGCAACAGAAGCTGCCTTGCACTGCCCGGACGCGAGGCAAGCCATGGGATTGAGCCGCAGGCTCAGCCTCGTCGACTCAGATGACGATGCTGCTGGGCGAGGGTTGGTGTTCATTGGCTTGTGACAGCTGTTTGATCATGGCTTGCTGCAGGCGCATGCACAGCTGAGGGT
Source organism: Stutzerimonas stutzeri (assembly GCF_024448895.1). GTDB lineage: Bacteria > Pseudomonadota > Gammaproteobacteria > Pseudomonadales > Pseudomonadaceae > Stutzerimonas > Stutzerimonas stutzeri_Q. The sequence continues at coordinate 134,001 of NZ_JAMOIC010000004.1, forward strand.
CCGACAGTGGTTCGTTATCCGCGTTGGTTACGAAGAAGACGTCCTCCACCCGTTCTCCTAAGGTGGCGATTTTGGCGTTCTGCACCGACAGGTCGAAATCTAGAAAAAGCTGGCCGATACGCGCCAGCAGCCCCGGCCGATCTGGTGCGATGACCTCAATGATCGTCTGCGGGCGCTGCATGTCGTTATGAATGGTGACCTGCGGTGGGAAAGCGAAATGCTTGAGTTGGCGCGGTACGCGTTTCTGGATGATGTTCAGGTAGTCGTCCGGATTGCGGAGCGCGTTGATCAGGCCCTGGCGGATCTCCTCCGTACGAACCGGATCGTTCCCGATCGGTGACCCGTCCGCATCCAACACGATGTAAGTATCGAGAGTGAATTGACTGCTCGAGGTGATAATTCGGGCGTCGTGAATGTTCAGGTTCAGCTGATCCATGGCCGCCACTGTCACCGCAAAGAAGTCATGCTGGTCTGGTGCGTAGATGAATATCTGCGTGCCGCCCTCGAACTCGCGTTGCGTGGTTTCCTTGATCAGAACCAGCGGCCCACCATCACTGGGATGCTCGATGATGGCTTCGGTGTGCCAAGCGACGTCGGTGGAGCTGTGACGCATGAAGTAGTCATCCCCAAGCTGCGCCCAGAGCTGTTCGGCGTCGTCGGGGTCCGTACCGTTGCGTACAAGATTGTCCAAGGCGGCGCGCTGTGTCTGGCGTATCTGCTCCTCGCGTCCCAGTGGGTTTTCCAGCCCTCGCTTCAATGCTCGTTTGGTTTCGGTGTACAGCTGGCGTAGCAGACTCGCTCGCCATGAATTCCAGAGCGTCGGATTGGTTGCATTGATATCGGCAACGGTCAGCACGTAGAGATAATCAAGATGAGTTTCATCGCCCACCAGCTGGGCGAAATCGTTGATCACTTGCGGGTCCGACAAGTCTTTTCGTTGTGCGGTCGTGGACATCACCAAGTGGTTTTCCACCAGCCACACCACCAGTCGGGTATCCCATGCGGGAAGCTTGTGGCGTGTGCAGAACTCCTGTGCATCCACCGCCCCCAGTTCCGAATGGTCGCCGCCACGGCCTTTGGCGATGTCGTGATACAGCCCCGCGATGTAGATGAGCTCCGGCTTGGGCAGCCGTTCCACCAGTTTGCTGGCCAGTGGGTACTTCTCGGCCACTCCAGGTTTGCTCAGCTTCCGCAGGTACTTGATGACGTTGAGCGTATGGGCGTCGACCGTATAGATGTGGAAAAGGTCGTGCTGCATCTGCCCGACGATATGGCCGAACTCGGGAAGGTATCGGCCAAGGATGCCGTAACGATTCATGCGGCGCAGGTTGCGATGGATGCCTTCCTTGCACTTGAACAGCTCGATAAACAGGCTGGTGTTGCGGATGTCGCTTCGGAAATCATCGTCGATCAGATGGCGGTGGTCGCGCAAAAGCCTGATGGTCTCCGCTCGCACGCCCTGGATCTCGGGGTGTTGCGCCAGCAGAACGAAGATTTCCAGAATCGCGAAAGGCCGGCGTTTGAACACCGAGTCATCGGTCACTTCGAGATAGCCGTCGCGTACCAGGAAGCGGCTGTTCAGTGGCGCCGCAGGCCCGCTATCGCCCTCCCACAGAATGACTTCGGCGAAATGCTGACCTACCAGGTCGCTGAGCTCCGAGATGCTCATGACCACCCGGTAATATTTTTGCATGAAGCGCTCGATAGCCAATTTGGCGTCACTGTCTTCATAGCCGAGCAGCGCTGCAAGACTGCGCTGATGGTCGAACAGCAGGCGATCCTCTGCACGACCAGCCAGCATGTGCAGGCCATATCGAACACGCCAGATGAACTCCTGGCCGGCGACCAATAAGGAATATTCGCCCTCGGTAAGGAATCCCTGGTCGACGATGGCGCTCAGGTTGAGGCTGCAGAACTGTCGCCGGGCGATCCACAGGATCGTCTGTATGTCGCGCAGGCCTCCTGGCGAGCCTTTGACGTTCGGCTCCAGGTTGTACTCGGTGTTGTTGTATTTGGCGTGGCGGGCTGCTTGCTCGTTACGCTTGGCAAGAAAGAACTCCTTGCTTGGCCACATTTCCGAGGGGCTTGTAACCTTCAGCATGTTCTGGCGCAGGCGCTCGGGGCCCGCGATCGTGCGGCTTTCCATCATGTTGGTGATGACTGTCAGGTCCGCGCGAGCCTCTTCCGCGCACTCCTGAACAGAGCGTACGCTCTGACCGACCTCCAGTCCGATATCCCACAGTAATGTCAGAAAGCCTTCGATGGCGTCGCGGAAGATTTCCTGGTCGTTGTTATCCAGCAGGATAAGCAGATCAATATCGGAGTAAGGATGCAGCTCACCCCGTCCATAGCCCCCGACTGCTACCAGCGCGATCTCGGCGTCGCTGTTCCAGTCGAAACGCCCCCAGGCGGCGCGAAGGATCTGATCGACAAACCAGGCGCGGCCCTCGATGAGTTTGCGGATGTCCTCGCCTTCCAGGAAGCGCGCGTCGAGCACTTCCCGAGCATTCCGGATGACCTTCTTAAAAGCGGCGATGGGGCTGGCCTTGAGTGCCAGCTCAGCCTGAAACTGGCTACGATCGAACAGTTCGGAATCAAGCTGAGGCATGCCGGCCCTCCATCAGGACATCAAAAATTAGGGCGAAGTACGGGGGATGGTGTCATCGCTGCGAAGTGTGAAGATTTCATAGCCGTCAGCGGTCACTACGAGGGTGTGTTCCCACTGGGCGGACAGCTTGCGATCCTTGGTGATGGCTGTCCAGCCGTCACCGAGCAGGCGGGTTTCCGACCGGCCCTGGTTGATCATGGGCTCGATCGTGAAGGTCATGCCTTCTTTTAGCTCCAGCCCGGTTCCAGCTCGGCCGTAATGGAGGATCTGCGGCTCTTCATGAAAGACCTTGCCGATGCCGTGGCCGCAGTATTCGCGGACGACCGAGAAGCCGTTCTTCTCGGCATGCTTCTGAATCACCTCGCCGATGTCCCCAAGGCGTGCGCCTGGGCGGACCATCTCGATACCCTTATAAAGGCACTCCTGCGTGACCTTGCAGAGGCGTTCAGCCCACTCCGGCGCTTTACCGACAAGGAACATCCTGCTGGTGTCGCCGTGGTAGCCGTCCTTGATGACGGTGATGTCTATATTGAGAATGTCGCCATCCTTTAGCGGTTTGTCATTGGGGATGCCGTGACAGACCACGTGATTGATCGACGTACAGATGGATTTCGGGTAGCCCTTGTAGTTGAGAGGGGCGGGTATAGCCTGCTGAACGTTGACGATGTGGTCATGGCAAATGCGGTCCAGCTCTTCGGTGGTCACGCCCGGCTTTATATGTTCGCCGATCATCTCCAGCACTTCGGCAGCCAGGCGGCCGGCAACGCGCATTTTTTCGATGTCTTCAGGCGTCTTGATGGAAACTGTCATGCAACCCTCTTGGCGCCATGAAGCGCAGGCGGAAATAATAAAGGCGCAAATGATAAACCAAAGAACTGGTTGGCTGCAGGCGGGCCTGGTGGTCTATGGCGCTGGTCATCGGCCCTCAAGGCTGTCCGCGCTAGCCTCTGCCACTTCTTTGTGCTATAAAACGCGCCGCTCAGCGGGACTACCTGCCGAGCTTGACCCCACACACGTGTCGACACGGTATCCTGGGTGCTCGCAAGAGTTGGATATCGGGACGCGTGGAGGCCTAACCCGACTTATCTGAGGAAGTCTCATGTCTCAAGTCACCATGCGCGATATGCTGAAGGCCGGTGTGCACTTCGGCCACCAGACCCGTTACTGGAACCCGAAGATGGATAAATACATCTTTGGCGCGCGTAACAAGATTCACATCATCAACCTTGAAAAAACCCTGCCGATGTTCAACGACGCGCTGCGTTTCGTTGAGAAGCTGGCTGCGGGCAAGAACAAGATTCTGTTCGTCGGTACCAAGCGTTCCGCTGGCAAGATCGTTCGTGAAGAGGCCGCTCGTTGCGGTTCACCGTACGTCGATCATCGCTGGTTGGGCGGCATGCTGACCAACTACAAGACCATTCGTGCCTCGATCAAGCGTCTGCGTGAGCTCGAAACCCAAGCTCAGGACGGCACCTTCGAGAAGCTGACCAAGAAAGAAGCCCTGATGCGCACCCGTGATCTGGAAAAACTGGATCGCAGCCTGGGTGGTATCAAGGATATGGGCGGTCTGCCGGACGCGATGTTCGTTGTAGACGTCGATCACGAGCGCATTGCTATATCTGAAGCCAACAAGCTGGGCATTCCAGTTATCGGCATCGTTGATACCAACAGCAGCCCGGAAGGCGTCGACTACATCATCCCCGGTAATGATGATGCCATCCGCGCTGTGCAACTCTATCTGGGCTCCATGGCAGACGCTGTAATGCGTGGTCGTCAGAACAACGCTGGCGGTGCTGACGAGTTCGTTGAAGAAGCAGCTGCTGAGACCGTTCAAGGCTGAGCGCACCTGCCGCCTAGCTGATACCCGTTGAACAGAAAGGGGGCTATGCCCCCTTTTTGCCACTTCCGAATTGATCGTCCGATTGATGGGCGATGATCGAAAATCGAATCGAGAGGATTTGCGAACATGGCAGAAATTACTGCAGCCCTGGTTAAAGAACTGCGCGAGCGGACTGGCCAAGGCATGATGGATTGCAAAAAAGCGCTCACCGCTGCCGGTGGCGATATCGAGAAGGCCATTGACGATATGCGCGCTGCGGGTGCCATCAAGGCAGCCAAGAAGGCCGGCAACATCGCCGCTGAAGGCTCTATCGCCGTTAAAGTTGCTGATGACAGCAAGCGTGCCGTGATTATCGAAGTCAACTCGCAGACCGACTTCCTGGCCCTGCAGGACGACTTCAAGAATTTCGTCAATAACAGCGTTGAGAAAGCCTTCTCCGAGAAGATGACCGATGCGGCGCCGCTGATTGCTGCGCAGGAAAGTGATCGCGAGGCGCTGGTCGCCAAGTGTGGCGAGAACGTCAATATCCGTCGCCTTACTACCGTTGAGGCTGATCTGGTTGGCTCTTACCTGCACGGTCACCGCATCGGTGTTCTGGTTGCCCTGAAGGGTGGCAGTGTCGAGCTGGCAAAGGAAATCGCCATGCACGTTGCGGCCAGCAACCCGCAGTTCCTGAATCCATCGCAGGTTTCGGAAGAAGCCGTCGCGAAGGAAAAGGAAATCTTCCTGGCACTAAACGAAGACAAGATCAAAGGCAAGCCGGCAGAAATCGTCGAGAAGATGGTTGCCGGTCGTATCAGCAAGTTCCTTGCTGAGGCGAGCTTGGTCGAGCAAGCCTTCGTCAAGGATCCCGATGTCAAGGTTGGCGAACTGGCTAAGAAAGCTGGTGCCGAGATCGTGTCCTTCGTTCGTTACGAAGTAGGCGAAGGCATCGAGCGCGCAGAAGTCGACTTCGCTGCCGAAGTTGCCGCGCAGGTCGCTGCTACCAAGCAATAAGACGCTTCTGCTGTCCTCGAAGAGGCTGCCCGCTCACGCGTGCGGCCTCTTTGTCGGACTGGGGGGCGGAAATGTTTTTTGCCACGCTATAGTCATCGCCTGGCACCAACTCGTCACTGCGCTGTCATAGCGCAGATATTTTTCTGGCAGCAAGGCCAGTCCAGTCATACAAACGCCGCAGGAGAGACAACGCCAATGGCTCAGCAGATGAGTGCACGCAATCCTCGCTATAAACGCATTCTGCTCAAATTAAGTGGCGAAGCCCTCATGGGGTCGGAAGACTTCGGCATCGATCCAAAGGTCCTCGATCGCATGGCCCTGGAAGTTGGTCAGCTGGTTGGCATTGGGGTAGAGGTAGGCCTGGTCATCGGCGGCGGTAATCTGTTTCGAGGCGCAGCGCTGTCGGCAGCCGGCATGGATCGGGTTACTGGCGACCACATGGGAATGCTGGCGACGGTCATGAACTCGCTGGCCATGCGTGACGCTCTGGAGCGCTCGAACATCCCCGCGCTGGTTATGTCGGCAATCTCCATGGTTGGCGTGACCGACCATTACGACCGCCGCAAGGCGATGCGACACCTCAAGACCGGGGAGGTGGTGATCTTCTCGGCCGGTACCGGCAACCCATTCTTTACCACCGATTCCGCAGCTTGTCTGCGCGCCATCGAGATTCACGCCGACGTCGTGCTCAAGGCGACAAAGGTCGATGGCGTATATACGGCTGATCCGTTCAAGGACCCCAATGCCGAAAAATTCGAGCAGCTGACTTATGATGATGTGCTTGATCGCAAGCTCGGCGTCATGGATCTGACTGCCATCTGCCTGTGCCGCGACCACAACATGCCGCTGCGGGTGTTCAACATGAACAAGCCCGGCGCTTTGCTCAATATCGTGCTTGGCGGCGCTGAAGGAACTCTGATCGAGGAGCATAAACAATGATCAACGATATCAAGCAAGACGCGCAGGAGCGCATGAAGAAGACCGTGGAATCGCTTGGGCATGCATTTGCCAAGATTCGAACCGGACGTGCCCATCCAAGCATCCTCGATAGCGTGATGGTCTCCTATTACGGAAGCGATACCCCGCTACGTCAGGTCGCCAACGTGACTACCGAGGACTCAAGGACCTTGGCGCTGACTGTTTTCGACCGGAGCATGATACAGGCGGTCGAGAAGGCAATCATGACGTCGGACCTGGGTTTGAACCCTGCGACTGCTGGCACCACCATTCGCGTGCCTATGCCCGCCCTGACCGAGGAGACTCGAAAGGGGTATACCAAGCAGGCTCGTGCAGAAGCCGAGAATGCTCGTGTCGCAGTGCGTAACATTCGTCGTGACGCCATCGCGCAGTTCAAGGATCTGGTGAAGGAAAAGGAAATCAGCGAAGACGAGGAACGCCGCGCCCAGGACGACGTTCAAAAGCTGACCGACAAGTACGTTGCTGAAATCGACAAAGCGCTTGAAGTCAAGGAAAACGACCTGATGGCCGTTTGATGTTGCTGTGCCGGACTTCGTCCGTACTGCTCACGTCGGAGCGCGCCGCATCCGTGAGGGTTCAGGCGCGAGGGGCTAACCAGCCGTATCCCCGGAAATTGCCGCTGGCGATTTCTCCTATTGTTCGCAGCGTGATTGAGCGCAGGTAGAGTCGTTTCATGGAAAAGGTCAGGCAGATTGCCGGGCGGAATGTACCCCGTCACGTCGCAGTCATCATGGATGGTAACAACCGCTGGGCGAAGCGACGACTCCTGCCTGGCGTAGCAGGGCACAAGGCGGGCGTCGATGCGGTGCGAGCCGTCATTGAAGTCTGCGCCGAGGCTGGCGTCGAGGTGCTGACACTGTTCGCGTTCTCCAGCGAGAACTGGCAGCGTCCTGCTGAAGAAGTCGGTGCCCTGATGGAGTTGTTCCTGACCGCTCTGCGTCGGGAAGCGCGCAAGCTCAATGAGAATGACATCAGCCTGCGCATCATCGGTGATCGTTCTCGTTTTCACCCTGAACTGCAGATCGCGATGCTCGAAGCAGAGGAAATGACTGCGGGTTCTGGTCGCTTCGTGCTTCAGGTGGCCGCCAACTATGGCGGTCAGTGGGATATCGTGCAGGCCGCCCAGCGCATGGCTCGAGAGGCGCAAGAAGGTCGTCTCAACCCCGACGAAATTACGCCGGCCATGTTCCAGGGGTATCTCGCCACTGGAGATATGCCGTTGCCGGATTTGTGTATCCGTACCGGCGGCGAGCGTCGTATCAGCAACTTTCTTCTATGGCAGCTGGCCTATGCCGAGCTGTATTTTTCGGACCTGTTCTGGCCCGACTTCAAACACGATGCCATGCGAGCTGCGCTTGCCGATTTCGCCAAGCGGCAGCGGCGTTTTGGCAAGACTGGTGAACAGGTCGAGACGGAGGTCCGTGCCGAATGCTGAAACAACGAATCATCACCGCCGCCATCCTTTTGCCAATCGCGCTGGTTGGGTTCTTTCTGCTGGAAGGTCTAGCGTTTGCCCTGTTCATAGGCGTGGTGGTGGTTCTAGGCGCCTGGGAGTGGGCGCGTCTGGCGGGGATGGCTGCGCAGCCTGCACGAGTTGGTTACGCGTTGGTCGTGGCGGCGTTGCTGGTCCTGCTCTATCAGCTTCCCGCACTAGCTCCATGGCTACTTTCGCTGAGCGTAATCTGGTGGCTGATAGCAACTGCCCTGGTGCTCACTTATCCAGCGAGTCAGCGTCATTGGGGTGGCCGCTTCGGCAGCTTGTTGATTGGGTTGCTTATTCTGCTGCCCTCCTGGCAGGCGCTGGTTTTGCTCAAGCAATGGCCTCAGGGCAATTGGCTGATCGTGGCAGTAATGGTGCTGGTCTGGGCTGCCGACATTGGTGCGTATTTTTCTGGCAAAGCGTTGGGGCGGCGCAAGCTGGCTCCGCAGGTCAGTCCGGGCAAGAGCTGGGAGGGGCTGGTTGGAGGCCTCATCACCAGCCTGCTGATTACGCTTGCTGTGGGGCTGTATCACGGCTGGCTACCTAGGCAGCTCACCCTTGCCCTCCTTGGCGCTGTACTGGTTGTGGTCATCTCGGTGGTGGGAGACCTGACCGAGAGCATGTTCAAGCGCAGTTCTGGCATCAAGGACAGTAGCCAGCTATTACCAGGTCACGGTGGTGTAATGGATCGTATCGACAGTCTTACCGCCGCTGTGCCGGTATTCACCGTCCTGCTATGGCTTGCAGGCTGGGGCACCTGGTGAGCAATCCTCTACAGGTCACCATCCTGGGCGCCACTGGCTCGATCGGGTTGAGCACGCTGGACGTCATTGCGCGGCATCCCGAGCGTTATCAGGCATTTGCGCTCACGGCGTTCAGCCGTATTGCCGAGCTGCGTACTCTATGTCGGCTGCACCGACCACGCTATGCAGTAGTGGACGATGGCGCTAGCGCCCGAGAATTGCAGACCCAGCTGGATAGTGACGGAGTCAAGACTCGCGTACTGGCTGGTGAGGGTGGGCTAAGCGAGGTGGCTGCTCATCCAGAGGTCGACGTGGTGATGGCGGCGATAGTCGGTGCAGCCGGTTTGCGTCCCACTCTAGCCGCCGTTGAATCCAGTAAACGGGTGCTGTTGGCGAACAAGGAGGCGCTGGTCATGTCCGGCGCGCTGTTCATGCAGGCCTTGCGAGAGAGCGAGGCTGTCCTTCTTCCAATTGATAGTGAGCACAACGCGATCTACCAATGCTTGCCTGGCAATTACTCAGACGGGCTTCGTAATGTCGGTGTCAGACGTATCCTGCTGACGGCATCAGGCGGGCCGTTCCGTACGTTACCTGTTGAGCAGCTTGAATCCGTTACGGTCGACCAGGCCTGTGCGCACCCGAACTGGTCTATGGGGCGAAAGATATCCGTCGACTCCGCCAGCATGATGAACAAGGGCCTCGAACTTATCGAGGCGTGCTGGTTGTTTGATGCGCGACCGGATCAGATCGAAGTGGTGATTCATCCGCAAAGCGTCATACATTCGATGGTTGATTACATCGACGGCTCCGTTCTGGCTCAATTGGGCAATCCCGATATGCGCACCCCGATAGCACATGCGCTTGCATGGCCCGAACGTATCGACTCAGGCGTGTCTGCGCTTGATCTTCTACAGACGGGTCGCCTGGATTTCGAGGCGCCTGATCAGCAGCGGTTTCCGTGTTTGCGCATTGCGCGACAAGCCGCTAAAGAAGGCGGGACTGCGCCTGCCATGCTAAACGCGGCGAATGAGATCGCGGTGGATGCCTTCCTGAATGGTCGCATTCGCTTCACTGAAATCGCGAGTATCATCGAAGACGTCCTTGATCGAGAGGCGACGGTTCCGGCTCGCTGCCTGGCCGATGTGTTTGCCGCCGATGAGCGAGCTCGCGCTTTGGCCGCGAGCTGGCTACAGAATCGGAATCGCTAACGGCTTGAAACGCTTCGGCGGCAGCGCCGCAATGAGGCAACGAGCCGACCCGGTTTACGGGTACCTAAACGGCCTTTCGGGGCAGGGGAAACTATGAGCGCGCTGTACATGATCATCGGTACCCTGGTGGCGCTGGGGGTATTGGTTACCTTTCACGAGTATGGGCATTTCTGGGTTGCGCGTCGTTGCGGGGTCAAAGTATTGCGGTTCTCCGTAGGTTTCGGCCGTCCGCTGTTTCGCTGGTATGACCGTCAAGGGACTGAATTCGTACTGGCGGCGATTCCGCTGGGCGGGTACGTGAAAATGCTCGACGAGCGCGAGGGTGATGTTCCCTCGGCGTTACTCGATCAAACCTTCAATCGAAAAACCGTAAAACAACGCTTCGCTATCGTGTCGGCTGGACCACTGGCCAACTTCCTGCTTGCTTTGGTGTTCTTCTGGGCCCTTGCGATGCTCGGAACGGAGCAGATTCGCCCAGTAGTGGGTGCTGTCGAGGTTGACAGTCTTGCCGACCGCGCAGGCCTGACTGCCGGGCAGGAAATCATCGAGATTAACGGTAAGCCAACTAATGGCTGGTCTGAAGTAAATCTCCAGCTGATCCGGCGCTTGGGCGAAACTGGCTCGCTTGAGATGCTGGTCCAGGACGGTGAGGGTGGGCAGCCGCGGCGGCTGCAGCTTGAACTGAAAGATTGGCTTAAAGGCGCTGAAGAGCCCGACCCGATAGGTTCGCTGGGAATCCGGCCCTGGCGGCCTGTTATCGATCCGATCGTTGCCCAGTTGGATCCGGAAGGCCCTGCTCAGGCAGCGGGGGTGCGTCTAGGTGATCGACTCGTCAGTCTTGATGATCAACCGCTGAGTGAGTGGCAGCAGGTGATTGATCGTGTCAGACCTCTCGGCGGTCAGTCCGTTAGCTTGCAGATTGAGCGTGAAGGTCAGGTTATCGATCTGCCTGTAGAGCTGGCCGAACGTGGTGAGGGTAACGAGCGGCGGGGTTATTTGGGGGCAGGCGTTTCCGGGGGGCGAGTGGCCGGCGGAAATGCTTCGGAACGTCAGCTTCGGGCCTTTTGAGGCGGTCGGTGAAGGGCTGCGTCGAACCTGGACGATGAGCATATTGACGCTCGATTCGTTGAAGAAAATGCTCTTTGGCGAGCTCTCGGTAAAAAACTTGAGCGGCCCGATAACCATTGCTAAAGTGGCGGGCGCTTCTGCACAGTCCGGCGTGGGCGATTTCCTCAACTTCCTCGCCTACCTGAGCATTAGCCTTGGAGTACTCAATCTATTGCCTATCCCGGTCCTGGATGGTGGGCATCTGCTCTTCTATCTAGTCGAGTGGGTCCGTGGACGTCCGCTTTCGGACAGGGTTCAGGGCTGGGGAGTACAGATCGGTATCAGCCTGGTTGTTGGGGTGATGCTGCTTGCGTTGGTCAACGACCTTGGCCGCCTTTAATCGCCATATACCTTGATGTAGCTGCGCTAAGCGCAGGTTCAATTATCAGGTTTGAAAAGAAAGGACTTCATGAAACGTCTGCTGCTACCTGCGGTTATTTCCGCACTGATGATTGCCGAAGTTCACGCCGAGTCCTTCACCATCTCCGATATACGTGTCAATGGTCTTCAGCGGGTTTCAGCTGGCAGCGTCTTTGGCGCGCTGCCTTTGAACGTTGGTCAGACTACTGACGACAGCCGTCTAGTGGACGCTACCCGCTCACTGTTCCGTACCGGATTTTTCGAAGATATCCAGCTCGGTCGCGAAGGCGACGTGCTGGTGATCAATGTAGTGGAGCGACCTTCGATTTCGGGCATCGAAATCGACGGCAACAAGGCGATCAAGACCGAAGACCTGCTTTCCGGTCTGCAGCAGTCGGGTCTGGCTGAAGGCGAGATATTCCAAAGGGCCACGCTCGAAGGCGTGCGTAATGAACTGCAGCGTCAGTACGTGGCTCAGGGACGTTATTCCGCCACTATCGAAACGAAGGTCGTTCCGCAGCCGCGCAATCGCGTTGCATTGAGGATCGAGATCAACGAAGGCTCGGTCGCGGCGATCAAGCATATCAACGTGGTCGGTAATTCCGTTTTCCCGGATGAAGACCTGACCGACCTGTTCGAACTCAAGACGAGCAACTGGCTGTCGTTCTTCCGGAACGATGATAAATACGCGCGTGAAAAACTCTCCGGTGATCTGGAGCGGCTGCGTTCCTATTATCTGGATCGCGGCTACATCAACATGGATATCACCTCAACTCAGGTATCCATCACGCCGGATAAGAAAGACGTTTACGTCACAGTCAATATTGCTGAAGGCGATCGCTACACGGTCAGCGACGTCAAACTTAGCGGCGATCTCAAAGTCCCGCAGGAGGACCTTCAGTCGCTGCTACTCGCCAAGGAAGGTCAGGTCTTCTCGCGCAAGGTGATGACTACAACTTCGGAACTGATCACTCGCCGGCTGGGTAACGAAGGTTACACTTTCGCCAACGTCAACGGTGTGCCTGAAACCAACGACGAAGATAACACTGTCGCGATCACCTTCGTGGTCGACCCGGGCAAGCGGGCTTACGTCAATCGAGTCAACTTCCGTGGCAATACCAAAACCGAAGACGAAGTATTGCGACGCGAGATGCGTCAAATGGAGGGAGGCTGGGCCTCCACCTATTTGATCGATCAGTCCAAGACGCGTCTCGAGCGTCTGGGCTTCTTCAAGGAAGTAAACGTCGAAACGCCGCAGGTTCCTGGAACCGACGACCAGATCGACGTGAACTACAGTGTCGAAGAGCAGCCGTCCGGTTCGATCATGGCCAGCGTCGGTTTTGCGCAGAATGCCGGCCTTATTCTCGGCGGCTCCATTAGCCAGAACAACTTCCTGGGCACGGGCAACCGTGTCAGCCTGGGTCTGACGCGCAGCGAATATCAGTCGCGTTATAACTTCGGCTTTGTGGATCCCTACTGGACCGAAGACGGCGTCAGCCTGGGTTATAACGCTTTCTACCGAACTACCGATTACGACGAACTGGACTACGACGTGTCTAGCTATTCGGTCGACAGCCTCGGTGGCGGCGTGAATATTGGTTATCCGATCAGCGAGACATCTCGCCTGTCGTTCGGTCTGTCCGCGCAGCAGGACACCATTGATAGCGGCCGTTACACCGTCGACGAAATTTTCAACTTCATTGAACAAGAGGGCGATAGCTACCTCAACTTCAAGGCTTCCGTAGGCTGGTCCGAGTCCACTTTGAACCGTGGTGTACTGGCGACGCGGGGTCACTCACAGAGTCTCTCGCTGGAAACCACCATTCCGGGCAGCGATCTCTCGTTCTATAAGCTGGATTACAACGCCCAGTTGTTCCTGCCGGTAACCAAGACTTACACCATGCGTCTCCACACTCAGTTGGGTTATGGCGATGCATATGGGTCGACGTCAAGCTTGCCGTTCTATGAACACTATTATGCAGGGGGCTTCAACTCGGTTCGTGGCTTCGAAGACAGCAGTCTAGGCCCGCGGAGTACGCCAAGTCGCGGAGTAGCGGTAACCGGCAATGAGGGTACTCTTGCCGACCCGGATCAGGACCCGTTGCCCTACGGCGGTAACGTGCTGATCCAGGGTGGTTTGGAGCTTCTGTTCCCGATGCCGTTCGTCAAAGATCAACGTTCGCTGCGGACTTCGGTATTCTGGGACGTCGGTAACGTCTACGATACAAATTGTCCGACGGCCTCTGATAAGTGCAGCGATATCGACATCGGGGACATGGCCAGTTCGGTTGGCGTTGGCCTGACCTGGATCACTGCCATGGGCCCCTTGAGCTTCAGCCTGGCCATGCCGGTCATGAAACCGGACGACGCAGATACTCAAGTCTTCCAGTTCTCGCTTGGCCAAACCTTTTAATCATCTGGGGCAACGCTCCAGTGCCTATACGAAGAGTGGTAAATACTGTGCGTAAGTTGACCCAATTGCTTGTTGTTGCCGTTACCTTGGTGGCAACCCCCGCTTTCGCTGAAATGAAGATTGCGGTAATGAATTATCAAATGGCGCTGCTTGAATCAGATGCTGCCAAGCGTTACTCCGTCGATGCGGAGAAGAAGTTCGGCCCACAACTTGAGAAGCTAAAAGGTCTGGAGAGCGATGCCAAACGTATCCAGGATCGACTGGGTAAAGATGGCGACAAGATGCAACAGGCTGAGCGTGAGCGTCTGGAGTTGGAATTTAAGCAGAAGGCACGTGACTTTCAGTTCCTCTCCAAGGAGTTGAACGAGTCCAAGGCCGCAGCGGATCGCGACATGCTCAAGCAGCTAAAGCCGAAACTGGACAAGTCTGTAGAAGACGTCATCAAGAAAGGCAATTTCGATCTCGTCCTAGAGCGCGGTGCCGTGGTTGATGTCAAACCGCAATTTGACATCACCCGCCAGGTCATCGAGCGCATGAATCAGCAGCGTTGATGAGCAGTATTGTCTATACACTCGGCGATCTGGCCAAGCAATTAGGCGCTGAGCTGCGCGGAGATGCCAGTCTGCGGGTAACCGGGCTGGCGACGCTGCAAGACGCAGGCCGCGAACACCTCAGCTTTCTGGCCAATGCCCAGTACAGGAGATTTCTAGCCGATACACAGGCTGGTGCCGTGCTGTTAACAGCCAAGGATGCCGAGGATTATGCGGGCGTCGCGCTCATCGTTGCGAACCCGTATCTCGCTTATGCGCGTCTTTCGCACCTGTTCGAGCGGCGGCCCCTTGCTGCTATCGGCATCCACCCAAGCGCTATTGTTGATCCGTCTGCGGACGTAGATCCCAGTGCGCGCATTGGTGCCCAGGTGGTGATCGAGGCTGATGCGTGGATTGGCCCTGACGTCGAGATCGGTTCCCAATCGGTGGTAGGTGCGAGGTCGCGCATTGGAGCGGGTGGACGTCTGGCCGCTCGGGTCACGCTCTGTCATGACGTGATCATCGGCGAGCGGGTCGTCATTCAACCGGGCGCGGTCATTGGCGGGGAAGGTTTCGGTTTTGCTAACGAGCGTGGTAGTTGGGAGAAGATCGCTCAGCTGGGCGGCGTTCGGATTGGCGACAATGTCGAGATTGGCGCCAACACCACCATCGATCGCGGCGCTATATCGGACACCGTAATCGGTAACGGCGTTAAGCTTGATAACCAAATCATGATCGCGCACAACGTCCAGATTGGTGATAACACGGCAATGGCTGGCTGCTCGGGCATCTCCGGAAGTACCAAGATCGGCCGAAACTGCATGATTGCCGGAGGGGCCGGACTCGTCGGTCATATTGAAGTCTGCGATAACGTGTTCATCACCGGCATGACTATGGTTACTCGATCCATCACCGAACCTGGCAGCTATTCTTCCGGAACGGCCATGCAGCCTGCCGCCGAATGGCGCAAGAGTGCCGCTCGGATTCGCCACCTCGACGACATGGCTCGCCGTCTGCAACAAGTGGAAAAACGCCTGGCTTCCGTGACCCCGGGCGGGGATGCGTCTTCTGATGGCTGAACCTGCAGTCTGATCGCCCCTCTCCGAGGCTTCGCCATCGGGTTGCTCGGTCGTCGTGCCGAGCTGGCTCCCATACTCCTTACGGGCTTTTTCTTCATATGATGGATATCAACGAAATTCGCGAATACCTTCCCCACCGATACCCGTTTCTGCTGGTTGATCGTGTGGTGGAGCTTGATACGGAAGCCAAGCGTGTTCGCGCTTACAAGAATGTCACCATCAACGAGCCGTTCTTTAACGGACATTTCCCTCAGCACCCGATTATGCCGGGCGTCTTGATCATTGAAGCCATGGCCCAGGCAGCCGGACTGCTGGGTTTCAAGATGATGGGTGCAAAGCCTGCTGATGGCACTCTTTACTATTTCGTCGGCTCAGACAAACTGCGTTTTCGCCAGCCAGTCGTGCCTGGCGACCAGCTGACGCTGGAGGCGTCCTTCATCAGCGCCAAGCGCGGAATCTGGAAATTCGACTGTCGTGCCAGCGTTGACGGCAAGCCGGTTTGTTCGGCTGAAATCATTTGCGCGGAACAGAAGATATGAGTTTGATCGACCCTCGAGCCATCGTCGATCCAGCGGCCCGACTGGCGGATGACGTGCAGGTTGGGCCTTGGTCGATAATCGGGCCGGAGGTCGAGATAGGCGAGGGAACGGTGATCGCATCCCATGTGGTCATCAAGGGACCAACCCGTATAGGTCGACATAATCGGATCTTCCAGTTCTCCTCGGTTGGTGAAGATACGCCCGACATGAAGTACAAGGGCGAGCCTACGCGTCTTGTGATCGGTGATCACAATGTCATTCGCGAAGGGGTCACTATTCACCGCGGCACCGTACAGGATCGAAGTGAAACCACTATCGGCGACCATAACCTGATCATGGCTTATGCCCATATCGGGCACGACAGTGTGATCGCCAACCATTGCATTCTGGTCAACAACACTGCGTTGGCTGGACATGTGCACGTTGGGGATTGGGCAATTCTGTCCGGCTTCACCTTGGTTCATCAGTATTGCCATATCGGCGCATACAGTTTTTCAGGCATGGGCACAGCTATTGGCAAGGATGTCCCAGCCTTCGTGACTGTCTTCGGCAACCCAGCCGAGGCGCGCAGTATGAATTTCGAAGGTATGCGTCGCCGCGGCTTCAGTCCCGAAGCGATTCTTGCGCTGCGAAATGCTTACAAGGTTGTCTATCGCAAAGGCATGACTGTCGAGGCCGCTCTCACTGCTCTGGATGCCGAAGCCAAGCTATTTCCTGAAGTGGCGATGTTCAGAGACTCCATACAAGCCTCAAGTCGCGGCATTACCCGCTGACATGTCCAGGCCGCTGAAAGTTGCGCTAGTGGCCGGCGAAGCATCCGGTGACATCCTCGGTGCGGGGCTGATGCAGGCACTCAGGGCGCGTCACCCTGATGTGCAGTTCATTGGTATCGGCGGCGCTCGCATGGAAGCCGAGGGGCTCAGGTCCTACTTCCCTCTTGAGAGGTTGGCGGTAATGGGCCTCGTTGAGGTGCTTGGTCGTCTGCCGGAGCTGTTGGCTCGGCGTAAACGCTTGCTGGCGACCTTGCTTGAGGCGCGTCCCGATCTTTTCATAGGTATTGATGCGCCGGACTTCAATCTTGATCTGGCACTAAAGCTGCGCCGCAACGGGATCAGGACTGTCCACTACGTGAGCCCATCGGTTTGGGCTTGGCGTCAGAAGCGGGTGTTGAAGATCCGTGACGCCTGCGACCTGATGCTCACACTGTTTCCGTTCGAAGCGAAGTTCTATGACGCGCATCAGGTGCCAGTGCGTTTCGTAGGCCATCCGTTGGCCGACACCATCCCCCTGGAAGCTGATCGCTCCGCTGCGCGGGCTGCACTGAACTTGCCGCACGACGGGCTCGTTGTGGCGCTGATGCCCGGCAGCCGGGGAGGCGAGGTAGGTCGGCTCGGTGAGCTCTTTCTGGGCGCGGCTGATCGGCTTCGTGCCATGCGACCCGGCATCCGTTTCGTTGTCCCCTGCGCCAGTCCCGAGCGCCGTTTGCAGCTCGAACAGATGCTGGTAGGGCGAGATCTGCCGCTGACGCTTCTCGACGGGCGTTCCCATGAGGCGCTGGCTGCTTGCAATGCCGTATTGATTGCATCCGGTACTGCTACGCTTGAGGCATTGCTATACAAGCGTCCCATGGTAGTTGCCTACAGCGTTGCGCCGCTGACCTTCCGAATTCTTAAGCGCCTGGTAAAGAGCCCATACGTGGCCTTACCCAATCTGCTCGCCCAGCGTTTGCTGGTGCCCGAGCTCTTGCAGGATGCAGCGACGCCTGAGGCGATGGCCCAGCTGCTATCGCCGTTGTTGGATAACGGCGATATCCAGACCGAGGGCTTTGACGCCATTCATCGTACGCTGCGCTGTGACGCGTCAAGTCAGGCTGCTCAGGCGGTGCTTCAATTGGTCGAGGCGAGCTGATGCAGATTGGACTTGATTTCAACCTCGTCGAAGACCTGGTTGCGGGTGTCGACGAGGTTGGCCGCGGTCCGCTTTGTGGGCCCGTTGTCACCGCAGCCGTCATCCTCGACCCGCGACGCCCAATAGATGGGCTCAACGACTCGAAAAAGCTCACCGCGGCACGCCGCGAAGCACTGTTTGACGAGATCTGCGAGAAATCACTGGCGTGGTGTATTGCTCGCGCCGAGGTGGACGAAATCGACCAGTTGAACATTCTCCACGCGACCATGTTGGCCATGAAGCGTGCAGTAGAGGGGCTGAGCGTAACGCCGCGGCTGGCATTGATCGATGGCAATCGTTGTCCTCAATTGTCGGTGCCTAGCGCTCCGGTCATCCAGGGTGACGGTCAGGTGCCAGCAATCGCCGCGGCTTCGATTCTGGCTAAGGTCAGCCGCGATCGGGAGATGTGTGCGTTGGATCTCTGCTACCCCGGATATGGTCTCGCCACCCACAAAGGCTATCCGACCCCGCATCATCTGGATGCGCTGCGACGGCTTGGGCCGACTATCATCCATCGGCGGTCGTTCGCGCCGGTGCGCAACCTTCTTGAGCAGTTCGCGCTGACCGAATCATCGGAAAAGATCGACGCCAGCATCGGGGCCGGCCTGTTGGTGTAGCGGATTCGTCCTATCCCCACAGCACCTCTGAATCTCTTAGCTACAGCCGGTTAGCGACAGCCTCTCAGCATCGTTCCGCTGATCCATCGCGCTGATTGCAGCCTTAATCTCCGGCGGCTTTACGGTACAATTCCGCGCTTGTCGTCTCGCCAGTCCAAGGTTGATCCATGCCCGTTTCCTTCGTCCATCTTCGCTTGCATACCGAATACTCTCTGGTCGACGGGCTGGTACGCGTAAAGCCGCTGGTCAAGGCGGTTTCAGGGGCGGGGATGCCGGCTGTGGCCGTGACTGACCAGAGCAACATGTGCTCGTTGGTGAAGTTCTACAAAGCTGCCCAGGGCTCCGGGATAAAGCCGATCTGCGGCGCTGACATCTGGCTCGCCGGGCGTGAAGAAGACGGTCCGCTTAGCCGGCTGACGTTGTTGGCCATGAATGCCAAGGGCTATCGCAACCTCACTGAACTGGTGTCACGTGGCTGGACCGAGGGGCAGCGCAACGATCAGATCATCATAGAACGTGATTGGGTGAAGGCAGCAGCCGACGGCCTGATTGCCCTGTCGGGGGCAAAGGAGGGTGAGATCGGGCATGCCCTGCTCGATGCCGAAGACACTCTGGCTGAAGCCTTGCTGGCCGAATGGCAGGCCGTCTTTCCGGATCGTTTCTATCTGGAGGTGCAACGCACCAGTCGCGTTAACGACGAAGAGCACTTGCATGCCGCCGCGGCGATGGCAGAGCGTTGCAGCGTACCGCTGGTGGCCACAAACGATGTGCGCTTCCTCAAGCAGGAAGACTTCGAGGCTCACGAGACTCGGGTCTGCATTGGCGAAAGCCGTACCCTCGACGATTCACGTCGTCCGCGCAATTATTCCGATCAGCAGTATCTGAAGACGCCCGAGGAGATGTGGGAGCTGTTCAGCGATCTTCCCGAGGCCTTGGAAAACACGGTCGAGATCGCCAAACGCTGCAACATCGAGGTTCAACTCGGGACCTACTTCCTGCCCGATTTTCCCGTGCCGGCAGGCATGACGATGGACGAGTATTTCCGCAAGGTCTCGTTTGACGGGCTCGATGAGCGCCTGGAAGTGCTGCTCCCCAGAGACACGCCGGATTACGAGGCGAAAAAACAGGTTTATATCGACCGCCTCAACTTCGAACTCGACATCATCATTCAGATGGGATTTCCAGGCTACTTCCTCATCGTTATGGACTTCATCCAATGGGCGAAGAACAACGGCGTGCCGGTAGGGCCGGGACGGGGATCGGGTGCGGGATCGCTGGTCGCCTATGTGCAGAAGATCACCGACCTCGACCCGCTGGCCTATGATCTGCTGTTCGAACGATTCCTCAATCCCGAACGGGTTTCGATGCCCGACTTCGACGTCGACTTCTGCATGGATGGCCGCGATCGGGTCATTGATTACGTGGCGGAGAAATACGGGCGTAACGCAGTCAGCCAGATCATTACCTTTGGCACCATGGCCGCGAAGGCGGTGGTGCGTGACGTGGCGCGGGTGCAGGGCAAGTCCTATGGACTCGCTGACCGGCTGTCGAAGATGATTCCCTTCGAAGTCGGTATGACCCTCGAGAAAGCCTATGAGATGGAAGAGCCGCTTCGAGACTTCCTGGCAGTCGACGAAGATGCCCGGGAAATCTGGGAGATGGCTCTCAAGCTCGAGGGCATCACCCGCGGCACTGGCAAACACGCCGGTGGCGTGGTGATCGCGCCGACCAAGCTCACTGATTTTGCGCCCATCGCCTGTGATGATGAGGGCGGTAGCCTGGTAACCCAGTTCGACAAGGATGACGTCGAATCCGCCGGCCTGGTCAAGTTCGACTTCCTCGGCCTGCGCACGCTAACCATCATCAAGTGGGCAATGGAGACGATCAACCGCGAGCAGGCGAAGAAGGGCCTGGATCCGCTGAACATCGACTTCATCCCGCTGGACGACAAGCCCACCTTCTCATTGCTGCAGAAAGCTGAAACGACCGCAGTGTTCCAGCTTGAATCGCGTGGCATGAAAGAGCTGATCAAAAAGCTCAAGCCGGACTGTCTGGAAGACCTGATCGCGTTGGTGGCGCTGTTCCGTCCAGGTCCGCTGCAGTCGGGCATGGTGGACGACTTCATCAACCGAAAGCATGGCCGCGCGGAGATTTCTTACCCGCACTCTGATTACCAGTATGAAGGCCTGAAGCCGGTGCTGGCGCCGACCTACGGCATCATCCTGTATCAGGAACAGGTGATGCAGATCGCTCAGGTAATGGGCGGCTATACCCTTGGTCAGGCCGACATGCTCCGTCGCGCCATGGGTAAGAAAAAGCCCGAGGAAATGGCCAAGCAGCGCGGCGGATTCATCGAGGGTTGTGCCAACAACGGCATCGATGCCGATCTCGCGGGTAACATCTTTGACTTGGTGGAAAAGTTCGCCGGTTACGGCTTCAACAAGTCGCACTCGGCGGCCTATGGTCTGGTTTCCTACCAAACGGCGTGGCTCAAGGCGCATCATCCGTCGCCGTTCATGGCGGCGGTACTCTCGGCAGATATGCACAACACCGACAAGGTGGTGACGCTGATCGAGGAATGCCGCAGCATGAAGCTGCGCATCGACGCGCCGGATGTGAACAATTCCGAGTTCAAGTTCACCGTCAGCGATGACGGTCGCATCATTTATGGGCTCGGGGCGATCAAGGGTGTCGGGGAAGGCCCAGTCGAGGCTATCTGCGAATGCCGCAGCGAGGGCGGGCCGTTTGCGGACCTCTTCGACTTCTGCAGCCGTGTCGACCTCAAACGGATCAACAAGCGCACCCTGGAGGCACTGATTCGCGGCGGCGCCCTGGATCGTCTAGGTCCTTACTTCTCCGATGAGCCAAAGGCCTATCAGGCAAACATCGACCGAAACCGTGCCGTTCTGCTATCAGCCATGGAAGAAGCCATTCAGGCCGCAGAACAGACGGCACGAAGCCTCGACAGCGGCCACATGGACCTGTTCGGCGGTCTGTTCGCCGAGCCTGAGGCAGACGTTTACGCCAATCACCGTAAAGCGCGTGATCTGTCGCTGAAGGAGCGTCTCAAGGGTGAGAAGGACACGCTTGGTCTTTACCTGACGGGCCATCCAATCGACGAGTATGAAGGCGAGGTTCGCCGCTTCGCCCGCCAACGCATCATTGATCTGCGTCCTGCGCGGGGTGAGCAGACCATCGCGGGGCTTATCGTCAATCTGCGGGTGATGAAGAACAAGAAGGGCGACAAGATGGGCTTCATTACCCTGGATGACCGCTCCGGTCGAATCGAGGCTTCGCTATTCGCCGAAGCGTTCAACAGTGCACAGGCACTGCTGCAGACCGACGCGTTGGTAGTGGTCGAAGGTGAGGTGAGTAACGACGACTTCTCCGGCGGCCTGCGCCTGCGGGCCAAGCGGGTGATGAGCCTGGAAGAGGCGCGCACAGGGCTCGCGGAAAGCTTGCGGGTCAAGGTCGCCGGTGACGCGTTGAAAGGCGATCGAGTGCGCTGGCTGGCTGATGTGTGCGGACGCCACCGCGGAGCTTGTCCGATCACGCTGGAGTACACCGGCAGTGATGCGCGAGCGCTGTTGCAATTCGGCGAAAGCTGGCGAATCGATCCGGCTGATAACTTGATTCAGGCATTGCGTGACCAGTTCGGGCGCGACAACGTCTTTTTGCAATACCGATAACGGGAGGCTGCGAGGTGCGTGCTAACGCTAGTGCGCAATCGAGCGACCGCCCGACCTGGCCTGATCTTGGATCGGGTCATGATTGCGGACATTTTTTGTTCGACCTGGATGCGTCCGTCCCGTAAGGTAGGGCGCAAAAAACGGAACAGCTTCCCGGCCGCCTGGCCGTCGACGCATGACGGATGCCTATGAACCCGAATTTTCTCGATTTCGAACAGCCGATTGCCGACCTGCAAGCCAAGATCGAAGAGTTGCGCCTGGTTGGTAACGACAACTCGTTGAACATTGGCGATGAGATTTCTCGCCTGCAGGACAAGAGCGAATCGCTCACCGAGAGCATCTTCGGCAACCTCACCAGCTGGCAGATTGCCCGCCTGGCTCGCCACCCACAACGCCCCTACACGCTGGATTACATCAGTCATCTCTTCACCGAGTTCGAAGAGCTGCACGGTGATCGGCATTTTTCCGACGACGCCGCGATTGTCGGCGGTACAGCCCGATTGAACGGCGAGCCGGTGATGATCATCGGTCACCAGAAAGGCCGAGAAGTCCGCGAAAAGGTCCGCCGTAACTTCGGCATGCCGCGCCCTGAGGGTTACCGCAAGGCGTGCCGGCTGATGGAGATGGCCGAGCGGTTCAAGATGCCGATCCTGACCTTCATCGACACGCCAGGCGCCTACCCGGGGATTGATGCCGAAGAGCGCAACCAGAGCGAAGCAATTGCCTGGAACCTGCGCGTCATGGCGCGACTGAAGACGCCGATCATCGCCACAGTGATTGGTGAGGGCGGATCTGGTGGTGCGTTGGCGATCGGTGTCTGCGATCAGCTGAACATGCTCCAGTATTCCACCTATGCAGTGATTTCCCCTGAAGGTTGTGCTTCGATTCTCTGGCGCACCGCCGACAAGGCACCGGAAGCAGCTGAAGCCATGGGCGTTACTGCCGAGCGCTTGAAAAATCTCGGCATCGTCGACAAGGTCATCTCCGAACCGCTGGGCGGCGCCCATCGCAATCCGGCAGTCACTGCTGCGTCCTTGCGTGACGAACTCACTTCCCAGCTCGACATGCTCAAGGGGCTGGACACCGAAGCGCTGCTGACACGCCGCTATGAGCGTTTGATGAGTTACGGCATCGCCTGATGGGTTATACATGGTTGACCGAAACGGCGGGCCTTCCCGCCGTTTTTCGTACCTTTAGGTAATGTTTGGAGCCAGGCGCATAACTGGGCTTCTGCATTAGCTATGCCTAGCCATACTTGAGCTGCTATCCCATGTCCCTCGAGTCTCGCCTGCATGATGCGTTGCAGCCCTGGCACACCGCTTCGCGGTGGCGAGTGGCATATTCCGGTGGCCTTGATTCCACCGTGCTGCTGCATTTGCTGGTGAAGCTGGCGTCACTCGAACAGCTGCCTCCTTTGAAGGCCATCCATATTCACCACGGGCTGCAGCCTGTGGCCGACACCTGGCCTGCGCATTGTCGTGATATTTGCGAGGGGCTGGGGGTGGAGCTGGATATCGTGCATGTCGACGTTCCGCCGGGACCAAGTCTGGAAAACAATGCCCGGCAGGCACGCTATCAGGCATTCAATGAGGTTCTCGGTCCAGGCGAGTTGCTGATGATCGCTCAGCATCAGGATGACCAGGCCGAGACGGTGCTTTTCCGGTTGCTGCGAGGTGCCGGCGTCCGCGGGCTTGCTGGTATGCCCTCGGTGCGTGCGTTAGGCCAGGGCTGGTTGATCAGACCGTTGCTCGATGTCAATCGAAACGAGCTTGAAAACTATGCCAGCGAACATGGGCTGCGGTGGATCGACGATCCGAGTAATCAAAGTGTCGATCACGCGCGCAACTATCTTCGGCACCGCGTTATGCCGATGCTCCAGCAACGGTGGCCGAAAGCCTCGAGTGCCATGGTCCGCGCCGCTTCGCATCTGGACGAGGCCCAGCAACTGCTGGCAGAACTGGCCGAGATCGATCTAAGCGAAGCGAAACGTAGCCACCAACATGAGTGGCTGCCGGTGCCGAGCCTGTCGCTGGCCTCATTGAGAGGCCTTAGCACGCCACGCCAGCGAAACGCATTGCGGCATTGGTTCTCCGTGCTCACATCGCTTCCCGACACAGACCACTGGGCCGGTTGGGATGCTCTGCGCGATGCCGCTGAGGACGCTTCGCCGATCTGGCGGTTGGCGGCCGGTGAATTGCATCGGGGGGCAGGGCGCATCTGGTGGCTTTCCGGTTCATGGCTCGTGGCGCCGGCAGGCTCGGTGGTCTGGGTGGTTCCGGATCAGGATCTGCAACTGCCGTGCAATGGTCGCGTTCACCTCCATGGGTATGGCGGCGAGAAGGGGTTGCAGGTGCGTTACCGTCAGGGCGGTGAATCGCTGAAGCTGCCCGGACGAGGCCGTCGAGACCTCAAGAGACTACTCAACGAAGCCGCTTTACCAGGCTTCGTCCGTTCACGTCTGCCATTGCTGTACCTCGACGACGAACTTGTTGCGGTGGCAAATCTCCCCCAGTTCGATGTGCTGGGACTGTCTCTGGTATGGGCGCCACCGACCGACGCCAGGTTTGAGCTGGTAGGGTCTTTCAAGTAGACTACGCTCCCGTCCCAATACAGCTTCTGCGGCTTTCTTCGAAAACCGTGGTAGTTGCGCTATTGCCGCCATAGGCGCAGTGGCACCTTCGCTTTTCCCCGGCGGCGCTGACCGCTTAACGCAGACTTCTAGGGTTTTTCATGACGCGCTACATCTTCGTCACGGGTGGTGTTGTTTCTTCATTGGGGAAAGGCATCGCCTCGGCTTCATTGGCGGCCATCCTGGAGGCGCGGGGCCTGAAGGTCACGATGCTCAAGCTGGACCCCTATATCAATGTCGATCCGGGCACCATGAGCCCGTTCCAGCACGGTGAAGTGTTCGTCACTCATGACGGCGCCGAGACCGATCTCGATCTGGGTCACTACGAGCGGTTCATCCGCACGACGATGACCAAGAGCAATAACTTCACCACCGGTCGCGTCTACGAAGACGTGCTTCGCCGCGAACGCCGCGGTGACTACCTGGGTGCAACCATTCAGGTCATCCCGCATATCACTGACGAGATCAAGCGCCGCATCATCAAGGGGGCTGGTGATGCTGACGTGGCGCTGGTGGAAGTCGGCGGAACGGTTGGCGATATCGAGTCGCAACCCTTCCTTGAAGCGATTCGCCAGCTCCGGGTCGAAGTCGGCGCTAAGCGCGCAATGCTTATGCACTTGACGCTGGTGCCTTACATCGCCACGGCCGGTGAAACAAAGACCAAGCCGACCCAGCATTCGGTCAAGGAGCTGCGCTCCATTGGGTTGCAGCCGGACGTGCTGGTGTGCCGTTCCGACCACCCGATCGACGTCTCTTCGCGCCGCAAGATTGCACTGTTCACCAACGTCGAAGAGCGTGCGGTCATCAGCTTGGAAGATGTCGACACCATCTACAAGATCCCCGGTGTTCTGCACGCCCAGGGACTGGATGACTTCGTCGTCGAACGCTTCGGCCTGGAATGTGGCGGTGCTGATCTGTCGGAGTGGGATCGCGTCGTCGATGCCAAGCTGAATCCCGAGAAGGAAGTCACCATTGCCATGGTCGGCAAGTACATGGAACTTCTGGACGCTTACAAATCTCTGATCGAGGCAATGAGCCACGCTGGCATCCAGAGCCGTACCAAAGTGAACCTTCGCTATATCGATTCCGAAGACATCGAAAACCAGGGCACCAGCCTGCTTGAGGGTATGGATGCGATTCTGGTTCCAGGTGGATTCGGCCTGCGCGGTGTGGAGGGGAAGATTGCGACGGTCAAATATGCCCGCGAGAACAAGATCCCTTATCTCGGTATCTGTCTCGGTATGCAGGTCGCGGTAATCGAATTTGCGCGTGATGTGCTTGGCTGGTCTGACGCCAACTCCACCGAGTTCGACAAAGACTCCACTCATCCGGTTGTCGGTTTGATTACCGAATGGGAAGACGCCACGGGCACTGTTGAGACTCGCACCGATGCATCCGACTTGGGTGGCACCATGCGCCTGGGGGCTCAGGAGTGCGGTCTTGAGGCAGGCTCTAACGTATATGGCTGCTATGGCAAGGAGCGCATCGTCGAGCGTCACCGCCATCGCTATGAAGTGAACAACAAGCTGCTCCCACAATTGCAAGCCGCGGGGCTGAAAATTACCGGTCGCTCCGGTGACGGTGCGCTGGTCGAGGTTGTCGAGGCGCCGGATCATCCGTGGTTCGTGGCATGCCAGTTCCACCCGGAATTCACCTCTACGCCGCGCGACGGCCATCCGCTGTTCAGCGGTTTCGTCAAGGCGGCGCTGGACCACAAGGCGAGCAAGGCATGAGCCAGAAAACCATCCGCGTCGGCAATATCGAGATCGGCAACGACAAGCCATTCGTACTCTTCGGGGGTATGAACGTTCTCGAATCCCGCGATCTTGCTCTGCAGATCTGCGAAAGCTATGTGAAGGTGACCGAGAAGCTCGGCATTCCCTATATCTTCAAAGCCAGCTTCGACAAGGCCAATCGCTCCTCGATCAACTCCTTCCGCGGTCCTGGCCTGGAAGAGGGGATGCGTATCTTCGAAGAGGTGAAGAAGACCTTTGGCGTGCCGGTCATCACCGACGTGCACGAGCCGCACCAGGCGCAGCCGGTGGCCGAAGTGTGCGACATCATCCAGCTGCCTGCCTTCTTGTCTCGCCAGACCGATCTGGTCGTAGCCATGGCCAAGACCGGGGCGGTGATCAATATCAAGAAAGCTCAGTTCCTCGCGCCGCAGGAAATGAAGCACATCCTCACCAAATGCGAGGAAGCCGGGAACGATCAGCTGATTCTATGCGAGCGCGGCTCGTCCTTCGGCTATAACAACCTGGTCGTGGATATGCTCGGATTCGACATCATGAAGCGGATGCAGTATCCGGTGATCTTTGATGTCACCCACGCATTGCAAATGCCCGGTGGCCGCTCCGACTCGGCCGGCGGACGCCGCGCTCAGGTTACCGATCTGGCCAAGGCTGGCCTCAGTCAAGGCCTGGCGGGGCTCTTCCTCGAAGCCCATCCCGATCCGGACAGTGCAAAGTGCGACGGTCCGTGCGCCTTGCGCCTGGACAAGCTGGAACCTTTCCTCACCCAGCTCAAGCAGCTGGATGATCTGATCAAGAATTTTTCGCCAATCGAAACTGCTTGAAGCCTTGAAGCTATCTACGGAGTGTTAATAAAAATGGCAAAGATCGTCGACATCAAAGGGCGTGAGGTTCTCGACTCCCGTGGCAACCCGACTGTGGAAGCAGACGTTATCCTCGATAACGGCATCATCGGAAGCGCTTGCGCGCCGTCCGGTGCATCCACCGGTTCCCGCGAGGCGCTTGAACTGCGCGATGGCGACAAGAGCCGTTACATGGGCAAGGGTGTGCTGAAAGCGGTCAGCAACATCAACGGCCCGATCCGTGATCTGCTGATGGGCAAGGATCCTTTGGATCAGAAGGCGCTGGACCGCGCGATGATCGAGCTGGACGGCACTGAGAACAAGGCTTCGCTGGGCGCCAATGCGATTCTCGCGGTATCCCTGGCCGCTGCCAAAGCCGCCGCCCAGGATCAGGATCTGCCGCTGTACGCCCACATCGCCAATCTCAATGGCACGCCTGGCCAGTACTCCATGCCGGTTCCGATGATGAATATCATCAACGGCGGTGAGCACGCCGACAACAACGTCGACATCCAGGAATTCATGGTCCAGCCGGTCGGCGCCAAGAACTTTGCAGATGCACTGCGCATGGGCGCTGAAATCTTCCATCACCTCAAAGCCGTACTGAAAGCGCGTGGCCTGAGCACGTCGGTGGGCGACGAAGGTGGTTTCGCTCCCAACCTTGCATCCAATGAAGACGCGCTGGCAGCCATTGCCGAAGCCGTGGCGAACGCCGGCTACAAACTTGGCGACGACATTACTCTGGCGCTTGATTGTGCTTCCAGCGAGTTCTTCGAGAATGGCAAGTACGACCTGGCTGGAGAAGGCAAAGTCTTCGATGCCGCTGGGTTTGCCGACTACCTGGCAGGACTGTCCGACCGCTACCCGATCATTTCCATCGAAGACGGCATGGATGAGTCGGATTGGGATGGCTGGAAGGTTCTGACTGACAAGATCGGCAGCAAGGTTCAGCTGGTTGGCGACGACCTGTTCGTGACCAATACCAAGATTCTCAAGGAAGGCATCGAGAAAGGCATCGGTAACTCGATCCTGATCAAGTTCAACCAGATCGGCTCACTGACCGAAACCCTCGAAGCTATCCAGATGGCCAAGGCCGCAGGCTACACGGCAGTGATCTCACACCGCTCCGGTGAAACTGAAGATCACACCATTGCCGACCTGGCTGTTGGTACGGCGGCAGGGCAAATCAAGACCGGCTCGCTGTGCCGCTCCGACCGTGTCTCCAAGTACAACCAGCTGTTGAGGATCGAAGAGCAGCTTGGTGCAAAGGCCCCTTACAAGGGCCGTGCCGAGTTTCGTGGCTGAGTTCGCTCTCGCTCGAAAAGCTGGGCCATGCTAGAAAAGGGGCGGCGTTAGTCGCCCTTTTTTGTGGATAACCGTCAGCGCTGTTAAGGTGCCGCAGAGAGTGGGCGATGCGCTCGCCAGCAAGGGAAAGCCAGGCCATGTCGCTGACCGCCGCCTATACCACGTCACCTGAAACCAACCGAATCCGTTCCATGCCTTCCATGCGCAGTCCCTACTGGTTGTTCGTCGTTTTGATTCTGCTGTTAGGCGGTTTGCAGTATCGCCTTTGGGTGGGCGAGGGCAGCCTTGCTCAGGTCAGCGGGCTGAACAAGCAGATCGCCGAGCAGCAGGGCGAGAACCGTCGTTTGCTCGAACGCAACCGCATCCTCGAAGCGGAAGTGATGGAGCTCAAGCAGGGCATGGAGACTGTCGAGGAGCGCGCGCGCCATGAGCTGGGAATGGTCAAAGAGGGTGAAACCCTCTTCCAGCTTACAGAATGACTGCGCTTCAGCTTCCGCCGTTCTGGGTAGTGATTCCCGCGGCGGGCATTGGCAGCCGCATGCGCGCCGATCGGCCCAAGCAATACCTCAGGCTTGGTGACCAGACTATTCTCGAACACACGCTCGATTGTTTTCTCGATCACCCACAGCTACGCGCGCTGGTCGTGTGCCTGGCTGAGGATGATCCATACTGGCCCAATCTGAATTGTGCCAATGATGCGCGTGTTCACCGCGCCGCCGGCGGCAGCGAGCGGGCAGATTCTGTCCTTGCTGGACTGCTGGAGTTGTCCAGATTGGGCGCACACGACCTGGACTGGGTGCTGGTGCACGATGCCGCGCGGCCCAATCTCGTGATCGACGACCTGAATAATTTATTGAGCTCACTGGCGGACGACCCGGTTGGCGGTCTTCTCGCTGTACCTGCGCGTGACACTCTCAAGCGTGCGGGAGCTGATGGGAGGGTGCAGGAAACGGTCGATCGCAGCGTCATCTGGCAAGCATTCACGCCTCAGATGTTTCGGCTCGGCTCCCTCCGGGCTGCGCTTGCGGATGCGCTTGTCAGCGGTGCTGCCGTTACCGATGAGGCGTCGGCGTTGGAGTGGGCTGGGCATCACCCGCGGCTTGTCGAGGGGCGGGCCGACAATCTGAAGATTACTCGTCCCGAAGATCTTCAATGGCTGGAGCAGCGCTGGAAGTCCTGAACTTACGCGATGCAGGGCAGATATCCACCCTGCATCGAATATCACACTGATTGCGGTCTAGTAGCGATAGATCGCCGCCGCACCGCTGTTGGTCGGCATGCGCTCGGTTGGGACCGAGATCACCTCACCACCTTGTTCCATTGTCCAGATGGTCAGCTCGTCCAGTAGATCGGGCGTAGTTGCCGAGTCGTCTTCTACCGGTATCGCCTTTCCTTGTTGCTTGTCCGCTACACCGGGGATCTGGCGTTCCGCCTCCACCAGCAGTGTTGCGACCCGCCCTTCAAGCGTCGCCTGGCCGATCCGCTCGAGCTGATCTGTGGCCAGCCCCTGGCCATGGGACTCACCGTACTGGTCGATGAAGCTTTCCAGTCGCTTGATGTAACGCGGCTGCATCACCAACCAGCTCTTCTGCCGAAGTTCGTCGTGGCTCAGCATGGATGCATCGTTCTCGATGCCTTCAGGTAAGAGGAAGTCGTTGTGGCTCTGTTTGCGAAAGTGAAACTGGTGCTCGGGCAGTGCCGCCAGAATCAGAGGGAGCTTCGATTTGCGGCTGTGGTGCTCGAGAATGGCGCGGTCAACCTCTCGGAAAAACCGATCACGGTCCCTGTCGATTTCGTCCTGGCGGCCGGCGCCACCGCTCTCAACCTGCATCGGGTCGCCTCGCTCGTTGGCGCGGCCGAAGCCTTGTGGGAAACCTGTCTGTCCCTTTTCGGTCAGCTCGCGACCAAGGGCTTCCTCGAGAGTTTTAGGAACGCCTGCGTTCAGCTGGACTTCATCAATGCTGTCGCGATTGCCCTCGAAGAGTCTTACCGAATCAAGCGTGACCGCGAGTATCTGATAGCGGTCCGCGGATTGGGCAATGCGTAGCAAAGGCTTCAGGTGCATCCGGTCATTGGCAACGGCTAATTCCGGCACGGTGCGTTGCAGTCGGAACACCTCGAAGTAGTCATTCGCACCGAATACCGCGAGGCCGTCGCGGTTGGCGTTCCAGAAGTCAGGATCATCAATCAGGTCATGGAAAGGCTTGAGTAGGCTCTTGGCCTGGTCTGCACGACCTTGCTGCTTGAGGGAATCCTCCAGTTGACGGACAAGATGCTTGAAGCGGATCGGGTCTTGCTGGCGCTCTGGAAAACTGCGGTGAGTGGGCTGATAAAGCGAAAGGCAGGGAGCCTCGCGCTTTGCCAGCAATTGGGACATGGTTTCACGATCGAGCAATCTGTTCATGAACGGCCTCTGTCGGTGGTTTGAAGTTGATCGGGTCCCTCGCGGACGGTCGCCGGCCTGCGACGGCAGGTCGGCGCTACTGGTTGTCAGTGGTGATTGAGTTTCTTGTCCAGCGCATGCGCCAGGGCGTGATTGAGTTTCTCTGCGGCGCCATCGATCGCCAGTGTCAGTGAGTCCGCCTTGTGGGTAGTGGAGATGGGCTCGTGACCCTTGATCCGGGCTTCCATCTGACAGCGCTTGTCCTGGGGGCCGCTCTTGCCGCTGTTCTCGTCGTTGAGATGAACTTCGACTCGGGTCAGCTGATCATCGAAACGTTCCAGTTCACTTTCGACTGTCGCCTTCACATGCTCCTCGAGAGTGCTGGTCACATCGACGCTGTGATTGCTGTTCACCAGAATCTGCATGTTGTCCTCCTGATTGAATCGCCGGCTCGCTCAAGCAAAGCGCCGGAGGCGCCGGCTTCAGAATTTCGACGTGGTGGGTTAAGCCGGGTTCCGACTGTTTGCGCAGAGTCGGACGCGCGGCGCAGTCGCGACTCAGTTGCATTACTGACGGTATTCAGGTCGCGCGGCCAGGCCATCTTTAAGCGACTGGACCAGTAGGCGGACCTTTGGCAACGGGTAGCGACGCTGCGGGTAGACCGCCCACACAGCTGTGTTCGGCGGCTGGTTGTCTTCGAGCAATGAAACCAGCTCGCCCCGGCGCAGCGGCTCCTGAACGTAGTAATCGGGCAGCTGGCAGAGGCCGAAACCACGAAGCGCCGCGTCTAGTACCGCTTGGCCACTGTTGCAGCGCCAATTGCCGGCTGGTTTGAACGGTTGTTCCCGGCCATCGACCTGAAGCATCCATGTGTCCCCGGTGCCGACGAGACAGTTGTGCCGCGCCAGTTCAGACAGGGTATGCGGTCGACCGTAGCGCTCCAGATAGCTCGGTGCCGCGCATAGATACATGGCGCGAGGGGCGATTCGGGTTGCTACCAGCCGTGACTCGCTGAGCCGACCCAGGCGAATCGCGAGGTCATAACCTTCCTGAACGAGGTCAAGCGTGCGGTTGGACAGTTCTATCTCAACCCGCAACTGTGGGTGCTGGGCCATGAAATCATTCACCAGAGGCACGATGAAACGTTCGCCGTAAGCCACGGCGGCCGTCATGCGAAGCAACCCGGTTGGCGCCGCATGCAGATCGCTGATCGCGTGAAACGCCTCGTCACGCTCTTCGACCAACCGCTGGCAGCGCGCCAGAAAAGTATGTCCAGCCTCCGTCAGCGATACACGGCGGGTGGTTCGATAGAGCAGTCGCGCCTGCAGCCGCTCCTCCAGGCGCGCCACCTGCCGGCTGACGTGGGAGGACGATACCCGCAGTTGTTCTGCTGCACGCATGAAGCTGCCGCGCTCGGCTACGGCTACGAATTCATCCAGCCCTTCCCAACGATTCATCGAAAGCTCTGCCTCGAATTCACTGCTATCTGATACAGGGTCAGATTATCCCTGCACAGCAATAATGTTTCCACAAACAGCCGATTAACCCTGCTCATCGAACAAACTACACTGGCGTCACTATCCACGAACCGAGCAATTTTCATGACTATCAAGTCCCGCGCTGCGGTCGCTTTCGCGCCCAACCAACCGTTGCAGATCGTCGAAGTGGACGTTGAGCCGCCAAAGGCTGGCGAGGTGCTGGTGCGCATCGTTGCGACCGGTGTCTGCCATACCGATGCCTACACGCTTTCCGGTGAGGATTCCGAAGGGGTATTTCCGTGCATTCTCGGCCATGAGGGCGGCGGCATCGTCGAAGCCGTAGGCGAAGGCGTTACCTCGGTCGCCGTGGGCGATCACGTGATCCCGCTGTACACCGCAGAATGTCGCCAGTGCAAGTTCTGCAAATCCGGCAAAACCAATCTTTGCAGCTCCGTTCGCGCGACCCAGGGCAAGGGCCTGATGCCGGACGGCACCACCCGGTTCTCGTACAAGGGTGAACCTATTTATCACTACATGGGCACATCGACTTTCTCCGAGTACACCGTACTGCCGGAAGTGTCTGTAGCGAAAATCCCCAAGGAGGCGCCGCTGGACAAGGTCTGCCTGCTTGGTTGCGGTGTTACTACCGGCATCGGTGCCGTGCTCAATACCGCGAAAGTGGAAGAGGGCGCGACGGTCGCTATTTTCGGTCTCGGCGGAATCGGCCTGGCGGCCATCATCGGCGCCAAGATGGCCAAGGCCAGCCGCATCATCGCCATCGACATCAACCCGTCCAAGTTCGCCATCGCTGGAGAGCTGGGCGCAACCGACTTCGTTAATCCGAAAGACCATGACAAGCCGATCCAGGAAGTCATCGTCGAGATGACCGATGGCGGTGTGGACTATTCCTTCGAGTGCGTCGGCAACGTCCAGCTGATGCGCGCTGCGCTGGAATGCGCCCACAAGGGCTGGGGCGAATCGGTAATCATCGGTGTCGCCGGCGCCGGGCAGGAAATCAGTACCCGTCCGTTCCAACTGGTTACCGGGCGCGTCTGGCGTGGCAGTGCGTTCGGTGGCGTCAAGGGCCGTACCGAACTGCCAGGCTATGTGGAGAAAGCCCAGACCGGCGAGATTCCGCTCGACACCTTCATCACCCACAACATGGGGCTTGAAGAAATCAATCAGGCGTTTGATCTGATGCATGAAGGCAAAAGCATCCGGACTGTCATTCACTTCTGATCATTGCACCGCGCCGCTGCGCGCTGTTCTCAGCGCGCTTGCAGCGGCCGCGGCATGCGCGGAGGGCCTATGAGCCTTGAGATTATTTCCTGCCAGAAGAGCTTCGGTGGTTGGCACAAGCGTTACCGCCACCGCTCCAATAGCCTGAATTGCGACATGGTGTTCGCCGTCTATCTGCCGCCGCAGGCCGAGCAGGGCGAAAAGCTGCCGGTGCTGTATTGGCTGTCGGGACTGACCTGCACCGATGAGAACTTCATGCAAAAGGCCGGTGCCCATCGGCTGGCCGCAGAACTAGGCTTGATCATCGTTGCGCCGGATACGAGCCCGCGTGGGGCAGATGTTCCGGACGACCCTGACAAGGCCTACGATTTCGGGCTGGGCGCGGGCTTCTACCTCAACGCCACTCAGGAGCCATGGGCGCAGCACTACCGGATGTATGACTACGTGGTGGATGAACTACCGGCGCTGATCGAGGCTAACTTTCCGGTCTCGGACAAGCGTGGGATCAGCGGTCACTCCATGGGTGGTCACGGTGCGTTGGTCTGCGCGCTGAAAAATCCCGGGCGCTACCAATCACTCTCGGCGTTCGCACCGATTGCCAATCCGGTCGATTGCCCATGGGGTGAAAAAGCGTTCACGGGCTATCTGGGCAGTGATCGCTCACGTTGGCGCGATTGGGACGCCTGTTCACTGATCGGCAAAGCGCAGGAGAAGCTCCCGATTCTGGTCGACCAGGGTGATCGCGATGACTTCATGGCTGATCAGCTGAAACCTCATGCACTCGAAGCAGCAGCCAGGGCTGCGGAGTACCCACTGAAACTGCGCATTCAGCCGGGTTACGACCACAGCTACTACTTCATCAGCAGCTTCATCGAAGACCACCTGCAGCACCATGCGCAGGCCCTCAAAAGCTGAGTGCGTGCGCAGCCTCTGCTGATTGGTCGGCTCGAATAAAAAAGGCCCGGCTGGTTTACCAGCCGGGCCTTCCATCGCAAGGAGCTAGAGCGATGGATAATCGGTAAAGCCTTCGGCGCCCTTGGCATAGAACAACTCAGGGCGCGCTTCGTTGAGCGGCGCATCCTGACGCAGGCGCTGGGCAAGATCCGGGTTGGCGATGTACGGCACGCCAAAGGCCACGGCGTCAGCCTTGCCGTCGGCCAACCAGGCGTTGCCCTGTTCCTTGCTGAAGCTCTCATTGACGATGTAGACACCGCCGAACAGGTCTTTCAGCTGCGGGCCCAGGCTGTCTTCGCCGGCTTTTTCGCGGGAGCAGATAAAGCCGATGCCACGCTTGCCCAGCTCACGCGCCAGATAGCCGAAGGTATCGGCCAGGTTGGTATCGCCCATGTCGTGAAGGTCTGCGCGGGGTGACAGGTGCACGCCCACACGGCCGGGTCCCCAGACGCTGATTGCGGCATCCGTGACTTCGAGCATAAGACGGGCACGATTTTCCAGTGAGCCGCCGTATTCATCGGTGCGCTGGTTGGTGCTGGTCTGCAGGAACTGATCGAGCAGATATCCGTTGGCGCCATGGATCTCTACGCCGTCGAAGCCAGCTTCACGCGCATTCTCGGCACCTTTGCGGTACGCCTCGACGATGCCGGCAATTTCTGAGGTTTCCAGCGCGCGCGGCGTTTCAAAACCCTTCATTGGCCGCACAAGGCTCACGTGACCGGCAGGCTTTATAGCGCTGGGCGCGACTGGCAGTTGGCCGTCCAGGTAGATCGGGTCCGAGATCCGGCCAACGTGCCAGAGCTGCAGGACGATCTTGCCGCCTTTTGCATGCACGGTATCGGTAACTTTTTTCCAACCCTGAATCTGCTCGGCGGACCAGATGCCCGGTGTGTCCGGATATCCGACGCCCATCGGTGTGACCGAAGTGGCTTCGCTGATGATCAGACCGGCTCCGGCGCGCTGACCGTAGTATTCGGCGATCAGGTCGCCCGGAACGCGGCCAGGTTCGGCGCGGCAGCGGGTCAGCGGGGCCATGATGATGCGGTTGGCCAGTTCGAGGTCGCCGATCTTGATTGGGTCGAAAAGTGTAGGCATAGCGTGCAGCTCCATGACAGGGAAAGCGTTGGTAAAGCTCAGAGTTCCTGGCCGAGACGGGCCAGAAAGGCCTCGATGGCCGGTTCATTGCGTTTGAAGAAGTGCCACTGGCCCACCTTGCGGTTGGTGACCAGCCCTGCTCGCTGCAGGGTTGCCAGATGAGCCGATACGGTGGATTGCGAAAGCCCGGCGCGCTGGTCGATCTGACCGGCACATACGCCGTTTTCAAGTGAATGATGCTGCTCGGCGAAATACTGTTGAGGCTCTTTCAGCCATTGCAGGATTTCCCTGCGCAACGGATGGGCGATGGCCTTGATGATGTCGTCGAGCTCGTCTTTCATGGTCTCGTCCGGTTCCGTATATCGCGATGGGGCGAACTATATATCGGTATAAAACGATATGAGATCGATTCGGTTGATGGTGGTTATCGGCTGCGTTGATCCGAGAAGTGCGGGTTCAACCGCTGGCGTGGTCCTGTAGAATCGCGGGCTGTTCTTTTCGGGGTTCAAGACTATGCGTATCGGTCACGGCTACGACGTTCACCGTTTCGGTGAGGGCGATTTCGTCACCCTCGGCGGCGTCCGGATTCCACACAGGTTCGGACTGGTCGCGCATTCGGACGGTGATGTGCTGTTGCATGCCTTGAGCGATGCCCTGCTCGGTGCCGCGGCGCTTGGTGATATCGGCAAGCACTTCCCCGACACCGATCCGGCTTTCAAAGGAGCCGATAGCCGTGCGTTGCTCCGCCACGTGCTTAAACAGGTTCAGGGCAAGGGATGGAAGGTGGGTAACGTCGATGCGACCATCGTCGCCCAGGCGCCAAAGATGGCGCCGCATATCGATGCGATGCGCCACCTGATCGCCGAAGACCTTCAGGTCGATCTCGACCAAGTCAATGTCAAAGCCACCACGACAGAAAAGCTCGGTTTTGTTGGGCGCGAAGAAGGGATCGCGGTTCACGCTGTCGCGTTGCTGGTCAGGGCATGACCCAAGACCAATTGCTTGGCCCCTGTGCACATGGCGGGGCCTGTGGCACTGCAGTACTCAAGGCCGTAGCCGAAGACTTTCAGGTCGACGAAGTGCTGGATATCCCTCTATCGGGCGCAGGGGAGCACCTGTGGTTATGGGTTGAGAAGCGCAACCTCAACACTGAGGAAGCGGCACGCCGGATCGCCCGCGCGGCTGGCGTTCCAGTACGCAACATCAGCTACGCCGGGCTGAAGGATCGGCAGGCGCTGACCCGGCAGTGGTTCAGCCTGCATCTGCCGGGCAAAGCCGATCCGCAATTGAGCAAGGCCGAAGATGAAACCCTGAAGATCCTCAAGACCGGACGGCACCAGCGCAAGCTGCAGCGCGGTGCGCACTCGGCGAACGGTTTCATCCTGCGGCTGACCGAACTCCGGGCGGAGCGGCACGAACTCGATGCTCGGCTCGAGCGGATCAAGGCGCAGGGGGTGCCTAACTATTTTGGCCTGCAGCGTTTCGGCTTCGAAGGCAGCAATGTCCTGGGTGCCCGGGAGTATGCCGCTCGCGAGGAGCTTCCCGTACAGCGTAATCTGCGGTCGCGCCTGTTATCAGCCGGCCGCAGCTACTTGTTTAACCGGGTGCTGGCCGCGCGAGTTGCAGATGGCAGCTGGAACACGGCTAAGGTAGGTGACCTGCTGGCATTTACCGATAGCCGAAGCTTCTTTCCTGCCGGCGAGGCCGAATGCAGCGATCCCCGGCTTACTATTCTGGACCTGCATCCCACCGGTCCGCTCTGGGGACTTGGCGACTCGCCTGCAACGGGCCGAGCAGGGGCGCTGGAGTGCAGCGTCGGCGCAGCGGAGCCGTCAATCGCCAAGTGGCTCGCAGAAGCTGGCATGAAGCATGAACGGCGCATTCTTCGCCTCCCCATTGGCGGCTTGTCGTGGCATTATCCCGAGCCTGACATTCTGCAACTTGAATTCGTCCTGCCGACCGGATGCTTCGCCACAGCTGTGGTGCGTGAATTGGTCAGCCTGGCAGGGCAGACGGACATCTGATGCGTATTTTGATCGCCAACGACGACGGGGTGTATGCACCCGGGCTCGCCGCGCTTTATGACGCGCTGGCGGATTTTGCCGAGTGCATTGTGGTTGCCCCGATCCAGGACATGAGTGGCGCGAGCAGCGCGCTGACCCTGGATCGCCCGCTTCATCCCGTCACCATGCCGAACGGCTTCATCGGCGTGAACGGAACACCCACCGATTGCGTTCACCTGGGCATCAACGGCCTGCTTGAAGACGCACCGGACATGGTGGTTTCTGGAATCAATCTGGGTGCCAATCTTGGCGATGACGTGCTGTATTCCGGTACGGTCGCGGCAGCCATCGAAGGGCGCTTCACTGGCAAGCCTGCATTCGCGTTCTCACTGGTATCGCGCCAGACCGATAACCTGCCTACTGCGGCTTATGTCGCGCGCAAACTGGTCGAGCATCAGGCTTCACTCGATCTGCCGCCGCGAACGGTATTGAACGTCAACGTGCCCAACCTGCCGCTGGATCACATCCGCGGGATCCAGTTGACGCGCCTCGGGCATCGCCAAAGAGCCAAGCCTCCGGTCAAGCAGGCCAATCCGCGAGGCAAGGACGGGTACTGGATCTCCGTTGCCGGGGATGTCGAGGACGGCGGTCCGGGCACCGATTTCCATGCTGTCATGCAGGGCTATGTTTCGATCACCCCATTGCAGCTTGACCGAACCTTTCATGAGGCCTTCGACGGTCTCGACAGTTGGCTGGAGGGCGTGTTGTGAACCGCGGACCTGACGATTTTCTGCGCCACGGCACCGGAATGACTTCACAACGCACGCGTGATCGTCTGATCCAGCGTTTATATGAAGAGGGGCTTTCCGATCCGCGAGTGCTCGAAGTAATCCGACGCACCCCACGCCATCTTTTCGTCGATGAGGCCTTGTCCCATCGGGCCTACGAAGACACTGCATTGCCGATTGGCCATAACCAGACCATTTCTCAGCCGTTCATGGTGGCGCGCATGAGCGAACTGCTGCTCGCCGATGGGCCACTGGACAAGGTACTGGAGATCGGCACCGGCTCCGGCTACCAGACTGCCGTGCTGGCGCAACTGGTCGAGCGGGTCTTCTCTGTCGAGCGTATCCAGGC
This sequence comes from Stutzerimonas stutzeri, assembly GCF_024448895.1. Classification (GTDB taxonomy): domain Bacteria; phylum Pseudomonadota; class Gammaproteobacteria; order Pseudomonadales; family Pseudomonadaceae; genus Stutzerimonas; species Stutzerimonas stutzeri_Q. The sequence goes on from NZ_JAMOIC010000004.1 coordinate 172,951, forward strand.
ATTGCAGGACAGAGCAAAAGAGCGACTGGTCGAACTCAAGTTGCGCAATGTGGTCTTTCGCTGGGGTGATGGCTGGGAAGGGTGGCCTGCATTGGCTCCTTACAACGGCATCATCGTTACCGCGGCGGCCGCCGACGTGCCACAGGCCCTCCTTGATCAACTGGCGCCCGGCGGGCGGCTGGTGATCCCGGTGGGTGTTGGCGAAGTCCAGCAACTGATGCTGATCATTCGAGAGGAAGAGGGTTTTTCCCGCCACCTGTTGGATACCGTACGCTTCGTGCCGCTGCTCAATGGACCTGTAGTTTGATCTCAGCGGAAGGAAGCATGAAGAACGCTTTGTTGTTGTACGCCAAAGGCATGGCCATGGGCGCTGCGGATGTCGTGCCTGGCGTGTCGGGCGGGACTGTTGCATTCATCACTGGCATTTACGACGAGCTGCTTCGCTCCATAGCCGCGGTTCCGAATGCCGTTGCGCCGCTACTCAAAGGGCGATTCACCGAAGCGTGGCGCACGGCCAACGCGAGTTTTCTCCTGGTTCTGTTCGCCGGCATTCTCACCAGTGTTCTGAGCCTTGCGAAACTGATCACCTACCTTCTCGAAGAGCATCCGATACCGGTCTGGTCGTTCTTCTTCGGTCTGATTCTGGTGTCGGTCCATTTGGTCGGCAAGGAAATCCAGAGACGCACCCTGTCGCGGCTGGTCAGCCTGTGCCTGGGCATCGCCTTCGCCTATTGGATCACCGTGGCGGCGCCTGTGCAGTGGAGTGCGAGTAGCGTCAGCCTGTTCTTTGCCGGCGCCATTGCGATCTGCGCAATGATCCTTCCCGGTATCTCGGGCAGCTTCATTCTGGTTCTGCTAGGCCTTTATCCGATCATTCTGGGCGCGGTGAAGGCGCTTGATCTGGGTGTGATGATGACCTTTGCTGCTGGCTGCCTGGTAGGGTTGCTGAGCTTCGCCCGCATCCTGAGCTGGGTGCTACAGCGGTGGCGAGACCTCACCTTGGCATTTCTCACAGGCCTGATGCTGGGCTCCCTGAACAAGGTCTGGCCCTGGAAAGAAACACTGACCTGGCGTACCGACTCCCATGGCGAGCGCGTGCCGCTCCTGGAGCAGAATCTGTCTCCAGGTGCCTACGGCGACCTGACCGGGCAGGATCCGCAGCTGCTCCTGGCAATACTTCTTGCGGTTGCCGGAATCGTTCTTGTGCTTGGGCTTGAGTGGTTTGCAAGACGTCACCAGCCAGCCGCACAAAGCGTCTGAACCGATTTGTCGATCTTAGGGAGCGGGCATTGAAGCTCACAGCCAGCATGCGGTGGATACGCAGTTCGTCATTCCGTTGCGCGCTTGCAGCCATATTGGCTGGTTCGTTGCTGGCCGGTTGCGCAAGCTCGCCGTCTGGTGGAGTGAGCGTCGTTGACCGTAACAACAGAGACCGCGTAACAAGCGGGCAGTACGTTGTCAGGCGTGGCGACACGCTCTGGTCGATTGCATTCCGCTTTGGTTGGGATTGGCGCGACCTTGCCCGAGTCAACAACATCCAGCCACCGCATGTCATCTATCCCGGCCAGACGATTCGTTTCAGCGGGCAAGCGCCCCGCACCGCTGCCGCTCGTCCGGTCACACCGCCTCCGGCATCAACGCCCAGTACGCCGACCGTAGTGACCAACCCGGTGCCGACTCCACCGCCGCTTTCGCGACCTAGCGCACCGGCGGCCAAGCCCCCCGCGGCGAGTACGCCGATCAAGCCAGTTGCCCGCTCTGCAAGCGGTTGGGCGTGGCCCGCCGGAGGCGCTGTGATCGGTCGGTTTTCCTCAAACGGCAGTTTGAATAAAGGAATTGATATCGCAGGGGAATTAGGACAGCCTGTTTTAGCTGCTTCTGATGGGGCTGTTGTGTACGCCGGCAGTGGTTTACGGGGTTACGGCGAACTTGTGATCATCAAGCACAGCGATACCTATGTAAGTGCCTACGGCCACAACCGCAGGCTGCTGGTTCAGGAGGGTCAACAAGTCAAAGCTGGGCAAACAATTGCCGAGATGGGATCGACTGGAACCGACCGGGTGAAGCTGCACTTTGAGATTCGCCGCCAAGGCAAACCTGTAGATCCGCTGCAATACCTGCCAAAGCGATGATTTGATGCTGCCTGTTCTGGCACTAGGAGGGGCTTGAGCGATACCAGGGAGGTGTGCCGCCCGAGCCTGTTGTCGAACTCAGAACAGGAAAACAATAATGGCTCTCAAAAAAGAAGTGCCGGAGTTTGACGTAGACGATGCCGTTCTACTGATGGAACCTTCCGCGGACGTGGATTCGATCACCGAGATCCCACGCGCTGGTTCAGCTGGCACCAAGTCCAAGACCGCAACGGTCAAGCAACACAAGTTTGTCGACTACACCCGCGCGCTCGACGCCACTCAGCTTTACCTCAACGAAATTGGTTTTTCCCCTCTGTTGACTCCCGAACAGGAAGTGCACTTTGCGCGCCTCGCGCAGAAGGGCGATCCGGCCGGGCGCAAGCGCATGATCGAAAGCAACCTGCGGTTGGTAGTGAAAATCGCGCGCCGCTATGTGAACCGAGGGCTGTCCCTGCTGGATCTGGTCGAAGAGGGCAACCTGGGCTTGATACGCGCGGTCGAGAAATTCGATCCAGAGCGTGGTTTCCGTTTCTCCACCTATGCCACCTGGTGGATCAGACAGACGATCGAACGGGCGATCATGAATCAGACCCGGACCATCCGACTGCCGATTCACGTGGTCAAGGAGCTGAACGTCTATCTCCGTGCTGCGCGCGAACTGACCCAGAAGCTTGACCATGAACCCAGCCCCGAAGAAATCGCCAATCTGCTTGAGAAGCCTGTTGCCGAGGTCAAGCGGATGTTGGGGCTAAACGAGCGCGTCACCTCGGTAGACGTGTCACTTGGCCCAGATACCGACAAAACGTTGCTCGACACGCTGACTGACGATCGCCCTAGCGATCCATGTGATTTATTACTCGATGACGATCTGTCAGAAAGCATCGATCAATGGCTGTCGGACCTTACCGAAAAGCAGCGTGAAGTCGTGATTCGGCGGTTTGGATTGCGCGGCCATGAGAGTTGTACGCTTGAGGAAGTCGGCCAGGAAATCGGGCTGACCCGCGAGCGGGTGCGTCAGATCCAGGTCGAGGCGCTCAAGCGGTTACGTGAAATTCTCGAGCGTAACGGCCTGTCTAGCGAATCATTGTTCCGCTGAAAGTGACGCATCCTCCTCACCATTCCGGTGGGGAGGAGCGGTTCGTCCCAGCCCGCTCCTGCAGATTCCATTTCTTGGTTTCACCGTCGCGGCTAAGGGTTAATCCCTGATCGCGCGGATTTCCCCTTTCTCTATTCGAGATGTAAGCAATTGCTTACAGTGCGTGTAAGCAAAGCGTGCAAAGGTGATCCGGCAGATGTCGTAAACGAAATTTATTGTTCCGTAAGTCATTGTTTAAAAAAGAAAGTGAAAATAAATCGGATAGTGGCAGCGTAGCCATCATGCATTTTTCCAAGTTGCTGTTGTCATCCAAAGCCTTAATATCGCACCCGTGCTTAAGGACAAGCACAGCCGGCAAGGATGTCGGTAAGGAACGACCGTAGGATGCGGTTCATCAGGATGATGAGCAGGAAATAGAGGGATGCATGGAAGGAGGCGGGCGGGGGTTAAACCCCGCCCCTTTTTTTGCCTGCGATTTACCGCGTGTCAGTCTGCCGAACGACTTCGATGCTGGGTGTCCTATGTTAGGTACTCAAAGTAGAGGAATTCACAATGAGCAGTACAGACCCGAATCAACCTACGCAGTCGGAACAGGATCATGAGGATCCTGCGAAGCGCCATCCAGATGAAGCTGACGAGGATCAGCTGGATGAAGCACTGGAAGAAACGTTCCCGGCCAGTGATCCCATCTCCCCTTAAACGGGGCCGGTACTCCAGCTGCCAGTCTCAAGCGCTCAGTCGCTGAACCAGTGCAGCTATGATCTGTTCGCGCAGCAGTGGGGCAAGCACGTACTGCTGCTGTGCATGCAGATCCAGCCACGCCAACTCCTCGATTTCAGCCTGTGCCCTCACGGCACCTTTCAGGCTTCCCACAAAGACATCCGCTTCTACCCAGTGATTCGGTTCGTTGGCTGCTCTTGCCTGAAAGTGGCCAAGCGATTGGAGTTCTGAGGTGTCGATATCCAGATTCAGCTCCTCCTTCAGCTCTCTTCCAAGCGCATCGAGCGGCGCTTCCCCAGATTCGATCTTGCCGCCTGGAAGCATGAACACCTCAGTGCCGCGTTTACGGACGATCAGCAATTTGCCGGCGTCGTTCACCAGGCAAGCCGTGGCAATCTTCAAAATGTTGGGCATGTGAGCTCGCTGTTGTAGTGCATCGCCGTCAGCGTTTTATGCCGGTTGTAACGTTCGAGCCGGGAGGTCAGCGAGTCCGGCAGCGTCGTAGCCCTGCAGAACCCCATCTGCTGATAGAAGGTCATCAGTGTCGGCTCGCAAAATAGCCATACGGGGCCCTCGCAAGCAACAAGCGCGCGCGATACCAGGCACTTGGCGAGGCCGCGACCACGGTGGCCGGGTGCGACCAGTAAGCCGGTCAGCCATTTGCCTCCGGCTACATCGGACAGGCACAACCCGGCCACGATCTCTGGCTGGCCTGCGACCCAGTAGCCGGCGTCAGCTGGCGCACGCATATGGCTGCGGTGGCTCCGATAAAACTTGCTCAGCAGTGGCCGATGTTCACTCGGCAACTGGCGTATCAGATCTGTCTGCACGGAAGTCCTTTCAAGCTGCGGCAGCCAATCGCGGCGATTTCCTGCAACCCGCGCCGGACGTGAGTATGCGGACGCTTATTCCGTTCATCCGAACGCTGAAATTTTTGGACATAAATCAGGTTCTCAGAATGACCAGCCCTCCAACTAGGACATAACAATATGTTGGATCTACTGATAGTCATGGCTTTCATCCTCTACGGCCTGAGTTCCGGTTTGCGCGCACGGGGTAAGGCATCCAAGAGTCTCGACGAGTATTTCCTCGCGGGCAGAACGATCAAGGGCTGGAAGGCCGGCTTTTCCATGGGGGCGACGCAATTTGCGGCCGATACACCCCTGCTGGTCACGGGCTTGGTCGCGACGGCCGGTATTTTCGCGCTATGGCGTCTTTGGATCTACGGCCTGGCGTTCCTGCTGATGGCATTCGTCTTCGCAGTGGGATGGCGTCGAGCCGGTGTGTTGACCGATGCTGAGCTGACGCGTGTGCGCTACAGCGGCAGAGGCGTTACCGCGCTACGTTTGCTCAAGGCCATCTACTACGGCACCGTAATCAATTGCGTCGTGCTGGCCATGGTATTGGTGGCGGCTATTCGTATCGCTGAGGTGTTCCTGCCGTGGCACCTGTGGCTTCCAGCAGGCATCTACGAGCCCATCGTCGGATTCATCTCCAGTACAGGCATCCAGCTTGGCGAAAGTATCACCGGGCTCGAGCCTGCGATGATGAGCGCCAACAACCTCATATCGATTCTGCTGATCCTAGCGTTTACGGCGATGTATTCAATCACTGGCGGGTTGCGTGCGGTGGTGCAGACCGATGTCGTGCAGTTCAGCCTGGCGATGGTCGGGACGCTGCTGTATGCCTGGTTCGTGGTAGACGCCGCCGGCGGCCTCGGCGGGCTCACGGACCGTATCGTTGAACTGTACGGCGCGGACCAAGCTAGCAAGATGCTGTCCTTCTCACCCCCGGCGGATGCTGGCGAGGCACTGATGCCTTTTCTGGTGATCGTTGGCCTGCAGTGGTTCTTTCAGATGAATTCCGATGGCACTGGCTATCTCGCGCAGCGAAGCATGGCCTGCCCGACAGACCGTGACGCGAGAATTGCCGGGCTGGTGTTTTCCTGGCTGCAGATCTTCCTTCGGAGCCTGTTCTGGATGGCTATTGCGGTCGGTTTACTGGTGCTCTATCCGTTTACGCCGGCAGAAATGGCCGGTGATGGCTTTACCGCAGGACGAGAAGCGCTGTTTGTTCAAGGGATCGAAGACTTGCTGCCGCCGGGTGTACGCGGCCTGATGCTCGTCGGCCTGCTGGCCGCGCTGGCATCAACCGTTGATACGCACCTCAATTGGGGCGCGTCCTACTGGAGTAACGACGTTTACGGTGGCGTGTTTGCACCCCATGTGCTGAAGCGCAAACCCAGGGATCGTGAGCTGGTGCTGGTGGCGCGCCTGTCGAATGTGCTGATCCTGGCAATCGCCATGATCATCATGGCCAACCTTGGATCGATTCAGACGGCCTGGTTCATTTCGCTGCTCTTCGGTGCTGGAATGGGGTCTGTGCTGGTTCTGCGCTGGCTCTGGGAGCGGATAAATCTCTATTCGGAGCTGACCGCTATGGCCGTGTCGCTGATCACTGCGCCACTGCTTCTCTACTACCTCGGCACTGATCCTGAACGTGAGTGGGTCCGACTTGGAATAATGGCGCTGACCACCACCTCGGCCGCCATCCTGGTTACCTTCATCACGCCTGCAACCGATGATGCAACGCTGAAGCGGTTCTACCGTCGTGTTCGGCCGTTCGGTTTCTGGCGCAACGCAGCAATGCTCAACGGGGTGGCCGCCTCCGTCTCGATCAAGGCACTGGGTACTCGACTGTTTGCCGTTGCGGTAACCGCTGTTTCGCTCTTCTCATTGCTGGTCGGTGTAGGTCGCTTGATGTTTCCGCCACCGAACGGATCATCAATGATCAGCTGGATCTGCATCGCAGTGGGTTTGTTGTTGATCCCGGTCTGGTTGCGAATCGCCATGGGGCGCGATTTCGATACGGATCCTGAAGACGAGTTGATGCTGGACGAGACAACTGTTGATCAGAGAAATACGGTCTGAATGTTCGAAGAGAAATAAGCCGCTTCGCTAGTTTTAAAGTCGTCATTTGGTTTCTGGTTCAGGCTAATAAACTAGCGAAGCGGTAATAATTAAACGACCATACATCAATGGTTTATAAGATATTCCTAAAATAAAGTGAACAGTCTGTTCATGCTCATGTCACTTGCATACGCATCAGAAAGTTGCGTATCCGACATAGCTATGAAGAACAAGAGGTGTTGTCATGAACAAACTTTTCAAAACTTCCCTCCTTGTCGCCGCCATGCTTCCTGCGATTGCAGTTGCCGCACCTGTGGCAGGTGATCGAGAAGTAACTCTGGGTGGCGCGGGCAGCAGCGATAAGAGCTTCGACGATACGGTGTTCTCCGTACAGGGTAGTTGGGGTACTTATCTGGACGAAGCCTCCATGTGGGGTGTCCGTCAGACAGTAAACGCACGTGATTCCGAGGGCGAAAGCGTGCAGTTCGATGGCTCCACCCGTGTGTTCTACGACTATCACTTCGGTAGCGGTAATACCCGTCCCTTCGTAGGTGTAAGCGTCGGCGGCATCTATGGCGAAGAGGTCGATGAGACCTTCATGGGCGGCCCGGAAATCGGAATCAAGCATTGGGTGCAGGACAAGACCTTCATCACTGCTATGGCCGAGTATCAGTTCCTGTTCAAAAGCGGGAGCGATGCGCAAGACCGTTACGATGATGGCGCGTTCTTCTACAGCGTAGGTATCGGTTACAACTACTAAGCGTAATGAGTGCGATGCCCTAACGGCATCGCACTCGCACTTGCGCTGCGCTTGTTAATTGCAGTTTTCAAATTTAATTATAAAGCTCGTTGGTCATGTCAGCCTTTACCAGTTGCTTCAGATGATTCTGCAATGCCAGCCCTGGCTCGTCATATTCTGAAGTGATCATGCAATCCCCCATTGACTGAGAATTCTTCCTGAACCGGATTTGGTTTATTTGGGAAGACGTAGAGGTCGGGCGCACGCAAAATGTTTCATGCTGATTCGAGAGCTTGTAGAGCAGTAGACGGATATTGATCTCAGAAAGGCTGTCGCCGATTAACAGGACGGCTTTGCTCAAGTTGTCCGTGTATAACTTGATATCGAGCGGCGTTTCGAATTGGAGTCTTTCGTAGTAACTCGTCTCATCCAGCACGATGAGACATCGTCATCGAAATCACTATGCAACTTGACGATCTGCCGAACTCCATCTCGCGCCTCACCGGATCGCCGGCATTGGCGATCACAACTCGGCAAAGATGCAGAGGTAGCCGTCGGGAATGGACACCTCGTCCCACTCGAAGCCTTCGCTGGCGGCTGGCGTGCAGGCAATTCCTGCCGGTCACTTCGCCTATGAAGAAATGCCGCTTGCGCCCGTCGCAGTAGCCAATAAGCGTGCGCGACACTGCTGAAGTATCGTCCAGGCTGCCAATCAGATCGGAGAAGCGCACCGCATGCAGATTGCCGCAGAAGGTTTGCGTCAAACCGCCTGGAGATTCATTGAGGCTGATGTAAGGCAGGAGTGATCGACGAAGACCGGTTTGCCAATCAGTTTGAAAAGCCGCGAACAACGTGTCACTCACTAACTGATTGAGGTCTTCGATCTGTGTTTCGACGATACGCACCGGAAATTTGATGATCTCGATCCCGCTCTGCCAAAATTCTTCCGCGTTGCGGATTTTCTGTTCATTGGCCGACGCATAGCGGATTTTCATGTGTTCGCCAGTGTGGTCGGATGTCAGTGGCCGTGCGGACAGGCAAGCCGGCCCGCTTGCACGATGCGTTGGGCGGGTACCCGCAGTTGCGCCAGCAGATAGTCCGCGAAATCAGCGGAATAACCCTGCCTTTCGATGGCGAGGGCCATGCATTCGAGCCAGGCGTCGTGCTCGGCTTCAGCCACCTGCCAGCGGGTATGAAACTGCGGAATGTTGATGCTGCCGTATCGCTCTGCGTAGCGGCGTGGACCGCCCAACCAGCCACAGAGAAACGCCGCCAACCGCTCGCGTGGCGCGCGCAGGTCTTCAGGATAGAGGCGACGCACGCAGTTGGCCCGTTCATGCTCATCCATGATCTGGTAGAAATCGTTTACCAGCCGGGCGATGCCGGATTCACCTCCTGCGGCGATAAAAGACGCGTCAGCGGTGCCGAAGGGGAGGGGGCCGGTTTCACTCATGTAAACGCTCGAATAGAGATGTGTTGGTGGATTATTGATCCACGGCAATGGATGTGGTCCTGATGGTCTGGCGTGGCAGGGCGATGGTCTATTCTGTCGAGAATGGGTCAACAGGAGAATCGCCATGCGCAACATCCTTCTAGCTTTCGACGGGTCCGAGAATGCCAGGCGGGCTCTGCAGTACATCGTCGACTTCGCCAGGGATGCACCGAAGCCGCCTGAAGTCCATGTGCTGAATGTGCAGCAGGAGCCGGTGCTTTACGGAGAGTTCGTCACCGCCGGAACGGTGGAGGAACTTAATCAGAGCTTCCTCGATAAATCGAGACGCACCCTGGAAGATGCCGCTTCCGCGCTGCAGACCGCCGGGATCAATCATCAGACTCATGCGATTCTGGGTAATGTCGCAGAGCAGGTCAGTGACGCGGTGCAGCGCTATGGCTGCGATACGGTGGTGATGGGTACTCGAGGCCTGGGCAGTTTCAAAGGCATGTTGATGGGCTCGGTAGCGAATCGCGTCATCCATGAGGTCTCGGTGCCGGTCCTGCTGGTCAAGTAACCGGGACCGAGACAGTCGGGCTGGATTCAGTCCGGCTTTTTCTTGAGCAGATCAGCCAGGTTGGCGAAGGCCTTGAAGGTCTCCTTCGGGCCGAGATCGCTGCCTGGCTTGGCTTCGGCGTGGTACTGATTGTCTGTATAGCGGGAATGCTCGTTGTCGTGGCAATAGAGGCAGAGCAGCTCCCAATTCGAACCGTCTTCGGGGTTGTTGTCGTGGTTGTGGTCCTTGTGATGGACCGTCAACTCACTCAAGCGCTTGCCCGAGAATTCACGCGCGCAACGCCCGCACACCCAGGGATACATTTTCAGTGCTTTTTCCCGATAGCCCTGTTCACGCTGGGCGTAGGGCGTACCTGGTTTGTTCGTACTCATCGCTTTGCCTCTACCTGAAGATTACTTGCCAGTTGCGATCAGCCCGCCAGGCCAACGTAGACATTCTGCACATCGTCATGAGCGTCGATAGCGCTGAGGAAGGACTCGACTTCTTCGAGCTGGGCTTCTGACAGCGAGGAGACCGGGTTCTTCGGACGGTAACCCAGCTGCGCCGACTGTACAGTGAAGCCATGCTCGGGCAACGCCCGGCAAACTACGTCCATGTCGGTGGCATCGCTGATGAACAGCGTGGCGCCGTCCTCTGCCGGTTCGAAGTCCTGGGCACCGGCTTCGATAGCGGCCAATTCGGCGTCGGCCTCAGCGCTAGCGGGTGCAGCCTCGATCATGCCGCAGTGCTCGAAGTCCCAGGCTACCGAGCCGGACGCGCCCAGCTGACCCTTGCGAAAGAGGACACGAATCTCGGCCACGGTGCGGTTGACGTTATCGGTCAGGCATTCAACGATCACCGGAACCTGATGCGGAGCGAAGCCTTCATAGGTGGTGCGCTCGTAGTTGACGCTTTCGCCGAGCAGGCCAGCGCCTTTCTTGATGGCGCGCTCGAGGGTCTCACGTGGCATCGAGGCTTTCTTGGCTTGTTCGACCACTAGACGCAAGCGCGGATTCATGTCCGGATCGGCGCCGCTGCGGGCTGCGATCATGATTTCCTTGGACAGCTTGCCGAAGGTGCGTCCCTTGGCGTTGGCTGCCGCTTCCTTATGTTTCGCTTTCCACTGTGCGCCCATGGTTTCTCTCGTTTTTGCTGAAAGTAGGAAGATCGTTCGATTGAGCGATTCTAGCCGTTGGCGTAGCAGCAGGCACGGGCTGCGATCGACTCTGATGAGCCGGCGGGACGTATGGTGCACCGAGGGCGACTGTATCGCCGATTTGGCCGCCTGCTGTATGACGACGCCCTTGTGGCTGACGGTTCTAATGCATTTTTATCCGAGGAACTGCCATGTCGCCAAAGGACCTGATGCTGGCCCTTGTCGTGATCGTCGTATGGGGCATGAACTTCGTGGTGATCAGGGTCGGCCTCGACAACATTCCGCCGATGCTGCTGGGTTCGCTGCGCTTCATGCTGGCTGCCTTTCCGGCGATCCTGTTCATCAAGCGACCAAAGATGCCGCTGCGTTGGTTGCTGGCCTATGGCGCGACGATTTCGCTTGGGCAGTTCGCCTTTCTCTTCTCGGCGATGAAGGTCGGGATGCCGGCAGGACTCGCGTCCCTGGTGCTCCAGTCGCAAGCGTTCTTCACCTTGTTCTTTGCTGTGCTGTTTCTTGGCGAACGACTGCGGATAACCAATCTGATCGGGCTGGTGATCGCGGCGAGTGGTTTGCTGCTGATTGGCATGCAAGGTGATCGAACCATGACGCTGGCGGGTTTCGTGCTGACGATCTGTGCGGCGTCTATGTGGGCGCTGGGTAACATCGTTACGCGCAAGGTGGGCAAGGTGAATCTGGTCGGCTTGGTTGTATGGGGCAGCCTGATTCCGCCAATTCCGTTCTTCGCGCTGTCCTGGTTTCTGGAAGGCCCTGTCGCGATCGAGGCAGCGCTGCGCGGCTTCAACATGGATTCGGCGTTGGTACTGCTCTACCTGGCGTTTGGGGCGACCATTCTCGGATACGGACTCTGGAGCCGGCTTCTGTCGCGTTATCCAGCCAATACCGTGGCGCCGTTTTCATTGCTGGTTCCGGTCGTAGGGCTGACGTCTGCCGCGCTTTTGCTGGATGAACATCTGGGGGTTCTGCAGGCAGCCGGCGCGGTGCTGGTGATGCTGGGGCTAGCGGTCAACGTGGGCGGGGCTTGGGTGGTTGGCCGTCTACGCGTGGCATCCGGTAAACCGGCTGCCTGAATGCATAGCGCCCCGCGCGGAGACCGGGCGGGGCGCTGCATGGCGTCAGTGCTCAGCGGGCAGCGTGGCTACCCAGCAGGGGTGTCGCACCGTTCGCTTTATCCTTCTTGGCTGCGCGTTTTTCTTGCGCAGTCTTCAGGGGTTTCTTTTTCGCATTCTTCTTTGTATCCATACCTTTGCTCATGGCGTCGCCTCGCGGATTAGTGGCTTGATTGTGCATCCCTGCATGGGTCTGCTCTGTGGCCAGTACACCTCGATGTGAGCGAGAAGAAGGGAAACAGGATGAATCGAGCCTACGCCTGATGCCCCGGATTGGATAGCGGCAAATTCTGCCGTGACTACCCAAACCGGCCAGCCGACGGTCAGACCTTGAAACGACCGATCAGCGTCTGCAGTTCGCCGCCCAGCTGGGCCAGGCGTGCCGTGGCGGATGCCGTCTCTTGCGCCGCTTCGGCTGATTGGTCCGCCACGTCGCGCACGCTCAATACGCTGCGATTGATCTCCTCTGCGACCGAGCTTTGTTGCTCAGCAGCGGTCGCGATCTGCTGGTTCATCGCCTGGATGACCGAGACGGTTTCGGTGATGGCCTGCAGCTCCGCTCCTACATCTCGAGCAAGGGTTACGGTATCTCGTGCCAAGCTGCTACTGCTGTCCATCATGCCGGAGGCGTTGCGTGCGCCCTTTTGCAGATTGGCAATCAGTGCTTCGATCTGCGCAGTCGACTCCTGTGTGCGCTGGGCGAGGCCGCGCACCTCGTCGGCTACCACGGCAAACCCACGTCCGGCCTCGCCGGCGCGCGCCGCTTCGATGGCGGCGTTCAGTGCAAGCAGATTGGTCTGTTCGGCGATCCCGTTGATAACGGTCAGCACGGTACTGATGCCGTCAGTTTCCTGATTGAGCTGAGTCATGGCTTCGGCCGACAGCGTGACCTCGCTCGAGAGCTTGTCGATCTGGGCCAAAGCGCGTTGTACAACGGTGTTGCCTTTAGCAGCCTGCTGATCGGCGCGTTGGGCGGCCCCCGAAGCCTCTTCGGCATTGCGGGCGACTTCCTGCACCGTTGCGGTCATCTCGTGCATTGCCGTGGCGACCTGATCGGTTTCCTGCCGCTGACTGCTTACGCCGGCGCTGGTTTGTGCGGTAACTGCCGAGAGCTCTTCGGAAGCGGTTGCCAGTTGGGTGGTGATACCCCCGACATGGCCGATCAACGACTGCAGGTTACCGCGGGTCTTGTCGAGCGCTTGCAGCAGTTTGCCGAACTCGTCCTTGCGCGGCTCCGGAGACTGTCCAGTCATGTCACCCGAGCCGATTTTCTCGGCGATGAGCACGGCCTGGTTCAGCGGCTGGGTGATCTGCCGGACGATCAATCCACCGATCAGTACGCCGAGCACAATGGCAAACAGTGTGATTCCAACTACCTGGAGTTTCTTCGAGGTGGCGTCTTCGGCGCGTTTCTTCGTCTGGCTGGAGATGATCCCCTGCGCCTGCTCATAGAGCTTGGCGAAGATGGCCTCCATGTCCTGACGCGTCTGCTGCTGATCTGCAACCAGGGGCGGCAACTTCTTGACCAGCTCGACATACTCCGTCGCGCTGGCCTTGAGGGCCGTCAGGCTCGCAGCTTGAGGGCCGATCAACTCTTGCTCGAGCGGTGCGATGGCAGCGGTGAGCGTCTCAAATTGCTTATTCAGCGCCTGCAGGGCTGGCTCCGATTCTTCCATGAGGTAACCCCTGACCGTGAAGCGCAACAGGCGATTCTGCTTGGACAGCTCGGTGGTGAGCAGGGCGATATTGGCTACGTCGCTGGTCGGGTGCAGGACCGGATTGCCGTAGACACCGTTCCAACGGCGCTCCAGGTCGGCGATCAACTTGTCCGTGGTGTTGCCTGCGTCGACCCAGTTGGCGCGGGTCTGCTTCTTGAGGGCATGCAGTGCTACGAGTTTTTCGAACGCACTCTGGTAATTGCGCGCCTCGCTGGCGATGGTTTCCAGATAGGCCCGATCTTGCGGCTCGGAGAAGGTTGATCTGCGTTGCTCGACCAGTTGAGCGATCTTGGCGACCGATTCGCTTACGCGAGTGACGTACTGAGCATCGCCGCGCTCCTCGAATCGCACCTGTGCGTAGCGGATCTGATTGGCTTCGTTGAGCAGATTCTCTGCAGTCTGTGCCTTGTCGCTGCGCGAGATCAGCGCATCCATGCTCAATACGCCGATAACAGCGACGCAGATTGTGAGCAGCAATACCGCGGCGAAGCCTAGAGCCAGCTTGTAGCTGACCTTGAGATTTTTCATTGTTGTACCTCAAGCGGGGCAGGGTGCCGATGACGATGTGTCGTAACACGAGATCGGCTGAGCCTGCTGTTACTTGAGGGTTGTCTGATGACTTTTCAGGCATCTGCCAGGCGGTCATGACAATGGCGCTGACGGTCAGCAGCGAATCCGTTGTGCCTGAATTTCCGGGAGTTCTGCACGCCGCATATAAGCCAGCAACGGCTCGCTGATTCCCAGGCGGTCATTCACGTTCTGGTCGATCAGTAGCTGGATGAGCTCGCGCTTGAGCGTCATCACTTGCCCATCCAGTGGGTGCCAGATGAACTCGCTAGTGGGCGTGATGCTGGCGTCGGCCACATCCATGCCGAACGAGTCTTCGCTGAAACGCACGATATGGCGACCGCTTTTGCTATTGAAGCCTACAAAACCCTGCAGGCGGTCGGCGGCCTGACAAATGTCAGCGGATGTGATGCTCATGTAAACCTCGAATATGGGGAGTGGTTTACACGCAGGGCTATAAGTGCTGCTGGCATCCTTCTGCGAGGACGCTTCGAGTGCGGCATTGTCGCGACAAGCGCACCACCTGAACAGCGGCACGACGCCGCCTGGCGAATTTCAGAACAGCGCGCCTTGATCCTGAAGTCGGCGCTTTGCATCAAGACGCTGGCGAAAACGCACGCGGTACTCGTTCGCCAGCGGCTGTAACGCCTGAAGCCAGTCGAGATTGTCCTCGCCGAGCGCATCATCGATGAAGCTGCGCCAGACACGAAGCACGGTCGCGGTGGGGTGTGGCCGCTCGAGCAGCTGCAGCTCGGCGCCAGGCCGGATGACCCCGGGCTCCAGTGTTCGATACAGCCAGCCGGTTCGGCCGCTGCGCGCGAGCTGTCGCGCCAGGCCGCGGGCATTATGGCGGCGATCAAGGTTGCTGCACGGCGAGCGCGGCTGGCTGACTTCGATGATGGCATCACCCCAACCAAAGCGATCACCAATGCAAACCTGACGCTCATCGAGGCCGCGGGTGGAAATGTTCTCGCCGAACGCGGCTGGGCCAAGCGACTGCAGATGCGAAAACAGATCGTGCCATCGGCGGTAGTGCTCGACCGGGTAATGGCAGAGGCTGCGATCGGGCCCACCATGAAAGCGTCGGTCGGCGACCCGGTCGCCCTGCAGACCATCATGGTCGAGCCAGACCTCACCCGGAGCGAGCTGCTTGTCGATGGCTGAAGGCTTGTCAGTACCCGGCAGCTGCAGCAATTGGTCGCGTAGGAAGGGCCCTTCAACCGGCCAGTGCATGAGCGAACCCGGAGGAGAATGGATGATGATTTCCTCGCTCAGCTTTCATTCAGCCTGGCCAGTTCTCGGCGAACCATCGCAGCGTATTCAGGCGGTGTCAGCTGATAGAGCTCGCTGGCGACCCAGGCCAACCAGCGCGTGCCAAGTGTCGAGCGTTGCCCGATCAACCGCTGTGCTTCGGCTGTCGCCCGTTCGGCATGTTGCTGATGAAATTCTGACCGACTCATCTTTTGCTCCCGTTATCAGGGGGCGATTCTAAACCAGTAGTGCAGCGCTGGCGGCTGACCCTTGGTAAAGCCGTCTGGCCGCGCTAGGCTCGCCCTTCCTTCGATACGCGAGTGTGAACCATGCCGGGGCCAGTGAACTTCAAGGACAAGATTTCCCGCCAGCGACCCTATGCTCGCGTCGAGCAGGGACTCAAGGCGTCCGAGGGGGATCTGTCGCTGGTCATCGACCAACTTGAAAGTGATCGCGGGCGCATCATCAATTCGGCAGCGATACGCCGCCTGCAGCAGAAGACCCAGGTATTCCCTCTGGAGCGCAACGCCGCGGTGCGCAGCCGCCTGACGCATTCGCTTGAAGTCCAGCAGACCGGTCGTTTCATCGTGCGCACCCTGTACAAGCAGCTCGGTGACAAGGCCGCGTGCTATGGACTGGATGGGCTCGAAGGCGCGCTGGAGAGTCTGGTCGAGATGACCTGCCTGATGCACGACATCGGCAATCCGCCGTTCGGACATTTCGGTGAATTCGCCATTGGCGAGTGGTTTACCCGGCATCTGCAAGCGCTGTTCGATGCAGCGGTACCGCCAGGGCAGGGCGACACCGGGTTGCGCCGCCAGATGCTCAGAGATCTGGAGCAGTTCGAGGGCAATGCCCAGGCAATACGGCTGGTGGTCAGCCTGCTGCGGCTCAATCTCACCTACACGCAGACAGCCGGACTGCTCAAGTATGTACGCGCCGCTTATGCACCGAAGCCGGAGAAAGGAACGCCGGGTGCCTATCTGCTGAAGAAGCCGGGCTTCTACTTGTCCGAAGAGCCCTTCGTGGGCGATCTGCAGGCCGCGCTGGGACTGCTGCCGGGCACTCGGCATCCTGTTGCCTACATCATGGAAGCGGCGGACGACATTGCCTACTGCCTGGCCGATATCGAGGATTCGGTGGAGAAAGGCATCTTCACCATCGAACAGCTGGCGCAGCTGTTGATCGCCAAGTTCGCAGAGCATGGTTCAGCGGACGAGCCGATCGCGGCCACAGGTCGCAGCTTTCGAGGCATGGTCGACTATGCCCTGTCACGCGCAGACAGAGAGCCGATCAACAAGGTGGGTGAGTTCTTCATCTGGCTGCGGGTGAACATGGTTCATCCGCTGGTACAGCATGCGGCTCAGCAGTTCATCGAGCATATCGAGGAGGTCTATCACGGCACCCTCGATCGTGCTTTGCTCGAGGACGCCAGCCTGCCCAATGCCATCGTGCAGACCTTCAAGGATGTAGCGATGGACCGCGTGTTCTGCCACCGCGAAGTGGAAACCCTGCAGCTGCAGGGCTACCGGATTCTGCAGGGCTTGCTGGATGCCTATGGGCCCGTGCTGAAGGTCGCACCTGCAACCTTTCACGCGCTGACCGAAGGTGTTTGCCGCAGCGAGCCTCACCTGCAGATGCTGGCCCGTCGACTACCCAGCCAACTGATCAAGGCCTATCACGAGGCGATCAAGACGTACCCCGAAGGGAGCCCCGAGCAACCGTTGTGGGAGTTCTATTACCGCTGTCGAATGCTGCAGGACTTCGTCAGTGGCATGACCGATCAGCTGGCTCAGGATGAATACCGCACCCTGTCCGCCCTCTAGCTCCAGTCTGCGATAGCGCAGTCGATCCTGCGCCGTCCATTTGCACAGCCAGTCGGCTGCTGCCTCACTTTGGTTCATCCTGCCGTTTCGCTGGTATGGCAATTGCTTTTGCTTGGTGCGTCTCCCAACTCAAAGCCCTTAAACGGAGCAGAACGGGAGGCGTTGCCTTTGCAGCTGAAGCCTTCGTACGCCCGATTCAGGCTGTCTGGATGAAATCGCGGCAACCCTCGGCCAGGTGTAAAGAACGTAGGCAAGCCAAGCATGCTAAATGAATCATTCTGGTGCATTGATAGATCTGGCTTGCTGTTTTGGTGCGATTCATCCGTAGGACGCAGTTGATGGAAAATCCAAGCAGTGCAGTCGAGGTGCTGGTGCATGGCGCCAACACGCTTTTCATTCTAATGGGCGCGGTAATGGTGCTGGCCATGCACGCCGGTTTCGCCTTTCTCGAAGTGGGCACGGTTCGCCTGAAGAATCAGGTCAATGCGCTGTCGAAGATCATTGCTGACTTCGCCGTCTCGACCCTTGCCTACTTCTTCATCGGCTATTGGGTGGCATACGGCGTCACCTTCGTCCAGCCTGCCGATCAGCTGATTGCCGACAACGGCTATTCACTGGTCAAGTTCTTCTTCCTGCTGACCTTTGCGGCGGCGATCCCAGCCATTATTTCCGGCGGTATCGCCGAGCGAGCCCGATTTGGTCCGCAGCTGTGTGCGACCTTGCTGATCGTCGCCTTCATCTATCCGTTCTTCGAAGGGTTGATGTGGAATGGCAATTTCAGGCTGCAGGATTGGCTCGAAGCGCAGTTCGGTGCGCCGTTTCATGACTTCGCCGGTTCGGTTGTCGTACATGGCATGGGTGGCTGGCTCGCCTTCGGCGCGGTACTGCTGCTAGGAAGACGCAACGGCCGTTACCGTGAAGGCCGGCTCGTGGCTTTTGCGCCGTCGAACATCCCATTCCTGGGGCTGGGCTCGTGGATCCTTATCGTGGGCTGGTTCGGCTTCAACGTAATGAGCGCGCAGACCCTTGAGGGCGTCAGCGGGCTCGTGGCGATCAACTCGCTGATGGCCATGGTCGGCGGAACGGTCGCTGCATGGGCCGTTGGCCGCAACGACCCGGGCTTTCTGCACAATGGGCCGCTGGCCGGACTGGTGGCGATCTGCGCCGGTTCCGATCTCATGCATCCAATTGGTGCACTGGCCACCGGCCTTGTAGCAGGCGCGTTGTTCGTCTGGACTTTCACTGCGGCACAGGTCAGCTGGAAGATCGATGACGTTCTAGGTGTCTGGCCATTGCATGGCCTATGCGGCGTCTGGGGCGGTTTAGCGTGTGGGATTTTCGGTCAGCAGGCGTTGGGTGGGCTGGGTGGCATCAGTCTGCTCAGCCAGATGGTGGGCACGCTGGTGGGGGTGTTGGTGGCGCTGGTTGGCGGCTTCGTCGTCTATGGGCTGCTCAAGGCAACGATTGGCATTCGTCTGAGCCAGGAGGAGGAGTTCAACGGTGCTGACCTTTCGATCCACCGTATCGGTGCGCTGAGTCACGACTGAAGGTCGGCTGAGGTGCCCGGAGGATATCCGGGCGCAGGCTTCAGTGCTGCTTCCGGCTTTTGGTCGCCGCTGAGCCGGCGTCTTCACCGTATGCGCCCATGAACAGCGACACGCAGTCTTCGACGTGTTTATTCGCTTCTGCCTGATCCGGCGGCGCTGCATAGCCGATCAACAGCCGAAAATGTGCGGCACCCTTGATCAGCGAGCAGAAGTGTTCTGCGGCACGCATGGGCTCTTCCATATTCAGTAAGCCGCGCTGTTTCGCCTGGCTCAACAGCTGCTCCAGATCCAGCAGCAGGCGCTGCGGCCCGACGTCGAAGAACATCCGTGACAGCGCAGGGTTCTGCGTAGCCATCGCTACCATGACGCGATGCAGGCCAATGGATTCCGGGCTGTTGACCAGTGCCTGGAATGCATAGCCGATATCCAGCAGCACCTGGCGAATCGAGCAGCCCGCTTCGAGTACGAACAGCTTGCGCGGCAGACGCGTCTCACAGGTGGTCTTAACCGCCTCGCCGAACAATGCCTCCTTGTCCTTGAAGTGGCTGTACAGCGTGAGCTTCGACACGCCGGCTTCGGCAGCGATGGCATCCATGCTGCTGCCTTCGTAACCATTACTGAGAAAGAGAACACGCGCTGCTTCAAGAATGGCCTCGCGCTTGGCGAGATCCTTCGGACGGCCCGGGCCAGCGGAGGCGGGGAGCTTTTCTGTCATGGGTCTTTTTAATACTAGACTGGTGAGTTCGGTATTTTTACTATACCGCGCAGTATAAGTATTAGAACCCGCCTTGCGACAGAGAGAGACCTATCGTGTTTCGACATGCCCTGCCTTTCATCGGAGTCATTGGTCTCGCGCTGCTTGCCGGCTGTAATAACGGCGAGCCCGAGCCGCTTGCGGTAAGGCCGGTCATGGTCACTCAGCCGCAACCGGCCAGTGAGGCATTCGAAAGCTATCCGGGTGAGGTTCATGCGCGCTATGAGCCGGAACTGGCATTTCGCATTGGTGGCAAGGTAGCCGAGCGCATGGTCGAGGCCGGTGAGCGTGTCAGCAAAGGCCAGCCGCTGGCCAAGCTCGACCCACAGGACGTGCAGTTGCAGCTCGAAGGGATTCGCGCTCAGGTCGCAGCGGCAGAAGCCAATCTGCGCGTCGCGCAGGCCGAGCACGAACGCTACAAGACCCTGATGAATCGCCAGCTGGTCAGCCGCTCGCAATTCGATTCTTCCGAAAACGCTTTTCGCTCGGCTCAGGCACGGTTGCAGCAGGCGCGAGCCGAATACGACGTGGCACATAATCAGGTCGACTACGCCGTGCTGCGGGCCACCCACGATGGCGTGGTTGCTCAGCGCCGGATAGAAGTCGGACAGGTCGTCGCCGCTGGCCAGACTGCGTTCGTGCTGGCGGCTGATGGTGAGCGCGAGGTGGCGATCAACCTGCCGGAACAGGCGCTTGACCGCTATTCGGTGGGCCAGACGGTATCTGTGGAAATCTGGTCGCAGAAAAACAAACAGTTCCCCGGCCACATTCGCGAGCTGTCGCCTGCCGCTGACCCGCAGTCTCGCACCTATTCCGCACGTGTCGCTTTCGCCACGGCCGAGGTATCGGCCGAGCTCGGGCAAAGTGCGCTGGTCTCGATCCGCAACGAGACCGAAGTGCCGTTGGCATTGCCGCTTTCCGCTGTCACCGCCGAGCAGGGCAATGCCTATGTCTGGCGCGTGAAGAGCGATGCCACCCTCGAACGAGTGGCGGTACAGACCGGTGCCTTTGGCGAAACGCTGGTGCCGATCTTCGCTGGCCTTAATGCCGATGACTGGATCGTGATGGCTGGGGTGCAGATGCTGCATGAGAGTCAGCCGGTGAGGGCCGTTGATCGCGACAACCGACCGGTCGAGCTGGCGGCGCAGGAGTAATTCGGATGCGCTTCAATCTTTCCGCCTGGGCCCTGGGAAACCGGCAGATCGTTATCTATCTGATGCTGCTTATGGCCGTCGTGGGGGCGCTGTCGTACAGCAAACTCGGTCAGAGCGAGGATCCGCCGTTCACCTTCAAGGCCATGGTGATCCAGACCCAGTGGCCCGGTGCGACTGCCGAAGAGGTGTCTCGCCAGGTCACTGAGCGCATCGAGAAGAAGCTGATGGAGACCGGCGAATACGAGCGCATCGTTTCCTTCTCCCGCCCTGGTGAATCCAACGTGACCTTCATGGCGCGCGATTCGTTGCGTTCCGAGCAGATCCCCGATCTCTGGTATCAGATCCGCAAAAAGATCGGCGACATCCATCACACGCTCCCGGCGGGTGTGCAGGGGCCGTTTTTCAACGACGAGTTCGGGACGACCTTCGGCAATATCTACGCCTTGACCGGGCAGGGCTTCGACTACGCCGTGCTCAAGGACTATGCCGATCGGATTCAGCTGCGCCTGCAGCGGGTGAAGAACGTTGGCAAGGTCGAGCTGATCGGCTTGCAGGACGAGAAGATCTGGATCGAGCTGTCCAACGTCAAATTGGCCACGCTGGGCGTGCCGCTCGAGGCGGTCAAACAGGCATTAGAGGCGCAGAACACCGTGATGTCGGCGGGCTTCGTCGAAACCGTCAGTGATCGTGTACAGCTACGAGTTACCGGTAGCTTCGAATCAGTGAAGGAGATTCGCGACTTCCCGATCCGCGTTGCGGGCAGCACCTTCCGCATCGGCGATGTGGCCGAGGTCTATCGTGGTTTCAACGACCCGCCTTCGCCCCGCATGCGGTTCATGGGCGAGCCGGCAATCGGGCTGGCGGTATCGATGAAGGCGGGCGGCGACATCCTCGTGCTCGGTGAGGCCTTGCAGGGCGAGTTCGCCAGATTGCAGCAGGAGTTACCGGCAGGCATGGAGCTGCGCAAGGTGTCCGATCAGCCAGCGGCCGTGAAAACCGGCGTCGGCGAGTTCGTGCAGGTGCTGATCGAGGCGCTGGTAATCGTGCTGCTGGTGAGCTTCTTCTCGCTTGGTGTGCGTACGGGGCTGGTGGTCGCACTGTCGATTCCGCTGGTGCTGGCGATGACCTTCGCCAGCATGCATTACCTGGATATCGGTCTGCACAAGATCTCCCTGGGGGCCTTGGTGCTGGCGCTGGGACTGATGGTGGACGACGCGATCATTGCCGTGGAGATGATGGCGATAAAAATGGAGCAGGGTTACGACCGGCTCAAGGCCGCGAGTTACGCTTGGACCAGCACGGCATTTCCGATGCTCACTGGCACGCTGATCACTGCGGCGGGCTTTCTGCCGATCGCCACGGCCCAGTCCAGCACGGGCGAATACACCCGCTCGATTTTTCAGGTCGTGACTATCGCTCTGATCGCGTCGTGGATTGCCGCAGTCGTGTTCGTGCCGTTGCTGGGAGCAAAACTGCTCCCGGATCTGGCCAAGCGCCATGCAGATAAGCACGGTGGTTCCGATGAGGGCCATGATCCGTACTCGACGCCGTTCTATCAGCGCGTTCGTCGGGTGATCCAGTTCTGTGTGCGGCGGCGCAAGACGGTGATTGTCCTCACGTTGTTATTGTTCGTCGGTGCGATCGGCCTGTTTCGCATCGTTCCGCAGCAGTTCTTTCCGGCATCGGGTCGCCTGGAGCTGATGGTCGACTTGAAACTGGCCGAAGGTGCATCGCTCAAAGCGACCGAAGCAGAGGTGCACCGACTCGAAGAAATGCTCAAAGACCGCGCCGGCATCGACAATTACGTTGCTTATGTTGGCAATGGCTCCCCGCGGTTCTATCTGCCGCTCGACCAGCAGCTACCGGCCACCAGTTTCGCTCAGATCGTGGTGTTGGCTGGGAGCATCGAGCAGCGTGAGGCTTTGCGCAGCTGGCTGATCGAACGGTTGCGTGAAGACTTTCCGAGCCTGCGTGGCCGCGTGAGCCGTCTGGAGAACGGTCCGCCTGTGGGCTATCCGGTGCAGTTCCGCGTCACCGGCGAGCATATCGACGTGGTGCGCAAGCTAGCTCGTCAGGTCGCTGCCAAAGTGCGCGAAAACCCCTATGTCGCCAATGTGCACCTCGACTGGCAGGAGCCGAGCAAGGTGGTGTGGTTGAACGTGGATCAAGACCGCGCCCGAGCGCTTGGCGTGAGCACGCTGGAACTGTCAGATTTCCTTCGCCGCACCTTTACCGGCACGACTGCGGGCCAATTCCGCGAAGACAACGAGCTGATCGAGATTCAGCTGCGTGGTACGGCACGGGAGCGCGAAAAGCTGTCCATGCTGCCAAGTCTGGCTATCCCTACTGCCAGCGGACGCAGCGTGCCCTTGTCGCAGGTTGCGACCCTGGAATACGGTTTCGAGGAAGGTGTGATCTGGCATCGCAATCGCTTGCCGACAGTTACCGTGCGGGCCGATATCTATGGTGATCAGCAACCGGCTTCGCTGGTCCAGCAGATCGAGCCATCTCTGGCCGAGGTTCGCGAGGCGCTACCCAGCGGCTATCTGCTGGAAGTTGGCGGAACGGTGGAGGATTCGAGCCGCGGCCAGGCTTCGGTGAATGCCGGCATGCCCTTGTTCGTCATCGTTGTTGTCAGCTTGCTGATGCTTCAGCTCAAGAGCTTTTCACGCGCGGCCATGGTGTTCCTCACCGCGCCGCTTGGGTTGATCGGCGTTGCGCTGTTCCTGCTGCTGTTCGGCAAGCCGTTCGGTTTCGTGGCGATGCTGGGCACCATCGCGCTGTCGGGGATGATCATGCGCAACTCGGTGATTCTGGTCGATCAGATCGAGCAGGACATAGGTGCCGGACAGGATCGCTTCAACGCCATCATCGATGCGACGGTGCGTCGCTTCCGCCCGATCGTGCTGACCGCGCTGGCTTCGGTGCTGGCGATGATCCCGCTGTCACGCAGCGTGTTCTTCGGGCCCATGGCGGTGGCCATCATGGGTGGTCTGATCGTTGCGACGGCGCTGACGCTGCTGTTCCTGCCGGCGCTCTATGCCGCCTGGTTCCGGGTCAAGGAAGAGCCGCAGACGTAGGGCAATCGCCCCGGCATTCAGTTCAGATGCCGGCGGCCTTGAGCAATTGTTCAGCAGCGGATTTGGCCAGTAGTGCCTGATCCGCAGGGCCCTCGATGTGCGCCATGCTCAGCGCACCTTCGATGAGATATTGCAGCTGGCGCGCCAACTGCTCGGGCTGCGGCGCCTCCAGCGCTTCCAGCAGTTCGCGCAGATGCTGCTGAAACTGCGCTTTGTAAGATGCCGCGCGTTGATGGATAGGGTGTTCGCGGTCCTGATACTCGGCCGCCGCATTGATGAACAGGCAGCCACAGAACGCGCTCGGGCTGTGAATCATGTTGTTCAACCCATCGAACACGGCCAATACGGCCTTGCGCGGCGGTAGCTTGCTGCGGGCTTCGCGCAGCCTTTCAAGCATTGGCTGCTGGCGAGCGTCCAGCACCGCCAGGATCAACTCGTCCTTGGACTTGAAGTGCTTGTACAAGGTCATCTTGGCCACGCCGGACTCGCTGAGAATCCGGTCGATTCCCGTGGCGTGGTAACCCTCTGTGTAGAACAGGCGCTCGGCGGTGCCGAGCAGAACGTCACGCTTGTTCGTTGCCATTTAGATCTCCTCAAGCGGCCATTATGCGGGAGCGGATGACATCCTCCAAAAGTTGCGGGTCGATGTGTTTCTGAGGCTTGAAATATACAGACAGGTCTGTCTATTATCCAGTCGTGCCTTACCGATCTCATCCCAACGGAGCGACACGATGAAACTCTACGATCTGACCCTGTCTGGTAACTGCTATAAGGCGCGGCTGTTTCTAAGTCTGATCGGCCAGCCGGTCGAACTGGTCCCAGTGGATCTGCTGAAGGGTGAGCACAAGCGACCGCCATTCCTCTCGCTCAATCCGCGCGGGCAGGTTCCGGTTCTGGTGGACGGCGATGTGCGAGTCGTGGACTCCCAGGCCATCCTCGTCTATCTGGCGCGGCGCTATGCCGATGAACGCTGGTTTCCGCTGGATGCACAGCGCCAAGCGGACATCGTTGGCTGGCTGAGCTTCGCGGCGAACGAGATGCATCATGGGCCGGCCACTGCGAGGCTAGGCCGCGTGTTCGGTCGTCCCATAGATGCGGCTTTGGCCGAAAGCCGCGCGCTGGCGGCCATGCAGTTGCTGGAGCAGCAGCTCTCTGAGCACGCATGGTTGGCTGGCACCGACACGCCAACACTCGCCGATGTCGCTGTGTATCCCTACGCGGGTCTTGCGGGCGAGGGCGGCGTTGATCTCGCGTCTTACCCGGCCGTAAGGGCTTGGTGTTCGCGTATCCGCGAGCTACCTGGCTATGTCGGGATGCCAGGTCTGGAGTAGGGAGGCTTAACCATGAGCAGTCCTTTCCATGTTGGCGAGCAGTGGGTGCAAAGCCGTGCAGGTGTGCGTGAGAAAGCCGAGCAGATCGGCAGCCGAATAATTCGTTCGGCAATGCCTGAGCAGCATCGCGAGTTCTTTGAACGGCTGCCGGCGGTTCTGCTGGGCGCTGTCGACAGCGAAGGGCAGCCTCATGCATCGATATTGTGGGGCACGCCCGGATTTATGTGGTCGCCGCACCCGGCACTGTTGTGTGTCGAAGCCAGCGTGCAGGCGGATGATCCGGTTGCGTCACTCATGCGGCCACAAGCTGCAATCGGGCTGCTAGGGCTGGAAATGCCCACGCGGCGCCGCAACCGGGTGAACGGACGAATCGTCGAGTGCGATGAGCGAGGGTTCAGCGTTGCAGTCGCTCAGTCGTTCGGTAATTGCCCCAAATACATCCAGGCTCGTCATTGGCAGGCGAGTCCACGGATGCCCGGGCTCGTCGTTGCAGGGGAAGGGCTGGATGATCGATGGCTGGCGCTGGTGCAGACCGCCGACACACTCTTCATTGCCAGTCAGAGCCCCGACGCACAGGGAGGCGGGGCGGATATCTCGCATCGCGGCGGTGCGCCCGGCTTCGTGCGATACGGGGAGGACGGTCGCCTCTGGCTGCCTGATTACGGCGGCAATCAGCTGTTCAATACGCTTGGCAATCTTGTTCGAGAACCGCGCTGTGGACTGCTTTTCATGGATTTCGATAGCGGTGATCTGCTGCAGCTCCAGGCCAAGGCTGAGCTCGTGTGGCCAGAGCAGTATGCGGCCTTCAACGCCAATCCGCCGCCTAGTGCCGAACGCATGCTGGCGCTGACACCAGGGCGCTGGTCGCTTCGTCGTGGGCGGTTGCCCTTGTCATTTTCGGCGCCCGAAGCATCTCCCTTCCTCCCACGGGCGGAGGTGTAAGCCATGGCCATTCGTCGATTGCTTGGTCTGATGCTGGTTCTGCTTGCGACTGGCGCGGCGGCCGACAGCTTGCGCTTCAGCCTGATCCGGACTGGGGAGAGCACCACTGGCGGTGAATTTGCCTGGCGCGACGGCCGTTGGGTCGATCCACCACGCATCAACCATGTCGCGGTATTAATCGAGCACAGCGGTCGCCGGCTGTTGTTTGGCACCGGGCTAGGAAAGCAGATCGATGTACAGATGGACAGCGCGTTTCCATGGCGGGAAAAACGCTACGTCGCGGTACACCCGGCGCGCGACCAACTCTCGGGCGATGACCGTCATGTCGACCAGATCGTGCTGGGATGTGCACGCTGGCAATATGCGTCGGGACTGGCGGACTTCGCCGAGCTGCCGGTGCTGGCGAGCCAGGATGGGATCGATTACGCACGCACTGCGATGCCACCCGCCGTGCTTGCGGCGCAATTCGCTCATGGCGTGAACTGGCAGCCTTTGCGATTCGAGCAGCGCCCGTTTCTCGGATTCACTGAAAGTCTCGACCTGTCCGGCGATCAGCGGCTGGTGCTGGTCAAGCTGCCCGGGCACGGCGCGCTCGGGCTGTTTCTCACAATGGATGACGGTCGACGGTTTTTCCTACGCGGCGATGCTGCCGAGGCAGCGCAAAACCACATGCAGCTTCCAGAAGATACCGTGCGCCTGCACGACACCGGGGTGCAGGAACGTCTTGGTTTTTATCCACACTGGACCCGCTGATCAACCGTTCGCAACCGCTGGTCGCGTCGCGTTCAAAGCGCGACTCAGGCCTTCTCCGTTCGTCTGCTTGAACACGCTGAAAGAAGCGCCACCCGCTAAGCTTAAGTCTTTGATTTCTCTAGGATGCCAGGCCAAAAGATGGGCGCAGTATGGCGGACCAATACATCCCGGGAGGGTGGCAGTACACGTGTGCCATCCATCAAAAAACCCGGCAAGAAACCTCCGCGCGGTAGCCGCTTGGGCCGCCGCATGGGCGTGCTGTTGGGCGTCTCATTATTAGCCGGTGGTGGTTATGCCGCCTGGCACGAGATGCACACATCGAAACTGCAGGCGCTCTGGTTAAGCCGTTACGCTGAAAAGCTCGATTACCAGATCGAGCCTGGTCCCAGCGGCAGCATCCAGTTTCCCGACGCAGGGCCGTTCGATCGTCGTCTGGGCTACGCAGCATTGCCGACCTTTCTCGAGCGGCTCACCGAGCGTGGGTTCGATATCGAGCAACAGGTGCGCTTCTCTCCTGCACTGATGCGCTACGTCGATCATGGCTTCTTCGTGCCTTATGCGGAAAAGTCCCAGGCCGGGCTGAATGTGGACGATTGCCGTGGCGAGCCGCTGTACGCCACCAGCTATCCGCACCAGTACTACGAAAGCTTCGATGATGTGCCGCCGATCATCGCGATGAGCCTGCTCTTCATCGAGGATCGCGGATTACTGAACGCCGGGCGCCCTCGGGCCAATCCGGCCGTAGACTGGCCGCGTTTCACCATGGCAGCGATCAGCCAGGTGGAGAAGCAGCTCGGTCTGCCGGTACAGGCTGCCGGCGGCAGTACCCTTGCCACTCAGGTGGAAAAATACCGTCACTCGCCTGAAGGTCGAACCGGCAGTGCCGAGGAAAAGATTCGGCAGATGGTATCGGCGAGTGTGCGCACCTATCGCGAGGGCCAGGAAACCCTGTCGACTCGCAAGCGCATCGTTCGCGACTACCTCAATAGCGTGCCGCTCTCCGCTGCCTACGGCCATGGCGAAGTACACGGTATTGCTGACGGCTTGCGCCTCTGGTTTGGGGCCGATTTTGCTGAGGTGAACCGTCTGCTTGATTCGCGTCGCAATGCAGATGCCCCCTATGAGGCCCAAGGTCTGGCGCTGCGTCAGGTGCTTTCACTGTTGATCGCTCAACGGCGGCCTTCCTATTACCTCGGCGCTGGCCGCGATGACATGGCTGAACTGACCGACAGTCATATCCGGCTGCTGGCCAATGGCGGGGTGATCAGCACCCGGCTGCGCAACGCGGCTTTGCAGCAGAAGGTCGTGTTTCGTGACTTGAAAACTGATTCAGGCATCCGCGAAGTACCGTCCAGCAAAGGTATCACCGCTGCGCGTATGCGCCTGAGCAGTCTGCTTGGCGTCTCCCTGTATCAGCTCGATCGTCTCGATCTGAGCGCCACCACGCCTTTGCATGGCGAGTTGCAGACTCAGGTCAGCGATTACCTTCATCGTCTGGCGGAGCCGGGCTTCGCGGGCGAAGTGGGTTTGTTCGGCGAACGCATGCTGTCGCCGGAGCGCACAGCAGACGTCCGTTACAGCTTCACGCTGTTCGAGCGTGGCGAGCAGGGTTTTCGCGTGCGGGTACAGACCGATAACACCAATCAGCCCTTCGACATCAACGAAGGCAGCAAGCTCGAACTGGGGTCGACAGCTAAGCTGCGCGTGCTAACCACTTATCTCGAAGTGATTGCCGAACTGCATGATCGCTACGCGCAGAGTAGCGTCAGTGAGTTGCGCAAGGCCGAGGCGGTCGATCCGCTGACGCGCTGGGCGCTCGGCTATCTGATCCAGAATGGGGATCGCAATCTGCCGGCGATGCTCGATGCGGCGCTGGAGCGGCGATATTCGGCCAGCCCTACCGAACGCTTCTTCACAGGTGCCGGTATGCACCGCTTTGGCAACTTCCGTCGTGAAGATGACGGTCGCCTGCCAACCATGCGTGAGGCGTTGCAGGAGTCGATCAATCTGCCGTTCGTGCGCCTGATGCGCGACCTGGTGAGCTACAGCACCTATCAGACGTCCAACGGCGCCGAGCTGTTGAAGCGTGATGACAACCCGGAGCGGCGTGAGTATCTGCAGCGCTTTGCCGATCGCGAGGGTTCGGTCTTTCTGCAGCGGTTCTGGAAAAAATACCGTGGCAAGACCGCCGATGAGCGCATCGAAGTGCTTCTCGATGGCATGCGCCCTACAGCACCGCGTCTGGCTGCGGTGCACCGGTATCTGATGCCTGAAGCCGATCGTGTCACTTTCGATCGCTTCCTCAAGCAAAGCCTGCCGAGTACCGAGCTCAGCGAGAAGACGCTCGACTCGCTGTATACCCGCTACGAACCAGGCGCCTACAGCCTGCCGGATCAGGGCTATATCGCACGCGTGCACCCGCTGGACCTTTGGCTGCTGGGCTATCTCATCAAGCACCCGGAGGCCGGCATTACCGAGGTAATCAACGCCAGTACGGCTGAGCGCCAGGAGGTCTACGGCTGGCTCTTCCGCAGTCGCCACAAGAGTGCGCGTGACAGTCGCATTCGCATCATGCTGGAAGTCGAGGCCTTTACCGATATTCATCGTCGCTGGCAGCGGGTGGGCTACCCCTTCGACCATCTGGTGCCGTCGCTGGCCACGGCACTGGGCAGTTCCGGTGACCGGCCGGCAGCGCTTGCCGAGCTGATGGGTATCATCGTCAACGATGGCGTGCGCCTGCCCAGTGTGCGGATCGACAGCCTGCATTTCGCCAGTGATACGCCTTACGAGACGCGTCTGGGCATCAGGCCCGAGACTGGCGTTCGAGTCTTGCATAGCGAAGTCGCCGCCGCGCTGCGCGAGGCGCTCGGCAGCGTGGTCGAAGGCGGAACAGCGCGGCGTCTGCGTGGTAGCTTCCAGCAGGCCGATGGTGAGCCATTGCGAGTGGGAGGCAAGACCGGTACGGGCGATAACCGAATCCAGACCATTGGTTCGGGTGGCCGGTTGATCAGCTCCCTGGCGTTGAATCGTACTGCCACCTTCGTCTTCTATCTCGGCCCGAATCATTTCGGCACCTTGACCGCTTACGTCCCGGGTCGCGGTGCGGAGAGTTTCCGCTTCACTTCTGCGCTGCCAGTGCAGGTGCTCAAAGGTATGGCGCCGATCCTGCAGCCGTACCTGCAAGTCGGCGCGCAAACGCAGTGCGAATCAGATGCCGAGCCCGCTCAGCCGACGCTCACAGCCAGTATGGCTTCAAAGCGCTGAAGCCCCGGCGACCCCCAGGTCGCCGGTATCCGCTGCATGACGTCATTGCCCGTTTCCGCCCGGTTGGCCAGACTGCTCGCCAGGCGTACCGATGATGGACGCCGTGCAAGGAGCGTCCAGCATGAAACTACCGATCTACCAGATCGACGCCTTTACCCATGAGCGTTTCAAGGGCAACTCCGCGGCCGTAGTGCCACTGGAACAGTGGCTGAGTGATGCGCAGATGCAGGCTATCGCGGTGGAAAACAATCTGTCGGAGACCGCTTTTCTGGTTCGTGAGCCAGACGGGGCCTTTCACATCCGCTGGTTCTCTCCACTCACCGAAATCGATTTCTGCGGTCACGCGACCCTGGCCAGCGCTTTTGTTCTGCTCGATCAGCAAATGGCGACCGCGCCGCTGACGTTCCGCGCAGCTGCGGTCGGGGATATCAGCGTTGCTCAGCTTGACGATGGCAGGCTCGAGATGGATTTCCCCAGTCGTTCGCCTGAGCCGGTCGATAATCCGCCGGTCGAGCTGTTCAACGGCCTCGGGGTATTGCCTCAGGCCGTACTGAAAAGCCGCCAGGCCTGGTTTGCGGTGTTTGAGCACGAAGAGCAGGTCCGGCAACTTTCACCCGATCTCGCGCTGCTCAAATCGCTCGCTCCGCTGGATGTCGTGGTGACCGCGCCGGGTCGTGAGCAGGATTTCGTCTCACGCTACTTCTGGCCCGCCAATGGAGGAGATGAAGATCCAGTCACCGGCTCGATTCACGCGGGACTTGCGCCTTACTGGGCAGAGCGCCTCGGTAAAGTATCGCTGCTCGCACTGCAGGCCTCGCGTCGCAGTGGATTGCTGTATTGCCGGGTCGAGGGCGAGCGGGTATACGTCGCAGGCCATGCGGTGCGATACCTGCAGGGCACCATCGAAATCTAGGGACAGACGCGTTCAGAAGGACTTGATCATACGTCCGAGCAGCGCCATGGCGTCCTCGCTGCGCTCATCCCAAGGGTGGCCGTGATTGAGCCGCGCGCAGTTTCTGAACCTTCGGGTGGCCGAGAATATCGGGCCCGGAGCAAGGCTGATGCCTTGGGCAAGTGCCAATTGCAGCAGCTGCAACGAATCGACCTGCTCGGCAAACTCGAACCAGAGAAAATAACCGCCACATGGCCGTGTGACCCGGGTGCCGGAAGGGAAATGACGTGCGGCGGAGGCCAGCATTTCGCCCTGCTGGCGCTCAAGGGCGTGGCGTAACTTGCGCAGGTGACGATCATAGCCGCCGTGTTGCAGGTAATCGGCGATGGCGGCCTGGGCTGGCACTGAAGGGGAGATGGTGGTCATCAGTTTCAGCCGACTGATCTGCTCTGCATAACGGCCGCCAGCGACCCAGCCGACCCGATATCCCGGCGCCAGGCTTTTGGAGAATGAGCCGCAGTGCATCACCAGGCCGTCGCGGTCGTGGCTTTTCACCGGTTTGGGCGGCTCTCTTGTGAAGTACAGCTCGGCGTATACGTCATCTTCGATAAGTGGCACCTGATGGTGCTTCAAGAGGGCATAGAGGCGCTCTTTCTTGTCTTCACCCATGCTCGCGCCGATGGGGTTCTGCAAGCTGCTCATGAACCAACAGGCCTTGATCGGCAGGGTGGCGAGGCTGCTTGCCAGCGCGTCCAGGTCGATGCCTTCACGCGGGTGCACCGGGATTTCGACCGCCTTGAGCTTGAGCCGCTCCAGCACTTGTAGGGTTGCGTAAAAAGCCGGCGCTTCGATGGCAACCAGATCGCCCGGTTTGGTGACGACCTGCAGGCAAAGGTTCAGCGCTTCCATGGCCCCGGTCGTGATTACCAGCTCTTCCATCGGCAGCATCACCCCGCTGACCATGTAGCGCAGGGCAATCTGTCGCCGCAGGTCAGGGTGGCCGCTGGTCATTTCTGCGACCACTTCGCGCGCGGGCATCTCGCGTACGGTCTGCGCCATGGAGCGTGCCAGTCGCGGCAGAGGAAAGAGATCGGGGCTGGGGAAGGCTGAGCCGAAAGGCACGGTGGCTGGATCACGCAGGGAAGCGAGGACCGAGAAGACCAGCTCACTCACATCGACATCCGTGGTCTCGCTCAGCCGGGGACTGATCTCCGGCTCATGCAACGGGCGCTTGGCATGTTCACGAACGAAATAGCCGGAGCGTGGGCGCGCCTGAATCAGCCCTCTATCTTCGAGCAGGTAATACGCCTGGAAGACCGTGGAAGGGCTGACGCCGTAGGTACGACTGGCATGACGCACCGAGGGCACCTTTTCACCAGGCGTCAGCATCCCGCTGCGAATCAGCTCGGCAATTTCGTCTGCAAATTTCTCGTAGCGTTTCATCGAGTTACGTATCTGCCAGTTTCGCTGAGCATAGCGGTGGGTGTTGCCGAGCCACGCGTCCGGGCCACGGAGCGTGCATAGAAAGCGCAGCGTACAGCCAACACCAGTCGATGACGCTCGCTCGTAAACGCCACGTTAACGAACCCTCGGCGAGATGAAGGTGCTCCGCGCACTCACCTGGCTGTCCGGGTCGCTCAAATCCTTTACCGCAAAGCGCAGTTCATGATTGCCGGTGTCCTGTTCATCGACCAGCGCCACACTGACCGGCAGGTTAGAGATTTCACCGGGCGCCAGAGTGATCTCGAGCGTCCCTTGCAACTCAAAAGGGCCCTCGCCGAGGCTGATCAGGTAGTCACGTCGTTGTTGGGTCTTGTTGATGACCTTGAGGCTGTACATGTTCTCGATCTGGCCCTCCACGTTCTCGCGGTAGAGCGTACGGTCCTTGGTCACGTCCAGCGATAGCATCGGTCGCGCATCCAGCGCCCAGACAAAGGCGCCAACCATGATCAGCAATGCCGCAGCGTAGCCCACCAATCGTGGTCGCATCAGCTGCGACTTGCCGCCTTCCAGCACACGTTCCGACGTGTAGCGAACCAGCCCGCGGGCGTAGCCCATCTTGTCCATTACGCTATCGCAGGCGTCGATGCAGGCACCGCAGCTGATGCAGTCGAGTTGCAGCCCATCGCGAATGTCGATGCCGGTCGGGCAGACCTGCACGCACAGGGTGCAATCGATGCAGTCACCCAGGCCCTGGGCGCGCGGATCGCTGTCCTTGCGCCGGGCGCCGCGCTGCTCACCACGTTTGGCATCGTACGAGACGGTAAGGGTGTCGGCGTCGAACATCACGCTCTGGAAGCGCGAGTATGGACACATGTGCACGCAGACCTTTTCCCGAAGCCATCCAGCATTGAGGTAGGTGGCGGTGGTGAAGAAGAACAGCCAGAAGCTGGCGGTCGGGTTGAGCTGTAAGGTGAACAGCTCGAT
Organism: Stutzerimonas stutzeri; assembly: GCF_024448895.1. GTDB lineage: Bacteria > Pseudomonadota > Gammaproteobacteria > Pseudomonadales > Pseudomonadaceae > Stutzerimonas > Stutzerimonas stutzeri_Q. Next base: position 206,324 of record NZ_JAMOIC010000004.1, read on the forward strand.
CACCAGTTCCCGGACCGGGGTAAAGTAGCCGACAAAGGCGATTGCCGTTGCAAGGCTCACGGCCAGCCAGATCGCATGCTTGGCGCCGCGGCGCAGCAACTTCTCAGGTGACCAGGGTGCCGCGTCCAGCTTGATGCGTTGGCCGCGATCGCCCTCGGTGACTTTCTCAGCCCACATGAACACCCACGTCCATGTGCTTTGCGGGCAGGCATAACCACACCAGACCCGACCGGCCAGCACGGTAATGAAGAACAACCCGAACGCAGCAATGATCAGCAGCGCTGAAAGCAGGATGAAATCCTGTGGCCAGAACGTAGTGCCGAAGATGTGAAATTGCTGTTTGCCAAGATCCCAGAGCACCGCTTGGCGATCTCCCCAGTTCAGCCATTGGGTGCCGAAGTAGAGCAGAAACAAGAGACCGGCACCCAGCAGGCGCAGATTGCGAAAGACACCGGTGAAACTGCGGGTATGGATTGGTCCGCCGGCTTGTGCAGGTGTGAGGCGGATGGGCTTGCGCGGGTCAACGGTTTCGATGATCGCGGCAGGAATTCGTTCGGTCATTGCAGCGCCCCTATCAGGCTAATCAGGCGGCGCTGATAATCAGGGTGAGCCCTGTTACATAACAGGCTCAGGTAAACCAGAAAAATACGGATCAGATGGCCCGGCTTTCATGAACGACCAGCCTCCCAAGAGTCAAGCTAGCCAGACGCCGCGCCATTGCTGGTTGGTTGAGCGCCCACTAGGGGTTGGCATAGCACACCCGGTCGCCGAGCCTGCGGCGTCAGGTCACAGTCGCTGCGCCATGACTGATCCGTTTTTTTGAAGGCTATCTGCACCTGTTTCATTGCAGCCGGCTCGGGCGATAGTGCTTTGCTTGTCACGAAGGCGTGCTGTCACCGGCTATTCCCTGCATGATTACGCGTTCCGTTCCGATGCATTAAGGACCCCTCGATGATTCTCAAAGGCCTGACCTGGCTGGTCGTGCTGCAGCTGCTGGGCAGTGTCATTCATCTTTCATTGTTACCGGCGCTGCCCGGTCCGATCATCGGCATGGTGCTGCTGTTCGTCCTGCTCTTGCTGCGTCGGGGGATTCCCGAACCGCTTGAAAAGACAGCCGCATTACTCCTGCAGTACCTGCCGCTACTGCTGATTGTCCCGGCGGCAGGGATCATGACCAGCAGCGATGCCTTGCTTGCTGATCTGCCCGCCATTGCGGCCGGGCTGGTCCTTTCGCTGATAGTGACCGTGCCGTTCTGTGGCTGGTTGATGCAGATGCTGATACGGCGTACGGACAAGCGAAGGGAGAATCAGCCATGACCGCTGTTGACTGGCGCAGCGTCTGGCTCATGACACTGGACCACCCACTGTTTTCCGTGGCACTGACCCTGATCGCGTTCCAGCTGGCCCTTGCGCTGTACAAGCGCAGTGGCTGGCTGGTGCTGCAACCGGTCATGGTGGGCATGTTGCTGGTGGTTGGCACGCTCTATCTGTGCGGCGTCGACTATGCGAGCTATCGAGCCGACGCTTCGATGATCGCTGTGCTGGTCGGCCCCGCGACCGTAGCGCTGGCCGTGCCGTTGTATCGTCACATCAGGCGCATCCAGGAATTGTTCTGGCCGATTCTCATCACTCTGGTCAGCGGTGGAGTCCTGGGCGTTGTCCTAACGCTGGCGATCTCCAGCGCGCTGGGAGCCGATCTGTCCGTACTGATGAGCCTTTCACCGAAGGCTGCGACCATGCCGATCGCCATGTTGGTCGCCGAGCAACTGGGCGGCCTGGCATCACTGGCCGCTGTGTTCGTCATGCTTACCGGCGTGATAGGTACGGCGCTCGGCCCGCTGCTGCTGGGCTGGGCAGGGGTCGATCATCCTGCGGCGCGGGGCCTGAGCTACGGCATCAATGCCCACGCCATCGGTACGGCGCGAGCGCTGGAGGAGGGCGACGAATGCGGCGCCTTCGCCGCGCTGGGAATGAGCTTGCTGGGCATCCTGATCGCGCTGTTCCTGCCGCTGGCGTTGGGCTGAGCTATCGCGTTCGGCCTGATGTCATCGCGCCGACTGGTTGCGATCAGGCCATCTGCGCCTAGGCTTAGGACTCATCCCACAGGAGCGGCCCATGTTCGAGAGCTTTCAGCGTGACGAGTGCGAGGTTAACGGCGTTCGGATCAACTATCGAAAGGGTGGCTCTGGGCCGCCGCTGCTCTTGCTACACGGCTACCCGCAGACCCATGTGATCTGGCACAGGATCGCCGATCAGCTCGCCGAGCGTTTCACCGTGGTTGCCGCTGACCTGCGCGGCTACGGCGACAGCAGCAAGCCGGACGGGGGCGATAACCACGTCGCCTACAGCAAGCGCGAAATGGCGCTCGATCAGGTCGAGCTGATGCGCAGCCTGGGCTTCGAGCGTTTCGACATCCTCGCCCATGATCGTGGCGCCCGGGTCAGCCACCGTCTGGCGATGGATCATCCACAGGCGGTGCGGAGGCTGATTCTGCTGGACATCGCACCGACCCTGGCGATGTACAGCCAGACCGACGAAACCTTCGCCCGCGCTTACTGGCACTGGTTCTTCCTGATCCGTCCGGCACCGCTCCCGGAAACCCTGCTCGAGGCCGACCCCGAGTTGATCCTGCGTACCGCAGTGGCGATCCGCGCTGATCACGTGCATCCGTTCAGCGATGCGGCCTACGCCGAGTACCTGCGGTGCATGAAGCTGCCCGGCACCGTGCATGCGTTCTGCGAAGACTACCGTGCCAGTGCGGGGATCGATCTCGAGCACGATCGCGAGGATCGGGCTGCCGGTCGGGTGATCCAGGCGCCGTTGATGGTGCTATGGGGTGCCCACGGAATCGTCGGGCGCTGTTTCGATGCGTTGAAAGAGTGGCGCGCCGTTGCGGAAGATGTTCAAGGCAAGGCCTTACCCGCCGGTCATTACCTCCCGGAAGAGGTCCCCGAGGCGCTGCTTAAGGAGGTATTGGGGTTTCTGTCCTGATTTATCTATCGAATAAGCTGATTGGTAAATGCGGAATAATCCAACCATCTACATGCCGGCTAAATTGATGATGGCCTCATTCCTTCACTCGACGCGCTGAAGCGCCGAGCTTGAACACAGAGGCTATCTCATGATCGACATCCGCCCTCGCGCCGAACTCGGTGGTGCCCAGCATGGCTGGCTGGACACCCGCCATCACTTTTCCTTTGCCGACTACCACGACCCGGCGCGTATGCATTGGGGCCATCTGCGCGTCTGGAACGACGATACCATTGCGCCGCATTCGGGCTTCCCGACCCATCCCCATCGCGACATGGAAATCATCACCTATGTGCGTAAGGGTGCGATCACCCATGAGGACAGCCTGGGTAACCGCGGCCGAACCGTGGCAGGTGACGTGCAGGTGATGAGTGCCGGCACCGGAATCGCCCACAGCGAATACAACCTGGAAGACGAGACCACGGAAATCTTCCAGATATGGATCTACCCTGACGAGAGCGGGCTGCCACCTGCCTGGGGCACACGTCCTTTTCCGGCAGGCGAGCGCGCCGGCAGTTTTGTCACTCTCGCCAGCGGCATGACTGAAGACGATGACGCATTGCGGATACGCGCAGATGCTCGCCTGGTGGCGGCGACACTTTCTGCCGGTCAGGTTGCCGAATACGAGATCGAGTCGGACCGTAAGGTCTATCTCGTCCCCGCAAGTGGTCGCATCGAAATTGGCGGATCGATCGCAGGCGCCGGAGACGGTGTGGCCGTGCGTGATGAATCGCGGCTAATCATCAAAGCGCTTGAAGACAGCGAAGTCGTTTTAGTGGACGTGCGCTGAGCGCGTCTTCCGCAGCACCAACCCCACATCCAACCCGAAAGAGGAAATGCAAATGGCGAAGATTCTCGTGCTGTATCACTCGATGTATGGCCATATCGAAACCATGGCCAACGCGGTGGCTGAAGGCGTTCGTCGCGTCGAGGGCGCTGAAGTAACGGTCAAGCGCGTCCCCGAAACCATGCCGGAAGAAGCGTTCAAGAATGCTGGCGGCAAGGTCGATCAACAGGCGCCCGTGGCCACCCCGGCAGAGCTCGCCGATTACGATGCAATCATCTTTGGCACACCGACCCGCTTTGGCAACATGTCCGGCCAGATGCGCAACTTTCTCGATCAAACCGGCGGACTCTGGGCTAAAGGTGCCCTGCACGGCAAGGTCGCCAGCGTGTTCACCTCCACCGGAACCGGCGGTGGCCAGGAGATGACCATCACGTCCACCTGGACCACTTTGGCACACCACGGAATGATCATCGTGCCCACCGGTTACGGTATCGGCGAGTTCTTCGATATTTCGGAAGTGAACGGCGGTACGCCATACGGTGCTTCGACCATCGCCGGTGGTGACGGCTCGCGTCAGCCTTCGAACAAGGAACTGACCATTGCCCGTTATCAGGGCGAGCTGGTGGCCCAGACTACAGTCAAGCTGAAAGGCTGACCACCCGCCGCGCCGGGCGGCTCGGCTGCCCGGTGTCGCCAGTGTTGCCGACGGTTCAGTCGTGCAGCAGCAACCCGTACATCAATTCGTCGACGTAGCCTTCATCGCAGGCTCGTTTGTACGCAGCACGCTGCGTCCCCTCATGAACAAAGCCAAGGCGTTGATAAAATGCGATGGCTCTCGGATTGTCCGCCTCGACGGTCAGCTCGACGCGGGTCACGCCCGCGCTACGCAGCCGCGTGAGGGCGTCCTGTAGCATCATTCCGGCGATGCCGCGGCCCTGAGCTTCGGGTGCCACGGCCAGCGTACCCAGATAGGCGACATGCGCGGCGCGGCCTAAATGCCGTTGCGCCTTATAGAACCCCATCACCTCGCCCTCGACCTCATAGACGTAAAAGCAGGCGCTTTCGAACAGCGGGTCGAACACCTTGCCGAAGGCTTCACGCGGCATCGGGTCGAAGCCGAGATAGGGCACCACCGCCTCGTGCATGTAGATGTCGAAGATGCGATTGAAATCAGCGGGGTTGACCAGTCGGCGCACGGCCGTCTCCTAGGGTAGCGGCGCGAACAGCGCCTCGATGTCGTCAGGCTCCAACTGCCAGTCGCCTGGATTGCTGGTGTCCAGTACGCCTGCTGCCAGATCGGCTTTGCGCCGCTGCAGTTGCTGGATCTTTTCTTCGACAGTCGCTCGGGCGATCAGCTTGTAGACGAACACCGGCTTGACCTGGCCGATCCGATGCGCACGGTCAGTAGCCTGGTTTTCCGCCGCTGGATTCCACCAGGGGTCGTAGTGAATCACGGTGTCGGCCGCAGTGAGGTTCAGGCCGGTGCCGCCAGCCTTGAGGCTGATCAGGAACAGCGGGACCTCACCATCCTGAAACCGGCGTACGGGCGTGCGTCGGTCCCTGGTCTCTCCGGTGATCTGCACGTAGTCGATGGCGCGGCTGCGAAGTTCATCTTCGATCAGCGCCAGCATCGAGGTGAATTGCGAGAACAGCAGAATGCGCCGCCCCTCTGCAAGCTGCTCGGTCAGCAGCTCCATAAGGCTGTCTAGTTTGCCGGAGCTGCTGCCGCGAGCCGGCTTGGCCAGATCGCCCTTGACCAGCCGCAGATCGCAGCACACCTGCCGGAGCTTGAGCAGGGCGTCGAGTATGACGATCTGACTCCGCGCCAGCCCCTTGCTGTCGATCTCCGCGCGCACCTTGCTGTCCATGGCAATGCGCACGGTCTCGTAGAGGTCACGCTGCGCGGGGCTCAGCTCCACCCAATGCAGGATCTCGGTCTTGGGCGGCAGCTCATGGGCCACTTGCTCCTTGCGTCGCCTGAGCAGGAACGGCTTGATCCGGGCGGTCAGGTGCTGCAGGCGTTCGGCCTCACCATTCTTTTCGATGGGGTTGCGGTAGTCGCGATTGAAGCGTTTGGCATCGCCCAGCCAGCCTGGCATGAGGAAGTGAAACAGCGACCATAGCTCGCCCAGATGATTTTCCAGCGGTGTGCCGGTGAGGCAAAGGCGCTGGCGGGCGTTCAGCCGGCCTGCTGCCAGTGCCGCCTTGCTGTTGGCGTTCTTGATGTTCTGCGCCTCATCGAGCACCAGCACGTGCAGCGGCAAGTCGATGAGTCGGTCGATGTCCCTGGGTAGCAGCGCATAGGTGGTGAACAGCAGATCGAACTCGTTCAGGTGCTCGAAGTGTTGTTGGCGCGCTGTACCGTGCAGCGTCGCGACGCTCAGTCCCGGTGCAAACCGAGCGGCCTCGTCCTGCCAGTTGGGGATCAGGCTGGTTGGCATGACCACCAGCGAGGGCCGATCCAGCCGCCCTGATTCTTTTTCGAGCAGCAGATGAGCGAGGGTCTGCAGGGTTTTGCCAAGGCCCATGTCGTCACCGAGCACACCGCCGATTCCGAGGGTACGCAGTGTCTGCATCCAGCGCAGCCCGTCGAGCTGATAAGGGCGCAGTTCGGCATTCAAGCCCTCGGGTGCGCTGACGGCCTGCTGACTGTAATCGCGCAGGCGCTGGGCGAAGGCCCGCAGATCCTCACCGCCGTGCCATTGCATGCCCAGCGAATCGAGCTGCGCCAGGCGTGCGGCGTCGGCTCGTCCCAGCCGCAGGTTTTCGCCTACCGGCTGTTCGCGCAGGTAAAGCTCGGACAGCGCGGCAAGAATGGGTTTGAGCCGGCCAAAGGGCAGCAGGACCTGCAGGGATTGGTTGTCGTCATCACGACGCTTGTCCAGCTGCACTCGCAGGGTTTCGTTGTCGTCGCGCTGAGCCAGGGCGTGGGCCGACAACAGTGCCGGATTGCGCCGGATCAACCCGAGCAGAACCGGCAACAAGCTGATGCGCTCGCCGTCGACGATGATGCCCAGCTCCAGATCGAACCAGCTGTGCTCGGGCTGCTCGTCGACCTCGACGTACCAGGCGTCCACTGGTGTCAGGTCATAGGCGAAGCCGGGCTGCATGTCGATCTGCCAGCCTTGCTCGCGCAAATCTGACAGTTGGGTCTGGGTGAACTGCAGCCAGGCGCCTTCATTGGGCAGTTCGAACATTTCAGCCGAGTCATTGGGAAGGGCCAGGCTCTGACGCAGCGCCGGTCGAAAACCGAGTTGCTTCAACTGCTGACGCAGCGCCTGCTCGGCGTCCGGGCGACGACCAATGCTCAACACGCGATTCTCTTCAGCGTGTCGCACACGTTGGTTTGGCTTCGCCTTGCCGTGGACCAGCGTCCTGCCATAGAGGAAGCTCAGCCCCGCTCGATGCTGGTGTTCGCCCACCATTCGCCCGCTGCCGGGTTGGTAGTTGACCGAGTGGTGGCTTCCCAGCGCCAGATGCGGGGCGGGAAGTATGTCATCGACCTTGTGTTCTTCGGGTTTGGCTGGCGCAGGCAGCTGCGGGGCGATTTCATGCAGCGTCAGGCTGAACAACGCGGCTTGGGCCGATGGCACCGAAGGCGCACCAAGCAGGTGGCGGGCCAGCGGTGCGGGCAAACCATGGTCTACCAGACCAAGCTCGTTATGGGTGACGTCGATGTAATACAGCGGGTCGACCGCTGTCAGCAGCTCTCCAGCCTCCATGCTCAGCTCGGGCTGGAAGCTGCCGTCGGGTTGCTCGCTCCAGTTGAAGCGTGCCGGTCGTGATTGCCCCGGCGCCAACGGCGGTTGTCCCCAGCTGAGAAACGCGCGACCAGTCTCCAGCACCAGGCGCAGGGTCTCGCCACCGTTTTCACCGCTGAGTACGAAGCCCAGCCCGTCGGTTCGGCTAAGCGCAACCAGCGCGGCAATGCGCAGATCCATAGGCTGCATGAAGCCCGGCTGCCGGAAACTGGCCTCGCGGAATCCGTAATAGGTCTGCCGTTCGCCCCAGGTCCCATCCTTGTGCAGACGCACCCGAGAAACCTCGATGCGTATGTCCGGCTTGATCAGATAATGGATGCACCACTGTTGACCTGTTTGCAGCTCATCGTTCAGCGCGTGTGGAAGCTGCGAAAGCCATTGTTCAAGCCTGTCCGGGAAACGATCGCTGGCGTGCTCGCTTGCAGAGGAAGTTGGGTGCTCGGCCTGCCGTTCAAGGGTGAGAATGAGCGCAACGCAGTGCTTGCAGTTCAGCCCGACCGGGCAGCTGCAGATGCAGCTGAGCCTGCCTTCCTTGGAAAGCTGGAGCGACTGGCGATACAGGCTGCCACCCGTGCCACGACAGGTCGCTTCCAGGAATCGCCCGTCCTCGCGAACGATCTTGACCCGTTTCTCCATGGCGTAATGCTGCCCTCTGGCGAGCGCGTTTTCGGAGAACGGCAATCGCCAGGCGGCAGGGAGATGGGGCAGGAAATCACCTTGCATCAGTGGCCCCTGTCGCGCGCGGGGTCGGCATTGTCATCCTCAGGGCTTTTCCGCAGAAAGGCGTTCGAGCAGCGCTTCCAGCGTATTGAAGCGTTCTTCAGCGCGCTCCATGGGTATCTGGAATTTGAACACCGTGGCGCCTTCGAACTTGTATCGATTGGGCTGGCTCTGAATCAGCTTGATCAGCACCATCGGATCGACGCTGGTATCGGCGGCGAATTCGATACGTCCGCCTCCTGGCCCTGCGTCGATCTTGGTGATGCCGAGGCTGGCGGCCTGTAATTTGAGCAGTGTCAGCCTGACCAGATGTTTGGCCGGTTCAGGTAGAAGGCCGAAGCGGTCGATCATCTCGACCTGCAGTTCGCGCAAGCCGTTCTCATCTGCCGCATTGGCGATGCGTTTGTAGAGGATCAGCCGCGCATGAACGTCCGGCAGATAATCCTCTGGAATCAGTGCGGGCACCCGCAAGTTGATTTCCGGACCGCCTCCCAGTGGCTGATCAAGATTCGGCTGTTCACCTTTCTGGATGGATTTGACCGCCCGCTCGAGCATCTCCATGTAAAGCGTGAAGCCCACGGCCTGAATTTGCCCGCTCTGACCGTCGCCAAGCAGTTCGCCAGCGCCTCGGATCTCCAGGTCGTGGGTCGCGAGCACGAAGCCCGCGCCCAGATCCTGCGCATTGGCGATGGCTTCCAGACGCTTTTCCGCATCGGGCGTCATCGCCTTGCGCGGTGGCGTGAGCAGGTAAGCATAGGCCTGGTGGTGGCTTCGTCCGACGCGACCGCGCAACTGGTGCAGCTGGGCGAGGCCGAATTTGTCGGCGCGCTCGATGATGATGGTGTTTGCGCTCGGCACGTCGATGCCGGTCTCGATGATGGTCGAGGCGATCAGCACGTTGAAACGCTTGTGATAGAAGTCGCCCATCACCTGTTCGAGTTCGCGTTCGCGCATCTGCCCGTGGCCGACGCCGATGCGTGCTTCGGGCACCAGGGCCGCAAGGTCGGCGGCGCATTTCTCGATGGTCTTGACGTCGTTGTGCAGGTAATAGACCTGGCCACCGCGCAGCAATTCGCGCAGTAACGCTTCCTTGATCACCGAGTTCTGCTGCTCCATGACGAAGGTGCGCACCGACAGGCGTCGGGCAGGCGGCGTCGCGATGATGGACAGGTCGCGCATGCCCGCCACGGCCATGTTCAGCGTCCGCGGAATTGGCGTGGCAGTGAGGGTGAGGATGTCCACCTCGCTGCGCAGGGCTTTGAGCTGCTCCTTCTGGCGTACTCCGAAGCGGTGCTCTTCGTCGATGATGACCAGTCCCAGGTTGGTGAACTTCACGTCATCCTGGAGCAGTTTGTGCGTGCCGATGAGGATGTCGACCTTGCCTTCGGCCAGCTCCTGTACCGCACTCTGGATTTCTTTTGCGGATTTGAAACGGCTCATCACCTCGACGCGTACTGGCCAATCGGCGAAACGATCGCGAAAACTGTTGTAGTGCTGCTGGGCGAGCAGGGTGGTCGGCACCAATACGGCCACCTGTCGCCCGCTGTGCACGGCGATGAAGGCCGCGCGCATGGCGACTTCTGTCTTGCCGAAGCCCACGTCCCCGCAGATCAGGCGATCCATCGGCTTGGGCGCCAGCATGTCGTTGCGCACGGCCTCGATGGCGGCCTGCTGGTCCGGCGTCTCCTCGAACGGAAAACCGGCGCTGAAGGTTTCGTAATCGAGTTGAGGGTCTTCGAAGGCATAACCTTCACGCGCCGCACGACGGGCGTAGATGTCGAGCAGCTCGGCCGCGACATCCCGGACCTGTTCGGCGGCCTTGCGCTTGGCCTTCTGCCAGGTCTCCGAGCCCAAACGATGCAGGGGCGCGAGGGCGTCGTCGCTGCCGGTATAGCGAGCGATCAGGTGCAGGCTGGAAACGGGAACGTAGAGCTTGGCGTCTTCGGCGTACTGCAGCATCAGGAATTCGGCTGCCTGACCCTCGATTTCCAGCGTGACCAGCCCGTGATAGCGGCCGACGCCGTGATCGATGTGCACGACCGGCGCGCCTTCGCGCAGCTCGGTGAGATTCTTGATGACGTTTTCGCCGGCGTCGCGTCCTTTCTCACGGCGTCGGCGCTGCATGATTCGCTGGCCGAACAGCGGGCTCTCAGCGATCAACGCCAGCGCGGGCTCTTGCAGCAACAGGCCATCATCCAGTGGGGCGATGGTGATTGCGAGCCGTTCCTTACTTTCGACGAACTGCGGCCAACCTGCGACTTCTTGAGGGCGCAGCTTCAGGCGCGCCAGCAGTTCCAACAGCACCTCACGGCGCCCGGCGGACTCGGCAGTGAACAGCACGCGACCAGAGAATTCTTCGAGGAAGCGCCGCAGCGCGCCAAGCGGCTCGCTGGCTTTGGCATCAATGGCCAGCTCCGGAAAACTGCTGGCCTGGAAACGCTCGCGGCCGATTCCGGTTTCCACGTCGTCCTGGCTGACCACAACACGCGGCCAGGATTTGAGATGCGCAAAGCAGTCCTCCACCGGCATGAACAGCTCAGCAGGAGGCAACAACGGACGCTCGGGATCGACTCGGCGCTCTTCATAACGGTTGCGGACATCTTTCCAGAAGTGCTCCGCGGCCTGCTCGATTCCCGGCAGAGAGAACACCTGGGTGTCTTCTGGCAGGTAGTCGAACAGCGTGGACGTTTCGTCGAAGAACAGCGGCAGGTAGTACTCGATGCCCGCAGGCGTGATGCCGGTCGAGAGGTCCTGATAAACCGGGCAACGGCGGAAATCGACATCGAAACGCTCGCGGAATCGCGCGCGGAAGCCGGTTACCGACTCCTTCTTCAGCGGGAACTCGCGCGCCGGCAGCAGGCGGATCGACTCGACCTTGTCGATCGAGCGCTGGTTTTCCGGATCGAAGGTGCGCAGCGTTTCGATCTCGTCGTCGAACAGATCGATCCGATAGGGCAGGGCGCTGCCCATGGGAAACAGATCGATCAGGGCACCGCGCACGGCGAATTCACCGTGTTCGTAGACGGTATCGACACAGCGGTAACCGGCCGCTTCCAGGCGCATGCGCATCTGCTCGACGTCGAGCTTCTGGCCGACATCCAGCACCAGGCTGGAGCCGAGCAGGAAACGCTTCGGCGCGAGTCTGTGTAGCGCAGTGGTGATGGGAACTACCAGAACGCCGTGGGTCAGTGCAGGTAGCTCATAAAGTGCTGCAATACGTTGAGAAATGATGTCTTGGTGTGGGGAAAAGACGTCATAAGGCAAGGTTTCCCAATCTGGGAAATGCAGGACCGGAAGCCCTGGCGCGAAGAAGACGAGCTCTTCTTGCAAGCGTTCGGCGCTCTGGCTGTCAGCCGTGAGTAGAAGCGTGAATTGTTTTGCGTTGCTGGCTGCTTCGGCAATGGCCAGGCTCAGCGCGGCTCCAGGAAGGTTGCCCCAGGTTTGCTTGCCGCTGGCGGCAGGCATGGGCGGAAGGCGCAATACGGACACGAGTGGGCGTGACTCCGGTCGAAAAATGGACCGCCCGGATTGTAACTATCCGCGCGGGACGCTGTCAGTGTTTCCGCTGCACAGATTGCCGGCTCTAGGGTGCGCCGGCATAATGTAGCCCTTTTTCTCAGCCCCTACATGTTGGAAGGAACTGCCCGTGACTCAGAAGCCCGACCAGTGTCTTGGTGAATGGATTGATCGAGAAGCCCTCGCCGAAGCGATGATTCCGCTGATTGGTCAGCTGTATCGTAACAACAACGTGGTGACTTCCATCTACGGCCGTGGCCTGATTAACCGCTCGGTTATCGCGCTGCTCAAGGCTCATCGTTTTGCGCGCCATCGTCAGGCTGATGAAGCCGAACTTTCCGTCCATGAGACGCACCAGATCCTCACTACCATGAGCGATATGGACCTTGGTGCCGCCTCGGTCGATCTGGGCAAGGTGGTTGGCAAGTTCAAGGCCGAAGGGAACGGCCGCACGCTCGATCAGTTCGTGCGTGATGAGCTGGCCGAAGTCGCAGGCAAGCGCAACACCACTGGCGTTCACAAGGGCACCGACGTCGTGCTCTACGGCTTTGGCCGGATCGGTCGTCTGCTGGCACGTATCCTCATTGAAAAGACTGGCGGTGGCGACGGCCTTCGCCTGCGCGCCATCGTAGTGCGCCGCGGTGCAGAGAATGATCTGGTCAAGCGTGCCAGCCTGCTGCGCCGCGATTCGGTCCATGGTCCGTTCGACGGCACCATTCATATTGATGCTGAGAACGACACCATCACCGCCAATGGCAATCTTATTCAGGTGATCTACTCGAACGACCCGGCCTCGGTGGATTACACCCAGTACGGCATCGAGAACGCGCTGCTTGTCGACAACACCGGCAAATGGCGTGACGCCGAAGGGCTCAGCCAGCACCTCAAGTGCCCGGGCGTTGCGCGAGTGGTGCTGACTGCGCCTGGCAAGGGTGAGTTGAAGAACATCGTTCACGGTATCAATCACGCCGAGATCACCGATGACGACAAGATCGTTTCGGCCGCATCCTGCACCACCAACGCCATCGTGCCGGTGCTCAAAGCGGTGAACGACCAGTACGGCATCGTCAACGGTCACGTTGAGACCGTGCATTCCTATACCAACGACCAAAACCTGATCGACAACTTCCATAAAGGCAGTCGTCGTGGCCGTAGTGCCGCGCTGAACATGGTCATTACCGAGACAGGCGCTGCCACTGCCGCAGCCAAAGCACTGCCTGTGCTCAAGGGCAAGCTGACCGGTAACGCCATCCGCGTTCCGACGCCGAACGTGTCCATGGCGATCCTCAATTTGAATCTCGAGAAGGCCACGACCCGCGAAGAGATCAACGAGTATCTGCGCCAGATGGCCATGCATTCGGATCTGCAGAAGCAGATCGATTTCGTCAATTCGCAAGAAGTGGTTTCGAGTGACTTTGTCGGTTCCCGTCATGCGGGTGTGGTGGATGCCGAGGCAACCATCTGCAGTGACAACCGCGTCGTGCTGTATGTCTGGTACGACAATGAGTTTGGCTACAGCTGTCAGGTGGTTCGCGTAATGGAAGATATGGCTGGGGTGAACCCGCCTGCATTTCCGCGCTAACTAGCCTTTGGCACATGAAAACGGGAGCTTCGGCTCCCGTTTTTTGTTAGCAGGCATGTCTCGACTTGCCGCGCTTGGTGGGCTCAAGCGCCGGAGCGTCAATAGTCGGTTGTTGATGACCGCTTGTCTTCAGTCAAAAAATTGGAAGACCTTGGGTGGTCAGTCGCGGGTCGCGGCCTCTATAATCGGGCGGATTTCTACCTGGGCCCGCGGCATAGCGTCGCGCTGAATACATGTTCAGTGCGTGTCGTGCAATTCGACTTTCAGCTAAATCGCTGGGCTCTTAAAAAAAGCATTCAAAATCAGTGGTTAGGCGAACCGATGATCAATATAAAACGTGGGCTAGATTTGCCCATTGCAGGTGCGCCGGCGCAGCGTATCGAGGCCGGAAGGCCTGTGCGAAGCGTCGCCGTTATAGGGTTTGATTATCCTGGCATGAAGCCGACCATGGAGGTTCAGGTCGGTGATCGCGTCAAGTTGGGTCAGGTGTTGTTTACCGACAAGAAGTCACCTGGCGTCCAGTTCACATCTCCTGGCGCAGGCGTAGTCAGCGCGGTTCATCGTGGCGAAAAGCGTGTGCTGCAATCGGTTGTCATCGATCTTGATGGCGCTGATGAAGTGGCGTTCGCTCAGTACGGTAGCGATCAGCTGGAGGGGATTGGCGACGAAAAGGTTCGTGAAAACCTGCAGCAGTCAGGTCTCTGGACCGCATTGCGCACTCGCCCATACAGCAAGGTGCCTGCTGTCGATGCGGTGCCGAATTCGATCTTCGTGACGGCGATCGACTCTCACCCGCTAGCCGCCGACCCAGCAATCATCATCGCTGAGCGTGCTGCCGAGTTTGAAGCCGGCCTGAAGGTGCTCGGAAATCTGAGCAAGCTGTTCCTCTGCAAGGCCGAAGGCGCATCGCTGCCTGGCGAACAAGTCGCCAAGGTTAAGACTGAGAGCTTCGCGGGGCCGCATCCTGCAGGCCTGGCTGGCACCCATATTCATTTTCTGGATCCGGTCAGTGCCAGCAAAAGTGTCTGGACCATTGGGTATCAGGACGTCATCGCCATCGGAGCGCTATTCACCACAGGCAAGCTGTCAGTTGAGCGTGTAGTGTCATTAGCCGGCCCCGTTGTGGAAAAACCACGTCTGGTTCGTGCTCGTGTAGGTGCGAACCTTGATGAGCTGACTGCTGGCGAGCTTCAGCCTGGCGCAAATCGAGTCGTCTCTGGCTCCGTATTGGGCGGCCGTACCGCTCACGGTGCATTTGCCTATCTTGGCCGCTACCACCAGCAGGTCTCCTGCCTTCGTGAAGGCAAGGAACGCGAGATGTTGCACTACCTGCGTGCCGGCAGTGACAAGCACTCGATCCTCAATATCTATATCTCCAAGTTGATGGGTGGCAAGAAATTCGCCTTCTCCACCTCCACCAATGGCAGTCCCCGGGCGATGGTTCCAGTTGGGAACTACGAGGAGATCATGCCGCTGGACATGCTGCCGACTCAGCTGCTGCGGTCATTGATCGTCGGGGATACAGAAGTCGCTCAGAAGCTCGGCTGTCTTGAGCTGGATGAAGAAGACCTGGCGCTGTGTACCTATGTCTGCGCCGGCAAATACGAATACGGCCCGATCCTCCGGGACAATCTGACTCGCATCGAGAAGGAGGGGTAAGGAATGGGCATTCGCGAATTCCTCGACAAGATCGAGCACAACTTCGAAAAGGGCGGCAAGTACGAGAAGTGGTATGCGCTCTACGAAGCTGCGGACACCTTCCTCTATCGTCCTGGCAGTGTGACCAAGACTACCGCCCACGTGCGTGACGGCATTGACCTCAAGCGCATGATGATCACGGTCTGGCTCTGTACCTTTCCGGCGATGTTCTTCGGTATGTGGAACACCGGCTACCAGGCTAACTTGATCTACGCCCAGAGCCCTGATCTGCTGGCTGACCAGGAAGGTTGGCGCATGATGCTGATCAGTGCACTGGCGGGGTTCGATCCTACTAGTCTGTGGGACAACTTCATTCAGGGCGCTGCATATTTCGTCCCTGTGTATGCAGTGACCTTCATCGTGGGCGGCTTCTGGGAAGTTCTCTTCGCCTCGATTCGCAAGCACGAAGTCAACGAGGGTTTCTTCGTTACCTCCGTTCTGTTCGCTCTAACGCTGCCGCCTAGCATTCCACTGTGGCAGGTCGCGCTGGGTATCAGCTTCGGAATCGTGATTGGTAAGGAAATCTTCGGTGGCACGGGCAAAAACTTCCTCAACCCGGCTCTTACAGGCCGTGCGTTCCTGTTCTTCGCCTACCCGGCGCAGATGTCAGGTGATGAAGTCTGGACCGCTGTCGACGGCTTTGCTGGCGCAACCGCACTCAGCCTGAGCTTCGCAGGCGGCATCGAGAACGTGATCGCCGGCGGCATCAGCTGGATGGACGCGTTCGTCGGTACTATCCACGGCTCCCTTGGTGAAACCAGTACGCTGGCCATCTTCATCGGCGGTGCCGTATTGCTGATGACCAAGATCGCCTCCATACGCATCGTCTCAGGTGTGATGATCGGCATGATCGGGCTGAGTTTCCTGTTCAACCTGATCGGTTCCGATAGCAATCCGATGTTCGCGATGCCTTGGTACTGGCACATGGTGGTAGGCGGCTTCGCCTTTGGCATGATCTACATGGCCACCGACCCGGTGTCGGCCTCCATGACCAATACCGGCAAGTGGATCTTCGGTATCTTCATCGGCGTCATGGTCGTGTTGATCCGGGTTGTCAATCCGGCCTTCCCTGAAGGCATGATGCTGGCGATCCTCTTCGCCAACCTTTGTGCACCGTTGATTGACCACTTCGTCATTCAGGCCAATATCAAGCGGAGGCTGGCGCGTAATGTCTAGTCAAAAAGAATCCACCGCCCGCACGCTCGTTGTGGCCTTGCTGGTCTGCCTGGTGTGCTCGGTGTTCGTTGCGGGAGCGGCCGTTGCGTTGCGTCCCACGCAACTGGAAAACCGTCAGCTCGACAAGCAGCGCAGCATTCTGGCAATCGCCGGTCTAGGTGAGGCGGGTATGTCTGGCAATCAGGTAAAAACGCTTTATAAAGAGCGTATCGTTGCCAAACTCGTCAATCTGGAAACAGGGGAGTACAGCGACGAATTCGATCCGAACACTTTCGACCCGTTGGTTGCTGCCAAGGACCCGGCGCTCTCGCAATCGCTGTCCGGTGACGAAGATATCGCCTCGATCAAACGCCGCGAACGCTACAGCGTCGTCTACATCGTGGAAGAAAACGGCGAGCTCGATAAGCTGATCTTGCCAGTTCGTGGCTACGGGCTGTGGTCGACTCTGTATGGCTTTATGGCTGTTCAGAGCGACCTAAATACCGTTGCGGGTCTGGGCTTTTATCAGCACGGCGAAACGCCCGGTCTCGGCGGTGAAGTCGATAACCCGAAATGGCGCAGCCAGTGGCAGGGCAAGGAGCTGTTCAACGAGGACGGCAAACTGGCCATTCAGGTGGTCAAGGGCGGTGTCGATCCGCAAAGTCCGCGTGCCGACCATCAGGTCGATGCTCTCGCCGGTGCAACGCTTACCAGTAATGGTGTCAATAACCTGCTGCACTTCTGGCTGGGCGAAAACGGCTTCGGTTCATTTATCGCTAACCTGCGCGCTGGGGAGGCTTGATCATGTCGCAACCTACTATCAAGGAAGTCCTGTTAAATCCGGTCTTCAACAACAACCCCATCGGCTTGCAGATTCTCGGAATCTGCTCGGCGTTGGCGGTTACCTCCAACCTCAAGACAGCGCTGGTTATGTCGGTCGCGCTGACCCTGGTGGTTGCATTCTCCAACCTGTTCATCTCGATGATCCGCAGTCAGATCCCTGGATCGATCCGCATGATCGTGCAGATGGTGATCATCGCCTCGCTCGTGATCCTGGTCGACCAGGTACTCAAGGCGTACGCGTTTTCACTTTCTAAGCAGCTGTCAGTGTTCGTCGGTCTGATCATCACCAACTGTATTGTCATGGGTCGGGCCGAAGCCTTCGCCATGCAGAACCCGCCCATGCTGTCGTTCTTCGACGGTCTGGGTAACGGGCTGGGCTATAGCGCCATGCTGATTGCGCTCGGCATCATTCGCGAGCTGTTCGGTGCCGGCAAACTGATGGGCTACACCATCCTTCCGGTGGTCAATGATGGTGGCTGGTATCTGCCTAACGGCATGATGCTGCTTCCACCTTCGGCGTTCTTCCTGATCGGCTTGTTCATCTGGGGCATCCGTGCCTGGAAGAAGGAGCAGGTCGAGAAGCCTTCGTTCAAGATGGCGCCGCAAGTCTCGAACAAGGAGGCTTACTAATGGAGCATTACATCAGCCTGTTCGTCCGGGCCGTGTTTATCGAGAACATGGCGCTGGCGTTCTTTCTCGGCATGTGTACCTTCATCGCGATTTCGAAGAAGGTGGAAACGGCAATCGGGCTGGGTATCGCCGTTATCGTCGTGCAGGCCATTACTGTTCCGGCTAACAACCTGATCTACACCTATCTGTTGAAAGCCGGCGCCTTATCCTGGGCCGGATTGCCTGAAGTGGATCTGAGTTTTCTCGGGTTGCTCAGCTACATCGGTGTGATTGCTGCGATCGTGCAGATTCTCGAGATGACCCTCGATAAGTACGTGCCCAGCCTTTACAACGCGCTGGGTGTGTTCTTGCCGCTGATCACGGTGAACTGCGCCATCATGGGCGGTACGCTGTTCATGGTCGAACGTGACTACAACCTGGCGGAAAGTACGGTTTACGGTGTTGGCTCGGGTCTTTCCTGGGCGCTTGCCATTGCCTTGCTGGCCGGTATTCGCGAAAAGCTCAAGTACAGCGACGTTCCGGATGGCCTTCAGGGTCTGGGGATTACCTTCATCACCATCGGACTGATGTCGCTGGGCTTCATGTCTTTCTCTGGCGTACAGCTGTAAGGACGGGATGAACTGATGAGTTACGAAATTTTCCTCGCCATCGGCATGTTCACTGCCATCGTGCTTGCGTTGGTGGTGATCATCCTCGCGGCGCGTGCCAAGTTGGTTTCAAGTGGCGACGTGAGCATCGAGATCAACGGCGAACGCACTATCACCGTTCCGGCAGGCGGCAAGCTGCTGCAGACATTGGCTGCGAACAACATTTTCCTTTCGTCCGCTTGCGGCGGCGGCGGTACCTGCGCGCAGTGCAAGTGCGTAGTCGAAAGTGGCGGCGGTGAAATGCTGCCGACTGAAGAGTCCCATTTCACCCGTCGTGAGGCGGGTGAGGGGTGGCGTCTGTCCTGTCAGACTCCGGTCAAGGCAGACATGAAAATCGAAGTGCCAGAAGAAGTCTTCGGTGTGAAGAAGTGGGAGTGCACGGTACTTTCCAACCCGAACGTAGCGACCTTCATCAAGGAGCTCACCCTCCAATTGCCGGAAGGCGAGAACGTCGATTTCCGCGCTGGCGGTTACGTTCAGCTGGAATGTCCTCCGCATGAGGTCCGTTACAAGGACTTCGATATCCAAGAGGAATATCGCGGTGACTGGGACAAGTTCAACCAGTGGAAATACGTTTCCAAGGTCGACGAGACAGTTATCCGTGCCTACTCGATGGCGAACTACCCGGAAGAAGTCGGTCTGGTGAAGTTCAACATCCGTATCGCATCGCCGCCGCCGGGTAAGGACGATCTGCCACCAGGCAAGATGTCGTCATGGGTATTCAGCCTAAAGCCGGGTGATAAAGTGACCGTTTACGGGCCCTTCGGTGAGTTCTTCGCCAAGGACACCGATGCCGAAATGGTCTTCATCGGTGGTGGCGCCGGTATGGCGCCGATGCGCTCGCATATTTTCGATCAGCTCAAGCGTCTGAAATCCACACGCAAAATGAGTTTCTGGTATGGCGCCCGTTCGATGCGCGAAGCGTTCTACGTCGAGGAGTACGACCAGCTGCAGACGGAGAACGACAACTTCAAGTGGCACTTGGCGCTGTCGGACCCGCAGCCTGAAGATAATTGGGAAGGTCCTACCGGTTTCATTCACAACATACTGTACGAGAACTACCTCAAGGACCATCCGGCGCCAGAGGACTGCGAGTTCTACATGTGCGGCCCGCCAATGATGAACGCGTCGGTGATTAAGATGCTTACCGATCTTGGTGTCGAACCAGAGAATATCCTGCTCGACGACTTCGGCGGCTAGTATGGTTCGCGCGTTATTTCAGCCCGTCATCGTTGCCGCCCTGGCGGTAGCCCTGACGGGCTGTCTGTTTCAGGACAAGGTTGAAAGCTTCGTCGGTCCCACCATGGGCAGCACCTATACGGTGAAGTATGTGGCTGGGAGCGGCGCTGCCGACAAAGCGCAGCTCTGGCGTGATACCGAATCGATTCTTGCTGAGATCGACAAGCAGGCATCGACCTACCGTTCCGATTCGGACATCGAGATATTCAACGCTTTACCTGCGGGTGAGTGCATGGCCATGTCCGATGGTGTACGCGAGTTGATCCGGGCGGGGCAATTGCTTTCCGAGGAAAGCGATGGTGCACTGGATCTGACCATCGAGCCGCTGCTCGATCTGTGGGGGTTCGGTCCTCATGGAAAGGGTGAACAGGTACCAACGGCTGAGGAAATTGCCACGGCCCGTAAAAATGTCGGCCATCGTTATCTGCAGGCAGACGGGGAGCAGCTCTGCAAACAACGGGCTGTACAGGTTGATTTCAACAGCATCGCCGCAGGCTATGCCGTAGACCGGGTTGCGGCGATGCTCGAGGCTTCGGGCGTCACCAGTTACCTGGTTGAGATCACTGGCGAGCTCAAGGCGCGCGGCTTCAAGCCTGAAGGGGCGCCTTGGCGCATTGCCATTGAAGCGCCGTTAGATACCGAACGGGTAGCGCAGCGAGTCGTTGAGCTGGATGGACTCGGGGTGTCGACTTCCGGGGATTACCGTAATTATTTCGAGCGTGACGGTGTTCGTTTCTCTCATACGCTCGATCCACAGACCGGCGCACCGATCACCCATCATTTGGCAGCTGTCACGGTATTCGATCCCTCGACATTGCGGGCGGATGGGTTGTCTACTGTGCTCATGGTCATGGGCCCCGAGCGCGGGCTGACCTATGCAGCCGAGCGGAATATTGCAGCGTTCTTCGTAATCCGCGAAGGACAGGAATTCGTAAGCAAAAGCACTGAGGCCTTCGATGAGCTATTCGGTGCGGGAGCGGAGCAATGACCTGGTTAATCGTTTTTCTTGTGATGTTGTTGGTCGTGTTTGGTATGTCCATTGGCGTGATCATGGGACGCAAGCCCATCGCAGGTTCCTGTGGCGGAATTGCTAACCTCGGCATCGAGAAAGAGTGCTCGATCTGCGGCGGTAGTCGTGAGAAGTGCGACGAGGTCAACGCCCAGGCTAGCCAAGAGGCGGACACAGAGTTGGCGTACGACGCAACCAAACGCTGATCTTCAAGTGTTGGATTGACATCGCGACGGAACTTTCAACTTCGATATTGCGATGATGCTCCGGTCATCGACGCAATGACTCAGGGCGGCGGTGCGTAAACAATGACACTGCTCCCGGTCGATCCATTTAGTTAGCAGCGGCAGGGCTGCCTGCTGCAGGTTCAGGGGTAAATATGGCTGTCTACAATTACGATGTGGTGATATTGGGCTCGGGCCCTGCTGGCGAAGGCGCGGCAATGAACGCGGTCAAGGCCGGTCGCAAGGTTGCCGTGGTAGACAGTCGGCCTCACGTAGGTGGCAACTCCACCCACTTGGGGACCATCCCGTCCAAAGCGCTGCGCCACTCGGTGCGCCAGATCATGCAGTACAACACCAACCCACTGTTCCGTCAGATTGGTGAGCCACGCTGGTTTTCTTTCCCTGATGTACTCAAGAGTGCCGAGAGCGTCATCGGAAAGCAGGTCACCTCGCGCACCGGCTATTACGCCCGGAACCGGATTGATCTTTTCTTCGGCACGGCCAGTTTTGCAGATGAACAGACCGTTGAAGTGGTAAACACCAACGGAATGGTCGAAACATTGGTCGCGAACCAGTTCATCATCGCCACCGGTTCGCGCCCCTATCGTCCCGCTGATGTCGATTTCACTCATCCTCGCATATACGACAGCGACACCATCCTTACCCTGAGCCATACGCCACGCCGACTGATCATCTACGGTGCCGGGGTAATCGGTTCCGAATACGCCTCGATATTCAGCGGATTGGGTGTGCTGGTCGATTTGATCGATAACCGTGATCAGTTGCTCAGCTTTCTGGACGATGAGATCTCCGATGCGCTCAGCTACCACCTTCGCAACAACAATGTGCTCATTCGCCATAACGAGGAGTACGAGCGCGTTCAGGGAGTGGACAACGGTGTCATCCTGCATTTGAAGTCAGGCAAGAAAATCAAGGCGGATGCGTTCCTGTGGTGCAACGGGCGAACCGGCAACACCGACAAGCTTGCACTTGAAAACATCGGCCTCAAAGTGAATAGCCGGGGGCAGATCAAGGTCGACGAGCATTACCGTACCGACGTCGGCAACATCTATGCCGCCGGCGATGTGATCGGTTGGCCATCACTTGCCAGCGCTGCCTATGACCAAGGGCGCTCGGCTGCCGGCAGCATTGTCGAAAATGATAGCTGGCGCTTCGTAGACGACGTGCCGACGGGTATCTACACGATTCCGGAGATTAGCTCGATCGGCAAGACCGAGCGTGAACTCACCGAGGCAAAGATCCCCTACGAAGTGGGCAAAGCCTTCTTCAAGGGCATGGCGCGTGCGCAGATTTCGGCAGAGCCGGTGGGCATGCTGAAGATTCTTTTCCATCGCGAGACGTTGGCCGTGCTTGGCGTGCACTGCTTTGGCTACCAGGCATCGGAGATCGTGCACATTGGGCAGGCGATCATGAATCAGCCAGGCGAGGCCAACACGATCAAGTATTTCATCAATACGACGTTCAATTATCCGACGATGGCCGAAGCCTACCGTGTCGCTGCATTCGACGGGTTAAATCGGCTTTTTTGAGCGGCTCCGACCGGTGGCCTGAGCCGGTCGGAGGGGATACCCGTGATTGGCGCTGGCCAAATCGGGAAAGCTTTTGACTTCAGGTAAAGCGGTGCTCCGCCATCCGAGGTGATGGTTGGCGGACTCATCCGTTACGTAGCGTTGTGACAGCTAGCCCGGGGTAGTCGGTTATGAGGCTGTCGACCCCGAAATCGGCCAGGCGCCGCATCAAAGCAGGTTCATTTACCGTCCATACGGAAACGTGAAGTCCCTGTTGGCGTGCCTTTGCGATTCGCTCTGGAGTGCACAGCGTCCACTTCAAAGCCAAAAGGTTACAGTCGTACTGCTTCGCCACTTTGAGTGGATCTAGCCAGGCGTATTCGGCTACAAGCCCACATGACAGTTCAGGTGTCAGGCGCTTCAGTGCTCGCAGCACCTCGCGAGACCCGGAGGTCACCGTTACTCGGTCCAGCAGCCCATGCTGATCCGCCAGCGCCTTGATGGCCAGCACCGAGCGCGCTGCGCGCACCCTCGATGCGCTTTTGACCTCCAGTTGCCAATGGTCGAAATCGCACTTTTCAAATAGCTCGGACAGACGCGGGATGGGGCAGGCATGTTTCCAGCCTGGTCCGCCGTGGCGTGCGTCATATCGTATAAGGTCTTCGGCGTCGTGCTCGGCTACCTTCCCACGTCGCCCCGTGGTGCGCTTGAGCGTCGGATCATGGATGACCATGAGTTCGCCGTCTTTGGAAAGATGCAGATCGAGTTCGCAACGGCGTACGCCATGGGCGAGGCATTGCTGAAAGCTGGCGAGGGTATTTTCAGGGGCTTCACCCTTCGCGCCTCTGTGGCCGTAAATCAAAGTCACTGTTGTATGTCCCGCTGTGATGGTGCGCCGCGCTGATGATGCAACACGCTGTTGATGACTCGGTCACCTTCGAAATACACCGAGAAGTAACGATAATCCCAGCGCGTTATAGGTGGATGACCGACTGGCAGACGTTCCTCGTCGGCAAGGCCGAAGCGGTCCAGTACAAGGTTCTTGGAGTCGCCGCGGCTAGGCATGGACAGCTTGTCTTGCCCCTGTTGACCAACCGGAATGCGGATGGTCTCGGCGTGCGCTGTAACGCACAAGGCGATGGACAAAAACGGAATCAGTATTCGGTGCATGTTCACGGTTCCTGCAAACTTTCACGAGCCAGGCGTCTTTCCGTCGCCTGTTTTTGCAGGATATGCCGTGCGAGCGATTGCCGTTGTGCATCAGTCAACGCTTCAAAGGACGTTCCGATCGCGTAGCGGCCATCTTCCATGACCTGGCACGTGGCGACGCGAGCGGTCAGCATCATGCCCAAGCCTTGAGGCATCAGCATCAGTTTCAACGCCCAGGTCGATCCCTCATCGAGGGGGCTCTCGTTCATGAAGCTTACCCCGCCTTCAGAAAGAATCACCTCGCGCGGCGGGCCGAGGTCTTTCAGAAGATCCTGTGCCAGCGCTTGCCCGATCAGATCGATGCGCTTGTTCTGCACCTTTAGGTAATTGGCCAGCGTGCGGTTGCCTTCGGCGATCTGACGCAGCAGGTGCTGAGCCTCGAAGTCGAGTTGGTGAAGCTCGCCCAGTAGATCGAACCGTTGTGTCGAGCCGTTACCGGAGACTGTTTCGGCGTGTTCCGGCGGCAGGATTTCCAGTGCGATCATGTCCTCGATACGATAGTATTCGCGGCGATCTTCGGTGTCTTCTGTGGGCATGTCGATCCCTGGGCTGCAGTGATGGCTTGAGTGTATCAGGCCGCCTGGCAACGTCATTCAGCTTGTTAATTCCTGCCAGCGAAAGCGAACCCAACGATTTATGTTCAGACCGCTGTCCGTGTATATCGGGGCGCGCTATACCCGCGCCAGACGTCGCAGCCTCTTCGTCTCCTTCATATCCTTCACCTCGATGATCGGGCTCGCACTGGGTGTGCTGGTCATGATTGTGGTGCTTTCTGTGATGAATGGGTTCGACCATGAGATGCGTACCCGCGTACTGGGCATGGTCCCGCACGCCACCATCGAAAGCCCGACCCCAATAGATAACTGGCGGTCCCTCGGGGAGAGGCTCGTACAACACCCGCAGGTGAGTGCAGTGGCACCATTCATCCAGATGCAGGGTCTGTTGACGCACCGCGGTCAGGTTACCAAGATCCTGATCAATGCAGTGGATCCAGAGGTTGAGTCAGACGTATCGATCATCGGCCGATTCTTTCGTGATGGCTCCTTGCAGGATCTGCAACCCGGTGAATTCGGCATCGTCATCGGCGACAAGGCCGCGGAGAAGCTTGGTGTCGGCATCGGTGACAAGATCACCTTCGTGGCACCCGAGGTCACGGTTACGCCGGCGGGGGTGTTCCCTCGCATGAAGCGCTTTACAGTACGCGGCATCTTCCATGTTGGTGCAGGGGAGATAGACGGTTACGTAGCGATGACCAATATTTCCGATCTTGCGCGTTTGCACCGCTGGAAACCGGATCAGGTTCAGGGTGTGCGGCTACGATTCGAGGATTTGTTCCAGGCGCCGCGTATCGCCTGGGAGCTAGCTGGCGAGCTGGGTGACAATTTTTATTCCAGAGACTGGACCCGCACCCATGGCAACCTTTACCAGGCGATTCGCATGGAAAAGGCCATGATAGGGCTGCTGCTATTGCTGATCGTCGCGGTAGCGGCCTTCAATATCATTTCGACGCTGGTCATGGTGGTGACAGACAAGCGAGGGGACATCGCCATCCTTCGGACCCTGGGCGCAACACCCAGACAGATCATGGCGATTTTCATGGTTCAAGGAACGGTGATCGGCGTAGTCGGTACATTCGTGGGAGCCGTGCTTGGCATTCTGGCAGCCCTTAATGTGAGTAGCTGGATTGCCGCTCTGGAGCGGCTGATCGGGCATAAGTTTCTGAGTGCCGACGTATATTTCATCGACTATCTGCCGTCCCGTCTGATGACTACTGACGTAGTTCAGGTCTGTGCGGCGGCCCTCATCCTGAGTTTTTTCGCCACCCTTTACCCGGCGTGGCGAGCGGCCAGGACTCAACCGGCCGAGGCGCTACGTTATGAGTGAGCTGGTTATGAATGAAAGTTCTACTAAGGATGCGGCGGTCCTGAGCTGCCGCAACCTGGGTAAGCGTTACGAACAAGGGCCCGAGTCGGTCAGCGTATTGTCCGGCCTGCAACTGGAGTTGTTCCCGGGTCAGCGAGTCGCCATCGTCGGCAGTTCGGGCTCAGGTAAAAGTACCTTGCTAAATCTGCTGGGTGGTCTGGACACGCCGAGCGAGGGCAGTGTCTGGCTAGCAGGAGAAGAGCTCTCGGCGCTTAGCGAGAAGGATCGCGGACTCTTGCGCAATCGCGCGCTCGGCTTCGTTTACCAGTTTCATCATCTGCTGCCAGAGTTCACCGCGCTGGAGAATGTGTGTATGCCGCTGCTGATCGGCAAGGCACCGATTCCGGAAGCACGCAAGCGAGCCTCAGAATTATTGCAACGAGTGGGGCTGGGCCACCGACTGGCTCATAAGCCATCAGAGTTGTCTGGGGGTGAGCGTCAGCGGGTAGCTATTGCCCGGGCACTGGCCAACCGGCCAGCGCTGGTATTACTCGATGAGCCTACAGGCAATCTCGATCACCATACTGCTCAAGGCATTCAAGATCTGATGCTGGAACTCAGTAGCTCGCTGCGCACGGCGTTTCTCGTTGTCACCCATGACCCGCAGCTGGCTGGTCAGATGGATCACATACTGCGCCTGGAAGACGGCCGTTTGGTGGCCGGTTGATGTTCAGGCCGCTCAGCATTTTCATCGGTAGCCGCTACACGCGAGCAAAGCGCCGTAACCACTTCATTTCCTTCATCTCTCTTACATCGATGATCGGTCTGTCCCTGGGCGTGCTGGCGATGATCATGGTCCTGTCCGTGATGAATGGTTTTCAGCGCGAAATGAGCAATCGCATTCTCGGCATGGTCCCGCATGCGGTGATTGCAGGTGACAAACAACCGGTGGCGGATTGGCGGTCACTCGCAGAGAAGCTTGAGGCGCATCCGGGAGTGTTGGGTGCTGCTCCCATTACTCAGCTAGAGGGCATGCTGTCGTTCAAGGGTGTCATGCAGCCCATCGAGATCAAGGGCATTGACCCGCAAGCGGAAAAACAGGTTTCGATCTTGGGTAGCAAGATGATCGGGGGCAGGATCGAAGACCTGAAAGCCGGAGAGTCGGGCGTCATCCTGGGGCTGATGACCGCGCGCCGCTTCGGCCTGAAACTCGGCGATAACCTTACGCTCATCGTTCCTGAACTCAGCGATGCACCTGGCGGTATCACCCCGAAAATGCAGCGCCTGAACGTGGTTGGTGTATTTAAAGTCGGTGCGGAGCTGGACGGTACTCTGGCGATGATTCACCGGGCAGATGCGGCGCGGATTCTCCGCTGGGAGCCGGGTCAGGTCGAAGGTGTCCGGGTCCGACTGGCCGATCTTTATCAGGCGCCTCAGATTTCGGAGGAGCTGGTAGCGACGCTTGGAAGTGGCTATCGCGGTGAGGATTGGTCGCTCACTCAGGGAAGCCTGTTCAGCGCGATGAAGATGGAGAAAACAATGATTGGCCTGCTGCTCTTGCTGATCGTTGCAGTTGCTGCCTTCAATATCATCGCCACGCTGATCATGGTCGTGGCCGACAAGCGCGCGGATATTGCAATTCTCCGGACCCTCGGCATGACACCCCGACAGATCATGGCGATTTTCATGGTGCAGGGCAGCATCATCGGTCTCACCGGCACCGTCATCGGGACGGTTCTGGGTGTGCTCGGCGCTATCAATGTCAGCGCAATCGTGTCATGGCTGGAGAAGGTTTCAGGTCAGCATATCTTCAGTTCAGACGTCTATTTCATCAGCACGTTGCCATCGGAATTGCGGTTGGAGGATGTGCTTTTGGTGACGCTTGCAGCTCTGGTCCTGAGTTTTCTGGCGACGCTCTACCCAGCCTGGCGTGCAGCACAGACTCAGCCAGCCGAAGCGCTCCGCTACGAATAAGCGGGTGGGTCAGCGGCGACCCATCTGCCGTTTGCGCCAGCTACGTCCGACCCACCACCGCCAATAGCTCTGGGTGGCTACATAACCCAATATGGCAAGCACTATTCCAACGACGAACGAGCCGAGGAACAGCGGTTGCCAGTGGCTGTTGAGCATCTGACGTACCCACGCAAGGCTGAGCTCCATGGGCATTGCCTTTACAGGCGTATCCATCAGCCAGGCACCGACCTTGTAGTTGCAGTAAAACACCGGCGGCATCGTGAGCGGATTGGTCAGCCAGACCAGGCCAACCGCGATCGGCAGGTTGGCTCTTGCCGGTATTGCACAAAGTGCCGCCACCAACATCTGCATGGGCATCGGAATCATCGCCCAGAAAAGACCGATAGCCATCGCTCTGGAAACTGAATGCCGGTTGAGATGGAGGAGATTGGGGTCGTGAATCAGCGTGCCGAGAAACCGTAAAGACTTGTGCGTCTTTAGCCGATCGGGGTGCGGCATGTAGCGCTTGAAAAAACGACGCGGCATGAACATTCTCTGGCGGGGTGTGAAGCGCGCGCGATTATGCCTTAAACGAGAACCGGCGCTGAGAGGCGTTTGTAGGGAAATTCTACACTGTGAGCGCTGACAGGACGTCAGCTAACCCGCGGTAACTCGGTATCCGTTTGTATCCGAGCTGCCAGTTGCTGGAATGGAATCCTGGAGTTCTCATGCGTGCAGCTATGCTGGCGCTGGCAGCAGGCCTTTTGCTGCTGCGCTTCCTCCCGCAGTTGCCCCCTGTGTGGGCTTCATTCTTACTCTGTCTTTCCGGCATGGCCTTATTGCCGTCACGCTGCCGGCTGCTCGGTTGCTTTTTGATCGGTGTTGGCTGGGCATGTGTGACGGGGCACTGGGCATTGACCGATCGGCTTCCGACGGATCTTGATGGCCGGACATTTTGGTTGGAAGGGCGGGTGACGGGCCTGCCTGATGTGCGTAATGGCGTGGTGCGCTTCGAATTGACCGATGTTTCGTCTCGGCATAGCGGCCTTCCCTCCACATTGCGTCTGGCATGGTACGGCGGGCCGATCATTAATGCCGGAGAGCGGTGGAGGCTGGCCGCCAAATTGAAGCGACCGCGAGGCCTGGTCAATCCTCATTCTTTCGATTACGAGGCCTGGCTTCTGGCGCGTCGGATAGGAGCTAGTGGCACCATCAAAGCAGGTGAGCGGATATCTCTGGCAGGAGGCGGGCAGGCGTGGCGGGACCGCTTGCGCCAGCGTCTGATGAGCCTCAACGCGCACGGACGTTCGGGTGCGATCGCCGCCTTAGTGGTCGGTGATGACAGCGGCCTGTCCTCGTCCGATTGGCGGATCCTGCAGGACACTGGAACCGTGCATCTGATGGTGATATCGGGTCAGCATGTTGGGATGCTGGCCGGCTTGCTCTACGGACTGGTCGCACTGCTGGCGCGCTGGGGAATCTGGCCGCAACGCGTTCCGTGGTTACCCAGTGCGTGTTCCCTCGCACTGGCCGGTGCGCTTGCTTACGGCTGGTTGGCAGGTTTTGACGTTCCGGTCCAGAGAGCGTTGGTCATGGTCGGACTGGTACTTATGTGGCGGTTACGGTTTCGGCACCTGGGGGTCTGGCTGCCGTTTTTCATCGCACTTGTTGCAGTCCTGGTGTTTGACCCTTTGGTCGGTTTGCAATCCGGGTTCTGGTTGTCCTTTATGGCGGTAGCCTTGCTCGTTCTGATTTTCCGTGGACGACTCGGCAGCTTTGGCGTGTGGTCCGCACTGGGGCGTGCGCAGTGGAGCATGGCACTAGGACTTCTGCCGATTTTGCTGGCGCTGGGCTTGCCGGTTAGCGTCAGTGGGCCGGTGGCCAATCTGTTCGCCGTACCGCTTGTGAGCACCTTCATAGTTCCGCTGTCGTTACTCGGCACTTCGCTGCTATGGATTCCAGTTGTCGGCGAGCCGTTGTTGTGGATCGCGGGCGGAATGCTGGCCGTACTTTTCGACGCGCTTCAATGGATTGCGGGCTGGCAGCCAGCATGGCTACCTGCGTCGTTACCGCTGTGGAGCTGGATAATGATTGCATTGGGAGTCTTCATTATCCTTTTACCTGCCGGAGTACCGTTCCGGGTTTTTGGCGTGGTTCTTCTTGCGCCGTTGCTCTTCCCGCCGGTGAGCAAGCCCGCAGAAGGGGAGGCGCAAGTCTGGATCTTCGACGTTGGGCAGGGGCTTTCGGTCCTGGTGCGTACCCATGAGCACGCCATGCTCTACGACGCTGGGCCACGTTACGGCGACTTTGACATAGGCGAGCGAGTTGTCTTCCCTTCATTGCGTGCATTGGGCCTGAACGGTCTCGATTTGATGATTCTCAGCCATGCCGATAGTGATCATGCCGGCGGCGCCTTGGCTCTCCAAAAGCAGATGCCGCCCCAACGTATTTTAAGCGGCGAGCCGGCAAGGTTGCCTTCAATGCTAGGTGCGGAACCGTGCCGTTCCGGCGATCGCTGGGAGTGGGACGGAGTGCGTTTCACGATTTGGCAGTGGCCTCTTGCTCGCGATGGCAACCAATCGTCTTGCGTGCTGCTGATCGAAGCAAAAGGAGAGCGCATCCTGCTGACGGGCGATATTGATGCGCTAGCAGAACAGGCGTTGTTGGCGAGCGAGATGCCAGTGAATACGCGTTGGCTGCTGGTGCCGCACCATGGCAGCCGCAGCTCTTCTTCCAGTGCCTTCGTTGAGGCGGCAGGGGCTGAGGGTGCGCTTGTATCCCGCGGTATGCACAACGCATTTGGACATCCTCACTCTGACGTGGTGGCACGTCTGCGCGCGTCCGGAGCAAGGATCCATGACACTGCAGAGCGGGGGGCGATGCAGATCTATCTCGGGCGTTTCGGCACTGTTTATGGATTGCGCGCTGAACGGCGATTCTGGCGGGAAAAATGAGAACCGGGGCCGTCGGCGGCCTGCCGGCCCTATGCTAGAGTGGCGCCACTTTTTCGAGGGGGATTCATCTCGTGTGGGAGCTGGTCAAATCAGGCGGCTGGATAATGCTGCCAATCATCCTGTGTTCCATCGCGGCCGTTGGCATCATCGCCGAGCGACTTTGGACGCTGAGGCCTAGTCGCGTGACCCCTCAACATCTGCTCGGCCAGGTGTGGAAGTGGATCAAGGACAAGAAACTCAGCAACCAGAAGCTCAAGGAGCTGCGCGCAGACTCACCGCTTGGTGAAATCCTGGCCGCAGGCCTGGCCAATTCCAAGCATGGTCGAGAGATCATGAAGGAATGCATAGAAGAGGCGGCCGCACGTGTCGTCCATGATCTCGAACGCTACCTCAACGCTCTGGGTACCATCGCGGGCATCGCGCCCTTGCTTGGTCTGCTGGGTACCGTGCTTGGGATGATCGAGATTTTCAGCGCCTTCATGGGGTCTGGCATGGCCAATGCGCCATTGCTCGCTGCTGGTATTTCCAAGGCGCTTATCACTACCGCTGCAGGCCTGATGGTGGGTATCCCCGCGCTATTCTTTCATCGCTTCCTGCTTCGCCGTGTCGAAGAGTTGGTCGTGGGGATGGAGCAGGAAGCGATCAAGCTTGTCGAGGTTGTACAGGGTGACCGCGACGTCGATTTGGGTGAGGGCAAGGCGTGAAGTTCCGACGCAAAGCGCGCGAGAACGTCGACATCGGTCTGGCCCCTCTGATCGATGTGGTGTTCATCCTGCTGTTGTTCTTCGTGGTAACCACAACCTTCACCCGTGAGACTCAGTTGCAAGTAGATCTGCCTGAAGCAGCCAGCGGCACACCCCCTCAGGATGCCGTGAATAAACAGCTGGAGGTAGTGATCGATGTCGACGGGAGTTTTACTCTCAACGGCAAGACGTTGATCAAGCATGACCTGAGTACTCTAATGGCGGCGCTGAACAAGGAGTCTGGTGGGAATACCAGTCTTCCGATGATCATTAGCGCCGATGGCAAGACGCCTCATCAGGCTGTCATCACTGCTATGGACGCGGCCGGAAAGCTCGGTTTCGCTCAGTTGCGTATCACCACTGTCGAGGCGCAGCCGGAGCCCTGATGTCTTTTGCCGATCGTCTGCAGCGGGCGTGGTACCAAGGGCATCCTACCCTGGCGTTGCTCGCCCCCCTGGAGGCTCTCTATCGGCGAGTGGTAGTCGCCAAGCGGAACAGGTTTCTCTCAGGCGCCGCGGGCTCGTATCGGGCCTCGGTGCCGGTGGTGGTAGTTGGCAATATCACTGTTGGCGGCACTGGAAAGACCCCACTCATTCTCTGGCTTATCGATCATTGCCGGCGCCGCGGGCTGAATGTCGGTGTGGTCAGTCGCGGCTATGGCGCCACACCACGATCATATCCGTGGCGAGTGTCGCCTGATGATTCTGCGGAAGAGGCGGGTGACGAGCCTCTTCTCATCGCGCGGCGCACCGGTGTACCGGTGATGATCGACCCGGATCGCTCGCGTGCGGTGCGCAACATGCTCGAACATGAAACCGTAGATCTCATTCTTTCTGATGATGGGCTGCAACATTACCGTCTGGCCCGTGACCTTGAGCTAGTGCTTATCGACGCTGCCCGTGGCTTGGGCAACCGTCGCTGTTTGCCGGCCGGTCCGTTACGCGAGCCGGCCGAACGTTTGGCGTCCGTTGACGCTGTGCTCTTCAACGGAGCAGTTGAAGACACCGACGCTGGCTACGCGTTTTCCCTGCAGCCGTCGCGATTGATTGAGCTGTTCAGCAATCAGGATCTGCCACTCGATCACT
The DNA here is from genome assembly GCF_024448895.1 of Stutzerimonas stutzeri. GTDB lineage: Bacteria > Pseudomonadota > Gammaproteobacteria > Pseudomonadales > Pseudomonadaceae > Stutzerimonas > Stutzerimonas stutzeri_Q. Next base: position 238,501 of record NZ_JAMOIC010000004.1, read on the forward strand.
TCCCACCAGGACAGCAATTGCATGCGGTCGCCGGCATCGGTAATCCACAGCGTTTCTTCACCACGCTCGAGGCGCTACACTGGCGACCAATTCCGCACCCCTTCGCAGACCACGCCCGCTATAGCCTGGAGCAGCTGAGATTCAGCCCCGAGCTACCGTTGGTGATGACCGAGAAGGATGCGGTCAAATGCCGGGCATTCGCGCAACCGGGCTGGTGCTATCTGCAGGTGAAAGTCGAACCCTCTTCGGCTTTCGTGACCTGGTTTGATGCCCAGCTGGACCGATTGCTTCCCGGACATCCTTAAGCCGCTCGATCTGCCAGGTGCAGTCGGCTGAATCCTAGGACTGTGCATGGATACCAAACTGCTCGATATTCTCGCCTGCCCGCTGTGCAAGGGCCCGTTGAAGCTGACCGACGATAAGTCCGAACTCATCTGCAAGGCCGACGGTATGGCCTTCCCGGTTCGAGATGGCATTCCGGTGATGCTCGAAAGCGAAGCTCGCACGCTGGATGTGGATGAGCGTCTCGACAAATGAGCACTGCCTACACCGTTGTCATCCCCGCGCGCTATGCATCCAGTCGTCTGCCAGGCAAGCCGCTGCAGGATATCGCCGGCAAGCCCATGATCCGCCATGTCTGGGAGCAAGCTTGCAAAAGTGATGCGCAGCGCGTGGTGGTAGCAACCGATGACAGTCGCATACTGGACGCTTGCAGAGGCTTCGGTGCTGAGGTGCTGCTTACCCGAGCTGAGCATGAATCTGGCACCGATCGTCTAGCTGAAGTTGCCGACAAGTTGGGGCTGGCGAGTGACGCTATCGTCGTGAATGTTCAGGGGGATGAGCCATTGATCCCACCTTTGGTCATCAACCAGGTTGCTTTGAATCTCGCCGCTCATCCGGAAGCGGCGATCGCTACGCTTGCCGAACCGCTCCACGACGCAGGAGCCTTATTCAACCCCAATGTGGTCAAGGTCCTGTGCGATATCAATGGACTGGCGCTGACCTTCAGCCGCGCTCCGCTTCCTTGGGCTCGCAATGAGTTCGCGCATGGCCGTGACGCCCTGCCGTCAGGAGTCCCATATCGCCGGCACATCGGCATATATGCCTACCGGGCCGGGTTCCTGGCGGACTTTGTGACCTGGGGCCCATGCTGGCTGGAAAGCACTGAATGTCTTGAGCAGTTGCGCGCGCTCTGGCATGGCGTGCGTATACATGTGGCTGATGCGATCGAAGCGCCGCCGGCTGGGGTCGATACCGCCGATGATCTGGATCGTGTTCGCAAGCTGCTCGGGGCCTGAGTGTGAAGGTTCTGTTCGTTTGTATGGGCAATATCTGCCGGTCACCGACCGCGGAGGGCGTGTTTCGCGAGCACGTACGGGAAGCCGGGCTGGAAAGCCGTATTACCATGGATTCCGCGGGTACCGGTGACTGGCACGTAGGTAAAAGGCCGGATGACCGAGCTTGTCGAGCGGCCGCCTCAAGAGGGTACGACCTGAGTGAATTGACAGCGCGGCAGGTGAGCGTCGAGGATTTTCAGCGTTTCGATTTGATCCTGGCCATGGATCAGGAAAACCTCAAGAGGCTCAAAGCACTGCAACCGTCAAACGGCCGGGCCGAGCTCGATCTGTTCCTGCGCCGTTTCAATCTGGCGGAAGAGGCGGTGCCGGATCCGTACTATGGAGGTGACGGCGGCTTCGATCACGTGCTTGATTTGATCGAGCAGGGCTCCGGAGCATTGCTCAATGAGTTAAGAGGGCGCCTGTGAGCCTGTCCATCGAAACCGATCGCTCTCTCAAGTCGTTTAACTCCCTTGCGGTCGAAGCACGTGCCCTTCGGTTTGCCGAGGCTCGAAGCGATCAGGATGTAATCGATGCGCTTGCAGAGGCTCATCGTCTGAGCGTGCCGGTGCGGGTTTTGGGCGGCGGCAGCAATCTGGTGCTTACACGGAATGTCGACGCGCTGGTTTTACGCATGGCTACCCGGGGCGTCCAGATCGTTGAGGACGATGGCGATCAGGTTGTGATCGAGGCCGAGGCAGGAGAGCCCTGGCACCCATTTGTGTTGCATTGCCTGGAGCTTGGGCTATCCGGGCTAGAAAACCTGAGTCTGATTCCGGGTACCGTCGGGGCCGCACCGATTCAAAACGTGGGTGCCTATGGCGTCGAAATCAAGGATGTCTTTGCCGGCCTGACTGCGCTTGATCGGGTGACGGGTAATATTGTCGACTTCGATCTGCAAGCTTGCGAGTTCGGCTATCGCGACAGTCTTTTCAAGCGTCAGGCTGGCCGCTACATCATCCTAAGAGTGCGGTTTTTACTGCATCGATCCGTTAACCTCCGGCTCGATTACGGGCCGGTCCGGCAGTGGCTGCAGCAGCACGACATCCAGTCTCCATCGCCTATGGATGTAAGCCGGGCGGTCTCTGCCATACGCAGCGAAAAGTTGCCAGATCCCCGTGTTCTGGGCAACGCCGGTAGCTTCTTCAAAAACCCGATTGTGCCCCAATCTGTCGCCGCTACCTTGTGCGAGCGCTACCCTGATCTGGTGGCGTATCCGCAGACAGATGGAAAATTCAAGCTAGCGGCCGGTTGGCTGATAGAACAGGCTGGCTGGAAAGGGTATCGGAAGGGGGACGCCGGTGTGCACAAACTGCAAGCGCTCGTGCTGGTCAACTACGGCAACGCTACCGGTAAACAGATTCTCGAGCTAGCTCAAGAGATTCAGGAAGACATTGCCAAGCGCTTTGGTGTGCAGCTCGAAGTAGAGCCGAACATTATCTAGGTCGAGTTTCCTGTCCTGATTGCCAGTGAGCGGCTAGACCCGACTTTGCAATAGTTCTAATACTTCGGGCCATTGGAACTAGAGCAGAACCTCTACCCGCAATTTTCCACCGGTTCGAGTACTGGCGTCTCGGCGCAATGTTCTGTTGGTGTTGCGCAAAAAAAAGGATGCCGAAGCATCCCTTTTTTCACCTTCTTACCTTTCAGCTCTGACGTTTGTCAGCGTCATCCTCATTCTGCTGGATGGACTCAGACTCACCAGCTGGCTCGGGCTGGGCCTCAGTATCAGAACTGATAGTCGATGTCTCTGGTCTCTCCGCGGCCGCGGGGACGTGCTCGGCTTGCAGTTCAGCCTTCGGCAGCTCAGCTTGCTGGCTAGCCTCCGTGGCCCGCTCTTCGCTGATAGTTTCGTGAGTCGTGGATTCAGCCTGCAACTCAGCGGAAGGGGCTGATACGACGATCTCGGGGCTTGTGGTTTGGTCTGCTGCTGGAGCAGGCGCTATGACCTCGGTTTCCTGAGCAGTCGTGCCTTCGGCAGGTTTTGCCTGCGTTTCGGCTGCTTCCTTGGCCAAGCGCTCCTGCTCAAGGCGACGGCGACGCACTTCGCGCGGGTCATTAGGAGCGCGACCGGAGGCAGACCCGGCTGGAGCTGATGGCTCGACCACTGCCGGCTCAGGCTGCTCTGCGGGAGATGCAGTTGCAGTCGCCTGGTCTACGGCGGGGACGGGCTTTTCGAGTACTGGCTCACTGACTTCCAGCGGCGCAGAAAGCGATGCAGGCTCCACTTCAACCGGATCAGCAATCTTGTCTGTAGATGCTTCGATGGTATCGAGCGGTTTTACTGCTTCTTCACTCCTGCCATCATCGTTCACAACTTCAGCTTCAACCGCTTTGGGCACTTCTACGGGCGCTTCGAACTCATGCTCGTTCGTGACCGGTGCTGTATTGGTGTCGGCGGTGTTGGCCGCCAGGGCAGCGGCAGTAGCTGCAATTGCTACCTGTTCAGACTTCACCGGTGCATTGTTTTCGCTGATTTCGGCTGTGTTGGTCTCTGCCTCGCCGTCGATCTCATTGCCATTAGCGTCGCGTTGACGATCGCGGCGGTTGCTCCGCCGACGCTGACCGCGCGAGCGGCGGCGCGGGCGATCACCGCCCTCTGATGAGTCTTGTTCGTCCTGACCAGCTTCCACAGCGTCGCCTTGCAGTTCTTCAACCGCATCGACCTGCTCAGTGCGCGGCTTGCGCTCTTCGCGTGGCGGACGAGGCTTGCGCTCGGTAGTCTCTTCGCTGGAAACAGTTGATGCGACAGGCTGGCCGGTCTCGTCAAGTGGGGCGCGGAGCTCGCGTTTGCGCTCTTCGCGAGGCTGGCGTTCTTCACGTGGCGCGCGTTCACGTCGTGGTTGCGGCTGCGGCTGCGGCTGTGCAGAGTTATCAGCAACTTCGACGGGCTCGCGCGGCTCACGTGGCTTGCGTTCTTCGCGTGGAGGGCGCGGCTGCCGGTCTTCGCGAGGCTGGCGTTCTTCACGTGGAGCACGCTCTTCGCGAGGCTTGCGCTCCTCATCGCGGCTGCCGCGCGAATCACGACGACGATTCTGCTGACGACCGCTTCGGCGCTCATCGTTGCGTTGTGGCCGATTGCTCGCTGCAGGCTTCTTCTCAACCTCTACGACGGCGGTTTCTTGCTTGCCGGCAAACAGTCCAACCAAGGATTTCACCAGGCCCTTGAACAGGCTTGGCTCCTGGGCTACCGGCGCTGCGGCCTCTGCAGGTGCAGCAGCGGGTACAGGCGCAGGCGCTGTGCGCTGTGGAGCAGTTTTGACTGCTGCTTCCTGGCGGACCAGGGTGCGGGTGGAGCTGACTGGTTGAGCTTCCTCGACTTCGGTCGGGCTCATCTCGTAGCTGGCCTGACCTGCGACGATTTCGGGGCTGTCGTCGCGCAAACGTTGCACTTCGAAATGCGGAGTTTCCAGGTGATCGTCCGGCAGGATGAAGATACGCGCGCGGGTACGCAGTTCGATCTTGGTAATGGCGTTGCGTTTTTCGTTAAGCAGGAATGCCGCAACCTGGAAAGGTACGCGCGCGCGCACTTCGGCGGTGCGGTCTTTCAGGGCTTCTTCCTCGATCAGGCGCAGGATGGCAAGCGACAACGACTCGACGTCGCGGATGATGCCTTGGCCATTGCAGCGCGGGCAGACGATGCCGCTGGTTTCGCCAAGCGATGGGCGCAGGCGCTGTCGGGACATTTCCAGCAAGCCGAAACGCGATATGCGGCCAACCTGGATTCGAGCACGATCGGCTTCGAGTGCTTCGCGGACCTTTTCTTCCACGGCGCGTTGGTTCTTTGCCGGAGTCATGTCGATGAAGTCAATGACGATCAGGCCACCGATGTCTCGCAGGCGTAGCTGGCGGGCGATTTCCTCAGCCGCTTCCAAGTTGGTCTGAAGGGCGGTTTCTTCGATATCGCCGCCCTTGGTAGCGCGCGCCGAGTTGATGTCGATGGACACCAATGCCTCGGTCGGATCGATAACGATGGAGCCGCCCGATGGCAGCTTCACTTCGCGCTGGAATGCAGTTTCAATCTGGCTCTCGATTTGAAAGCGGTTGAACAGCGGCACGCTGTCTTCGTACAGCTTGATCTTGCTGGCGTACTGCGGCATGACCTGCTGGATGAAGGAAAGCGCTTCGTCCTGGGCTTCGACACTGTCGATCAGTACTTCGCCGATGTCCTGGCGCAGATAGTCGCGAATGGCGCGGATGATGACATTGGATTCCTGATAAATCAGAAATGGGGCAGGGCGGTCCTGAGAAGCTTCCTTGACTGCGCTCCATAGCTGCAGAAGATAGTCCAGGTCCCATTGCATCTCTTCACTGGAGCGTCCTAGGCCGGCAGTGCGGACGATCAGGCCCATGTCAGCGGGAACATCGAGCCCGTTCAATGCTTCGCGCAGTTCGTTGCGCTCTTCGCCTTCGATACGGCGGGAGATGCCGCCCGCACGCGGGTTGTTTGGCATCAGTACGAGATAACGGCCGGCAAGGCTGATGAATGTGGTCAGAGCGGCGCCTTTGTTGCCGCGCTCTTCCTTTTCGACCTGGACGATGACTTCCTGGCCTTCGCTCAGGACTTCCTTAATGTTGACGCGGCCTTCAGGGGATTTCTTGAAGTATTCGCGGGAAATTTCTTTAAGGGGGAGGAAGCCGTGGCGATCGGCGCCGAAGTCAACGAACGCGGCTTCAAGGCTGGGCTCAACGCGAGTGATCTTGCCCTTGTAGATATTGGCTTTTTTCTGTTCGCGAGCACCAGATTCGATATCGAGATCGAACAGGCGCTGGCCATCGACCAGTGCGACACGCAACTCTTCAGGCTGAGTTGCGTTAATTAGCATTCTTTTCATGTAGTACCGTCGGTTTCCAAGGCAGCGGAAACGGCGTTCGGCACACACGACTCTCGCGGTCGGTGTCAGGTGAGTCAGGAATGGTTGTAAGGCACTCCAGTGTCCAGCGATGTGAGGCCAGTTGGGCCGGCGTCGCGACGACGTCTCCTGCTTACTGTCGGAACAGAAGCAATGGTTCGGGAGGAGGAATCAGCAATCGGTAGCGGACGGAATGAAGCGTCTATGAAAGCCTTTGCTACGCACTCCGATGGCTGTACATCTCCACCCAACACTCATACTTTGAAAATCGGGTGCCGCTCGCAGTATCCGAGAGCGGGTTATCGATTATCGCGATTCCCCAAGGGGGCACGCATCATGTCTTCAAGGCTTGTTTCGGTGCTCCGGCTACTTGAGAGAAGCATCGTCGGACGGCCTCACGTCCTTGAACATTGCTGGGCCTGGAATGGCGGTTTCGCTGGCATTCCTCGACCTGACCGCTTTTGGCGGCGTCTGGACTATAACAGCAATGTTTAAGTGCTTCAAATAAGGGAAAATTGATATCATCCGCGCATGACAAATACCCCCTCTCAGACCTCTGGCGTGCAAATGCTTGAGGTCTCGCCGGAGCTTGCCGGCCAACGCATCGACAATTTTCTTCGTACTCAGCTCAAGGGTGTGCCCAAGACCCTTATTTATCGCATTTTGCGTAAAGGCGAAGTGCGCGTTAATAAAGGAAGGATCAAGCCCGAATACAAGCTTCAGGCAGGCGATATCGTGCGCGTGCCGCCGCTGCGTTTGGCTGAGAGGGATGAGCCGGTCCCCCTGGCTCAGGGTCTGCTTGAGCGATTAGAGGCAGCGATTATCTACGAAGATAAGGCGCTGATCGTGCTGAACAAGCCTGCAGGTATTGCGGTACATGGTGGAAGTGGACTCAGCTTTGGAGTGATCGAAGCGCTACGTCAGCTGCGGCCTGACGCAAAGGAGCTCGAGCTTGTGCATCGTCTGGATCGCGACACTTCCGGGCTGCTGATGGTGGCGAAAAAACGCAGCATGCTGCGTCACCTGCATCAGGAGTTACGGGGTGATGGCGTCGACAAGCGTTATATGGCGCTTGTGCGTGGGCGCTGGGAGACAAGTAAGAAACAGGTCAATGCCCCGCTTCTGAAGAACACGCTGCGCTCGGGTGAGCGAATGGTGGAAGTGACTGACGATGGCAAGGAGGCGCTGACGCTTTTCCGCGTCTTGCGTCGGTTTGGCGATTTCGCCACTTTGGTTGAGGCAAAGCCTGTAACGGGCCGCACTCACCAGATCAGAGTGCATGCCCGTCACGCAGGCCACAGTATTGCTGGTGACACTAAGTACGGCGATGAGGAGTTCTCCAGCGTCATTCGCGATCTAGGAGGCAAGCGTCTGTTTTTGCATGCTTACGCGCTGAAGGTGCCTTTGCCTGACGGCGGTGAGCTGAGTCTTGAGGCGCCGGTCGATGACCTTTGGGCTCGCACGCTGGAGAGGCTTGGTGAGTAAGTACGAGCTTTTAATATTCGATTGGGATGGCACCTTGGTGGATTCGGTTGGACGGATTGTCGAGTCCATTTCCGCCGCGGCGTCCCGCTGTAATTTGCCGGTGCTTGATGGCGGGACCATAAAAGGGATCATCGGGCTTGGTTTGCCTGAGGCGATCGCTGTTCTCTATCCGCATATCAATGATGTGAAGTTGGTTGAGGCTTTTCGTCGCGCTTATGCCGATCATTACCTGTCGCTTGAAATCGAACCTTCGGCTCTGTTTCCCGGTGTTGCGCAGTCGCTCCAGAAGTTTCGAGATCAGGGGCGCCTACTTGCCGTGGCGACAGGGAAGGGGCGGCGCGGTCTGAATCGGGCGCTTGAGGGGCAGGGCTGGAGTGACTTCTTCGATGCGACCCGTTGCGCCGATGAAACAGCGAGTAAGCCGGATCCGCTAATGATTCACGAGATTCTTGACCATTGCGGGGTTCGGCCTGAACGGGCTTTGATGATCGGAGACTCTGTCTTCGATCTTGAGATGGCCAGGCGCGCAGGATTGGACAGTGTTGCTGCGTGCTATGGGGCGCAGCCACTGGAAGTTTTGCAAGCGTGCTCGCCGCGCCTGGCCATCAATCATTTTTTGGAGCTTAGTGACTGGCTGAGCTCCGCTGATGCGCATTCGGGAGTGGCTGCATATGGCTGATGATTGGAAAGCGCCGGATTCCGAGGCGAAAGAAGAGCGCAACAGCTGGAAACTACTGGAGAAGACGCTGCTGGCAGGTGTGCAGGAACAGCGGCGTGCACGACGGTGGGGTATTTTCTTCAAGTCGCTGACGTTCATCTATCTGTTTGGTGCATTGCTGATGTTCTCGCCACTGTTGCGGATGGGTGACGGTAAGACGGCGGGCGACAGTCATACCGCGGTCATCAACGTGCGGGGAATGATTGCGGATGAGGAATCTGCGAGCGCAGATAACATTGTCGGGGCCCTGCGTGAAGCCTTCGATGATCCTGCTACCAAGGGTGTGGTCTTGCGAATCAACAGCCCGGGGGGAAGCCCGGTGCAGTCGGGTTATATATACGATGAGATTCGCCGTTTACGTGGTGAGTACCCTGATACCAAGCTTTATGCGGTGATAACGGATCTCGGGGCTTCCGGTGCCTATTACATTGCCAGTGCGGCGGACGAAATCTACGCGGATAAGTCGAGTCTGGTCGGCTCCATAGGTGTCACCGCGGCGACCTTTGGGTTTGTGGATACCATGGAGAAGCTGGGAGTCGAGCGGCGCGTGTACACATCGGGCGAGCACAAGGCTTTTCTTGATCCATTCCAGCCGGAGAAGCCTGAAGAGTCCGAGTTCTGGCGTAGCGTGCTGGCTACCACTCACCGACAGTTTATCGATAGCGTGAAGCAGGGGCGTGGGGAGCGTCTGCAGATCGCAGAGCATCCCGAGCTCTTTTCTGGGCTTATCTGGTCCGGCGAGCAGGCGCTTGAACTTGGTCTGGTCGATGGGCTTGGAAGTACTAGCTATGTGGCGCGGGAAGTCATCGGTGAGGATGATCTCGTTGACTTCACGGTCAAGGATTCCGCCCTGGACCGTTTTACGAAAAAGCTTGGTGCGAGCGTCGGTGCGCAATTAGCCATGTGGATGGGGTTTCAAGGGCCGCAGCTGCGATAGCTCGCCATGCTCTACTGTTAAGGCACCTTTACCCCGGCTTCATTGAGCATATCTACCAGCCTTATCAGCGGTAATCCGACAAGGCTGGTGATGTCCGTTCCCTCCGTGGCGCGGAACAGGCTGATACCCAAACCTTCGGCTTTGAAGCTTCCTGCACAATCGAAGGGTTGCTCGGCGTGCAGGTATCGATCGATCTGGCGCTCATCGAGTTGCCTGAAGTGCACGGTGTAACGTACGCAGTCGATCTGTGCAGACCCGGTTCGGCTGTCCAGCAATACCAACCCGGTCAGAAAATCCAAGCTTTTTCCGCTGCACGCTTGCAGTTGCCGTTTGGCTCGGTCAAACGTGTGGGGTTTGCCTAGGATGCTGTGCTCCAGCACGGCCACCTGATCTGATCCGATGATGAGGTGGTCTCGATGGCTTCCGGTCAATGCTTGAGCTTTTTCATAGGCCAGCCGGCGCACCAGTTGGTCTGGCAGCTCGTCAGCACGTGCGGTTTCATCTATCTCCGGTGCGCTGCATTCGAATGCCAGCCTCAGGCGTGAGAGAAGCTCGCGTCGATAGCGAGAGCTGGATGCGAGAAGCAGTTGGCGCATTTTCCTTCCTTTTATATGGGAGTCAGTTTTGACTGTCGGGGGAGCTAAATTATGGGGTTGAATTCCTTTGACAGTCGAGGAGCGCATCCCTAGAATGCCGCGCTTATGTTGAAAGGACCAATACCTCCGCACGTTGATCCGCGCAAGCTCGCCGACCGAGCGGCTGCCCTTAAGGGTGAGCTGCAATTGTCTGAGCTGAAGCGGCTTGTCGATCCTCTTGAGGACGATAAGGGTGTGGTGCACGTCAGTTTTGAGTTCGGGCGTGACGAGCAGCGTGCTGTGGTTATCCACAGCGAGCTGGATGTTGAGGTAACCATGATTTGCCAGCGCTGTCTGGAGCCGGTTGTTCTTCCTATTCACAGCGAGTGCGATTATGCCGTTGTGAATGAAGGGTCGAGCAGTCAGCACCTGCCTAAGGGCTACGACGTGCTGGAAGTGGGAGAGGATCCTCTGGATCTGCTGGCGCTGGTTGAAGAGGAGCTTCTGCTTGCTCTTCCGATTGTTCCACTCCATGACCAAGAAATTTGCCAGCCGCCGGCTGGGCCTGATGAGCCCGAGCCGAATGAGGACGAGGTATCGCGGTCCAACCCGTTCAGCGTACTGGCTCAGTTAAAGCGTGACCCAAACGTTTAGGAGTTGATCCCAATGGCTGTTCAGCAGAACAAAAAATCCCGTTCCGCCCGTGACATGCGTCGTTCCCATGACGCACTCGAGCCGAACGCCCTGTCCGTGGAAAAGAGCACCGGTGAAGTTCACCTGCGCCATCACGTTTCCCCGGAAGGTTTCTACCGTGGTCGTAAAGTGATCGACAAGGGCGCTGACGAGTAAATCTTGTCTGTCCCGGTCATAGCGATCGATGCAATGGGTGGGGACTTCGGTCCCCACTGCATTGTCCCGGCCAGTCTCAAATGCCTGGCTGAAGTCCCCTCGCTGCATCTGGCCCTTGTCGGCCAATCCTCTATTGTTGAAGAACTCATCGCCCAAACCCAGGGTGTCGACCGCTCGCGCCTGAACGTTATTGATGCCGAAGAGGTGATCGGCATGGATGAGCGTCCTGCCCAGGCTTTGCGCACCAAGCCTCGTGCCTCCATGCGAGTTGCCCTTGAGCTCGTGCGTGATGGTCAAGCCCATGCCTGTGTCAGTGCGGGTAATACTGGGGCGTTAATGGCGCTCGCCAGGCAGATTCTCAAGACGCTGCCTGGGGTCGACCGGCCGGCGATGATGACTGCAATTCCCACTCTCAAGGGGCCATGCCTATTACTTGATCTTGGGGCTAACGTGGATTGCTCCGCCGAACAGCTCTATCAGTTCGCGGTGATGGGGTCGGTTGCGGCGCAAAGCTTCGGTATCGACCGGCCGCGTGTTTCTTTATTGAACATAGGCACCGAAGAAATCAAAGGAAATCAGCAGGTCAAGGCTGCGGCCTGCCTTCTGCAGCAAGCGGCCGATATCAATTACCAGGGCTTCGCCGAAGGCGACGGGCTGTTTCGTGGCGAGACCGACGTAGCCGTATGTGACGGATTTGTAGGAAACATTCTCCTTAAGTCCAGCGAAGGCCTTGCCCATATGGTTGCAGTTCGTGTCGAGGCGCTCTTCCGGCGATCATTGTTCTCGCGGCTGGTCGGGGTGCTGGCTCTTCCACTTTTGCGACAGCTGCGTGCGGACCTGCGTCCTGCGCAATACAACGGTGCCAGTTTTCTCGGCCTTCAGGGAATCGTCGTTAAAAGCCATGGCGGTGCAGGGGCGGAGGGTTTTCGTGCAGCTATCCTGCGAGCAGCGCAGGATCTAGAGCACAACTTGCCCGAGCAGCTGCACAGTCGGCTTGAGCATATGCTGGTGACCAGTCGGTCGATTAATGCCGGGAATGATGTGACCGCCGCCGGCAGCTCGCCATCCAACTGAAATTCGATGCGCCTCAAGGGCGTTTTCTTCCAGACGAACAACCATAAGAGAGCGGTTTCATGTCTGCATCACTTGCATTCGTCTTTCCGGGTCAAGGCTCCCAGGCCGTTGGTATGCTGGCTGAGCATGGTGCCCACCAATCAATGATCATTGACACCTTTGCAGAAGCTTCGTCTGCGCTAGGCTACGATCTGTGGGAGCTCTGCCAGCAGGGCCCAGACGAGCGGCTGAATCAGACCGACAGAACCCAGCCAGCCATTCTTGCCGCTTCGATCGCTCTCTGGCGGTTGTGGTTGGCGGAAGGTGGCGTGAAGCCGGCATATTTAGCAGGGCACAGCCTGGGCGAATACTCCGCGCTTGTGGCGGCGGGCAGTCTGCCATTTCACGATGCGGTAAAGTTGGTTGAGCTCCGTGGCCAGCTTATGCAGCAAGCGGTGCCTGTCGGTACTGGCGGCATGGCGGCGATCCTTGGTCTTGACGACGCTGACGTCCTGGCTGCCTGCGGCGAAGTGGCGCAAGGCGAAGTCGTTAGCGCTGTCAATTTCAATGCCCCGGGCCAAGTTGTGATCGCCGGCAGCGCTGCGGCTGTAGAACGGGCCATCGAGGCTTGCAAGGCAAAAGGTGCCAAGCGCGCCATGCCCCTGCCGGTCAGTGTGCCGTCGCATTGCGAGCTGATGCGTCCTGCAGCGGAACGCTTTGCCGACGCCATCAATCAGGCCGCGTGGCAAGCGCCTGAGCTCCCTCTGGTCCAGAATGTCAGCGCGGAGATCGTTTCCGATCTCGATACCCTCAGACGAAATCTTTTGGCTCAGCTCTACAGTCCGGTTCGCTGGGTGGAGACTATCGTTGTGTTGAATGGGGGCGGTGTTACCGAGCTGGTTGAATGCGGCCCCGGAAAGGTGCTCTCGGGTCTTAACAAGCGCTGCGTCAAGGGTATTAATACCTACAATCTGGACACCCCGGAAGCTTTCGCCGCCGCGCGCGGCGCACTGGTCTGAACTAGGAGATATTTATGAATCTGCAAGGCAAAGTCGCTCTGGTGACGGGTGCTAGCCGCGGTATTGGCCAGGCCATTGCGCTTGAGCTTGGTCGGCAGGGTGCCATCGTGATTGGCACTGCGACTTCCTCTTCAGGCGCCGAGCGTATCGCTGAAACGTTAAAGGAAAATGGCATCGAAGGTGCGGGTCTGGTGCTGGACGTCACAAGTGACGAGTCCGTAGCTACCACACTGGAGCATATTCAACAGCATCTCGGTCAGCCCGCCATCCTTGTCAATAATGCAGGCATCACCCGCGATAATCTGATGTTGCGGATGAAGGATGACGAATGGCATGACGTGATCAATACCAATCTCAGCAGCTTGTATCGGCTCACCAAAGGCGTTTTGCGGGGGATGACGAAGGCCCGCTGGGGCAGAATTATCAGTATCGGTTCGGTGGTGGGTGCCATGGGCAACGCCGGGCAGGTAAACTACGCCGCAGCCAAGGCCGGGCTTGAAGGTTTTAGCCGGGCATTGGCGCGTGAAGTCGGTTCGCGAGGCATTACGGTCAATGCGGTTGCACCTGGCTTCATCGATACGGATATGACGCGTGAGCTGCCTGAAGCTCAGCGTGACGCATTGCTGGGGCAGATCCCTTTGGGGCGTCTCGGCCAAGCGGAAGAGATTGCCAAGGTTGTCGCTTTTCTGGCTTCGGACGGTGCTGCCTATGTCACGGGAGCAACGGTTCCGGTGAACGGCGGCATGTACATGAGCTAGCGTGACGCCAAGTCATCATGCAGTAATGAAGGCTGGTCCGTTTCGTTATAAAACTGCGGTTTTGATATAGACAGATGGTTGAAAGCGGAGTCATGCTTGCCCGCTTTCAGCTTGAAATGCGGAAAACGCTTTCTATACACTACCGCGCAGACCAGCTGCCTGATTTTTCCATAGGAGTGAAAACAAGGTATGAGCACCATCGAAGAACGCGTCAAGAAAATCGTTGCTGAGCAACTTGGCGTCAAAGAAGAGGAAGTCACCAACAGCGCTTCCTTCGTCGAAGACCTGGGTGCCGACTCCCTTGACACCGTTGAGCTGGTGATGGCTCTGGAAGAGGAATTCGAGACTGAAATCCCTGACGAGCAAGCTGAGAAGATCACCACTGTTCAAGAAGCAATCGATTACATCAACGCGCACGCGCAGTAAGTTGTAATCCTGCTTCGAACCAGTAAGCCGCACTGCTCCTAAACAGAGCAGTGCGGCTTTTGTTTGAGTTAGTTGTACCAGCTGGTCGTGCCGATTGGCCGATGTCTGTGAAGGCCCGGCTCGTTGTCCGTTGCGAATGCAAGCGGCGAAGAGTGTGGCGAATAATGCAAGGAGAATTGCTGTGTCGCGTAGACGCGTCGTAATCACCGGGATGGGCATGCTATCGCCGCTGGGTAACGATGTGCCAAGCAGCTGGCAGGGTATTCTCGCCGGCCGCAGTGGTATCGGCCTGATTGAGCACATGGATCTTTCCGCCTACTCCACTCGCTTTGGCGGATCAGTAAAGAATTTCGACGTTGAGCAGTATCTGCCAGCGAAAGAGGCGCGCAAGCTCGATCTCTTCATCCAGTACGGCCTGGCTGCCAGTTTCCAGGCGGTGCGTGATTCCGGACTGGAAATTACCGATGCCAATCGCGAGCGCATCGGCGTGGCCATGGGCTCCGGAATTGGCGGTCTGACCAATATTGAGAACAGCTGCAAGGCCCTCATCGAGCAGGGACCACGGCGCATCTCGCCGTTTTTCGTCCCCGGCTCGATCATCAATATGGTTTCGGGCTTTCTGTCGATCCATCTGGGGCTGCAAGGTCCAAACTACGCTATCGCTACAGCCTGTACGACTGGTACGCATTGCATCGGTATGGCCGCACGTAACATCGCTTACGGTGAAGCTGACGTCATGGTTGCAGGCGGTTCGGAAATGGCAGCAAGTGGTCTGGGAATCGGCGGCTTCGCCGCGGCCAGGGCGCTATCGACGCGCAACGATGATCCGGCTGCAGCAAGCCGGCCGTGGGACAAGGACCGGGACGGCTTCGTATTGTCCGATGGTGCTGGCGCACTGGTTCTTGAAGAGCTCGAGCATGCCAAGGCACGCGGTGCAAAAATTTATGCGGAGCTGATCGGTTTCGGCATGAGTGCAGATGCGTTTCATATGACCTCGCCGCCGGACGATGGCGCAGGTGCCGCTCGTTGCATCCGAAACGCGATCGTGGATGCCGGCATAGATACCGCCCAGGTCCATTACATCAATGCTCACGGTACTTCGACACCGGCCGGTGACAAGGCTGAGGCGGCTGCGATCAGAACGGTGTTCGGCAGTCATGCTTATGATCTGTCGGTAAGCTCGACCAAATCCATGGTGGGGCATCTGCTAGGTGCTGCAGGCGCAGTAGAGGCGATATTCAGTGTGCTCGCCATCCGCGATCAGGTGGCGCCGCCGACGATCAACCTCGATGAGCCTGGTGAGGGCTGCGATCTCGACTTCGTACCGCATGTGGCAAAGCCCCGGACAATCGATGTCGCTGTCTCGAATTCATTTGGTTTCGGTGGTACCAATGGTTCGCTGGTATTCCGCCGGTTCACCGAGTGACACTGAGCTGGGTGGACGGACAGCCCTCTGATGGGTTGTCTGTTCATGATCGAGGGCTCGCTTACGGTGACGGCCTGTTTGAAACGATCAAGGTTGTAGACGGCCGTCCGGAACTACTAGATCGGCACCTCGACAGGTTGAAGCGAGGCTGCCGGACCCTGGCGATTCCCTGCAATAGCGAAGCGCTACGCAGGCAGCTCACGGCTTTCAGCGTTGAGCTTGTCGACGGTGTGGCCAAGTTGATTGTCAGTCGCGGCGAGGGTAGACGGGGTTATGCCCAGCCCGACCCCGTTATTCCGCGAACCATCATTCTCGGGTCTCCCTTTCCAAACTATCCAGACGCTCACTCCACGCAGGGAGTGAAACTTTACTCCTGCACGACTCGCCTTGCAGAGCAGCCACTTCTTGCCGGCCTCAAGCACCTCAATCGACTGGAACAGGTTCTCGCCCGTAGTGAATGGCAGGATCCCGCCTATGCCGAAGGATTGATGCGAGATATGTCCGGGCGCGTTATAGAAGGCGTCTTCAGCAACCTGTTTATTATCGAGTCTGGCAAGCTTTTGACGCCTGCGCTTGATCGGTGCGGTGTCGCCGGAGTGATGCGAGAAGAGCTGCTGGAGAGGGCTGGCTTGATTGGAGTCGATACCCTGGTCACGGACATCACGCTCGAACGCCTACTCGATGCTGACGAGGTGTTCATGTGCAACAGCTTGTATGGCGTTTGGCCTGTGCGGCAAATCGAGGCCTGTGTCTGGTCGGTGGGTCCGCTCACACGTAAACTTCAGCGTCTGGTAGCTGATCTGTCGAGCAACACGTGATTCGAAAATTGTCTTTTGCGCTCTTGGGCGCCGTTCTGATTGCTGCTGTGGCACTTGGCCTGATCTTCTGGAAACTTCATTCGGCTCTGGAACAACCTCTGCAGCTGAGTGAGGTTCAGACGCTCGAAGTGCAGCCGGGAGATACGCCCAGCGGCCTGTTTCAACGCCTTGAGCGCGACGGCGTCCTGAGTGACTCGTTCTGGTTACGGGCGCATTGGCGATTGAAACTATCCGGTTATACGTTGCACAGCGGCGAGTATCAGCTGCGCCCAGACATGACCGCGCATGACATGATCCAGCTCTGGCAGCGTGGCGAGGTCGTTCAGCACACCTTGACCATTGTCGAAGGCTGGAACTTCCGCCAGGTTCGAGCTGCGTTAAGCGCATTACCAACAGTTCAACAGACCTTGGTCGGCGCAACCGATGCCGAGGTAATGACTAGGCTTGGACAGCCCGAACTGCATCCTGAGGGAAGATTCTTTCCCGACACCTACAGATTTACCCGCGGGGTGACCGACCTCGAATTGCTTCAGCGAGCTTACGCTCGGCTGGAGGCCGTACTCGCCGAGGAATGGCAGAAGCGCAGCGAGGGTTTGCCATATCAAAGCCCATATGAAGCGCTGATCATGGCTTCGATCATCGAGAAGGAAACCGGCGTTCCGTCAGAGCGCCGGGAGATCTCGGGTGTTTTTGTTCGGCGGCTCGAGCGAGGCATGTTGTTGCAGACCGACCCTACGGTCATCTACGGCATGGGTGAACAGTATCAAGGGCGCATCACGCGCAACGATTTGCGAAAAGCCACGCCTTACAACACCTACACCAACAGCGGCCTGCCCCCCACCCCGATCGCAATGGTTGGCCGCGAAGCCATCAATGCCGCACTGAATCCGGTGGATGGTGAAAGCCTTTACTTCGTCGCGCGTGGCGACGGCAGCCATGTATTCAGCAATTCCCTGGACGATCACAACCGTGCGGTGCGCGAATATCAGCTCAAGCGCCGCGCTGATTACCGATCCAGCCCACCGCCCCGACAAGCTCCGGCGCCTACCGAGAATGCCCAGTGACTGGTCTCTTCATTACCCTGGAAGGCCCCGAGGGTGCGGGCAAGAGCACTAACCGCGAGTATCTGGCGCAACGCCTTCGCGAGCATGGCCTTGATGTTGTATTGACCCGCGAGCCTGGCGGAACGCCTCTGGCCGAGCGCATCCGCGAGCTGTTGTTAACCCCGGCTGACGAGCCCATGAATAGCGATACTGAGCTACTTCTGGTTTTCGCCGCACGGGCGCAGCATCTCGCTCAGGTCATTCACCCGGCACTTGCGCGTGGTGCAGTCGTGCTTTGCGATAGGTTCACCGATGCGACTTACGCGTACCAGGGTGGGGGGCGCGGACTGTCTGTTCAGCGTATTGAGCAGCTTGAGCATTTCGTGCAGGGCGATAAGCGGCCGGATCTGACGTTGATTTTCGACTTGCCGGTCGAGGTTGGGTTGAGTCGTGCGGCTGCTCGCGGACGCCTTGATCGATTCGAGCAGGAAGGGCTCGATTTCTTCGAAGCTGTGCGCAGCGCCTATCTCAACCGCGCAGGACAGAATCCTCAGCGGTATCGAGTGGTCGACGCTGGGCAGTCGCTGACAGCCGTGCAGCAGGATCTGGATGCGCTTTTGCCTGAGCTGTTGGAGCGTACACTTGGCTGACGCCATTCTTCCTTGGCAGGCAGACCTCTGGGATCTGTTGGCAGGCCGCCAGCAGCACGCGCATGCCTACTTGCTCCATGGCCCGGCTGGGATCGGTAAGCGTGCCTTGGCCGAACGGCTGATGGCGCTCCTGCTGTGTCAGCGGCCGGCGGAGGACGGCGCCTGCGGCAGCTGTAAAGGTTGCATGTTGCTTGCAGCGCATACCCATCCTGACCATTACATCCTCGAGCCGGAGGAGGTCGACAAGGCTATTCGGGTGGACCAGGTTCGCCAGTTGGTCGGATTCGTCACTCAAACTGCGCAACTTGGCGGGCGTAAGGTGGTGTTACTCGAGCCCGCCGAGGCAATGAACCTTAATGCGTCCAATGCACTGCTCAAGAGCCTCGAAGAGCCGGCGGGTGATACCGTATTGCTGTTGATCAGCCATCAGCCAAGCCGTTTGCTCCCGACGATCAAGAGTCGCTGCGTCCAGCAGAGCTGTCCTTTGCCGGGCCGTCAGCAGAGCCTTGATTGGTTGGCAGCCAAGCTTCCGGAGCTGCCCGCCGTCGAGCGCGAAGAGCTGTTGAGCCTGGCAGCCAACTCGCCTCTGGCGGCGCTCAATCTGCATGGCGCTGGTGTTCTGGCGATGCGGGTGCAGGTGGTCGAAGGGGTAAAAGGTCTTTTGAAGCGACAGCAGTCGCCCAGCCAACTGGCCGAAGCGTGGAACCCGTTGCCGTTGCTTCTTCTGTTTGACTGGTTCTGCGAGTGGGCGCACCTGATACTGCGATTCCACATGACCGGCGATGAAGCAGAGCTCGGCGCTGCCGATATGCAAAAGGTCATTCAGTATCTGGGGCAGAAGACTTCTGCGTCTAAACTGCTGGCGTTACAGGACTGGTTGTTGGCCCACAGGCAGAAAGTGCTGGGTAAAGCCAACCTCAACCGTGTCTTGCTTCTCGAAGCGTTGCTGGTGCAGTGGGCAAGCTTGCCCGGGCCAAGCTAGAATCCACCGGAATTGTTGTTAGGAATACCGCATGAGCTTGCCTGCAAACCTTGGTCCGCGTAACGGCATTCTGTCTCTGACGATCAAGGACAAGTCCGTGCTTTATGCGGCGTTCATGCCTTTCATCAAGCATGGCGGATTGTTCATCCCTACCAACAAGAGCTACAAGCTGGGCGATGAAGTGTTCATGCTTCTCAGCCTGATGGACGAGCCTGAGAAAATTCCGGTTGCAGGTAAAGTCGTCTGGATCACCCCCAAAGGCGCACAGGGCAATCGGGCGGCTGGGGTAGGTGTGCAGTTCAACGAGGGTGACTCGACCGCTCGTAACAAAATCGAAACCTATCTTGCTGGCGCAATGAAGTCCGATCGTCCCACCCACACCATGTAACCCGGCGTACTGCTCGCCTATTCCCTTTTAGTTTCCCTCCTGCATTGCGCGGATCGATCCGGCGGCGACCTGCTGACCGTCTTTGCCTTACAATCACCGGCTTTTGGTTCGGATGATATTCATGCTGGTCGACTCGCATTGCCACCTGGATCGTCTCGATCTCTCCGCACATGATGGCTGTCTCGACAAAGCCCTTGATGCTGCGCGTGAGTGTGGCGTAGGGCATTTCCTCTGTATAGGCGTGAGCGCTGATAACACCGCGGCAGTCAAGGCACTCGCGCAGCGATACAAGGATGTTGACTGTTCAGTTGGCGTGCACCCGCTGGATCTCAAGCCTGGTACCGAACCTGCGCTGGACTGGCTGCTCGGTGAGCTGGAGGCGCCCGGCGTAGTTGCGATTGGCGAGACGGGGCTCGATTACCACTATGAACCCGAGGCCGCGGAACTGCAGCAGGAGTCCTTTCGGCTGCATCTGGAGGCGGCGCAGATCTGCGGCAAACCAGTGATCGTCCATACTCGTGCCGCGCGGTCGGACACGTTGGACCTGCTTCGTGAGGCGGCTTTGACTCAGGCCGGCGTGCTGCACTGCTTCACCGAAGACTGGGACATGGCCAAGGCGGCACTGGACCTGGGTTTTTACATCTCGCTATCCGGTATCGTCACGTTTCGCAATGCTGATGCACTGCGGGATGTGGCGCGTCGCGTTCCGGCGGATCGTCTGCTGGTGGAAACGGACTCACCCTACTTGGCACCAATTCCCTATCGGGGCAAATCGAACCTGCCGCAATACGTACGCGAAGTGGCCGAGTTCCTGGCTGACTTGCGCGGTGTCGATTTCGAAACCTTGGCTTCACAGACCACTGCCAATTTTAAACGGCTGTTCCCGCTGGCCCGCATCGGTTTCTGATTGCGGCCAGCCGTCGCAGGCTGGTCATACGCAAGCCAGGAACTCGGCGGGCATGTACAATCCGCGCCGCTTCGAGATGCCTTCCGAGACGTCGAGCATCGACGCAACGGGTGCATTCGAATCCATGCGTCGCGGCTCCTGTTTTCGGCGACCACTCGTCACAACCCAGACAAGGTGACGTCATGTCCAGCGAGACGCTGCACACGGGACCGCTTCAGCGCGGTTTGAAGAATCGGCACATCCAACTGATCGCACTTGGTGGGGCCATCGGCACTGGCCTCTTCCTCGGTTCGGCAGGCGTGCTTCGCAGTGCCGGGCCTTCAATGATTCTCGGCTATGCCATTGGCGGCATGATTGCCTTTCTGATCATGCGGCAACTGGGCGAGATGATCGTCGAAGAGCCGGTCGCCGGATCGTTCAGTCATTTTGCTCACAAGTACTGGACACCGTATGCGGGCTTCCTTTCTGGCTGGAATTACTGGGTGCTTTACGTTCTGGTGGGAATGGCCGAGCTGACGGCGGTCGGCAAATACGTGCAGTTCTGGTGGCCAGAGGTGCCTACGTGGGTAACCGCTGCGGCGTTCTTCGTGCTGATCAATCTGATCAACCTGGTAAACGTCCGAACCTTTGGCGAAACGGAATTCTGGTTCGCCATCGTAAAAGTGGGTGCCATCGTCGGCATGATTGCGCTGGGCCTGTACTTGTTGCTGAGCGGCAGCGGAGGCGAGCAGGCCAGCTTCAGCAATCTCTGGAGCCACGGCGGGTTCTTTCCCAACGGCATCAGCGGGATGGTCATGGCGCTGGCGATCATCATGTTTTCGTTCGGCGGACTCGAACTGGTCGGAATCACCGCGGCAGAGGCGTCGGACCCGAAAACGGTCATCCCGAAAGCCATCAATCAGGTCGTTTACCGAATTCTGATCTTCTACATCGGTGCGCTGAGCGTACTGCTCGCGCTATATCCCTGGGACAGTTTGCTCGAGACCCTTGGTGCTGCGGGCGACCCCTACAGCGGCAGCCCCTTCGTGCAGATCTTTTCTCTGATAGGGAGTGACACTGCGGCGCACATCCTCAATTTCGTGGTGCTCACCGCGGCGCTATCGGTCTACAACAGTGGCGTGTACTGCAATAGCCGCATGCTGTATGGCCTTGCGGAGCAGGGTGATGCGCCGAAGGTGTTCATGAGCGTGAACCGTCGCGGCGTTCCGGTATTGGCGATCGCGCTCTCTGCGCTGGTCACCATGCTTTGCGTGCTGGTCAATTATCTGCTGCCTCAAGGCGCGCTTGAGCTGCTGATGTCGCTGGTGGTTGCGGCGCTGCTGATCAACTGGGCGATGATCAGCCTGGCACATCTGAAATTCCGCAAGTCAATGCAAATGCAAGGTATCGAGCCGTCGTTCAAAGCCTTCTGGTATCCATTCAGCAACTACCTGTGCCTAGCCTTCGTGGCTTTGATCGCTGTCATCATGTTGTCGATGCCTGGACTGCGTACCTCCATCATTGCCATCCCTTTCTGGGCGCTGTTCATCTGGCTGTGCTTTAAGCTAAGGCAGTTCAGCAAGCGCACCACTTAAGGTTGAGACGCTAGGCCTGCGCACCAGGCAAAAAAAACCCGGCGTCTAAGGAAGCCGGGTCAAGACCATTAGGAGTAATGAGGTCACGTTCCTCGCTTCCTCAGCTGGCCGGGCATTGGGGGGATTGCGCGGCCAGTGACTGAAGTATTGGCCGGGATGAGCAAGTCTGCCGGCCGATTCGCCGCTTTTTAAAACGGATTTGGAATAGTTGCACGCGCCTTGATCGCTCACTTTGCGCCAAGGCTGCGGACGATTGCCAATGACTGCTCGATCACCTCGTATTCGGTGTAGAAATGCGGCGATAGCCTGATACCGCCGCCCCGCAGCGCACAGACAATCTGCTCGGCCTTAAGCCTTTGGAACAGCTCCGGGTTTTCCCAGCCATTGACTCTGAAGGTCATAATCCCGGCCCGGCGGTGCGGATCGGTGGGGCTCAGAATCTCCACCCCTCGCATGCCTGACAGCTCACGCTGAAAATGATCGATGCGCTCGCTCAGTCCCTTGCCTACGGCGCTCATACCAATCTCTTCCAACAGCGAAAGGCTGGCGTCCAACGCCATGGCACCGAGCAGATTCGGGCTGCCGCATTCGAAACGGCGCGCACTTGCCGCTGGCTGCCAGTCACTGCGGTCGTAGTCGCCCGCATGCTCGAGCATGTGCCAGCCGTATTCGTGTAGCCGCAGCTGCTCACGCAGGTCGCTGCGGCAATAGAAGACACCAAGTCCTTCCGGGCCGAGCATCCATTTGTGGCCGTCCGCCATAGCGAACGCGCAGTGGTAGTTCTGGACATCGAAGGGCAGCGCGCCGATCTGCTGGATGGCATCGATGCAGAAGAGTACGCCGTGTTGATCGCAGCCTTGGCCAAGTCGTGCCAGATCGAGCCGTAAACCGCTGGCGTACTGCACGGCGCTGACCGCCAACAAGCGAACTTTGGGTCCACAGGCCGCCAACAGTGCGCCCTCCGGATCATTGCCCTTGAGGCTGACTTGAATGATCTCGACTCCCTGCGGCTTCAACGCTTCCCACACCACGCGGTTGGAAGGGAATTCCTCGTCACTGATGACGATCTGGTCACCTGGCCTCCAATCCAGGCCGAAAGCCACGAACGAGAGCGCTTCGGAGGTGTTCTTGACCAGCGCCACATCGGCGGTGCTTGGGGCGTTGAGCAATCTGACGAGGCGCTCGCGCAGCCTGTTCTCGACTGTGAGCCATTGCGGGTAGTCGCGTGCACCAATAGTCATGTTCTGCTGAGCGAACGCAATCACGGCCTCAGTTGCGCGGCGCGGCCATGGGGCAACAGAGGCGTGATTCAGGTATCGCAAGCCTTCGATTTGGGGAAATTCGTCACTCAATGTACTCATGGGCGATGTTCCGTGCATTTTCTGACTAAATAGGCATAATCTTCTGCTTCGATTTCAACCCGCAGCCTCTTATGCAAAATGAATCCCGTAAGGTCCGCGAATTTCGCCGTCGCGAACAAGAGATTCTCGATACGGCGCTCCAGTTATTCCTTGATCAGGGGGAAGACAGCGTCACCGTCGAGATGATCGCCGACAAGGTGGGAATCGGCAAAGGCACCATTTACAAGCACTTCAAATCAAAGGCCGAGATCTATCTCCGCTTGATGCTTGATTACGAGCGCGACCTGAATGAGCTCTTGCACTCACCCAGCCTGGATCAGGACAAGGAAGCGCTGTCCCGTGCTTACTTCGAATTCCGCATGGGTGACCCTCAGCGCTATCGCCTGTTCGACCGTCTCGAGGAGAAGGTCGTGAAGGGAAATCAAGTGCCGGAAATGGTCGAAGAGCTTCACCGCATCCGCGCGTCGAACTTCGAACACCTGACTCAGCTGATCAAGGGGCGCATCGCGGAAGGCAAACTCGAAGACGTACCACCTTATTTCCACTATTGCGCAGCCTGGGCGTTGGTGCACGGCGCTGTCGCGCTGTATCACTCGCCATTCTGGAGCAACGTCCTGGAAGATCAGGAAGGCTTCTTCCAGTTCCTGATGGACATCGGCGTACGGATGGGCAACAAGCGCAAGCGAGACTGATCCAGGTGGGGTGAGGCTGGGCATTTTGTCGCCATGTGCTTCGGAAAACAGATGCGGCCGCGCTAAGGGTCAGATGCCCGTTGAGCAAAAGGGCTGACGTTTGGACCACAACTGTGCGTCGGGCAGCGATTCTCCAGGGTTCAGTAACGGAAGCCTCACAACCAGCTCAGTTCCTTTGCCGCTTCCCTCACTCTTGCCGGTCACCGTGCCACCGTGTGCCTCGACCAACTCGCGCACCACCGTGAGACCGATGCCCAGCCCTGCGCCGTCGAAACCAACCGCATTCACATCCTGTACGAATGGCTCGAAGATGAACGGTAGCGCTTTTGCTGTGATCCCGATGCCGTTGTCGCGAATGCTGATCTCCACTATGTCCCCTTCGGCAGTAGCCAATAGGCTGACCGAGCCACCGACCGGTGTGTACTTGGCGGCGTTACCTAACAGGTTTCCGAGAATCTGAGCGAGCCGCATGGGGTCACCGTTTATTGCCAGTACACCCTCAGGCAGTAATGTGCTCAAGTGTATGTCGCGCGCGATCATTGCCGGACTGCAGAGCTCCACAGCTTCTTGGATGGTCTCTACCATATCGACAACGCGACATTTGAGTCGGAACTTGCCGGTGCTGGCGCGCGCCAAGTCGAGCAGATCTTCTACCAGACGAGACATGTGGCGTACCTGCCCCTCGATCAAGGCCTGCATGCGCGGCAGCTCCTCACTTGGCGTACGCCCCAGACGCCCAGCAATCAGGCTGATAGGTGTCAGGGGATTGCGTAGTTCGTGAGCTACCAACGCGAGCACTTTTCTTTGCTGCTCCAGCGCGAATTCGGCCGAGGCTTGCAGGTCTTTTGCGCTCAAGGCGGCGGTAACCAATTGTTCGTTGGCTTCACGCATATCCAGACTTAGCTGCTGCTCTGCTTGTGTGAGCTGCGATCTCTCTGCATCCGACTGAGCTAGCAATGTCGCCAGAACCAATTGCTGGTTGGCCTCGATCAGTTGCTCCATCTGCTGACTGTCGACGAGCTGGGCGTTGGTGTCGTTCAGTTCTTTATGCAATGCCGCCAGCACCGCGCGCGCCTCAACGGTTTGCTGTCCGAGCCGGAACAGTTCCTCGGAGGCGGTAGCCCTTGCTTGCGCGTTGTCGGCATTGATCCTTTTCACGAGTTTGTGTTCACTCCTCGTCCCCGCTTGGACGCCGTCGGGTAGGCCGGCCTCCGAGCAGACCTTCTTGATCCGACAGCATCTCTCCGATCAGTAGTCCGTTATCGTCAATGCGATACAGGCGCAACTCATCCGAATGGCTGCTGGCGCGCACCTTGACCACCGCCATGATGCGCAACAAGCGGCTCTCCACCTCGATATAGCACTGGACGATAATGGCGTCGGTGAGGAACGCCGTACCGTAAGGGCTGAATCGCAAGTCCGTGTAGCGATCTTCCAGCTCCGAAGTCATCAGCACACTCACCCCAACAGAGGTCAGTGCGGTAACCATCCTTGAAAGCGATTCCCGATAGTCTTCGCGGAAGGTAGGTGCCAGCGCCAGTTCGAAGCCCGATAGTGAATCGATCACCACGCGGGTCGCCTTCAATCTGTCGATTTCGCTTAACAGCTGAGAAACGATTTCATCGATGGATAGGTCCGGGGCACGACTGTCGACCAAACCGACTTGGTCGTTCTTGATCAAATCGGCAAGGGTGGCATTTTGCGAGCGATTGGGTCGTTGTTCGAATACGGCGATGACCCCGGTTTCGCCATTGCGAACACCCTCTGCGAGGAAAGATGCAGCCAGAATGCTTTTACCAGAACCCGATGGCCCGGCCACGAGCAGTGAGTAGCCCCGAGGGAGGCCGCCGCCCAGCATATCGTCGAGCCGCGGTACGCCCATATTCAGGCGCTTCATAGGGAAGGTTCGCGGTGCCTCGACGGTACTGGACGCCGCGGGTGCAAATACCTTGATTCCTGAGCTGGCGATTCGGAAAGTGTGCAAACCAGGCAATGTCGGCTGGCCACGCATCTTCATGATTTCCATCTTGCGAACCATGGAATTGCGCTGAACGCTCTGGCGCAGCCAGATCAGCCCATCGGCCACGGTGAAAATCGGGTTGGTATCGGTTTCGGTGAAGTACTCACCAATCAGAAATGTCGTTGCCTGCCAAGTGGTCATCAGCATGCCGAGTTGCTGAACGAACTGCGGCAGATTGTTGTTCGGGTTGTTCTGGGTCTGGCTTGCCAGCACTACCGAACGGAACGAATCGACGAACACCAGCGCGGGCGAATGACTTTCGACTTCGCTGACGATACGCCGCAGCACTTCGTCCAGGTCTCCGGCCAGGGTGTCGTCAGCCAGATTG
Organism: Stutzerimonas stutzeri; assembly: GCF_024448895.1. GTDB lineage: Bacteria > Pseudomonadota > Gammaproteobacteria > Pseudomonadales > Pseudomonadaceae > Stutzerimonas > Stutzerimonas stutzeri_Q. The sequence goes on from NZ_JAMOIC010000004.1 coordinate 264,700, forward strand.
ATGTAGCGGATCGACTGGTTGATCGCTTCGCTGTCGAAGAACTCGAACTGCTGTTGATAGCGCAGCATTTTCAGCGGTGGCTCGCCTAGCATCGTAAAAAAAAGTGCGGGGCGTTCGGGTGTTGCCAAGGCGAACATCATCTGATGTGCCAGGGTGGTTTTGCCACAACCTGGGGGGCCGGCGATCAGGTTGAACGAGAACTCCGGCAACCCTCCGCCGAGCACTTCGTCCAACCCCGGCACACCGGTGGCCAGACGGTTTATAGTCGCTTTGGGTGCTCATGGCGATTTTTCCTGCGCAGGGGTTTCGCTCGAAATGGGTTTCCACACACCGCGAAGCAAGCGGGTGGTGAGCGAGGAACCAATAAGCGTGGTCAGCAGTTTGTGGAATGTAACTAGCAACACTTCACCAAAAAACAGAGCTTCGGCTACGCTTTGCTCAACGAGCAGGGCCTGCAGAGCTGTCAGATCCAGAGAAGCCTGCAACTCGGCATATACGCTGGTGAGGTGCGGGTGGTTGGATAGGCAGAGGTGAAGGCTACGGCGATACAGCGCGGCAACGCCTTGCGGCCCGAGGATGGGCGCCAGTGCTGAGTCTATGTCCTGCAGTATGGATATGATCGTCTGTGCGACCGCTGCGGTGTTAGCGTCAGGGCCAACGCGACGCGTTAGAGAAGCTACGATCTCATTGCTCTCTTCGCTTGGCGTGGACATGGCTCGCTCATACCTGATGGGGACTATGTTGATAGTACACCCTAAGAAAAAAAGCACAGACTTAACTGCCCCTCACGGTAGCTTCGTATCTATTTCAGACAACATCGGTAGATAAAACGTCGCCAACATGGATGCGCTTCGCCGTTAGGCTCGTCGAATAAACCCGTCTATCCCGGCTCGGGTACATCAACTTTGCTGCTGGTGCTTTGGCGCCGCCTGTTTATTCGAATACCGTCGCGCCAATCGGACGCATGGGCGTGAGCTACGGTTTGCTTCGGAGGACAACGTATCGAGCTGATGACACCGGCTTTCCCACACGATGGAAAACGGTACCGTCAGAACTGGCGTGTTTGCTGCATTGCTACGTCAATCGTCGGTTTTCCGTCACGCCAGGAGCGAGAGATGAAAGTGTTTAGCCTTATCGTAGCCGCGCTCGTATTAAGCGGCTGCATGAAGGTAAGCGATATGGCCGAGGGTACACGCCATCAACTTCGCGACGTCGGCATACTCGACCACAGCGAGACCGTGCGCTCGGCTTCGTGGCGCTTGCAGCCCGACTCCTTCATCTATATCGCACAGGGGCACTTCGTCCCGCCGGGGGATGCCTACCCGCGACCAAACGTTGTCGCAGAAGAAGCCTTCAAGGGGTTTGTCGAGTATTTCCCGCTGGTACGGCGCGCTCCTGATCCGGCCGGATTGGACGAGGCATTGAACCAGGCGGCGGTTGCTGGTGCCCATTACTTGCTGTACACCCGTTTTGCCGCTGCGGATGACCGCATAGGCAGTTTCGATGAACTCAATGATCAACGCGCGCTCGATCGCCTCGGTGTGGACACCAGCGTGGTGCAGCTGATGTTGTTCGAGACCGGGACTCGCTACCTGGTCGACACGGCACGAATCCGTAGCCGAGGCGGGCTGTGGAACATCTATGACGCAACGCCGCAACTCCTGTTGGGGCCGCCGTTGCGAGACTACGCCAGGCGCCTGACGGGCCTGAGTCGCTAAGGAGCACACATGAGTGATGCTGGAAAAGCCGAGAATCTGCTCGGCCAGATTCCACAAGAAAAAAATAAGGGCCTGCCACCTGTTCACCTCTGGAACCCGCCGTTCTGCGGCGATATCGACATGCGGATTGCGCGCGATGGCAGCTGGTTCTATCAAGGTACGCCCATAGGTCGTCCCGCCATGGTGCGGCTTTTTTCTACCGTGATTCGGCGAGACGGTGACGATTACTTTCTGGTGACGCCGGTTGAGAAGGTCGGCATCACTGTCGATGACGCGCCTTTCGTGGCGGTTGAGCTGATTGCCGAGGGCAGCGGCGAGGCTCAGGTTCTTCGCTTCGTCACCAATGTTGGTGATGAAACCGAAGCAGGTGAAGAGCATCCGATGCGGGTCGAAATCGATCCCGAGACTCAGGAACCGGCGCCTTACGTACATGTTCGCGCCAACCTGGAGGCGCTGATCCATCGCAACGTCTTCTATCAGTTGGTTGAGCTGGCGGAGCCGCGCGAGATAGATGGCGCCAAGTGGCTGGGGGTATGGAGCCACGGTCATTTCTTTCCGATCGGCCGCGCCGAGTAATCTTCCAGCAGCGCTTACCCGGGCATTTAGCTAGCGCCTCTGGCCGCAGAGGTTAGAACCTCTGATTGGAGCGTCGGCTGCGGGTTAGTGGGCGAGGGAGCTCAATCCGTGCGCCAGACGATCTCCTCTTCGCCGCGCTCGCTGATGCTTATCCAACGATCAGCGTCTTCTACCGATTCTTCTTCCTGCCAGCCACCCGGTGCGCAGCGGATCTCGACTCCGAGTACCTGATGAGCGGCGCGGGCACAGGCGATGTCGTCATCCCAGGGTGTTGAATCGCTCTCGAGCAAAAGGCTGTGCCATTTCCCGACCGCCTTTGGCAACCATGTCACCGGAACCTCGCCGGCCCTGCATTTGAACGTCTTGCCCTTGGGCTCCCAAGGTGAACAGGCGCCCAGGGCCTGGGTCAGCCATTCGGTGACAGCCTCATGGCTGGCATCCCTGAGATAGATTTCGATGTCCGGTTGACGCATGAGCGGTGGCCTTGTCGGGTAGTAGATGGCGTGAAGTGATCAGGAACCCATCGTGGAAGGGTGCCAGTGCTGTCGTGTGCATCGCATGCTTCAGAAGCTGGGTTTTACCTGTCTCTCTCGATCCAGTCGTAGCGTATCGCAACCCGCACCCGCAGTGGCGCGTTGACGACCGCCGTGCGGCGCTCTGCGCTCGCACGCCAGCCATGCGGCGTCATGGCCAGCAGATCGGCGCGAGCTTGGGCACTGTCCAGCTGCAATTCGAAAGATAAGGTCTCGCTATGGGCCAGATGCATGCCGTCCGGGATCAGGGTCAGGTGTTTCTCGTCATCGTATTCGCGGATCTCGTCGTACAGCAGGCCGCGCAGTTCCCAGAGGTGTTCGCGGGTCGGGCCCATGCGCAGCAGTCCGCCGCCGGGTGCGAGCAGGCGCCGGGCTTCATCCCAGTCCAAAGGGCTGAAAACACTCGCGAGCAGTTCGCAGCTGGCGTCGGCCATTGGCACGCGAGCCATGCTCGCAACCAACCATTCGACCTGCGGCGCACGTTTGCAGGCGCGTTTTACCGCTTCGCGGGAGATATCCAGCGCGTAGCCGTCCGCTTCCGGGAGTGCCTGGCCAATCTGTGCCGTGTAATAGCCTTCGCCACAGCCGATATCCAGCCAGCGTTTCGGAGCGCGCTCGGCTGCCAGCTGCGCCAGGCGCATAGCTAATGGAGCGTAGTGGCCGCCATCGAGAAACCGCCGCCGTGCTTCAACCATGGCCTGGTTGTCGCCTGGGTCACGGCTATTCTTGTGCTGCACGGGAAGCAGATTGAGATAGCCCTGACGTGCCCGATCGAAACGATGGTTGGCAGGGCATGTCACGCCGTTGTCGAGGGCGATAAGTTCGCCCCGGCAGATTGGGCAGATCAGCATGCGAGGAGGTTGACCAGGGTCTGGTAGTAGATCTCGGTCAGTAGATCGAGATCGCTGGCAAGGATATGTTCGTCCACTTGGTGGATCGTCGCGTTGACTGGCCCCAGCTCGACGACCTGGGTACCGAGGGTCGCGATAAAGCGACCATCGGATGTGCCGCCGCTGGTGGATGGCGTGGTTTCGCGGCCGGTCACGCTGCGGATCGCTCTGGCCACGCCGTCGAGCAGGTCACCTGGTTCGGTCAGGAAGGGGAGGCCTGATAGTGCCCAGTCGACGCTCCAATCCAGGCCGTGCTTATCGAGTATCGCGGCGGTGCGTTGCTGCAGGCCTTCGACGGTGGATTCGGTCGAGAAACGGAAGTTGAACACCGCCTCCAGCGTCCCGGGAATGACATTCGTGGCCCCAGTGCCGGCGTTCAGGTTGGAAATCTGGAAGCTGGTCGGCGGGAAGAACGCGTTGCCATCATCCCAGTGTTCGGCAGCCAGCTCGGCCAATGCAGGTGCAGCCAGATGGATCGGATTGTTGGCCAGATGCGGGTAGGCCACGTGACCCTGTTTTCCGCGCACAGTCAACGTGCCCCCCAGTGAGCCGCGTCGACCATTCTTGACCACATCGCCGACCAGCTTGGTGCTCGATGGCTCACCGACGATGCACCAGTCCAGTCGCTGAGCGCGCTGGCGAAGGCGTTCGACAACCGCCTTGGTACCATGATGCGCCGGACCTTCCTCATCGCTGGTGATCAAAAAGGCAATCTGCCCCTTGTGACTCGGGTATTCGGCAGTGAAGCGCTCCACCGCGACGATCATCGATGCCAGGCTGCCTTTCATGTCTGCCGCGCCACGCCCGTGAAGCATTCCCTGTTCGTCGATGCGTGCAGCAAACGGTGGGTTCTGCCAGGCCTGCAGAGGGCCGGTCGGGACGACATCAGTGTGTCCAGCAAAGCACAATACGGGACCCTCGTTCCCGCGGATCGCCCAGAAATTCTCCACGTCTTCGATACGCATCGGCTCGATGGCGAACCCGCATGCGGCAAGGCGTTCGCTCATCAGCCCCTGGCAGCCTTCGTCCAGCGGTGTGACCGAGGGCCGATTGATCAGTTCGCAAGCGAGTTCGAGGGTCGGGGAGAGGGCGGCGGCGGTCATCACGGCTCCGGGGCGGGCGGGGAAAGGGCGCCATATTAAAGCAAAACCCGGTTACTGCCGCGGGTCGAGTGGTGGCGCCAGCTTCACGTGTGCCGGCTTTGGTGGCGTATGCCATAGGCCGGCCGGCCGGTGGCAGAGCGCAGGCTCTGTTTTGGGGAGCATGAGCGCCTATAATTGCCCGTCGTTCTTCTTGGGTATCAGCATGTCTTTCGACGATCAGCGCTTCGGCGGTATCGCACGCCTATACGGCAACCCCGGTCTCGAGCGCCTGGCCGCGGCGCATGTTGCAGTGGTCGGCATTGGTGGCGTCGGTTCCTGGGCCGCCGAGGCGCTGGCGCGCAGTGGTGTCGGTGAGATCAGCCTGTACGACCTGGACGACGTTTGCATCACCAATACCAATCGGCAGGTTCATGCTTTGGAAGGCGCGGTAGGTAAACCGAAAGTCGACGAGATGGCTGCGCGGATCAAGGCGATCAACCCGCAGTGCGTGGTGCATGCAGTGGCCGACTTCGTGACTCGCGAAACCATGGCCGAGTACATCACCGAACAGATGGACTGTGTGATCGACTGCATCGACAGCGTGCCGGCCAAGGCGGCGCTCATCGCCTGGTGCAAGCGTCGCAAGATTCAGATCATCGCCACGGGCGGCGCGGGAGGGCAGGTGGACCCGACGCAGATTCAAGTTGCCGATCTGAACAAGACCTTCAACGACCCGCTGGCTGCAAAGGTGCGCTCGCTGCTGCGGCGTGAGTACAACTTCTCGCGTACGCCGGGTCGCACCTACAGCGTGCCCTGCGTATTCTCCACCGAGCAACTGCGTTATCCCAAGCCGGACGGTGGCGTCTGCCAGAGCAAGAGTTTCGTTGGTGAGGGCGTGAAGCTCGACTGCGCGGGCGGGTTCGGTGCGGCGATGATGGTCACGGCCAGTTTTGGTCTGGTGGCTGCGGCCCGTGCAGTGGACAAACTGGTTGCGGGGGCACGACGTCCGGCGGAGCGTGTTCGGTCCTGAGTGCCAGGCTCAGCCTGTCGACACCAGCTCACGCATCCGCTGCAGAACCGCACTCATTCCGTTGGCGCGGGACGGCGACAACTGCCGCGACAGACCGAGCTGGGTGAACCACTCCGTGGCGTCGAGTTGCTGAAGCGCTTGCCCCTCCAGTCCATTTACCCGAACCAGCAACACGGCTAGCAAGCCGCGCAGCAAGCGCGCTTCGCTGGTGCCGCGGAAATTCAGGCGACCATCCTGGTGATCACTGACCAGCCAGAGCTTGCTATCACAGCCAGACACGAGGTTCGGCTCGCTGCGCTCGGCCTCGGCAAGGGGCTCAAGGCGGTCGCCCCATTGCATCAGCAACCGAGCGCGTTGCTCCCAGCCCGCGGCCTGCTGGAAGCTCTCCAGCGTTTCGGCGGCCGCTTCGGAAAGCGCGATCACCGCAACACGTCCATCGCCTGATCGAGGGCGCCGAAGAAGCGCTCCAGATCGACGCCATCGTTATACAGCCCGAGTGACACCCGGATAGCGCCGTCGACGCCTAGGGTTTTCATCAAGGGCTGCGCGCAGTGTGTGCCGCTGCGTACGGCGATGCCCTGTTCGGTGAGCAGGTGGGCCAGATCACCATGATGAATGCCCTCAACGGTAAAGCTGGCCAGCGCGGTCTGCGGCTCGGATAGCAGCTGCACCCCATCACGTGCCTGCAGGCCGGCGAGAAGCTTCATGTGCAGTGCCTGCTCGTGTCCCGTTACCGCAGCAGCGTCGAGCCTCGACAGATAATCGAGCGTGGCGCCCAGGCCGATGACACTGCCGATGGGCGGCGTGCCGGCTTCAAAGCCCAGTGGCGCAGCATGAAAATCCGCGCTCTGAAAATCGGCAACGCGTACCATCTCGCCGCCGAATTGCCAGTGCTTGAGCTGCAACAATGACTCGCCACGGCCGTAGAGTGCACCGACGCCTTCCGGCCCATACAGCTTGTGACTGGAAAGCACATAGAAATCGCAGTCGAGCGCCTGCATGTCGTGCCGTCCATGCACCACACCTTGAGCGCCGTCGACTATTGTCAGCGCGCCTTGTTGCCTGGCCATTGGCAGCAGTTCGGCCAGGGGTTGCCAGGTGCCGAGCACATTGGAAAGCTGGCTGACCGCGAGCAGCCGAGTGCGAGGACCGATCAGGTTGGCTGCAGCGTCCAGATCGATCACTCCTCGCGCGTCGAGCGGCAATACGACCAGCCTGGCTCCGCGCCGTCGCGCCAACTGCTGCCAGGGCAGAAGATTGGCGTGATGCTCCAGCGCACTGATCACGATTTCGTCATCGGTTTTGATCAGGTGCTCGAGCCCGTAGGCGAGGAGATTGAGCGCTTCAGTGGCACCCCGGGTAAAGACGATCTCAGTCGGGCAGGCTGCATTGAGCCACTGCGCTACCTTGATGCGGGCATCCTCGAAGGCGCGCGTCGCCCGTTCGGCTGGCAGATGCTGGGCTCGATGGACGTTAGCGGTACCGCAAGTGTAGTAACCGGTAAGCGCGTCGATCAGCGCCTGCGGCTTTTGCGACGTGGCGGCGCTGTCGAGGTAGGTCTGCCCCTGACTTTCTAGGATTGCCAGGGCGGGGAAATCGGCACGCCAGGGGGAAAAAAGCATAGCGGTAAACCTTGAGCTGGAGGCAGGGAGCTGAAAGCGGCGCCGTTGTCCTCCAGCCCCCGGGCTTTCAGCTTCGAGCCATGCGGTTAGTTATGCGCGTGCAGCGCTTCGTTCAGCTCGATTGCGGACTTGTGCGTCTTGCATTCGACTGCGCCGGTCAACGAATTACGGCGGAACAGGAGGTCGGTCTGCCCCGCCAGCTCGCGCGCCTTGACCACCTTGACCAGTTCGCCTTGCTCGTCGAGCAGATTCACCTTGGTGCCCGCAGTGATATACAGGCCGGACTCCACGGTGTTGCGATCACCCAGCGGGATGCCGATGCCGGCATTCGCGCCGATCAGGCAGCCTTCGCCCACCGAGATCACGATGTTGCCGCCGCCGGAAAGCGTGCCCATGGTCGAGCAGCCGCCGCCCAGGTCTGAGCCCTTACCGACGAACACGCCGGCCGAGACGCGACCTTCGATCATTCCCGGGCCTTCGGTGCCAGCATTGAAGTTGATGAAACCTTCATGCATGACGGTGGTGCCTTCGCCCACATAAGCGCCGAGGCGAATACGCGCGCTGTCAGCGATACGCACGCCAGCTGGGACTACGTAGTCGGTCATCTTGGGGAATTTGTCGACCGAGACAACTTCCAGCAGGTAGCCCTTTAGGCGTGCTTCCAGCTGGCGCTCGGCCAATTCGCCAAGGTCAACCGCGCCCTGGTTGGTCCAGGCTACGTTGGGCAGCAACGGGAAGATGCCCGTCAGGTTCAGGCCATGAGGCTTGACCAGGCGATGAGAAATCAGGTGGAGCTTAAGGTATGCCTCCGGCGTGGAGGTCAGTGCGGAGTCATCTGCTAGCAGGGTGACCACCAATGGACGCTGGCTTTCCGCAAGCCGGGTAAGCAGCGCGTGCTGAACGCTGTCAATGGATTTGACTGCATCAGCCAGCTGTGCCGCCTGAGTGGTGGTGATGCTGATTGCCTGGTTGCCGCCTTCATATTTCAGCAGCGGGGCGATGGCCGAGACGAGTTCGCCTGCGGGCCGCAGCATGGGTTGTGCGTAGAACACTTCGAGCCAGTTGCCCTGACGGTTTTGAGTGCCGACGCCGAACGCCACGCTGAATAGAGAGTTGCTCATGGGGAATCCTTTTAATCATTCGCGCTCGTTCAGGCGAGCGGGTATCAGTTCTTGGCCGCCAGCTCGGCAGCGTAGGTATCTGGCTTGAAACCGATCAGCGTCTTTTCACCCAGATCGAGCACCGGGCGTTTGATCATCGATGGCTGCGCCAGCATCAACTCGATGGCTTTGGCCTGATCCAGATCGGATTTCTGCACATCGTCCAGCTTGCGGAAGGTGGTGCCAGCACGGTTGAGTACGGTCTGCCAGCCATGTTCATTGCACCAGGCTTCCAGGTGGGCGCGGTCTATGCCGGCGCTCTTATAGTCATGGAATTCGTAGCTTAGTCCCTGCTGGTCGAGCCAGGTACGGGCCTTTTTCATCGTGTCGCACGCCTTTATGCCATATAGGCACAGACCTTTGTTTTGATCGGGCATGACAGGCTCCAGGCTCTCCGGACAAACTGGGCCGCGGATTATGCCACGATGAGGCGAAGCCTGCTGACAGCCGGCGGCGCCGCTACCACTCATGGCAGTTGTCAGCTCAGTTCGACGCAGCGTCAGCCTTGTGCAGCAGTTCTTCGATAGGCTGCGCACTGGTCGGGCGGATCAGCCGCCCAAGTTCCTCGCCATGTCGCATCAGAATCAGCGTTGGCCAGAGTTTGACGCGAAACGAGCGGCCAAGCGGACGGCCGGGGCCATCCTCGATCTTAAGGTGGCGAAGATCCCGGTCGGCCAGCACCTTTGCCAATGGAGCCTGCGCCGCGCGGCAATGGCCGCACCAGGCGGTGCCAAACTCCAGCAACGTAACGCCTTCGAGCATATCCACATCGGCGCGTGTGGGTGCGTGAGCGGTATATGTTTCATTCATGGGCATTCCCGTATCTCCCCTGGCTGGCCGTACAGATGGGAGTCTTCAGTACGCCGAGCGGTTCAGCTGCTCATGTCCCTGTTCAGACCTTTTACCCTTGTGCTGTTGTCCACAGATGACAATCGCAACGATGAGGGGCATTCATGGCACGCAAACATTTTGAAAATTACGAAGCCATATCGTCGGCAGTACCGGCTGACGATGCGTTCGAGGCGGTGATCGCCGTCAAACGCCGCGGCACTGATGAGAATGCCCAGGTTTTCAAGGTAGCCAACGGTCGCCGCTACGACCTGGCGTCTGAGGCCGATGTGGCCGCCGAGGCGGCCTTGACCAAAGTGCGTGAGGTCAGCGAAGAAGGTGAGCTGATCTGGGAAGAAAATGCGATCTGACGGAGGTAGTCATGAGCGAATCGGAAAAGCCGAACGTCGATGAAAACGACAAGCAGGACGAAACCAAGGCAGACATTCCGGAGCATATGAAGCCGGAGAATCTGGAAAAGCTGCGCGATTACGGCAAGGACATGATTCCGCCAGGCATTGCCTGAAGGACAACCGGACGCCATGGCGTCCGGCAGTTCAATCAGAGCGTTTCGATGAAATGACGAATACGCTGGGCCGCTTCGATGCACTCGGCCAGCGGTGCGACCAGCGCCATTCGGACGCGGTTAGCGCCAGGGCTGAAACCATTGACGTTCCTCGACAGATACGAGCCGGGCACAACCGTCACATGTTCCTGGGCGAACAGCTCCCGTGTGAAACGTTGATCATCGACCGGTGTTCTTGGCCAGAGATAGAAGCCCCCGTCCGGGCGCTGCACATCCATCACCGGAGTGAGTATCTCAAGTACCGCGTCGAATTTTTCCCGATATAGCTGTCGGTTGGCCTGCACATGAACCTCATCGTCCCAGGCGGCGATGCTTGCCAGTTGCGTCTGCACCGGCATGGCGCAGCCGTGGTAGGTGCGATAGAGCAAAAAGGCTTTGAGAATATCGGCGTCGCCAGCAACGAATCCCGACCGCAGCCCCGGCAGGTTGGAGCGCTTGGACAGGCTGTGAAAGACAACGCAACGCTTGAAGTCGTTGCGGCCCAGCGCAGCGCATGCCGACAGCAGACCAGCCGGCGGTTGCGCCTCATCGAAATACAGCTCGCTGTAGCATTCGTCCGCAGCGATGACGAAATCGTGTTCGTCCGCCAGCGCGATAAGACGCTTCAGCACATCCATCGGCACCAGGGCGCCAGTAGGGTTGCCAGGGGAGCAGAGAAAGAGGATCTGGGTACGCTTCCAGATATCTGCTGTCACCGAATCAAAATCCGGATTGAAGCCGTTTTCCGGCCGACATGGCAGGTAATGAGGCGTTGCTCCTGCAAGTAACGCCGCACCTTCGTAGATCTGGTAGAAGGGATTCGGGCTGAGCACCAGTGCATCAGGATCGCGATTGACCACGGCCTGGGTGAAGGCAAAAAGGGCCTCCCGCGTACCGTTGACGGGCAATACGTGCCGTGCAGGATCAATGACGCCATTTGCCACGTCGAATCGCCGTTCACACCATCGCGCAATGGACTCCCGCAGCGCCGGGATGCCCAGCGTGGTGGGGTAGACCGAGAGCTGGTCGAGATTGCTGCTGAGCGCCTGCGCCACGAAATCGGGCGAGGGGTGTTTAGGCTCGCCGATCGACAGCGAAATCGGGCGCTTTTCCGCTGGCGGTCGGGCGTCGGCAAGCAGAGCGCGAAGTTTCTCGAACGGATAGGGCTGCAGCAAGGACAGGGCGTTATTCATGGTCGGGGATCTTCGAAGCGTCGATTGGCGCGCCAAAGCGCGCCCGGGTAAGTTCATTCGCCGCGCGCGCCGCCGTAAAAGGCGCAGCCACGCAAGGTCTGGTCATCGAGTCGCAGCTCGGCTGTCAAATGGCTCACAGCCCCAGTTGCGTCGTCTACGCAGCGCTGCGGCGCCACCCACAGGTCAAGACGCTGGCTGTTCGCTTCGCTACTGAAGCTGGTTTGACCGCCTGGCAACTGCTCCTCGAGATAGGGGATCGCCAGGGGACTCTGACCTTGACGCTCGAGCAGCATGCCGCTGGTGGTGATGCGCACGTTCCATCCCGGTTCGTGCCCGGCGGCGCTCAGCTTCAGTTCGTTGAATTCGTGATCATTGCACCCCTGACCTTCGTTCTGCAGACGATAGACCTGGGTCAGATGCAATTCGCTGGCGCCGTCACTCCGTGTGTCCAGCCGTCCACGTACGTCGCCGAAAAGCGGCTCGCCGTCGGCCAGCATCATGGCGTCGTCCGGCAATCCAGTGCCTGCGCCGTCGAGCAATTCCACTTGCCGTTGCCCCTGACAGGTGCGCATCACCAGCGTGCCATCGTTACGTGTGATTTCGCCCTGCAGCCGCTCGGTCGCTTGCCGGGTGGGCTCAGTGCTCCAAGGCAATGATTGGCAACCGGCGAACAGGGGCAGCAGGGCGAACAGCAAGGTGCGGGAAGAGGTCATGAGCGGGCTCGGCGTTGCGGCGGGATTACTGCGCCAGCGGGCTGGCGCAGCCGGAGTCAGTCACCTTTTACGTTCTTGCCGGCAACAGTGCCTTCTTGCAGCATGATCTGGTATTCCTTCCCGTCCTTCTCGATCTGGTGCAGTCGGACCAGCAGGTAATCCCAGTCGGTGGCGAACCACAGAATGGTCTGGCGCTTGCTCTGAGTCGGGTCACGCACGCGCTCGACCTTGATCGCATCTACCTGTCCGGCCTTGGTATTGACCTTTTCTTCGCCGAGCACGCGGAAGTCGTATGTTTCGATCTCATCGCCATCGACGACTTGATAGCTCATGCTTTTCTCGCCAGTGGCCACGGCATGCTGTAGCGCGATCTGGTAAGTGGATTTGTCGAGAAGGCCTCGATTGAGCGGCAGTTTGACAGGGTCGCCACGGTCCTCGCCGACGACCTGTTTGGCCGACCAGTCGAAGTCATGCTTTATAGCCTTGCCCTTGCCGAGTCCGCTGCGCTTGAGGCGGTACTTCTGCGGGACGAGCGTTTCGCCCTCCACCTTGAAAGTGCTGCGTTCGTTCAGGCTGGCCACCAACATGGAGGCTTCGAAGTCCAGCTCCCAGGTATCGCCTTCAAGGTTCACCAGGCTCCGCTGGGCAGTGCCACTAACGGGCACCTGCTTCCAGTCTGCGGTATAGCTGGCGGAGAAGGGCTTGAGCTCAAGTGCCTGAACCGGCAGGGCCAGTACGGCAAGAGCGAGCAGCAAGGCGCAACGCATAAAATCTCCTAGAGTCTTAACAGGTGGCCGGTAGCCGGCAAGGGAGCGCCATCCAGCATCGCGCCTTGCTCGGCAAGGCGCAAGCGGCCATCGGCGAACCAGCGAACGGCCAGTGGGTAAATGATGTGCTCGGCTGCATGCACCCGATCGGTGAGCGCGCCGATGCTTTGGTCGGCTTCGATCGTCAGCACTGCCTGGACCGCTACAGGGCCGCCATCGAGTTCCTCTGTGACGAAATGCACGCTGCAACCGTGCTCCCGGTCACCGGCTTCAAGCGCACGGCGATGAGTATCCAGGCCTTTGTACTTGGGCAGCAGAGAGGGGTGAATGTTGAGCAGGCGGCCTTGGTAGTGGCGCACGAAACCGGGGGTCAGGATGCGCATGAAACCGGCCAGCACGACGAGTTGCGGCTGATGCGCGTCGATGGTCTCCATCAGGGCCGCATCGAAGCTTTCCCGATCAGCGAAGTCCCGGTGCTGCACCACGTGAGTGGCGATTCCAGCAGCCTGGGCCCGTTGCAGTCCTAGCGCCTCTGCTCGGTTCGAAACAACGGCACTAATGTGCAAGGGGTTGTCTTCGCCGAGGCTATCGATCAGGGCCTGCAGGTTACTGCCAGACCCTGATATGAGCACCACAACGTTGCAGGCAGCACTCATCAGTGACTTTTCAGGTTGTTCAGTACGACACGTTCGCCAGCATCGGCGGCTGAAGCGATCTGACCGATTAGCCACGGGCTTTCGCCGGAACTGCGCAGGTTCGCGAGTACGTTCTCTACTTCGCCCTGGGCTACACAGATGACCATGCCCACGCCACAGTTCAGCACGCGGTGCATTTCATGTTCGTCGACATTGCCTTGCTGTTGCAGCCAGTCGAACACGGCCGGACGCTGCCAGCTGGCGACATCGATCACCGCCTGGCTGCCTTCTGGGAGTACCCGCGGGATGTTGTCCAGCAGGCCACCACCGGTGATGTGTGCCATGGCTTTCACGGCGCCTGTCTCTTTGATCAGCTTGAGTAGCGGCTTGACGTAGATACGGGTCGGCGCCATCAAGAGTTCGGTGAGCGGTTTGCCATCGATCTGAGTTGTCTCGATATCGGTGCCAGCGACTTCAATGATCTTGCGAATCAGCGAATAGCCATTGGAGTGCGGACCGGACGAGGGGAGGGCGATCAGTGCGTCGCCGGCCGAGACCTTCGATCCGTCGATGATTTCGCTTTTCTCCACTACACCCACGCAGAAGCCGGCGAGGTCGTAGTCCTCGCCTTCATACATGCCAGGCATTTCCGCGGTTTCACCGCCTACCAGCGAGCAGCCAGCCAGCTCGCAGCCGGCGCCGATACCGGTGACTACGGTGGCGGCGATATCGACGTTGAGCTTGCCGGTCGCGTAGTAGTCGAGGAAAAACAGCGGCTCTGCGCCGCAGACCACCAGGTCGTTGACGCACATCGCGACCAGGTCTTGCCCGATGCTGTCGTGCTTGTTCAGGTTCAACGCCAGGCGCAGCTTGGTGCCCACGCCGTCGGTGCCAGAGACCAGTACCGGTTGCTTGTAGCCTGCAGGAATTTCGCAGAGCGCGCCGAAGCCGCCCAGCCCGCCCATGACTTCAGGACGCGCAGTGCGCTTGGCCACGCCCTTAATGCGTTCGACCAGCGCTTCGCCTGCGTCGATGTCGACGCCGGCGTCCTTGTAGCTGATGGAGGGTTGCTTGCTCATAATCCGGACCTGTGAGGAGAGTGCGGGGCGACCGGTGGGACAAGATTGTTGTCTCGATGCGGAGAGGGCGTCGGACCGGTCTGCGGAAAGCGCGCGATTTTATCAGGCTTGCCGCATAGCGACCATCCCGCGCACCTGGCCGTCGTATAAGGAGCACCGAAACCCTTTCAGCTTTTGCTGCGGCGCCCGCAAGGCGCCCGTACGGTGGTTGCCCCGCTTCAGACGCCTGTTTAAGGTATAACGCTTCACCCACCGTAGCCGTACTCGGTTGTCGCCACACGACCGACAGGCTCCCGATGACCGGCCAGCCAGCGAGTATCCGCATGCGCTTTATTCCCCGTCTTCTAGCCCTGTGTTGCGCGGTCGTTTCCGCTCACGGCATGGCGGCGCCTCTCAGCGATCTATATAAGGTGCGCGAACCTGTGGCCAGCCAGCAGCCCGAAGAGCGGGAAGAGGCGCTGCGCAAGGCGCTCGATACCCTCGTGCTGCGTCTTACCGGGGAAGCCCAAGCGGACCAGGACGCTGTAGTACAACTGCGTAAGGACCCGCAACAGCTGGTCAGCCGTTATTCCTACGAAGACAATGCTGTAGTCGTAAGCTTCGACCCGACAACTACCGAGCGCGCCCTTCGCTTAGCCGGCCTGTCATTGTGGGGCGCCGACCGGCCCAGCATTCTGACGTGGTGGCTGACGGAGTCGGCGGATGGCTCGCAGCTTGTCGGTGATGCCCAGGAGGGCGCCGCCACATTGCAAGCGGCTGCCCAACATCGCGGCTTGCCGTTGCGGCTTCCCCTGGCCGATCTCAGCGAGCAGCTCGCAGCCACCGCCGACACCGTCAGCGCCAAAGAACCGCAAGGGCTTCGCGAAATTTCCGACCGCTATGATGCGGATGGACTGCTCGCTGTGGTTGCCCAAAAGTCTGACGAAAACTGGGGAGCTAACTGGCGCCTTTGGGTGGGTGACAAGCAATCGCAAGGCAAAGTGAGCGGAGAAAGCCGGGCTGCCGTCGCCGACCAGGTGATGTTGGCCGTTAGTAGCTTTCTGGCTCCACAGTATCGGGTGGCGCCAGGCGCGACGTCGGAAATCACACTCGAAGTCCTCGGTGCCGATGTGTCGCGTTTTGCCGAGCTGGACCGTTTGCTGGAGCCATTCGGGGCGCAGTTGCAGCGTGTCGAAAGTGACCGGCTGGTGTATCGCCTGCGTGCAAGTCAGGATCAGCTCAAGGCACAACTCTCATTGGCGCGCTTGCAGGAAGTGCCCGCCGATGAGGTTGATGCCCAGACCAACAGCGGCGACGAGCCTGAAGTCGTGACCGAGGCCGGTAGCGAAGATACGTCGGCCGGTAATGCCGCCTCTCAACCGGCTGACGATCAAGCTGCTGCAGATGCCCGGGTCGAGGCTGAGTCGCGGCAATCTCAGCCGGAGGATAGGGGTGAGGTGCTGCGCTACCGTTGGTAAGGTTGCGTATCAGCATGCCACCCTATCTGTGCCGCCGAAAATCCCACAAAACGGAGCGAGCGCCTGCATCTCGGGCGCTCGCGGCCGCTGATCTTCTTATCTGCAGTGGCCCTATGGATCGTACCAACCGGAGCACGGCGTCTTGAACATGACCATCTCTCATACCAACCGCTGGCTCTGGCTGGCGGCGCTGTTGCTGCTTGGCTGGCTGATTTATCAGCTTTCTCCAATCCTTGCGCCGTTCCTTGTCGGGATTCTGCTGGCCTATCTGGGGGACCCCTTGGTCGACCGGCTGGAGCGCTGCCGTATGTCCCGAACCTGGGGCGTGGTAGTGGTTTTTACGTTGTTCAGTCTGGTGTGTCTGGTGCTGCTTTTGGTGCTCGTGCCAATGCTGGGCAAGCAGCTCATGCATCTGTATCAGCTGGCGCCTCTGGGGCTCGACTGGCTCCAGCTGACGGCGCTGCCCTGGGTGCAGGTGCGCTTCGGTCTGGAGGATGAGTTCTGGCGTTTCGATCAGATCAAGAGTGCCTTTTCGTCGAATCTCGGCAGCACCAAGGATGTCGTGGCTGTGATTCTGAGCCAGGCGACCGCTTCGAGCATTGCGCTGCTGGCGTGGCTTGCCAATCTATTGCTCGTGCCGGTGGTCTGCTTTTACCTGTTGCGCGACTGGGATCTGATCATGGCGAAGTTGCGGACACTGTTGCCGCGGCGTCGCGAGGAAACGGTCATGGCGCTGATGCGAGAATGTCATGAGGTGATCGGCGCCTTTCTCAGGGGCCAGCTGTTGGTAATGCTGGCGCTGGCCATCGTGTATTCGGCTGGACTGATGCTGGTCGGGGTCGAGTTGGGGCTATTGATCGGTGTTCTCGCCGGCCTCGCGAGTATCGTGCCGTACATGGGGTTCGTGGTGGGCATAGGCGCTGCTGTGATCGCTGTGTTGTTCCAGTTTGGCCTGGAGCCCTACCCACTGCTGGGTGTCGCCGCGGTGTTTACCGTGGGTCAGATGCTCGAAGGCATGCTGCTGACGCCGCTGTTGGTCGGTGACCGGATCGGTCTGCACCCGGTAGCAGTCATATTTGCGGTGCTGGCGGGTGGGCAGCTGTTCGGGTTTACCGGCGTGCTGCTGGCGCTGCCAGTAGCGGCCGTGATCATGGTTCTACTGCGCCATGTTCATGATCTCTATAAACTCTCCGACCTTTACGCTGAGCCGCCGGTAGATCCCACTCGCCAACCATGAAACCCATTCAGCTTCCCCTCGGTATCCGCCTTCGCGACGATGCCACATTCGCCAACTTCTACCCGGGCGCCAACGCTGCGGCGCTGGGTTATGTCGAGCGAGTCTGCTCGCCAGAGGCGGGCTGGTCCGACGAGTTGATCTATCTGTGGGGCAACACCGGTGTCGGGCGCAGTCACCTGCTGCAGGCCGCTTGCCTGCGCGTCGAGCAGCGCGGTGAGCGGGCGGTCTATCTGCCACTGGCCGAGGTGGCCGTATATGGTCCGGCGCTGTTGGACAATCTGGAGCAGAGCGAGCTGGTCTGTCTGGATGATTTGGACGCAATTGCAGGCGATCCGATCTGGGAAGAAGCGTTGTTTCATCTTTTCAACCGCCTGCGCGACAGTGGCAGGCGTCTGCTGCTTGCTGCCGACGCTTCGCCACGCGAAATCGCCGTGCAACTACCGGATCTCAAGTCTCGCCTGAGTCTTGCGCTGGTGTTTCAACTGCAGGAGCTTTCCGACGAAGACAAGCTGCGGGCGCTGCAGCTTCGAGCTTCACGCCGTGGTCTGAACCTGCCGGATGATGTCGGGCGTTTCATCCTCACCCGCGGCGCCCGTAGCATGAGTGCGTTGTTCGAGCTTCTCGATCGGTTGGACCAGGCGTCGCTACAGGCTCAGCGCAAGCTGACCATCCCTTTTCTCAAAGAGACGCTCGGCTGGTAGTTCGTCTGGCATTGAGGGTGGACGTTCCACCTGTAATCTCTGAATCTAAAGCCCAGCCCAGCGCAAGCCGAATGAGTCACGTGCGTGCGACTTTCTCAGCTCTCCCCAGCCGCTTTGCGCCCGTATTGATAAGCCCAGCGGGTATAGAGGAGGGCGCTGATGAACAGCGTCAGGCTGATGATCGCCTCGAGCCAGCCATAAACCATCCGGGCCGGATTGATCGCAGCCAGTACGCCTTGAATAAAGTAAAGGTTAACGATAAAGCAGGTCCAGGCGTGGGCTCGCGGGCTGCCCGAGATCATCCCCGGGGCGACCAGCAACAGCGGGATCAATTGAATGCCTACAACGACCCAGGTGCGTGCGCCATGAAGGTCGGCGAATGCCAGATTCCAGACGAGCAATAATGCCGCGAGGCCAATGAAGCTAGCCAGGCTGATCGCGCGGCTGATTTTCACACGAGGCGTCAGCCAATCGAGCGAAGGAAGGGGCTTGGGCTTTCTAGCCACGGGAATTCTCCAGGCGCTTGGCTGTTTGCGCGAGGCGTTGGCCCAGTGCGCGACAGAGGCTGATTTCGTGCTCGTCCAGCAGGCGCTTACCGTCTGCTCCAGCATGGTGGCTCGGCCCGTAAGGGGTGCCGCCACCTCGGGTCTCGAGCAGCGCGTTCTCACTATAGGGCAGGCCCAGCACAAGCATTCCGTGATGCAGCAACGGCAGCAGCATGGAAAGCAGCGTCGTCTCCTGGCCACCGTGCAAGCTCGAGGTTGAGGTAAAGACTCCGGCGGGTTTTCCGACGAGTTCTCCCGTTAGCCAGAGCCCACTGGTGCCATCGAGGAAATATTTTAGCGAAGCTGCCATGTTGCCGAAGCGCGTAGGGCTTCCAAGCGCCAGGGCTGAACAATTTTTCAGGTCATCAAGAGTGGCGTAGACCGCGCCCTGCTCGGGGATTGTGGGCGCTACTGCTTCGCACTCGGTAGATACGGATGGCACAGTGCGCAGCCGAGCCTCAAGCCCCGTTTGCTCGACGCCTCGGGCTATCTGACGCGCCATTTCCGCAGTAGCGCCGTGGCGGCTGTAATACAGCACCAGAACGTAAGCCGTACTCATGGCAATATCTCCAACACTTTTTCAGGCGGGCGGCCGATGACGGCAGTATTGCCTGCAATCAGGATGGGGCGCTCGATCAGCTTCGGATGTGCCGCCATGGCGTTGAGGATTTCATCGTCCGTCAGGGCTGGATCGGCCAGGTTGAGCGCCTTGTATTCATCTTCCCCTGTCCGCAGCAGCTGCCGTGGATCGATGCCGAGGAGGGCAACGATCTGCTCCAGTTCAGCTGCTGAGGGTGGGGTTTCCAGATAGCGGACGATGGTCAGGGGCAGGCCACGCTGTTCGAGCAGTTCCAGTGCGTTTCGCGATTTCGAGCAGCGTGGGTTGTGATAAAGCGTCAGTTCGGTCATCAGGGGTTACTTCGCGCCAGTATTGGCGGCCATTCTACCCTTCAATCCGGCAAGGCCTGAAACGCTGCTCGCAGACGACTGTCTGCCAAGGTAGGCTTTCGCTTGTCATAAGCCTGCGACGTAGGTCTCGACAATCGCAATGCCACCGAGGGGATGGAATGCAGCAGCGGATCAAGGATTTTGTAGAGTTTGGCCGTTTTCTGGTGCAGCGCTTTCTGGCGGACCGCGGCCCACACAGCGCCGCCGCCTTGACCTATACCACGCTGTTCGCGGTGGTCCCGATGATGACCGTCACCTTCGCCATGCTCTCGGCGATCCCCGCATTTCAAGGGGTGGGTGAGCAGATCCAGATGTACATCTTCAGCAACTTCATCCCTTCCACTGGCGCAACGATTCAGGAATATCTCGTCGCGTTCACCGATCAGGCGCGGCAACTGACTTGGTTCGGCGTGGGGTTTCTCATGGCGACAGCACTGATGATGCTGCTCACCATCGAGAAAGCGTTCAATGTCATCTGGCGAGTGCGCCAGCCGCGACGTGGCATCTCGAGCTTTTTGCTGTACTGGGCCATTCTCAGCCTTGGGCCTCTGCTGCTTGGTGCTGGCTTCGCCATGAGCACCTACATCACCTCGCTGTCGATGATTTCCGGCCCGCACGCGCTGATTGGCGCGCGTACTGTTCTGAAGGGGATGCCGCTGGTGCTCAGCGTCGCTGCGTTCACGCTTATCTATGCAGCAGTCCCGAACACCCGTGTGCCCTTGAGGCATGCTTTGGTTGGCGGCGTTTTCACTGCCGTGCTATTCGAGGCCGCCAAGCAGTTGTTCGGTCTATATGTCAGCTATTTCCCCAGCTATCAGCTGATCTATGGTGCCTTCGCGGCGGTTCCGCTGTTCCTGCTCTGGGTCTATCTGTCCTGGATGATCGTGCTCTTTGGCGCGGAGTTGGTGTGTGGCATGTCTTCGTCACAGCAGTGGCGGCGGCGCTCGGTGCCGCGCCTGCTGGTCATGCTTGGTTTGTTGAGGGTGCTGTTCGAGAGCCAGCAGGCCGGGCGCGAAGTGCGCTTGCGTGATGCACATCGAAGCGGTTGGCAGCTACCGGAAGACGAGTGGGACGAAATCCTTGAGTTTTTCGAGCGCGAACAGCTCGTCTGCAGGACAGGCTCTTCGGGGTGGGTGTTATGCCGCGACCTGAATCACTACAGCTTCGATCAACTTATGCGCTGCAATCCCTGGCCTCTCTCGGGCAGGCAGGGTTTGCCCGAGCACTTGGACGAGCCCTGGTATCCCACGTTGCGGCAATCCCTTGAGCTGTTGCGCAAGGAACAGTCCAGTCTGTTTGGTGGCAGCGTGGCGGATTGGCTGCAGGCGCGGCGGGACTGAATCAGCCTAGTACAAGGAAAAGAGACGATGAATCGACCATTAGGATTGCTCGGTCTGCTTGCCGGCCTGATATTGACCGGCTGCTCAGAGGATTGGGGCCCTGACCAGCACGGAGCTGCAGTCACCACTCAGCAATTGAATGATCAATGGTTGCTTATCAATTACTGGGCCGAATGGTGCGGCCCCTGTCGGACCGAGATACCTGAACTGAATGCACTGGATGAATCCAGGGATGACATTACGGTTCTTGGGGTGAATTTCGATGGGCTGCAGGGAGATGAGCTGTCTGAGGCGGCGAAAGCGCTGAGCATCGAGTTCAGGGTGTTGAGCGTCGACCCCGCCGAGCGGCTTGACCTGCCGCGCAGTGCGGTACTGCCGGTCACCTACATCGTTGACGCTGATGGCAAGGTGCGGGATAGCCTGGTCGGCGAGCAAACGGCAGAAGGGCTGCTGGCTCGCCTGGAAAAGCTGCAGCAGAAGTAATTGACCCGCGCTGGTGCGCTAGGGCCTCACGTACCAGAAGTCCTGCCAGAAGCCGATCACCTTCGCCGGGTAGTGATGCTTGCCGAGGCTCCCGTTGTAGCGTGCCAGAGCCCGGTTCATATCTCCGTTTTCCTTCTTCAGGTAATAGCTGAGGATGGTGCAGCCATAGCGAAGATTCGTGGCGTTATCGGTGAGATTGTCCTGTGGGCGCCCTAGCTCGGCTTTCCAGAAAGGCATCACCTGCATCATGCCTTGTGCGCCAACGCTGGAGATGGCGAAACGGTCGAAGCGACTCTCGGCGTGAATCAGCGCCAGCACAATGTCCGGTTTCAGCCCCGCCTTACTCGCTTCCTGATGGACCAGGCGTAACAGCGTCAAACGCTCCTGTGGATCTGAGACATATCGCTTCAGACGGGTCGACATGTCCAGCAGCCAGACTTCTGCGTCGAAGCGATCCTGAAAGCTTTCGGCTTCGGCTACGGTGCGCTGCATCAATGCACGCAACTCCGGCTCTGGTGCCTGGCGAACGGCTGCGTACGCCGGCCAGGCGGCAATCAAAGCCAACAGCCCGAGGCAGAAAAGCACTTTCATGGTGCGTCTAGTCGTCTTCGCCCGGATCGCGAGCTTGGCGCCCAGCGTCCTGCATGAGGCTGTGAAGGAATTCCTGCTGCAGATCGGGATCGTTGCGGGTCAACTCGATCAGGCTTAGCTCGAGCTCGCTGGCCTCTTCTTCGAGACCGAGCTCCGATAGGCGTTTGACACGATGCACCCACTCACTGACGTCATCGCCTTCCAGGTCATTGAAGATTAGGTCGTGAGCTTCGAGAAGCTTGCCACGCAGGCTCCTGCTGACCAGCAGCATGGCGTCGGCACGAGTCGCGTCCTGCGGGTCCTCGACCTGAAGTTGAAGTTTGCCAACCTGGCTGATGTCCTGATCGGCGAAGGGTCCATCCAGCAGATTCAGGCGCAGCACACCATTACGGTCGGTGCTTAATTCATGGGTTTGGTTGCCAGCCATTACCAGCACAGGACGGTCAGCCCAGGGCAAGCTGGAATACTCAAGCCGGGCGTCCCGACGCTGCTCGTCGATACTGGCCAAATTCTGCTGCGAGCGACCGTTGGATTCCACGTTGACGAAGGGATTGAGGCCGGCGAAACCATAGCTGATCCAGTCGCGGGTGGCGCTTTCAGGCAGGTTGCCGAGCAATACGACATTCAGCACATTGGCGCCGACGCCCGCGACGACGGCGACAGCACCCATCGGGATCTCGTACAGCTCTCGCCATGGCTGGTACGGCGTATAGCGGTCATAGCGACGGGTTACCTCGAAGTCAGTGACTTCGAAAGTCTTCTGGTCGAGCACGCGAATACGGCGCTGTGGCAGCTCCAGCAGGGGAGCTCCCACTTCTATGCGCAGGCTGTGGTCTAGCAACTTGCGCTCGGTACGGGCTTCGTGTTCGCTGCGCTGAGGCAGCTGATTGGCGCAGCCACTCATGAAAAGCGCCACGCTAAGCGTGGCGCAGATTGAAACACTTCGGTTGAGCATGATGTCCGTTAGCGATTGGCGCGAGAGTTGATGAACTCAATGATGTCAGCGGCGGGAATGGCCTGGCTTTCGGCATCTCTACGATGCTTGTATTCCAGTGTGCCATCGGCAAGTCCGCGATCGCCCACAACGATGCGGTGCGGAATCCCCACCAACTCCATATCGGCAAATTTGACGCCGGGGCTAGTCTTTTTGTCACGGTCGTCCAGCAGCACTTCGTAGCCGGCTGCGGTGAGTTCGGCATACAGGTTATCGGTCGCTTCACGAACAGCCGGGTTATCGTATTTCATCGGGACCAGAGCGATCTGGAACGGGGCCAGCGCCTCGGGCCAGAGTATCCCGCGGTCGTCGTAGTTCTGCTCTATCGCCGCTGCCACGACCCGCGATACGCCGATGCCATAACAGCCCATGGTCAAAATGACCGGCTTGCCATTCTCACCCATTACGCTGCAGTTCATCGCTTCACTGTATTTGGTGCCCAGCTGGAAGATGTGACCAACTTCGATGCCGCGCTTGATGATCAGCGTGCCGAGTCCGTCTGGGCTTGGGTCGCCTGCAACCACGTTTCGAATATCCGCAACTTCCGGTAGCGGCAAGTCTCGCTCCCAGTTGACACCAAAATAATGCTTGTCTTCCTGGTTGGCGCCTGCCGCAAAATCGCTCATCAGCGCGACCGAGCGATCAATGATGCAGGCAATCGGCAGGTTCAGCGGGCCCAGAGAACCAGGGCCAGCGCCCATGGTGTCGCGTATCTCAGCCTCTGTCGCGAATACCAGCGGGCTTTCGACCTGTGCCAGATTCCCAGCCTTGATTTCGTTCAGTTCATGATCGCCACGAACGATCAATGCGACCAGCTGGCCTTTCTCAGTACCCCGCACAAGCAGGGTTTTGATGGTTTTTTCAATTGGAAGCTGGAATTGCTCAACCAAGGCTGCAATGGTCTTGCAATTCGGCGTATCCACCAGGCGCAGCTCTTCTGTAGCGGCGCCGCGCTCGGCCTCACGCGGGATCGCCTCGGCTTTCTCGATGTTCGCCGCGTAGTCGGAGCTGTCGCTGAAGGCGATATCGTCTTCGCCGGAGTCAGCCAACACGTGGAATTCATGCGAGCCAGTGCCGCCGATCGACCCGGTATCAGCTTGCACAGGTCGGAAGTTCAAACCCAGACGAGTGAAGATATTGCAGTACGCCTGATGCATGCGGTCATAGGTTTCCTGCAGCGACTGCTGGTCCGCATGGAAGGAGTAGGCGTCCTTCATCAGAAATTCACGGCCACGCATCAGCCCAAAACGTGGGCGGATTTCGTCGCGAAATTTGGTCTGAATCTGATAGAAGTTGATCGGCAACTGCTTGTAGCTGTTCAGCTCGTTGCGCGCCAGGTCGGTGATGACTTCTTCGTGGGTAGGACCAACACAAAACTCTCGGTCATGACGATCTTTCACTCGCAGCAGTTCGGGGCCGTACTGCTCCCAGCGCCCGGATTCCTGCCAGAGTTCAGCTGGCTGGATGGCAGGCATCAGTACTTCCAGCGCGCCGGCCTTGTTCATCTCGTCGCGAACGATGGCTTCGGCCTTGCGCAGAGCGCGCAACCCCATTGGCATCCAGGTATAGAGGCCCGAAGCCAACTTGCGAATCATCCCGGCTCGCAGCATCAGCTGATGGCTGATGACGACGGCGTCGGAAGGCGTTTCTTTGAGGGTCGAGAGCAGGAACTGACTGGTGCGCATGTGGCCGTTGTGTCCTTGCAGAGCGGAATTTGGCTCGGCATTGTACGGCGGTCGCAGTGTGGCGTACAGAATGGTTAGGGAAAGGTGATTGGAGTGAAAAAAAGAAGCCCGGCGGGTGCCGGGCTTCTTTTTTAACGCGAGTTACAACTGAGTGACCTGGATTACAGGATGCTCAGCGGGTACTCGACGATCAGGCGTACATCTGTGAGATCTGAGCTCTCGTAGACTGGCGCGTAATCCGAGTCCGACCAGTACTTGGCATGGCGGAGGCGAAGCGAAAGGTCCTTAGCTGCGCCTTCTTGTACGACGTACTTGGCTTCAACGTCCCATTCGCGCTCTTCACCGGTACCGGTTGGGGTGCTGATGTCATAACCGCTGATGTAGCGGGTCATGAAGCTCAGGCCCGGCACACCGTATGAAGCCATGTTCAGATCGTAACGCGCCTGCCAGGACTTCTCGTCTTCACCGTTGAAGTCGGAGTACTGAACCGAGTTGGCAAGCCACACGGTACCGCCGCCATCCACGCCGTATCCATAACCTGCGTCGCCGCTTGAGCGCTGATAAGCCACGGTGAGGCCGTGAGCACCAAAGCTGTATGTGCTAGCCAAGCTCCAGATGGTGTTGTCGCTATCCGCAGCATCAACGTCGGACTTGTAGATGTTGAAATCGAAAGCCAGCGACTGATCAGCCCCAAGCTCCATGTTGTAATTGAGGTTGCCGTAGAACTTCTCGTAGTCCGCCGCCTCATGGACTTCTACGTCGGAGTAGTACAGAGAAGCGCTCAGCGCATCGCTGATTGCGTAAGTACCACCCAGGAGGTTGATGCTTTCAAGCGCGCCGCCGTTGGCGCTATCGCTGGCTGTGGCTGCTTGACCGTTCAGGCCTGTGAAGCGGCCAGCATTCAGTTCCAAGCCTTCGATTTCGCTGCTAGTAATCAGAGACCCTTCGGCGGTCTCGGGCAGAAGGCGGCTGTCATCTGTTGAGAATACGGGTAGAGCAACGAATTGGGTGCCGTACTTGAGCACGGTATTGGATGCGCGGAACTTGATTGCGGCACCAGCTTCTGAGTAATCATCCTGAGCGCGGCCATCATCGCTTGTGGGGAACAGGCCGTTGCCGTTGCGGCCTCGGCCTGTGTCCAGCTTGACACCTAGCAGGCCAATGGCGTCGACACCGACGCCGATGGTGCCTTGGGTGAAGCCGGATTCGAATGTACCAATGAAGCCATGGCCCCATTCTTCACGATAGCTCTGTCCGCGCTCCTCAGTTCCGCCAGCGCCGTTATCACGGAAATCACGGTTCATGTAGAGATTGCGGTTCAGAATGGTCAGGCTGCTGCCTTCAACGAAGCCTTCCGATTCAGACTGGCTGGACGCCAGTGCCATTTGCGACGTGCCGGCCGCAACGGCCATGGCGATAACGCTCCACTTCATCACTTTCATTCGTGATTGCTCCTTTGGTTTCAAATTGGTGCTTGCTTTCCAGCGTGCGCCGGAAAGAGGCATCTTTATTTTCGGTATACAAGCTCAATTGAGTCCTTTGTTTGCCCAACTGGTAGAGACCAGCAGCAAGCCCTGGAATGTATCTCCGAGAATTACTGTGTAGCTGGGTAAACTAGCGCCAGCAAGCTTAACTCAGCTATTTCCGATTTTCCTCCCCCTCCCGCGGTGGTTTTTTACCTTACAGCAAGAAGTGTGCACAAATCGGAAACGCCGGCTTATGGGGAGATTTTCACTCGGTGGGTGCCGCGGAGCGCGCCAAAGCTGGGCTGGGAAGCCGTGTGAGCGCACTGTGCTGGTGCGTCGGTCTTGCCAGCGATGAAGGTCTGCTGAGTTATTCTTTTTGCGAACGTTACCCCCGCCATGTGTGGTGGTTGATTTTCATCAAAAAATTGGAGAGCCGTTATGTTCGTTCTCGATACACGCCTGGAGCAGGACACGCTGTTCATTGGGGACTTTGCATTGTGTCGGTTGTTGTTGATGAATGATGCGAGCTATTCCTGGTTCGTTCTCGTGCCCCGGCTTGAGGAGGTCAGCGAGGTTTTTCAGCTGAGCGCCGCGGATCAGCAGCTTTTATGGCAAGAGACGTCGGCATTTGCCGAGATAGTTAAAGATACCTTTGGTGCGGACAAGATGAATATTGCGACCCTGGGCAATGTGGTCAGTCAGCTGCACGTTCACGTCATCGCTAGACGTCGGGATGATGCAGCATGGCCCGCACCGGTATGGGGCCGTCATCCTGCTAGCCCGTATGCTGCAGAGCAGGTCGAGGCAATCAAGCGGAAGCTCAAATTGGTACTGACCGACAACTTCACGTTCGCGGAGTGAGTGATATGGAGATTGAGCAGCGTATAGCTGATCTGGAAGCCCGCTTGGCATTTCAGGATGACACCATCCAGACATTGAATGATGTGCTTGTCGCGCAGCAGCGCAGCTTAGATCGGCTGCAGGCGCAGCTCGGTTTGCTGGCGAGGCGGCAGGAGGACATGCAAGGTAGGTTGGGCGGCGACGAGGATGAAGCACCTCCGCCGCATTATTGATCAGAGTGTTTAGCGGAGGCGGGCGTACTGCGGCAGGACTTGAACAGTCCTGCCGCAGATGATCACTGACCTGGTTGAGCGGCGACGACGTCTTCGGCCTGTAGGCCCTTGTCACGCATCATGATGGTGAATTCGACACGCTGACCTTCGACCAGAACGCGATGGCCTTCACCGCGGATCGCCCGGAAATGGACGAATACATCGTCACCGCTGTCCCGGGAAATAAAGCCGAAGCCTTTCGATGTGTTGAACCACTTGACGGTGCCTCTCTCGCGACCGGCGGCCGGCACGACTGCATTAGCCTGCTGGGTTCTGCGCGGCGTCGATGCTGTATTGCGATGGGGTGTCACGGTAGCCTTGGATTGAGTCGTTGCAAGCTGCAGCAATACGGCGATCAGTGCGAGCACAAGGCTGGCGAGCGTCGCAGGTTGGTCGGCAAATTCCGACATTGGGATCAACAATACCGCGGCCTGTATTGCCGCAGCAGCGATCAGCAATACGGATGCACCTAGCAGGATGGGGCGGTTCCGGCCATCGGTAGCCAGCTGCACGTTTGACGCGAACTGAACGTTCAGCAAACCAAGCAACATCAAGCAAAGCGCTTCTGGCTGTACCAGAAATGGCGTTCCGCCAGTCAGGCTGGGGACGAATGACAGTACAAGGGCGGCGACGCCCGTTAACACATGGATGATCTTAAGCATCGTTAATGGCTCACGGTTAAATAGCACGACTGAAAGCGGCAGGCATAAGGGCATGTTGAGAAGCTGAGCGGGAGAGTGGAGCGATCGCTCGTAATTGATGGTGCCCAGCCTGCGGCGCGCGCGAATTTAACAGTAAAGGAGGGCGCGGCTCAAATCGCTGCCTTTTAGAAAGGAAGAGGAAACGGCTGACTCGCCTTGCTCGACTCATCAGATATGGAGGTGACAGCGTAAGTGAAATAGCCGCGCGGGGGCGGCTATCGGATCGGCGAGGCCATGCGGCAGCGTTACGCGGCCAGCAGGCTGCGCAGCATCCATGCAGTTTTCTCGTGGATCTGCATGCGCTGGGTCAGCAAGTCGGCAGTAGGTTCGTCGCTTACCTTCTCCAGAAGAGGGAAGATTCCCCGCGCTGTCCGTACGACCGCTTCCTGGCCTTCGACCAGCAACTTGATCATTTCATCAGCAGACGGAATGCCTTCCTGCTCTTTAATCGACGACAGCTTGGAGTAGGCCGCGTAGGTGCCTGGCGCAGGAAATCCCAGTGCGCGAATGCGCTCGGCGATGTCGTCCACGGCCACAGCGAGCTCGGTGTACTGGGTTTCGAACATAGTGTGGAGCGTGTTGAACATCGGTCCGGTCACGTTCCAGTGGAAGTTGTGAGTCTTGAGATACAGCGTGTAGGTATCAGCCAGCAGGCGGGACAAACCTTCCGCGATTGCGGCGCGATCCTGTTCGGCAATACCAATGTCGATTTCCATGGTTCTCTCCCGTTTTGATGAATTCAAAGGCATTTATGCCAGAAATTGAAGGCACATAGTGAAGCGGTAAACTGTCGCCAGCCTCGATGTTCGTTTGAAGGACTTGACCAGCTTCGGTTCAAAAGTGATCGCTATCGTGTTGATTGCCTGAGGCTATCGGCGCCGGCTGCGTTGAGGCAATTATGCAGATATAATCCCGCGCTTGTATCGGGCGGCTCGTTTGTCTCAAGGGCCAGGCGCGCATCGATCCCCGCAGTTACCTGCCTGCGACCTCAGGCTAGCTGCTCAGTGTGCGCTGTTAATGGAGCCGTCTGTCCAATCGCGAGTCGAGCGATCCTACGAATTTTCAAGATACGAGAAGCGAACCCCACCATGATGCGCAGCCACTATTGCGGCCAGTTGAACGAAAGCCTGGACGGCCAGGAAATTACTCTATGCGGTTGGGTTCATCGCCGCCGTGACCACGGCGGGGTCATCTTCCTCGACATTCGTGATCGTGAAGGTCTGGCTCAGGTCGTGTTCGACCCGGATCGCGCGGAAACCTTCGCTGCGGCGGATAAAGTACGTAGCGAATACGTCGTCAAGATCATTGGCAAGGTGCGTCTGCGTCCGGCCGGAGCAGTCAACCCCAACATGACTTCCGGTGCCATCGAAGTTCTGGGTTACGAACTGGAAGTATTGAATGAGGCAGAAACGCCGCCGTTCCCCCTCAATGAATACAGCGATGTGGGCGAAGAAAC
Source organism: Stutzerimonas stutzeri (assembly GCF_024448895.1). GTDB lineage: Bacteria > Pseudomonadota > Gammaproteobacteria > Pseudomonadales > Pseudomonadaceae > Stutzerimonas > Stutzerimonas stutzeri_Q. The sequence continues at coordinate 293,807 of NZ_JAMOIC010000004.1, forward strand.
CCGCCTGCGCTACCGATTCATCGATCTGCGCCGTCCGGAGATGGCGGAGAAGCTCAAGCTACGTTCGAGCATTACCACCAGCATCCGTCGGTACCTCGACGAGAATGGTTTTCTCGATGTAGAAACCCCCATTCTTGGCCGTCCGACACCTGAGGGCGCACGCGACTATCTGGTCCCAAGTCGTACCTATCCGGGTCACTTTTTTGCCTTGCCGCAGTCGCCGCAACTGTTCAAACAGTTGCTGATGGTGGCTGGCTTCGATCGTTACTACCAGATTGCCAAGTGCTTCCGTGACGAAGACTTGCGTGCTGACCGTCAGCCGGAATTTACCCAGATCGACATCGAAACCAGTTTCCTCGATGAGTCCGACATCATCGGCATTACCGAAGGCATGGTGCGCAAGCTGTTCAAGGAAGTGTTGGGTGTCGAGTTCGGCGACTTCCCGCACATGCCTTTCGAAGAAGCGATGCGCAGGTATGGCTCGGACAAGCCAGATCTGCGAATCCCGCTCGAGTTGGTTGACGTCGCAGACCAACTGCAAGAAGTGGAATTCAAGGTTTTCAGCGGTCCGGCCAACGATCCGAAATGCCGCGTCGCCGCACTTCGTGTGCCCGGTGGCGCCAGCATGCCGCGTAAGCAGATCGACGATTACACGAAGTTCGTCGGCATCTACGGCGCCAAGGGGTTGGCCTACATCAAGGTCAACGAGCGAGCCAAGGGCGTTGAAGGCCTGCAGTCGCCCATCGTCAAAAACATCCCGGAAGACAAGCTCAACGTCATCCTTGATCGAGTGGGTGCGGTCGATGGCGATATCGTCTTCTTCGGTGCTGACAAAGCCAAGATCGTCTCTGAAGCGCTCGGCGCGCTGCGCATCAAACTTGGCCATGACCTCAAGCTGCTGACTTGCGAGTGGGCGCCAATGTGGGTCGTCGACTTCCCGATGTTCGAAGAGAACGATGACGGCTCTCTGAGTGCGCTGCACCACCCGTTCACTGCACCCAAGTGCTCGCCTGCAGAACTCGAGGCCAATCCGGCCGGCGCGCTGTCGCGAGCTTACGACATGGTGCTTAACGGCACCGAGCTGGGCGGGGGTTCGATCCGTATTCACCGCAAGGAAATGCAGCAGACCGTGTTCCGCATCCTGGGCATTGATGAAGCGGAGCAGGACGAGAAGTTCGGCTTCCTGCTCGATGCGCTCAAGTTCGGTGCTCCGCCACATGGCGGCCTGGCATTCGGCCTTGATCGCCTGGTGATGTTGATGACTGGCGCGCAATCCATTCGCGAAGTGATCGCCTTCCCTAAGACTCAAAGTGCTGCGGACGTGATGACGCAGGCGCCGGGCTCAGTGGACGGCAAGGCATTGCGAGAGCTTCACATTCGCCTGCGCGAGCAACCGAAGGCCGAATGATGGCGTGCTGGAGCCCAGGGAAACCTGGGCTCTTGGTTTCAGCAAGAGAAAAGTTGATCAGAAAGGGAGGCAGTTAATGGCTGGTCATTCCAAATGGGCCAACATCAAACATCGCAAGGGTCGCCAGGACGCCAAGCGCGGCAAGATCTTCACCAAGATCATTCGCGAGCTGACTGTAGCGGCGAAGAGCGGACCGATACCTGCGGACAATCCGCGTCTGCGTCTGGCAGTCGATAAAGCCCTTGTCGCCAATATGACGCGCGACACCATCGACCGCGCCATCGCACGTGGGGCCGGCACCAATGATGCCGACAATATGGCGGAGCTGACCTACGAGGGTTACGCGCCAAGCGGTGTTGCGATCATCGTCGAGGCCATGACCGACAACCGTAATCGTACGGCGGCCGAAGTGCGACATGCCTTCAGCAAGCACGGCGGCAACCTCGGTACGGACGGCTCGGTCGCCTACATGTTCGATCGCAAGGGTCAGATCAGTTTCGCCTCGGGCGTAAACGAGGACGCATTGATGGAAGCGGCTCTTGAAGCTGGAGCCGACGACGTCGAGATGGGTGACGACGGATCGGCATTGGTTTCCACCAGCTTTGCCGACTTCCACGCAGTGAACGAGGCGCTGACAGCGGCAGGTTTCAAGGGCGAGGAGGCGGATATAGCCATGATCCCCTCCATTGCTGCTCCGCTTGGCGACGTCGAAACCGCGCAGAAGGTTCTGCGCCTGATCGATGCGTTGGAAGACCTGGATGACGTACAAAACGTCTACCACAACGCGGAAATATCAGACGAGATCCTGGAACAGCTGGACTGATTGGCCTCAGATCCCGATGCCGGAAGTGCCCTGTTGCGCTTCCGGCTTTTTATCGCCTGATCCAGGACTGGGTTTTGACTCTGGCCGGAGCGTTGCGACCTCCCTATACTCACGCCTGGATAAATAAACAGTGCGGCAATGGCATGACGCTCATTCTAGGGATTGACCCTGGTTCAAGAATCACTGGCTATGGTGTGGTGCGAGATACGGGTCGCAGTTGCGAGTACGTAGCATCCGGTTGTATCCGCACCGGGAGCGGTGAATTATCCGCCCGATTGCAGGCGGTGTTTGTCGGGGTCAGCGAAGTGATTCGTTTACATGGCCCGGTGACCATGGGCATCGAGCAGGTGTTCATGGCGCGCAATGCAGATTCAGCACTCAAGCTCGGCCAGGCCCGTGGTGCAGCAATCGTCGCCGCGGCGGAACAGGGGCTGGAGATTGCTGAGTACACCGCTACGCAGGTCAAGCAGGCGATCGCCGGAACGGGCGGCGCGGACAAGCAGCAAGTGCAGATGATGGTCATGCACCTTCTCAAGTTGATTCAGAAACCGCAGATTGACGCGTCCGATGCCCTGGCGATCGCGCTGTGTCATGCCCATCATCGTCAAAGCCTTATTCCGCATGGGCTTGCTGGCGCCAAGCGAAGAGGCGGGCGCCTGCGGCTGTAATTCGTCGTCCCGATGCCGTCGTCGGGGAAGATAGTTGAACGCTACGGCCCGCTGTATGCCGGTCGAACGAGGACGCACCGCAGTGATTGGACGCTTACGTGGCACATTGGCGGAAAAGCAGCCGCCGCATCTGATACTTGAAGTCAATGGCGTCGGTTATGAGCTTGAAGTTCCCATGACCACTCTGTATCGGCTGCCCTCGGTGGGGGAGCCGGTCACGCTTCATACACATCTCGTTGTGCGCGAAGACGCGCATCTGCTGTATGGCTTTGCGGAAAAGCGCGATCGAGAGCTTTTTCGGGAGCTGATCAGGCTCAATGGTGTAGGCCCGAAGCTTGCCCTGGCACTCATGTCCGGGCTCGAGGTCGATGAGCTGGTCCGCTGTGTTCAGGCGCAAGATACATCTGTGCTGGTGAAGATCCCGGGTGTCGGCAAAAAGACCGCCGAGCGTCTGCTGGTCGAATTGAAAGATCGCTTCAAGGCTTGGGAGACCATGCCGTCCATCGCCAACCTGGTGGTGGAACCCCGCGGGACTGTGGCAGTCTCAAGCGCCGAGACAGATGCGGTCAGCGCATTGATCTCCCTTGGTTTCAAGCCGCAAGAGGCGAGCCGTGCCGTATCCGCCGTGCAGGAAGACGATTTGAGCAGTGAAGACCTGATCCGCCGTGCGTTGAAGGGAATGGTCTAGTGATCGAAGCCGATCGTCTCATCACCGGCACTGGCCGCGACCGCGAGGAGCAGTTCGATAGGGCTATCCGCCCGCTGAGCCTCGCTGACTATATAGGTCAGCCGGTCGTGCGTGAGCAGATGGACCTTTTCATTCGAGCCGCTCGCGCACGAAATGAGCCCCTCGATCACACGCTTATCTTCGGCCCTCCCGGGTTGGGCAAGACCACACTGGCAAATATCATTGCCCAGGAGATGGGAGTATCCATCAAAAGTACATCGGGTCCCGTTCTTGAACGGCCTGGTGACCTGGCCGCGCTGCTGACCAATCTTGAAGAAGGCGACGTGCTGTTCGTCGACGAAATTCATAGGTTGTCGCCAATCGTTGAAGAAGTGCTCTATCCGGCAATGGAGGACTTCCAGTTGGACATCATGATCGGCGAAGGACCGGCTGCCCGCTCGATCAAGCTCGACCTTCCATCTTTCACGCTGGTGGGCGCCACGACCCGCGCTGGGATGCTGACCAATCCGCTGCGTGACCGTTTCGGTATCGTGCAGCGCCTGGAGTTCTACTCGACGCCCGATCTTGCAACCATTGTCAGCCGTTCCGCCGGTATTCTCGGCCTGACAATCGAGACGGAAGGCGCCGTCGAGATTGCACGCCGCGCCCGAGGGACCCCTCGGATTGCCAACCGCCTGCTACGCCGGGTACGTGACTTTGCCGAGGTGCGCAGCAATGGCGAGATCACCCGTACCACCGCCGACCTCGCCCTGAATATGCTCGATGTCGATGAGCGCGGGCTGGATCATCAGGATCGCCGCCTGCTGCTGACGATGATCGAAAAATTCGATGGAGGGCCTGTGGGTATCGACAGCCTGGCTGCTGCCATCAGCGAAGAGCGGCATACCATCGAAGATGTGCTTGAGCCTTATCTGATCCAGCAGGGCTACATCATGCGTACCCCGCGCGGCCGGGTCGTCACACGTCACGCCTACCTCCACTTTGGCTTGAACCTGCCAAAACGCATGGGTGATTCACCCACCCCAGACCTTTTCGGCAGCGAAACAGAGTGACAAATATTTCTTTGTTTAACCCGATTGGCATTTGCAGGGCCTGGCACTAGTATGCGCGCGGAATCACATGCTCAACCGTTCTCCCATCGGTGTCGTGTCTACTACGAAGATACCGATGCGGGAGGCATCGTTTACTACGTCAATTATCTCAAGTTCATGGAGCGGGCCCGTACCGAGCGGTTGCGCAGTCTGGGGTTTGCCCAGTCGCAGCTGGTGGGTGAAGACCTGCTTTTCGTCGTGCATTCGAGCGAGGCGCGATATCACGCGCCGGCGCGTCTCGATGATGAACTGCTGGTGACGGCCGAGGTGATTGAGCTCAAGCGTGCAAGCCTGCGTTTCATGCAGCAAGTGCGGCGAGCGAAGGATGATGTGCTGCTCTGCGAAGGGCAGTTTGTGGTGGCCTGCGTGCGCACCGAGAGTTTGAAACCCCGTCCCATTCCCGATGCGTTGCGTGCAGCGTTCGCCGGGGCGGGTCTACCCCCTGCAGGAGAGTAAGCGTGGAAGCCAACGTCGATCATATGTCCATGTGGAGCCTGATCAGCAATGCCAGCTTTGTGGTTCAGCTGGTCATGCTCATTCTGGTGGGCGCCTCGGTGACCTCTTGGATCATCATTTTCCAGCGCGGCAACATGCTTCGCGCGGCAAAGCGCGCTCTGGATAGCTTCGAGGAGCGGTTCTGGTCAGGCATCGACCTCTCGAAACTGTATCGCCAGGCCGGTAGCAATCCCGATCCTGATTCCGGCGTCGAGCAGATCTTCCGGGCAGGATTCAAGGAGTTTTCCCGCCTCCGCCAGCAGCAAGGCGTCGATCCGGACGCAGTGATGGATGGCGTCAACAGGGCGATGCGCGTGGCGATATCGCGTGAAGAGGAAAAGCTCGATCAAAGCCTGCCGTATCTTGCAACGGTAGGTTCCACCAGTCCTTACATCGGCCTGTTTGGTACCGTGTGGGGCATCATGAACTCATTCCGTGGTCTCGCGCAGGTACAACAAGCGACTCTGGCGACCGTGGCACCGGGTATCGCTGAGGCCTTGATCGCGACAGCCATCGGTCTGTTCGCAGCGATCCCAGCAGTCATTGCCTACAACCGCTTCTCCGCTCGTGGCGAAATGCTCATCGGTCGTTATTACACCTTTGCCGATGAGTTCCAGGCGATTCTCCATCGCAAAGTTCACACCACAGAAGACTGAGGCCCGCAGGCCATGGCAAGAATTCGCAACAGACGCAAACCAGTCGCCGAGATGAACGTCGTACCTTACATCGACGTGATGTTGGTGCTGCTGGTGATCTTCATGGTGACGGCGCCCATGCTCAATCAGGGCGTGAAGGTCGATCTGCCAAAGGTCAGTAGCGAGGTGCTGCCGCAGGATAATGACGCCCGTGTCCTGACCGTCTCGATCAAGGCAGACAAGACCTATTTCTGGAACATCGGTAGCGAGGTTGACACCGATACCGTTCAGGATCAGGCGTTGACGCTTGAAGAGATGACCAAAGCCGTCACGGCAATCATGAATCAGAACCGTAGCCAGGGTAAGCAGGTACAGGTGTTCGTCCGGGGCGACAAGGCGGTGGACTACGGGTCTGTAATGTCTGCTATGGGTGGGTTGCAGGAAGCCGGTGTCGGTAACGTCGGCTTGATTACCGAGGCACCTTGATGCAGCAGCCGGAACGTTCCCGCTCAGAGAGCTTCTACTGGCCGACGATTTTGGCGGTGGGTTTGCATGTCATCCTGTTCGGGATGCTGTTCGTCAGCTTCGCCATGACACCGGAGCTGCCACCATCCAAGCCATTCGTCCAAGCCACTCTCTATCAGCTGAAGTCACAGAGCCAGGCGAAAACCCAGACTAATCAGAAAATTGCGGGTGAGGCGCAGAAGACATCTGCAAAGCAGTACGAAGCGGAGCAGATGGAGCAGCGCAAGGTAGAGCAGCAAAAGCAGGTCGCTGCAAAAGCCGCGGAACAAAAAAAAGCTGACGAGGCTCGAAAAGCCGATGTAGCGAAGGCCGATGCTGCAAAGAAGGCTGCGGACGCCAAGAAAGCTGAAGAGGCCAAAAAGGCTGAGCAGAAGAAGCAGGCCGATATAGCCAAGAAAAAAGCAGCCGACGAAGCGGAAAAGAAAAAAGCTACCGAAGAAGCCAAAAAGAAGGCGGCTGACGAGGCTGCAAAAAAGAAAGCCGCTGAAGATGCAAAGAAAAAAGCGGCAGCCGAAGCTGCGAAGAAAAAGGCTGCCGATGACGCGAAGAAGAAAGCCGCTGAGGCGGCACGCAAGGCATCCGAAGATAAGAAGGCTCAGGCGCTTGCTGAATTGTTGTCAGAGGATACTCAGCGTCAGCAGGCCATGGCTGATACGCAGGGCGATCAAACTTCCGGCAATTTCGATGATCTGATTCGCATTCGGGCAGCAGAAGGTTGGTCTCGTCCGCCCTCGGCTCGCAATAACATGTCGGTTTCTCTTCGCGTGAACATGTTGCCTGACGGGACCATTACGGCCGTTACTGTTTCACGTTCCAGTGGAGATGCACCGTTTGACAATTCCGCGGTCGCCGCGGTGAAGAATATTGGTCGGTTGACTGAAATGCAGGGGCTCACCGCTCAGGAATTCCAGCCGTATCGCTCGTTCACGATGACATTCACGCCTGAGGATCTAGCGTTGTGATCAATCACCTTCGAGGTTTAATCGTTCTTCTATTTTTTGTGTTCGGCAGCGCCGTAGCGCAAGAGAAGAACATTGTCGTTACCAGTGGCGCCGATCGCGCAATCCCGATCGCGGTCGTGCCGTTTGGGTGGCAAGGCGGAAGCGTCCTTCCAGAAGACATGGCCGATATCATTGGCAACGATATGCGCAACTCAGGCATCTTCGAGCCTGTCCCCAAACAAAACATGATCAGCCTCCCGACACGCGGAAGCGAGATCATCTTCCGTGACTGGAAGGCGCTGGGTGCCCAATACGTCATGGTTGGCAATATCGAACCTTCGGGAGGCAAGCTTCAGATCCGTTACGAAGTTTTCAATGTGACCACTGAGCAGCAGGTAATGACCGGTACCGTCGGCGGTGGTCAGGATCAGTTGAGAGACATGGCTCACCACGCCTCCGATCAGGCGTTCGAGAAACTGACAGGTATCAAGGGCGCGTTTTCGACTCGACTGCTGTATGTGACCGTTGAGCGTCTTGGCGGGGCGAACACCCGATATACCCTGCAGCGTTCCGATTACGACGGCGCACGAGCAGTAACGCTATTGCAGTCCAGGGAGCCAATCCTGTCGCCGCGCTACTCCCCAGATAGTGGTCGGATCGCTTATGTATCCTTCGAGCAGAAGCGCCCGCGTATTTTCATGCAGCACATTGATACCGGTCGTCGGGAGCAGATCACCAATTTTGAAGGGCTGAACGGCGCTCCTGCGTTCTCGCCGGATGGTAATCGCTTGGCTTTCGTCCTGTCCAAGGACGGTAATCCTGAAATTTACGTGATGGACCTTGGCTCTCGTCAGCTGCAGCGCCTGACTAATCATTACGCGATCGATACGGAGCCTTTCTGGGGTGCTGATGGTCAAACCATCTACTTCACGTCGGATCGTGCAGGTAAACCGCAGATCTACAAGCAGCGTCTGGGCGGCAATAGCGCTGAACGCGTTACCTTCGTTGGTAATTACAATGCCAATCCAAAATTATCAGCGGACGAGAAGACGCTGGTAATGATTCATCGTCAGGACGGCTACACCAATTTCAAAGTGGCAGCGCAGGATTTGCAACGCGGTAATCTCAGGCTGCTTTCGGAAACGAGTTTAGATGAGTCGCCCACTGTTGCGCCTAATGGCACCATGCTAATCTACGCGACCCGCCAGCAGGGCCGGGGAGTCTTGATGCTCGTATCTATCAATGGTCGAATTAGGCTCCCGCTTCCTACTGCTCAAGGCGAAGTCCGTGAGCCATCGTGGTCCCCTTACCTGAACTGATGCGGTATTAATGCTTTACCTAACCAAAAACACACCTGGGGTTGCTACAAATGGAAATGCTTAAATTCGGTAAGTTTGCTGCGCTGGCTCTGGCTATGGCCGTTGCTGTTGGTTGTTCGTCCAAAGGTGGCGACGATTCAGGCGAAGGTTCTTCTGCCATCGACCCTAACGCCGGCTACGGCGCAGACAGCGGTGCTGTCGACGGTAGCATGAGCGGTGAAGAGGCTGCCCTGCGCGCCATCACTACTTTCTACTTCGAATACGATAGTTCCGACCTGAAGCCAGAGGCCATGCGCGCTCTGGACGTTCACGCCAAGGACCTGCAGTCTGCTGGCAACCGTGTAGTCCTGGAAGGCCACACTGACGAGCGCGGCACTCGCGAATACAACATGGCTCTGGGCGAGCGTCGTTCCAAAGCAGTCCAGCGTTATCTGGTTCTGCAGGGCGTATCCCCTGCTCAGCTCGAACTGGTTTCCTACGGTGAAGAGCGTCCGGTTGCCATGGGTAACGATGAGCAGTCCTGGGCTCAGAACCGTCGCGTCGAACTGCGCAAGTAATAAGCCATGCTTAAGCACCGTTTCGCTCTAACGCTCATTGCACTTGGTCTTCCGTTTTTTGCGGGAGCTCAGGTTCCGGTTGTTGACTATGACTCGCAAGCCCAGGGTGGCTCGTCTGGGTCGGGTTATTCGTCCGGAGCGGATGCTGGCGGTGCTTATGCTGGGGGCGGGGCTTCGGCTCCGTCTTCAGCGCAGGGCATGCTCTTCGTTCAGTTGCAGCAGATGCAGGAAGAGATTGCGCAGCTGCGCGGCATGCTCGAAGTGCAACAGAACGAAATTCAGAGCCTCAAAAGAGAGGGCCTGGAGCGTTATCAGGATTTGGACAGTCGCTTGTCGAATACCGCTTCGAGCGGATCGGCTAGCCAGAATTCTTCAGCTGCTGGCGCTATTGATGCCGGCGGTTCTTTGCAGTCACCGCCCTCCGGTGGCTCCACGCAACAGGCTGCAGGTGGTGAGTCGGCGGATCCCGAAAAGGAAAAACTGTACTACGATGCCGCTTTCGATCTGATCAAGGCAAAAGATTTTGATAAGGCCAGTCAGGCTTTCTCTGCCTTTCTTCGTAAGTATCCTCTCAGTCCGTACGCCGGCAATGCTCAGTATTGGTTAGGTGAAGTGAATCTCGCCAAGGGTGATCTCCAGGGTGCTGGCCAGGCTTTTGCCAAGGTCAGCCAAGCTTACCCGCAGCATAACAAAGTGCCTGATTCTCTTTACAAGCTTGCCGATGTCGAGGTTCGCCTTGGCAATCGAGACAAGGCCAACGGTATCCTTCGGCAGGTCATTGCTGACTATCCGAATTCTTCGGCAGCACAGCTGGCCCAGCGACAGCTAAATCGGTAAACGATGCTGTTGATGCTCAAATGACCCGCCTTATGGCGGGTTTTTTTCGTTAGAATTCCCACCCTTTTCCGCAACGGAGGCGGATGGCCTGTTTAGCCGTCACGCCCGTGGCCAGATATGCAAAATACCCTGCGAATAACAGAGATATTCTTTTCGCTGCAGGGGGAAACTCGTACCAGTGGCCTGCCCACGGTATTCGTTCGCCTGACCGGCTGTCCCCTGCGCTGTCAATACTGCGACACCGCTTACGCATTTAGCGGTGGAGAGATTATGCCGCTCGAGGTGATCTTGCAGCAGGTCGCTTCCTATAACCCCCGTTATATTTGCGTGACTGGTGGCGAGCCGCTGGCCCAGCCGAACTGTTTGCCCTTACTGCGACAGCTATGCGACGCGGGATACGAGGTGTCACTGGAAACAAGTGGTGCGCTGGACATCTCCGATACGGACGCGCGCGTAAGTCGTGTTGTTGATCTGAAGACGCCGGGTTCCGCTGAGTCGGGCCGGAATCTATACGACAACATCGGCCATCTAACCGCCAATGATCAGGTCAAGTTCGTCATCTGTTCTCGAGAAGACTACGACTGGGCTGTATCCAAACTTATCGAGTTTCGATTAGACGCCAGGGCGGGGGAGGTGTTGTTCTCGCCCAGCCAAGAACAGCTCGATGCTCGTGCGTTGGCCGAGTGGATCATCGCGGACAACCTTCCCGTGCGGCTGCAGCTCCAGCTCCACAAGATTCTCTGGAATGATGCGCCTGGCCACTGAGCCTGCGGATGCATTCACCCTCGTCCAGAGTTCAGTATCAAGCAGGTGGGTCAATGACTGACAAGAAAGCTGTAATCCTTCTTTCCGGAGGGCTCGATTCGGCCACCGTCGTTGCAATTGCAAGGGCGCAAGGGTATGCCTGCTACACCATGAGTTTTGATTATGGCCAGCGCCATCGCGCTGAATTACACGCGGCAGAACGTGTGTCCCGCCAGCTCGCGGTGCAGCATAAAGTCATTGGGATCAACCTCGATGGCATAGGCGGGTCAGCGCTGACCGATAGCGCTATCGCTGTGCCTGAGCAGCTGGGTGAGGGCATTCCCGTGACTTATGTGCCAGCTCGAAACACGGTGTTTCTCTCGCTTGCGCTGGGCTGGGCAGAGGTGCTGGGTGCCCGGGACATCTTCATTGGGGTAAATGCCGTCGATTACTCCGGCTACCCTGACTGTCGGCCGGAGTTCATCGAGGCGTTCGAGCGCGTGGCAAACCTGGCGACAAAAGCTGGAGTTGAAGGTTTGAGCTTCTCCATCCGCGCTCCGCTGCAAGACATGAGCAAGGCTGAAATTGTAAAAACGGGTGTACAGCTGGGTGTCGATTATTCAATGACGGTGTCGTGCTATCAGGCTGACGATGACGGCCGTGCATGTCGGGTTTGCGATAGCTGCCGCCTCCGGGCAGCAGGTTTCGAGTCGGCAGGGATTGAAGATCCGACACGCTACTTCTAACATTTATTTAAAAAATCCGGTTGATTTAATCAATCAAATCAGTATCATGCGCACCGCAACGGGTCGTTAGCTCAGTTGGTAGAGCAGTTGGCTTTTAACCAATTGGTCGTAGGTTCGAATCCCACACGACCCACCAAATTCTCCTTTGAAGGAGAAAGAAAAGCCGGAAGCCAGAAAGGCTCTCCGGTTTTTTTATGCCCGCAGTTTATAGTCATATAAGAAAGAGCGAGCGGTGCGGTTATTAAGGTCGAATTCTCTACGACCTTGGTAGATGCCCCGAGCGTCTTCAAACGTACTAGACTCCGGTCTTCCGATTTCACAGTGGTTCGAGGCTCAAATGTATTCTGATCGCATCCGCCTGTCCTCCCTGCATAGCAAGGTCATGAGCGCCGACGAGGCAGCTACCCACGTTCTCGACGGCATGACTGTCGGCATGAGTGGTTTTACGCGCGCTGGCGAAGCCAAGGCCGTTCCTATGGCGCTGATCAAGCGTGCCAAGGACAACCCGCTGAAGATCAGCCTGATCACCGGCGCCAGCCTCGGTAACGACCTGGACGGATTGATGGCTGAGGCCGGGCTGCTGTCCCGTCGTATGCCGTTTCAGGCTGACGCAGGGCTGCGCAAGGCGATCAACAGTGGTGAGGTCATGTTTATTGACCAGCATCTCTCTCATACCGTTGAGCAGATGCGCAACCATCAGATCAAGAAGCCAGATATCGCGATCATCGAAGCGGTTGCCATTACCGAGCAGGGCCACATCGTTCCCACCACGTCTGTGGGTAACTCAGCCAACTTGGCTCTGTTTGCCGACAAGGTCATCATCGAGCTGAACCTGGCCCATAACCCTAACCTGGAAGGCTTGCACGACATTTACATTCCGGGTGAGCGTCCGAACCGTCAGCCGATCCCGCTTCTTAAAGTCGATGACCGTATCGGAACGGGCGCCATTCCGATTGATCCTGCCAAAATTGCAGCGATCGTAATCACCGATCAGCCAGATTCCTATTCAACCGTCACGCCGCCGGACGATGAAACTCAGGCTATCGCAAATCATCTGATTCACTTCTTCAAGAAGGAAGTTGATGCGGGGCGTCTGAGCAACAGCCTAGGCCCGCTGCAAGCAGGTATCGGCAACATTGCCAACGCTGTGATGTGCGGCCTGATCGACTCTCCGTTCGAAAACCTGGTGATGTACTCAGAAGTCCTGCAGGACTCCACGTTCGATTTGATCGACGCTGGCAAGATGGTGTTCGCGTCCGGCTGTTCCATCACGCTGTCCGAGCGCTGCAACAATCGCGTCTTCGGTAATCTGGAGAAGTACAAGGACAAGTTGATCCTCCGTCCGCAGGAAATCTCCAACCATCCGGAACTGGTGCGTCGTATCGGCATTATCGGCATCAACACCGCGCTGGAATTCGACATCTACGGCAACGTCAACTCTACCCACGTTGGCGGCACCAAGATGATGAATGGCATTGGCGGTTCGGGTGACTTCGCGCGTAACGCCCACATGGCCATCTTTGTCACAAAGTCGATTGCAAAGGGCGGCAATATCTCCAGCGTCGTTCCGATGGTTGCCCATGTCGATCACACCGAGCATGACGTCAGCATTCTCGTGACCGAGCAGGGCCTTGCCGATCTTCGCGGCCTGGCGCCACGTGAGCGCGCGCGGGTGATCATCGACAACTGCGTGCATCCGTCTTACCGCGATGCGCTCAACGCCTACTTCGATGCGGCCTGCAAGAAGGGTGGTCAGACGCCACACCTATTGCATGAAGCCATGGATTGGCATACCAATCTCGAAGAGCGTGGTCATATGCTCAAGGGCAAGTAAGCCAACCGGAAGCCCGCCAACGCAAGTTGGCGGGCTTCTCGCTTTTCAGGCCAGTATTTCGTTATTCCCCTCTCTGCTTTCATTTTTCTGAAAGCTTCGGATAGTATTCCGCCCCCTTGGGAAAGGGCAGGGGGGATGCTTCGCTCTTCGCGGCTCTCCTTGCTCACTACCTCCGTAAACTTTGCCTCAATGGCTATACTCGGCGATCCGTGCTCCGCCGTGCTTGCAGGAACTCGCGAACATGACGCAAATACCCGAACGCATCCTGGTTCAGGCGCACCTTGCTGCCAAGCAGCCGCACCCGCTGACGCCGGCCGATGAGCTGCGCTTGCGCGGTGAGATTGCGGCTGAGCTGAAAAAGCAGAATGCGGTACTGGTAGCGCATTACTACACCGACCCAGTGATACAGGCCTTAGCCGAGGAAACCGGGGGATGCGTTTCCGATTCGCTGGAAATGGCCCGCTTCGGTAACGAGCATTCGGCACAAACCGTCGTGGTTGCCGGCGTCAAGTTCATGGGGGAAACGGCTAAGATTCTCAATCCCGAGAAGCGCGTGCTGATGCCCACGCTTGAGGCAACCTGTTCGCTGGATCTGGGCTGCCCGGTCGAAGAATTCTCCGCGTTTTGCGACCAGCATCCAGAGCGCACCGTCGTCGTCTATGCCAATACTTCCGCGGCGGTCAAAGCGCGTGCGGATTGGGTCGTCACCTCCAGCTGTGCGCTGGAGATCGTCGAGAGTCTGATGGATAACGGTGAGAAGATCATCTGGGCTCCGGACAAGCATCTAGGCAGCTACGTACAGCGTGAGACGGGTGCCGATATGCTGTTATGGGATGGCGCCTGTATCGTGCATGAAGAGTTCAAAGCGAAACAGCTGGAGGACATGAAAGCGCTGTATCCACATGCGGCCGTGCTGGTTCATCCCGAGTCGCCGGAATCTGTAATCTCCCTCGCGGATGCTGTGGGTTCTACCAGTCAGCTGATCAAGGCGGCTCAGACGCTGCCGAACCCGATGTTCATTGTCGCCACCGACCGCGGCATCTTCTACAAGATGCAGCAGCTATGCCCTGACAAGGAGTTCATTGAGGCACCGACTGCGGGAAGCGGCGCTGCGTGTCGTAGTTGCGCCCATTGCCCGTGGATGGCAATGAACACTTTGGAGCGGACGCTGGAGTGTTTGCAGGCGGGCAGCAATGAGATCTTCGTAGACCCAGCCCTCGTGCCTCGCGCAGTCAAGCCGCTCAAGCGCATGCTGGACTTCACCCAGGCGGCGCGCATCAGACAGGCAGGAAATGCGTGATCTTCAGCCCAGCGCAGGTTGAATCCTGCGCTGGTTGCACGAGGTTTTCGCTGTAGAGAAAGGCTTCAGCGCAACATTTCCTCCACCATCCGCTTCTCGTCCATCAACGCCTTCTGTCTTGCATCGATGCGGGCGGCTGCCTGGAAATTGTCCGAGCGACGCTTGGCGAAATCCAGCTGTTCTATCGCCTGATCATAGTCGCCGACCAGCGCGAAATACTCCGCGCGACCCTGGTGCAGGCCAATGATGTTCCCTGTGAGCCCCCGAATCTCCGATACCTGGTACCAAATGTCTGGGTCCTTCGAACGGGCTTCGACCAGCTTATCCAGCTCACGCTCGGCTTCCTGCAGCTTGTTTTCTTTGATCAGCAGGTCGATGTGCGTTTGCCGCACCGGGTAGCTGCCCGGGTAGAGTTGGAGCAGTCGCTGAGTCCGCTTGCGCGCTGCGGCGAGCCGGTTGGCGGTGATGTCCAGTTCGACCTGCGCCAGATTGTAAATGGCGTTCTCGGGCTCTTTTGCCAGCAGTGGTTCCAGCTCTTTTGCAGCATCCGGAAGCTGTCCGCTTTTGATCTGTGCAAGCGCCAACCCGTACCGAGCCGCGTCCAGTTCCTGATCCTCTGCGAGCATCGCGCGAAAGCGCTTGGCGCTGACGCCTGGCGTGCTTTCGAATTTAAGATCCACTCGAGCCCTCATCAACTGATAGCGAAGGCTGTCCTTGACCCCGCCGTCGGGATATTGCTCGGCGCGGTTATTGGTGTCCGCTATACGTGATTCGGTAACCGGGTGGGTCAGGAGGAATTCAGGGGGCTTCTGGTCGTAGCGGTACTGGCGCATCAGCCGACTGAACATCTGTGGCATGGCGCGGGGGTCATAGCCGGCTCGCTCCAGATTGACGATGCCTATCCTGTCAGCTTCCTGCTCGTTTTGCCGGGAGAAGCGCCGTTGCGCCTGGATGGCAGCCGCTTGTGTCGAGACGATAGCGGCGATCCCTGCGTCTCCTGCACCTGCCGCGGCTGCAACTACACCGGCGAGCATGGCCGCCATCAAGGGCAGTTGCATGCGCTTCTGAGCTTCGAGGCCGCGTGCGAAGTGACGCTGGGACAAGTGCGCCAATTCATGCGCCAATACTGAGGCGTATTCGGCTTCGGTCTGTGCGTGCAAGTACAGGCCGCCATTGACCCCAATAATGCCCCCGGGCGCGGCGAAAGCATTCAGCTGTGGGCTATCGAGCAGTACGAACGCCAGACGACGGTCCTGCAGCTGGCTGGTCTCGGCCAGACGGTACACGCTGCGCTCCAGATGATCCTTCAGCAAAGCGTCCGAGAGCTGCGGGACCTGGCCGCGCAGCAGGCTGAGCCAGGCGCGACCCAGTTGGTGCTCCTGCTCCGGCGAAACGATGCCTGAGCTGGAGTCGCCCAGGGACGGCAGATCATTGGCCATGGCCGGCTGCCCGATCAGGCATGCAAGCGTCAGTAGGGTAGGGCGCAGCAATTTCATCCAGACTGGCTCATGAGGGCGGGAGCGCTACTGTAGCCTTGTGCCTGGGTAACTGGCCAGAGGCCGTGGCAGGTCGGTATCCTGCGTATCTTTAGAGGAGAAGGCCATGACTCAACACAGCGTGTCCGATGCTGGCTGCGACGCTGAGCTGGACGCGGCAGGGCTACAGTGCCCGATGCCCCTGCTGAAGGCGAAGCTGGAGCTCAATCGCTTGGCGAGCGGGCAGATTCTGAAAGTCACAGCGACTGATCCAGGATCGCAACGAGACTTCCGCAGTTTCGCCGCGCTTGCAGGGCATACCCTTGTGCGGGAAGAAGTGGATCAAGGTCTTTATCAATACTGGTTGCGCAAGGCCTGAAGGCCGGTAAGGAAATACATGCTCAAGGTGTTGCGTGGCTGGGTCCATCGCTATTTTTCTGATGAAGAAGCGGTGGTTCTGGCGGTATTGCTGGTGGTGGCTTTCTCTACCGTATTGACGCTGGGTCACATGCTCGCGCCCGTTCTGGCTGGCTTGGTACTCGCGTTTCTGATGCAGGGACTGGTCGGTGCGCTGGAGCGCGCACGCCTCCCGCATATATTGGCGGTTTGGTTGGTGTTCCTGATGTTCGTTGGGATACTCACCGTTTGCCTTCTGTTCCTGGTGCCGTTGCTTTGGCAGCAGGTATTGACGCTGTTTAACGAGTTGCCGCGAATGCTGGTCGAGTGGCAGTCCCTACTATTGCTGCTGCCGGAGCGCTACCCACAGCTGTTGACCGAGGAGCAGGTGCTGCGTGGTATCGATTTCATGCGTGGGGAGGTTGGGCGTTACGGGCAGTTGGTGTTGACGTCGTCACTGTCCAGTCTTCCGCTGCTGCTGAGTCTGATGATCTACCTGATTCTGGTGCCGATTCTGGTGTTCTTCTTTCTTAAAGACCGTCAGCAAATCAGCGACTGGCTAAGCGGATACCTGCCACGTGAGCGCGCGCTTATCACCCAGGTGTCTCAGGAAATGAACATGCAGATCGCCAACTACATCCGCGGCAAGGCGATCGAGATCCTGATCTGTGGCGTGGTGTCATATGCGGTGTTTGCAGCGCTGGAACTGAATTACGCGGCGCTGCTGGCAATGCTGGTGGGTATTTCGGTTGTCGTGCCCTATATCGGCGCCACGGTAGTCACCATCCCGATAGCACTCATAGGGTTGTTTCAGTGGGGGCTGGGTGACCAGTTCATCTACTTGATGGTTGCCTACGCAATCATTCAGGCATTGGACGGCAACGTACTGGTGCCGTTGCTGTTCTCCGAAGCGGTGAACCTACACCCCGTGGCGATCATTTGCTCAGTGCTGCTATTCGGAGGGCTGTGGGGCTTCTGGGGCGTGTTTTTCGCGATCCCGCTGGCGACCCTGTTCAAGGCGGTGCTTTATGCGTGGCCTCGTAGAGCGGCTGCAGTGCCAGAAGTCGAGAGACTTTAAGGCAAGAAAAAGGCCGGTATCAACCGGCCTTCGCTTATTTGCTATGCAGTGCCTGAGCAGCCTGCAGGACAGCGTCAACGTGCCCAGGCACCTTGACGCTTCGCCATTCCTGGCGGAGCACACCTTGGCTGTCGATCAGGAAGGTGCTGCGGTCGATCCCCATGTACTCCTTGCCGTATAGCTTCTTCAATTTGATTACATCGAATAGCTGACAAAGCTGCTCGTCCTTGTCGGAGATGAGCTCGAAGGGAAACGCCTGCTTGGCCTTGAAATTTTCATGGGTCTTCAGGCTGTCTCTGGAAATTCCAAAAACCAGCGTATTGGCGTCGCCGAAGGCGGTGTGAAGGTCGCGGAAACCCTGGCCTTGCGTGGTGCACCCTGGCGTGTTGTCTTTCGGATAGAAATAGAACACCGCCTGCTTGCCCTTGAGGGTTTCCAGGCTGACCAGGCAATCGCTGGTTGCTCGGGCCAGGAAGGGCGGAACGGGTTGGTCGATTTGCACTGCCATCATCTGCTTCCTTATATCAAGGGTTCTGCGGGCGCCAAGGCTCGATCAAGGCATCGAGATTGAGAGCGTCGGCAAAGTCCAGGAACTGGTCACGCAGCCAGCTGATCTGCGTACCGGCCGGAAGCGTGACGGTCAGGGTCGCATTAAGCATGGTGCCGCCGGTCTGAGGGGCCTGGTAGGTATCACAGGTCAGGCTCTCGAGTTCGACGCGATGGTCGAGGAAGAACTGGCACAGCTCATTAAGAATGTCCGGGCGGTAAACCGAGCTGACATAGGCCACGTAGGGCAGCGCTTGAGGGCGGGTCTCCAGCGCTTCGCTACGCACCACGTTAGTGGTGAACTCATGCTTCTTGGCCAGCGCCGGGAGAGCCGTTTCCATGCGAGCAAGCGCGTCCCATGTTCCGGTGATTTCAAGGACCAGTGCGCAGCATTCACCATGCCGGGTCAAACGCGTACTCACGACGGCGCAGCGGTTCTCGTTGCTGGTTCTGCAAAGCACGTTGGTAAGCGCCATGGGGTCGCGACCCATGGCGCTGATGACGAGAAACTGTTCTCTGGGTACAGGGGGGGTGGACATTCAGATTCCTGGCGGTGATGAATCGGTCGGCCAGCCAAGCCGAAAACGGCTAAGGGTATCGAAAAGCGATGCCCGAGGGAATGAGGGGGCCGCTGAAGTGAGACGAAGGGGGCCGCCGCGATCTGGGCCTTCCGCCAGATGGGATGCATCCAGCGTACTCGCAAAGCGCTCAGGAGCCTTGTACCATTACGCCTCTCTTTTTCCGGCAGGAGTGGGTTGCATGATTGCGGGCAGTATGGTGGCGTTGGTCACTCCCATGGACGCGCAGGGTGGTCTTGATTGGGATAGCCTGAGCAAGCTTGTCGACTTCCATCTCCAGGAAGGCACCAATGCGATCGTCGCTGTCGGTACCACGGGCGAGGCTTCTACGCTCGAAGTGGCTGAGCACATCGAAGTGATCCGGCGAGTGGTGGATCAGGTCAATGGCCGTATCCCGGTGATTGCCGGAACCGGAGCCAACTCTACTCGCGAGGCGGTAGAGCTGACTGAAAACGCCAAGGCCGCTGGCGCCGATGCGTGCTTGCTGGTCACGCCTTACTACAACAAGCCGACCCAGGAAGGCATGTACCTGCACTTCCGCCATATCGCTGAAGCCGTCGCGATTCCGCAGATTCTATACAACGTCCCAGGCCGTACGGCCTGCGACATGCTCCCTGAAACCGTCGAGCGATTGTCCAAGGTGGCGAACATCATTGGTATCAAGGAAGCGACCGGCGATCTCAAGCGCGGTCAGGAAGTGCTTGATCGTGTCAGTAAGGACTTTCTCGTTTATTCCGGTGACGACGCCACCGCGGTCGAACTGATGTTGATGGGCGGCAAGGGCAATATTTCAGTGACAGCTAACGTCGCGCCCCGTGCGATGAGTGAGCTTTGTGCTGCAGCAATCGCGGGCGACGCCGAGAAAGCGCGCGCCATCAATGCGCTGCTGATGCCGCTACACCAGTCCTTGTTCCTCGAGGCCAATCCGATCCCTGTAAAGTGGGCGCTTCACGAGATGGGCCTGATGCAGGATGGCATTCGCCTGCCGCTGACTTGGCTCAGCCAGCGCTGCCAGGAGCCGCTTCGCAATGCCATGCGTCAGTCCGGTGTGCTGGCCTGATTAGTCTCCGGTGTACCGATTTAACAATGAAGGAACATGCATGAAGCGATTGGCCGGCCTCTCGACCCTAGCCTTGATCATCTCTGGAACCAGCGGTTGTGGCTGGTTGTGGGGCGACGACGGATATTTCCGCGACCGTGGCAGCGATTATCTCCAGGCGCAGCAAGTGCCGCCTATGCAGGTTCCGGCTGGCGCAGCGTTGCGCCCGATCGAGCCGCTGCTTCCCGTTCCTCAGCAGGTTGCCGACTCACGTTCGACCGGTGAGTACGAAGTACCGCGCCCTCAGCGGCTGTTGATTGCCGAAGAAGCTGGTGAGTTCTCCCTGCAGACCTCTGAAGATGCACGTTGGCTGGTTGCGATGCGTGCGCCCTCGCAGGTCTGGGCTGCTACTCGGCAGTTCTTCACTGACAATGGCTTCCAGATCGATGAAGAGCGGCCGCAGACCGGTGAGTTCGTCACCGCCTGGCAGACCCGTGATCAACTGGCTACTGCGCTGGTGCGCAATCTTGGTCTGAGCGATGCCGAAACCCGGGTTCGGGTCAGGATCGAGCCGGGTGTGCAGCGCGATACCAGCGAGATCTATCTGGTCAGCGTTCAACGTCCGGCAGGCAGCAGCGCAGATGTCGCCTGGCCCGATGCGCCGGTTAATGCCGAGCTTGATCGAGTGCTCCTCGATGAACTGCACGCGGGCCTGAACCGCAGCACCGAGCAGGGCGGGTCGGCCTCGCTGCTGGCAGAGCGTGAATATGACGCCCCAAGCCGAGTAACGCTTAGCGAAGCGGGCAGCGGCAGTCCAGTCCTGCAGCTTGATACCGACTTCAACCGTGCCTGGTCGAGTGTTGGAAGAGCACTGCAAGCAAGCGACATTCTGGTGGAGGATCTTGATCGTAGCCTCGGCGTTTATTACATCAACCTTGCCGAAGGTGCGGCCAATCCTGACGACAAGCCAGGCTTCTTCTCGCGTCTGTTTGGCGGTGCGCCGGATCGTGAAGAATTGGATGCCCGATCCGAGCGGTATCAGCTTCGTCTGACCGATGTCGGCGGCAACGTTCAAGTCTCGCTCGACAAGGATCTCGACACGGTTGCACCAGCAGACGTCGCGCGCAGTGTGCTGAACATGCTCAAGGAAAATTTGGACTGATCGGCGGATCGACCCGTGCCAGTCCATGCAGGCGAAACCCCTCGGTTTCGCCTGTTTCGTTTAATGAAAGACCAATTGTCGCGGCTGCAGATCGACGCAGCTGGGCAACGGCTTGGTAAACACGAGAGTCACCATGACCAGTACCCAATCTCTCAGCCTTAAGAAGATCTACTCCGGCAAGGTTCGTGACCTATACGAAATCGATGACAAGCGCATGCTCATGGTTGCCACCGACCGGCTCTCCGCTTTCGACGTGATTCTCGCCGAGCCGATACCGGAGAAAGGCAAGATCCTCACCGCGATTTCCAACTTCTGGTTCGACAAGCTTGGACACCTGGTCCCCAATCATTTCACGGGCGACAAAGTGGAAGACGTCGTCTCTGCCGAGGAATTGCCTTTGGTGGAAGGTCGTGCGGTGGTTGCCAAGCGGTTGAAGCCGGTTGCCGTCGAGGCCATCGTGCGAGGCTACATCGTTGGCTCCGGCTGGAAGGAATATCAGAAAAGCGGGACGGTCTGCGGAATCGAACTGCCTGCTGGTCTGAATGAAGCGGCAAAGCTGCCTCAGCCTATTTTCACGCCATCAACCAAAGCCGCAGTGGGCGATCACGACGAAAACATCTCATTCGAGCAGTGTGAAGCCATCATCGGCGCCGCGCTGGCGGCACAAGTCCGTGATACATCCATCGCGCTCTATTCCGCCGCGGTGGAGTATGCCCAGACTCGAGGCATCATCATTGCCGACACCAAGTTCGAGTTCGGCCTGGACGAGGACGGCACGTTGACGCTGATGGATGAAGTGTTGACCCCTGACTCCAGCCGATTCTGGCCGGCGGACAGCTACCGGGAAGGGAGCAATCCCCCCAGTTTCGACAAACAGTTCGTGCGTGATTGGCTGGAGTCGACAGGCTGGAACAAGGAGCCACCCGCTCCGCCTGTACCCGCTGACGTGGCTCAGAAGACGGCCGACAAGTATCGCGAAGCGCTGACACGTCTAACTGCCTGATCGTTCTTTTCTGGGCTGTCCTCAGGAGCACGAAACGCGACGGCCATGGCGACTACGCAACGCCCTGAAAAGCGAGAAAAAAGCGGTTCACTGGGGTTCGACAATCGCTCATGAACTGCTATGATGCGCGCCGCTGGAGAGATGCCGGAGTGGCCGAACGGGACGGATTCGAAATCCGTTGTACCCTCGCGGGTACCTAGGGTTCAAATCCCTATCTCTCCGCCACTATTCGAGGACCTGAAAGCCCCGCCGCACCAATTGTGCAGCGGGGCTTTTTTGTGGTCGTTGTTTGGTGCAGCGCAGGTCTTTTCCATAACGCCCGTGTCCTTTCCTATTTCAAGCTGGAGGCGCCGGCCAGAGCGACAGTGGCCGAAACGTCAGAGCTTGATCTAGTGGGCTAGTGCAATAGGTTGGGCCAGCTGCCCATCGCAGGACAGCTCGTA
Organism: Stutzerimonas stutzeri; assembly: GCF_024448895.1. GTDB lineage: Bacteria > Pseudomonadota > Gammaproteobacteria > Pseudomonadales > Pseudomonadaceae > Stutzerimonas > Stutzerimonas stutzeri_Q. The sequence continues at coordinate 316,138 of NZ_JAMOIC010000004.1, forward strand.
TGGTGAAAATCAAGAGGCTGCTGTTCGCTGCGGCATCCCGCTTATCTGATGGCAAAAGTACGATGTAGGAAGCTTGAGACGGGCCAGCTTTGTTACATGTTCGCTGCGGTAAAGACACAGACGCGGTTCCGTCCTTCGGCCTTGGCGCTATAGAGCGCTTCGTCTGCTTGCTTTGAAAAAGCTTCGCGCTGATCTCCTGGCTGGGGCTGCAGGCAAGCTGCCCCGATACTGACTGTGAATGAGATGCCTGAACCATCGACGCTGACGAGCATGGATTCAATATCCTTCCTGATCCGTTCACATAAGGTGTACAGCGCGGCTTGAGAGACGTTGGTGAACAGCAATATGAATTCCTCTCCGCCGAATCTTGCCGCGCTCTCGCCGCTGCGTTGCGTATAGCGCCTCAGCACATCGGCCACCGCGACGATGCAATGGTCGCCAGCCGTATGTCCGTAACTATCGTTGATGCGCTTGAAATGATCTATATCGAGCATGGCGATGCCAATATAGTGCCGGTCTATCGCCGCCTGCTGAACGGCTGTTTCGAATAGCTCGTCGAAGTGGCGCCGGTTAAACAGCCCGGTCAGCGCGTCCCGTTGGCTTAGTTCGGATAACAGCGCATTTGCAGCGGCTAACGCCTGGTTGGATTCTTCCAGTGCGCGTGTTCGATCCTGTACGCGATGTTCGAGCTGAACGTTGGCTTCCTGTTGGGTGCGTAAGCTGGTGAGCCGTTCGATTCCCAGTGCCTGACTAGCCGCCAATGCTTCTCGCTGCGCCTGTATGCGCGCAATGCGCTCACGGTTTATCCGCTCGGCCAATGCAATAGACAGCAACAAGAACTCGAGCGTAAAGCCGATTAGTTGCAAGTGGATTGGGTTATGCGACATCGGGATGAAGCCAGCCAGGGCTAGAGTCAAATAACCGGTGCTCATATAAAGTGCGAGCCAGGCAATGGTGAAGTAGCGAGCTGAGACATTGCCCTCGTACCATAAGCGCATCGCCGTGCCCTGCGCGACAACGCAACTGAAGAAGCCTACTTCGTACACCCCGAGTTGCGTAAAAAGGTCTGGTTTGGATGCGACGATGACCGTGACTACAAACCAGTAAAGAATCGTGAAATTGCTGATTTGCAGAAGGTAGCCGCCTCGTTGCTTGAGGTTCAGGAATGATCGAATGAACACTCCAGCCGCAGCGAAGCTTGCGCAGATACTCATCGGAAGTAATCGAGACGCAAGCGACGGCATATCACCCCATAGATATTGGTTGCCCAAGCCCGTCATGTTGAGCGTGTAGGTAATTGAGCAACTCAAGTACAGGCAATACCAGAGATAGGCCTTGTCGCGTGTGAAGATCAGTAGCGAGCCGTTGTAGATCAGCATCGCAAACATCGCGCCGAAGAACGCTCCAAGTAATGGGATGAGCTGTGATTCCTGCTGATGCCAGACATCGTGTCGAACAACGACGGCCGGAAGATTCAGGTAGTCGAAGCTGCTCGCTCGGATGTAGACGACGCGCTCCTCTCCTGGAGGCAGATCCAACTCGAAGGCGGGATAGCGGCTCCAAATGGGCTTTTCTTGGGAGCTGACGGCGTTGCCCGAGATCTGGGAGCGAGACCAGGCTCCACGAAGCGGATCAAACATCCTCATCTCAACCCGCTCCAGAGTCGGGACCGCGAGTGTCAGCAACCAAGCATCTGCTGTTTGCGTCTGGCTCATCACTCGGAAGCGGATCCAACCCCCTTGATCCTTGTGGCCGAGACTCACAATCCCGCGTGCAGGGATCTGCCAATCTCCGGATTGCGCGGCATGATCGAATGAGCGGGTGATAGGCTGAAGCAAGTATTCAGAGTAGGAGCCAGCATCGGTCCGCAGCGATTGCTCAGCCTGGCCTAAGCGCAAAATCTTTCCGCTAGAGTTCTCGGACAGAGCGTAGGCCGACATGCCGAACAACAACCAGGCGCCGAGCACAATACAAAGCGAAGCGAAAAAGGGAAAATGGTTCCGATCTGTCGGACGGCTCATGCTTGGAACTCGTGGCAGGTATGCAAGCGAAATGTCGCTGCCTAGTTGTAACGGCCGTGCCGACTAAAAATTGATCTTGGCGCGATCGGATGCGCGCAGGGCAGCACCCGTAGTGCTGCTTGCCTCGGAAGCAGGTCTGAATTCTCATCCTGCTTGATACATCTGGGCGATCGCGGGGCTGTTCCGTTTCGGTCTTGCTTGAAGACGAGGATCAGTACACGCGCGGCATGAACAGGTTGACCACTTCGAGTTCGTGGCGGATCTCGCCAACAAGTTTGCTTACTGCTTTGGAGTTACTCAATCCACTCATCTGGATGCCCGCGACCAGAAGGCGCGCCTCACCGGTAGCTGAGTCGTAGATCCGGATCCGGGCGCTGGACAGATCGTGCGAGAAGCGGCACGAAAGGGGCATGAAAGCGCTTTCGACAATAGCGGTTGCCATCTGTAGCGTGAGCGGCATGTGCAAATCCTGTGCAAGCAGAAGCGGGCGGAACGATGCGTCCGGCCAAGGTGGAGAGGTAATTAAGTGGTGGGGGCTGCTGGGATTTGCCTCCGAGCTGGAGGGGCTATCCCTTTGGCTGACGCACTAGAACGGGAGCGACGCCTAAAAAGCTACAGCGGGCAGAGGCCAGCTAAGTGGAACAGCCTCGCCGGAGCGAGGCTTACACACGTCTATTCCATTAATCCTTGAAGCGAATTCCGTTTCGCGATCCTGCAGACGATCCCAGTTGCTTGTGCATCCCTGTGCGTCGTGTGCCATGCCATTATTAGCTTAAGTCAGATGGCCAGTAATGGCGTACTGCCTTCATTGCTTGTAAGCATTTACTTACAGCCGACGAGTGGCTCTATGCCACTTAGCCTAGGGCCGCTGTGATTAGCATCTGACGAGCACGTAATGGGCAGACAGCTGGAGCGAAAGAACCACCTCCAATACAGGTGAGCTGGTCCAGTGGTCCGGTCTGGTTTCGCAATGTCAGGACGGCAGACCTATCGCTAACGAGCGGGGTACAGCTCCACCACCACGCCAGGGTTTGGCCGATGCATCGCCTGGTTCATCGCCAGGACCAACGAGGACTGTGTGAAGGGTTTGGCGAGGGTAGGGCGGCGGCGGTTGCCTTCAGCGAGGTCGGCATAACCGCTCACAAGAAGAACCGGAAAACCCGGACGCTCCGCCTGCAGGGTGTCCGCCAGCTGAGCGCCCGTCATCCCGGGCATCATGTGATCAGTCACCAGAATGTCGAAATGTCCCTGACCGCGCAGCAGGCCGAGGGCGGCTTCGCCACTGTCGACCGCCGTAACGCGGTAGCCGAGGTCCTCGAGCAACGCAGAAGTGTTTTCCAGAACGAGTGGGTCGTCATCGACGACGAGAACAGCCAGGGAGGTCCGGACGGGAAAGCGCTGGCCAGCTGTATCGGCCTCAAGCGCTTCTGGATCGGCGACGCTGTGCTTCTCTGCGCTTACGGTCGAAAGAGGGAGCCAAAGCTCTATCGTCGTTCCCTTTTCCAGAGTGCTGCGCACATGCAGGCGTCCGCCTGACTGCTCGGCCAAGCCATGCGCCATCGATAGGCCCAGGCCAGTGCCCTTGCCAGGACCCTTGGTCGTGAAAAACGGTTCGGTGGCTCGAGCCAGTATTTCCGGGGACATCCCGCAGCCGTCGTCGCGCACGTTCAGCACGACATAGTCCCGGCTACCGTCTTTCCCTTCGAAATTCGCAGACCGACACTGGCCTTCGATACAGATGGTGCCGCCGTTTAGCATTGCGTCCCGCGCATTCACCACCAGGTTGATCAGCACCATCTCAAGCTGGTTGGCATCGACATATGCCGGCGGCAGGTTTAGCGGAAAGCGAATATCGACCGTGATGTTGATGTCCACTGAGCGTTGAAGCAGCTCGCGCATGTCCATTACCAGATCGGGAAGCGAAACCGAGCTGGGGCGCAGTTCCTGTTTACGGGCGAATGTGAGCAACCGCTGAACCAGACCCTCGCCGCGCCGCGTGGCCTGCAGCGCATTCTCGATCAGGCTGTCGATGCGCCCTTCGGCACGGGGCACGCGTTTGCGCAGAAGCTCCAGATTGCCTGCAACCACGGCAAGCAGGTTGTTGAAGTCGTGTGCAATGCCCCCGGTCAGCTTGCCGACGGCTTCCATCTTCTGCGCTTGACGCAGTGCGGCTTCGGCCTGTCGCCGTTCACTGATGTTCACGAGGCCGCCAAGGATGAGCGAGCCCCCGGACACTTTCTCGATACGGGTCGATGCCAGGACATCCACGAAAATGCCCGCTCTGGCGACGAGGCGGTACTCGGCATTGAGGCATTCGCCGGTCTCCAGCAATAACGGCCAGTCCTGTTCAAGCATCTGACGTGCCGATGTCTCCGTCATGAAGCTGACCAGATGCCTGCCGATGACGTCTTCGCGACGATAGCCGACAAGCGCAAGCCAGGTATCGCTCACCGACTCCAATCGTCCATCGGCGTCCAGCGAGTGAAGCGGGAGCGGCGTTTTACTGTACAGCTCTCGGAAGCGCTCCTCGCTAAGGCGCAGGGAAAATGCTTCGCGCTCGCTGATCATTGCCTTGCGCCGGTCGTGCATCGACGCAGCCAAACCCAAGAACAGAACGACGAACGTCGAACCGGACACCGCCGAAGCCAGCGTCAGGAGATCCAGACCATCGCCGGACATCTCAGGCATATCGGCTGCAATCGGCGTAAAGCGTGCGCCTGCCATCGCGGCGTAATGCATGCCGGCAATGGCAAAGCCCATGATGACGGCGGATACCCCCTGCAGCACGGGCCTGGCGCCCTTGTCCGATAACCACAACGCAATGGTTGACGCGCCAATGGCGATTGCGAAGGACAACGCTACCCAGGCAGGGTCATAGCTCAGCTCGGCGTGCATGGTCATCGCGGCCATGCCCATATAGTGCATCGCACCGATACCAAGCCCCATAAACAGGCCGCCGATGCCCAGCGTAAGCTTGTCCGAGCGTGCGCCAACCGCAAAGAAACTGATGGCGGTCACTGCAATGGGCACGACGAACGACCACAGCGTCAACCCGAGGTCGTACTGAATGTCCATTCCCGGCATACCGAACGCGAGCATGCCGATGAAATGCATCGCCCAGATGCTGCCCCCCATGCAGGCAGCGGCGGCGGCCAGCCACCCGTGGCGAGCCCAGCCGTGGGTGACCCGATTACGGCCGGCAAGGTCGAGTGCGGTAAATGAGCCGGCGATTGCAATCAGTATGGAAAGGCCGACCAGTGCGAAGTTATAGGTGGTGTGCATAGGCGTTCGTTTCGATACGTCGTTGCCTTGAGTCTTGCATACAGACCTGAGCCATACCTAGATATCGACAGGCGGCATTGCCTGATCAAGTTGCCCGGTGCGGCTGCTACGCTCGGGCAACCGCAAGGCTAGATGCCGGCTTGTCTCGCAAATGTAGCCGTTCAGCGGACCGCCAGACGATTCCTGCTCTGAGCGTTTCGAGACCTCCTAAGACGATTTCTCTCGAAATCGTTAATAATTCCAAGCGGATTAATATAAGTGTGAAATAAAAAAGAAAAAAGGATTGTTGAGCTTAATTACTGTATGTTGATTGCATGCGCCGAGTTTTAGTGAGGCGGCACAATTCTTCCTTCCGCTTGTTTGAGCGCTGTTTTGTTTGATACTTCCGAAATAATATCTGAGCCTGAAATGGGTGCCGGACGGCTTTCTGGTTGTAGGAAGGCAATAATTTCTCATGTCAAATGGCGGGGCGCATGTAACTGAGCCGTGTCATTAGCGGCATGTGCGCAAGTTCAGAGGTAGCAATGATTCTAGTAGTGGATGACGACTCGGCATTTGCCGAGACTTGCGCAATGTTGTTGCAGTCCTTTGACTATGAGGTGAGTGTGGCTTTCAGTGGGGCTGACGCATTATCCAAGATTAAATCATTACAACCGGATCTTCTGATATCTGACTATTGTATGCCTGGCTTAACAGGCCTGGAGCTGTGTCAGCACGTTAAGCAGACGCCATCCACTGCTCAACTTCCCATCCTGTTGATGAGTGGCTCGCTTCAGTGTGATGTGGGTGTTAGCGACTATTACGACGGTTTCATTAAAAAGCCATTTATGGTCGAAGGCTTGTTGGTCAGTGTGCGAAAGTTACTCGAGATTCATTCTGTACCCCCAAGTGGGATCGCTCAGGAAATTAATTGAAATTATCCGTCTTTATATTATCCAACCTTGAAGAAATACTTCAGGAGTGGGAAGCCTTTGCGTCGACAATGGAGCCGCTTCGTCACGCCGACAGGGCAGAGCTGCGGGACCATGCCGCTGCACTGTTGCAGGTTATCGTTGTAGATCTGGATACGCCGCAGGATGAGCTTGAGAGTATTGCCAAGTCCAAGGGGCTGGCCCCACAGTCAACAGAAGACACAGTTGCCGAAAGTCATGCCGCCCATCGAATCGCGGCCGGCCTGAGCAGCGATCAGGTGATGGCCGAGTTCAGAGCCCTTCGTTCAAGCGTGCTGCGTTTGTGGGCACGGCGGATCGAAGTCACCAGCGCCAGCGAGATTCAAGACATGGTTCGCTTCAACGAAGCCATGGATCAGGCGCAGACAGAATCCATGGCGCGATATACCAAGATGCTGAGAGAAGCTCAGAATCTGTTTCTCGCCATACTCGGCCACGACGTACGGACTCCCCTAGGTGCCATCAGCATGGGTGCTCAGGTGCTGCTTCTCGACCAGAGCCTGCCTTCCAAGGCGCTGAAAGTCGGGCTGCGGATATTCAACAGCTCTAAACGGATGGACGAGATCGTCAGAGATTTGCTGGACTTTTCGACGACGCACCTGGGCGGTGGCATACCCATCGACCCGCACAACGTCGACCTCCTTGAGGTCTGTCAGACGGTGGTTGAGGAAGCGAGAACCTTCCATCCGGACCGTAAGATTCATCTGACGACGGACGGCCATCTGATCGGTGCCTGGGACGGCGCTCGAATCGCGCAGGCGTTTTCAAATCTTCTTACGAACGCCGTGCAGCACGGGAAGCCAGACGGGGTAATTGCGGTATCGATCCTCGGATTGCCCGGTGAGGTCATGTACCGCGTTCAAAACGACGCCGACGTCATTCCGCCTGCGCGGCTGCGTACCTTGTTCGATCCTGTGAAGCGCTTCGTCATTCGCCCGGCCACTGAGCGCATCGCTGCCCGTACGCAAAATCTGGGACTGGGCCTTTATGTCGTCAAAGAGATCGTCACAGCACATGAAGGCACGGTCTCGGTGACATCCACCGAAAGCGAGGGCGTTGTCATTACACTAAGTCTGCCGCGGCTGATGCCACATCGTAGGATCAATGATTCAGCGGTCGAGGGATAGTTGCTAACGGACGGCTGAACAGCCGCTTTGCATGAGCCTGTGACTTCTGTCATCGCGCAGTTGCAAGACAAAAACATTACTCACATAGATATCACTGTGACATCATTCGCAACCTGGCAACTTTTAGCGAGTGATGAAGATGGGAACGGTGATGCTGCTGTCGCTCATGGCAACTACGATTGCCCTCAGCATTTACTTTATGTGGAAGGCCTTCGGCACATTACCGGAGCAGCCGATTCTCAACCGGCCGCCCCAGAACGCCGAAATCGTTGATGGCGGAGCATTCGAACGTCAACACAGTGCCTGAAAGCGCCAGTCGCGCAAGCGTTACAACCTATCCGCGGCCCCGCGGATAAGGTCAGGTGAACGCAGCGGCTCCGGATATTCCTCGCTTACCGCGATTCCCGTTGCAGCGGCCATGCCGACACGCCCGACAGGCATGGCGATTACAGACCGGCATTAATCTTCGCTGTCGTCTTCATCATCCATGGTGTCTTCTTCGTCGGTGATCTCTGGCTCACTGTTCGGATGGTTCGTCATCCGAGGGTCAGGATCCTCGCCGGTCGGGTTCTGATACCCGTGGGCCGAAGCCTCGTCGTTCTGCTCCTGCTGGCTCTGGCCGGCGTCCTGACCGCTGTCGGATGGGGCCGCCTGAACGGTTGCGCCCGTCAATAGCGCGGCGAGAAATGTGGCTGCCATAGCTGAAATGTTCATCACAAAGCCCTCGATGTCAGGAGCGGATGCTCTCTGATACGGACCCAGCCACCCGCGCAGTTGTTCATGCCTGAATTCGATGCAGGCATGCAGGACGACAGGTCAGGCACGTCGCGGTCGTCGCGCTGTCCTAGCCAGACACATGACTTCGAGGCAAACAATGATCGATTGGCTGAAAGACAATCACCAGCTGCTCACGCTCGGGATCTCGGCCTGCACGCTGCTGGTCTGGGTGTTCTATGCACACCTTTTATTGCTCAATTTCAGGCGGCAGCGCAAACCGAGCCTGATCATCAACCGTGGGGCGGGGAGAGGGTTGAGCTCGCTCTGCCTGATCTCCAACATGAGCGCCGAGCCCATGTTCATCAACCAGCTGGTTGTCTCCATCGAAACGTCCAAGGGGCCGCTTGAACTCGATGTGACGGACATTCGGCAAAGCATCGATAGCGAGACAGCTGCATCGCCCGACCTGTCCATCGGCCAAACGACGCATCAGGGACCTTTGCGCAGCGGTGAATACGTCCAGGTTGGCACCTTCCAAGGGATGCTCGAAGCTGTTGCGCGACGTCACGGGGTCGAGTTGAACGGATACCGGCCCGCCGGTGACTGGCAGTTCAATGCCCTGGAGATTCGGGCCGTAGCCTTCTACGGGCCGGAGCGACATCCCATGGGCGTACTCAGACGGTTCAAGTTGGCCGATCAGGGCGAACCTGATTGCGCGCTGATCCCTGAGAGCCCCTTCACTCAACAGCTATTGTCACGCCGTGATCGTCGCAAAGTACGACAATGGCTGACGGAATCCATTGGCTGAACTGTCTTTTCGTGTCGAGCAGGTCTAATTCGGTGGGTGCGACGCAACTACGCGTGGAACTAAGCCCTGCGTGAAAGGTCTCGTAAAGCTGTTGTCGCTGCGGTTGATTATCCAGCAGCGAAGGCGCTTACGGCACGCGCAGGATTTCGATGCTCGCGCCAATCATGGATCAGGCAGCTTGTCCAAGGACCAGTTTGCGATATGGAAGGGTAGTCGGCGTGGAAATCAACCGCGTAAGTGCAAGGGATGTCGACCGTTCGCAGTATGAATTAGTAGTGATCGGATCTGGTTTCGGTTCCAGCTTCTTTCTGACCGAAGCGTTGAAGCACCTCAAAGGACGGGCCCTGATCATCGAGTGGGGCGATTTCCACCCATGGGACTGGCAGATTCAAAACCAGCGCAGCTCGGTCATCACGCCCGAGTCCACATACGAAAACCCTCACGAAAAGCCCTGGAACACCACGATTGCGCTCGGCGGCGGGATGAATTGCTGGTATTCCCAGACCCCTCGCTTGCACCCAAGTGATTTCGCCACTCGCACCCGTTACGGCGTTGGTCACGACTGGCCACTGAGCTACGACGACCTTGAGCCCTACTATTGTCAGGCTGAGCAGATCATGTCGATCGCTGGCGATGAAGATATGGCCAGAGTGCTGCCGCGAAGCCAGCCTTTCCCCCAACCGCCCCATAAGGGCTCATCGATCGACATGCTGATGAAGGCGGCCATGCCTGATTACCACTTCATCATGCCGACCGGTCGCGCTCGTGTCGCCACCGGCACCCGCGGGGTCTGCTGCGCCAACGCCACCTGCAATCTGTGCCCAGTCAATGCCAAGTTCACTGCCCAGAATGGCTTGGCTGAGTTGTTCCGGCACCCAAAGGTGGACGTCTGCCTGAACACCGAGGTGCGCACGCTCGAATACGAAGGCACCACCATCAAGGGCGCGACGATTCGCTCTGACGGAGCAGAGTTCAAAGTTTTCGGTGATCTGTTCGTGCTGGGTGCGAACGCCATTCAGAGTCCTGCCATCCTGCTGCGTTCTGATATTGCCTTCGGTGATACGGGCATGGGCCTGCACGAGCAGGTCGGTGCGAATATCGAGGTCTATCTGGACGGTCTTGGCAATTTCGATGGCAGTACCATCACCACCGGCCTGAATTACTCGCTCTATGACGGTGATTTCCGCAAGGACCACTCGGCCTGCCTGGTCTACTTCGAAAATCGATGGCCCTACGGGCTGCGGCCGGAAATTGGCCGCTGGAACCAGCTGCTGCCTTTGATGCTCGTCGGGGAAGATCTGCCCAACCGCGATAGCCGGATCAAGATCGATCCGAAAAGCGGTAATGCGATCGTCGATTACCAGGGTGAGTCGGACTATGGCCTGAAAGGCGTTCAGTACGGCCTGGACAATCTTGAAAAGCTTCTGGCGCCGCTGCCCGTCGAGTCGATCAACTTTCGTGAATGGCGACTGACCGAATCGCACGTACAGGGCACGCTGCGCATGGGGCAGATCGACGATGGTTCGGTCGTCGACGGGCACATGCTGCATCACAAGATGCGCAACCTCGTCGTGGTGGGTACCGCCACCTACCCAAGCTGCTCGCCCGCCAACCCCAGCCTGACCGCCGCCGCGCTGTCGATCCGTGCTGCTGACCTGCTGTTTAGCTAAGGACTGCCAATGAAACGCCGTACGTTGTTGATCTCGTCCGCCGCCACGCTGGGGCTGGCCGCAGTGGGCTCAGCCGCCTGGGTCTACGAAGACCGCCAGGTCTTCATTCCACATCTGCTTCATCGGCTGGTTGGAGATTTCGAGATGAGTGCCGACGACCAGCGCAAGTTCGTTGATGCAATGCACGAGCACTATGGTCAGAAGAAGCTCATGGCATTGATGGGGCTCTACCGGATCCGTCAGGACACCGGCGTAGGCACTGATTACACCAACCCAAAGGTCGATGAATTCGAGCGTCGCCTGCTGACTGACTTCATGATGTCTACCGATTTCCTGCGGCAGCAGCCCCAGGCCAAGGCAAAAGTCAGCTTTATCGGTTACAGGTTACCCTGCAGCAACCCCTACGCCCGGTTCGAGGGGATAGCGTGAGGCATTGCTTCTGCCAGACTCGCTGAGCCGGTTGGCCGCTCCGCCTTTGATCTGTCGAGCATGACATCAGGTCGATGTATCGCTGGGGTGGCCCATCAATTCGCTTCCAGAGGAGTCTTCCCATGCGCATCGCCATATTCAGCACCAAACCCTATGACCGCACCTTTCTCGACAAGGCCAACGAGCGGCACGGGCATGAGCTGGTGTATCTGGATGCCCGGCTGACAGCCGAAACGGCGTCGTTGGCCGCGGGATTCGCCGGCGTCTGCGCGTTCGTCAATGACAAGCTCGATGCCGAGGTGCTGCAGCTGCTTCACGCCGGCGGCACACGCCTGATCGCGCTGCGTTCGGCGGGTTTCAACAATGTCGATCTGCCGGAGACGGAACGGCTCGACATGACGGTGGCGCGGGTGCCTGCTTATTCGCCCCATGCGGTGGCCGAGCATGCGGTGGCGCTGGTGCTGAGCCTCAACCGGATGACCTTCCGTGCCTACAACCGTGTGCGTGAGGGCAACTTCTCCCTTGATGGGCTGCTCGGCTTCGACCTCTTCGGCAAGACGGTCGGCGTGATCGGTACGGGCAAGATCGGGCTGATCTTCGCCGACATCATGCGTGGCTTTGGCTGCAAGATTCTTGCGGCTGACCCGTACCCAAGCCCGGATGCCAAGCCATTCGTTGAGTACGTTGCGCTGGACCGCCTGCTGGGCGAAGCGGACATCGTCTCCCTGCACTGCCCGCTTACGCCGGAAACCGATCACCTGATCGATGCCAAGGCGGTCGCTCAGATGAAGGACGGCGTCATGCTCATCAACACCGGGCGGGGCCGGGTAATTGATACCAAGGCAGTGATCGAAGGGCTCAAGAGCGGAAAGATCGGCCGGCTCGGGCTTGATGTGTACGAAGAAGAGGAGCACCTGTTTTTTCAGGACCTGTCCCAGCGCGTCATCAGCGATGACCAGTTCATGCGCCTGACCACCTTCCACAATGTGCTGATTACCGGCCATCAGGCGTTCTTCACCGCCGAGGCGCTGACCAACATCGCCGACACCACGATCGCCAATATCACTGCCTTCGAGAGCGGCACGGGCACCTTGCATCGGGTCAACGCGGACAAGATCGCCTGATGCCGAATCTGCTGTTCGCCGGGCTCGCGGCGGTTCCTATCATCGCGATACTGGTGTTGATGGTCGGATTTCGCTGGTCCGCCGCGCGTTCCGGCAGTGTCGGCTTGCTTCTTGCCCTTGGCATCGCCTGGTTTGCCTTCGGCTACGGTACGCGGCTGCTGCCTGAACTGGGTGTTGGCGTTGCCACAGCCGGCGCGCTGGGCGAAGCGCTGTTCCTGGCAATGACCATCCTCTGGATCATCTTTCCGGCGCTGTGCATCCACGAGTTGCAGTCGCGCACGGGGGCGATCGATGTGCTGCGCGAGGCTATGGGGCGGCTGTCTGATGATCCGCGCATCGTCGCCTTGCTGGTGGCCTGGTTCTTCGTCTTGTTCATCGAAGGCGCCGCAGGCTTCGGCACTTCAGTCGCCCTGGCCGCGCCGTTTCTGGTTGCCGCAGGTTTTGGTCGTGTGGAGGCGGTGAGCATCGCCTTGATCGGCCACGCCGTCGGGGTGTCCTTTGGGGCGGTGGGGACGCCGATCCTGCCGCAGTTGGCGGTCACGCCGTTCAGCGGCGGTGAACTGGCCGCGGCGACTGCGAACTACCACGTCCTATTGGGCTGGCTGATGCCGCTGGTGGTGATGTGGCTGGTTTCCCGCGCCTTCGCTGGCAGTCGGCAGATTTCGCTGGCCCAGTGGGCGTGGCCGCTGTTCGCCGCGGTGGCGTTCCTGCTGCCGTTCTACCTGATCGCCGTGTTCATCGGTCCGGAACTGCCAACGCTGGGCGGTGCACTACTGGGTGCGATGATCTTCGTCGCGGCGTTGGTGACATTGCGCCGCCGCGAGGGTGCTCGCGCGGCAGGGCAGAGCGGTGCATCCGGACAGCAGCTGTTGCGGGCATCGGCACCCTATCTGGCGCTGGTTGCGCTGGTGCTGGTGACGCGTTTGATCACGCCGATCCGCGAAGCGCTGCAGGGTGTGACGCTAACGTGGCGATTCGAGGCGTTCAGCGGCAGCATGGCCGTGCTTTATCACCCTGGCACCTTGCTACTGCTGAGCTTTCTCATCGGTGCTTTCTGTCAGCGTGCGGCCTTTGCCGAGGTTTCTGCGTCCGCGGTTCAGGTGCTGCGACGCATGCTGTCGGTGACACTGGCGCTGACCGCGATGCTGGCATTGTCGCGGGTGATGGTGCACGCGCAGATGATCGATACCCTGGCGTTGGCGGCGGCTAACGCAACTGGGGGTGTCTGGCCCTTGTTCGCGCCCTTCGTGGGTGTATTGGGTACATTCGTGACCGGCTCGGCTACCGCATCCAACATCCTGTTCAGTGATTTCCAGCAAGCCACCGCAGAGCGTCTGGGTATGCCGGCGTTGCCCTTGCTCGGCGCTCAGGGTTTTGGCGCAGCTGTCGGCAATATCATCTGTCCGCACAACATCGTGGCGGCCAGCGCGACGGTGAATCTGGTTGGCCAGGAGGGCGAGGTGCTGCGACGTACCCTGGCGCCGGCCCTGATCTATGCCCTGCTTGGCGGGATGCTCGCGCTCTGGGTGTTCGTCTAGCTAGTCGAACAGCTGGCGCAGGGCGCTGGGCGCAATGCCGGTCCAGCGCTTGAAGGAGCGACGGAAGTTGGTAGTGTCGTTGAAGCACAGATAACTCGCCACTTCCTCGTTGCTGTAACCCTTCATCTGGTAGAGGTACAACGCAACGTGCTTGCGCACCTGGTCGAGTTGCTCCTGAAAGCCGGTGCCGTGCTTGTGCAGTTTGCGCTTGAGCGATGCCGGGCTCATGTCGAAGGCCTGCGCGACGCGCTCCAGATTGAGCGGTGAGCGGATGTTGGCGTGCAGATGATCGTATAGCTGATCGATGAAGCTGCTCGTACATCCGAGCTGTTCAAGCTGGGCCTGACCTGCCTGCAATGCGACCCGACCTGCAGTTGCCGAGGCGTTCGGCCAGGGTTGATGCAGATACTCGATCGGCAGGCTCATCATGGTCATCTGGCTATCGAACGTCAGGTCTTCGCCCATGTGTACCCAGTACTGCTCGATATGCCGCGGCTGCCCGTAAGCAAGGTGAAAGCGCCAAGGCAAGCGCGCGCCTGACAGGCGTCGGCTCATGGCGACCACAGCGGTCAGGCTGGCTTCGGTAAGGAAACGCTGCTCGCCGGTGCCGCAACTGGCTGTCCAGTACAGGTGCAGTTGCTTTTCGTCGTGCAACAAGCGCGGAGTCAGCAGGGGGCTGAGCAGGGCGCGGAACTGCTGCAGCTGCTCCAGAGCCTGCTGCAGCGACGCTGCGTGAGTCAGGGCATGGCTGACCTCTCCGTAGTGCCCGGGCAGCAACCGCTGGCCGAACAGGAAGCTGCTGTCGTCAGCGCCCAGTAGTCGCTGAGCATTGCCAATCAGCACGCGCAGTTGATCAGGGCTGATGCGCGCTCCTCCGCTGGTCACGTCGTCGTAGAACACTCCGCTGCCGCGCAGCAGCTGGTGACTGTCGATCCCGCGCGATAACGCCAGGTCGATCAGCACCGCCGGCTGATGATGCGCGGCAATGAATCGGGTGTCGCATTCGTAGCCGAGCGGCATGTTCATTGTTCAGGCGCAGCGCGGCAGATGTTGCTTGGCTTTCGCCAGGCCGAGATTCAGGCGCTTGAGCAACTGCTCGGCGTTTTCGTCGATGGCCATGATTGCAGCGGTGCTGGCTTGCAAATGGAGACGCTCGCCGTGCTGCTCCGTCCGATGCGCAAGGCTGGCGACCGCCTGTTGCAGCTCAGCGGCGATCAGCCGCGCCTGGGCTTCCCCGGTATTGGGCAGCACCGCGACAAAGCGATCCCCGGCCAACCGGCACAGCAGGTCCTGACGGCGCAGATTGAGCAACAGCACTTGTGCCATGGCCTGAAGCACGGCGTCGCCTTCGGCCTGGCCGTAGCGTTGGTTAATGGCGTTGAAGTCGTCGATGTCCACGGCCACCAGTGACAGTGGCTGCGAATGTTCGAGGCCCTGTGCCAGCGCACGCTGTAGCTGTTGCCGGAGATATTCGGCGGCGCCCAGGGGCGTCAGCTTGTCGAACAGACGGTGCTCGCGAAACAGCTTTTCACGCTTGCTCATCTGTTGGCTGATGGCGCGCTGCTCCTGGTTCAGGTGGTAGATACCCAGCGTCAGCAGGATCAGCCCGATGGGCATTGGTGCCGTTTCCAGCCAGTTGTCCCAGACTGCCAGTTCCGGCAGGTGAATGAATTCATCCAACGCGTCCATCCACCAGGAAAAGAATACGCAGCACAGACCCAGCGCAAGCAGCCGCGTCACCCGTCCGGCCGGGCGGCTGCGCAGCAGCATGATCAGCCATGCCAGTGCGAGCACGGCCGAGCCGCCTTCGCCGGCGACGTCCATCCAGTTGATCTCGGCCCAGGCCTTGAGCTGGCCGGTCGCGAGATAGATTTGCAGGCCGGCGTTGGCGGCTATGGCCAGGCCGAGAAGGGTAAGGGTGTGGAGTTTGAGCAGGGATTTCATCGGGTCTCCGTGGCGAGGCGCGCCAGTGCGTGAGGGCACGGAAACAGATGGATGTGACGGTTGGATGAATGGGGTGGGGGTTGAATTGGCTCAGGGGTTTTCACGTTATTGTTCGTGTTTTGGGAGTGAGGCTGATTAGGGAGTTGTTTGATGGCTTGGTTTCGCCCCGCTGGGCGAGTTCCTTTTGGCAGTCGCCCCAAAAGGAACCAAAAGGTCTTGCCCCTGCATCCGGGTCTCGCTGCGCTCGACTTCCCTCATTCCATCGCTGCGCTGAGGGCCGCCGCGCAAGGGCCATCCATGGCCCTTCACGGCTCTCGCGGCATCCATGCCGCTCGCCCCTCTACGCAGCGATTCCATTCGGCCTTCTGAAAGGGGCGTTCGGCGGCGTCTGATGGTTCGTCTGCCAGCAAAGAAGCAACTCACGCCTGCGTCTCGTAGGGCGGGTGCAACCCATCAAGCTCTTGCGATGGGCTTCGCCCATCCTACGTTGTGAAACCCAACCCACAGTGCTTAGGCTTTTGATTTCTGGCACT
>NZ_JAMOIC010000005.1 GCF_024448895.1 Stutzerimonas stutzeri
TACGTTGAGCTGGGTGCAGCCATACTGCTTTCGTTGAAAGGTTCAGGACTAACGATATCTATTGCCCAGTATCGGCACAGCGCCAGCTGTAGGAGCCAGCTTGCTGGCGATCTTTTCGGCACACCGCGGAGGTCCGGATCGCCAGGGAGCTGGCTCCTACGAAAACGCGTGGTGGCGCGGATTGAGGTTGAGGTGGGTAGAAGGCTGCTTTTGCTGAAGTAGTGATCCACGCGATTTCAATGCAACGATGCCGGCCCGCCCTACTCAAACGTCTACATTTCCCCTCAGCGCACCGGGAACCAGACGTCGTTATGAGCACACCAGACAATACCTACATCGAATGGCTGGAAAGCCAGTCCATGCTTAAAGCAGCCCGTGATCGGGCCCGACTCTACGCCGGTCAGGCGCGGCTCTGGCAGCGCCCTTACGCCCAGGCGCGACCGCGTGATGCCAGCGCGATCTCCTCGGTATGGTTCACTGCCTACCCAGCGGCGATCATCACGCAGGAAGGTGGTTCGGTGCTGCAGGCGCTGGGCGATGATCGTCTCTGGAGTGCCCTGTCGGAGCTTGGCGTGCAGGGCATCCACAACGGCCCGATGAAGCGCTCAGGTGGCCTGCGTGGGCGTGAATACACGCCAACCATCGACGGCAACTTCGACCGCATCAGCTTCGACATCGATCCCAACCTCGGCACTGAGGCGGAGATGCAGCAGCTCAGCCGCATGGCGGCCGCGCACAACGCCATCGTCATCGATGACGTCGTCCCGGCGCACACCGGCAAAGGCGCGGATTTCCGTCTTGCCGAAATGGCTTACGGTGATTACCCCGGTCTCTACCACATGGTCGAGATCAACGAAGAAGACTGGCCCCTGCTGCCCGACGTGCCCAAGGGCCGCGACGCGATCAACCTGTCGCCGCCGGTGGTCGACCAGCTGAAGGAAAAGCACTACATCGTCGGCCAGCTGCAGCGGGTGATCTTCTTCGAGCCGGGCATCAAGGACACCGACTGGAGCGTCACCGGCATCGTGACGGGCGTCGATGGCAAGCGTCGGCGCTGGGTCTACCTGCACTACTTCAAGGAAGGCCAGCCGTCGCTGAACTGGCTCGACCCCACGTTCGCTGCCCAGCAACTGATCATCGGCGATGCGCTGCATGCCATCGACGTCTCAGGCGCGCGCGTCTTGCGCCTGGATGCCAACGGCTTCCTGGGTGTCGAGCGTCGCGCTGAAGGCACCGCCTGGTCCGAGGGCCATCCGCTGTCGGTGACCGGCAACCAGCTGATTGCTGGCGCGATCCGCAAGGCCGGTGGTTTCAGCTTCCAAGAGCTGAATCTGACCATCGACGACATCGCCTCGATGTCCCACGGTGGCGCGGATCTGTCCTACGATTTCATCACCCGCCCGGCCTATCACCATGCGCTGCTCACCGGTGACACCGAGTTCCTGCGGCTCATGCTGCGCGAGGTGCACGCGTTCGGCATCGATCCGGCCTCGCTCATCCACGCGATGCAGAACCACGATGAGCTGACCCTGGAACTGGTGCATTTCTGGACGCTGCACGCCTACGACCATTACCACTACCACGGCCAGACACTGCCCGGCGGCGTCCTTCGCGAGCATATCCGTGAGGAGATGTACGAGCGCCTGACCGGCGAGCATGCGCCGTACAACCTCAAGTTCGTCACCAACGGGGTGTCCTGCACCACGGCCAGCGTCATCACCGCGGCGCTGGGTATCCGCGACCTGAATACAATCAAAGCGGCCGACATCGAACAGATTCAGCGCCTGCATATCCTGTTGGTGATGTTCAACGCCATGCAGCCCGGCGTGTTCGCCCTTTCCGGCTGGGATCTGGTCGGCGCGCTGCCGCTGGAAGCCGAACAGGTCGAGCATCTGATGAATGAAGGCGACACCCGCTGGCTGCACCGCGGCGGCTACGATCTGGCCGACATCGCACCGGAAGCCGAAACGTCCTCGGAAGGCCTGCCCAAGGCGCGCGCGCTGTATGGCAGCCTGGTCGAGCAGCTGAAGAACACCGGCTCGTTCGCCTGTCAGCTCAAGCGCATCCTCAGCGTGCGCCGTGCCTACGACATCGCCGCCAGCAAGCAGATCCTGATTCCCGATGTCCAGGCGCCGGGCCTGCTGGTCATGGTCCATGAGCTGCCTGCGGGCAAGGGCGTGCAGATCACCGCGCTGAACTTCAGTGCTGAAACCATCAGCGAGACGGTCACCCTCCCCGGCGTTGCGCCCGGCCCGGTGGTGGACATCATTCACGAAAGCATCGAAGGCGACCTCACCGAAAACGGCGAGATGACCTTCAACCTCGACCCCTACGAGGGGCTGGCATTGCGGGTCGTGAGCGCGGCGTCGCCGGTGCTCTGATCCCGTCGGGAGGCGCTTCGCCTGGCGGTCCGGCGCGGCTATAGTGCGCGCCGGCTGCACCGCCGTGTCCTGACGAGCGTTTCCCGTGAGAGTGTTCCGTAATCTGCGCGCAGCCCTGGCTGCTGCGCTCAGCGTCCTGGCGTTCGCCGCTCATGCCCAGACCGTTTGCCCGACCGGGCAGCAGCCAGTCTGTCTCAGCAGCTGTGTGTGCTTACCTGTTTCCCCGCAGAACTACGAAGCCTTATCCGAGCGAGTGCATTGGCTGGCCGCCGCCGGGCTCGAAACCTGGATACGCCAGTCCCGCGATCAGCTGGCGCTGCTGGAAAGTCAGCCCATTCCGCTGCATATCCGCTCGCAGCTGGAGCCCTATTTCGATCTTGCGGTGCTGGAGACCGCCCGCTACCGGGTCGGCGACGACAACGTGTTGACCGCCGCGAACACCCTGCTGCGCAATCCCGACATCGTCGCCGTGACGCTGATCGACATCATCGTTTTCCGCAATGCGGCCGACGCCCAGGACAACGTCGCGCTCTGGGCACACGAGCTCAAGCACGTGGAGCAATACCTGCAATGGGGCGTAGGCGAATTTGCCCGCCGTTATACCCGCGATTTTCGCAGCGTCGAGCAGCCCGGCTACGCCATGGAGCTGCAGATCGAGCGAGAAGCCGCCTTGCGTGAGGGTGCCGAAGGCGCGCCCTGACACCATTCAGCCGATTGCGGCAAACAGAGGGATCGGCTGCAGCCCCGTCCGGTCACACCCTTATCGTCCATAAGGAGTGCGCCATGTCTGTCACCGTGACCAAGCTTCAAGGCAACGAGATCCCGCCGGATATGCGTGGGCCTGACGTCGAGGTCGTGTTTCGGGTCATCGATCAGCAGGGCAACGAGCAATACCTGCTCGACGATGTCGAGGCTGCGCAGCTCGCCGTGCGTGCCAGCGACGAAGACGCCTCGCCGAACAGTTGATTCGGCGCCCGCATATTCACATCCATCCTCAGGTTATTTCGAATACGACTAACCGTTGAATCCCTTCGTGATCATCCTCTGCCAAGCCGAGCCGATATCCATGGAACAGCCATAACGGCACTCCACCCTTCGCCCGCCTGAGGTTTTGCGGCCGTGGATTCAGCGACACCCCTACCCGATCCGGTGCTGATCCAGGCGCTGCTCGATGCAATACAGGAATTCATTGTCTTGAAAGACGGTGAAGGTCGCTGGCTCATCGTTAACCGGATCGTGCTCCAGGCCTACCATCTGGAAGGCGTCGATTACCTCGGCAAGACCGATCTCGAGCTCGCCCGGTCGAGCCCGCAGTTCACCGACGCCTTCACCTACAACGTGCACACCGACGAGCAGGCCTGGCAAAAGGGATCGGCACTGATGGTCGAGAAGTCGTTCATCGGCCTCGATGGCCGACTCAACACCTGGGAAGTCGTCAAGACGCCCTACTTCGACGCCCAGGGGCGGCGTGAGCGGATGGTCATCGTCAGCCGCAACATCACCGAGCGTATAGACGCCCAGCACGCGCGTCGGGAGAGCGAGCGCAAGTACCGACTGATCGCCGAGAACATGAGCGACATCATCGGCGTGTTCAACATCGACGCTTCACTGAAATACGTATCGCCCTCTCTGGCGACGGTGCTGAGCTATCAGGCCATCGATGCCAGCGCCGCGGCGGTGATGAGTATCGTGCATCCCGACGAACAGGCGGCGATGCGACGCGCTTTCCAGACGCTGGTTCAGCGCAAGGCCGTGCAGGAAAAGGTCGAAGGCCGACTGCGCAACGCCAACGGCAAATACCTCTGGTTCGAAATCGGCTATTCCATGGTCATCGCCGACGATGGCGAAACCCTCGAAGGCGTGGTGTTCGCCTGCCGCGATATCACGGCACGCAAGGAACATGACGAGCTGATGCGGCTGATGGTCAATCAGGACCCGCTGACCGGCGTGCACAACCGGCGTTATCTGATGGATCAGTTGCAGGCCCGGCTTGGCCCGCATGCTGCCGGCCGACGTGCTTTCGCCGTGCTGTACATGGACCTGGATCGCTTCAAGAGCATCAACGATTCGCTCGGGCACGCCATCGGCGACGAGTTGCTGTGTCAGGTGGTCGATCGGCTGCGGCAGGGCCTTCGTGCCAACGACCTGCTGGCGCGCATTGGCGGCGACGAGTTCGTGATGGTGCTGGCCGATGTGGATCAGGATCAGGCGCGATACATCGCCGAACGGCTTTGCGCCAGGCTTCAGGACAGCTGGGAGCTGTCCAGCGGCGCGCTGCGAACCACCTCATCGGTGGGTGTCGCCTTGTATCCGCGCGACGGAGATTCGGCTCACACCCTGCTGCGCCGTGCGGACGAGGCGCTGTACGCCGCCAAACGCGCCGGGCGCTCACAGGTGAAATTCATCTGCGAAGTCATCCCGGCCTGACGCGCTTCCTGCCGGCGCAGCCTGCGCCGGGATTCCCTGTCGTTCAGCTTGCCTGAGCGTGATCCCCGACCCAGCCCAGCAGCCGGTCAGCTTCCATCGGCCGCGCGATATGGTAGCCCTGCCCTTCGTCACAGCCCCACTCGGCGACCAGATCACACACCGCCTGGGTCTCGATGCCCTCGGCCACGACGCGCAGATCGAGACGCTTGGCCAGATCGATGATGGTGCGCACCAGGCGGCGATCCTTTTCATCGGCGCCGAGGTTGCGGATGAAGGATTGGTCCAGCTTCACCGAAGTGGCCGGCAGGTCGCGCAGATAGGTCCAGTTGCTGTAGCCGGTGCCGAAGTCGTCGATGGCCACCTCCATGCCCAGCGAGCGCAGCCGGTGCAATTGCCGGCTGACCTCCGCGGGGTTGGCCATCAGCGCGCTTTCGGTGAATTCCACTTCAAGCGCCCGAGGGTCCAGATGATAGGTATCCAGCAGCCCGGTGACGTGGTCGGCAAACGAGGGCCCCTCCAGGTCGGACGCCGATACGTTGATCGCGACCTTGAAGCGCGCGCCCAGTCGCTGCCACATCGCTGCCTGTGCAATCGCCTGCTCGGCCACCCACAGGCTCAGTTCGCGGATCAGCGCCGTTTTCTCCGCCAGCGGGATGAACTCGGCAGGCCCGATGGCGCCGAGCGTTGGATGGGTCCAGCGCAACAGCGCCTCGACCGATGTGCACCTGCCGTCCGCCAGGCTGATCCGTGGCTGGTACACCAGCCTCAACTGCGCGCCCGTGCGCAATGCCTCGGAAAGGCCGCTTAGCAAGGTAAAGGAACGCTGCTGAGCGGCGTCGAGGCCCGGCTCGTAAGTGGCCCAGCCGATGCCGCACTCGCGAGCATCGTCAGCCGAACTGATCGCCAGTCGCAGCCAGTCCTGCTCGAGAATGCCTGCCTCCAGCGGCAGCACACCCACACCAATTCGGGTCCTGATCGGAATGCTGTTGCACATCACCGGGGATTCGAAGGCCGTGATGATCTGGTCATAGAGCATCGCAGGCGTGCCCTGCGGGACGTCATTGGTAAGAAAGGCAAATCGCGTGGGGCTGATGCGGTACAGGCAACTCCCGGCGGGAAGCTGCGCCTGCAGCCTGTGCTTCATGCTCTGCATCAGCGCGACGGAGAAGTCGTAACCCAGCACCCGGACAATATCGTTCAGACGCGTCGGTGCGATCACATCGACCACCACCAGCACCATGCCCTCGTGAGCGGCGATCTGCGCCACGTCGTCTTCCAAACGCACGCGGTTGAAAAGCCCGGTGGGTTGATCGATGAAATTGGCGCGGCGCAACGACAGGATGCGTGCCATCGTCAGCTTGGCCAGATGGTTCAGCATCGACAGCTCATGGCTGCTCAGCGCCCCACGGGGTTTGGTATCGATGACGCACAGGCTGCCCAGGCCCAGCCCTTCAGGCGTGATCAGCGGCATCCCGGCATAAAAGCGAATGCCGGGCTCGCCGGTGACCAGCGGGTTGTCCATGAAGCGCACATCCTTCGCGGCATCGAGCACCTGGAACGGCTCGTTGGCGAGGATCGCGTAGGCGCAGAACGAATCCCGGCGGGGCGTCTGCTGCGCGCTCAGCCCAACCCTGGCGGTAAACCATTGTCGCTGCTCGTCGACGATCGAAATCAGCGCGATGGGTGCGTTGAAGTATTCAGCCGTCATGGCCACGATCTGCTCGAACACGTCGTCTGGCGTCGAGTCCAGTCGGCAGAGTTGAGTCACCTGTAATTGACGCTGCGCTTCGTTGATGGGGGTAGGAGCACCAGCCATAGGATCTACTGCCTGGAAATGATGTGGACGGGCCCCTCGAGCGAAGGCCGGTGGATGTAAGGTCGAGCAGGGACACAACGAATCGTGGCGCTGGCATCGCGTCTTGAGGCGTATCGGCCGGTCCGTTTGTTCCTTGATGGGCATGTCGACAAGAGGCGCACCGCGCTCCGAGGCTCTAGAACGTGGCATTCGAAGCCTCGGAGCACCGCGCGCCCGGACGCGCACCTGCCTACGCAGTGCGTTGAACGACACAAGGGTGTGCGAGCCTAAAAGCAGGAACGCCAAGGCGACACGGTGAGCCCAATCACTATCGGTCCATATCTGAACGGGCCTGGTTACAGCCGAGACGCTACGTGATGGATACCCGCGCCAGCGTTGCCTGTTGGCACGTGGGCAGCCTGGCACTACCGTGTGGCTACGGCTCAGAACGAAACCTGGCTATCTGGCCAATGAAAGGAGTACTGCATGACTGTGGAAAACATGCGCCATGTCGATCACCGTCCGGGTGGCGACGCCGATTGTCTGCGGCTGGTTGACGGCCCCGTGCCCCAGCCGGGCCCGACGGATGTGCTGGTCAAGGTCGCCTATGCCGGCATCAATCGCCCGGATGTCTTCCAGCGCTCCGGCAGCTACCCGCCTCCGCCGGATGCCTCGCCGCTGCTCGGTCTGGAAATCGCTGGGGAAATCGCTGCCCTGGGTGCCGAAGTGGATGGCTGGAAGGTCGGCGACAAGGTCTGTGCGCTGACGCCCGGCGGTGGCTACGCCGAATACTGCGTGGCGCCGGCGGAACACTGCTTGCCGGTTCCTGCTGGGTTTTCCCTGCTCGAAGCGGCTGCCCTGCCTGAAACCTACTTCACCGTCTGGAGCAACGTCTTCGAGCGCGGCCGTTTGCAGCCCGGCGAATCCTTCCTCGTGCACGGCGGTTCCAGCGGCATCGGGCTGACGGCGATTCAGCTCGCCAAGCAGTTCGGCGCCAAGGTCTTCACCACGGTCGGCAATGGCGAAAAAGCTGAAGCCTGCCAGCGTGCCGGGGCCGATCGGGTCATCAACTATCACGAGGAGGATTACGTCGAAGTCATCAAGCAAGCCACCGACGGCAATGGCGTGGATGTCATCCTCGACATGGTGGGCGGCGACTACATCGCGCGTAATCTGAAGTCGCTGGCCATCGAAGGGCGGATGGTGCAGATCGCCTTCCTGAAAGGCAGCAAGGTCGAGCTGGATACCTCGGCGATCATGCGCAAGCGCCTCACCTTTACCGGCTCGACCCTGCGTCCACGCAGCCGTGAGGACAAGGCCGGTATCGCCAAGGCGTTGCAGTCGAAGGTCTGGCCATTGCTGGAACAAGGCCTGTGTCACCCGGTGATCCACGCCACCTTCCCGCTGGCCGAAGTGGCAGAAGCGCATCGCTTGATGGAAAGCAGCAAGCACATCGGCAAGATCATGCTGGAAGTCGCACCGCAATAACGGACCAGCCCCGAGCGCGCCCACGCACTGCCTGGGCGCGCTGCCGGGATGTCTGCATCTGCACCTTCCGTGCCCGTAGAACGTTGGCCGGGAGAAGCGGCTATCGCCTACCCTTCATCTCTCCAGTCCCGACCCGCGATCGCCACCGGCCATGCCGCGCGCGCCGCCGTCACGAGCATTGGGTTCGTCGCGCCATGCATGCAGGCGTGAACGCTTGAGACGCCTCGCTGTTCCAAGCTAGACAGCCACAAGCCTTTCGCGGCCTCTGCCCGAGCGGTTGAATGCATGACCGCCTGCTGCCGATACACCCTGATCGCGGCTTCAACATAGAACGCTGATATGTCCGACAAGAATTCCAACGACCCAGCCTTCCTGCATGGCGGCGGTGAAATGGGCGCGCTGATGCGGGCTCACGATTGGGCCGCCACGCCATTCGGTCCCGTCGATGGCTGGTCACAACCCCTGCGCTCGATGGTCGGCGCCTGCCTGAACTCGCCATTGCTGGGCACGGTGCTCTGGGGCCCGGAACTGCGGATGCTCTATAACGACGCTTATGTTCCGTCCCTGGCTGACCGTCACCCGGCCGCGCTGGGTCGGCCGGTAGCGGAAGTCTGGGGTGAGGTCTGGGACATGGTGGCCGCGCCTTTCTATCATGCGATGCGCACCGGTGAAGGTTTCGCGCAGGACCGGGTCGAGCTGCCCATGGTGCGTAACGGTCAACTGGAAACCACTTATTGGAACTTCAGCGCCACGCCGATCTTTGGCGAAGACGGCAGCATCGTCGGATTGCTCAATCAGGGCATCGAGATCACCGGCCAGGTCATCGCCGAGCGCCAACGCCAGGCGGCCAAGCAGCAGTTGCGTGAGATGAACAAGCAGCTTGCGCATGAGGTCGTTATCCGCACGGAACAGCGCAACCTGATGTGGGACACCTCCCTCGACCTGATGATCGTGATCGACTTCAACGGCGTAATCCAGCGGGTCAACCCGGCCTGGACGGCGCTGCTCGGGTATGAGCCTGACGAGTTGATAGGCCATCACGTCAACGAGTTCATCGCCCAAGAGGACCACCAGGATACGGTCAATGCCTACCTCTCAACCGCCGTCGGCAACCCTGTGCGGATCGTCAACCGGTACCGTCACAAGAACGGATTGCTGCACTCGATTTCCTGGGTAGCCGCACCAGCCGGCGATATGACCTACGCTACCGGCCGCGACATCACGAAGGACATAGCGCGCCAGGCCCAACTCGACTCGACCCATGAACAGCTGCGTCAGGCGCAGAAAATGGAAGCGGTCGGCCAGCTCACTGGCGGGCTGGCCCATGACTTCAACAACCTACTCGCGGGTATTTCCGTCAGCCTGGAGATGATCGATAACCGCATCGGCCAGGGCCGGCTGGGCGACATCGCCAAGTACCTGACCGTCGCCCATGGCGCCACCAAGCGTGCCGCCGCCCTGACCCACCGCCTGCTGGCGTTTTCCCGCCGCCAGACGCTGGCACCGAAGCCCACCGATGCGGCTGCGCTGGTCAATGACATGCTCGACATGATCCGCCGCACCGTGGGCCCGAACATAACCGTCGATAGCGTCCCTGCGCCGGACCTGTGGCCCGCGCTGGTGGACCCCTCGCAGCTCGAGAACGCCCTGCTCAATCTGTGCCTCAATGCCCGTGACGCGCTGGTGGACAGCGGCTGTATCGTTATCGAGATGAGCAATCGCGTGGTCGACGCCGATGGCGCCCGGCAGCAGGACATTCCCGAAGGGCAATACCTGGCGTTGCACGTAACCGACAATGGCACCGGCATGTCGCCCGAGGTGCTGGCCAAGGTCTTCGAGCCGTTCTTCACCACCAAGCCGATCGGAGAAGGTACGGGCCTCGGCCTGTCGATGATCTACGGCTTCGCGCAACAGTCAGGTGGGCAGGTGCGCATCACCTCAGCGCTGGGCGCCGGCACCACGGTCAGCCTCTACCTGCCGCGTTATCAGGGTGCGGCCGAGGTCGAAAACAGCGTCAACGCGAAGGCGTCCACCACTGCCGGTCAAGGAGGCGGAACCGTGCTGTTAGTGGAGGATGAGCCCGCCATCCGGTTGCTGGTCGCCGATCTGCTGCTGGATTTGGGTTATCGCACCCTTGAGGCCGAGGACGGCGCCACTGGCCTTGAAATACTGCAATCCAATGTCGGCATCGACCTGCTGATATCCGACGTCGGCCTGCCCGGTGGCATGAACGGCATGCAACTGGCCAATGCCGGGCGCCTCAATCGGCCCGAACTGCGGGTGCTGTTCATCACCGGTTATGCCGCAGATGCCCTGCCCATCAGCCTCGAGCCCGGCATGTCCGTGCTCACCAAGCCCTTCGCCGTAGCCAGTATTGCCGACCACATCCGTGCGTTGATCGGCTGATCTGCCCCAAAGCCGCCGACATGGCGGCGAATTCCAGCGTTTTAGTGGCACTCGTCGGCCTCCCGTCCAGAAGCTGGAACCATCGTGCGCTTCCCTGCCTCTGCTCTATACAGGGTGCGAATTGCATCGAACCGCGCTGAGGCGGCGCCCCAGAAGCCTCGGCACACGATGAGGGCAACGACATGAGCGACGAACAACGTATTCGCGACAGGGCTTACGAAATATGGGAAGCCAACGGCCGACCTGAAGACCAGGACAGCGAGCATTGGGCGCAAGCGCGTGACGAGATGGAGCCTTTCTACAAGGAAGGCGACGCCACCGCCGGTAGCGTGGAGAGCAGCGTCTCCATCCCCATGCCGAAGTCGGACCGGGCTGACTGAAATGGCCTCGACCGGCGCAGCGCCAACAGTGCCTGCTCCCCGGTCAACGGATCCACAGGCTTACCCCGCGTTCGAGCGGCGTTCGTGCCCATCCAATCACAGGTCCCCTTTCGTACCGATTATGCAAACACCCGACTACCAGGCCATCTTCGAGGCTGTGCCCAACTTGCATTTGATCCTGGCACCGGATCAGGATTTCACCATCCTCGCCGCCAGCAACGCGCAACTGCGCGCGACCCACACAAGTCGGGAG
The DNA here is from genome assembly GCF_024448895.1 of Stutzerimonas stutzeri. Lineage (GTDB taxonomy): Bacteria > Pseudomonadota > Gammaproteobacteria > Pseudomonadales > Pseudomonadaceae > Stutzerimonas > Stutzerimonas stutzeri_Q. The sequence goes on from NZ_JAMOIC010000005.1 coordinate 11,131, forward strand.
CAAAGTATCGGCCGGCCGGTTTTCGAGGTGTTCTGCAAGAATCCTGATGAGCCGGAAGAGTTCGGGACCAGCGTGCTGCGCGCTTCGCTGGAGCGCGTCTTGCGTACCCGTGCGCCCGATCGGATGGCAATTACCAAGTACGACATCCGGCGGCCGGCAGCCGAGGGCGGCGGGTTCGAGGTGCGCTACTGGAGCCCGTTGAACGTGCCGGTGCTCGACGATAATGGTGAAGTTCGTTACATCATCCATCAGGTCGAAGACGTCACGGCTGGGGTCCTCCACCGCGACGCCGGCTCGCTCAACCACCCGGACGAGCGCTTTCGCGCCGCCCTGCTGGCTTCCGGCACCGGCACCTTCAACTGGACCCTGAGTGACGGCAGACTCTACTTCGACAGTGCCCTCGAACAGATTTTTGGCCTGACGCTGGGGCAGAAAGTCACCAGCCTCGACGACTTCGTTCGACACGTACACCCAGAAGATGCCGAACAGGTCCGCCTGGCCTTCGAGCATTACGCCCATGGCGAAGATTTCACCGTTGAATTTCGTATTGCCCGCGCCGGTACTGACAAATGGCTCGCATGCAAGGCCAAGGCATTTCGCGATGCCGACGGCAAGCTCTCCTACGTCGCCGGCGCCTGCACTGACATCAGCGCGCGCAAGCGCGCCGAGCATGCCTTGCGCGTCAGCGAAATTCGCCTGCGCCAGCTCAACGAACACCTCGAAGCCCGTGTGGCGGCCGAGGTCGCCGAGCGCACCCGGACCGAAGAAGCGCTGCGCCAGGCACAGAAAATGGAAGCCGTCGGCCAACTCACCGGCGGCATCGCCCACGATTTCAACAACCTGCTGACCGGCATTATCGGCAGCCTCGACCTCATGCAGCGGCGCCATCGACGCGGCGATATGGGCGATGTCGAACGCTATATATGCGCGGCCGTCACCTCTGCCCAGCGTGCAGCAGCACTGACCCAACGGCTGCTGGCCTTTTCGCGGCGCCAGGCCCTCGACCTGAAGCCCGTAGACGTCAATCGGCTGGTGGCATCCCTTGAAGACCTGCTGCACCGCACCACGGGTGAAAACATCAAGCTCGTCACCTCGCTCAGCGGTGGCCTGCAACCGGCCTGCATGGACGTCAACCAGCTCGAAAGCGCTTTGATCAACCTCGTCATCAACGCCCGTGACGCCATGCCTCACGGCGGGCAGATCCACCTGTCCACCAGCAGCTACTACCACGGCGTCGTGCCCGACCCGAAGAAACGCGGCCTGACCGAGGGCGAGTACATACTCTTGCGCGTCACCGACACCGGTACCGGCATGCCGCCCGAAGTGATCGAACGGGCATTCGAACCCTTTTTCACCACCAAACCCATCGGCCAGGGCACTGGCCTTGGGCTGTCCATGGTTTATGGCTACATCAAGCAGGCCAAAGGCTATATCCAGATCGAATCCCTGCCCGGCGCCGGGACCAGCGTCTGCCTGTACCTACCCGTTCACAAAGGCGAAACCACGCCCGTGGAGGTCGAGCCAGAAGGCGCGCCCCAGGGCATGGGCGAAACCATCCTCGTGGTCGAAGACGAATCAGTGGTGCGCTCGCTGGTAGTCGAAGTGCTCAACGACCTTGGCTACCAGACGCTCGAAGCCGGTGAAGCCACCGAAGCCCTGACCATCACCGAGAGCAATCAGCGCATCGACCTCATGGTTTCCGATGTCGGCCTGCCCGGCATGAACGGCCGCCAACTCGCCGAGATCGTCCGCCAGCAACGCCCCGGCCTGAAAGTCCTGTTCGCCACCGGCTACGCCGAAAGCTTCACCGCCAGCGACTTCCTCGGCCCGGACATGGGCGTGATTACCAAGCCATTCGCTATAGACGCCTTCGCCACCAAAGTCGGGGAAATGCTCGGCACGCAGGACAATTGAACGGGGCCGCTGCAGCCTGCTAAAGGCCAGCCGCCCTGCCCCGCGCCAGCCCTAAGCGAAACCGTACATCCGGTAGCCCTATAAATAGCGTGGATTAAGCCCTCTGCTGCTTTACCGCCGCTATTGCCCTGAGTAACGTGGCGAAGCGGCGCTGCCCAACGCAACGCACCGCTCCACACTCCCCGCCCAGGCAAGGGCTCAGCGGCAGTAGCTCGGGTAGTTGCCCGAGCACCATGGAAGGTATAGATGGCCCGCTTAGATTCTGTGGACTTCAGCTCTGCCAGCACCGACGCCAGTGCCCATAGCGGCATAACCTTTTCGAATCTCGACTGCTTCAGCATGCTTGGAGTGCGCTCGTTCACGCGCGCCTTAGCCACCAATCCGCTCTCCGGCCGTGATGCAAGCGAAGACGGCGTCCCCATCATCGTCCCCGAACGCGCCGGCCGCCGCGGCGCCTTCCCTGAACTCATCCACCGCGAAGGCCATTGGCAGGATTGGGACTGCCTCGTCACCCGCATCCGCGACGAACAAGGCAACGGCCGCGTGCTCAACGACATGGCAATTATCTACCGCAACAACGCCCAGTCCGAAGCCGCCGAACGCGCCCTGACCCAAGCCGGCATCGCCTACGCTTCAGGCACCAGCGCCATAGGCCGCGGTGAACTCTACGGCAGCGAAGACAGCGTCAAGTTAGTAGGCATGCACTACAGCAAAGGCTTGGAGTTCGGGCTGGTGCTGATACCGGGTCTCGGCGAAATGCCGAAGAAGGGCGAGGCCGAAGCGGATGAGGCGCGGTTGTTGTATATGGCGATGACGCGGGCGAGCGATCGGTTGGTGATGACGTATCAGGTGCATTCGGATTTTACGAGGCGGGTGCAGGATGCGATTGGAGGGGTGAGGTAGGGGGGTGGGGTGATCAGTGGGATGCGCGTAAGTCAGAAAATAAACTGTCCTTTTTTCTCGCGAGCGGCCCAGGACGAGTGTGTAAACGGTCCATGCCCCGGCGCGCGCAATCGTCTCCCTGCCATGCCTGCGAGCTAAATGGGTCGCTTTATTGGCGCCCCTGCACCATGTCTAAAGTCCCGAACCGGCTGGCCGAAACCTTAGAAGAGAAGGTGTGCAAACCTGCGAATCCTTGCACACCTCTTATCTTGCGATACATCAAAAGCTCTGCCGTACCAGCGGGACGGCTTCAAGGCATGGACAAGAGGAAGATATGGATATAATCCTTGAGCGTTGCAACAACATTGACTTCGGCAAGATCGAAATAAAAGAGCAAGCTCTAAATATCAAATACGCCATCAACGGCACAGGAAAAAGCACAATAGTTAAATCAATACAGTGTGCAACCCTTTCTGCAAACACCGGAAGAGACCACCTATCAACCCTCACCCCCTTCAAATTCCGAAGTTCGAACGAGCGACCGGCGGTCTCTGGAATTGAACAAATATCATCCGTGAAAATCTTCGATGAAAAGTACATCAACGATTTCGCGTTTCAGGCCGATGAACTAGTCAAAGGTAGCTTTGAGATTTTCATCAAAGGACCGGACTACGAGCAGGGAATAGCGGAAATCAATGCGCTAATTGAAGTTATAAAAAATCAGTTATCGCAAGATCCTGAACTCGATGAGCTCATCGATGATTTTGGTGCAATTAGCAGCAGCTTTGGCAAAGAGGTGAAAGCCGGCATACATGCGTCGAGCGCTCTCGCCAAGGCATTTAAGGGCGGAAATAAAGTTAAGAACATTCCTGCTGAGCTAGAGCTATATAAAGACTTCATTCAGCATAGCGAGAATTATAGATGGTTGAAATGGCAGCAAGATGGGAAATCATATCTGGACATATCGTGTCATTGCCCTTTTTGCACAACGGAAATTGAGCAAAAGAAATCAATTATACATAAGGTCAGCGAGGTCTACGAACCTAAATCAGTGGAAAACCTCAACAAGATTGTCAGTACGTTTGAAAAACTTGAGAGATATTTTTCGGAACCAACAAAAAATAAGGTATCGGAATTTGTACGTTGCATTGAAGGCTATACGAAAGACCAGATTGAGTATTTACTAGAAATAAAAAGTCAAATTGAGCGTCTCCGCAAGCTATTTATTGATGCTAAAACGCTAAACTTTAACTCATTCAAAGATTTCAACAAGGCGATAGACGCGGTATCAAATCTAAAAATAGACCTAGATCTATTCACGCACCTCCAATCTGAAGAAACCAGGCAAAAGGTTTCCATAGTAAACAATTCAGCTGATCAAGTCATAAAAGACGCCGGCAGACTACAAGGCTGTATCAGGAAACAACAAATTCTTATAGAGAAGCTTGTACAAAAGCACAGCGTCGCTATAAACAATTTTTTAAAAAACGCTGGATATAGTTATCAGGTAACTTTAGCAGAGGATCAATCTAATCAGCATAAGCTCAAGCTGATACACAATGACTTATTCGGCGAGATAAGCGATGTACAGTCACACTTAAGTTACGGTGAGAAAAATGCTTTTGCGTTGATACTCTTCATGTTTCACGCCCTAAAAGATAAGCCTGATCTGATTGTTCTTGACGACCCGATATCTTCGTTTGATAAAAACAAGAAATACGCAATCATTGACATGCTCTTCAGAAAAGAAGATGCGTTTAAAAACAAGACCGTTCTGCTGTTGACCCATGACTTAGATCCAATAATAGACATGGTCTACCATCATGGAGATCGTTTCTCGGCGCCATTCGTCACATTCATCGAAAACAGACATGGGCAATTATCCGAAAAACCGATCGACAGGGATTGCATAAAAACCTTTATCGAAGTTTGCAAAAGCAACCTAAGCGATAAGATAAACGATATTAGTAAACTTGTTTATCTAAGAAGAACGCTAGAGATCACTGGCGACAATTCGGCAGCCTTTCAAGTGATCTCGAATCTTTTACACAAAAGAGATGCCCTGGTATTTAAGAGCGGTGACATTAGCAGGCCGCTCTCAACCGATGAATATAACGCCGGCTGCGTCTATATCAGTGGTCACATATCAAGCTTTGACTATAAGCAGCTGCTGAAAGTGGTTTGTGACAACAAGGCGCTTGCACAAATTTATGCAAACTGCACTAGCAACTACGAGAAGCTACATATTTACCGAATAATGTTCGACGGTAAAGCCAGAGAGATTGAGTCAGACGTTATACAAAAATTCATCAACGAAGCATTTCATGTTGAGAATAACTACATTTACCAACTCAATCCGTGTGACTTTCAGCTAGTTCCGCAGTATGTCATAGATGAGTGCGATAGCTACGTGAGTAAAATAAGCTATGAAACAAAGGGGGCAGATTTATTCTCTGGGCAGTTTAAGGAGGCTCACGATTAAATAAATCTGTCCCCTTCCATCACTAGGGAACGAATGAGCACAGCCCTTTCTGGTTATAAAAATATTTGATATTCGTTTTGGAGGACCAATGAAAAAAAGACTCACTGTTATTATGCCAATATGCTTGCTACAAGCCTGTTCTTTTACAAACAAGCCTTTTGAAAAGGTCGTCAAGAATTCAGATTATATCAGCACGGTAACAGATCTTAAGATTGGCGAAGAGCGCATTGTTCGCGTTAACGGCAAGGCTTATGAATCAACATTAATTGTACAAAGAAGCAACAGCATTCAATGCCAACGGGACATTTCCTACAAGGATGGCATCGCTGAATATCGGATTCCATCCGGAACATATAGCACACTCGGGCTCATCGAAGTCGAGCCAAACAAGAAGCTTCCTTTCTTCGAAGGAGCTTATCAAGTAAGCGCTATCGGCGGCTCTAGTGGCATGTCACTCTACTTTCCGATAAATCCTGATGGCTCTCTCTACAAGTCTTACTACACAGACCCGTACGGCAACCTATATAAGACCAAAGGTGAGCTTAAAGAATGGGGTGGCAGCGGCATTTCCAGTGACAGGTGTATCCCGCCCACACCTCATGAAGTTGCAAAGACTTCAGTCTGCGCAGTCTATTATGACGGAGCCAATCGGGTTAATGGACTCCTGGCCCCAACCGTAACCCTTGACAACGGCAAAGAAAGAAGAAAGCTCATTATTATGGCTAATGCCGAACTGAATTTCTGTGGAGTCGGCATCGATATTTACGAAGCATCCGATATACTCCATTTTGCTGTTCGCGAGATTGCTGAAAGCCAGTAAAAAGGAAAAGGGGACAGACTTATTTATCTGCCATATAACATGAGCCAAAAATAAATCTACCCCCTTATTCTAAAGCCTACTCCTTAACCACAAAATGAAAAGGGGACAGATTTATTTTTCGTGTGGGCATTTGGCACCCGTCCCTGTGCCGGTTTCATGAAAGGCTCTGCATCGTTCGGCATTTGGGAAATGCAGAACATCCCCAAAACTGCTGGCCATCTTTTGCTCCGGATTTAATGGTTCGAACCAGCAACGCATTACCGCATTTCGGGCATTGCCGCTCTGCTGTCGGATCGCTACGCCGCTTCAGGCTTTGCACATGCTCGCGATGGGTGGCTAATGTCGGTGCTCGGCGGCCAGTTTGGAGGGCGTGCAGCATGGTGGTGACTTCCGCCTCGGTGAACACTGGCTGCTGAAATGATTTTATGTAGCTGATAAAGCCGATGCCCTGGGTCACGTTGGCCGGCATGTTGGTTTTGAAGGTGCTGCCGCCGACGAAGGTGATGACCGAGTGGAGATGTTCCGGGCTGATGCCAAGTAGCGCCTCAATGGCCTTGAGATGCTTGTAGTTCTGGCGCAGAGGGTTCTGAAATTTGTAGGTGCGTTTGTAGATTTTCTGCGTCCACTGCGCCTGCTTTTCGCTGCCGAAGATCCAGCCGCTCATGCTCTTCGTTTCCAGTACGAAGATGCCGTAGCGGGAGAGAAAGATGTGGTCGATCTGTGTGGTGCCGTCGGGCGTGTTGAGCGTGACGTTGTGAAGGCGGGGGTAGCTTTGCTTGTCGAGCTGCAAGTGCGCGTAGAGGCGCACAAGCGCTTCGCCAACGTGCCCCTTGGCCCACGGTGTTTTGAATAGGCCGAGCAGCAATATGGCCGGGATGAACCAGGCGAGCATGCTGAACATTGGCGCAAAGATCAGGCTGAAATCCATTTTCAATCCTTCGCGGCGGGGCGCGATCTAGCCTCGGGTGCTTCGTATCGAACCGAGGCCCTTCGTTATTCCTATGATTCGCGGCCAAATACGGCGGCGGAATGTTTGATACCTGTAGCCCGTTAGGTCGGCATCGAATGCGACTGCTTAATAATGGCTAATGGCCTTGATGTGCTCAAGTGGGTTCGGCTAATAGCGCGGTAGCCGGGATGTACGCGTTGGGAAGGCATTTATTGCTCAGGTGGCTAGCTCCAGTAAACCTGTCACTCTAAGCCGCGTAGGATTGCCATCTCACAAAGGTAAGAAGCCATGCAGCTGACGACACTCCTTGTCCCAACCTATACCCAAATGCTCAAAACCCTGTCCGGCTGGCTGAAGAAGGCGCAGAACCAGCTGCCGGAAGCCGAGGCGCAGGCGCTGTTATCCGCACGGCTGGCGCCCGACATGTACCCGCTGTCAACTCAGGTTCGCTTTGCTTGTGTGCAGGCGCGAGAAGCCATATGCCGTCTGAGAGGCGAGGCGTTCCCGGCTTCGATCACCGATCTGTTGGACGAAGGGCGTCAGGCTGTCAAACAACCCGGATCGCTTGCGGATGCTCATGCGCGGATCGATGAAACGGTCGCGGTACTGGACGCTCTCTCAGCCGATGGTCTGGACGCAGATGCAGATATGCCCATCGCGCACCAACTGCCAAACGGCATGATTCTCGACCTGAGCGCAGAGCAATACGCCCGTGACTGGACGCTGGGTCAGTTCTACTTCCATGTCATGACTGCTTATTCGATATTGCGTAACCAGGGGATCAATCTCGGCAAGGCCGATTACGTGGCCCACATGCTGCCCCATCTGCGTCCGGAAACGATTCCAAAGGGCTAGGGGCGGAGAAAGGGGACAGGTCTATTGATCTGTCCCCTCCGCTTGCGGGTTTCGCTCAATCAGATCCAAACATCATTCACAGCCGTCCGCTCATTCTTCTCATCGCCGGTATTCAAAACGCCCCGCGGCTCGATCAATAGCAGCTTTATCTCCTTTGGAGCATGGGGCTTGTGCTCGATTCCCTTCTTGACCACGTACATCTCGCCGGCGCGCACGGTCACCTCTCCGTCTCGAAAATAGATGACCAGCTCGCCCTCCAGCACGATGAAGGTTTCGTCGGTATCAGAATGGGTATGCCAGATGAACTCGCCCTCCAGCCGAGCGAGTTTGAACTGGTAGTCGTTCATTTCGGCAACCACCTTTTGCGCCCACTGGTCATGGAACAGCGCAAATTTTTCGGCGAAGTTGATGGCGGAATAAGGGGAGGGCGTTGGGTGCGTGGTCATGCGAGGCTCGCTGTTCGTTACGGTTGAGCCATACGTTAGCGGCGCTCCAGCGCGCGGTATTGCATGATCGTGCAAGCCCGGCACGCAGCTGCTAACGGCTTGTCAGCATCCTCAACCAGCGTGCCGGCGATATGCCGAAGGCTTGGGTGAACAGGCGGGTCATGTGGCTTTGATCAAAGAAGCCGCTCTCAAGCGCCGCATCGGTTAGCGGCTGGCCTGCGAGTAGCCGATAACGCGCCTCGGCGAGGCGCCGCTGAGTGATGTAGCGATAGGGGCTGGTGCCGTACAACGCACGGAAGTCGCGCGACAGGCTCCAGCGGTCGCGCCCACTGGCCTCCACCAGATCCTCCAGCGTGATGCTCTGGTCTAGCCCGTCATGGATAAAGGTACGGGCGCGCTCGGCCGCCACGTAATCAACCGCTTTACGGCCACGCGGCTTGCCGCCGGCGACCTTCAGCGCCTGCGCCAGATCGTAGATCGCGTCGTCCTCTTCGAGCGGGTCGAGTGCCGTATCGAGGCTGTGAAGCAGGCGAGTGGTGGCAGCTAGCAGCCGAGGGTCATGGGACAAGCCGCCTGCTATGAAGGGCAACGGCTCGCCGCCCAGTACGTCCTGAATCAAGGACGGTTCGATATAGAGGATCCGGTAGCGAAAGCCCGCATCGGTGCCTGCCTCGCCATCATGGATCTCGTCCGGGTGCAGCACGATGGTGCCGCCGGGCAAGCTGTGCCGCATCGCTTGCCGATAATGAAAGCTCTGTACGCCTGCAAGCGTACGGCCGATGGCGTAGGTGTCGTGTCGGTGGGGTGTATAGCCGTGCCCACGAAAATAGGCCTCGATGCGCTCCATCTTGGTCGATGGCGCGGCGCGCTCAAGCCAGTCGCGTTCAGTGCTGAGTCTGTTCATCGGTCGGCGATAAGAGAATGCAAGGCTGAAGCATACCCGGCAATTAGGGCGTGTAGGCATGCGCTTCTATGGCAACCCGCTTACGTCCCTTGGATTACCCCTTATTCCTCCGGAGGCTGAAACAGCGCCTCGATGCTCGACTCGAACAGCCGGGCGATCTTGAAGGCCAACGGCAGGCTGGGGTCGTATCGGCCGGTCTCGATGGCGTTGATCGTTTGTCGCGAGACACCCAGCTTCGCGCCTAAGTCAGCCTGAGACCAGCCACGCTCAGTGCGCCGCTCGCGCACATGGTTGATCACCGGTAGCGCCTCCAGGCGAAGAAGCTGCCCGCTGCCCACAGGGGGGCCATCAGGCTCCAGACCATGAACATCGAAAGGCGCGGAAAGCCCGCGGTTTCCAGAAATCCGTAGCTGAAGGTGATCAACGCCGTGCCGACAAAACCGACCGCCAGGCCCTCCAGATGGACCTTTTGTGCAAGCTCGTCGAGGTTGCGCACGTAGCGGATCACCACCGTAGCGAGGGCGATCAGGGGCAGCACAGGCAACAACGCTAAGACATTGCGCAGCGTACCGTCCTGAACATTGGCGAGCAGATGGGTGCTGATCACCAAAACGCTGAGGTAGAGGACCATAGTCAGGGAGAGGTGAACGAGAAATCGGCGGCGATGACCCATGGGCATACATCCTCTGATGGAAAGTACGCTTTACATTAGGGCTGGTTAGCAAGTGAGTCAAGGTCACTTTACATTCGCTAAGGGTTGGCATGGTCCGCAAAGCGTCGGGCGGCGGTTATGGGGTCAATCGAACCTCATGCTCGCAATCCTAAGAGCGCTCTCGACGGCTCCTATGCGCCTGCAATGATGCGTCCTGGGCTCGGCGCGTGGGAAAGGGTTCGCCGTTTTCCACCCTACGTAGTAAAAGTTCGCCAATTCGGGATGATGGGGTAGGTGGGTGACGCTTCGTTTGCCGACCGTGCTTGCGAACCACGTCAGGACGGTCTTTGCGTTGAATCCCGTAACGCTCCTGAGCCTCTCTATAACTCAGCTCGCCTTTTCCGATCTGGTCGACGACTGTTCATTTAAAAGTCATCGTGTAGTCCCGCTGACTACGCTTTTTTGCTGCCTCCATCCCGTCCCTCCTGAAAAACAGATCAGAAGGTGTAAACCCTATTTAGGACGGGACATAGCAAACAATGGGGAACCAATGATGGCCGCCGTTTGGTAAGCACGTTCTGTTACCAGAAGGTACCGCGCAGGGTCAGCATGTGGTTGCGGGGATCGCCGTACCAGTTAGTGGCTGATGTCGATCCGACGGTGGAGTAATACGTTTTGTCGAAGATGTTGTTCGCGTTGTAGGTGAGGGTCCAGTGCTGATCAATCTGGTATTCGGCCAATGCATTCCAGACGGCATAGCCTGCCTGTTCAAAGTCATAGCTATTGGTCGCCCCATTGCTAGTGACGGTACCGCTGTAGTAGTTAGAGCTTTGCAGGTTCACACCGCCGCCCACTTTGAAGTCCGACAACACACCCGGTAGTTGATATGTCGTAAACAGCTTGAGCAGGTGTTTGGGTGTCTGGGTGCTCAGCAGTGTCTTGGCGCTCTTGTTGTGGTTCTGGTTATAGGTATAACCGGCCATCAGCATCCAGTCAGGCATGATTTCCCCCGACATCTCCATGTCGAACCCTTTACTTACCACTTCGCCGTTACCAATCCAGCAGCAACTGCCGGAGAAGTCATAGTCGTTGATTGGATAGGAAGGATCGCGCACGCCCTGATGGTCACGGGTGGTGTAGTACAACGCAAAGTTGGTGTTGACGTTGCCGCCGAACAATTCGCCTTTCAGGCCCGTCTCATAGGTCTTGCCTTCCATGGCTTCGAGCGAAGCCCCCGAACCGGTCAGCAGGCTTACTTGCGGCTTGTAAATTTCCGAATAGCTGCCGTAGACCGACCACTCATCGTTGAGGTCATACACCAGACCGCCATACGGTGTGACCTTAGTTGGCTCGCGCATGGAAATGTCCGACGAGGTCTTCCAAGCACCTGCTGACAGAGTCTTGTAGGTCTGGTCGAATTTGTAGCGCTGCACTCGCGCCCCCAGGATCAAGTGCAGCGGCTCGGCGAGTTGCAAGCGCAGGCTACCGTAAACGCCATATTGTTTCTGGTCGTTGGGGCTGTAGTCTCTGCTGTAGTTGGTGTTGTTGGCGGGCTCGGCAAACGGTGTGCTGCCGGGGTCGTAGGGATTTATCGAGCCGCCGACAACGCGGGCGACCCCCAGCCAGCGGCTGGTCACGTCCTGATAATCGGCACCCACCACCAAGTCATGTTGCAGGCCAAACATATCGAAAGTACCGGACAGGTTGGTGTCCCACATCCGTTGTTGGTTTTCCTGCTTGGCCGTTGTGCTGCTCCACGACAACCCGGACCCGGTGGCCTTATCAACCCCGACACCGCTGACGGTGGTGGTCTTGAAGTAACCGACATCCCAAAGATCGGTATAGGAAACGTTGAGTTTCCAGTCATCTGAAAGCTTGTGGTCGATCTTGGCAAAAACCTCGCGCCCCGTGGTATCGGTATAAGCCCAGCTTTCGCCCAGGCCGGTGTGCCTTGGCAGGCCGATATCGGAGCCATCGAGATAGCGAGGCACTGAGTTCTGAGTGCCGTTCTCATGAGCTTTGTTGTAACGAATACCGGCCGTGAGCATGGTGTCGTCGGTGATATCAGCCTCAAGAACGCCATAGACAAACGGCTTTTCTGTGCTGCGGTTGTCGACGAAATACTGCCGATCCGTGTTGGCCACAACCAAACGTCCACGCAATTTGCCATCAAAGGCAATCGGGCCGGTGAGGTCCACTTCCTGGCGATAGTTGTCCCAGCTGCCCGCCGACGCGGTGAGTTTCAGCTGATAGGTGTCCATCGGGCGCTTGCGCACCATGTTCACGATGCCACCCGGATCACCGGTGCCACCAAATAGAGCCGATGCGCCACGCAGTACTTCAATGTGGTCGAATTCGGCCATGTCGTAGACGTTGGACGAATAGAAGCTCCCCAATGAGCTACCCAGAGCCATGGGGGCGGCACCATCGAGCTGGAAGTTTTCAACTTTGAAACCACGGGACAGGATGTCAAAGGTCCGATAAGTACTGTTCTGCACCGTGATGCCGGGCGTCATACGCAGCGTATCGTTGATATCGGTCAGCTGCTGATCGGCCATCATCTGCTGGCTGATGATGGAAATCGACTGAGGCGTTTGGCGCAGGCTCATGGGGGTTTTCGAGCCGACACTGGTCAGCCAGGTGGTATAAGAATTTGAGTTCTCGGTCGCCTGGCCCATGCCCTGACCCACGATAACGCTCTCGCCGAGGTTCAGGCTGCCAGCGCGGATGTCGCTGGTGCCGGTGCTGATCAGCAGCACCGAGTTATTCTCGAGACGAAAGGCCAGACCGGTGCCGCTCAGCAGCTGCACAAGCGCTTCGTCTATCAGGTAGCTGCCGTCGAGCCCTGGGCTCTGCTTGCCGCTGGTCAGGCGGGAGTCCACGGAAAGTAGGATGCCGGCTTCACTGGCGAAGCGGTTCAGCACCTGATCTAGATTGCCGGCGGGGAGGGCGTAACTGCGGGCCTTTTCGCTGATGGCTATCTGGGCCTGGGCCTGGGCCGTGGGCAAGGTAAGCAGCAATGGGCCACCGACCAGCAGGCCGGCGAACAGTGTTTGGCGAACTGCGAGGCTGAGCCGGGAACGGGGTGTAGTGGGCAGATACGGCATTCTGGATCGGTCCTCTTGAGAATACTTCTTGATTGAATTCAAGAGGTATCCCGTACGAGCAGGTAAAACCTACAAGGGGGCGTCGAAATTTTTCTTAAGCAAGTTGGAAGGGCTGTCGCCACGTTGGGATGAGCGCGTGTAGGTGGTGCCTTAGGTTCGGTGTTCTGCTTACTCCACCTCCTGCATCCAGGCCTGCGCTGCGGTAACGGTTGCCGCTGAAGCTCCTCCCACGCATCGGCGCTAAGCCGGGCCGACTGTGGTCCAGTAACGGGTCAGGCTGTGTATTCGTATCGGTAGCGACTGTTGCAGCGCTATCAGCACCCGATCGGTGTCGGCCAGCGGGAATACGCCAGTCAGTTCCAGGCCGGCCACGGCCGGGTCGCAGCGCAGGACACCGGGGCGGTGGCGCGATAATTCGGCAAGGAAATGACCGAGCGGCATGCGCTCGGCGATCAGGCGGCCTTCATGCCAGGCAATGGCATTGGCATCGGCACGGTCGAGCTCGCCAAGGCGCTTGGCGCTGAACCATTGGCGCTGCCCGGCCTGCAAGCGGCTGGCCACGGCATGACGGGGGCGCAACTCCAGTTCGCCGTCGAACAAGTCGACGCGGCTGCCGCCGTCCATTTCGAGAACCGAGAAGCGCGTGCCCAACGCCTGGATCTCGCCAGCGGTGGTCTCGACGATTAACGGGCGACCTGCCGCGTCATGGCCGCTGTCGAGCAGCAATTCGCCAGCGAATAAGCGGATGCGTCGCTCGCTATTACTGAAGTGAATGTCCACAGCACTGCCGCTGTTCAAACTCAGCCCGCTACCGTCGGCCAAGACGCGCTGCAAACGTTCGCCAGCGCCGCTGCGCAGGTCGGCCAGGGCTTCGCGCCAGGGCAGCTGCGAGTGGGCGACATAACCGCTACCACCAGCAACCAAGAGCAGGCCGAGCAGTTTGAGCGCCTGGCGCCTGTAGGCGTCTGGCCGCTCACGCAGCACCTGGCGGGCGGTCTCGAACGGCACTACCGCTAGGGCACCCTGCAGTTGTTCCAGGCGCTGCCAGGCCCTCAGATGTTCAGTGTCGGCTGCCTGCCAGGCTTCGAAAGCGGCGCGCTGGAAGTCGTCCAATCCACCATCCCAATGCAGCATCAGCCAATGGCTGGCCTGCTCGACGATGGCGGGCTCGATGGGCGCTTCTTCAGAGCGACTCATTCGGCGTAAAGCACCTGGTAGCAGGCCTGGATGGCGCGCAGCATGTACTTCTGCACTGAGCTGACGCTGACCTGTAGGTGTTCGGCGATTTGCACATAGGTAAGCCCCTCGAACTGGGAAAGCAAGAAGGCTTCACGCACTTTCCCAGGCATGCCGTCGAGCATCGTATCGATCTGCATAAGGGTCTCGACGATCATTGCGCGTGTCTCCAGCGAAGGGGTTTCCGGCTCGGGCAGCGCGGCGAGGCTGTCGAGGTAGGCTTGCTCAATGCGTTGGCGGCGCCATTGGTCGACCACTAGATTGCGCGCTATCTGGGCCAGATAGCTGCGGCCTTCCCCGGTTGCTGGCAAGCGACCGCTGGTCAGCAGACGCAGGAAGGTGTCCTGAGCGATATCCGCGGCTCGTTCACGATCGCCCAAGCGACGACGCAACCAGCCCTGCAACCAGCCGTGATGATCGAGGTACAGGCCATGCACTCGCCGGTGCATCAAGACTGGATCAGGAAGCGTGATGGACACCCAGAATTCTCATAAGAGGCAATGGAGATAAGAATCGATCGCATCTTAGTGGAGGCGGGTTGCCTTGGGAATGGGAAATGTCCGCCTCGATGCCGGCGCTGTCGGTAATGCGCCTGGGCGGGAGCACGTGGGGCAATGTCACTACCACTCAAGCGCGAGCGTCCGCGCGCAGCTGATGCCCCAGGCAATGGCTTTGAGTTTCATAGGGTGGACAACGCTCGCTTGCCCACCACATGCCTGCCGACAGCGCGTCGCTCGACGTGGCGCACCGTTCGGCTACCGCCGCGGCTAATCAGGAAGGTCGAAAAAACCGAAGCGGAAAAGGAGACAAATTTATTATCCGTTCCCTCCGCTCGCTGGTCGCTCTCAATCAAAGCCAAACATCATTTACAGCCGTCCGCTCATTTGTCTCACCGCCGGTCTTGAACACGCCGCTCGGCTCGTCAGCAGCAGCTTTATTTCCTTGCAGCACTGGCTATGCTCGACCCCCTGCTTCACCAATCCAGACGACATCAGATCCCTGCAGCTGGCGAACGGAGCTTGCCTTAAACGCAAAATCAACTAAGTTGTACGATGACAGACAATCTGTCATCGGCAACCTGCCGCGTTGTGCCTAACAATTAGAAGAAGGGTCATTTGCATGAGAAAGCTAACACTGGTCATGGGGTTTCTGTGCTTGTTCACCGGCTATGTGGCCGCGGCTCCCGCCGATGAAAGCGAGGTAGCGACAGCAGTAGATAAGCTCACCCAGGCCATGCTGCATAAAGACATCGACCAGCTGGAAAAACTGACAGCGGAAAACCTTACCTACGGTCATTCCAGCGGCAATATTCAGGACAAAAAGGCCTTCATCTCAGATATCGAGACCGGCAAAAGCGCGTTCAAGGAGCTGAAAATGCTCAATCAGAAGATCACGCTTTCAGGTGACGTGGCGATGGTGCGCCATCACTTCTCGGCTCAAGCCATCAGCAAAGAGAAAGGCATCGTTCCGACCGAGATCGAGAATTTCCAGATCTGGCAGAAACAGGACGGCCAGTGGCTATTGATCGGTCGTCAGGCGTTCCGCTTCTAACACGCCAAGCGCAGTGGAGAAGGGGCATATGGGTTAAGCATGTATTTTTCGTTGGGCTTTGGCTTGAAGGCTATCCGCGACGTTGCCCGCCGTCATGCTGGTCTCATAAATCCCTATCCAGCTGCGCCGTCATTTCGCTTATGACGATGGCGTTGATGCTTCTCAGCAGTCTTACTTCGCCAGCCAGCGTGGCACCGAGCTCCGGACGCTGCACCAGAAGTTCTTCGTTCTGGTGCAGCACTTCATTCAACAGCTTCGGTGCTTCCATACGCACCTTGTCTACCAGCTTGCGGATGGTCTCGCGGGCGGTGGTTGGCTTGATGTCCATGGCTTCGCCTGCGGTGACGAGCAGTGGCGCGGTGATTGCGGTCAAGCGCTGAGCGCCTTGGGTTGGCCAAGCCAGGGTGGCTTGCTCCGGCCGCTGATCGCGATCACATGCGCGTGTGCCGTAGACGGCCGTGCACAGCAAGTCGTAGAAGGGCGATAGGTGCACACCCTTGCCGGACATCAGGAAGCTGAGGTTTTTCAGGTGGGCGTCTTCATTGTCCGCATGATCGAGCGGATTTTTATCTAGCTCATGAGTGGGAGCCGATTATCCGCACGGGTGTGAGGTTTTTAATGAAGAGGCGGTCATGAAGGGTGGCGGGATTGCCGGACATACGCGTGGAAAAGGCTCCGCCGTTTTCCACCCTACGCAGCTGATCTACGTTTGTGCGGCGTTGGGGTTTGGCGGTGGGCTGAAGCCCACCCTACGTCGGGTAGCTCAAGCCCTCCCCGCCGCAAAGGCGCTTTTGTAGGGTGGGCTTCAGCCCACCGGTAACCACTCATGAACTGATACGCATGCGATGCGCGCGAGCACGGAATGTTGATCGATCCTTAAAAGGTCACGCCAGCGATTAGCGCGATATTGCTGTAAGGCCGGCATTCCCCAGTCCGTATCTGCACACGAGCCTCTACGCACGCGGCTTTGAGTTCGTCATGGCTGACCAGCTGGCGCTCGCCCAGCTCTCCGGCCGCGTACAGCGCCTCGATTGCGTCCAGTCCTGAAGGGGCCACTTCCAGGGTTTCGCGGGCCAGTAGATGACCCTGCACCTGCATTTCGCTCAGCACGACCTGCAGCGTGGTGGCGAAATCTGGCACGCCGGCGGTCAGCGCCAGATCAATGCAGGGCGTGCCGGGCGGGACGGGCATGCCGGCGTCGCCGATGACGATGATGTCGCCGTGCCCGAGTCGGGCGATGGCGGCCGAGAGGGCGGCGTTGAGCAGGGGAGTCTTCTTCATGCAGGCAACTCGTGGCGGTAGGGAATAGAGGGTTGCGCGCCCGGCCGGGTGACGGCCAGCGCAGCGGCTCGCTGGCCAAGGCCAATGGCCGCTTCCAGGGGTTGCCCGGCTGCCAGGGCCGCGGCGAAGCCACCGACGAAGGTATCGCCAGCGGCGGTGGTGTCGACCGCAATCACCGGGTGAACGGGCAGATGAAGGTGACGCGTTGCATCGGCGTAGAGCACGCCCTGGCTGCCAAGGGTGATCAACACACGGCGGGCGCCACGCCTCAATAACATTTGCGCTGCAAGCAATGCGCTCGGCGGCGAGTCGACCTGAATACCCGTGAGTAGTGCGGCCTCGCTTTCATTGGGGATCAGGTAATCGACCAAGCCGTACCAGTGAGTCGGCAAGGGGCCTGTGGCCGGCGCCGGGTTGAGGATGACCGTGCGGCCCAGTTCGTGAGCGCGGTAGAGGGTGGCTTCGACGGTCGCCATGGGCACTTCCAGCTGCGCAATGACGATGTCGGCAGCCTCCAGCAACGCATCGTGATCCGCCAGCCTCGCCGGGGTCAGTTCGCCGTTACCGCCAGCGGCGATGATGATCGCGTTCTGGCCGGCATCATCTACCAGAATCGCGGCAATGCCGGTGGGCACGCCGTGCGCATGGGTGACGGCGCTGCAATCAATGCCTTCCGCTATCAGGCCGGCGCACAGTTCGGCGCCGTAGGCGTCATCCCCGACGCAGCCAATCATCGCGACCTTTGCACCGAGGCGCGCAGCGGCGACGGCCTGGTTGGCGCCTTTGCCGCCGGGCGCCGTGGAGAAGCCATGGCCGGCGAGGGTTTCGCCGCCGACGGGGAGGCGAGGGGTCCGAACGATCAGGTCCATGTTCAGACTGCCCACCACAACTACCTTTGCTTGCATTGCTGATGTTCCTCTCTCTCGGCGAAACGCCGATGCGACGGGGCTGTTCAAGCCGGTGGTGTCGCGCTGGATTCGCGCAGCACCAGGGTGGGTTCGATGACTTGCTGTTCGGCGGGCAGATCGGGCGTGCGGATACGCGCGAGCAACCTCGCGGCCGCCTTTTCGCCCAGCTGGCCGATGGATTGGCCGACCGTGGTCAGCGCGGGGTACAGGTAGCGGCTGACCTGGATATCGTCGAAGCCCACCACCGATAGCTGCTCCGGCACGCGTACATCCCGTTCGGCCGCTGCACGCAGCACGCCGAGGGCAATCATGTCGTTTCCGGCAAAGATCGCCGTGGGCGGCTGGTCGCTATCCAGCAGTACCTGCGCCGCCGCATAGCCCGCCGGGCTGGTGAAAAGGCAATCGACAACCGGCAGGGCTTCCACCTTTGCACCTGCCAGCGCACGTCGATAGCCCGCAGCACGCAGCTGCACGACCTGCGTGCTGGCCGGCCCGCCGATGCAGGCGATACGGCGATGGCCCAACTCAAGCAGGTGCTGCGTGGCGAGAAAGCCGCCGCGTTCATGATCGACCTGCACGCGGTCAGCGGTAACGCCATCCAGCGAGCGGTCGACCAGCATCAGCGGCACGCGCAGACCGGCGAGCGCCTCGGCAAAGGCCTTGTCGCTGGCCACGGTAGCGACGATCAGGCCATCGATACGGCGTTCCACCAGCACCCGCAGGTAGCGCAGCTGCTTGTCGATGTCGTCGTCAGAGTTGCACAGGATCACGCTGTAGCCGTTGCGCTCGGCATGGTCCTCGATGCCCCTCGCCAGCTCGGCGAAGTAGGGGTTGCTGGCGTTCGGCACCAGCAACCCGAGGGTGCCGGTGGCGCGGGCGCGTAAAGAGCGCGCCACCCCGCTGGGGACATAGCCCAGTTCGGCAATGGCGGCCTCGACCTTCTCGCGCACCGGGTCGCTCACCGGCCGTGTGCCGTTAACCACGTGGGAGACGGTGGTGTAGGAGATGCCGGCGCGCGCTGCGACGTCCTTGATGGTGGCCATGAATCCTCAGCCCCTGCGCTTGGCGCGGTGGCTGCGGTAGGTGTCGAGGATGACCGCCACCACGATCACGGCACCGGTGATGATGCGTTTGGTCGGCTCGGTGGCGCCGATCTGCGCCAGCCCGGCGGCCAGCACGGAAATGATCAATACGCCGAAGAAGGTGCTGATCACCGAACCGCGCCCGCCCATCAGGCTGGTGCCGCCGATCACCACGGCAGCGATGACCTGCAGTTCCAGGCCGGAGCCGGCGTTCGGGTCAGCTGCTTCCAGGCGCGAAATCTGGAACAGCGCGGCCAGGCCGGCGAGCAGGCCCATCAGCGCAAACACTGAGACCTTGTACGGCTTGGGGTTGATGCCAGCCAGGCGCACCGCCTCTTCGTTGGTGCCGATGGCCACCAGGTAGCGTCCGAACACGCTGCGGGTCAGCAGCAGGTGCGCCGCAACGATCACCAACAGTGCGATGACGAACGCGGGCGAAATACCCGCCGCGACCGGCGTCGACAGCCAGGCATAGGCGTCGCCGATGTAGGCGGTGCGTGAGTCGGTGAGCTGGTAAGCCAGGCCGCGCGCCATCTCCAGCACACCGAGGGAGACGATGAACGACGGAATACCCCAGGCCACGGTGATGGTGCCGGTCACGGTGCCGGCCAGTGCGGCGCAGGCCATGCCGAGCAGCGCCGACGGCACGATGCCCCAGCCAAAGCCGAGCATCGCCACGCTGACTACCGCAGCAGCCAAGGCAAGTACCGACCCCACCGACAGGTCGATTCCGCCGATGATCAGGATGAGGGTCATGCCGACCGACAGCACCATCAGGTCCGGGATCTGGTTGGCCAGGGTGGTGAAGGTGGCGTAGGACAGAAAGTGACTGCTCAAGGACGAGAACAGCACGATCATCGCCAGCAGCGCGCCTGCCAGGCCGAGGTACGTGCCCAGGCCCTGGTGCGTGCCGCTGCGCTTGGCGGCAGGCGTGACGGAAGGGGTGGTCATTGGGAAAGCTCCTGTAACGGGGGCGCGACATCGCCGAGCATGGCCTCGCGGCTGCGGTAGCCGGCGAAAGCGGCAGCCAGCAGACGGTCCTGGCTCCAGTCGTCGCGGTCGAATGTTTCAATGAGGCGGCCGGCGGACAACACGCCGATACGGTCGCAGATCAGCATCAGTTCGCGCAGGTCGCTGGACACCACCACCAAGGCTTTGCCCTGGCGCGCCAGCTCGCCGAGCAGGCGGTAAATCTCGAACTTGGCGCCGACATCGATGCCACGGGTGGGCTCGTCGAACAGCAGCACGCGGCAATCGCGTTCCAACCAGCGGCCAATCACGACCTTCTGCTGATTACCGCCGGACAGCTCGACCACCGCCTGATGCGGCCCATTGCAGCGAATCCGCATCGAGTCGATCTGCCGCTGCGCAAGGGCCTGCTCAGCCGCCGGACGCATCAGCCCGTGGCGCGAGACGGCCGGCATGTTGCCCAGTGCCAGGTTGGCGGCGATGGGCTGGCTCAGCAGCAGGCCTTCGCCTTTGCGGTCTTCGGTGATCAGCGCAATGCCGTGGCGCACGGCTTCGGCCGGTGAGCGCACGCGTACCGGCACCGGAGGATTGCCGAGCGAGACCTGACCACTGTCGGCGCGGTCGGCACCGTAGATCAGGCGCAGCAGTTCGGTGCGGCCGGCGCCGATCAGCCCGGAGATACCGTAGATTTCCCCGGCACGGACAGTGAAG
This sequence comes from Stutzerimonas stutzeri, assembly GCF_024448895.1. Lineage (GTDB taxonomy): Bacteria > Pseudomonadota > Gammaproteobacteria > Pseudomonadales > Pseudomonadaceae > Stutzerimonas > Stutzerimonas stutzeri_Q. The sequence continues at coordinate 31,880 of NZ_JAMOIC010000005.1, forward strand.
GACACATCCTCGACCTTGCCGCGACGGGTGAGGTTGTCCACTTGCAACAGCGGCGCGCCGATCTGGCGTTCGCCCAGATCGATGGCTTCGCCGACATCGCGGCCAACCATCAGGGTGACGAGCTCATCGCTGCTGTAGCGGTCGATGGGCTCCACCGCTACCAGTTGGCCGTCACGCAGCACGGCGACGCGCTGCGCCACTTTCGCCAACTCTTCCAGGCGATGCGAGATGTACATGATGGCGACCCCGGCTTCGCGCAGCCGCTGGATCTGCGTGAACAGCAGGTCCACTTCGCGGGCAGTCAGCATGGCCGTTGGCTCGTCGAGTACCAGCACACGGCAGTCGCCAATCAGATTGCGGGCAATCTCGACCATCTGCTGATGACCGACGCCCAGGGCGGCTACCGGCGTATCCGGGTCTACCGATTCCAGGCCGACCTGCGCCATGGCCTGGCGCGCCATCTCGCGCAAACGGCCACGGGCAATCCAGCCGCCACGGCTGGGCAAATTGTCGAGAAACAGGTTCTCGGCCACGGTCAGTGTCGGAAGCAGGTTGAGTTCCTGCAGCACCATGCGCACGCCAAGGCGCTCGGCCTCGCGCCGGCTCGCCGGGGCATAGGGTTGACCGAGGAAGCTCAGCGAGCCGGCGGTGGGCTGCTCCAGCCCGCAAAGGATCTTCGACAGCGTGCTCTTGCCGGCGCCGTTCTCACCGGTCAGCGCCAGCACCTCGCCGGCGCGCAATTGCAGGTCGATTCCGCCCAGCACCGGCTGGGCGTAGGTCTTGCCGATGCCGCTGGCGGCGAGAACGGTCTCGCCGCCTACTACAGCGTGGGTCACGGCTTGGTCACGAGTTCGACGGGGGTTTCGATGACGCCGTCTTTGGCATCGGTGGATTCGCCCTTGACCAGCTTGAGCGCCGCTTCGATACCGAACACGGCCTGCTGGGCGGCAAACTGGTCGGCGGTGGCGAGCACGCGGCCGTCCTTGAGCATGGGCTTGATGGCATTGATGTTGTCATAGCCAACGACCTGCACCTGACCCTGCTTACCGGCCGCGCGCACTGCGGATACCGCGCCAAGCGCCATGCTGTCGTTACCGGCCAGCAATGCCTTGAGGTTCGGGTACTCGTTGAGCATGGCGGAGGCCACGGCGTTGCCGCGGTCGATCTCCCAGTTGCCCGACTGCACGCCGACGATCTTCATGCCGGCTGCTTCCATCGCATCCTTGAAGCCTGCGGTGCGTTGCTGGGCGTTGGTGGTGGTGGAAACGCCTTCGATGATGCCGACCTCGTCACCGGCCTGCAGCTTGTTCTTGGCCAGATACTCACCGACCAGACGCGCGCCCTTACGGTTGTCGGGGCCGACGAAGGGCACATCCAGACCCTTGCTCTTCACCACGTCCGGATCGAGACGGTTATCGATATTCACGACCTTGATGCCGGCATCGCTGGCTTTCTTGATCACCGCCACCAGGGCCTTGGAATCGGCCGGCGCGATGACCAGCGCATCGACTTTGGCGACGATCATCTGCTCGATGATGCGGATCTGCGCAGAGGTGTCGGTTTCGTCCTTGATGCCGTTGGCGATCAGCGTGAACTGGTCAGGGTTCTCTTTCTGGTAAGCCTTGGCGCCGTCTTCCATGGTGCGGAAGAACTCGTTGGCGAGGGACTTCATCACCAGCGCGACCTGGGGTGTTTCACCTTCGGCAGCTTGAGCGCTGGAGAGACTGATAAGGGCAGCGGCACCAAGCGCAATGGCGGCGCAGAGACGGGCAGGACGGAAACCGAACATGGGCAAACTCCTTGGCTATTGTCATTATTTTGCATGCGCAAACGTTTGCGCGTACTTAAAATTATGAAATGGCCTGGATTTTGTCAAACCCGTTTGTACCGCCGTTCATCGTTGAGGGTGCTGATATGCCATAGCGAAAGCAGCCGCTATGGACGCTCGATCCCTAGAAATGCCTTGAGTTCGGCTTTCTTGGCCATCGCATCCTGATAACCCAGTTCGATCAGCTCGCTGCAGTAGCCGGGTTCGAACAGCAGGTAACTCAAAAGCCCACCACCGCCTTCGCGCGTGCCGCCAGGGCCACGCAGAAAAAGCCTGAGGGCCGCAGGCAGCTCTCGCCGATGGCGGGCGGCAATCTTGTCTAGCGGTTGGCTGGGCGAAATCACCAGCACCTCGATGGGCGTCAGGCCGTAGGCGCGCTTGCGCTGTTCGATAGGCACCAGTTTCCCCAGTAGATTTAGGCGCTCCAGCAGCTCGATATCACTCTCCACGTTGTCGATGAAGGTACTGTTGAGCATGTGCCCGGCGATTTGCGCCAGGCTCGGGATGGTGCCTGTCGGCCTTGGTGTTGGCGCAGTCTTGGTCTGGTCATCTATCGGGTTGCCACTGACCCCGACCACCAGCACCCGCGTGGCGCCCAGGTGCAAGGCGGGGCTGATCGGTGCGGTCTGGCGTACCGCGCCATCACCAAAATACTCGCGGTTGATCTTTATCGGCTCGAAGATCAGCGGAATGGCAGTGCTGGCCAGCAAATGGGGTATTGCCAGGCGGGTCGGCACACCCACCCGACGATGGCGAAACCATGGGTCGATGGCTGCACGCCCCTGGTAGAAGGTCACCGCCTGGGCCGACTCGTAGCCGAACGCCGTCACAGCCACCGCGCGTAATTGCCGATGGCGTATCGCCGCGGCGATGCCGGAAAAATCCAACTCGCGCTCAAGCAGCTTGGCCAGCGGCGAGCTGTCGAGCAGCGCGACGGGAACCTGCTTGCCGAAACCGAGAACGCTATGGCCGAGGAAGCGGCTGGCCTGGTGCAATACGCCCGGCCAGTCACTGCGGTACACCTGATCAGTATGAAAACTGCCCCAGATAATGCTCAGCCGCCGCACCGCCTCGCGAAAATGCAGCGCGCCGCACGCCAGGCTGACGGCATTGATCGCGCCCGCCGAGGTGCCGACGATCACCGGAAACGGATTGCGTGAGGAGTCGGGCAGCAGATCAGCAATCGCCGACAGCACGCCAACCTGATACGCCGCTCGTGCGCCACCGCCCGACAGGATGAGCCCGGTAGCACCTGGGTTGGTTGCCGTGTCCTCGGTCATCAATGATTCCAGTTCGAGGGTTTCGGTGGCGCTTGGGCTCGCCAGAACAATGATTTCATCCCGGGTACTTATCACATGACGATCGAGACCGCGAATGGAGTGAAGCCGGTCGACCCTGCATCCGTACCTTGGCGTTCTCGCCGTTTGGCTTACCGTGCGGCAGAACCAGCTGTGCTGCCCCTTCGGGTTAGGTCGTGCAAGTACACGTGGCTATGTGACATGACATGCTGCATGGAATACAACCAGGCTGCATTCAATTTAACTTCCCTCTCTTGCGGCTCAGCCGTTCGGCACGACCTCATAGGGCGTATTGCTGATGAAGATGTTGCGCCAGTCCGGGCGCCATTGAGGGATGCTCAGGGTAAAGCCCTGGGCGCGCTTGTCGAAGTCGATCCAGGTCACGCCCAGGCTTTGGCTGTCCTCGCTCGCCCGCATGTCCACGGAGCGCGAGGTAAAGAGTGGGCTGCGAAATACCTTCGACCGATCCGCCCGGTCGACGATGCGTACGTACGATAGGCCCCCGCCAGGGGCCAGCAAGCCCTGTACCGGCACGCTCTCGATGAGATGGCCACCTTGCGGGCTGACGTGCGAAACCGACGGCGGCGCGTTCAGCGCACCGTTCAGGCTCCAGCCAAAGAGCAGGGCGAACGCGGCGAGAAGGCTGCATGCAGCGAGAGTAGCTTTTTTCATGTCAGCGTTTCGGCAGAGTGATGGCGGGCGTGCCAAGTGGCAAGGGCTCGCGTAGCAGATCGGAAAACACGCGGAAGTCTCCCCCTCGTTTGTATTTTGACCGGTAGTCGGCGAAATGGCTGTTCAGCACAAGCATGTAGCGTTTGCTCTGCTCGTCCATGTAGCGCCTTTGGTTCTGGGCACTCATTCCGAAGAGGGACTGCTGTGTGATGCCGCGGGAGACCGCATCGACGCCCGCATTGTGCGCCGTGGCCTCCAGCAGGCTGGGAGCGATACCATCGAAGTTCCAGAAGCCCAGCGGCTAGCTGAACACCGAGCCATCGTCGTTGAAGTCGTAGTTGTCTTCGGCATAAAACAGCAAGGTTCTCGGGCGAAACAGGATGCGATCTGCATGAACCTCTACGTCACCCTCGGCCGCTACACGTAGGTTGAAGTCCGCCAGCGCTCCGCGCAGGTCGTTGAGGCCTTCGCTGCCCCACTTGGAAAAGGTGATCGTGCGTGAGTTGAAGTAGCCGAAGCGCTCCACCGCGCTCGCCAGGTTAGGGAAAAGCAGGGGGTAGCAGCCAAGCCCCTTGTCGGCATAGGCCTTGAGCAGATGCTTGCGGATTTCACCCAGGGCGGCGGCGTTGTTCCAGCTTCGGCGCAGCTCGGCGAGAGCCGGCTGGACCTTGTCGAAACTGGCCACCCAACTCATCTTGACGATGCTTTCCTCGATGTACTGCGCTGGGGGCCATTCGGCGTGTTCCTTGACCTGCTGCAACATGCCGCCATTTTCCGTCGGCCAGGGTTGTCCCTGAAACCAGTGGCGCATCAGCGCGGCGGAAACCGGCCAATCAATGGCATCCATGGCTGCCGGAATATCGGTGATCTTGAACAGCCTGGCCTGAACTGGGGCGCCTTGCGTATTGCTCGCAGGGCTAAGGTTAGATTGTGCGACGACTGGCTCCGTGCTCGACATGCTGCGCCCTCAGCCAATGTAGATTTCGGTTTGTGGCGCGAATTCGACGGATACGGTCTCGGCCGTATAGGCCGCAGCACGTTTGGTCTTGCCGTGCTCGTCAGTGACCCCTTCGATGACTTTTCCGGAGGCCGTCTTTAGCTTGTAAGGGCGGTTGGCCAAAGGCAGGCCGGTATCGCTATCGCTGAGCACGAAATGCTCGTCTAACTGGTTGGGTATCGGCGCTGGCGCAGTGAAGGGCGCCGTGCTCACCGACGAGCCGACCAGGATGTTGCCGGAGCCAGTCACGATGCTGCCTCCGTGCGTCGTGGGGCTGCCGAGGAAGGCAACCGGCTTACCATTGACCAAGATGGTGGCTTCGCCTTCTGATATCGCGCCACCACAGCTACTGGTGTCACCGACTCGGGCAGCAGGTAAATTGTTGAACAACACGTCCTGCGAACCAACCGCTATCGGGTTGGAGCCGTGGCCGGAGATGGGGCAGGAGTGGGTGTCGGATAAGCGAGCAGCGGGATTGGCCATACGAGTTCCTTTCGTATCTAAAAGTGAAGGGTCAAAACCCTAACAAGTCTGCGGGCGTTCATCGACTCCGCCATCCCAAGGAATCCGACTTGTTAACGTTTTTTGCCTTCCATGGGGTGTCCGGATTGCGCCGCATCAGTGTCCACCGCTTGCCGTATCATGCGCACCCCTTTTTCTTTCATCAGCCCATGACCACCCTCGAACTCATCGCCTCCGCCCTCGGCGTTCTTGCCGTCTGGCTTACCGTGCGGCAAAACCCGCTGTGCTGGCCCATCGGTTTGGTGATGGTGTCGCTCTATGCCTGGTTCTTCTTCGAGGCGCGGTTGTATTCGCAGGTGTTGCTCAACGGAGTGTTCGCGGCCATGCAGCTGTATGGCTGGTGGCAGTGGACGCGTGGCAGCAGCGGGGAAGGCGGCCGGCCGGTGGTGGGTGCGACGGCGATGGAGATCGGCGTTGGCCTGCTGGCGGCGACGCTGGGCAGTCTCGGGCTGGGTTTGTTGATGGCGACGGCTACCGAAGCGGCCTACCCCTGGCCGGATGCGGCGTTGACGGCGTTCAGTCTGCTCGCTCAGCTGTGGATGGCGCTCAAGCGTTGGCAGTGCTGGGTATTGTGGATCGTGGTGGACGTGCTCTACGTGGCGTTCTTCGTTTTTCAGGAGTACTGGCTCACCTCGGGGCTGTACGGGTTGTTCACCATGCTGGCGGTGATGGGCATACGTGAGTGGCTGCGGTCGAGGCTCTCGGTGCAATGAAGCCTTAGCCGGCCAGCCCCTGTGTGTGAGGCTCTGGTGTGATGGTCGGTTAGACTGGCCGAAATGGCCCCCGCGAGGCGAGGGCCTTACCCCCTCTCGACAGGACCACAGGATGCTTCCCAGCAAACGCGACCAGACCCGTATCGAGCGGCAGCTGTCCAGCTGCCTTACCGAGGCTTGCGAAGAGGGCAAGGCGCAGATCGTCGGCTTTAGCTGGCTCACCCACGGGGTGGATTACGGCCGCTTCCCCGAAAGCCTGCAGGTCACCTGGATCTTCAACACCGAGGCGCAAAAAACCGATGCGCTCGCCCAGGGGCAGGATGACCTTATGCGAACCCTCACCCGAGCGGCGCTGGATGAGGCCGGAATCGACATGGAGAAACTGATCGCTCCGGTGCGCTTAGACAGCGAAGAGGCCTGCAAACGGGCCGATGGTGGTGACTGGCAGCGTCGCTTGGCTCGCAGTGCCACGACCCGGCACTGACCGTGGCAAAGGACATCGAAAACCCCTGCGTTTCCGTCTGCCAGTTGAGTGGCGAGCTGTGTCTCAGCTGTGGGCGAACCAAAGAAGACATTCGCAAGTGGAAGCGGATGAAGCGCCCGGAAAAGATGGCTGCGGCGCAGCGTGCAGCGTTGCAGCTGAAACGCCTGCAGGCTGGCAAAGGACCTTGATCAGGGGTTGAGGGCTTGCCTTGCAGCACCAGGGCCGCACCTGTTTGGCTGCTTCTCAGAGGCAGCAAGCCGTGGCCCGCGTCCGTTGGGCTGTGATCACGATTCGGTTTGCAGTTGATGATTTACACTCCTGTAACCCGCGTGCCAGAGCATGTGGTTTTCACGTCTAAACACAGCGCCTGCCCTCGGGTGCGATGTCATCGACCGGCCCCGCCGTCGGTTGCCACTAGCAAGAACCCGCCCACTCGCCAGAGCAAACTGTCCCCATGTTGTTTCGCCGTTTCGAAAACCTGATCGATGTCTTCAAGCCCAGCCCCGACGTCGCGCCGCCCGCCGGCATGCTGCGGTTCTACGCGCATTACCTGAAGCAGGTCTGGCCGTTGATGATCGCCGTGCTGGTGATCGGCTTCTTCGCCGCGCTGATCGAGGTGGCGCTGTTCAGCTTCCTTGGCCAGCTGATCGACATGGCGCAGACGACCGATGACGCGCGGACCTTTTTCACCGAACACCGTAACGATCTGCTGTGGATGGCGCTGGTGGCGCTGATCATCCGGCCCTTCGTGTTCGGCCTGCATAACCTGCTGACCCATCAGGCGATCAACCCCGGGCTGACCAATCTCATTCGCTGGCAGAACCACCGGTACGTGCTCAAGCAGAGCCTGAATTTCTTCCAGAACGATTTCGCCGGGCGCATTGCCCAGCGCGTCATGCAGACCGGCCCGTCGCTGCGCGATTCGGCCATGCAGGTGATCGATGCGATGTGGCATGTGGTGGTCTACGCCGGCAGCGCGCTGTACCTGTTCGCCGCCGCCGACCTGCGCCTGATCGTGCCGTTGGTGTTGTGGATTGTCAGCTACAGCGCGGCCCTCTGGTACTTCGTGCCGCGCATCAAGGCGCGCTCGGCGGCCGCATCTTCGGCGCGCTCCAAGGTGATGGGCCGGGTGGTCGACGGTTACAGCAACGTCGCCACGCTCAAGCTGTTCGCCCATTCCAGGGAAGAGGAAAGCTACGCCCGTGAGGCGATGCAGGAGCTTCTGGATAAATTCCGCCTGCAGTCGCGCACCATCACCAGCCTGGATTTCCTCATCACCTGCATGAACGGCCTGTTGATCGTCGGCACCGGTGCACTGGCGCTGTGGCTGTGGAGCGAAGCGCTGATCACCACCGGCGCCATCGCCCTGGCGCTGGGCCTGGTGATCCGCATCAACAACATGGCCGAGTGGATCATGTGGGTGGTCAACGGCATCTTCGAGAACGTCGGCACCGTGCAGGACGGCATGAAGAGCATCGTCCGGCCCCGCGATGTGCTCGACCGTGAAGACGCCAAGCCGCTGCAGGTTGAGCAGGGCGGCGTGCGCTTCGACGACGTGCATTTTCACTACGGCAAAAAGGGTGGCGTGATCAGCGGCCTCACCATCGACATCCGTCCCGGCGAGAAAATTGGCCTGGTCGGACCTTCGGGCGCCGGCAAATCGACACTGGTCAATCTGCTGCTGCGCCTCTATGACCTGGAAAGTGGGCACATCCTCATCGATGGGCAGAACGTCGCCGACGTCAGCCAGGAAAGCCTGCGCGCCAACATCGGCGTGGTGACGCAGGACACCTCGCTGCTGCACCGTTCCATTCGCGACAACCTGCGCTACGGCAAGCCCGACGCCAGCGATGAACAACTCTGGGCTGCGGCGCGCAAAGCCCGCGCCGATGCGTTCGTCACCACGCTGGACGACGGGCAGGGTGGGCTTGGCTTCGAGGCCATGGTCGGAGAGCGTGGGGTGAAGCTGTCCGGCGGCCAGCGCCAACGCATCGCCATCGCCCGGGTGCTGCTCAAGGACGCGCCGATCTTGGTGCTCGATGAAGCCACCTCGGCGCTGGATTCGGAAGTCGAAGCGGCCATTCAGGAGAGCCTGGACACGCTCATGGACGGCAAGACGGTCATCGCCATTGCGCACCGGCTGTCGACCATCGCACGCATGGATCGACTGGTGGTGATCGACGAAGGCCAGGTGATTGAGACCGGCACCCACGCAGAACTCATCGAACGCGGCGGCCTGTATGCGCGCCTGTGGCAGCACCAGACCGGAGGTTTTGTCGGTGTGGATTGAGGCGAAAGGGTGCGGACGGGCGATGGACCGGGGCGTCGAACTTCAGGGAATTCGGACATGACAATCGCGGCTCTGCTTATCGGCCGGCCTCTCGCTTTCCTGCGGAACGAAAGGCACGTGGCTCGATGAAAGTGCTGGTGCTCACCGGGGCGGAATCCACCGGCAAGAGCTGGCTCGCCGCGCGGCTTCAGCAGCGCTTCGGCGGTGTGGTGGTTGGCGAATACGTCCGTCATTTCATCGACCACGAACGGCGTGACACCTGCCTGGATGATATCCCCGCCATCGCCCGCGGCCAGCTCATGTGGGAAGACGCCGCACGCGTTGGGGCGCCCGGGCTGCTGATCCTCGATACCCATCTGCTGAGCAACATGGTCTGGAGCCAGACGCTGTTCGGCAGCTGCCCGCCATGGCTGGAAGATGAACTGCTGGCGCGCCGATACGACCAGCATCTGCTGCTATCACCCGACGGCGCCGAATGGCATGCGGATGGCCAGCGCTGCCAACCGGATATGCGCGAGCGCTGGCAATTCCATGAGGCCTGTCGGGCGTGGCTTGAGAGCCATCGTCAGCCTTTCGTGGAGATTGCCGGCGATTGGGCCAGCCGCGAAGCGCAGGCAATCGAGCGGGTCCACGCGCTGCTGGATGAGTGATGCGCTAGCCGCACTCGTTTGGGACGTGATTGTCTTCTTTTTGCCTGGCTGATGACTTCGCTGCTGACAGCGACGGGTCCGCTCCATGTCCACAAATCGAGAACGCTATGAATATTTTCCTGACATCTTCATTCGCGGAAGTCGCGGACTTGTTTGTCACCTTCACTCAAGGTGCATGCCGTGGCCAGAGGGTTACGTTGATTCCCACGGCAAGTCTCGGCGAGGAAGTGAACGCTTACCTTATCGCCGCCAAGGATGCGCTCGTTGCAGCTGGTCTGGTGATCGACGAGCTCGAAGTGTCGACAGCCAGTCAGGCAGAGATTGCCGAAAAGCTTGAACGTAACGCGTTCATTTACGTGGCCGGCGGGAACACCTTTTTCCTCTTGCAGGAGCTGAAGCGGACCGGTGCGGACACTTTGATCGTAGAGCAGGTCCGGGCAGGCAAGTGTTATATCGGCGAGTCCGCCGGTTCTGCCGTGCTTGCCCCCAGCATCGAATACTTGCAGAGGCTGGATGACCCCAGCGCCGCTCCGGATCTCGACTCCTATGCGTCGCTCGCATTGGTGGATTTCTACCCGCTACCTCATTACAGGAACGCACCATTCAAAGAGGCAGTCGAGCAGGTATTGATCGAGTACAACGGCACGCTGGACCTTCGCCCATTCGGTAACCACCAGGCGATTGCCATAGCGGGCAATAACGTCGATATCCAGACAAGCACGAAACCCTCTGAATAGACGGGGCGATGGCTAACGCTAGGGCGCGGCATGTTTATGGGCGGTGGTGGGCTGAAGCCCACCGATTCGTAGCTCAGCGCCGGGATTTATCGACACCTCTGACGCTCTCATGTGGGTAGCCTGCGGCTCAGCCGACGTCGAGTCTTTGATGCGGGTGGGACGGCGTTTCGATAAGGGGAAAGCGCGTGGACAGTCGGGAATTCGTTTGGGCGCATTTCAAGCTCAATGCCGAGCAGCGCCTGCGAGGGTTCAACTTCTTCGTGGTGCTGGCGATCTTTGCTGATGGCGGGGTGCTGGCGGCGCTGGAGCGAGGGTTTTCGCCGGGGCTGCTGGTGCTGCTGGGCGCTTTCACCGTGTTGCTGGCGATGGTTTTCTGGCTGGTCGATGCGCGCAGCCGCCAGCTGTTGCAGCTGACCATTACGGCGCTCAAGGAGATGGAGTTGGAGTTTCCCGCCAGCCACCGGCTGTTCGCTCACGATGCGTTGGGGCAAAGCTGGATCATCAGTTACACCTTCGCCATTCGCGCGCTGTTGCTGGCACAGATGGGTTTTGGCCTGGGCGTGCTCGGCTACGGGCTGTACCACTGGTAATTGATGTCGGTCAGACCATCGACAGGCTCAGCCTGTAGCGAGCGCGTCCGTCCTCTTTTGAACCCTATGAATCCGGGATCTGGCTGAGTTCATCGACAGCACGATTTCGCGCTGCTCATGTGAATGGCTCGTCACGCGCTTTGCCGATGCCGGCGCGGTTGATCGATCAGGCGCCGAAGCGCCTGTGCATGACGGTCCGCTGGCGATGTACACCAGCGGCGGTGTTGATGTCGCTTGCTCAGCCGTGACGCTTAAACGCGGAACCGACGTACCTGGTTCTGCAGCTCGGTGCCGAGCTTGGCCAGTTCCAGGCTGGCGCTGGCGGTTTGCTCACTGGCGGTCGAGGTTTGATCGGCGATGTCCTGCACGCTGACGACGCTGCGGTTGATCTCATCGACGACGGCACCTTGCTGCTCGGCGGCGGCGGCGATCTGCTGGGTCATGCCCTGAACCCTGGATATGCTCTGAGTGATGCTGTTCAGGGCTGCGCCGGCTTCGCGAGCCAGTTCCACAGTGCTGGTGGTCAGCGCACGGCTGTCGCCCATCCGTTGTACGGCTGTGGCAGTGCCTTGCTGCAGTGCGGAGATCAGCGTTTCGATCTCCTGCGTGGATTGCTGGGTGCGCCGGGCCAGCCCGCGAACCTCGTCGGCCACGACCGCGAAACCGCGTCCGGCTTCACCTGCACGGGCAGCTTCAATCGCCGCGTTCAGGGCGAGCAGGTTGGTTTGTTCGGACACCGCTTTGATCACATCGAGCATGTTGCCAATCGTGCCGCTTTCCTGCTCCAGCGCACCCATGGCGGCGCTGGAACGCTCGACTTCGCTGGCCAGCCGCTCGATCTGGACAACCGTCTGGTTGACGATCTGCGCGCCGGACATGGCGTCGGCCGCGGCCTGATCCACCGAGGAGGCCGCTTCCACGGCGTTGCGGGCGACGTCTTGTACGGAAGTCGCCATCTCGTGCATGGCCGTGGCGACCTGTTCGGTTTCCAGCTTCTGGCTATTGGTGCCGGCCATGGTCTGCTGGGTGATGGCGGACAATTCTTCGGTGGCGCTGGCGATCTGCGTAGCACCGTCGCCGATGTGGCTAACCAGCCTACGCAGGCTGACGGTCATCTGGGCCAGGCCGGCCTGCAGCTGGCCGATCTCATCCCCCCGACGAACAGGTTCAGTCTGGCTCAGATCGCCATTGGCGATGCGCTGCACGTCAGCCAGGGCGGCGCGCAGTGCCGGGACGATCTGCTGGGTGATCAGCCACGCCGCGGCGATGCCGATCAACAGGGCCACCAGAATGCTCACACTGAGCTGCTGGACTGCTCGCTGCACATCGTCTTCGCGGGACTTCATCTGGCTGCCATAGAGCGAGTCGGTGCCTGCCACCAGTGCATCGCCCTGGGCCTTGATCGCGGTGATGACGGCTTGAATCTGCAGCAGCGCGGCCTGGTTGATATCCAGCGCGGCGCGGTAGCCCTTCATGTGGCTGTCGAGTGCGTCGACACTGGGTGCATCCAGTTCGCCAAAGGCGCTGCGCAGGAGGGGAATGGTCGCTATCGCGTGTTCTGCCTGTGCAACCGCCTTGGCCAGGTTTTCGGGGTTGCCGCTATAGGTGTATCCGCGGACTTCAAAGCGCGCGCGTTGGAAATCCAGCTGCAACTGGTCGAGCGCCTTGGTGCGTTCGAGCAGTGTCTGGGCATCTGGGTAATTACTGTCGATCTGGGGTTCCAGCGTGGCGAAAAGCGCAACTGCCGCGTCGGAATGCTCGCCCAGTTGCCCCCGTGCAGCGCTGCTCTGGCGATAGGCTGCGGTGAGCTTGCCGAACTCGTCGCTATAGCGTTGCACTGTCTGGCCCAGGCTTTCCAACACTGCCCGGTCTTCATCAAGGCGTAGTGTGCCGAGCAATTCCTTACGGTGATCGGAGACTTCGGTCAGGGCAGCTTGCATCGCTTCGCCAAGGGCAGCGTCGCCATTGCTGGCAACAAAGGCGCTACGGGCCAGCCTGAGGCTATAGACATCTTGCAGCAGGTGATTGACTGCACTGCTGCGGTCCATACGTGAGGACAGGCTGCTGATGCCGCTCCAGCCCGCCCAGGCGATTATCAGACTCAGCGACAACGACAGGCCGAAACCTGCAATGAGTTTCATCGAGACGCGGGTGTTGGCGAGCCACTTGAACATTTGATGCTCCACGGCCCGTCAAGCAGGCGTCGTCTGGATGGTCAACGCGACCAATGTAAGGACTTCGGCTGTTCATCTGTCAGCTTGAATTGAGCCGACGAACGAGCGGCGTGGCTATCATGAACGCTCCGGTAGAAGCCCTCAGAAAGCGCTCAGCAGGACGCCATGGCGAAGCGGTCGGTAAACCGCCGCGAAGAAGGGCGGTGACGCAGGTCTGGCTCAGAGATCTGCGGGCTGTTCGCCTGGTGATGCCGCATCGCGATTTGTTGCGACGTTCTCACCCTTTTCATCACATTGCATGGCGCGCTGGAGCCTGCGAAGACGCGCTGATAGAGTGCCGCCGCTTGCCAACCACCGGCTGACAGGACGTCTGCCCAGCCGCCGCACAGGACGTTTTCATGAAAAAGCTCGCACTCGCCGTTGCCGTACCTCTGGCCCTCATCGGGGCCGCCACCGTTTACACCAGTACTCAGGTCGAATCGACCGCGCGCGATGCCGTCGACCAGGCCAATCTCAAGCTGCGCCAGATGAACATCGGCGCCGGTGCCGACGTCAGCTTGACGATGCTCAGCTTCGACCGCGGCCTGCTCTCCAGCGAAGCCCGCTATCAGATCGACTTCGAAGCGCCTGATGACGAGGGCAACACCCAGCAGTATTCGGTGCTGCTGCAGGATCGTCTCGAGCACGGCCCGTTTCCTGTTTCGCGTCTCGCCCGTGGCCGCCTGATGCCGGTCGCTGCTCAGAGCCACGTTCAGCTCGAGCGCACACCGCTGACCGAAAAGCTGTTCGAAGCTGCCGGTGACGAAGCGCCGCTGATCGGCGAAGTCACCATTGGCTATGACGGCCGCCAGCATGGCGAGCTGCGCTCGGCGGCGTTCAACATCGAGGATGCCGAAGGCACGCTTCGCGTTTCGCCCGGCAGCGTCACCTTCGAAGCGGCAGAGGACGCCACCTCGTTCAGCATGGAAGGTGAGTTGAAAGAGATCGAGCTCAACCTGACCGGTGAATCGGGCAAGCCGGTACGGATGAGCATCCGCGGCGTCAGCATGTCCGGCGACAAGGCGGAGGATGCCAACGGCTTCGCGCTGGGTCCTTCGGCCCTGACCGTCGAGCGGATGGACATCCAGGCCGGCGACGCACCCGCTGTAGTCATCCGCAAGGCGTCTTTCGAAGAGTCGCTGGGCCTCGGCAGCCGTGGGCTCGACCAGACCGCCGCCTACCGCGTTGGCGAACTGGAGGCGCAAGGCCACACGTTCAGCAACATCACCCTCGCTTTCAGCCTGCGCCACCTTGAAGAAGCCAGCCTTAAGGCGCTGGTCGACAGCTACAAGGCGATGCTCGAAAACGGCGCCAGCCAGGAAGATGCCATCGCCAACATGACCGAAGCCCAGCAGAGCGAGCTGCAAATGCAAGCCATGCAGCTGCTGGAGCACAAGCCGACCCTGGCGCTGGACGAGTTTGGCTTCCAGACCGTCAACGGCGCTGCCCGGCTCGCGCTGGTGCTTGATCTGCAGAGCCCGAATGCAGACGCCTTCACTCCTGACGCAATGGCCACCAGCATGCTCGCTGCGCTCAAAGCCGACGCCGGGATTGACAAGGCTCTGGTGCGCGACATCGCCAGCCTGATCGTCAAGCACCAGCAAGGTGACGAGCCGAACCCGGCTGCACTGCAGCAGGAAACCGATGCCGCCACCGATCTGTTCAGCGGTATGGCGCTCAATACCGGCTGGTTCCAGCTGCAGGGTGATCACCTCGCCAGTTCACTGCACTATGCCGACGACAAAGTGACGCTGAACGGCCGCGACATGAGCGTGCAGGAGTTCATCGGCTTTGCCTTCGGTTCGGCTCAGGGCGCTGGACTGCTCGGTCAGTAAGTCACGGGCTGCATGAAAAAGGGCGACCTTCGGGTCGCCTTTTTCGTGTGTGAATGCGAAGTGCATGGTCGTCCACGCGCCAGCTCTAGTCACTCGGGTCGGTTGCGCGTCTCAATATCTGCCCGCCAAGCGGCAGCTTCACGGTAAAGGTGGTGCCTAGCTCGGCGGTTGATTCGACGACGATAGTTCCCTTGTGTGCCGCTACGATCTCGCTGGCGATATACAGCCCCAGGCCCAGCCCTGAGTGCGGGCCGTGTTCTCCTGCAGCGTACTGAGAATGACGGCTCATAGGATTGAAGATGTCTGCGATTGCATCCTTGGCAATGGGTTCTCCCTGGTTATGCACGGTGAAGACCGCATGCGCCTGCTCGACGTGCATACCTACCTTGATGGCTCCAGTTTTGCTGCCATGCTGCACCGCGTTGCTAATCATGTTGGAAAACACCTGTTCCATGCGCGATGCGTCGAACAGGCCAGTCAGGTTTCCACTGGTGTCATAGGCAATCTGGCGTTCGGGGTTGTACGCCCGCACTTCCTCCACCATGCCTTCGCACACCTCCGCCAGGTTGACCTCGATCTGGTGAACCGGGATGCCCGATCCACTCTGTGAGCGAGTGAAATCGAGCAAGTCGGTGACGATCTTGTTGGCTCGTTTGGCACTGGTGTAAATCCGCGAGGCGAGCATCGTGGGCTTAGCGTTCAGATTGTCATCCAGAAGCAACACTTCGGCACCTAGCTGGATGGCGCCCAAGGGGGTGCGCAGATCGTGACCGAGAATGCCGAGAAAGACATTGCGCGTGCTGGTCACCGTCCGTGAATAGCTGGCAACGGATTCGGCGAGCGACTGGTCGATGGCCTCGTTGAAGCGCGTCATATCCTCGACTTCGAAGTCCGTGCCATTCTTTATTTCCTGCAACCACTTTCGAAGCACGCTGGAGCGCAGAGCATGGTACTCAGAGACCATTTCGTTGATGCTGAAGCCCGCATCATGGCGCAGGGTGGCGTGGGTTTCCGCCGCCGTTTCGCCGTGGCCCTTGTTTGCCTTACCGATGGATTTATCAATCTGCTCGGTCGTCGACTGACTGGTGCGAAGGTCCTCGGCGATGGTCCTCAGCATCTGCTCGGCATGGTCGCGCAGGGCGTCAACATCCATCGAACGGGATGCTCCGGGGATGCTTCTGGCGAAGTCTTCCCACGACTGGAGAATGGGCTCGAGGTTATCGAGGATGAAGTCGGCAAGACGCATGGGGCTGCTCCGCAACAAGGTGGACGCCGCACAAAACGTAAATCGATAACCGGGAGGCTTCTCGCATCCCAGGTTGTCACGCAGTGATCAAAGCGATGAAGTGAGGTAAGAAATGTGCACCCGCCATCCTGGGCGTGGTGTCCTGGACCGCTTGGCTGCGGGTGAGGGTGCCGCTACGAGCAAAACGGGGATAGAAAAAAAGGGGACAGTGAAATATCTGTCCCCTTTGTTCACCGCTAGTTCAATCAGTCCACTCGCTCGACCCGTCCCTCGAGGCTTCCGATGAATGGCTGCGGGAGCGACTCGATGTAGTCCACCAGCGCATCCAGATCCACCGGGCCGACGACGCGATTCTTGCCTTCGTTGAGGATGGTGAAGTTGTCGCCGCCGCCCGCGAGGAAGGAATTCACCGTGACGCGGTAGGTTACCGCCGGGTTGATCGGCGCGCCGGCTGCATCGCGCATCTCAATGATGCGGTTGCCGACGGGGCGGCTGGCCGACCAGCTGTAACGAATGCCGGACGGTTTGAGCAGGCGAGGGTAGCTCTGACCGATCCACTGTTGCTCCAACAGCGTCTTGATCTGCACGCCTGTCAGGTCCATGGAGACCAGATCGTTGGCGAACGGCTGGATGGCGAACAGCTCGCCCCAGGTCACTTCACCGCCTGGCAGGTCTGCGCGGATGCCGCCCGGGTTCATGAAGCTGATTTGCGCATCGGTCGCCACGCGCTGGGCGTCGGCGATCAGGTTGCCCAGCGCGGATTCGCCCGCAGGCGTTTCGGTCCGCGTGATGTCGCCCTGAGCCAGGCCCACCACGCGCTCGACCAAGGGTTTGACCCGGGCATCGGCTTGCGCGACCAGAGCCGCAACCTCCGAATCCGGCGACAGGCCGGCGCCCTGGTCAGCCCAGGTGGTGCGCACGACGGCTGATTTCTCGACGATGTCACGGCTGCGGCGGCTGATCACCAGTTCGATATCGGCATAAGCGGTGCCCGCGGAAAACGCCTGGGTAACGAGGATAGGTTTGCCACCGGCGTTGGGCACCAGCGCGTTCGTGAAGCCGTGGGCGTGACCGGAGAGGACCACGTCCACCTCATCGTCCAGACGTTTGATGATGTCGACTACCGGGCCGGTGACGGTGTCGGCCGCAGGGTTGGTCGGGCCGTCATAGCTGGTCTGCTGGCCGCCCTGGTGCAGCGCGACGACGATGGCGCGCACCCCATGGCGTCTCAGTTCGGCCACGGACCGGTTGATGGCGTCCGCCTCGTCGATGAAGCGCAGGCCGGCCACGCCGCTCGGCGAAACGATGGATGGGGTTTCCTTGAGCACCGCGCCAATCACGCCGATCCGCACGCCTTCCTGGTAATAGATCGAATAGGGCGGCAGCAGGGATTCGCCGGTGGACTGGTCGATCACGTTGCTCGAGACCATCGGAAAGCGCGCGCCTTTCCAGTCGTCTTCGAGGAAGGGGCCGTTGCGATGGTTGCCGCCAGTGTGCAGGCGCAGCAGCTCGGCGCGGCCATCGTCGAATTCGTGGTTGCCAAGGGTGCCGAGCAGATTGCAACGCTGCTGAGTGAAGGGCTGCACGCTGCGGGGCATCTGCATTTGCCGGCTGAACGGGCGGCAATGCGGATTGGCCAACAGATTGAAAAAGCTGATGGAGGGTTCGTCTTCCAGCAGGGCCGAATTGGGAGGCGAGGCGCCGACCTGATCGCCATCATGAACGATAAGCGTGTTGTCGTTGCTCGCCGCCTTCAGGTACGCCGCCAGCACGGCCGCGCCACCAGCCGGCCGACCGGCCACCGTGCGCGGGGAAAGCTGTCCGTGGAAGTCATTGATGCTCAGCAGGTTGAGCGACACCACCGGCTCGGGTCGCCAGGCCGGGTCCCGCCAGCTGCGGCGCTCGGCGGCCTGCTGGCGTGCCTTGAGACCTCCAAGCTGTTCTTCACGAAAGTCCTGCTCGGTGGAGCCGTGCTCCGCTTGTACTTGGGCAGACGCCGGTGCGGCGATGCCGGCCAGCATGGCGGCGAACATCCAATCCAGTATGCGCGTACGCATTTGCGAATCCTCGGGGCGGTGGGGTCCGACCGAAACTAGGAAGCGCAGGTGGCAAGTTGATGACGGCCTGTTGTTGTTTTGGCGCGAGCCGACATGCGGTAACCGGACTGCCAGTGCGGTCGGGGAGGTAGGGGCCGCGGTGGTGTCGTCCGTCGCTCGTTGGCGCGGGTTATC
Source organism: Stutzerimonas stutzeri (assembly GCF_024448895.1). Taxonomy (GTDB): domain Bacteria; phylum Pseudomonadota; class Gammaproteobacteria; order Pseudomonadales; family Pseudomonadaceae; genus Stutzerimonas; species Stutzerimonas stutzeri_Q. The sequence continues at coordinate 50,186 of NZ_JAMOIC010000005.1, forward strand.
GAACGCCCACGGCTGGGGCCCGGTCGGTAATAGAGACCAACGGGAGAATGACGATGACATCCAATCTGTTATGGGGCGCCCTGGCGCTCGGCATGGTGACCGGTATGCGCAGCATGCTCGCGCCGACGATGGTCAGCCGCGCGCTGGCTTCGCGGGAAGACATCGAAGAGGCAGACGAGCCGGCCCGCACGCTGGCATCGCATCGTGCCCAGCAATTTCTTCTGCCGATGGCGGCCGCGGAGTTGCTAGGCGACAAGATGCCTTTTGCACCGGATCGCACCATCGTCCCCTCGATGATGTTTCGCGCGCTGTCCGGTGGCGTCACCGCCGCGGCCCTGGCCAGTGCACGGCGCGAGCCGGTATGGCTGCCGGCATTGCTCGGCGCAACGGCGGCGCTGGTGGCATCAGAAACCGGACTCAGGATGCGCAAGCCCTATCAGAGCAACACGCTGGCGAATGCTGCGTTGGGGCTTACTGAAGACTGCGTGGCGTTGTCAGTCGGCAGCGCCGGAATACGGAGCGCACTGGACGCGCGGTGAGTAAACCAACGCGTGGTTGGCAGCGGAGGAAAGACGGACCCTTTTAGCCCGCTACGCGTGACAAAGGCGCTTGGTTCGTTCGGCATGGAGCAGTCAGCAAGGTGCGGACGTGCTGGGCTGTACCGCCATTGGGCAAAACGTATATAGGGCCTATCGGATGATGGTCTGGCGCATCAGCATCGAGGCTGCCGGTTAGCAGCGGTGCGCTGTCGGAAGGCAGCAATAGATACAGACGGGCGACTTACACGGGCCGCTGCGCGCGGCCCGTGATCGCTGCGTCAGGTGATCAGCTCGGTCGGCGAATCACGCATACGCGGTCGGTGCAGGTTCCAGCCTGGGTGGCATCCGTACCTTGCGTGGCATCGCGAGTGCCGACCGTCTCACCAGCCAGACCACCGCCTGTTGGCGCTGCGGTAGCGGCCGTCTCCGGATAGCCCGTGCCGGCCCGTTTGGCTGCACTGCCAACTTCATATCGACTGGTATCGGCCGAGCCTGCGTCCATATTGCCGGTCGCGCCTACGCTGGTGGTGTGGCTCGTGCCTACTGGCGTACCGGCATCGAAATGCGCGGTTCCTGATGGGCGCGCTTGGGCGGTCGCACCGGCTTGAGCGCCAGCGAAATGTTTATCCATATGACTTTCGCCGCCTGTCGCCCCGGCATAAGGGCTGGTGGCCCCGGCATAGCCTGGCGTGGCGCCCGCTCCGGTCGTACCGTCCTGGTCGATGCTGATGGCGCCGTTGTACTCCAGCGCATCGCGTGCGCGGATCAACTGATCCTCATCGAACACGTCGACCGCGATTACCAGCGAACCGCGACGCACCGCTTCGGGATAAGCCGAAGCATGGCGGCGATGATCGTCATGCGGTTCATGGCCGAACAGCGACTTGAAGAAATGCGCGACCTTGGACTCGTGATGCTCGCGATCCACCGTGCTGTCGGTGGTGGAGTAAGGCTCATCGTAGGCGTGGATGTGCGCATGCTCGGCGCCTACGGAATGGATCTGCTCCTGAGGGATGCCCCGGGACATCAGATCGCCGTGGGTCCGAGTGGCATCGGTCAGCGTTGCGAACGCTGCTACCAGAGTGTGTTTCATGGGTCACCTCGCGTTGTGTTGAACAACCTGGGTATGCGGAGCGCTGCGTCCTGACGCCATGGCAGCCGAAAGCAGCCATGAACGATGGCTGCCTCGACAGCCAACAAATGCAACGCCCATAGAGGTTGGGTCTGGCACGGCTGCCTTAGTTCAGAACTGAGGATCAGAGGTCGGTGCGCGAGGGTGAATGAGTGCGTGAGTTGCGGTCACCGGCCGAGGGGGCGGTGGAGGGGTTCGAGGTTGCAGCGAGGTGTCGGGGTGAAGTGTTGATCATTGCATCGGCTGGTGTGCCGGTGCGGTGGGTCATCAGAAGCGAGTTCGGTGGTTCTCGCGCGGAGGCGAACACGGGGATTACATGCATTGCGTTGCGCCTGTAATCCATCTGAGGTGGGCGGGGTGGTGCCGGGGCGATTGTGCTGTTCATCCGCCTCCGTATTCGCTGGCGCTCCGGTGCGTGCGGAGCGAAGGTGGAAAAGGCTTCGCCGTTTTCCACCCTACGTTCGGGTTGAGGCTGTGTTCAGTCCAGATCCGCTGCGCTGTGCCGCTCGGGCGCCTGCTCGGATTCTTCGCCCCAGGTGCGGTTGACCTTGCGACCGCGAATCACCCCGGGTCGCTCCGCCACTTCTGCAGCCCAGCGCTGGACATGTTTGTAGTCCTGCACCGAGAGAAATTCGCCGGCCTCGTACAGCTCACCACGGACCAGCACGCCGTACCAGGGCCAGATGGCCATGTCGGCGATGCTGTAGTCGTCGCCGGCGATGTAGCGGTTCTCGGCCAGCTGACGATCGAGCACGTCGAGCTGGCGCTTGACCTCCATCGCGTAGCGGTTGATCGGGTACTCGTACTTTTCCGGCGCATAGGCATAGAAATGCCCGAAACCGCCGCCGAGGAAGGGCGCCGAACCCATCTGCCAGAACAACCAGTTCATGGTTTCGGTGCGGGCGCGGGTTTCGGTCGGCAGAAAGGCGCCGAACTTTTCCGCGAGGTAGAACAGGATCGAGCCCGACTCGAACACCCGCAACGGTTCGCCTTCGACGCTGTGATCGGCCAGCGCAGGAATCTTGGAATTCGGATTGATCTCGACGAAGCCGCTGCCGAACTGATCGCCTTCACCGATCTTGATCAGCCACGCGTCGTATTCAGCGCCCACATGACCGGCGGCGAGCAGCTCTTCGAGCATGATCGAAATCTTCACACCATTGGGCGTCGCCAGCGAATAAAGCTGCAGCGGATGCTTGCCCACTGGCAGCGCCCTTTCCTCTCGCGCACCGGCAGTCGGCGCATTGATGCTGGCGAACTTGCCACCGGACGGCGCGTCGTGCGTCCAGACCTTGGGCGGTACGTAGGTATCAGGCATGGCGGTCTCCTCGAATGGGCTCTTGGGATGTGCAGGCGATGCTACGCGCTCGCGCGGTGCGGTCGAAATCAAGCTGATCGATATTGGTCATCGCTGAAGAGTGGTTGGTTCTGTAGCGGCGTTTGACCCCTTCGCAGACGTGATTGGCCTTGGCTAGCCCGACGCTACATCCGAAAAACGATGCCTACGGCCAGCTGCTCCGCAGCTTTATCTCGCCGCGGCCAGCGCGTCAGTTGGGGCTTGGTGGCATTGCTCCAGCTCCGGCAGCAGATAGTTTGCCCAGAGTGTCGGTGCGAAGGATTCCCGGAAGAATCCGAAGTGGCCGATGCGATCGGCGCCCACTTCACTCGGGGCGATGCGGTGCATGCTTTTCGGTGCGCCGGTATAGAAGCCATGCAGCGATTCGGTGTTGCGCGCCGACATCATTTCGTCATCGGTAAACGAGAGCGACGTCAGGGGTGTTTGCACCGCTGCAAAGGCCTGACGCATGGGATCGCCTTCTACGCCGACCAGATACTCAGGATGCAGGCACCAGCGGCGCCACTGTCGGATTACGCCGGCCGGCAAGTCGCCCACCGCGCCGATGCGGTCGCCGGGAAAGTAGCCAGCGATGGCGGTCAGGGCCGGGGCAAGGCCGTGCCAGAGCAACCAGGCTTTGTGCTTGATCTGCGGACTGTTCTCCCGCCAATAGCCGCTGCCTGCGGCGATGGTGACGATTCGGGTAATCCGCTCGTGGCCTTTGACGAGAGGCAGTATCTGCGCGCCGACGCTGTGACCAATCCAGTACAGCGGTTGCTCATCTGTCGCTTCGGCCACCGCCGCGAGCATTGCGCTGCAGTCGTGGCGGGCCCAGTCGAGAATATCCACCTTTAGGTAGCGCAGGGGGATCTGGCGCGAGCGGCCCATGCCGAGATAGTCGAACGTGATGACCAGATAGCCACGGTCGGCCAGCCAACTGGCGAACGTGGCATAGAAGCGTTGCTTGACGCCCATTGCCGATGCAATCAGCACTGCGCCGCGTGGCGTGCCGCTCGGTTGATACCAGTAACTGGAAAGCAGGTGTCCGTTGCCGTTGTCGATCGATCGCTCTTCAGGCTGTATCGTCGCCATCTTGTTGTTCTCCGCGCTGGTTGGGTTGCCGCATTCGCTGCAGTATACGAACAACAGAATATTATTCTAGAAAATTATTCTAGTTCGCTTTGGAGGCCGGATGGCGCGTAGTAGTCGCAAACAGGAAATCCTTCAGGCTGCGCTCGCCTGCTTTACCGAGTTTGGGGTGGAGGCGACCACCATCGAAATGATCAGAGACCGTTCCGGCGCCAGCATCGGCAGCCTTTACCACCATTTCGGTAACCGCGAGCGGATCATCGCTGTGCTTTATCTGGAGGGCATCGGTGAATACGCCGCGCGATTGGAGGCCGGACTGATCGATACGCTGGATGCCGAGGCGTGCGTCAAATTGTTCGTCACCAGCTACATCGATTGGGTCGTGGAAAACCCGGACTGGGCACGCTTCGTTCTGCACAACCGTGGGAGGGTCGAGGCTGGCGAGATGGGGGAACGGCTGCGTGAGGTCAATCAGGCCCATGGGGAGAGGGTCAGCGCGATTTTGCGTCGACACCGCGACAGTGGCGCCTTCAGACGGATGCCGGGCGATTGCTTTCTGGCGGTGGTGATTGGGCCTTGCCATGACATGGCGCGCAATTGGCTGGCCGGACGCTCGCGTACTGCGTTGGCGGACTGCCGCGATCTGCTGGCGGACATCGCCTGGGCCAGCGTCCGGGCGCAGTGACCGCAACGCATCGCCGAAGCTCGCGCTGGGAAATGCTTGTTGAATCCGCGCCTCCGGGCTGGATGGGTCACCTTTGGTGCGACAGCCCAGCAACATTGATCAGTCGATCAGACACCCAGGCTTTCGATATCGCGTGCGAGCATTTCCAGCTGATGCGCCAGTGAGCCCCGCAGAATTTCCTCACTGAGCTGGAAGGACGGGGCGCCGCAGGTCAGCGCCATGATGCTGCCGTCGGCCAGATGCAGCGGCACTCCTGCTGCCATCACGTTGCGGTCCCAGTCGCCGAGGGACAGGCAGAAGCCGTGCTGGCGGAACTCGGCGAAGGACTGCTCCAGTGATTGCTGCATGGCCGCCCAACCGTCCCCGTACTTGGTTTCCAGCGCAGCCATCAGGTGCTCGCGCTCCTTGTCTGGCGTACCGGCCAGAAAAGCGCGCCCTGCGGCCGTGGTCGCCAGCGGCAGGCGCACCCCGGCATCCATGCGCAGCGTCGAGACCTCTGCCGGGCGGCAGTTCTCGATATAGATCATCGACAACCGATCACGGCAGGTGAGCCCCACTGAGGTATTGGTGCGACGAGAGAACTCGTCCATGTACGGCTTGGCCAGCTGACGCACGCGCAGGTTCGAAACATAGGCATAACCCAGCGCCAGGACGCCTGAGTCGAGCTGGTACTTTTCCAGCTGCTGCGAATAACTGAGGTAGCCAAGCTTGGTCAGGGTGTAGGTCATGCGCGACACCGTAGGCTTGGGCAGCCCGGTTATGCGTGCGATGTCCTGGTTGCCCATCACCACCGAGCCGTGGGTGAAGGCGCGCAGAACATCCAGGCCTCGGGAAAGCGCCTCGACGAACTTGCGATCCTTGGGGTTCTCGATGTCTTCAGCGTCGCTCATGTGATGTCGGTCTGTCTGTAGTGGGCAGCGGGGCGGCACGATAGCAGATCGCCTTGATGGCCTGCAGCGCAGCCGTTAGCGCTGCTGATAGACTGGGCGCCGCCCGATGCCGCGATTTGCGAAAGTTGGGCTTTATGGTAGCTCATAAAATCGTATAAGCATTCCGCACTGCAAAACAAATGTTCGCTCTGTAGATATATCGGCGTAAATACCGAGCCCGCGTAGCCTTTTTGGGTTTGCGAAGCAGGCTGCCCGGCAGAGCTTTGAAATATCAGTGTGATCCGACCAATGAGGCGGCGGGGCCGATAGGAGCGGTATGCACGCCCTGCTTCGACCGCTTGGGCGACGAACGGCTTCTTCTATAAGGAGCCGTCACAACGTAGGCTGGCAGGCGGATTACGGCGGATCGTCTGGATATTGAATGGCAATCCGCGCTTGTTGCTCCAGGGGCTTTCTGATATAAAGCAGCGCTCTTTTCTAGGGGCCCGGTTTCTTCGCTTGTCGCGTAGCCGGTAAGACCCCAACGAAACGTGGCGCTGAGCGCCAAATGACTAGTGAATTCAAGCGGCCAACCCATGCCGGGTTGGGCATGTGGTTTTAGAGGGCTGAGGCATGTCGAGAGTCTGTCAAGTTACCGGTAAGGGTCCGGTAACCGGGAACAACATTTCCCACGCGAACAACAAAACCCGTCGTCGTTTTCTGCCGAACCTGCAGCATCACCGCTTCTGGGTCGAGTCCGAGAACCGCTTCGTACGTCTGCGCCTGACTGCCAAAGGCATGCGCGTTATCGACAAGCGCGGCATCGACGCCGTTCTGGCTGAACTCCGCGCTCGCGGCGAAAAGGTTTAAGGAGAACTATCATGCGTGACCTGATCCGTTTGGTGTCCAGCGCCGGTACCGGCCATTTCTACACCACCGACAAGAACAAGCGCACCACTCCCGACAAGATCGAGATCAAGAAGTACGATCCTGTCGTGCGTAAGCATGTGATGTACAAGGAAGCCAAGATCAAGTAATTGATCGGCCCTTGAAGAAAAACCCGCCTATCGGCGGGTTTTTTCGTTTCGGGGTATCGCCTTTGGGTGACAAGCCAAAAGCTTGCGCCAGGGCGATGCACGCACTGTAGGAGCCAGCTTGCTGGCGATCAGCTGTGCTATTGCGTAGCAAGAAGGCTGTGTCCAGCGACCTACGCGAACCACAGCACGAATACTTCCGGGCGCGATACCGACGCGCTGTCAGGCCGTTTTGCGAATGGCATCAGCCAGACGCTCGATCATTGCATCAATGTGCTCACGCTCGACGATCAGCGCCGGCGACAGCGCAATGGTGTCGCCGCTGGCGCGGGCCAGCAGTCCGTCTTCGAAGCACTGGCGGAACACCTCGTAGCCGCGCTTGCCGACGCCGTCCGCATGGGCTGCGAACTGAATCCCGGCAACCAGGCCGACCGTGCGAATGTCGGTCACGTTGGGCAGTCCCTGAAGGCTGAACAGGGCATCCTGCCAGTAATCTTCGATCTCGATGGCTTTCTGGAACAGGTTCTCGCGCTGGTAGATTTCCTGAGCGGCGAGGGCAGCGGCGCAGGCCACCGGGTGGCCGGAGTAGGTGTAGCCGTGGAAGAACTCGATGGTGCTTTCCGGACCTTGCATGAAGGCGTCATGAATCTTTTCATCGACCAGCACCGCGCCCATGGGGATTGCACCGTTGGTCAAACCCTTGGCACAGGTGAGAATGTCCGGCGTGACGCCCCAGCGCTGGGCGGCGAAGGCCTCGCCGACCCGACCAAAGCCGGTAATCACTTCATCGAATATCAGCAGGATGCCGTGCTTGCGGGTGATCTCGCGCAAACGTTGTAGATAACCTTGGGGCGGCAGGATGACACCAGCAGAGCCGGACATTGGCTCGACGATCACGGCGGCAATATTTTCCGCCCCATGCAAGGTGACCAGTCGCTCCAGTTCATCGGCACGCTCTACCCCATGCTCTGGCAAGCCACGAGTGAAGGCGTTGCGTTGCAGGTCGAGCGTATGCGGCAGGTGGTCCACACCCGGCAGCAGCGCGCCGAAGGCCTTGCGGTTGTTGGCCATGCCGCCGACTGAGATGCCACCGAAACCGACGCCGTGATACGCCAGCTCACGGCCGATCAGGCGGGTCCGGCTGCCCTGGCCTATCGCGCGCTGATAGGCCAATGCGATCTTGAGCGCGGTGTCGGCTGACTCGGAGCCTGAGTTGGTGAAGAACACCCGATTCAGCCCGGACGGGCTGATCTGCGTGAGCCGCTCGGCGAGCTCGAAAGGCAGCGGGTGGCCCATCTGGAACGTGGGTGCGAAGTCCAGTTGCGCGATCTGCCGGCTCACCGCCTCGGTGATCTCGCGACGTCCATGGCCGGCGTTGCAACACCAAAGTCCGGCAGTGCCATCGATCACCTGGCGACCGTCGGTGTCGGTGTAATACATGCCTTCGGCGCGCTCCAGCAGCCGGGGACTGCCCTTGAACTGGCGGTTGGCGGTGAACGGCATCCAGAAGTGTTCGGCAGACGCGGTGGGGTGCAACTGGTTGGCCATGGCAAGCTCCGGCAGGGCGACGGTTTCGGCGGCTATGCTGTAGCGCGACATCTACTGAGCGCTCAGCAGTTCCGGCGAGTCTATGTTTAATAAAACGAACAAAACAAGGCGAAAAACCCGGCCTTCGTAAAAAATATTGATAGCCCCGGTGCCGCTGGTTTAGGGTGCCTTTCTGATTAATCGACAGATATCGAGGACGCCCCATGACCACCCTGACACTCGCCGACTGGCAACAGCGTGCCCGCGACCTGCGCATTGAAGGTCGGGCTTTCATTCAGGGCGAATACACCGCGCCAAGCGCTGGCGCCAGCTTCGATTGCGTCAGTCCTGTTGATGGTCGCGTGCTGGCGCAGGTGGCCAGCTGTGATGAGGCCGATGCCAATCGCGCGGTGATCAGTGCACGCATGGCGTTCGAGTCCGGCGTTTGGTCGCGACTGGCGCCAACCAAGCGCAAGGCAGTGATGATCCGTTTCGCCGGCTTGCTCGAAGCCAATGCCGCGGAGCTGGCATTGCTCGAAACCCTGGACATGGGCAAGCCGATTAGCGACGCGCTGAACGTGGACATCCCCGGCGCAGCCCGTGCGCTGCGCTGGTCGGGTGAAGCAGTCGACAAGATCTATGACGAGGTGGCCGCGACACCCCATGACCAGCTCGGTCTGGTGACGCGCGAGCCGGTGGGTGTCGTGGCCGCCATCGTGCCGTGGAATTTCCCGCTGATGATGGCCAGCTGGAAGCTCGGCCCGGCCCTGGCAACCGGCAACTCGGTGGTGCTCAAGCCTTCAGAGAAGTCGCCGCTCACTGCCATTCGTGTGGCGCAGCTCGCCATTGAGGCGGGCATTCCGCCGGGTGTACTCAACGTGCTGCCGGGCTACGGACATACAGTGGGCAAGGCGCTGGCGCTGCACATGGACGTCGACACGCTGGTGTTCACCGGCTCCACGCGGGTCGCCAAGCAGTTGATGATCTACGCCGGCGAGTCGAACATGAAACGCGTCTGGCTAGAGGCTGGCGGCAAGAGTCCGAATATCGTCTTCGCCGACGCACCGGATCTGCAGGCCGCAGCCGAGTCGGCTGCCGGTGCGATTGCGTTCAACCAGGGCGAGGTCTGCACCGCCGGCTCGCGGTTGCTGGTCGAGAGCTCGGTCAAGGAGCGCTTCCTGCCGATGGTGGTTGAAGCGCTGAAGGGTTGGAAGCCAGGTAATCCGCTGGATCCGGCTACCAATGTCGGCGCCCTGGTCGATACTCAGCAGCTCGATACGGTACTCGGCTATATCGAGGCCGGTCGCAACGATGGCGCCCGGGTGCTCATCGGCGGCCAGCGGACCATGGAAGACACTGGTGGCCTGTATGTCGAGCCGACCATCTTCGACGGCGTCAGCAATGCCATGAAGATCGCTCGCGAGGAGATCTTCGGACCGGTGCTTTCGGTGATCACGTTCGATACCGCAGCCGAAGCCGTTGCTATTGCCAACGACACGCCCTACGGCCTTGCAGCCGCGGTGTGGACGTCGGACCTGTCCAAAGCGCATCTGACCGCCAAAGCGCTGCGGGCCGGCAGCGTGTGGGTCAACCAGTATGACGGCGGCGACATGACCGCGCCGTTTGGCGGCTTCAAGCAGTCCGGCAACGGTCGAGACAAGTCGCTGCACGCCTTCGACAAATACACCGAGTTGAAGGCGACCTGGATCAAGCTTTAGAGCGGCTTCGGGCTTCAGGTAGACGCAACTCGTAGGGTGGATGTCGCCTTTCCCATCCACCGCGACAACTACAAGTTGGATTAATGAGGGCGTGATCCGCCCTTGTACCGACGCAACGCTCACGGCGGTTACCGGCGTAGGATGGCGTTGAGCGTAGCGATACCCATCAAACCTGAGGGCTGGCCGATGGGTATCGCAGGCTCAACCCATCCTACGTTCTGCGGCGCTCCAGAGCGTGGGGTGGATGTCGCTTTCCCATCCACCGACACCCACATGGTGAATCGATAAGGGCGTGATCCGCCCTTGTACGGCCGCGACGGCTCACGGCCGGTACCCGTGTAGGATGGCGTTGAGCGAAGCGATACCCATCAAACCTGAGGACTGGCCGATGGGTATCGCAGGCTCAACCCATCCTACGTTCTGCGGAGTTCCAGGGCCGTAGGGTGGATGTCGCTTTTCCCATCCACCGCGACACCCGCACGGTGGATAGGTGAGGGCGTAATCCGTCCTTGCACGAGCGCTACGGCTCAAGGCGGTACCCGCGTAGGATGGCGTTGAGCGAGGCGATACCCATCAAACCTGGGGGCTCATCGATGGGTATCGCAGGCTCAACCCATCCTACGTTCTGCGGAGTTCCAGGGCCGTAGGGTGGATGTTGCTTTTCCCATCCACCGCGACACCAACCCGGTGAATAGGTGAGGGCGTGATTAGCCGCTGTACGGACGCGACTGCTCGCGGCGGTTCCCGGCGTAGATGGCGTTGAGCGAAGCGATACCCATCAGACCTGGGGGCTGGCCGATGGGTATCGCAGGCCCAACCCATCCCACTAGCCTTGTCCCCAGCGGCCGCTGCGGCGCATGGCGCCCCATTGATGTTTGCGGCGTGAAAACCATTGCCACAAACCGCGGCAGCGCCAGACGGTGTTCAGCTGGCGATAGCCGAAGTTCTCCAGTATTGCCATGAGAAACAGCCGCAGCATGTCACGGCGGCGTTCGTATACGCGGAACGACATGGTTTCAAGCAGCAGGCCGTTAACCGAGAGCAGGATGCCCATGCCGATGGCGACCAGCAGGAACGCAGCCAGCGCAGCGTAGGACACCACGCCCAGGGCGAAGCCGCCGATCATGAACCCGTAGCCGATCAGCTCGATCAGCGGGCCTATCCATTCGAACAGCGCCATGAACGGCCAGGCCAGCCAGCCGGGCGCGCCGCCACGCAGGCTGAAGGCGAGGCGGGCGTGACGGCCGAGGCTTTCCGCCAGCCCGCGCTGCCAGCGGCTGCGTTGTCGGCCGAGGGTGCCGAGGTCTTCGGGGCATTCGGTCCAGCAGATCGGGTCGGGCAGGTAGCGGATGCGGTACGGGATGCGGTGCTCGCGGTGATAACGGTGCAGACGCACCACCAGTTCCATGTCCTCGCCCACGGTGTCGGTGCGATAGCCGCCGACGGCCATGACCCGTTCGCGGTCGAACAGACCGAAGGCGCCAGAGATGATCAGCACCGCGTTCATCGGTGACCAGCCGAGGCGGCCGAAGAGAAATGCCCGCAGGTACTCGACGATCTGGAAGCGTGCCAGCCAATTGCTCGGCAAACCGGCGCGGATTAGAAAGCCGCCGCGCACCTCTGAGCCATTGGCGATCCGTACCGTGCCGCCGGCGGCGACAGTGCGTTCGTCTTCGAGAAATGGTTGGACCACGCGTAGCAGGCTGTCGCGCTGAAGGATTGAATCGGCGTCCACCCCGCAGAACAGCCCGTGCCGCGCAGCATTGATGCCTGCATTGAGCGCGTCGGCCTTGCCGCCGTTGGCCTTGTCGATGACCCGCAGGTTTGAGTAACGGCGTGAACGGTAGATGGCTTGTACCGGCTGGTGGGTGACGGCCTGGCGCAGCGGCTCAGGGTGCGGCACCAGCTCGAATTCCTCGATCAGCACCGCGAGTGTGTTGTCCTTCGAACCGTCGTTGATCACGATCACTTCGAATTCCGGGTATTGCAGCTGCAACATCGAGCGAACTGAAGTGCGGATCGTGGCCTCTTCGTTGAAGGCGGGCATCAGCACCGATACAGGCGGCTCCACGCCGAGATAAGGGGCGATCTCGCCAGTTTCGGCGCGTTGGCGGATGTAACCCATGAGACTGATCATCGACAGCACGTTGAGCAGCAGGTACATGCCATTGAGCAGCAAGAAGTAGAGGATGAAGCCCAGTTGCAGCCACCAGAGCCAGTCGATGCTCACCGCTTTACCTCCGCAATGGCCCTGCGCAGCGCATCCCGGCCGTAACGGTCCTGCACCTGATTGAGCAGCGCCTGCAGGCTGACGGCGGTTACGCCCGGCAGCGTTGCCAGGCTGTCGGCAGCGGCCTGCCGCACCCACCAGCTGGGATCGGCCAGAAGCGGCATGAATACCTCGCTGTCTTCGTTGCGCGCTTGTTTGTGCAAGGCTTGCAGGGCTGCCAGTCTGACGTCGGCATCGCTGTGCTGAACAGCGCGCAGCAACCGGACCCGGTCTCGCGGATCGCCCAGCTCGCAGAGGCACCTCAGCGCGACCTGCAACTGCTCCGGTGCCGCGTTTTCTTCGAGGCGGGCACGCGCCCAGGGCGCGGCGTGGCGCGGGTCGCCATGAATCAGCAAGGGGATCAGCCGCTCTCGGCGCGGATCTTCGGAGCCGGCCAGCGAGATTAGCAGCGGCAGGGTGACCGCCTGCTCGCCGGCGTTCTGGCACAGGCTGGCCAGACGCGGCAAGGCCCAGTCGAGACGCGTCACGGCGGCGGGCAGGATCAGCTGCATCGCACGCACGGCATCCATGGCGATCAAGGTTTGAGCGGCGGAAAGGGAGACGATCACGTTGCGATTCATCAACAGCGGTTGCACAGCATCCCAATGCGCCTGATCGGCCAGGTGGCGCAGGCAGGTCAACCCGATCAGCTTGCCGCGCACCCTGCCGCGCAGCAGCGTCAGGGCATGTAGGTCCATCCCGAGCGCGATGAGTGCGCGGTTCATCCTCTCCCGCGCGGCGCCGCGTAGTTGTAACTGTGTCCGGTTCCATTGCAAAAGAAACCACAGCTGACGGCCCCGAGGCAGCGCGGGCACCGGCTCCGGCAGCTCGTCATCAAGACTGCAGAGGGCAAAGAACGGACGCCACTGATCATTGAATGACTGCCGGCGCGTGGCCCGGCGCCGCGCGACTTCACCAAGCAGCATTACCTGGATCATCACCAGCAGGGTGAGACCGCCCAGGCCCAGGGCGCAGTAGAGCGCGAGCTGGAGCATCGCATCCTCTGGCCAGATGGCCAGCCAGGCATTGCGCGGCACCTCGCAGAGCCACGCAGGGCAGCTGAGCGCCAGCTCAGAAAGCATGACGCAGGCCGAGCTGCAGCCAGCGCCGCGTGTAGTAGTCGCCCTGGCGGTGATGGCCGACTTCCCAGGTCAGCGCCCAGCGCTCGTCCAACCAGTGCCGGCCCTGCAGGCTGAGCGCACGTACATCACTGGTGATTAGCTGCTGTTCCTCGACTGCTTCTTCTTCGCCGACGGTGAGGCGCAGGCCCGCATAGCTGAGGCCCTGATAGTAATAATCCAGCGCCAGATCGTGGCCGATGGGCGTGCCGGCGTTGGCTACGTCGGTGACGTTCAAGGTGTAACCGGCGCGCCAGGAATCCCAGTAGCGTTCGGCGGTAATCGCCAATCGGTCGACCCGCGTGGTTTCGTACTGGGTGCGTCGGACGCTTGCCGCGCCAAGAAAGCCCGCCGGCAGACGACGTTGCAGACGCAGGTCGGCGTGCCACTCGGGCAGGAAGTAGGGCGACGGCTGATAGCCGACTTCGGGCTGCAGGGTCCAGTTGTCATCCAGCGCGATGACTGCGCCCGCTTCGACGCCGTTGTCCCATTCGCCGAAGCGCTGTTCACGCAGCAAGGCGCTGTACCAGCCAAGCCCCTCGGGTTGGGTCGAGGAATAGTCGAGTCGCTGACTGCGCCAGTTGTCGAAGCCCTTGTCCAGCCAATCCTGACGGGCCGACAACTCGAGCTCATGACGGCGCTGCGTCGGTGCTGCGGCCTGCGGAGCGGTGGCGCTAACCGGCGAGGTCAGCGCCGCTCGCGCCTGCTGGATGACTTGCTGCACCTCGGCATAGTCCGGTGCGATCTGGGCGGCCCGCTCCAGCGAAACCAGCGCAGCCTGCGGTTGGGCCGCCCACAGCAGTGCCTGACCCTGGCCCAGCAGATAGTCGGCGTTGTCCGGTTCGCGCTGCAGCAACCCTTCGTAGAGCGGCAGTGCCTGCTCGGGACGGCCCTGCCAAGCGCGCACCCGAGCCAGCAGAAATTGCGCGTCACTGTCGTCGGGCTGGCGCATCAGCCGAGCTTCGAGCGTCGCCTCGGCGGCGTCGAGCTGCTGCGCATCAACTTGTCGTTGTGCGGTGGCGACATCAGCGGCTGCCAACGAAGGCGCGAGCATTACGGGGAGGACGAAGGCCAGCGCCGGCAGCAGTCGGCTCATCGCGGTCTCCTTAGCAAACGGCGGATGCGCGCCAGCAGTTCCTCCGGCTGAAAGGGTTTGGTCACATAGTCGTCCGCGCCCAGCTCCAGTGCGCGCACGATGTCCACCTCGCGCGCCTTGGCGGTGAGCATCAACACCGGCACGCTTTCCCATCCCGGTTGGGCGCGCAATCGTTCGACCAGCTCAAGGCCGTCGTGATAAGGCAGCATGATGTCCATCAACGTCAGGTCGGGTGGCGTCGACTGGGTGATCTTCTCGATGGCCTGACGACCATCTGCGGCGTGATCGACGATGAAGCCGTGCCGCTCGAGCATGAAACGGATGAGGAAGGCGATGTCTTCCTCGTCCTCCACCATCAGGATGCGCTGGCTGCCGGAATCGCTCATGCGTTGACCTCATTTGAATCGTCGGAATGGCCAGGTGGCCAGTGGTGAAGCAAGTGTTGGATCAGGGCCGCCAGTTCGCTGCCGTCGTGACGGGACTTGACCAACTGACGCAGGGCCAGGCGGCTGTCCTGAACAGGCAGATCAAGGGCGGAGAAGATGATGACCGGAGGCGGTGGTTCGCTCTGCGCCAGCTGGTCGAACAGCTCACTGCCATCGCCGTCCGGCAGCATAAGGTCGATGATCGCCAGGTCATAGTGCCGTCTGGCTAGCAGGCTGCGAGCCTCGGCGAGGTCGGCGGCGCCGTCCAGGTCGATATCCAGCGAAGCAATCAGCCGTGCCAGCAGAATGCGCAGATCTTCGTCATCTTCGACATGCAGCACCTTGGGGCGAGCGCCGGCTGTGCTGAGGCAGGTGCGCACCACTTCCATCACGCGTGACGGGTCGACCGGCTTGTGCAGCCAATCGACCACTCCGACCGCGCCGCCACGCAGCGCGCCGTCGTCGTTGTCGCGGCGCTGTGGCTGGAGGCTGACGATAAGGACGGGCAGATGGCGGTACGCATGTTGGCTGCGCAGGTTCTGCAAGAACGCGATGCTGTCTTCATCGCTCACGGCAGGGCTGAGGGTCAGCGCCTGTACGTCAAACTCGGCCAGCAGATCCCGGGCCCGGGCAGCGGTTGCGGCGATGAGCGTCGAGTACCCCTGTTGTTGCAACGCGCCGGCCAGTTGTTCGGCGGAGGGTGAATCGGGCTCGAGAACCAGAATGCGCGGAGAGGGCCGGGCTGGGGCCGTAACCGATTTCGAGAGTGGGGCAGGCTTGGCGTCGGCCACTGCGACATGCTCGGGTGCCAGCGGAAACTTCAGCCAGAACCGCGAGCCCTGGCCTTCCTGCGAATCGAAGCCGATCCGGCCGTGCATCTGCTGCACCAGTGAATGGGTGATCGCCAGACCCAGCCCGGTGCCGCCGCGCTTGCGTGCGTCGGACGAGTCAGCCTGGGCAAAACGCTCGAAAATTCGCGAGCGGAAGTTTTCGGGCACGCCCTGGCCTTGGTCACGTACGCCGATTTCAACGCTGTCGCCGTCGCTGCGTACGTCCACGCTAACCACGCCATTGGCGGGCGAGTGCTTGATCGCGTTGGACAGGAGGTTAGCCATGATCTGGGTAAACCGGTCCGGGTCGAGGTTGATGTCAGCGCGGATCCCGTCATCCGGTAGATCCAGCCTCAGGGTCACGCTGTATTCGTCTGCGTAGGGCTTCAGGTCGCTCAGGGCCTGCTCGATCAGAGGTTGCACGTGGCAGCGGCTGAAGTGGAACGGCAGTCGGCCGGCTTCAAGCTTCTCGATATCCAGGATGTCATTGATCAGGCGGACCAGGCGCTCGCTGTTCTTGTGCGCGATGTCCAGCAACGGGCGTGCGCCGTCGCTTATCTCCCCGGCTATTCCGCCGACAAGCATGCCGAGTGCGCCACGAATGGCGGTCAGTGGCGTGCGGAGCTCGTGGCTGACGGTGGAGATGAATTCGGTCTTCATCTGCTCCATGCGCCGCCGAAGCGAAATATCCACCGCGACGGTCACGACATAACAGGCCCCGCTTGGCATGGTCATGGGGCGCTTGAGTATCTGTAGCCAGCGTTCACGCCCGAGCGCATCGGTCAGCCCGACCTCGGTGGTGCGCAGTTCGCCGCTGCCGCCGAGTAGCTCGGCCTCACCCTGCAGTAGCGGCAACATCATCGTCGCGCCGGGAACATCCTCGGCGCGACGCTGCTCGATCGCTGCCGGTTGGCTGTCGAGCAGCGTCGCGAAGGCGCTGTTGCATAGCAGAAAGCGACCGTGTTCATCGCGCACGAAAATCAGATTGTCATCGGTATCGACGACCCGTCGCAGGAACAGTTTCTGCTCCTCGAGCGTATCGCGGCTGCGTTGAAGTTCGGTGACATCGCGGGCAATGGCCAGGTGATCACCCAGCCCGGTCGGAACGAGGCGAACCTCGAAGGTCCTTCGACCGTCCATTTCGCACCAGGTCGTCTGCCGTCGCTCGTGAGATGCTTCGGCCTGTTCGAGCAGTTCGACTAGCAGAGGTTCGATGGTTGCCGGTGCCGGTCCGCGTGTGTCGTTCGCCTGTGTCAGGGACGACACCTGGTGCTGGTCGTCGATGGCATAGAGATCGTCAGGAATCGCCTGCAGCAGCGCGCCCAGTCGCGCTTCGCCGGCCTGTGCCTTGACTGTCAGTGCCTGGCGAATCTGCAGATTACGACGGATTGCCCAGAAGGCCGCGATGAACAGCAACGCCACCATCAAGCTGCCGATCAGAGCCAGTTGGCGGCTGCGTTCGATGGTCTCGCCCACCGCGCGGTTGGCAGCGGCCAGCCGCCGACGTTCCTGTTGCTCAACGGAGGTAAGCAGCATCCGCAAACGATCCATGATCTGCTTGCCACCCGCCTGCGTCAGGCGCTTGGCGGCCGCCTCGAGACCCTGGTCACGGCGTGCCTGGATGTTGCCGGCAGCGATGATCAAGCGCTCTCCCATGTTGCGGTCGATTTCTTCGAACCAGCGCCAATCCGGGTAGCTTCGATCCTCAACCAGTTGCTGCAGGCTTCGGCGGTGCGCTTCCAGTTGCTGCAGGCCGAGTTCATAAGGGGCCAGGTACTCGTCCTGACCAGTGAGGACGAAGCCACGCGAGCCTGTCTCGATGTCCTGCAGCGAAGAGAAGATCGCCTGGGTGGCGGTGATAATTTCCAGGCTCTGAGCGACTGAATGGTTCGTCGAGAGCACGGCTTCCTGGGTGCGCTTGCTCTCCCACCCAAGCGCGACGAGCAGGAAGAAGGCAATCAGGAAGGCGAGCGTATGCCAGCTGATCGTAGTTTTCGTGTGCAAACCGGTACTCCTTACGCCGGTTGAAGACAGTTCCGGCGGTTGCGAGCAATTGCCTAACGCCGCGCCCTCCGTCTCATGTCAGACGCCCGCGAGCTGCTGCGGGGTAGGTGCAGTGTAGTTGGAGTCCGGCAATGTCGTAGCGGTTCGCTTGGTCTTGCACGTTTGAGCGTCAGCGCGGTGATGCGACCTGTACCTGATCACGACCGTTGTGCTTGGCGACGTACAGGCCCTGGTCGGCGAGTTCGAGCAGCGCACCGGCGCTGGACTGGCCGTCGGTCTCGCTGATGCCGGCACTGAGCGTCACGCCGAATGTACGCGCGCCGGCATGAAAGCTCAGTGCAGCGAAGCGGGTGCGGATTTCATCGAAGATGCGCCTGGCCTGTTCGGCCGGGCAATCGGGCAGCACGGCAACGAACTCCTCGCCACCGTAGCGGCCAATGCTGTCTATGCGACGCAGGCGTTGACGCATCAGGTTGGCCAGCGAGCGGATCACGTTGTCACCGGCCGCATGACCGAACTGGTCGTTCACCTGCTTGAAGTGATCAAGATCAAGCATCACCACGCTGGTTGGCTTGCCGCTGCGCAGGGCGCGCTCGACCTCGAGCGCCACCTGTTCCTTGATATCGGCGTGCTTGAGCAGGCCGGTCAGGCTGTCGCGCGACAGCGCCATGCTCAGCGAACGTGCCCGCTGCACGCGGGAGAACACCGCCGCGGTGAGCGCATTGTCGCTGATGGGTTTGGTGATGAAGTCATCACCGGCCTTGAGCATGGCGTCCATCTGCCGATTGATGTCGGTTTCGGCAGACAGGTAGACGATTGGCACGCCTAGCCATTCGTCATTCAGGCGAATCATCTGGGCCAGTTCGATGCCGGTGAAATCCGGCATGTTCATGTCAAGCAGTACCATTTCCGGATCGAATGCACGCATGACATCGAACAACTGGCTGGGGTCGCTGAGCGTCTGCACGTGCATCTTGGAGTTGCGCAGCACCAGGCTGTAGCGGGCAGCGAGGTCTTCATCATCATCGATGATCAATACCCGGTATGGCTCGCTCAGCTGTAGCTCGAGGATGTTTTCCAGACTGTTTTCCAGCTGCGTGATGTCCAGCGGACGTGTGAAATAACCTTTCGCTCCGGCGCGCACCGCAGCCAGCTGGCTGCCAAAGTCGACCCGGTGGCCGACTACCAGCAGGGGCAACGGCGAATCGAAGCCTTGCTGCAACGCGCGGATAGCGTCCAGCTCGCCATCGTGCTGACTCACGATCAGTGCATCCGGCAGCTGACCCTGGACAGCGGTATGCAGCAACGATATTTCCGGAAACAGCAGCACTTCGTAGCCGAAGTTACCCAATGTTTGACACATCGCCTGTCCAGCAGTGACATCGCTTTCCAGCAGGTAGACGCGACAGCCGGCCGCCAGAACCGCCGGATGCTCCTCATCAGTCTGCTGACTGTCGACCGCTGCGCCCGACCGCCCGGTCGCAACCATCTGCTGGATGGCCTTGATGATGGCAGCAAGCGCCTGACCACTGGGTTTTGCCGCTTCGAGCCAGCCCTCGGTGCGTTGCTCCAGCAAGCGTGACTGCTCGCCCAATGCGCCGAAACCAAAAGTGCCTGCCGTTCCTGCCAGTCGATGCAGGCGCTCATTGAGCTCGAGCATCAATTGCCGGCGCTGTTCCTGCTCACGGGTTTGCAGCAACCGGTCGGCGCGCTGTTCGAGTTCCGCCAGCTCATCGCGCAGACGTTCAGCGAACTTCTCGTTCAGGGCTTGCAGCTGGATTTTCAGCGCATCGCCAGCGCTGTCATTCATGTTCGGCATTCCATACTTCTTTGAGTTGTGTCGCCAGTTGAAGCGGGTCGAAAGGCTTCTTCAGCAGCTTGCGCACCCCAAGCCGTCGCAGCTCGGCCGGATCTGCGGGATCGTCCGCCTGACCGGTCAGCAATACCACCGTCGTGTGTTGCAGGTCGATCACGGAGGCGAGCTGGCGCAGCAGCTCGATGCCGTCCATCTCTGGCAACGACAGATCAAGCAGGATCATGTCCGGCTCGAACTGGCGGACCTGATCGAGCGCTTCCTGGCCCGATGCGCAGCTGAGAACGTCGAAGCCACCCAGCTTCTGCAGCGCAATGCGGGTCACGACCTGGATGGAGGGAACATCTTCGACATGAAGGATGCGCTGCAGGGGTTTCAAGGTGACCGCTCGTGCATCGGCTGACAAGGCAGCTCGAACCAGAAACAGGCGCCCGCGCCGGGGGTCGAGTCGAACCCGATCTGCCCCTCCATGTGCTCGATCAGCTCCTTGCTGATGGCCAGCCCGAGCCCGGTGCCACCTTGCTGCCGGGTATCGGACGAATCGGCCTGAGCAAACTTGCTGAAAATCCGCCCGCGGAAGCCTTCGGCGATGCCCGGGCCCTTGTCACGGACGTTGACCCGGACCTTTCGGTCCTCTGTTGCCTCAGCCCACAGTTCGATGCGCTCACCGGGCGGTGAAAACTTCGCCGCGTTGGACAGTAGATTACTCATCACCTGTTCCAGGCGCATCGTATCCACGTTGATCGATACCGCCGGGCAGTCGCCCAGCTCGATGGACACCCCATAGTTCTCGGCGTAGCCCTGATTGCTGCGCAACGCCTGTTCCAGCAGCGGCTGCAAGGGTTGCTGCTGCAATTCGAAGCGCATCTTGCCGGCGTTCAGCTTGTCGATGTCCAGAAGGTCGTCGATCAGCGCGCTGAGCCGTTTGCTGTTCTGCTGGGCGATGTCCAACAGTTCATGCAGGTGTTCGGGCACTTCACCCATGACCTGGCCACAGATAAGGCCCAGCGAGGCAGTAATCGACGTCAACGGCGTACGGAGCTCATGGCTGACCGTGGAGACGAAGTCGCGCTGCAGGATCTCGATCTGCTTGCGTTCGGTGATGTCGTGGAGCACCACCACCGCGCCGTTCTGCTGACCGTTCGAGGCGTACATCGGGTCGGCGTTGGCCAGTACGTAGCGAGGCGTGCCATGCAGCACGATGGTCATTTCCAGGTTGCGTATGTGCTCGCCGCGCAGCGCGCGGATCAGCGGAACTTCGTCCATGGTCATCGGCGTGACGCCATCGGCGTGGAACAGGTGATAGGCGACCGGCCATTGTTCCGGCGCGATCTGCTGGGCATCAAGCCCGTGCCAGCGACGGGCAGTGTTATTGAACAGGGTGAGGTTGCACTCGGCATCGCAGGCCACTACCGCCTCGGACAGCGCTTCGAGCAGGCGCCGGTTCATTTCCTGCTGCTTGTCGAGTTCGAGCTGCTCGCCCTTGCGCTCGGTGATGTCGGTCACCAGGCCATGCCACAGCACCGAGCCATCCGGCTGGCGCATCGGTGTGGCGCGGGCTTCGACCCAGATGCGGCCTTTTTTCGGGTGGTCGATACGGTGCTCGAACTGCCACGGCGTGAGGGTTGAGGCTGCATGGCGGATGCTTGCCAGCACGTGCTCGCGGTCATCCGGATGAATCCGCTCGTAGATCGGCGCGATGGTCGGCGCCATTTCGGCCGCGCTCAGGCCATATATGTCCTCGACCCCTTCGCTGAGGTAGGGGAACGAGCTCTTGCCGTCGGGTCGCCAGCAGAACTGGAAGAGCATGCCGGGAACCTGGGCGGCGATCTGTTGCAGGCGCAGCTGCAGATGTTCCTGATGGGCCAGATCATAGGCGCTGACGATGTAGCCGCGCAGCAGTTCGCGTTCATCGTGTATCGCGGAAACGTTCAGCAGCACCGGCACGCTGCCGCCGTTGTGATGGCGCAGGCGCCACTCGCGCATTTCGCGACGGCCTTCCTGCAGCGGCGTAGTCAGCACGGCGAAGCCCGGTGCGATGGGTTCGCCCAGCTCATTGCTGAGGATGGCGGCGCGGCGCGACAGCGCGTCCAGCGGAAACAGGGCCGAGGTCAGCGGCTGGCCGATGAGCATCCGTTCCGAGTAGCCAAACAGGCGCTCGGCGGTCGGATTTACGCCCGAGATCTTGCCCTCGGCCGTGGTGACCAGCATGGCGCTTGCGGCACTGTTGAGCAGCGCTTGTTGCAAGACCGCCTGCTCGGCGTAGCGATGGGCCTGCAGGCGCTCCTCGAACAGACGCATGATCTGCCGGCTCAGGCGCATCAGGGCACCGCGCTGCGCTTCGCTCAGCTGGCGCGGCTTGCGGTCGATTACGCAGAGCGTGCCGAGGTTGTAACCGTCCGGTGTCGTCAACGGCGCGCCGGCATAAAAGCGGATATGCGGGTCGCCGGTCACCAGTGGATTGTCGCGAAAGCGCTGGTCGAGGCGGGCGTCGTTGACCTCGAAAATACCCGGGGCTTCGATGGTATAGGTACAGAACGACAGTTCTCGGGCGGTCTCGCTGACGTCCAGGCCGAGTCGGCTCTTGAACCATTGGCGGTGGTCATCGACCAGCGAGATCAGCGCGATAGGCGTATCGCAGAGGTAGGACGCCAACTGGGTGAAGTCGTCGAAAGCGGTCTCATCCGGCGTATCGAGAATCTCATAACGCAGCAGCGCCGCCAGCCTGGAAAGCTCGCGGGGCGGGGAGGATGCCGGCATCGACTTCGGTGGCTCCATCTGCTCGATTCTCTCGCTGGGTTAATGGGCTGGTCCGGCGCCGCCGGTGTCCCAGATTGCCTGGATCTGGCTGGCCAGGCGCATCGGATCGAAAGGTTTGACGATCACGTCGCGGGCGCCGAGTTTGCGCAGAGACTCGACTTCACTCGGTTGCACCTTGGCAGTCATGAACACCACCGGAATCCGTCCCAGGTCCAACAGCTCGCCGAGTCTGGTCAGCGTTTCCGGCCCACCCATGCCGGGCATCATCACATCCAGCAGGATGAACTGCGGGTCGAACGCCTCTACTTCGTCGAGCGCCTGCTGGCCGGATGAGCAGGATCTGACCTGATACCCACCGATCGCTTCCAGCGCCACTTTCACGACCGCCTGGATAGACGGATCGTCCTCGACATGCAGAATCCGTTTCAGCTCGCTCATGCAGGATCTCCGACAGCTGTACGTGGCGCGCTCAGAAGCAAGCAGTTTGCCAGCTTGCACAATGACTGACGCGGCACGGTAGAAAAATAGTCTGCTAAACCGAGTCCTGCGCAGGCAGTTCGAACCAGAAGCAGGCGCCCTCGCCGAGCTCGGAATCGAATCCTATGCGTCCATTCATGTGTTCGATCAGCTCCTTGCTGATTGCCAGGCCAAGGCCGGTGCCGCCTTTCTGGCGGGTATCGGACGAGTCCGCCTGGGAAAATTTCTGGAATATCCGCTGGCGGAAGGTCTGCGGAATGCCGGGGCCGAAGTCGCGGACACTGACCCGCACCTGATCGTCGCGCAGGTGACTGCTCAGGATTACGACTTCGCCAGTGGGGGAGAATTTCGCCGCGTTGGAAAGCAGGTTCGCCAGCACCTGTTGTAGACGGAGCTCGTCCACCATCACCGTGACCGGCGCTTGCTCACCCAATTCGAAGCGTACGCCGAGTTGATCGGCATAGGCCTGATTGGAGCGCAGCGCATCTTCGAGCAGCGGCCCAAGCGGTAACGCATGCAGCTGAAAGCTCATCTGTCCGGCGACCAGCTTTTCCATGTCGAGCAGGTCGCCGATGAGAAGCCCGAGGCGCTGGCTGTTCTGCTGGGCGATACCGAGCATGTGCCCCATGGCAGACGGTACGTCGCCAACCGCGCCCCCGAGAATCAGCCCGAGCGCGCCGGAGATAGAAGTCAGTGGGGTGCGCAGCTCATGGCTGACGACCGAGACGAACTCGCTCTTCATCTGCTCGATGCGCTTGCGCTCGGTGATGTCGCGCACCAGCCCGATGAACTTGCGCTCGCCGCTGTGGCTGATTTCCGACACTCGCAGCTCGATGGTGAAGATCTCGCCGTTACGACGAATCGCCTGCAACTCGCGGTTCTGCTCCAGGCTGCGACCTTCGCCGCGCCGCTCGTAGTCTTGCAGATGCACATCGTGCACGTCGCGGTGTGGCTCGGGCATGAGCATCGACAGATTACGCCCGAGCACGTCTTCCTCGCTGTATCCGAAGGTACGTTCGGCGGCGTGGTTGAAGGTTTCGATCAGCCCGGTTTGGTTGATGATGATGATTGCATCGACCACGTTGGCGATCAGCAGGCGGACGTAGCGCTCCCGTTCGTTGGCTTCGCGCTCGGCGTGCGCGCGGGCAGTCACGTCCCAGATGAAACCGTCGTACCACTGCAGCCGGCCCTCCTCGTCGCGCAATGCCCGGCTGTTCTCCTGCACCCAGAGCGTCTCGCCATGGGCATTGATCAGCCGGTAGGTGTGCTCGAACTGATCCTCGCTGTCGCTCCGCCAGCTGTCGCGGTCATCCGGGTGAAGCAAACTGCAGTACAGCCGCTTGCCTGGAACCATGAAGTCGCTGGCCGGATAACCTGTGAGCCGCTCGATGCCATCGCTCATGTACCGAATGGTGCGGTCGGCGTCACCGGAGCGACGGTAAACCACACCGGGCAGATTGCTGACCATGCTGCGGAAGCGGCTTTCGCTTTCACTCAACGCAAGGGTGGTGGTCATCAGTGGCGTGATGTCGGCGATGAAGCCATGCCAGAGCACGGACCCGTCGCGCAGAGGCTCGGCGGTGGCTCGTACTTCCACCCATATCAGGCCTTTTTCAGGATTTTTGATGCGATAGCGCGTGCAGCCGCTGCCGAGTTCAGCTGCGGAGCGCTCTATGGCCGCTCTCAATCCTGGCCGATCAGGATCGTAGACCGCCGCGAGTGCAACGGCGGCGTTTTCGATCAGCTGTTCCGGGCTCACACCATAGATTTCCCTGGCGCCTTCGCTGGCATAGAGCACGCTGTAGGTGATTGCCGGAGAGCGCTTCAGCTGAAAAACCATTCCCGGTAGCAAGGTCGCGATCTTCTGTCCCCGCTCGAGTAAGCGTCTGCGGTTACGCTCCTGCTGCATCGAGCGCAGTTGATGGACGCGCTGAAGAATCCCGCGGCGATGGAGCATGAACGCCAGCACCAGCAACAGGATCTGGGCCGTGGCCCAAGCCATTCCCCACTTCAGAAGAAGGCGCCGCTCCGCCTGCTGCTGCTCACGTATCGCCGACGTAATGTCGCGCCAGACCAGCGCGACGGCCATCGGCAGGCGCCCAGGTTGCTGCTCGGCCCTGACGTCATGCAGTGGAACCTGGTTGAGCAGAAAGCTGCGACCGTTGGATTCGAGCATTCGCAGCGCCAACCCTGCTTCGGGCGCCGGAAGCGACTGACTTTGTGCCCAGTGCAGGATCTGCGGTGCCGAGTGCGTATCGAGCAGCCATCCACGTAGGCCGTCGAGCTGAATGCCCACAGGTCGCGCCCAGAGCACTTCTTCGAGCTCGGCGCGATTGACCAGCAGGCCCAAGCCGGCGTTGAGTCGGCTGCCAAGCTGGGTCAAGTCCGGAAGAATGCCAAACCCGACCTCCAACGCGCCGACGATCTCGCTGCGAGGGTTGCTGCTGGCACGAATCGGCACGATCGCCCGGTTGCCCGCGCTGTGATGGCCGATATCCAGCCCGGAGACGACCTGGCCCTGGGTCAGAGCCTTGTAGAGCAGCGGTCGATGATCGGCGACGGCGTCGCCGAACGCCTCCGAATCATGCATGCGCAGCAGGGCAATACCGGCCTCGCCCCAATACAGCTGCAGCTGTAGCGCACCATGGGTACGCATGGCCTGCCAGGCGGGCGTCAGCGCAGCGGTGAGTTGCTGTCGGATACGGATCAGCCGCGGGCCATGCCATTGGGCACCGGCCTTGATCGCACGGTCGGCCTGACGAACCAGGCGAAGCGTCTCCGGGTCGGTACCAAGCGTGGTGGCAATCATCCGCGCCTGGTCTTCCAGTCCTTGTTGTGCGCTGCGCAGTGCCAGCGCCTGCAGCTCTCCCTGCTGCTCCATTTGCAGTTCCCAGACGGCATCCCGTGTCTGGAAATCGTTATAGGCGAGC
The DNA here is from genome assembly GCF_024448895.1 of Stutzerimonas stutzeri. Classification (GTDB taxonomy): domain Bacteria; phylum Pseudomonadota; class Gammaproteobacteria; order Pseudomonadales; family Pseudomonadaceae; genus Stutzerimonas; species Stutzerimonas stutzeri_Q. The sequence goes on from NZ_JAMOIC010000005.1 coordinate 75,837, forward strand.
ACGCCGAACAACAACGCCAGGAGCAGGCTGCCGATGCCTAGGATCCAGCGCGGATCGGTGGGGCGGGGAGAGGTGTTCATGGTTCTGATTAGCCACCGACCCGCGCAGCCTCAAGCGATTCCGCAAGCGACCTACAGGTTCAAAGGAACGGATCTGAGAGGTGATGGCCATATGCTATAGGGAAAGCAGAGGCCGTGCCTTGATGTCTATCGGCAGGCTTCTTTGTTTCTGTCAGACGCTGAAACGAAAAACCGTGGCAGAACGACAGACGGCCTCGTATCCAGCCGAGCAGGGGGGATAATGCGCACAGGTCCGTGTCTGCGGGCCGGACTCTACACCGCGAGGCAGCGACACTATGTGGTACACCGGTATTCTCGACCTCTCCGCCTGGCAGGTGGTTGCGGCCATCCTGCTCCTGACTCACATCACCATCATTGCGGTTACCGTGTACCTGCACCGTTATTCAGCTCATCGCTCGCTTGAGCTGAACCCTGTGATCAAGCATTTTTTCCGCTTCTGGCTGTGGCTGACCACGGCCATGAACACCCGCGAGTGGACGGCCATCCACCGTAAGCACCACGCCAAATGCGAAACACCGGACGATCCGCACAGCCCTGTGCAAAAAGGGTTGAGCACCGTGTTGCGGCGGGGCGCCGAGCTGTACAAAGAAGAGTCAAAGAACGAAGAGACCCTGCGCATCTATGGCAAGAACTGCCCGGAAGACTGGATCGAGCGCAACCTGTACTCGCGTTTACCCAATCTCGGCATTGTGCTGATGCTCGGTATCGATCTGGCCCTGTTCGGTGTGATCGGCCTGACCGTCTGGGCTGTGCAGATGATCTGGATTCCGGTCTGGGCGGCCGGCGTGGTCAATGGATTGGGTCACGCGATCGGCTATCGCAATTTCGAATGCCGGGACGCGGCGACCAACCTCGTACCCTGGGGCATCCTCATCGGTGGTGAAGAGCTGCACAACAATCACCACACCTACCCGAACTCGGCCAAGCTGTCGGTGCGCAAATGGGAGTTCGACATGGGCTGGGCCTGGATCAAGCTGTTCAGCCTGTTCGGCCTGGCCAAGGTGAACCGCACCGCACCCATCGCCCACAGGGTAACGGCCAAGCATCAGCTGGACATGGACAGCGCCATGGCGATCCTCAACAACCGGTTCCAGATCATGGCGCAGTACCGCAAGCTGGTGATCAAGCCGCTGGTTCAGCTTGAGCTGCAGCGTGCCGACGCCTCGGTGCGGCACCAGTTTCGGCGCGCCAAGCGTTTGCTGTCACGCGAGCCAAGCTTGCTCCAGGATGATCAGCAAGCGCGTATCGAGGTGATCCTCAAGCAGAGCCATTCGCTACGGGTAATCTACGAGCAACGCCTGGCGCTGCAGCAAATCTGGACTCGCACCAGTGCCAATGGCCACGAAATGCTGGCGGCCATGAAGCAATGGGTGCAGGACGCCGAAGCGAGCGGAATCCAGTCGCTGCGCGAATTCGCCGAGCATCTTAGGACCTACTCGCTAAAGCCGGCCGTCGCCCTTGCGTGACCTCTGATCAGTGCGTCACATAGCGGATGAGGCATTCGGAACTTTGCCCATCCGCCACTCTCTGAACTGCATTCTGGTGTCATTGCGACAGTTACCCAGCGGGTCTCCGCCGGTGCCTGGCGCCATTTTTGGAACGCAGGTATGAATCTGGTGAAGCAGCGAAGCGAAAAGGGCGTTGGCATTCTTCCGCCAACGGAGGCGCAAACGCTTCTGGCGTTGATGCACGCACGCGCTGAAGTCGAGCGACTGAGCGAGCGCGAGCAGCTTTTCAGCACCCTCATGGGCGCGGTCAATGCCGTGCTGTGGGCCTTCGACTGGCAAGCGCAGCAAATGATTTACGTAAGCCCGGCGTACGAGCAGATCTTCGGCCGTTCTGCTGCGCTGCTGCTGTCGGACTTCGGCGAGTGGCGAAACAGCATCTACCCGGACGATCTCGAATACGCCCAGCAAAGCATGCTCGATGTACTCGACAAGGGGGCGGTCGAGGAGCGCGAGTACCGCATCATCCGCACGGACGGGCAGTTGCGTTGGCTCAGCGACAAGTGCTTCATCGCGCGTAAGGCGGACAGCTCGCACGGCACGATCATCGTCGGCATTGCCGAAGACATCACCGAAAAGAAGCAGCTCGAAGGTGAGCTGCAGCGTCTGGCTACCATCGATGTACTGACGCAGAGCAGCAACCGTCGCTACTTCTTCGAATGTGCTCAGCGTGAATTCGATCTAGCCCGACAGTACGCAACCTCGCTGGCCTTCCAGCTGCTCGACATCGATGACTTCAAGCGCATCAACGACACCCACGGCCACCAGATGGGCGATCAGGTGCTGCAACGTGTGGCCCAGTGTGGGTCATCAGTGCTGCGCCGCGGTGATCTGTTCGGCCGTATCGGAGGAGAGGAATTTGCGCTGCTGTTGCCGGGTTGCCAGCCCGATCTCGCCGAGCAGATTGCCGAGCGGTTGCAGCGCGAAATTCAGCGTCTGGTATTCACGAGCCCGGACGGTCAGCGCTTCGGTGTCACCATCAGCCTGGGCGTGACCTACCTGCAGGCCAGTGACCCCGATCTCAGCGCCATGTTCGCCCGCGCTGACGCTGCCATGTACACGGCCAAGCGCTTGGGCAAGAACCAGGTCATCGTGTCCTGAGCGGCGCTTTGGGCTGGTACGGCGCGGCCGAGGGCGCACCGTCGGCCGCGTGTGCGGAATTGCTTTCGGCGGGGATTCTAAGCATGGGCACAAACAGTAGCAGAGTGTTTATCACGGCTACCGTTGATGCCTGACGCGCCTCTATCACCTTCAACTGCAGGCGAATAAATTCGCCCCTACGGTCCGTAGATCGTCACGCTTTTGTAGGGGCGAACTTGTTCGCCCGATGGCGAGGTGACATGGAGCGGTGGTGCAGCGGGCGACCCCGTTCTAGCAGGAGGCGTGCCTCGCGGCGAATGGGGTCAGGCCGCTCGCAAGCCGCAAAGCGACTTTTGGGGTGGGCTGTTGATTGACCACACCGTCACTGCGTGACTTGATGGCCTAACGCTTCCATCTCTTGCTTGAACTCCTCGCATTTGGCTTGACGCTCAGACGCCGGGATGGATGCCCATTTTGTCTTCGCCTCGCTTGCACCGGCGTTGAAAGCTTGGTCAAAAGCGGCCGCGTCCATGCCGTTTTGGATCGACAAGGCTCTTTGCTTCTCTTTTTGCTCGGCCAGCTGTTCGTCTGAGGAGTCTCCGCACACCTTCGCCGTTGTGTGCATGGCGCCGCCGAAGTTGGCCAGTTGGGTGTGCATGTTAGTCATCATCATCTGCTGATCCGCGTCCTGCGCCTGCCCGCTGAGGCTGACAAGCATCAGCGTGCCGGCAATGGATAAGGTTTGCAGCCGTGCTAAAGGCATGTTCGCTCCTGTCGTGTTGTCGGTTCTGAAATAGGCTGGTCGTTGCGCTGAACCGGGCCGTGAGTGTTTCCACCGCTTGCGGACCTGCTGAGAATTTCAGCGAAGCATCTTGTGGACGGCAACCGAGCCTGCAATCGCTAGGTCATTGGTAATCCCTCGCAGGCTCTCGACCTTCTGCAAGGCGATGCCGCCCGCTGCGGTGGTAATGGTGACTCTGCCAACCACCACCTGTGGGCCGACAATGCCCAGTTGGGCTGCGGGATCCAGCTGCCTGCTGATGTCCAGCACGAATCCGCCGATCGCCTCGACCCTTTCGTCATCGTAGACCATGCCCATCTGTCTGAGCAGCTCCACGTCAGAAGGCTCAGGGTCGACCGAGAGTCCCAGGGTCAGACTGCCGCCCTTGACCGTGTCGAAGACATTACCGGACTGAGTTTCCTGCGAGAGCCATGTGCAGCTGATGCCGTAGACGGTCTCATTGTCATAGCGGCCGCCATCCTCTTGCTCGACCAGAACGAGGCCATCGACCATCGGGCCAAGCGTTGCAGCGATCTGGTTGCAGGTGGGGACCTGCTCCAGGGTCGGCGGCACGTAGCCAGCACTGGAGCCGGAATCGGCGCTGCTATCGCCATCGCAACCGCTGATCGCAAGTGCGAAGGTCAACAGAGCCGGCAGAGCGGAGCGGGGTATCGGCGCAACAGCATTCCGGGGTATGCAAAGAGTTCTCGGCGTCATTCGGGCTCACATCACCTCGGCTGAAGACTTGAACGTTAGACCAGATACGTTGCGCTTCAAGAAAGAGGCGGCTAACCCCTCTGTTCAGGGCGCTCTGCGGTAGACGTCGTCGAAGCGGACGTTCATCCCGCCACAATTGCCGTTGTCGGTGACGACCAGATTGCCGGCGACATGCTGCAAGGTAACGCTGCAGTCGTAGGTGTCGTCGCCTTCGGCAATCTTCAGCAGGTCAACGGAGGGCCGTGCCGTGCCTTCGAAGGCACCGAGGTGGACCACTCGCTCGCCATAACTGTTGATGCCGCCCTGCCAGATCGCCTCGCCTTCAACGGCAAGCGGTCCGGTGGGTGAGGGACGCGTGATGACGATCTGGTTGCCTCCTGCAATCGGCACCCAACGACCTGTCCAGTCATCAGCCTCAGGTGCATTCGCTGCGACTTGGGCGCGTACGTGGTGGGCGGGCAACCAACCGACGAATTCGTGCTCCTTGCCGAAATACCAGACGCAGGCCCAGTCATCGGTCTCGTTACCGACCAGCAGTCGGTCGCCGTTTACCAGATAGGCTTTCCTGATGCAGGAATCGTTTTCAGGGCAGCCGGCCGCGTCATCACGGAAATGGACGCGCTGGTCTGCAGCAGCAGTGACCTCTGCGTCACGCACCTGCCCGGCGAATGCCGGGAAGTGGCCGTTACGGCAGGCGTAGGCTTCGATGGCTTGAACTGAAGGCGCCATCAACATGCACAGCAGAACCGCTCGGCGTTGCATGGGGCGCTCCTTGATTCATGCCTGGGGCAGCAGGCGTCGCCTCGTCAGATCGGCGCTCGGCTGGACGCGGCGGGTTGCTGCTGGGTGATGCAGTGGATGTTACCGCCGCCCAGCAGAATTTCTCGACCCGGTACCATCACCACCTGATGCTGAGGGAACAGCCTGCCAAGAATAGCCTGGGCTTCATCGTCCAGCGGATCGTTGAAAGACGGCGCGATGATGCCGCCATTGACGATCAGGAAGTTCACGTAACTGCCGGCCAGGCGAATGGACGGATCGCGGGGTTGGGTGCCGACCAGGGGCACCACGCCGGCACACTCTTCGTCCGTGGCATGCAAAGGGCCGGGAATCGGCATCTTGTGCACCACCAGCGGGCGGTCCCAGGCATCGGTTGCCTGCTCCAGCACGCGCATGGCGGCCTGGCAGCGTTCGAAGTTGGGGTTGTCGCGATCGTCGGTCCACGCCAGCAGCACTTCGCCGGGGCGCACGAAGCAGCAGAAGTTGTCGACGTGCCCGTCTGTTTCATCGTTATAGAGGCCGTGCGGCAACCAGATGACCTTGTCGATCGCCAGGTAGTCGGACAGTACCCGCTCGATTTCTTCACGCGACAGGTGCGGATTGCGATTGCGATTGAGCAGGCATTCCTCGGTGGTGATGAGGGTGCCTTCGCCATCGACGTGAATCGAGCCGCCTTCCAGCACGAAGCCCTCCGTGCGGTAACGGCCGCAGCGCTCGATCTCAAGGATCTTCTGCGCTACTTCGTCGTCGCGCTGCCACTCGCCATACAGACCGCCTTCGAGGCCGCCCCAGGCGTTGAAAGTCCAATCCACGCCACGCAGGCCGCCCTTGCCGTTGATCACGAAGGTCGGACCGGTATCGCGTACCCAGGCGTCATCGCTGCTGATTTCCACCACGCGTATTCGCGGATCGTTCAGTTGCGCACGGGCGGTCTGGTAGTGCGTGGCGGTGACGCAGACGGTCACGGGCTCGAAACGTGCGATGGCCTTGGCCACAGCAGTGAACGCAGCCTGCGCCGGTGTGGCCTGGTCGCGCCAATTGTCGGGCCGCTGCGGCCATACCATCCAGGTTTGGCTGTGCGGCGCCCATTCGGCAGGCATGTGGTAATCGTCGGCACGCGGGGTGGTGGTCAGGGTGGTCATCGTTTTACCTGTGGAAAAGACAACAATCTGCGGTGCGTTCGGCTTTTATCAGTTAGCGGACATCTGACCACGTGAAGCACGATTCAGCCGCAACAAAAGGAGTGCGGCTGAGTCGATTGCCGATAAAAGGCGGTTCAGGACTCCAGCGAGCCATCCAGCGTCTTGATCGGGCTGTACAGGTTCGGACGGCGATCACGGAACACGCCCCAGGCGCTGCGAATGTGCTCCAGCTGATCGAGATCGAACGCGTGGACCAGCACGCCTTCGCTGGTCTGGTCCATTTCCTCGACCTTGGCGCCGAAGTGATCAGCGATGAACGAGGAGCCGTAGAAGGTGATGTCGTAGCCGTCCTGCTCCTCGCGGCCGATGCGGTTGCTGGCGATCAGCGGCATCAGGTTGGCGCCGGCGTGGCCCTGTTGCACGCGCTGCCAATGGTCGCGAGAGGTGATGGTCGAATCGTGTGGCTCGCTACCGATGGCGGTCGGGTAGAACAGCACTTCGGCACCCATCAGCGCCATGCTGCGGGCCGTTTCCGGGAACCACTGATCCCAGCAGATCGCCACGCCGATCTTGGCGTAGCGGGTATTCCAGACCTTGAAACCGGTGTCGCCTGGGTTGAAGTAGTACTTCTCGTGGTAACCGGGGCCGTCCGGGATGTGGCTCTTGCGGTATACGCCCAGTACCTTGCCGTCGGCATCGATGATGGCGATGGAGTTGAAGCGCGCCCGGCCGGACAGCTCGAAGAAGCTCACCGGCAGCACCACCTGCAATTCAGCGGCGACTTTCTGGAAATGCTGAACGGCCGGATTCTCCTCTACGGAAGTGGCCAGCTGCAGATACTCAGGGTTTGGCTTCTGGCAGAAGTAGGGCGTTTCGAACAGCTCCTGGATCAGGATGATCTGCGCACCTTTGGCAGCTGCCTCACGGACCAGCTTCTCGGCGTTGGCGATGTTCGCTTCGCGATCCCAGGAACAGGCCATCTGGGCGGCGGCGACGGTAACGATACGGGACATGGAAAACCTCGCGGATGCTGGCGTAAGGGCAGCCCTGGTGGGCTGCTGCGAAATTTATTCGATAATTATCCGGATTGAAAGCGCGTTTGGTCTTATTTGAATCCGGTTGCCTCCATAAAAAACCGATATCTATCGGTTAGAGCTGGCTGCGCTTTGGCAGGTAGGGCGGCAGGTACAAAGCCAGATAAGCATCGAACACCCGCATCCCCTCTTCGGCCATACGCGGCGTGATGCTGCCGTGCAGATGCACCGACCGCGCGTAGACCCGGTCGCCCAACTCCAGCGCCAGGGCAAACACCTCGACATCATCGGGCAGGCCCGGGAGCTCGAAGTGCCTTTCAAAAAGGACCTGCATCAAACCACCTAGTTCGATGTCGTGCTGGTGGTCGGCTTGGGTCACTTCGCTAAGCCCGTGCTGCGCGAGAATCAGCTGTCGTGCAGCGGCGTCGTGCTGATAGATCGCCAGCATGCGCTGCTCGATCAGCCGGGAAAGATCGCGCCAGCAACTCAGGCTCGCGTGATCCACCGGCTCGGCCAAGCTCGCACGGAAGGCGGCATGCACGTCGGCGGTCAGGGCATTGAGCAATGCCGGCACGCTGGCAAAGAAGTGATAGACCGAGGAGGGCGGAATCCCGGCGTGCTCCGCTACGCTGTAGATCGAAAGGCCGGCCACGCCCTGTTCGGCCAGCAACGCGCGGGCGGCAGCGAGAATCTGGGCGATGCGTGCCTTGCTGCTGGCGCGTGGCCGCCGTCCGGGAACGGGCTTGAAATCGTCGGGCTTGGTCATGGCTTGGCATTGGAAGCCATGAAGCGGCCTGAAGCAATCATCAGTTTCGCTTCTTCGCCGGCCCCTCGTTCCGACGTTGTGCATGGTGCCTGTAGCCGCCAGTGCGTTGACTGTCCGACGGTCTGCACCTACGCCGGACGGGTTTTTTGAGCGAAATGCCGCTGGTACGTGTCTCAAGGTTCTGAACGGGTCTCTGTTGGGCCTGCCCTCAGAACTGCAGGAGAGGTTTAGCGTTGACGACCGAGTCCCGTCTGTCCGTCGCCCCCGTGGATTGTGCTCAGGAGCCCATCCACATTCCGGGGACCATTCAACCGCATGGGCTTTTGCTGGGCTGCACCCTGCCTGATTGGACCGTTGCGCACGTTTCGGCGAACACGTCGACCTTCTTAGCCGGTGTAGACCCGGAGTCACTGTTGGGTCAGCCGCTTGATTCCATCCTGCCGATCGAAACGGTTCATTCCGTCCGTAACCAACTGCAGACTGCAATGCTGTCGGGCACGGCCGAGCGGCTGGACTGCCTCGCGCTAGATGAAAGCTCCCATCGCTACGACATGACAGTACACATGGTCGACGGCCTGGCCGTGATCGAAGCGGCGCCCAGCGTGATGGGTGCAGGCGCCAACGGCGTGACCCTGTTGCGAGGGCTGGCCGGGCGTTTGCGCAGGGCGCCTACGGTGCAGCGGCTGTTGACGCTGGCGGCGCAGCAAGTGCGCGCCGTTACCGGTTACGACCGGGTGATGATCTATCGTTTTCTGCCTGATGAATCGGGCGAGGTGGTGGCCGAGGCGGTGCGCTACGGCAGCGACTCCTATCTCGGCCTGCGCTATCCGGCGACCGATATTCCGGCGCAGGCTCGGGAGCTGTACCGGCGTCAGCCACTGAGGCTGATCCCGGACGTCAACTATCAACCGGTGCCGGTTCTACCCGGGCGCGGGCCGGATGGTCTGCCTCTCGATCTGGGCCTGGCTGCATTGCGCAGCGTGTCGCCGGTGCATATCCAGTACCTGCGCAACATGAACGTGCGCGCCACGCTCACGGTCAGCCTGATGCGCGGTGATCAGCTGTGGGGGTTGATCGCGTGTCATCACAGTGAACCTCACTACCTGAGCGGCGCGCTGTGCTCGGCCGCCGAGTTGTTCGGGCAGATGCTCTCGCTGCAGATCGACGTACGTGAGCAGCAGCAGGAACAGCAGCGGGTAACCGACGCGCAACATGCGCACGATCAGCTACTGGAGGCGATGTCTCCTCGCGATACCGTCTTCGAGGACCTGAGCCGATACGCCGGCATGCTCAACAGCATGATCGCCTGCGATGGCATGGCGGTCTGGTCGAACGGGCAGCTCAATGGCGAAGGCGTACTGCCGCCGGCGGATGCAGTCGGGGCGCTGATTGCCTTTCTCGGGCAGAAACCGGTTGATCGCATCTATGCCACTTCATCGCTCGCCGAGCACTTTGCGCCCGCCGCTGGCTTCGCCGATCTCGCAAGTGGCGTGCTTGCCATCCCCATCTCGCGGGTCGCTCAGGATTACCTCCTGTTCTTCCGTCGCGAAGTCATCCAGACGGTCACCTGGGGCGGCAACCCAGACAAGGCGGTGCAGCGGGATCCGATTAGCGGGAAGCTCAATCCCCGCAGCAGTTTCGATGCCTGGAAGGAGACCGTGCGCGGTCATGCGCGGCCCTGGACGCCCAGCGAAATAAGGGTCGCCGAAACGCTACGGGTGGCCTTGCTGGAAGTCATACTCCGGCGCTCGGAGCTCATTGCCTCCGAGCGCCAGCAGGCACAGGACAGCCAGTCGCTGCTTATCGCCGAGCTCAATCATCGGGTCAAGAACGTACTCAGCCTGGTGCTTGCCACCACGCGGCAGAGCGCGCAGCAGGCGACCTCGGTGGAGGAGTTCACCCAGGAGGTCGAGCGGCGCATCCAGGCGCTCGCCAGCGCGCATGACCAGATCAATGCTCCCGCTGGCGCCTCCACCCAGTTGCGCGCGTTACTCGAGTCCGAAGCCCGCGCCTGGAACGGTCGTGATGAGCTGGACGAGCGCATTCAGTTCTCAGGTCGCGCGGTAACGCTGGATGTGCGCGGCTATCAGACCCTCGCTTTGGTACTTCATGAACTGATGACCAACGCGGCGAAGTACGGCGCGCTGAGCGTGCCAGAAGGCCAGCTCATGGTGAGCTGGCAGCTCGTAGAGGGGCGTGGCCTGGAACTGGAGTGGAACGAGAGCGGTGGGCCAGAGGTTAAGCCGCCGACTCGACGCGGCTTCGGAAGCATCGTCACGGAGCGCACCATCCCCTTCGAACTGCAAGGCGATGCGCGGGTGGAGTTTCGGCCGGAAGGGCTGTTTGCCAGATTCCGCATTCCTCCTCAGCATGTATCCTTGGCCACTGAGCAACCTCAGACGGACGTGGCCAGGGCCCGCCCGGCGAGCCCCGTCGCCGGTCTCAGGCTGCTGCTGGTCGAGGACAGCATGATGATTGCGCTCGACGCGCAGACCATGCTCGAGGACGCTGGTGTTCAGGTGGAGATCGCAGGCTCGCTGGACGATGCGCGCCGTGCTTTGCGCTTGCATCCCTTCGATCTGGTGATACTGGACGTCAACCTGGCCGGGGAAACCAGCCTCGGCATCGCCGCCGAGCTCGAAGCCGAGAAGCATCCATTCCTGTTTGCCACCGGCTACGGCGCCCGCACAGCGATCCCGGAGCGCTTCGACCAGATTCCGGTCGTGACCAAACCCTACAACCTCAGCGCCCTCGGTTACGCCATCGGGCAACTGCCAGGAGTCGGGCGTTCGGCACAGCGCCTCTGAAATCTGTTGTCCGAACACCTTGCGCGCACGATCTCGTCCTGGCTGTGCTCAGTCAATTTTTAGGGTGGCGGTGGTACTGCAGAAGTGGTGACCAGTCATCGCAGCGGTGCTATGAGCAGCGGCTCATGGCACCGCGCGATGGCGCGGGACGCGCTATCAGACGGTATGCAGGTACCAGTTGTACTCAAGGTCGGAGATGGAGTGTTCGAACTCTTCCAGCTCGCTTTCCTTGCACGCGACAAATATGTCGATGTACGTGGAGTCGATGTAACGCGCCATGATCTCGCTGTCATCCAGCTCGCGCAGGGCGTCGCGCAGGTTGGTCGGCAGGCTTTGTTCGACCTGTTCGTAGGAGTTGCCCTCGATCGGCTCGTCCGGTGCGATCTTGTTGGTCAGCCCGTGGTGGATACCCGCCAGCACGCTGGCCAGCAGCAGGTACGGGTTTGCGTCGGCGCCCGCCACGCGGTGCTCGATGCGCACGGAGTCCGAGCTCTCGGTCGGCACGCGTAGCGCTACGGTGCGGTTGTCCAGGCCCCAGCAGGGTGCGTTAGGCACGTAAAACTGCGCGCCGAAACGCCGATAGGAGTTCACGTTCGGGCAGAGGAAGGCCATGGATGCGGCCATGGTCTGCTGAATCCCGCCGATGGCATGACGCAGCGTTTCGCTTTCCAGCGGTTTATCCGTGGCGAAAATGTTGTTGCCGTTCTTGTCTAGCAGCGAAATGTGCACGTGCAAGCCGTTACCCGCCTGGCCCGGATAGGGCTTGGCCATGAAAGTCGTGTCCATTTCATGGTCGTAGGCGATGTTCTTGATCAGGCGCTTGAGCAGTACCGCGTAATCGCAAGCCTTGATCGGGTCGGCGACGTGATGAAGATTGACTTCGAACTGCGCCGGGGCGCTTTCCTTGACGATGGCATCGGCGGGAATGCCCTGTTCCTTGGCGCCTTCGAGGACGTCCTGCAGACAGTCGACATATTCGTCGAGGTCATCGATCAGATAGACCTGGGTGGAGTGCGGACGCTTGCCGGAAATGGGCGAGCGGGGCGGCTGCGGGCGGCCGTTCACGTTCTCCTGATCGATCAGGTAGAACTCCAGTTCGAATGCGGCGCAGATGGTCAGGCCCAGCTCATCGAACTTGCTCACAACGCGGCGCAGGACTTCGCGCGGGTCGGCGAAGAATGGCGACCCGTCGCGCTCGTGCATGGTCATCAGCAATTGCGCAGTAGGGCGCTTCTGCCAGGGTTCGTTGCTCAGGGTATTGGGGATGGGAAAGCAGGTCCGGTCCGAGTCGCCGATGTCCATGCCAAGACCGGTGCTCTCCACGGTAATGCCATTGATATCGAGGGCAAACAGGGAGGCGGGCAGGTTGATGCCTTTTTCATACACTTTGTGCAGGCTGGCGCGCTCGATGCGCTTACCCCGGACGACACCGTTCATGTCTGCGATCAGCAGGTCTACGTACTGGACCTCCGGGTGTTCCTTGAGAAATGCGTTCGCTTCGTTGAGCTGAACGGCACGCGGCGGCGGAAGCATGATGAAGCACCTTAATTGTTAAAAATTTCAATCATCAAACAGCTTGTCTTGGAGTCAATCGAAAAGCCCTGTCGCTGTCAATAGCGCCTCGGAGTGCCCCGTCGAGGCCCACAATGGGCGTTTTTGGGGCGATTCCGGAGCTAATCGCGATACGCTGACCTGGCTTTGCGAAGCGGCAACGGTCGGCTATTGTCTATAAAAACGAACAAGACTACTCTCCGACGAGCCCCATCCGGAAAGACGAGTATCCCATGCCTCGCGTGCCATTGATTGGCGTTTCCGCCTGTACCAGGCAGATCGGCCACCACAGCTTCCAAATCGCCGGCGACAAATACCTGCGCGCGGCTGCCATAGCCGGCATTCCGTTGGTCATTCCGGCGCTGGGCGATCTGATCGACCCCAGCACACTACTAGATAGCGTAGACGGCCTGCTCTTCACCGGCTCGCCGTCCAACGTCGAACCTCATCACTATGGTGGTCCGGCCAGTGCCGAGGGGACACCGCACGATCCTTCTCGCGACAGCCTCACGCTACCGCTGATCCGCGCGGCAGTCGATGCCGGGGTGCCGGTCTTCGGCGTCTGCCGAGGCTTTCAGGAAATGAACGTGGCCTTCGGCGGCAGCCTGCACCAGAAGGTGCACGAAGCCGGTCCCTACAACGATCACCGCGAGCGCGCCGAGGACCCGGTGGAGGTGCAGTACGGCCTCAGTCATCCCTTGCACGTACAGCCCGGCGGGCTGCTCGAGCGGCTCGGCCTTCCGCCAACTATCGAGGTCAATTCCGTGCACGGCCAGGGCGTCGAGCGGCTCGGTCACGGCCTGCGCATCGAAGCGCTGGCACCGGACGGGCTGATTGAAGCGTTTTCCGTCGAAAGCGCGCAGAGCTTCGCCCTCGGCGTGCAGTGGCATCCGGAGTGGAAGGTGCATGAGCACCCTTATTACCTGGCGTTGTTCGAGGGCTTTGCCCGCGCTTGCCAGGAACGCGCAGGACGGCGCTGAGCGCGGGCCGGCCCGGCGCTCGTTTCATCAATTTCTGAGGTCGTTATGTCCAGCAAGCTCGACCAGCTCACCGGCTGGCTGAAAGAACGCAAGATTACCGAGGTTGAGTGCCTGATCAGCGACCTGACCGGCATCGCCCGCGGCAAGATTTCTCCCACCAACAAGTTTCTCGACGAGAAGGGCATGCGCCTGCCGGAAAGCGTGCTCCTGCAGACCGTCACTGGCGATTACGTCGAGGACGACATCTATTACGAGCTGCTCGACCCGGCGGACATCGACATGTTCTGCCGCCCTGATCCCGATGCCGTGTTTCTGGTGCCCTGGGCCATCGAGCCCACCGCCCAGGTGATCCACGACACCTACGACAAGATGGGCAATCCCATCGAAATCTCGCCGCGCAATATTCTCAAGCGCGTGCTGAAGATGTACGCCGACAAGGGATGGCAGCCGATTGTCGCGCCGGAGATGGAGTTCTACCTGACCAAGCGCTGCGAAGACCCTGACCTGCCGTTCCAGCCGCCGATTGGCCGCTCGGGCCGTCAGGAGACGGGGCGGCAGTCGTTCTCGATCGACGCGGCCAACGAGTTCGATCCGCTGTTCGAGGACATGTATGACTGGTGCGAGGCCCAGGGGCTGGACCTGGACACGCTGATCCATGAAGAAGGCACCGCGCAGATGGAAATCAACTTCCGTCACGGCGAGGCGCTGCACTTGGCCGACCAGATCCTGGTGTTCAAGCGCACCATGCGCGAGGCGGCGCTCAAGCACAACGTCGCCGCCACCTTCATGGCCAAGCCCATGACGGGCGAGCCGGGCAGTGCGATGCACCTTCACCAGAGCGTTGTGGACCTGGAAACCGGGCGAAATATCTTTTCTAACAGCGACGGCACCATGAGCCAGCTGTTTCTGTATCACGTGGGTGGCTTGCAGAAATACATCCCCGAGTTGCTGCCGCTGTTCGCGCCAAACGTCAATTCATTCCGCCGCTTCCTGCCGGACACCTCGGCGCCGGTCAACGTGGAGTGGGGCGAGGAGAACCGGACGGTGGGCCTGCGCGTGCCGGATTCCGATCCGCAGAACCGCCGGGTCGAGAACCGCCTGCCGGGCGCTGATGCCAACCCGTACCTGGCCATCGCTGCCAGCCTGCTGTGCGGTTATATCGGCATGGTCGAGGAGCTGACGCCGAGCCAGCCGGTCAAAGGTCGCGGCTACGAGCGCCGCAACCTGCGCCTGCCGTTAACGCTGGAGGCCGCGCTGGAGCGAATGGAAAATTGCCGGCAGCTGGAAAAGTACCTGAGCCCGAAATTCATCACCGGCTATGTCGCGGTAAAACGCGCCGAGCAGGAGAACTATCACCGGGTCATCAGTTCCTGGGAGCGGGAGTTCCTGATGCTCTCGGTGTAAAGAACAGCCGTAGGGTGGATGGCGATCTTTTCATCCACCATGGCTCTGTTCGGTGGGACGCTACCCGGTGGAACGCCACCTGGTGGATCGATGAAGCGTGATCCACCCTACGTTTGGCTGGAGGCTTCGGGTGGATGAGCTATTCATCCATCGAAAATCACGGATACAAGAGGTGACTGATGAGCGATTCGCAAACCCTGCAATGGCAAGCCCTGAGCCGTGACCATCACCTGCCGCCGTTCACCGATTTCAAAGCGCTGAACGCCAAGGGCACGCGCATCATTACACGGGGCGAAGGCGTCTATCTCTGGGACAGCGAGGGCCACAAGATCCTCGATGCCATGGCCGGGCTATGGTGCGTCAACCTAGGCTATGGGCGTGAAGAACTGGTTGAGGCGGCAACAAAGCAGATGCGTGAACTGCCGTACTACAACCTGTTTTTCCAGACGGCACACCCTCCGGCGCTCGCGCTGGCAAAGGCGATCGCCGAGATTGCACCGGAAGGCATGAACCACGTGTTTTTCACCGGCTCTGGCTCGGAAGCGAACGACACTGTGCTGCGGATGGTGCGCCATTACTGGGCAATCAAGGGCCAGCCACAGAAGAAAGTGGTGATCGGGCGCTGGAACGGTTACCACGGCTCGACCATCGCGGGTGCCAGCCTTGGCGGCATGAAGGCGATGCACGAGCAGGGCGACGGCCCTATTCCGGGGATCGAGCACATCGACCAGCCCTACTGGTTCGGCGAGGGGGGCGACATGGACCCCGAGGAATTCGGTGTTCGCGTTGCCCAGCAGCTGGAGCAGAAGATTCTCGAAGTCGGCGAAGACAAGGTCGCCGCCTTTATCGCCGAGCCGATCCAGGGTGCCGGCGGCGTGATCATTCCGCCGGACAGCTATTGGCCGAAGATTCGCGAAATCCTGGCCCGCTACGACATCCTGTTCATCGCTGACGAAGTGATCTGTGGCTTCGGCCGCACCGGCGAGTGGTTCGGCAGCGATTATTACGGCAACGCACCGGACCTGATGCCTATCGCCAAAGGTCTGACCTCCGGTTACCTGCCCATGGGCGGCGTTGTGGTGCGCGACGAAGTGGTGCACACGCTCAACGAAGGTGGCGAGTTCTACCACGGCTTCACCTATTCCGGGCACCCCGTAGCTGCCGCAGTGGCGCTGGAGAACATTCGCATCCTGCGCGAGGAGAAGATCGTCGAGCGGGTCAAGAACAAGACGGCACCCTATTTGCAATCTCGCTGGCGAGAGCTGGTCGAGCACCCGCTTGTAGGCCAAGCGCGTGGCGTCGGCATGCTCGGCGCGTTGGAACTGGTGAAGAACAAGAAAACCCGCGAGCGGTTTGCCGATCCGGGCGTCGGCATGATCTGCCGCGAACACTGCTTCCGTAACGGCCTGGTGATGCGAGCCGTAGGCGACACCATGATCATTTCGCCGCCTCTGGTGATCAATGAGGAGCAGATTGACGAGCTGATCAGCAAGGTTCGTCTCTGTCTGGACGCTACGGCAAAAGACGCGTTGGGGTGAGTACCTGCCGGGCTGTGTTCCTGGCTGCCTGGGCTAGTGTCAGGAACGGAGGTCGGAACGCGTTTGGGTTGTTGAAAAACAGAGGTCGACCTTGCCAGACTGCGCGCGTGCTCTGGCCAGACCTACCGAGGGGTGTGTCGATGCCGGCACAGCCTTAGTTGCTATGAAGGATTCAGGCGGAGATCACGCTATCGCTGACCTGTTCCAAGCCCCGATACCAACGATGACAACAGGAGCTGCACGGATGAAACCCTTTGCCAAGACACTACTTGCGGTGACGCTGGCCGGCGCGGTTGCTGGCGCTGCGCAAGCCCAAGAAAAGGTGCTGCACGTTTTCAACTGGTCCGACTATATCGCCGAAGACACCTTGGAAAACTTCACCAAGGAAACCGGCATCAAGGTCGTCTACGACGTCTTCGATAGCAACGAAGTGCTGGAAGCCAAGCTGCTCGCCGGCAGCTCCGGCTACGACGTCGTGGTGCCGTCGAACCCTTTCCTGGCCAAGCAGATCAAGGCCGGCGTGTTCCAGAAACTGGATAAGAGCAAGCTGCCGAACTGGGAAAATCTCGATAACGACCTGCTGAAGGCGCTCCAGCCCAGCGATCCGGACAACCAGTACGCCGTGCCTTACATGTGGGGCACCATCGGCATCGGCTACAACCCGGAGAAGGTCAAAGCGGCACTGGGCGAAGACGCGCCGGTTGACTCCTGGGATCTGGTATTCAAGCCGGAGAACATGGAAAAGCTGAAGTCATGCGGCGTTTCCTTCCTTGATTCACCGACTGAAATCCTGCCGGCTGCACTGCATTACCTCGGTCACAAGCCGGACTCCACCAAGTCCGACGAGCTGAAGAAAGCTGAAGAGCTGTTCATGCAGATCCGTCCGAATGTCGCGTACTTCCACTCGTCGAAGTACATCTCCGACCTAGCTAACGGCAACGTCTGCGTGGCCATCGGTTATTCCGGTGATATCTACCAGGCGAAGGCGCGTGCGGAAGAGGCGGGCGGCCAGGTAAAGGTCAGCTACAACATTCCCAAGGAAGGCGCGGGTACCTTCTTCGACATGCTGGCCGTGCCGGCTGATGCGAAGAATGTCGAGAACGCCCATGCGTTTCTCAACTACCTGATGAAGCCCGACGTGATGGCCTCCATCACTGACTATGTCCAGTTCCCCAACGGTAACGCGGCCGCCACCCCCTTGGTTGATGAAGCGATTCGCACCGACCCGGGCATCTACCCGAGCCAGGCCGTGCTGCAGAAGCTGTATACCTTCCCGGACCTCGACTCCAAGACCCAGCGGACAATGACGCGCAGCTGGACCAAGATCAAATCCGGTCGTTGATCGGGCCGAGCCGATTTCAAACGGATCCTCTTCGGGACTGCTTGGATCGGCTTTCATGACTTAAAGGCGCTATGTCCGGAGCTGAACGAGTGGCACGCGATCCGTACGTAGCGCTCCTAGAACCATGGCATTACCGTTCGTTGCATTCTGCCTGTTGATTTTTAGAGGTTTTTCCAATAAACAGCCCGCCTTTCGCCCGCTGATCGAGCGGCCTGCACCAAGAGGACACTCTCATGCCTTCGACATTGAAGTCGCTTCTCATCGCCGCTGCGGTCAGCGGTGCTGCATCCGCTCAGGCTGCGACCGTGCATATCTACAACTGGTCCGATTACATCGGCGAAACCACCCTTGAAGAATTCGAGAAAGAGACAGGCGTCAAGCCGGTCTATGACGTATTCGATTCAAACGAAACCCTCGAAGGCAAACTGCTCGCAGGCCGCACTGGCTATGACGTGGTCGTGCCCTCGAACCATTTCCTTGGCAAGCAGATCCGTGCCGGGGCGTTTCAGAAACTGGACAAGAACCAGCTGCCCAACTGGCAGAACCTCGATCCGGCGCTGCTCAAGCAGCTGGAGAAGAATGATCCGGGCAATGCCTACGCTGCGCCTTATCTGTGGGGCACCAACGGCATCGGCTACAACGTCGAAAAGGTGACCGCAGCGCTAGGCATCGAGAAGGTCGATTCCTGGGCTGTGTTGTTTGAGCCGGAAAACGCCAAGAAGCTCGCCGGTTGCGGCATTGCTTTTCTCGACTCCGCGGATGAAATGATTCCTGCCGTGCTCAATTACCTGGGCCTCGACCCCAATAGCACCGATCCGGACGACTACGCCAAGGCCGAGGCCAAGCTGCTCGAAGTCCGGCCGTACGTGCGCTACTTCCATTCTTCGAAGTACGTGTCCGACCTGGCCAACGGCAACATTTGCATCGCCGCCGGCTTCTCAGGGGATGTGTTCCAGGCTGCTGCTCGTGCCGACGAAGCGGGCAAGGGAATCGAGATCGCGTACTCGATTCCAAAAGAAGGCGGCAACCTCTGGTTCGACATGCTCGCCATCCCGGCGGACGCGCAGAACGTGGAAGAGGCACACACCTTCATCAACTATCTGCTCGACCCCAAGGTCATCGCGTCAGTCAGCGATTACGTGGGCTACGCAAACCCCAACACCAAGGCCGATACCTTGATGGATCAGGAAGTGCGTAACGATCCGTCCATCTATCCGCCGCAGGCTGTGCTGGACCGCCTGTATGTTTCAGCTGAGCTGCCGCAGAAGATCATGCGTCTGATGACTCGCAGCTGGACCAAGATCAAGTCCGGTCAATAGCTATACAGGCCGAGGCGAGCATCTACATGCCGCCCCGGCCACCAAACGATGATGTCCCCCGGCACTGTCCGGGCCCTTAATTTCAATCGGGAGTTCGCGCATGGCCGTTGCCTCCAGCGCCTACAAAAAGGCCCTCTCCGGTGAGAGCCAGAACAAGCAGGTGCTGCTGAAGATCGACCGCGTCACCAAGAAGTTCGACGAAACGGTCGCGGTCGATGATGTCTCGCTGAGCATCCATCAGGGCGAAATCTTTGCGCTGCTTGGCGGTTCCGGCTCGGGCAAATCGACCCTGCTGCGCATGCTCGCAGGGTTCGAGCGGCCAACCGAGGGGCGGATATTCCTCGACGGTCAGGACATCACCGATATGCCGCCCTACGAGCGGCCGATCAACATGATGTTCCAGTCCTACGCGCTGTTTCCGCACATGACCGTGGAGCAGAACATCGCCTTTGGTCTCAAGCAGGACGGTCTGCCGAAGGATGAGGTGCAGGCGCGTGTGAACGAGATGCTCGGCCTGGTGCAAATGAGCCAGTACGCCAAGCGCAAGCCGCATCAGCTGTCCGGTGGGCAGCGCCAGCGTGTGGCACTGGCGCGCTCGCTGGCCAAGCGTCCGAAGCTGTTGCTGCTCGATGAGCCCATGGGCGCCCTGGACAAGAAGCTGCGCTCGCAGATGCAGCTGGAGCTGGTGCAGATCATCGAGCGCGTCGGCGTGACCTGCGTGATGGTGACCCACGACCAGGAAGAGGCCATGACCATGGCCGAGCGCATCGCCATCATGCATCTGGGCTGGATTGCCCAGGTCGGCAGCCCGATGGACATCTACGAGACGCCGGCAAGCCGTCTGGTATGCGAATTCATCGGCAACGTCAACCTGTTCGACGGCGAGCTGATCGAGGACATGGGCGACCACGCCGTCATCGCCAGCCCAGGCCTTGAGAACCCGATCTACGTTGGCCACGGCATCAGTACCCGCGCGCAGGACAAACAGATCACCTACGCGATCCGTCCGGAAAAGCTGCTGATCGGAACCGAACTGCCGGAACTGGAGCGTCCCGGCTACAACTGGGCCAAGGGTGTCGTGCACGACATCGCCTACCTGGGCGGGCATTCGGTCTACTACATCAAGCTGCCGTCCGGCGGCGTGTTGCAGGCCTTCATGGCCAACGCCGAACGTCACGTGAAGCTGCCGACCTGGGAGGAAGAGGTGTTCGTCTACTGGTGGGACGACAGCGGCGTGGTGCTGCAGGCATGAGGCGCTCGCCCTTGAATACCGGGCGCCGGTTGGTCATCGGCGTACCCTTCATTTGGCTGATGCTGTTCTTCCTGCTGCCGTTTGCCATCGTGCTGAAGATCAGTTTCTCCGAAGCCGATGTGGCTATTCCGCCTTACACGGACATCTTCGCCTATGCCGATCAGCAGTTGCAGGTGCTGATCAACCTCGGTAACTACATTTTCCTCAGCGAAGACGATCTGTATTGGGCCGCTTATGCTGGCTCCTTGAAGATCGCCTTCTTCAGCACACTTATCTGCCTGCTGGTCGGCTACCCGATGGCCTATGCCATCGCGCGAGCACGCAAGGACCTACAGACGGTGCTGCTGCTGCTGATCATGATGCCGACCTGGACCGCCATTCTGATCCGCGTCTACGCCTGGATGGGCATCCTCAGCAGCAACGGTATCCTGAACGGCTTGCTCCAGGGCATGGGCCTGATCGACTCGCCGTTACAAATACTCAACACCGATCTGGCGGTGTATATCGGCGTGGTTTATTCGTATCTGCCGTTCATGATCCTGCCGCTGTACGCCAATCTGGTGAAGCACGACCTGAGCCTGCTCGAGGCCGCGTCTGATCTGGGTGCCAGCAATTACAGCGCGTTCTGGAAGATCACCGTGCCGCTGTCGAAGAACGGCATCATCGCCGGCTGCATGCTTGTGTTCATACCGGTTGTGGGTGAATTCGTCATCCCTGAGCTGCTTGGTGGGCCTGAAACGCTGATGATCGGCAAGGTGCTCTGGCAGGAGTTCTTCAACAACCGCGACTGGCCGGTGGCCTCGGCGTTGGCCGTGGTGATGCTGGCGATCCTGCTGGTACCGATCATCTTGTTCAACCGCAACCAAACCAAGGAACTGGAGGGCAAGCTATGAAGCGCTACAGTTTCTCAAATGTGATTCTGGTGCTCGGGTTGCTGTTCATCTACCTGCCGATGGTGCTGTTGGTCGTCTACTCGTTCAACGCCTCGCGGCTGGTAACGGTTTGGGGTGGCTGGTCACTGAAGTGGTACGCCGGCCTGCTGGACAACAGCCAGCTCATGGGCGCTGTGATGCGCTCCCTGGAGATTGCGCTGTACACGGCAGTGACAGCGGTGGTGCTGGGAACCATGGCGGCGTTCGTGCTGACCCGGATTCCCAACTTCCGTGGGCGCACGCTGTTCGGTGGGCTGGTAACGGCGCCGTTGGTCATGCCGGAGGTCATCACCGGTCTGTCGTTGCTGCTGTTGTTCGTGGCAATGGCCCAGCTGATCGGCTGGCCGGCACAGCGCGGCATCGTCACCATCTGGATCGCGCACACCACCTTCTGCTCGGCCTACGTCGCGGTGGTGGTGATGGCGCGGTTGCGTGAGCTCGACCAGTCCATCGAGGAAGCCGCTATGGACCTCGGTGCACGACCTTGGAAGGTCTTCTTCCTGATCACCATGCCGATGATCGCGCCGTCACTGGCGGCCGGCGGCATGCTGTCATTCGCACTGTCGCTGGACGATCTGGTGCTCGCCAGCTTCGTCTCGGGCCCGGGTTCGACCACGCTGCCGATGGAGATATTTTCCGCGGTCAGGCTGGGTGTTAAACCGGAAATCAACGCGGTGGCGAGCCTGATTCTGCTGGTGGTGTCGCTGGCGACCTTTATCGCCTGGTACATCAGCCGTCGTGCCGAAAAGCGCCGCGTCCGCGCGATGCGTCAGGCCATGGATGACGGCGCCAATCAGAACTGGGCCCCGGGGGTCGAGAAGACAATCGCCACTCCGCCTTCGGCGCATAGCTGACGAAATAGGCGGCGATATCGCCGCCCATTCAGTCTCCGGCAGGCTTGCGATCGCCCCAGTCACAGAAACACCCTACCGCGAGCGAGTGCGTGGCATTGACCTGACGCCCAGCCAGCACTGCTTCGAGGATGGGCTCGATGAAGCTGTTGCTGGAATTGCACACCGCGCCTTCGCTGTACGGTCCGATGTAGACCAGCTGACCACTCGCATCCCAGATCCCCACCGCCGGGCTGGCAGGCAGGCTTGCGGCGCCAGGTACGGCGTCGAGGCTCTCCAGGCCGGCCAGCTGGCCGGGCAACTGCCCGCGGGTACCCGGTTTTTGCATTGCGTAGAAGCTGACGCCTTGGGTAGCGAAGCGTTGCATCAGTTCAGCCAGGTGCTGCTGGTTGCCAGCGTTGCACGGGCACGCAGGGTCCCAGAAGTGCACCAGGCGCACCGGTCCATGGCCGCTCAGCGCTTCGGGCAGTGCCAGGTTATCGCCGGAGAACAACTCGGCGCGTTCGCCTTCGAACGTGCGCAGGTAGCGCGCTTCGAACCACCAGAATGCGGCAAGCATTGCGCCGCCCCAGACCAACGCGATGAGTGCTGCGATTAGATATTTTCTGCGTACGGACATGGTGGGCTCTTCAAATGATGCGCCAGCTTGCCACGTAGCGACCCAGAGCTGAATATCCCCAACAAACCAAGCCAGAAAACCCTTCATGCCTTCGCGAATTCACCCAGACACCCTACGCGCGCAGTTGAGCCCCATCATCCACGGCGCCGAACTCACCGACGATGCGCGCTTCTACCAGGCCTACTACGGGTTGGATCTTCCCCAGCATCCCCGTACTCATCGACGTCTGGGACGATTCGAAGTGCATGGGTACGAGCTCGTCGCTCAAGTCTGGATGCCGGAGCAGCCGGTGGCGACGCTCTTGATCCTGCACGGCTATTACGACCACATGGGCCTTTACCGGCATGTGGTGGACTGGGGCCTGCAGATGGGCTTCGCTGTGCTCGCCTGTGACCTGCCCGGTCATGGTTTGTCCAGTGGCCCTCGTGCCAGTATCAACGAATTCGATGAGTATCAGGCCGTACTGCAAGGTCTTCTGCTGGAGGCCGCGGCACTGGGGTTGCCTCAGCCGTGGCATCTGCTGGGACAGAGTACGGGCGCGGCCATCGTGCTGGATTACCTGCTGAATCAGCCCGGGCACCCGGCGCTTGGACAGAGCGTTCTGCTGGCGCCGCTGGTGCGGCCGCGGGCGTGGGGATGGTCGCGCCTGAGCTATGAAGTGATGCGCCGCTTTGTCACTCAGATCCCCCGAACATTCAGCGAGAACTCGGGAGACCCGGAGTTTCTCTCCTTCATCCAGTCCAATGATCCGTTGCAGCCGGACATCCTTCCGACCGCCTGGGTCGGCGCCCTGGCGCGATGGATTCCTCGTGTCGCAGGCGCACCAAGCAGTTCGCACAGCCCGCTGATCGTTCAGGGCGAAGCCGACATGACGGTTGACTGGCAACACAATCTGACGGTCCTGGAGCGCAAGTTCGCCGTGCCTGAAATACTTCGGCTCCCCGACGCCCGTCATCATCTGGTCAACGAGCGCGAGGCGATACGCCGCGAATATCTGGACTTTCTCAGGGAACGGCTCAGCTAGCGACAGGCCCACCTGTGCGCCGCGACTGAGCCTGGGTACCGCTTTCACGCGCCTCAGCTGCAAGGCCGGCACGTAGCGATTGCAGCGCCGCCTGGTAGTAGTCCTTGCCGGCTTGCGATTGCGCGAACTCGACGAATTCTTCCAGTTCGGCGTCGGACAGGTCGCGATAGATGAACAGCAAGGTGTTGTCCAGATCACTCTCCACCTGCTGCTGCAGGCGCTCGCGCTGACTATCCAGCATGCCCTGGGCCTGACCGCCACCGAGCAGTCCCGGGATCATCTGACTAAGGCTGTCAGCCGCAACGCCTGCCAGAGCAAGGCTCACTTCTGCCCCGGCTTCGGCCGCGGGAATGGCCTGCGCTAGGTGGCGAATCAACAGCTGTCGATTGCTCCCGGCTTCCACACGAGGCAATCCGTTCTCATAACGGGCCAGTTGTTCCCGGCGACCGGCCAGCGTTTCGGCCGCTACCACCTTGTGGCCCAGCGTTGACTGGAAGAACGCCAGCGCCGGCTTGGGATCCGACAGGTTCTGCCGAAATGCTTGCTTGGCACGCCGATCGATGGCGTCCACGGCGAAGCGGCGGTTGCTGTTGTTCACCAGCGCTTGAAAAACCGCAGGTGGCAGACTGCTCTTGTAGCGCTGCTGGGCAGCTGTCAGGGCGTCGGAGAAGTTGGCGCGTTGTTCGCTCCAGCCGGCAGCCTCGTAGAGTTCATCGTAGCTATCGGCCCAAGTGTTCAGGCTGAAAGCGAGTAATACACAAGCGATAAGGGCGCGCATGGAAGCTCCTCTGTGGCGGGCGGTTATTTTCGGCGCCACGACCCGGGCTTGTCGAGGAGCGCAATCGCGGCTGCTAGACTCAGCCGTGTTTCCGCGCGGGCCCACCGAGGCCGCGAGGCGCAGTCATCTGACCCATCGGAGTCACTATCCTTGCCGTTCTCTACCATCATCGATGACCTCGCCGTGCGCGGCTGGTCGTTGCAGAGTGCCTTCCTGTCCAGTGATGTGACCCACAAGCTGGCCGCCGAGTGCCGCAGACGCTATGCCGAGGGTGCGCTGGCCCCGGCAAGTGTGGGTCGCGGCGAGGAGCAGGCGGTGCGTGAGGGCATCCGCGGCGATCATATTCACTGGCTGGAGCAAGGGCAGGCAGATGTCTGCGATGCGTATCTGGCGCTGATGGACGAGTTACGCCAGACGCTCAACCAACAACTGTTTCTCGGTCTAGAGGAGTTCGAGTGTCACTTCGCGCTGTATCCGCCCGGTGGTTTCTATCAGACCCATCTGGACCGTTTTCGCGATGACGACAGCCGTTGCGTCAGCGCAGTGCTTTACCTGAATCCGGACTGGAAGCCGGCCGATGGCGGCGAATTGCGCATGTATTTCGACGACGGCACGAATCGGGACATCCCGCCGCTGGACGGTCACCTGCTGATGTTTCTCTCCGGTGACTTCCCGCACGAGGTGATGGTCACCCACGCGGATCGACTGTCGCTGACGGGCTGGTTCCGCCGCCGCCCTGTCGATGTGCTGGCGCGCTGATTTGGCAGGCATAAAAAAGCCCGGCGCGATGGCCGGGCTAAAAGGGAAACGAGTACTCGGTGTGGTTACATGCCCAGCAGGTTGGGCAGGCCGAGGGAAATCATCGGCACGTAGGTGATGAGTACCAGGAACGCCAGCATCAACGCCAACCACGGCAGCACCGCGCGGATCACCTCGGTGACCGGCATCTTGGTCACGGCCGAGGCGACGAACAGGTTCAGACCCACCGGCGGTGTGATCAGACCGATCTCCATGTTCACCACCATGATGATGCCCAGGTGGATCGGGTCGATGCCCAGCTGCACGGCAATCGGGAACAGGATCGGCGCCAGGATCAGGATGATGGCCGACGGCTCCATGAAGGCACCGGCTACCAACAGCACGATGTTGACCACTAGCAGGAACATCCAGGGCTGCAGCCCGGCTTCGAGCACCATCGCGGTGATCTGCTGCGGGATTTGTTCAGTGGTCAGCACGTGGGCGAAGAGCATGGCATTGGCAATGATGAACATCAGCATGATGGTCAGCTTGCCCGACTCCAGAAGCACCTTCGGGCAGTCGCGAATCGTGATGTCCTTGTAGACGAACAGCGCGATGAATGCCGAATACACCGCCGCCACGGCAGCCGCTTCGGTGGGTGTGAACATGCCCGAGTAAATACCGCCGAGGATGATGAACATCAACAGCAGGCCCCACAGCGCCTTGCGTGCGGAAGACAGCCATTCGCGGAAGGTCGCACGCGGCATTGCTGGCAGATTCTTCTTCACCGCGACGATATAGATCGCCACCATCAAGCCAAGGCCCAGCATCAGACCCGGAACCACACCGGCCATGAACAGCTTGCCGACCGAGGTCTCGGTCGCCGCGGCATAGACCACCATCACGATCGACGGCGGAATCAGGATACCCAGGGTGCCGGCGTTACAGACGATGCCTGCGCCGAAAGCCTGTGGGTAGCCGGAGCGGACCATGCCAGCGATGGCAATGGAGCCTACAGCCGCCACGGTAGCCGGCGACGAACCGGACAGGGCAGCGAACAGCATGCACGCCATCACCGCACCGATCGCCAGGCCGCCACGGATGTGGCCGACGGTGGCGTTGGCGAAGTCGATCAGTCGCTTGGCAACGCCACCGGTGGTCATGAAGGCGCCAGCCAGCAGGAAGAATGGAATCGCCAGCAGAGTGTAGTGTTCTGACGTCTCGAACAGCTTGATCGCCAGCGAGCGCACCGAGTCAGGGCTGAAGAAGAAGATCGTCAGGGAGCCGGCAAGGCCTAGTGATATGGCCACCGGCACACCGATGAACATCAGCGCAAACAGGGCAAGGAAGAGGAACAGGATAGTCATTACTTCGGCTCCTCATCACCGAGCCTGGCAGCTTCGGCGGCTTCGTCAGCCAGCCCTAGCCCGGTCTGTTCGTTGCGCAGGATGCGCACGAAAATCTCTGCAAAACGAATGAACACCATGGCAAAGCCGATCGGCACGATCATGCCGATGTGCCATTGCTTCACGCCGAAGTGACCAAGGTCTTCGGCGCCGATATTGGCGTTGAGCAGTGCTTGGATCCATTCGAAGCTGGCCACAGACAGGAGCGCCGAATAGCCGAGGCAAAATAGGCAGGCGATGATGCCGATCATGCGCTGCACGTGGCGTGGCGCCAGCTTGACCAGCGCGTCGACGCCGATATGGCCGGCTGTGCGTACGCCGTAGGCGAGGCCGGAGAAGATCAGCCAGGCAAACAGCGCTTTGGTCAGTGCGGTGCTCCACGTCATCGACTGAGCCATGCCGATGACGAAGTCACCAACAGAGAAGAAAAAGTCTTCGGCCGCCGGAAAGCTATCCGCCAGGCTGTAGAAAACGGTGTAGAGGTTATTCAAAACCACATAGACGAAGGTCACGAGCGTCATGGCGGCCAGTAGAAAGGCAATAAAGCCTTCCTCGAAATGGTCCCAGACGCGCCAGAGGGCGTTCATGGATGACATCTCCCGATGGATTGCTAGTTTCGATGGGCGTACGGAGCGTGCGCCATGAACCGGTCTGGTAACCGGATGACAGAGCAGTGAAAAGATTTGTTCTGGACAAGGCGAGAGGTGCTGTATCCAGCTACCGTCCTGATCGCGAGGTCGTCTTGTTTTTCGCTGCGCTGTCGGTACTGTCTTGGCCTGAAAGAGGGGAGCGGGTTACCCGCGCTCCCCCACTGGTCAGTACTTACTGAGCGTTAGACGCTTCAGCAGCCTTGATCAGATCAGCACCGATTTCATTCTCGAACTTCTTCCAGACCGGCTTCATGGCTTCACGCCACTTGGCACGCTCTTCCGGCGTCAGTACCAGGATTTCGGTGGTGCCAGCTGCCAGGATGTCAGCTTTGGCCTTCTGGTTCAGCGCGTCGGCCTGCTTGTTCACCTCGACAGTCACCTCTTCCACGATGTTCTGCAGCTCGCCACGAACGTCGTCAGGCAGGCCGTTCCAGAACTTGGTGTTGGTGATCAGCATGTAGTCGAGCAGACCATGGTCGGACTCGGTGATGTGCTTCTGCACTTCGTGCATCTTCTGCGAGTAGATGTTCGAGTAGGGGTTCTCGGCACCGTTTACAACGCCAGTCTGCAGGCCCTGATAAACCTCGGCGAAGCTCATCTTGCGCGGGTTGGCACGCAGCGCCTTGAACTGCTCGTCCAGCACGGCGGATGCCTGTACGCGGAACTTCAGGCCACGTGCGTCTTTCGGCTCACGCAGCTCCTTGTTGGCGGACAGCTGCTTCATGCCGTTGTGCCAGTAGCCCAGGCCGGTGATGTTTTTGTCTTCCATGGAGCTCAGCAGGATCTGGCCGGCTTCGCTCTGCTGGAAGCGGTCAACGGCCGCAATGTCGTCAAACAGGAACGGCAGGTCGAATACCTGAACGCCCTTGGAGTAGTGCTCGAACTTGGCCAGCGAAGGTGCGATCAGCTGAACGTCGCCCAGCAGCAGCGCTTCCATTTCCTTGCCGTCGCCGAACAGGGAAGAGTTCGGGTAGACCTGAACTTCGACCTTGCCAGCAAGACGCTCTTCCACCAGCTTCTTGAACAGGTTGGCGCCTTGGCCTTTCGGCGTGTTGTCAGCAACCACGTGGGAGAACTTGATAAGGATCGGATCGGCAGCCTGGGCCAGGCCTGCGATACCCAAGGACAAAGCGCAGGCAAGCGCCGTGGCGGTCAGTTTGAACATTGTTGTTTTCCTCTTGTTGTGAATTGAGCCGCTGCGTCTGAACAGCAACTCGGCTGTAGCCAGCAGAACAAGTCTAGGCGTCATCGGAGAAAAGTCGCGACGGCAACCCATTGACCAGTCTTGCCAACTCATGGGGTTAGCGGGAGCAAGTGCCATGCCATGAAGCACGAACCTGTTCCCGTAGCGCGGGAGTTTACCGGTGTAATGGCAGAATGCTGTCGAATATTTCTCAGCCAGCGCGTCTAGCTTGCGGTTTTGCACAAAGCCCATGACGGTGGGCTACGCGCGTCACAGCTAGCCCGAGAAATGTTGCAAAGGTGTGGCTTAAAGCCGCAGCAGTGAAAATGGGGAGCAGAATCTTGTTTTAGTGGCGGGAAACCGCCACCTAATCACTCTCATCCGGCGAGCTTCCGCCAACATCGTTGAATATGAGCCCGTGCTTGCGCAATTTGTCGTGCAGCGTTTTGCGCGGCAAGCCCAGCGCTTCGGCGACGCTGCGCAGCGAACTGTGCGGTCGCGCCAACTCGGCTGCAATAAGCGAGCGTTCATAGGTATCGACCTGTTCGTTCAGACCACTTCCGGCTACGCCCGACAAGCCATCGGACGCGTGCGCGGGGTCATCGAGGCCCAGGTCCAGGCCCAACGCGAAACGCTCAGCAGTGTTCTGAAGCTCCCGGACATTTCCGGGCCAGGCGTGCCGCAATAGTCGCGCACGCTGTTCCGGTCGCAATTCACGGATCGGCAGGGCATGACGGTTCGCGGCGGTTTCGGCGAAGTGCTGGAACAGAAACAACAGGTCTTCGCTGCGTTCGCGGAGCGGTGGGATGCGCAGTGGTGCGACGTTCAAGCGGTAGTAGAGGTCGGCACGGAACCGGCCCTGGTCGGCCGCGTGGCGCAGATCCTCTTTGGTGGCCGCGATGACGCGGATATTCAGCGGGATCGACTGATTGCCGCCCAGGCGCTCGACCACGCGCTCCTGCAGCATGCGCAAGAGCTTGACCTGCACGTCCAGGCTCATGCTTTCGATTTCATCAAGGAACAGGGTGCCGCCATTGGCAAATTCGAACTTGCCGATACGTCGCTTCTGCGCGCCGGTGAAGGCGCCGGCTTCGTGGCCGAACAGTTCGCTTTCCACTACCGATTCGGCCAGCGCGCCAGCGTTGATCGCCACGAATGGGCCCTCACGACGGTTGGACAAATCGTGCAGCGCGCGCGCGACCACTTCCTTGCCCGCGCCGGTTTCGCCAAGGATCAGTACATCGGCCTGAGTTCCGGCGAGCGCACCGATCTGCTCGCGAAGACGCTGCATGGCGGGCGACTGGCCAAGTAATCGCGTCGACAGTTGCTGACGATCAGCCAGGGCCAGGCGCAGGCTGCGGTTGTCCAGCACCAGCTGCCGCAGTGCCAGGGCCCGGCGCACACCGTCAAGCAACTCCTCACTGGGGAAGGGTTTCTCGAGAAAGTCATAGGCGCCGGCCCGCATCGCCTGCACCGCAAGCTGAATGTCGCCGTGACCGGTAATCAGCAGAACCGGCAGGTCGCTGTCGATTGCATGAAGCTGTTGCTGAAGTTCCAGGCCATCCAGCCCGGGCATGCGGATGTCGCTGACCACCACGCCAGGCCAATCCACCGGGAGCATGGCAGCCAGGCCGCGCGCATCTCCAAGGCTCAGCACCTTGAGCCCTGCAAGGTCGAGCGTCTGGCTCAGCGCCTTGCGCAGATGAGGATCGTCATCGACCAGGACTACCTGAAACTGCGGGTCGATCTGGCTGGTCATGCTAGTCCTCGCTCGGGAAAACGGCGCCGGAGTCGGCGGATTTCAGATAAAGGCTGAGCTGGGCACCACCCTCGGGATGGTTGGCTATGGTCAGCTCGCCGTCCAGGGCACGCGTCAGCGTATCGCAAATGGCCAGGCCGAGCCCCAATCCCTGGGCGCTGGTTTTGGTCGTGAAGAACGGTTCGCGGGCTCGCTCCAGCGCTGCTGCGGAGAAACCAGGGCCGTTGTCGCGCAGTGACAGCAGTACACCGTCGCCCTGGCGTTCGGCGCGCAGCCAGATGCGTCTGGTCGGCGCGCGCTCATTGAGTGCGTCGAGCGCATTGGCCAGCAGGTTGGAGAGGATCTGCCGCAACCGCGTTTCGCCGGCCTGCACCCACAGTGTGGCGTCGGGGAGGTCGCGAATCAGTTCCACCCCCATGGCCTGTCGACGTTTGGCCAGCAACGCCAGGGCATCGTCAAGGGCCGGTTGCAGTGCCACCCGCTCGGGCGCATGTCGATCTCGTCGGGCGAAAGCCCGCAGATGGGCGATGATCGAGGCCATACGGGCGGTCAGTTCGCTGATCAGCTTGAGGTTGTCGCGGGCTTCCTCGTTGCGTTGCTGATCGAGCAGGACGCCCGCGTTGTCCGCGTAACTGCGAATCGCACCCAGCGGCTGGTTGAGTTCATGACTGATGCTGGCGGACATGGTGCCCAGAGCGGACAGCTTGCCGGCTTGCAACAGTTCGTCCTGGGCGCGGACCAGTTCCTGCTGGGCTTGCTCGCGTTCCAGAACTTCCTGCTTGAGCCGGCTATTCAGCGCTTCCAGGTCCTGGGTCCGCTCCTGCACGCGGCGCTCCAGTTGCTGCCGCGCCTTGGCATCCAAGGCGATGCGCTCCAGATAATGTCGGCGCCGCTGCATGAGTAACCCCAGCAGCAGCAAAAGGGCCGCAAGCGTGGCCGCGCCGATCGCGACGACGGTCTGTACGGGACGCTCGACGAGATTGATCGGCGCCAGGATGCGCACCGTCCAGCCGGTTTCCTTGAGTTCGCGGCTCTGGATCAGCCAGGAGTTGATGTCCAGCGTCAGGTCCCGCGGTTTGATCGTCGGGTAGGGGCGCTCCTGGGCGATCTGCTCGCGCTCCTCGATATCCAGCGCCCGGCTGGCGCGAAACCGCCATTCAGGTCTTGAGGTAAGGATCACCACACCGAAATTGTCGGTCACCATGAGTTGCTCGGGGGTGTTGCCCCACAACGTCTCGGTATGGTCCAGATCCACCTTGACCACCAGCACGCCGAGCACGGCGTCGCCATCGCGAACGGCAGCGCCGAAGTAATAGCCGCGCTTACCGGAGGTGGTGCCCAGGCCGAAGAATCGGCCCAGATTGCCGGCCATCGCTTCCCGGAAATAAGGGCGGAAGGCGAAATTGCGGCTGACGAAGCTGTCTTCCTCGTTCCAGTTCGAAGCAGCCAGTGTGTTGCCGTCCGGCGCCATCAGATAGATCACGTCGGCGCCTGTTTCCTTGCGCAGCTGATCGAGCAGACGGTTGGCCTGATCCTTGGCGGTTGCGTCATCGGGCTGGCGCAGCGCCGTGCGTAACGTAGGCAGGTCGCCGAGAATGCGTGGCAGCACTTCGTAACGGCGCAGCGAACCAAGCAGGTTGGCCACGTATAGATCGAGCGTCTGTCGATTCTGCTCGACCAGCTCGTTGCTGTAGTAACGCTCGGCCAGCTGTTGCAGCGGCCACAGCAGTGGCGCGAGCAATAGCGTTAGGAGCGCCAGATTACGCCAGCGGGGCCGTCGCGGGGATTCGGAAGGTGTCATGCGGATGCGCCTGTGATTCGGGCGCCATTATGCACGTTCATCGGTGACCACGGCTCGCCGCCGAGGACCGTACGGCGGCTTCAGTGCTGACCTAAAAGGGCGCTATAAGGCGGCACTTTGCATGCGCTAGGCGCTGCGATCCATCCGAACATTGCGCGTGTCGCTCAAACACTGATGCAGAGCGGTTTCCCAGGCCGGCAACTTCACCTGCCACTCACGTTGCAAGCGGCCACAGTCGAGTCGGGAGTTGAGCGGGCGCTGGGCAGCGGTGGGGTAATCGGCGGACAGAATGGGATTCACGCGTGCGCGCAACAAGCCCTGTTGCCGTAGCTGCTCGGCAATGCTGCAGGCGAAGCCGTACCACGAGGTCTCGCCACTGGCCGTCAGATGGTACAGGCCGCTGGGGCCGGCATCGCCGCTGCGCCATTTGCGCACCAGGTCCGCGGTCACGCTCGCCAAGGTGCCGGCCCAGGTCGGTGCGCCTATCTCGTTGTCAACCACTGACAGCGATTCGCGCTCCTGCAGCAGGCGTTGCATGGTCAGCAGGAAGTTGCGGCCGTGCGTGGAGTAGACCCAGCTGGTGCGCAACACCAGATGTTCGCCACCCACCGCCCGGATCGCCTGTTCGCCAGCCAGCTTGCTCTCGCCGTAAACGCTCAAGGGAGCAGGCTGGTCTTCTTCGCGGTAAGGCTCGGATTTGCGGCCGTTGAATACGTAATCGGTGGAGTAGTGAATCAGCGGGACACCTAGCGTCGCCGCCTCTTCCGCGAGCACGCCCGGGCCGGTGGCGTTCACCGCAAAAGCGCGTTCGCGTTCGCCCTGCGCAGCGTCGACGGCCGTGTAAGCAGCCGCATTGATGATCAGATCGGGACGCAGCAGGCGAACCTGCTGGCGAATCTGCGCGGGTTCGGCCAGATCCAGCACCTTGTGTCCCAGTGCGAGCACCTTTCCTTCACCGGCAAGCGCTAGCTGTAGCTCGCGAGACAGTTGCCCCGTGCTGCCGGTGATCAGGATTTTCATGCAAACAGCTCCGCTTCACTGAGGATCTTCCCCGCAGCGTCTTTCTGAGACAGCTGCGGCAGCTCCTCGAACGGCCATTCGATACCGATCTGCGGGTCGTTCCAGAGCAAGGATCGCTCATGCTCGGGCGCGTAGTAGTCGGTCGTCTTGTAGAGAAACTCGGCGCTCTCGCTGAGGACCACGAAGCCGTGCGCAAAGCCTTCCGGGATCCACAGCTGGCGCTGGTTCTGCGCGCTCAGGTGAATGCCAACCCAGCGTCCGAAGGTTGGTGAGCTACGGCGAAGGTCGACAGCAACGTCGAACACTTCACCGGCTACGACCCGCACCAGCTTTCCCTGAGGCTGCTGGATCTGATAGTGCAGGCCACGCAGCACGCCGCGCTGGGATTTGGAGTGGTTGTCCTGCACGAAGCTACGCTTTACCCCCGTCGCGGCCTCGAAGGCCGCGGCGTTGAAGCTCTCGTAAAAAAAGCCGCGCTCATCGCCGAACACCTTCGGCTCGATGATCAGCACGTCAGGAATGTCGGTCGCGATGACTTTCATGCGTCTTCACCGGCCAACTTGAACAGGTACTGGCCGTAGCCAGTCTTGCCCAGGGCATCGGCGCGGCGCAGCAGTTGCTCGCGGTCGATCCACTTGTGCTGATAGGCGATTTCTTCCAGGCAGGCGACTTTCAGGCCCTGACGATGTTCGATGGTCTGCACGTACTGCGAGGCTTCCAGCAGGCTGTCGTGGGTGCCGGTGTCGAGCCAGGCGAAGCCGCGGCCGAAGCGCTCGACATTCAGATCGCCGCGCTTGAGGTAGACGTTGTTCACGTCCGTGATTTCCAGCTCACCGCGAGGCGATGGTTTGATCGACTTGGCAATCTCGACCACATCGTTGTCGTAGAAGTACAGACCGGTCACGGCGTAGCTCGATTTCGGCTTGGCCGGCTTCTCTTCGATCGAAAGGGCCTTGCCGTTCTCATCGAAGTCGATCACGCCGAAGCGCTCCGGATCCTTGACCCAATAGCCGAATACCGTGGCGCCTTTCTTTTGCGCCGAGGCACGCTGCAGCTTTTCAGTGAAATGCTGGCCGTGGAAGATGTTATCGCCGAGGATCAGGCAGACCGGGTCGCTGCCGATGAACTCTTCACCGATCAGAAAGGCTTGCGCCAGGCCATCCGGCGAGGGCTGCTCGGCATAACTGATGTTCACCCCGAACTGGCTGCCGTCACCCAGCAGATTGCGGTACTGGGGCAGATCCTGCGGCGTGGAGATCAACAGGATGTCGCGAATCCCGGCCAGCATCAGCACAGAGATCGGGTAGTAGGCCATCGGCTTGTCGTAGATCGGCAGCAGCTGCTTGGA
This sequence comes from Stutzerimonas stutzeri, assembly GCF_024448895.1. Lineage (GTDB taxonomy): Bacteria > Pseudomonadota > Gammaproteobacteria > Pseudomonadales > Pseudomonadaceae > Stutzerimonas > Stutzerimonas stutzeri_Q. The sequence continues at coordinate 110,024 of NZ_JAMOIC010000005.1, forward strand.
TACGCCAAGGGTGATGGGATGCAGACGGGTGCCGGAGCCTCCGGCGAGGATGATTCCTTTCATGCGTTTTGCTCCAGCGCGCCAAGGCGCTCACGTTGATAGCTGCCGTCCTGAACGCGACGGCACCATTCCAGATTGTTCAGATACCACTGCACGGTCTTGCGCAGGCCGGTCTCGAAGGTTTCCTCCGGGACCCAGCCGAGCTCGCGCTCGATCTTGCTGGCGTCGATGGCGTAGCGCAGGTCGTGGCCCGGGCGGTCCTTGACGAAGGTGACCAGGTCTTCGAAGCGCTCGATGCCGGCAGGCTTCTGCGGAGCCAGCTCTTCGAGCAGCGCGCAGATGCCGCGTACCACGTCGATGTTCTTCTGCTCGTTGTGGCCGCCGATGTTGTAGGTCTCGCCGACTTTGCCTTCGGTCACGACCTTGAACAGCGCGCGTGCGTGGTCCTCGACGAACAGCCAGTCACGCACCTGGGTACCATTGCCGTAGACGGGCAGTGGCTTGCCATCCAGCGCGTTCAGAATCACCAGCGGGATCAGCTTCTCGGGGAAGTGATAGGGGCCGTAGTTGTTCGAGCAATTGGTGATCAGCACCGGCAGGCCATAAGTGCGCTGCCAGGCACGGACCAGGTGATCCGAGGACGCCTTGCTGGCCGAGTACGGCGAGCTGGGCGCGTAGGGTGTGGTCTCGGTGAACAGGTCGTCGACCCCATGCAGGTCGCCATACACTTCATCGGTAGAAATATGATGGAAGCGGAAGGCGTCGCGTCGCTCGGTCGGCAGCGACTGCCAGTACGCACGGGTCGCTTCGAGCAGCTGATAGGTGCCAACGATGTTGGTCTGGATGAATTCGGCCGGCCCGTCGATGGAACGATCGACGTGGGACTCGGCGGCCAGATGCATGATGGCGTCCGGCTGGAATTGCAGCAGCGCCTCGCTGACACGGTCGCGATCGGCGATGTCGGCTTGAAGAAACTGATAGCGGTCGCTGTTTTCCACTTCGGCCAACGACTCGAGATTGCCGGCGTAGGTCAGCTTGTCCAGGTTGAGGACACTGTGCTGGGTATCTTGAATGAGATGGCGGATCAGAGCAGAGCCGATGAATCCGGCTCCGCCGGTTACGAGAATGCGCATGATGATAGGCTTCCTTGGCGCGCTAATTGAGCTGAAGGCTCTTGGCATGTCGGCAGGATAGACCCGCCGGAAATATAAAAATTCCCAAGCCTCACGTGAAGTGATAGGGCAGCAGGAAAGTCTGCGGCAGGTAAGTCAGTTAAAACAATGGTCTGGTGAGACTGCATCAGTTTCACAAGCTGCAAAAACCCTGACGAAGGGCATGTAGCAAAGGTGATGTAATAAAGTAATATCGCGCCGCCATCACCACCGGTAGCAATGGAATGCCTAGCCGAAATACCCAGCTCGCTGAGCTGCTGAGCTTGTCCAATCAGAGCGTTGCTCAACTCACCGAGGCGCTTACGGCGTTCTCCCTCGAACTCATGGCCAGCGACGATCCAGCGGTGCGCATCGCCAGCCGGCGAATGGTGTCGCGCATCGCCGCCATTCGCGCGGCATGTGATCAGCGGCTGGACACACAGGCCGCCTGCCTGGCGCTCGATGCTCCAGGGCAGGATGATTGCTAGTTGGATTGACGCCGCATCGCTCGGCTACTAACGCAGCGACTGCCGCAACCGCGAAAGTGCGCCAAGGAAGAACACCGTACCGATTGCCAGCAGCGCCAGCAGTTGCGGCCAGATGACCGATGCACCGGCGCCGCGGAACAGCACGGCCTGCGCCAGTTCGACAAAGTGCGTGGTGGGCGCCACGAGCATGATGTTCTGCACCAGCGCCGGCATGCTTTCGCGCGGGGTTACACCTCCGGAAAGAATCTGCAGCGGGATCAGCGTCAGTATCACCAGCAGCCCAAGTTGCGGCATCGAGCGCGCTACCGTACCAAAGAAGATCCCCATCGAGGTTGCGGCGAAGAGGTGCAGCGCGGCACCGCCGGCGAACAGCAGCAGCGAACCCTGGATGGGAATGTCCAGCCAGCCCTCGACCACGAAACGCAGGGCGAAGGCTGCTGCCGTCAACACCACCAACCCCATCGCCCAGACCTTGCTGACCATGATTTCGAAGGGCGTGACTGGCATGACCAGCAGGTGCTCGATGGTGCCGTGTTCTCGCTCGCGAATCAGGGCCGCGCCGGTGAGGATGATCGCCAGCATGGTGATCTGGTTGATCACCTCATTCACGGCGCCGAACCAGGCGCGGCTGAGGTTGGGATTGAAAGCCGTGCGCACGACGGCTTCGACGGGCAATGCTTCTGTTGAGCGGTAGCGCTTGAGGAACTCGGCAGTCTCGCTGGCGATGATCTGTTGGATGTGGCCCGCCCCGGTGAACGCCTGGCTGACCTGAGTGGCGTCAACGTTTAGCTGAATGGTCGGCTGACGACCCGCCAGCAGTTCCTCCTGGAATCGCGGTGGGATGTTCAGGGTGAAGGTATAGAGGCCTGCGTCCATTCCGCCGTCCATCTGCTGCAGGTTAATGGCCTTGGGCTCGATGAAGTAGGGCAGCTGGAAGGCGTTGATGATGCGTACAGACGCCTGGGACCGATCCTCGTCGACCACGGCAATGCTCGCACGGTGCGGCGTTTCCGGCACGGCAGTCGCGCCCTGGTAAATGGCCAGGGTGAACGAATAGAGGATCAGCACCAGCATGGCGGGGTCGCGGTAAAGGCTGCGCAGCTCTTTTAATCCGAGCTGTGCGATGTTGCCGAGTTTTCGCCGGACGTTGCCCATCTCATCGCTCCTGCTTGCGCAAGCCAATGACGCTGAGCAGCGTCAGCAGCGGTATGGCCAGCAACATGGGAATGAAATAGGGGTACAGCTCTGCAAGCCCCAGCGCCTTTGAGAACACCCCGCGACTGATGATGAGGAAGTGAGTGGTGGGGTAGAGCTTGCCGATAAAGGCGCCGAAACCTTCCATCGCCGACGTCGGGTGGATCAGCCCGCTGAACTGGATGGCAGGCAAAAGGGTGACGATGGTGGTACCGAAGATAGCCGCAATCTGGCTGTTGAGGATCGACGACATCAGCAGCCCGAGCCCCGTGGCGCAGGCAACGTAAAGCAACGCACCGAGGCAGAGGGTAAGAATGCTGCCCTTGATCGGAATGCCGAAGACGAATACGGCCAGCAGCGCCAGCGTTGCGAAGTTGAACATGCCCAGCGCGATGTAGGGCAACTGCTTGCCGAGCAGGAACTCCAGGCGAGTGGTCGGCGTGACGTAGAAGTTGGTGATCGACCCCAGCTCCTTTTCTCGTACCACGCCAAGTGCGGTCAGCATCGCCGGAATCATCATCAGCAACAGCGGAATCATTGCCGGAGCCATCGCCGGAAGACTCTGCACGTCGGGGTTGTAGCGGTAGCGGATGGCTACATCGGCTGGCGAAAGCTGTCCGCTCACGCCTGATTCACGGGCCAGTTGCTGCAGGTAAGTCAGATGAATGCCCTGCACATAGCCCTTGATGGTGTCGGCGCGCATGGGCATGGCGCCATCGATCCAGAAGGCGATCTGCGGGACCGCGCCGCGTTTGAGGTCGCGGCCGAAATTTGGCGGAATTTCTACCGCCAGGCTGATATCGCCGCTGCGCATGCGCGCGTCGAGTTCAGCGTGGCTGGCGAGTGGCCGTTTCTCTTCGAAATAGCGGGAGCCAGCGATGTTCATCAGGTAGTGCTGGCTGGTGGTGGTCTGATCGCCATCGAGGACGGCGTAGCTGAGATTCTCGACATCGAAGCTGACGCCGTATCCCATGATGAACATCAGGATGACACTGCCGAGCATCGCCAGCGTGGCGCGGATCGGGTCGCGGCGCAGCTCCATGGCCTCGCGGCGCGAATAGCTGAACAGCCGGCGCAGGCTGAAGCGGGCCTGTCGTGTGCTGGCCGCGGGCCGCTCAGGGGCTCGGCCTGGTCCCGGCGTGCCGGTTGAGGGGCCGCTCGCGTTCGCCGCAGCGGCCTCTTCGAGATAGGCAATGAAGGTCGCTTCCAGCGTAGGCAGTCCGCGTTTTTCCATCAGGACTTTTGGGGTGTCGCTGTCGAGTACCCGGCCGGCATGCATCAGCGAAATGCGGTCGCAGCGCAGCGCTTCGTTCATAAAGTGGGTGGAGATGAAGATGGTCACGCCGTCATCTCGTGACAACTGCACCAGCAGTTCCCAGAAGCCATCGCGTGCCACCGGGTCGACGCCCGAAGTGGGTTCATCGAGAATCAGAATCTCCGGGTTGTGAATCACCGCTACTGCCAGCGACAGACGCTGACGTACGCCCAGCGGCAGGTTGCCAGGCAGGCTGTCGGCCTCATCGGTGAGGCTGAAGCGCTCGAGCATCTCTCGCACGCGTGGTTCGCGGCGGTCTGCCGGCAGGTGGAACAGCCGAGCATGCAGGTCGAGGTTTTGCCGCACCGTCAGTTCGCTGTACAGCGAGAACGCTTGGGACATGTAGCCGACGCGCTGGCGGGTCTGCATGTCGTGTGGGTCCACTGGTTTGCCGAACAGCAGCGCCTCGCCCTCGCTGGCGGGCAGCAGGCCGGTGAGCATCTTCATGGTGGTCGTCTTGCCACAACCATTGGAGCCGAGAAAGCCAAAGATTTCGCCACGGGCAATGCGAAAATTGACCTGATCCACCGCAACGAAATCGCCGAAGCGCATGGTCAAGCCATGCGCTTCGATGGCGATGCTGTCGCTTTGCGGCTGCGGTGGGATGATCAGTTCGTGGTGCTGGCTGCGCTTGTCTTCGGGCAGCAGGCGAATGAAAGCCTGTTCCAGCGAGTCGCTGCTGGTACGAGACAGGAGTACTGCCGGGCTGCCGGTGGCCAGCACCTTGCCGGCGTCCATCGCCACCAGGTGATCGAAACGCTGCGCCTCATCCATGTAGGCGGTGGCGACCAGTACGCTCATCTGTGGCCGCTCGGTGCGGATGCGGTCGATCAGCTCCCAGAACTGCGCGCGCGACAACGGATCGACGCCGGTGGTGGGCTCGTCGAGGATCAGCAGATCGGGATCGTGGATCAGGGCGCAGCACAGCCCCAGTTTCTGTTTCATGCCGCCTGAGAGCTTGCCCGCCGGTCGCTCGATAAAGGAGGCCAGTCCGGTACTACGGGTCAGCTCGGCGATACGCCAGTGACGCTCCTCAGCGTCTTGGCCGAAGAGGCGGCCAAAGAACTCGAGATTCTCGAAAACCGTCAACGTCGGGTAGAGATTCTTGCCCAGCCCCTGAGGCATGTAGGCGATGCGCGGGCACACCTTGCGCCGATGGGCGGCGTTACCGATGTCGCCGCCGAGCACCGCTATCGTGCCCCGCTGCAGCTTGCGTGCGCCGGAGATCAGTGCCAGCAGGCTGGATTTGCCCACCCCATCGGGGCCGATCAGCCCGACCATGCACCGAGCGGGCAGGGTCAGCGTCAGCTCGTCGAGCGCGTGCGTCTTGCCGTACTGCAGGCTGACTCCATCAACCTGCACCACCGCCTCTAGCTGCTCGATCATGGCGTGACGTTGATTTGCAGGTGGGCAGGCCACTCGACGTCAGCGTCCAGCTTCAGGTACGCGACGCCCGGCAGGCCGGTCTTGACCTGCTCCATATGGCGCTTGAGCAACTCGGGATCGATCCTGGCCTTGACCCGGAACATCAGCTTCTCGCGCTCGCTTTCGGTTTCCACTGTTTTAGGCGTGAACTGCGCAACGCTGGCGACATAGCTGACCCGCGCCGGAATCACGTACTGCGGCGCGGCGTCGATCACGAGGCGTACCTCGGAGCCAATGGCGACCCGACCTGCCTGGCGCTCCGGCAGAAAGAACGTCATGTACACATCGGCCAGGTCAACCAGGTTGAGCAGCTTGCCGCCGGCCCCGAGCACTTCCCCCGCTTGCGCCACTCGGTATTGCACGCGGGCGACGCGGTCGCTCTTCAACTCGCTGTCGCGGATATCGGCCTGCAGCCGTTCGACGCCAGCCTGAGCGGCCTCGACCGAGGATTGAGCCTCGATCACCTGGGATTTGGCCGCGGCGATTCCGGCATCGGCCGAGATCACTTGAGAGCGCGCCGCGGCCAAGGCGGCCTGAGCGCTTTGCATCGCAGCCAGATCATCGTCGAGTTGCTGGCGTGCCATGGCATTGCGCGCCACCAGGGTTTCGGTGCGCTGATGGCGCTTCTGCGTGGCGGTGAGCTCTGCACGGCGCTGGGTCACCACGGCCTCGGCTGTGGCGCGTTCACTTTCGCGCTGGGCGACCATGGCCTGGGCCGTCAGGATCGCGTTCTCGCCCTGACGGACCTGGGCACGTGCCTGGTTCAGTTGAGCCTGCAGCACTTCGGTGTCCATGCGCGCCAGCACTTGGCCGGGCTGAACGAAATCGCCTTCATCCACGAGGATTTCCAGCACGCGGCCGGGACTTTTGGTCGCAACGTCGATTTCGGTCGCTTCGATACGCCCGTTACCGCTGGCAAAGCCGTCGCCCAGCCCGCTCGGACGCAACTCGTTCCAGAGCAGGACGCCGATGACAGCGATGACGACTACGAACGCAAGGGCCTTGAGCGCGGTTCGGGTGCGTGGCTGACTCATGAATCTGCTCCGGCTGTTGTGAGGTCCAGAGCCATGTTAGGCGCTCTAACACGCACTTTGTGTGTATCTGGATCAATACCGGTGCGATTAGCTGCCGTTCTGTTGGGTTACGGCAATTTACGTGCGTGGCCGAGCGTCCACTCAAGAACCTCAGCGCTGAGGCGGTCGCTGGCCTGGCCAAAAGCCTCCACTACCTGCTCGACGCCAGTGCCGGTGCTGGGTTGCCGCACCTCGAAACGGCGATTGGCCAGGGTGTGCTGGTTGTTGCGGTTGACCAGGCGGGTGTCCAGGGTGATCAGCACCACCGGCTTGCCGTCGATATACGTGCTCTGGAAGGCGCGCAGATCGCTGTGCAGGCTGAGGTCGGCGTACAGGTTGACGTCTTCGTTGCTGACCGACGGCATGCGGCCGTCGCGCTGGAAGGCTTCGATCAGGCGATCACGCAACAGGGCTGGCGCCGCGTCGCTCCAGCGCGCGCCACCATAGGCGCTGATCTCGTTGCCCTGTGGCACCACGGCGATCCGCTGGCTGGAGAGGATGCGGCTGGCTTGCGGCGTATTGATGCGCAGCGCGTGCTGCAAGGTCGGTTCGCTGCTCTGCTGCGGCGTCGGAGTGATGGGCAGGAGGAAGATTCGCAAGGTCTCCGATTCCGGCAGAACCGAACACGCGGCAAGTGCCGAAAACAGCCCGAGCAGCACAAAGCGGGAGAGGGATTGGCGAAGGATCATGGGTTGAACTCCTGCAGTTTGTCGCGGCCGAGCAGGAAGCCGCTGGGGTTGTCTTCCAGGCGCTGAGTGACTCGGCGCAGCGCCCCGAGTGTGGTGCGCAATTCGTTGATGGCAGGGCCCAGTTCGTTGAAGCCTTGCATGCCGTTGTTAAGCGCGCCCTGGTTCTCCTCGAGTAGCGTGTCCAGCCGAGCGGTGGTCTGGTCCAGCGTGCCCATAGACTGCGCCGCGCTGGTCAGCACGCTGCGGCCCTGGTCATCGAGCAGACCATTGGCGTTGCGGGCCAGGCTCGACAGTTCACCCATCACGGTATTGGCCTGCTCACTCAGCTGATTGAACTGCCGAAGCGTCTGCGCCAGATCGCCTCGCTGTTCGGAGAGCACGCTGGTGGCCGACTCCAGGTGCTCCAGGGTGCGGCTCAGGCGACTGGTGTTCTCCTCGGAGAAGATCTGATTGGCGCTGAGCAGCAGATTGTTGATGTTGCTCATCAGGTCTTCGCCGTTTTCCAGCAGGGCAGTGAGCGAGGAGGGGTCGGCAACGATCAGTGGTGGTTCTTCCTGATCGCCTTCGAGCCGAGGAGCCTCGGGTGTACCGCCGTGCAGCTGGATGACCATGCTGCCGGTGATGTTGGCCAGCGCCAGACGTGCCTGGGTGTCGGTCTTGATCGGCGTACCGCCGTAGACACGGACGCGCGCACGGACCTTGCGGGGGTCGTCCGGCTCCAGCCACAACTCGGTCACATCGCCGACCTTTATGCCGCTGTACTCCACCGAGCTGCCGCTGGACAGGCCGCTTACGGCCTGGCTGAAGCCGATGTCGTAATAACTGTATTCACGGTCCATGCTGGATTTACCCAGCCACAGGGCGAAGAGCAGGGCGCAGCCGACGGCGGCGACGGTGAACAGTCCGATCAGTACATGATGGGCGCGGGTTTCCATTTTCAGGGTGTCTCCAACATAAGCGCAGCTTCATGCGCAGCGCGGCCACGCGGGCCGTGAAAATATTCGCGGATCCACTCGTCGTCGGTTGCGGCGACTTTTTCCAGCGTATCGACCACCAGTACGCGCTTCTGCGCCAGGACGGCAACGCGATCACAGATGGTGTAGAGCGTGTCGAGGTCGTGGGTCACGAGAAACACGCTGAAGCCCAGCGCATCACGGAGGGTCAGGATCAGCTGATCGAAGGCCGCGGCGCCGATGGGGTCGAGGCCGGCGGTGGGTTCGTCGAGAAAGAGCACTTCAGGGTCCAGGGCCAGCGCGCGGGCCAAAGCGGCGCGCTTGACCATGCCGCCGGACAGCTCGTCAGGGTACTTGCAGGCGGCCTCGGGTGGCAGGCCGGCCAGCGCCAGTTTCTGCCGCGCCAGGTGTTCGGCGTCGGCGCGCTTGAGGCCGGCGTGTTCGATCAGAGGCAGGGCTACGTTTTCCTGCAGGTTGAGCGAGGTGAACAGCGCGCCTCGCTGGAACAGCACGCCGAAGCGGCGCTCGACTTCGGAGCGGCGCTGGGTCGAGAGCTTCAGCAGGTTCTCGCCGAAAACCTTGACGCTGCCAGCGTTCGGCCGGCGCAGGCCGACGATGCTGCGCAGCAGGACCGACTTGCCAGTGCCAGAGCCGCCGACCACGCCGAGGATTTCGCCGCGCTGAATATCGAGATCCAGGTTGACGTGCACCGCCTGTTTGCCGAAGCGGTTGACCAGGCCGCTGACCTGAATAACGGGTTCGTCAGTCCTCACCAGCCCATCTCCATGAAGAACAAGGCAGCGATGGCATCGAGCAGAATCACCATGAAGATCGACTGCACCACGCTGGAGGTCGTGTGCTCGCCCACCGATTGCGCACTGCCGCTGGCTTTGAAGCCCTCCAGACAGCCGATGACCGCAATGAGGAAGGCGAAAATCGGCGCCTTGCCGATGCCGACCAGAAAATTATTGAGCGGAATGTCGCGCTGCAGGATGGTGAAGAACATCGCTGGTGAGATATCCAGCGCCAGCGAGCACACCACCAGCCCGCCGAGGATCCCGCTGAGGATGCCGATGAACGTCAGGATCGGCAGCGTGATCAGCATCGCCAGCACGCGGGGCAGCACCAGCAGTTCGATCGGGCTGAGGCCCAGGGTGCGGATGGCGTCGATTTCTTCGTTGGATTTCATCGCGCCGATCTGTGCGGCAAAGGCGCTGGCGGTGCGCCCGGCCAGCAGAATTGCCGCCAGCAGCACGCCAAACTCGCGCATGAAGGAAAAGGCCACCAGATTGACCGTGTAGATGGTTGCGCCAAAGTCGGCCAGCACCGTAGCGCCGAGAAAGGCCACGACTGCGCCCACCAGAAAGGTCAGCAGGGCGACGATGGGAATCGCATCAAGACCTGTCGCTTCGATATGCGAAACCAGCGAGGTCACCCGCCAGCGCCGCGGGTTGAGCATGACCGTAAACATCGTTTGCAAGGTCAGCCCGATAAAGCCGAGCAGGGTGCGCTGCTGGTTCCAGACGCCGGAAACCGTGCGGCCGACATGCGCGAGCACATCGGCCAGTCCGTTGGTCGCAGGCGCCTGGGCGGCTTCGGGCTTGTCCAGCGCGGCGGCAACCGTTTTCAGCAGCGCCTGGCGCTCCGCTGGCAACTGCGGCGCCCATTCATTCAGCTGCGCCAGTCGTGCAGGGCCTAACAGTTCGACCAGGAGGCCGGCCCCGGCGGTGTCCAGTTCACCAATGGCGTCGAGTTCGACCTGATCGGTTTCGGTAACCTGGCGCCGGGTACGCTCGACTTCTCGGCGAAGCGTTGCGTAGTGTGCAAGCGTCCAGTCGCCCCCGACCGTCAGGGTGGCGGCCTGTGAATCGCTGTTCGGTTGCCGCTGTAAACTGCCGGGCGGCGAATTGGGGTGCGTCAAGGTTGGTTCCCATGTTGCAGGCGGCGCGGATGGCGAATGGCCTGTCGTAGCAACTTCTGACAGATCCTATCAGGTCGGACCCTTTGATCGCGGTTCGGTTTACCAGGCTGTCGTGTCGGGCGAGGTGTGCGGCGCGACCCACTCCAAGCAATTTGTTACATGCGGCGGCGAACTATCGGTGCCTGAGGCCCTCCATAGGCGTGCGAGCCGGCCAAACGATCTCGGTACGCATGCGTCAGGCGGTCGCTATCTTACGCCACAGGCGACCGACGCTCTCTTGATATTCAGCCCGTTCGGGCCCTGCCATCCCCTTCTTCGATTGCAATGAGACTTTTCGTTTGCCTATCAATTACTTGCGTGTATTGCCATTCCTTGTCGTGCTGGCGGTGATTCTGTTCAGCGGCTTGCGGCCCGAACCGGTCCCGCAGGTCTTCGACCAACAGGACAAGTTGCATCACATGCTCGGCTTTGCTGCGCTGATCTTCACCCTGCGCCTGGCTTTCCCACAGTGGCGCGTGTTCTGGTGCATTGCGCTGAGCCTTGGTGCTGCGACGCTGATCGAGCTTGGCCAGAGCCTGCTTCCCAATCGTCAGGCATCCTTGGGTGACATGCTCGCCAACACCCTCGGCGTGTTCCTTGGCTGGGGCTGCTCGCATCTGGCGTACCTCTGGTATCTGCGCCGCATCGGTGTCACCACTGACCCGGAAGCAGGGGAGTCCGCCGAGCGAATCGAGAGTTCCGCGCGGCCATGAAGCACTGCCAGGCGCAGACCCTGGCGCGTTGATCCCGAAAGCGCCTTTGCGAGGGAACAACGGGTCGCCGTGGCTTGTTATTGGCGACGACAAAAATCCTCGTCAACTTTTCGGTTTGGTTGCGGGTCACACGGTCTGGACCCTCCGCGGAGCTGTGAATGATCTGGCGCCCACTGTCATTGATGTTGGGCCTGGCCACGCTGGCGGCAGTATGGCTTGGCCCGCTGCCCGCTATGGCAGATCAGCTGTTCGTTGGCCACATGGTGATGCATGTCATGGTCGTCGCGGTCGCGGCGCCGTTGCTGGCCATCGGCATGGCGGGCGGTCGAATGGACGTATCCAGCCGCATCCCGGCTCTTTTCTCGCCGATCCTGGCTTCAGTGGTCGAACTCTTCGTCGTGTGGGCGTGGCACGTGCCGGCGCTGCACCATACGGCACGTACTTCCATGGCTGCACAGCTTCTCGAGCAGGCCAGCTATCTGGCCGTCGGGCTGTTGGTCTGGCTTGCTGCATTCGGAAGCGTGCGGTATCGGCGCCCGCTTGCCGGGATCGCCGGACTGCTCCTGACGTCCATGCACATGACACTGCTCGGTGTGTTGCTCGCCATGTCGGGCAAGGTGCTGTTTGAACATACCGGCTCGGCCCTGGCCGGGTTGAGCCCGCTCGAGGACCAGCAGCTGGGCGGCGTGATCATGCTGATATTCGGCGGGACGGCCTATCTCATCGGCGGCTTGTGCCTGCTTGCCGGCCTGCTGCGGGACAAGAGCGAAGCGGTCATTACAGGCTAGCGTCCGTAGGCAAGCGCGACGCCGAATCGTCACCACGGCTGTCGAACAGCTACGAAGAGCAGGCAGTAGGGGTGGAGATGTTCGACAAGATCGTGGAAATCGTCTCGGCGCTCGGCTACTTCGGCGTGTTCCTGCTGATGTTGCTGGAAAACATCTTCCCGCCCATCCCGTCGGAACTGATCATGCCGCTGGCGGGCTTTGTCGCGGCGCGAGGCGATTTGAATGTCATCGGAGTGATTCTGGTCGGTACGGCAGGCTCGGTGGTCGGTGCACTGCCCTGGTACTACGCGGGCGCCAGGCTCGGCCAAGAGCGCATGAAACGGCTGGCCAAACGTTGGGGACACTGGCTGACGCTCTCGCCCGAGGATGTCGACAAGGCCAGCGCATGGTTCGACCGGCACGGCAAAGGCGCGGTGTTCTTTGGTCGGCTGATCCCGGCGGTGCGAACGCTGATATCGGTGCCGGCGGGTATCGCTGGCATGCCGATGACCCTATTCCTTATCTATTCGACGCTGGGCTCGCTGATCTGGACGGCACTGCTTGCCTTGGCCGGGTATCTGCTGGAGTCGCAGTACGAGAAGGTCTCGCAATACATGGACCCGATCTCGACCGGCGTCGTGGTGTTGATGGTGCTGTACTACCTGTACCGGCTGGTGCGGCAGCGCTTAGGTAAGGGGCATCAGGAAGATAAAGCGAGGCGCCACCGGATTCGGTGACGCCTCACTGATCAAGCTGCGCCGGCCGAAGGGCGGCTGCGCTGGCACTGATCGATCACGTCGAAGACCTGCTGCCACATCTGCTCAGACTGCTGCTTGAGCTCGGCGGTACGGGTCTGGATGAGTGCCGCGATGCGCGCGCTCTCGTCCGTCACCAGATCCAGCTTGCGCTTGATCTCGGCCTCATCACTGGTGACCTGCACCAGCCCTTCAGGGAAGCCGTAGTCCTCGAACAGCATCTGATATTTGTGGCTCCATCCGGTGGCCAGCGCCGGCACACCTTGAGAGAGCGCGCTGACCAAACCGTGGAAGCGGCTACCCAGCGTTCCACTGCAGGCGCCGAGGATGCCCTTGATTTCCAGCGGGCCGCTTTCTCGGACGATCGGGATGCCGCCAACTGCAGACGACAGCTTCTCGGCGAGCGCCAGATCACCCTTGCCCTCATGCACGAGCACGAAGGGCTTGGCGCCTTTTTCCAGCAGGTAGCGCGTACAGGTGATCAGGAAAGGCAGGTAGGCATCGCGTGTCTGCTGGTCAGTCTTGTCCAGCATCCGGCAGTTCGGAACGATGCAGAAGCGGTTCTGTTCGGCATCGAAATCGGCCGGGATCACGCCGCTGATCAAGTTGGTGAAGTCTGGCGCCTGCCTGATGTTGGCCCGCTCGCCGGTCAGGTCTGTCAGCAGTTCATAGGACACACGTTCACGGGGAAAGATCAGGTCGACGTTTTCGGCCACGGTCTTCATCGCGGCCTGGATCTTCTCGGTGGTGAACGGGCCAAGGGCCTGCGGCAAGAGGATCACCCGGGTGCCATTCTTCTTCCAGGTTTTGACTGATTGCGCAAGTTCGATGCTCGGGTCGTCGCCCCACTGATCGCTGTAGGCGAAGCCAGCCGCGTCGATTACCACGTCGACTTCCTTATCCAATACCACGCCGTACATCTCACGCAGTGGCCGTGGCGCGAAGTTGGCTAAGTTGCCCCACTGAATGCCGTAGCGCCACAGGGATGCCTTTGGGTAGAAGCCCAGCTGCACCAGCTTGCGGAACGGGTGATCCGATTTCTCGGTGGTTGGGGCCATGACGAAGGTAGCGTCTGGATACCGGGTTTTCAGCTTCTGCAGTGCTGCATGCAACATCAGCTCGGCGCCTTTATTGACGAATCCTGCCTTTCTGATCTCGATAATCATCGCTTGCCTCATTTAAAAACAATCAAGTCTTGCTCGGTTTTCTTGTCCGAAAACGGGATGCCTCCCGTTGGATCGGCATAGCCCACCGCCAGCAGCATCACCGTGCGCTCGTGATAGGCCAGGCCCAATTTATTTGCCAGCTGGCGTTCGGCTTCTTCAATGTCCGGCCAATTGATCGGGCAAGTGGACAGCCCGAGGCTTTCGAAGGCCAGCATCAGCTGCATGGCCGCCAGCGAGCCGTCGATATAGATGACATGGCGGTCGCGCGCTTCGGGGTACGAGCCGAGGTCACCGACCACTGCGATCACGCAGGGCAGGTTGTCATGGAAACCACCGGTACCGCCGGCGCACTGGGCGATGTCGGCTGCCTTGGCCGCGTCGTTGCTGACATAGAAGCGGAAGGGCTGGCGATTACAGGCCGACGGCGCTAGCGTCGCGGCGCGCACGGCTTGCTCGATCAGCTCATTGCTGACGGGCTTGTCCTGATACCAGCGCACCGAGCGGCGGCGACGGAAAAGCACCATGAGTTCGTCGTAGCTGACTGGGCATTCCGGCAGATCGCTGTGCGGGTAAGGCACGCAGCGGCTGGGGTCATCGTCGCGCTGGGTGCTGGAAAACTCGCGTCGTGCCGAGTCGATCCGCGGCGTGCTCTGCACCGCTCCGAAATAGTCGGTGAGCACATCATTGGCCCAACGTTGCTGACCGGTCATGACGCCGCCCTTGGTGGCATCGGCAAAGCAGCGTACGGTCGGGCCGATGTAATCTTCGGCAAAGGTGCTGCGCCGGGGGCGCATGATCAGGCCTTTCTCCAGCCGGTGAACATTGCGGCGCAGGAACGCATTGTTTTCGCCCTTGCCCTGCATCAGCCGGGCGAACTGCAGGCGCCCCAGTAGCACCGCACGGTGCTCGCGGTCGAACTCGCGGCTGATCAGGCAGTAGTAGACCGAGGACAGAAATCCGTTGCTGGAGAACAACCGGACCATTCCCAGGCGAGTGTTGTCCCGGGCGGCCTTGAGCAGGTCTTTGACCGGCTCCGGCAAGATTCGAACAAGGGACTTTAAGCTCATCGGGTAACTCCTACGGCACTGAATGCATAACGGACTGGACTGAACATCGACTTGGTCATCATGAAGAACACGGGCCGGGTCTTCTTGTGCACCAGCAGCGCGGCATACGAGGCGATCGCATAGGAAATCAGCGTTGCCATGGCCGCGCCCTCGCCGCCATAACGGGGGATCAGCAGCATGTTCAGACCTATGTTCGCCAGTGCGCCGAGCCCTTGGGTGATCAGAGAGAACATCAGTGCACCCTCGATCAGAATCCAGCGACTGAACGCCGCGCGCATGAAGATGAACACGCCCGCCCAGATATGGATGGTGAGAATGGATGCGGAGTTCTGGTATTCGGCACCGAATAACAACGCGATCAGGGGGCCGGCGACGAGTGACACCAGTATCGCTACCACGATTGCGAGAATGAAAAGGACATCGAACAGCTGCTGGAAGCGATGGTTGAAGCGAGCCGGGTCGGCTTCATGCAGCTTGATCAGCTTGGGGAAGAACGACGCAACGATGGCCGTAGGCAGGAAGTACCAGGCTTCGGACAGCTGCGCGGCGACGGCGTAAACGCCCACTTCCTCGGCGCCCACCATCCACTTGAGCATGACCTGATCGATCTTCATGTAGACGACCGCGAAGATCGAGCCCAGGTAGATGATCCAGCCTTGGCTCAGCAGCTCCTTGGCCTTGGCGAAACTGGCCTTCCAGGTCGTCAGCGAGACTGCCGTCGTGCCCTTGTAGAGCATCGCCAGGATCAGCGCGGCAAGCATGAACTGCGCGGTGTGGGCAAAGGCGAAGGCCACCACCCCTGCACCGCTGAGGACCAGCGCGACCTTGATCCCGGCGGCTATGACCAATGAAGTGGATTTGGCGATCGCCGGGTACTTCGCCTGGACCTGAGACTGGAACCAGTATTCCACCACGTCGAAGGTCTGAAAAAAGATGGCCGATGCCACGATCAGCAGCATCCAGAATTCCGTGCTGCCGATCTGCTCGAACGTCAGGGTATAGATGAGGATCAGGGCATAGCCAATCGCCATTCCGGCGAGTTTCAGCATGAAGGTGGTACCTAGGGTTTCCGGTACTTTGTCCGGCTTCTTAACCACTTCACGTACCACCAGGCCTGCCAGGCCCATATGACCGGCCGAAGCGAATATGGCAGTCATTGAAATGGCGTAAGCGAGAATGCCGAATTGCTCGGGGCCAAGGTAGCGCGCCAGCAGCACGGCCGTGACAAACCCCACACCGATGTTTAATAGCCGTTCGGCCATCATCCAGGAGGCGTTGAAGAGGTAGAGCTTGAGTTTGTCGAAGAGGGATTTGATCGCGGTCATCGAGTGGCCTGGCTCCTGAAGGCTGCTGGCTCCGTAATGGCAGTCAATTGCCTAATCTGTTGCGCTGGAGTGTGGCGACGCACAGCTGACCGCAAGAAGGGCCTCATGTTCCGGTTCATGCCCACCGGAAATGTATCGAGACGGTTACCAACGCGGCAGAAGCGAGGCGGCTATTTGCGTCTAGGTCGCGTATTTCGGGCTTCTTACCGCTAAGGCTTGTTCGTCGACGAAGGCGTCGCAGAGGGAGGTAAAGGATCACCAAGCCGACGTATGACGTCCAACACCGATGCTTGAGAATGATGGCCATACTTAATCCGTGGTGGCCTTTTCATTTCAAAAGTTGAACTTTTGCCATCATGGCAGTTCATACCCATGCTGCCGATGCTGGCCGCTCCCTGACCCGCCCCGCCGCGTCATGGATCGCCTAGCACGGCGCCCAGCCCTGGATGTTTGGGCTGCGGTATGGCTGCCGCGACGGATCTCGCAAGCGCCAGGACTGGCGTAAGGAATCGCTGCAAGGAGCGGCTAAAAGGACAGGACACAGCCCAAACAGAAAAGCCCCGCATCGTTTGATGCGGGGCTTTTTTGTTTTTAGGTGAATCAGACCAGACTGCTCTCTTTCAGAAGGGCAGAGTGGCATCGCTGGATGATGGCCCCAATAGCCTGAGTCCCATGGCGAAGGAGCGTTATTGGCGGATTGAGGGCGTCATACTGCTTCGTCACGCTTAAGCAGCGCGCGCTCAACCTCAGCCCAAGGAACATGTTTGCGAATAGCTGCTGCCCTTGTTGGCATCGGCATGTCGTTCGAGGACGCTGTCTTGGCCGCGTCGACCAGCCTTGTCGGGACCCGGGAAGCTTCTATCAGCCACAACAACATCTTCGGTTCGACGATTCGGTTGTACACGTTCCGTGCCCCGCGCGCGTCGGCGCTGGCGCGAGCGTAGCTGCCCGTACCCGCTGTAGGATTCAGCCACCCGAGCCAGTGAGCCTTCTGAGTGGTGTACTTGTTGTAGCCCGGTGTCCTGAGCGGAACAGGGTCATCGGAGGGTAATGCTTCGATTGCTTGGATCAGCCATTCGACGCTTGCTTGGTCAGACGTTTGGGTCATCAATATTCTCAACTTCTCAAATCTAACTTTTCATCATCGGTGACCTTGACGGGCACCAGTGACTCATGGATCTGCAAACTCACAGTGAGACCTACTGCGCTGGCCTGGATATTGGCTCGGGCGTCAGCAACGTCCGTCGTGCTCTGCCTGAATGAGCGGCTATAGCAGCTAATTGCCATCAAGTCTTTCTGTTGCGTTTAGATGAGGATGGGCGAAGCGTTGGCGGTCATGGTTGATGCTGGCCACTACATCATGCAGACCGGCCTGCAGCAGGCTGGCTTCGGTGTCCTCGCGCAGTTGCGCCAGCCATGGTGAGTCGCCTGAGAAATGGCCCCAGAACTCATGGTCTGCTTCAAGCGGGTGCGGCTTGGCTTTCCACATCAATTCAGGAATCAGCCCTTGGCAGAGAATTAGCCTGCGTAGGTTTGCTTTCGGCAAGATCGCGCGGCGCATGATGGCGCCATTCAAATGCGCTAGAGCCAGAATCTGCATCAAATGCAGCACGCTCGGGGTGTGGTTGAAGTGTGCACCCTCGGTCAGGTGGTAATAACGGCTTAGATAGGCGTCGCCGAGCTCGGAAAGCTCTTCAAGCACCACGGCGTAGTAGCCCGACGAGGCGGGCGTTATGGCCGAGGCGTCGTTGGTGAGTAGGTGGAGCTTGTAGATGGCTCCGTCATCAGGGCGTGGGGCATGATCACTAAACCACGCCTGCAGTTCGCCAGGGCTCTTGTAGCTGTCAATCTGCGTATGCGCCTGCTCAGATGCGCCATCCAACCAGTCTGGATTCAGGGCGAGGAAATCCGCCACCCAGTCAACATGGGACTGTTTGATAACTTTCTTAAGTTCGTCGGCAGTCGACAGCTCGAACTGTGTCAACTGCAGATCGGCGGGCAAGAGCCGGTTGATTTGCGTCCGCTCGAATCCGTGGGCCTCGAATGCTTCCAGGATGCGTGCGGCTTGGCGGCGAGCCGGGTTGGCGCGGTTTTGTAGCCAGCTGACTAGTCGGCCAAAAGGACCCAACAGGGAGTTGGCGGTTTGCAGCAATTCCATAAGCGATCCTTGCGACTGAAAAGCTGGCGTTAGCGCCGTCTAGGCGAATGAGTGAACAGAGGGGGCGTGCCGGGGATTGCTCAGCCAAGTGATTCGTCGAAGTAATCGCTGTCGAGCCTTGGCACCTTGTAAAGCTGCGAGCTGACGCCGACCTCGTGATCGAGCATCAGGTTGACCAGGCGTTTGCCATCGACCAGCACCAGGCCTTCGACCGAGCGGGAGAAGTCGACGGCCTGGGCGGTGAAGCCGGAGGTTGTAATGAACACGCCGCGTCTGGCTTTCTGCCCGGCCAGTGCGCCGTAGAAGGCCTGCAGTTCCGGACGGCCGACGGTGCTTTGCCAACGCTTGGCCTGCACGTAGACCTTCTCAAGCCCCAGCGCGTCCAGTGAGATCACCCCGTCGATGCCACCATCGCCGCTGCCGCCCACCTGCTGAAGGGCCTGGCGGTTCGCGCCGTAGCCCAGGCTGTGCAACACATCGAGCACGATATGTTCGAAGCGAGTCGGGCTGGCCTGCAGCAAGCTATCCAGCAGATCACCCGCAACGCTGGTGCGCAACTCGAGTAGGGCCTGGTCCAGCCGCTCCTGTGGGCTGCTGGTGGCGATTTCGGCCTGGGTGATCAGTGCCTGAGTGTCGCTGCTCCCATCCAGCGAGGCGGCGTCCGGCGCCGGCTTCAGCTTCACACTCATGAAGCTCATCGCCAGATGCTTGACCTGCTCAGAGCTCAGCGGAGCCGGGTTGGCCTGGGCGAAGGCGAGGCCGTCGTCGGACAGTTTCCAGTAGCCGTGCTTGGCACTGCTGGAATAGCCGGCGCGCTTGAGCCGATCGTGCGCCCAGCCTGCGCGATTCTTGTAGGTGGCCTGGCCGCTGGAGGTGGTCTCCTGTCGCTGCATTTCATTCAGGCCGAGCGCCTGAGCGGCCGCTTCGTGAGCCTCACCCGCCGTGGCACCTTCGGGGCGGGCGGCGAGAAAACGCAGGATGGGCTCGATGAACTGGTCGTAGGTCGGGACGGACATGGGCTCGGTATCTTCCTGAAGTGAGGGATCAGCTCAGCGTAGCCGCTCGGCGACCGCGCTTGGCCTTGGGCGCAGCGGCGCGTTGGGCTTTGATGCGTTCCAGCAGCACGCTGGCTGGCTCGTCGTTTGGGTCCTGCGGCACCAGTTCGCCGCGGAATGCCTTGGCGAGGATGCTTTGGGTCAGGCGGTCAATGTGTGCCTGGGCAGCTTTGAGGCGGGCTTCGAGTTGGTCGGCGAAGGCGAAGAGCTGTTCGACGCGGCGGACTATTTCGGTTTGTTCCTCTATTGCAGGATCCGGAAGCTCAATCTCTTTCAACACCGAAGCCTTGATGCCCTTAACTGTTGATCCAGTAGAGCGGCGAGTCAGTTCTTCTTGCAGGAGTGGTGACTGTAAGGCTATGGCGGCGAAGCCCGACGAGAAGCCTTCGTAAAATTGAAGGCAGATTGCCCGTTGCGCCAACGCGAACCTTTCCTCGATATCGATTGTGGCAACGTTCCCAAGCGGTGCCTCGGTTGTTATCACAACATCTCCAACCTGGGGGATCCCACGTGTCATCCAGCCCTCATACGCTTCGGGGCGAATAAACTCTTGAGGCTCTCTAGAGAGATACCCCTGTCTGATGTTCTTAGCGGTGATAAGCGGTATACCCGACTCAACTTTTTCCGGTGTCTTCCCGCGATAGTCGATGAAACGTGCAAGCACACCAAGCTTTCTACTCGGGTAAACGAAGGGCTGATCTTCAGGAATTTGACAGCTAGCGCGACGCCACTCTTCCGTCAACCGCCCGGAAACGGCGGCGGCGAGGACGGATTGGCGGAAGCGTTTGAGCAGCGCGGGTATGCCGTCGATGCGGGCTTTCAGAGTATCGACCTGGGCCAGCAGCTCGTCGAGCTTGGCGGCGATGCGGGTTTGTTCGGCCAGCGGCGGCAGAGGCATATGAATCTCTCTCAGTGCTTGCTGGGAGATATTGCGCATCGATAACTGATTGCCCGTTGCTAGGCTTTCGATTTGCTCACGGCCAGCCTGAGAGCGCAGACAGACTAGCAGCCACGGCTTGGCCTCGTCAGGGAGCACAAGGCGCAGCACCTTGTCGCTGAGGTAGAGGTTCTTTGAGATTCTCTTGACCATCACGCACGAGCCAACCAGCTCAAGCGTATTGGCTCGCGAAATCAGGAAATCGCCGAGCTGAATCTTTTCTTCAGGTTTGAGATGCGATGAGTCGAATAGTGTTTTGCTTTCCTGCTCATCGAACTCGCCCCAAGTAACTGCGCTGATCTTTACCAGCCCATCTTCCGTTCCTTGCGGAGGGCGCTCATTGCACCTGACGCTTTTGCCCGTCTCAATGCGTTCGACAATGTCGCCGAGCGTGCAAGCAGTCCAACCAGCAGGCAGATCACTCATCGTCGGCCCCCACTCCCAACCCCATCACCTCCGCCATCAACTGCTTCTGCGCCACCACTTCATCTCCAGCCCCCAACGCCTTCATCAGTTCCTCCAGCTCATGCAGCGCCTCGGTCAGTTCGGCCATGGCTTCGCCGGCCAGCACTTCCGGGGCGGGGAGGTCGGCGGCGTCAAGGCTGCTTTCATCCTTCAGCCAGCTGATATCCAGCGAGTCGCTGCGTTCGCGGATCTGCTCGCGGGTAAAGCAGCGGAAGCGGCTGGCTTCGCCGATGCCCTCGGCGTTCTCGGCGCGCGGGCTGCTGCCGTTCGGGTCTTCGCCATAGGCGTCTTCGAACGGCTTGAGGTGGGTGGGGCCGAAGGGGGTGCGCTTGCCGAAGCTGGGCATGTTGCTGCGCAGGTCATAGATCCACACGCGACTGGTGCAGTGCTCTTCCTGGCGCGGGTTGTCGGCCGTGCCCTTCTGGAAGAACAACACGTTGGTCTTCACGCCCTGGGCGTAGAAGATGCCGGTGGGCAGTCGGAGGATGGTGTGCAGGTTGCACTTGTCCATCAGGTCGCGGCGCACGTCGGTGCCGACGCCGGCCTCGAACAGCACGTTGTCCGGCAGCACCACGGCGGCGCGCCCGCCGGGCTTTAGGCCGCGGTAGATATGCTGGAGAAAGGCCAGCTGTTTGTTGCCGGTGCGGTAGGTGAGGTCGTCGCGGGTCGGCCCGCCGCCGCCCTTGGCGGTGCCGAATGGCGGGTTGGAAAGAATCACGTCGACCTTGGGCAGCCCTGCGCCGGTCTGACCGAGGGCGTTGCCCAGGTGCACAACGCCTTCTGCGTCGCCTTCCATGCCATGCAGCAGGCAGTTCATCAGCGCCAGCCGGCGGGTGCCGGACACCAGCTCGACGCCCACGTAGGCGTCGGTGCGCTGGAAGCGGCGGTCTTTTTCGTTCAGCTCGTAGAGGTCGTCGGTGTGCTGCTTGATGTAGGCGTCGGCGGCGATGAGAAAGCCCGCGGTGCCGGCGGCCGGGTCCTGGATGGTCTCGCCCGGCTGTGGCTTGACGCAGCGGATGATGCTGTCTATCAGCGGGCGTGGGGTGAAGTACTGGCCGGCACCGGACTTGGTCTCGCTGGCGTTCTTCTCCAGCAGGCCTTCGTAGAGATCACCGAGGCCATCCTCGCGGGCGCTGAACCAGTCGATGCCGTCGAGGCTTTTGATCAGTTGCTCGAGGTGGCGCGGCTCCTTGAGGCGGGTCTGGGCATCTGCATAGATAGCGGTGATCAGCGGGTCCGGGTTCTTGCCCAGGTCCAGAAGCATTTGCCGGTAATGGTCGAGCAGGTTGAGTCCGGACTCACCGGCGAGATCCGGCCAGCGCGCGCCTTCGGGCAGCTTGTGGCCAAAGCTGTCGTTGTTCTGTACCTGCTCGTATTCCATCTTGATGAACAACAGCAGCACCAGCTCGGTGACGTAATCGCTGTAGTTGATGCCGTCGTCGCGCAGGACGTCGCAGAGGTTCCAGAGCTTCTGGACGATGTCGGAGTTGGTCATGGGGTACTCGCTTCAAACAGTATTTAAGTAGCAGGCGTCAGAGCGGCGCGTGCCAGAAGGGGTCGTCTTGCCAGTGTTGTGGAAAGCCCATGGCGCGCAGGTCGACCTCGGGGAAGTCGGCCAGCAACTCATGCAGGCGCTTGTCCCAACTGGTGTGGGGGCTCGTCTGGCGCATCAAGTGATTCAGGATGGATAGCACCGGATACATGCGCTTGTGCGTACCTGTTTTCAGGTGCTCGGGCCAAGGGAACCTAGGCTTTTCTGGCAGCTTGGGTCGAATACCCAATTCGCGGTTCCAGAGGCGAGCGTGGTGGGCGCAGATATTTCGAATGGTGGTCAGAGTGTGCAGCCACGACTCCATCAGCGGTGCTACCAGATTCAAGCGCCGTGCGATGGATTTGCGATCAGAGTCGTGTGCAAGCCCGGCATAGAGATGAGATAGGTCCCCGAGCGTCAGTTCTTCCACCATTGCCCAGCCCGGCATCAGCTCTGGATTTCGGTAGGTCAGCGGGTAGTGGCGCGCGTAGCTCTCATGGGCGCGCTGTCGCTTCAGGTACGCCTTGCGCTCATCGTCGGGAAGCCGGTCGATGTTCTTGCACTCACGCGCATAGTCGCGCAAGGCACGCACTTGTTTATCGCGGATGGTATCGAGCAGGCGTTCATGGTTGTACTGGTGCTTAAAGACTTGGGCATCCAGATACCAATGAACCCCACGGCTGGGGCCCATGTGGTTGCTGATCATTGCGCGGGCTGCCACCTCCACCCGCTCCACGGCATCCATTACCAGCAGTCGCAGGCGGCGGTCAAAATCGTAAAGACAAGTCAGGTTGCGGAAACCTACGTCGGTACGGAAGCCATGTTGTGGGTCGTCGACGCGCTGGAAGGGGCGCATGTAAGGCGTCAAACGGAAGAAGCTGACCGCTTCGAGGAAGTGCCGGGCGCGCGCTTCGTTCTGGATCTGCAGGCCGCGTGCCTTGAGCAGGGCGATCTGCTCGTCAATGTCGATAGCGGGTTTGTCGAAGGTTCTCATGCGACAAAACCTACAGGCATAAAAAACCCGCTCAATTTGTGCGTAACTGCCGAGGCAGCCATAGGCATGGCGGGTGTATTGCGCGCAAGACTATTCACTACGGTCGGTTTTTGCAAGAGCCAGCGTTTGAAGGCGATCACCGGTTTCAACTTGCTTGCGTCCACAGCTGGCCGTTGATCTCTTCCAGAACCACCGCGAGATGACCGCCGAGCATCTTGTCCAGCCGAGTGCTGCCGCCGTCATTTCTGAAGGCTTCGCCAATCTGTTTCTCGTCGATCACCACTTCGTGGACCAGCTGTTTGGCCAGGCGCTCTAGCCATTTGCGTTGGACTGGGGTCCATGGCTGCAAGGCGTAGATGCTCTGCATAGCCTTGGCCACGCGCTGCTCGAATGGAAGCAGGGCCTCGCCGAGGGCCGCGCGGCGGATGAAGCCGACAATGCTTGCCGCGATCTCCTGATTGGTCTGGTTGCGCCAGGCGCTCTGCAGGTTCACTTCGCTGTAGCCATGCCCGTCGAGCAGCAGGCGCACTTCGCGCAGTTGTTCGCGGGTTAGGTCCTGTGGGCGGTTGAAGGACTCGATCTCGAAGTCGAGCTCGTCTTCGAGTTCGGCCACGTCCACCTCGCCAGTGCTGGTATCGATAACGCTAACGGTCTCGCCACGGGCGAAATGGATGCCGTTCTGGCTGAGCAGGGTCTGGTAGCGGATCGGCGGTTCGTGATCGATGAGCCAGTCGTCGGCCACGGCTTCGCGGTAGCTGTAGGTGAAGATCGGTGCGCCGAAGACTTCGCTGGTGTGCTTGGCCGGCGTAGCGGTGAGGCCGATGCGGCAGGCGTCAAAGTAGTCGAGCACGCGACGGTACTGCGAGAGGTACTGGCTGAAGTCGCGCACTGCCAGCTCGCCTTCGGTCATTTCCTGATCAAGCGTGTAACCACGGTGGGCTTCGTCGACGATGATGCAGTCGAAGGCGTCGATGGGTGGCGGGTTGTCCGACTGGAAGATGCGCCGGACCATGGCCTGCACAGTGGCAACCTGAACACGTGTTTCGGCCTCGGCGGCCATGTCGCCCAGTTCCTTGACGTCGTAGATCTGGGCCAGGGTGTGGTTCTGCTCCAAGGTCGCTTCGTTGAAAGCCTCAATGGCCTGCTGGCCGAGCGCGCTGCGGTCGACCAGAAAGAGGATGCGGCGGAAGCGCTCGGCCTTCAGCAGGCGATACATCAGGCCAATGATGGTGCGCGTCTTGCCGGTGCCTGTTGCCATAGCCAGCAGACATTGGCGGCGGTTGTCGGCGAGCGCCTGTTCGACGGCGCGAATGGCGTTTTCCTGATAGTCGCGCAGCTTGAGATAGGCAAAGCCTTCCTGCTGGAGTTTCGACTCGGCCTCTTCGCGGCTGCGCTGAAGCAGGTCGCGCAGGCCGTCCGGGGTGTGGAAGTCCTGCAGCGGACGGCGCAGGTTGGCCGGGCTGCGCAGGTCACGGAACCAGATGCCGGACTGTTCGGCGAGCTGCCTGATGTAGGGGCGGCCATTGCAAGCGAAGGCGAAGGGGACCTTGAAGTAGCCGCCCTGGCCGTCCGCCCAGCCTGCATCATGCCCGGCCGGATCCAGATCACCTGTAATGGTCAGCTGACGTGCATAGCGCTCGGCCTGGGGGATGCGGTCAGCAATGTTGATGCGCTTGCGTTTGGCTTCAACGATGGCAACCGGGGTGAGACCGGCGAACAGCACGTAGTCGGCGTTTTCTTTCGGCTTGCTGGTCGGCCATTCGGCAATCGCCTTGTTTTTACCCTTTTCCGGGCGCGCACCCTTGCTATAGGTGAGGTCGAGCGAGTCGGCTTCCCAACCGGCATCGTTCAACTGCTGGTCGATGAGGATGCGGGTGAGGTCTTCGTTGAGGTCGAACTGGCTGCTGGCCTGCTGTGTCCTGCGTGTGACTTGCTGGGCAGCCTGTGGCTGATTCTCTAGCTGATCCTGCAGCGCCAGCAGGCGTGCTTCGAACTCACCGCGAGACTTGGCCAGTTCCGCCTCGCGTTCCATAGCGATTTGCTCGTAGACGCGCGCTTCCTCGTTCATCTGGTCAACGAGACTGGCTTGCTCTTCCTTTTCTCGTCCCAATAGCTCGGCTAGTTGGTTGTTACTTTCTAGTTGCTGACGGCTGTCGCCGAGCTCGGCGCGCAACTTCTCGATCTGCTCCTGCAGCTGGCGCAGCGGCGCGCTGGGGTCGGCAGGGGTGACAAAAGGTCCTGGCTTGAAGGCGCTGCCCGCGTCACTGAACGACTGGTGATACCAGATGGAGAGCGCGCGGGCGACCTTCAACCCATCCAGCGCCTCGCGGTGCTGGGTGCGGAATTCGTGGGTGGCCTTGTTGCCCTCAATTCGCAGGGTGTGGAATAGGTTGCGGATGTTAGCGTCGAGCTGGATCTCGCGGCTTAGCCGGTACAGCAGGTCTGACTGCGAGGTGGTGCCGTCCAGCTCGATGCCGGCCCGCGCCGCAAGATCCTGCGCCAGTGCCTCGCCGAGTTGGCGGAGCTTGATCAGCGTCGTATTGGGGTCGCTGGCGAACACGCGCTCGGCCGCATTGGCGAGCTGGAAGAAAACCGGAGCATGTTCTTTGAAAAAGGCGAAGTTACTGCTCTCTGGCATGTTCCATCCCTTGAATTTCGCCCGCCGGCTATTCGGAGGGTTTGGTCTTGGGATGATGATGCCAGACGAATATCGCCGATGTAATCAAAGAGCCTGAAAACGACTCAAGAGAGAAGGTGGGAAAGGCGGGACTCGTTTCTTATCGATGTAGCCACCTTCGGAACAAAAAAAAGCCCACATCGCTGTGGGCCTTTCTTTATATGGTGCCGGCACCAAGAGTCGAACTCGGGACCTACTGATTACAAGTCAGTTGCTCTACCAGCTGAGCTATACCGGCTAAAAGATGGGCGCCATTATAGCCATTGCTCGCCGGGAGTAAACTGTTTGTTGCCAGTTGTTTGCATGACTTCGTTCAAGTGGTTGCGCGCGCGAGGCCGCGCTCGGCAATGAGCATCAGATTACGTGGTGTCAGTTCGGCTGGGCAGAAGGTGCCAAGCCGGACCGCATAACCGTTTTCAGCGAGTAAAAGTGCGCGATCTAGCAGCAGCCAGAGTTCCAGCGGCCGGCGGAACAGGCCCCGCAGCAGCTCCAGGTTGCGCACCTCGGCAAGCCGCTGCCAGCCGCGCTGTTCGAGCGCGCCCCAGTCCAGGGGCGGTGGGTTCGGTAGCTTTTTCATCGCCGCCAGGTCGCGGCAATACAGCTCGAAGGTCTTTTTCAGCCAGCCGCCGGGCAGAGAAGGTGTCGGCAGGTACTCATTCGTACCCCGCAAGCCGCGTTGCAGGAGATCAAAGCCGAGACGCCAGGCCATTGACTGGTCCCGTTGGCGACGCTCGCGCGCTCCGGCGGTTACCGTTTCGCTTAAAGGCAGACCCAGGTCGTCCCGGGATAACTTGAGGGCCGATTCGGTCGCCATTTTGGACAGGGGCTGGTAGCCCTCGGTCTCGATGCGGTTGTAGCAACAGGGTGCAATTGCCAATTGCGGGCAGCGCCGCTCGATACTCAGCTTGATCAGTCGCACGTGAAGATCGCCGCAGGCATGCAGGGCTACGGGAGTGATGCTGGAGCCAAGCCGGGCTTTGACCTCGTCTCTCATGACGTCCTGCTGCTGGTGATGGGCGTCTATGCCCAGCCGCTGGCTTAGATGAGCACCGGCAGCCACCAACGCAGGGTCCCACTCGAGACAGGTAAGGGCGCCGCTGCGGCGTGAGAGCTGGCGCCCCAGATGCCCTTTGCCGGCACACCAGTCAAGCCAGTGGCCGGGGCGTTGGTTAAACGAAAGGGCGGAGTTGAACGCCTGGATTTGCAGCCATTTGCGGCCAGGTACATCGACTGAATGGCGCGCGTCAACTTCGGGGGCGATGGTTCGGGGCAACTCGGACACTGCACTCAGTACACTCGCTTCAGCCGCCAGGGCAGGGAAAGGGGCGGGAGCGATGAGCGTCTCGGGGTGGTTGTGCGCGGCCTCTGCGTCTTCCAGCGAGCGATTGCGCAGCCAGCATGCGAGCTCGGGATGATCAGCTTCCCAGTCCAGTTGATGATTGGTGAACGGGCGGGGCCGCCACAGCGACTGGTACTGCAACAGGAACGCGTCGAGCCTTTGAAAGCGCTCGGCAAGCATGGCGGGGCAGCATAGGTCGGTAGACATTGGTAGGCAGAGATGGGGGCTCGGCCCCTATGGTCTCGCTAAATGACTTGGCCGAAAAGCGAGACGCCCGTCGAAACGGGCGTCTGCTTGGCTATTTTCCGTAAACCTGCTCTGGGAGCCAGGTGACCAGCCCCGGGAACTGGTAGGCAATGACCAACAACAGGATCTGAATCAGGATGAACGGCACCACTCCTTTGTAAATGGTGCTCGTGGGGACTGATTTGGGCGTAACGCCGCGCAGGTAAAACAACGCGAAACCGAACGGCGGGGTAAGGAACGACGTCTGCAGGTTCAGGGCGATCATCACGCCGAGCCAGACAGGGTCCAGACCCATTGCCAGCAGCACCGGACCGACTATCGGTACCACCACGAACGTGATCTCGATGAAGTCCAGAATGAAGCCCAGCAGGAAGATCACCACCATCACCAGGAAGAAGGCGCCGAGCACGCCGCCTGGCAGTTGGGCAAATACATCCTCGATCAGCGCTTCGCCGCCAAAGCCGCGGAACACCAGCGAGAACAGCGATGCGCCAATCAGGATCAGAAACACCATGGCACTGATTTCGGTCGTGCCGTACGCCACCTCGCGCAGCTGGCCGAAGTTCAGCTTGCCTTTATAGAAGGCCAGGAACATCGCACCGAGCGCACCCAGCGCCGCGGCCTCGGTTGGTGTTGCGTAGCCCGCGAGGATCGAGCCTAGCACCGCGCTGATCAGCAGCAGCGGCGGCACTAGGGCGTTGATCAACTTGCCCCATTCGATCGGGCCGAGCTCTTCCTGCGGCAGGGCCGGCAGTTTCTTCGGCTGGAAGATGGCCACGCCGATGATGTAGAGGATGTACAGGCCGACCAGCAGCAAGCCGGGCAGAAGGGCGCCGACGAACAGGTCGCCGACCGAGACGGTCTTCGGCGAGAAGATGCCCATCTTCAGCTGCGCCTGCTGGTAGGCGCTGGACATCACGTCGCCCAGCAATACCAGCACGATCGAGGGTGGAATGATCTGCCCCAGGGTGCCCGTAGCGGCGAGAGTGCCTGTGGAGATGGCCGGGTCATAGCCGCGGCGCAGCATGGTCGGCAGCGCCAGCAGGCCCATGGTCACCACGGTGGCGCCGACGATGCCGGTACTGGCTGCAAGGAGCGCACCTACGACACAGACTGAAATTGCCAGGCCGCCACGCAAGGTGCCGAACAGACGGGACATGGATTCGAGCAGGTCTTCTGCAACCCGGCTCTTTTCCAGCATCACGCCCATGAACACGAACAGTGGAACGGCCAGCATGGTCTGGTTGTTCATGATGCCGAACAGGCGGTTTGGCAGGGCGCTCAGGTAGCCGCCGTCGAAGGTGCCGGTGACGATGCCGAGGCCGGCGAACAGGAGTGAAACGCCGCCGAGGGTAAAGGCGACCGGGTAGCCAGCCATCAAGGCGGCGCAGATGCTGATGAACAGCAGGATTGCCATCAACTCAGCCATGCTTCACCTCCTGCTCTGGCAGACGGCCAGCCATGGTGTACGCGGCTTTGATGACCTCGGAAACGCCTTGCAGGATGAGGCAAGCCACCAGGACGAGGATGATGCTTTTCTGCAGATACACGAACTTGAGCCCGCCCGATTCGCTGGAGCCTTCTAGCGTTGCCCAAGAGTTGGCGACATAGTCCCAGCTGGCCCAGCCGAGAAATAGGCAGACAGGCAAGAGAAACAGCAGCGTGCCGAGCACTTCGACCAAGGCCTGGTAGCGCGGGGTGAAACGCTGATAGAAGATGTCGACGCGGACATGGCCGTTACGTTGCAGGACCCAGGCGGCGGCACCCATGAAGACCAGTGCGTGTGCGTAAAGGACGGCCTCCTGCAAGGCCGTCGCACCAATGCCGAATCCGTAGCGCAGCACCACGACAACGGCAGTACCCAGAACTAGAAACATGGTCAGCCAGGCGCAGGCCTGTCCGAAGCGGGCGTTCACCGCATCGATCACTCTGGCGAGACCGAGCAGTGGAGGGGCATGGTTCGACATGGCAGATCCTTTATTGTTATGGCCAGACGGCCGGCGATTCTAGGCGTCTGTGCGAAGGTGTCGCAACCGGCAGTACTACGTACGTAGTGCATGTACGTAGTCGCGGCGCTTGAGTGAGGGGTAGCCATATGATAGCTAGAACCACCTGATTTCGGTGTTCCGAGATTCAGCATTACAACAACAAGGAGTGACTCATGAAACGTCGTCAAATTCTGGCCGCCGCTGGCGTTGGTCTGGCCGCGACCGCACTGGCCGGTTGCAACAAGGAAGCCGAAACCGCGAGCAAGCCCGAAGGCACCGCAAGCACCGAGAAATTCAACTGGAAGATGGTCACTTCGTGGCCCAAGAACTTCCCTGGCGTGGGCGTTGGCGCGGAAAACTTCGCCAAGCTGGTCAACGAGATGAGCAGCGGTCGCTTGACGGTCAAGGTGTACGCAGCGGGCGAGCTGGTTCCGGCGCTGGAAGTGTTCGATGCGGTCTCGCGCGGCACCGCCGAAATGGGTCACGGCGCCCCTTATTACTGGAAGGGTAAGGTACCCGCGGCGCAATTCTTCTGCGCATTGCCGTTCGGTCCCAACGCTCAAGAAATGAACGCCTGGCTGCACCGCGGCGGCGGCATGGAGCTGTGGGAAGAGGTATACAAACCCTATGGCGTACTGCCGATGGCCTGTGGCGCTACCGGAGTGCAGACCGCGGGCTGGTTCAACAAGGAAATCAATTCCGTTCAGGATTTCGAGGGCCTGAAGATGCGGACCCCTGGTCTGGGCGGCGAAGTACTGACGAAGATGGGCGGCACCGTGGTCAACATGCCGGCCGGTGAAATATTCACTGCGCTGCAGACCGGAGCCATCGACGCGACCGAGTGGATCGGCCCGTACAACGATCTCGCGCTGGGTCTGCACAAAGCCTCGAAGTACTACTACACGCCGGGCTGGCAGGAGCCGAACGTCACCTTCGAGCTGGATGTAAACCTTAAAGCCTGGGATACCCTGCCTGATGACCTGAAAGCCATCGTTCGCGCCGCAGCCCGCGCCGTCAACGGTGACATGCTCGACGACTACAACGCCAAGAACATGGAAGCGCTGGAGCAGCTGCGCGAGCAGGGCGTCGAAGTTCGCCGGCTACCCGATGAAGTGCTGGCCCGACTGAAGGAAGTGGCGGCCGAAGTGGTTGACGCATCCGCTGCAGCGGATCCGGTCGCGGCTAAGGTGTGGGAGCAGCAGAACGCCTACCTCAAGCGACTGTACGAGTACGCCGAGTTGAACGAGAAGGATATCTACAACATCCGCGGTTGATCTCCGAGCCGCGAAACGGAAAACGCCGCCTCGTTGGGCGGCGTTTTTTTGTCTGCCGGATCAGCTTTCCAGTGTGGCGCTCAGACTGATCTGCGCGTTCAGCACCTTGGAAACGGGGCAGCCTTCCTTCGCCTTGTTGGCGATTTGCTGGAACTGGCTTTCGTCTGCGCCGGGGATCTTCGCGTTCAGCGTCAGCGCGATGGCCGTGATGGAAAAGCCTTCGCCGTCCTTATCCAGGGTGACTTCAGCCTTGGTATCTATGCGTTCGGCGGTAAGGCCGGCCTGACCAAGCATCATCGACAGTGCCATGGAGAAACAGCCGGCATGCGCCGCTCCGATCAGCTCTTCCGGGTTGGTGCCCGGTGTGTCTTCGAAGCGGGTATTGAAGCCGTAAGGATTGTCCTTCAGCGCGCCGCTCTGGGTGCTGATGGTGCCCTTGCCGATTTTCAGATCACCTTGCCAGACGGCGGATGCGGTTTTTTTCATGATTTCTCCAGATGCTGCGAATGGATGGAAGGCGGTGCATACGAGCCACCTTGTGGGCGAGACCGCCGACAGTCGATCGCCGTACTCGTGCTACTGCTGCTCTGCGGCGAGAATGGCGTTCGCCAACTGCATGTCGCTCGCCTGCAGCTGCGGTTGTTCAGCGCGTACTTTCAATAGCATCGCTTCCAGATACGGCCCGCGAATGGCGCCGTCGCTGGCGACGAAGCTGCCAGCATCCTCTTGCGCGGCTGCGACCAGCTTGTCGTCACGGAAGGTCATGTACGTGGACGCAGTGGTCGCGCCCGAAGACAGGATCTGCCGGACGAAACCGCTGTCCGCCATGGCTGCGCCGAAGGGCACGCAGGTCAGGGTGATTGCCGCCAGTATCGTTTTACGCATGATCTCTACCTCTGCTGGTTCCTTCAGTAGAGAGTGCGGCGTGGTCGGCAGAGTTCCTTGCCGCTTGCCGCTAGCCGCTGCGCTCGATCAGCTGGCGAACCTTGGCGGCAAGCATGTCGATACTGAAGGGCTTGGCCAGCATGTCCATCCCAGGGCCAAGGAATTCGCCGCGTACTTCAGCATTCGGTGCATAGCCGGTAATGAACAGCACGCGCAGATCCGGTCGGTGCTGCCTGGCGATCTCCGCCAGCTGCCGGCCATTGATGCCCGGTAAGCCAATATCGCTCACCAGCAGATCGATACGCTGATCGCCCATCAGATAAGGCTGTGCCGTGCTGCCATCGACGGCTTCGAGCACCTGGTAACCGAGTTCCTGCAGCACCTCAACCACCAGCATGCGCACCGCCGCCTCATCCTCGACGACCAGCACGGTTTCGTCACTCTGAGCGCCTTGCACAGCCACTGGCGTGTCGTAATGCTCTTCCAGCGGCTCTGCCCGGGCCCGGTTGCGTGGCAGAAACAGGGTGATCAAGGTGCCTTCGCCCGGCGTGCTATCGATACGTACGTGGCCACCGGTCTGCTTGACGAAGCCATAGACCATAGACAGGCCAAGACCGGTTCCCTGGCCGATAGGTTTGGTCGTGAAGAACGGGTCGAATGCCTTGGCGACCACTTCGGCGGGCATGCCGCAACCGTTGTCGGCCACGCTGAGGGTGACGTACTCCCCTGGTTCGGGGCCGTCGCGCTGAGCGCTGTTGATTTGCACCGAACCGGTCTGGATGACGAGCTTGCCGCCTTCGCTCATGGCGTCGCGTGCGTTGATCACCAGATTGAGCAGCGCATTCTCCAACTGGTGCGCATCGGTATAGGCCAGCCATGGGTCTTTCTGCAGGCGGGTGTCGAATTCGATGTGCTCGGCCATGGTGCGGCGCAGCATGTCTTCCATCGACTCCACCAGCTGATTGACGTCGACGGGTTGGGGATCGAGCGACTGGCGCCTGGCGAACGCAAGTAGTCGATGGGTCAGCGCAGCGGCGCGATTGGCCGAACTCGTTGCGGCGTCGACGTAACGGCCGAGGTCATCCACCCGACCGTTGGCGACTCGCCGTTGAATGAAATCCAGTGCGCCCAGAACACCCGTCAGCATGTTGTTGAAGTCATGGGCGAGGCCGCCGGTCAGCTGTCCGATGGCTTCCATTTTCTGTGCGTGGCGCAGCGTCTCTTCGGCACGCTCACGTTCGCCCATCTCGACGTGCAGCAGGTGGTTGATCTCAGCCAGCTCGCGGGTACGTTCGGCAACGCGGCGTTCGAGGTTGTCGTTCAGCTCACGCAGGGCTTCTTCGGCTGTGACCTGGGCGGTGATGTCGGTGTTGGTGCCAAACCAGTGGGTTACCTGCCCGAAGTCGTCGCGAATCGGCAGTGCCCGGGCGAGGAACCAGCGGTATTTGCCGTCCTTGCCGCGCAAGGGGAAGGTTTCTTCCCAGATCGAGCCGATCGCCACGGCCCGTTTCATCGAGGCGCTCACACGTACGTGATGGTCAGGATGATGCACGGAGCGCCACCCGAGTGCGCGCATGGCTTCGAGCGTTGTGCCGGTGTAGTCGTACCACCGCTTGTTGTACCAGTAGATTCGCCCTGCGGGATCGGCCATCCAGGCGAACTGACTCATGTTGTCCGCCAGGGTGCGGAACTGCTCTTCGCTGGCGCGCAGGGCACTTTCGGCACGCATGCGCTCGTCGGCCGTCCAGGCCCGGTCCGCGACTTCGCGAATGAAGGAAATGTCTTCCTCGGCCCACTGCCGTGGCCGGTCCTGCAGCAGGATCAGCGCAGCCCTGAGGACGCCCTGTTCCTGCAACGGCACGCACACCAGACTCTGGATGCGCCGCAGCCGCAGACTTGCGGCCTGAGCGGCGGTACGCGGGTCATGCAGCACGTCGTCGACCACCACCAGTTCGTCGTTCTGCAGGTCGTAGATGAAGTCGCCGTAGTCGGCGAAGCACATGCGTTCGGTGTAGTCGCCCAGCGCGCCGTCGCTCCAGTAGCGCTCGACGGTGGCGTACTGGCCGCCCGGCTCGATGGCCAGGAAGGCGGCACGTGTCACCTTGAGCGTCATGCCCAGCGCTCGCACGGCGGCGGTGACAATGGTCACGCTGTCAGGTTGGCCGCGCAGCAGGTCGCCCAGTTCCATCAGCACCGACTGGCGCTGTTCGGTGATCTGGCGCTCCTGAATCTGTTCCTCGAGCAAGGCGTTCATGCGCAGTAGCTTCAAGGCGGCGTTGCGCTCGGCAGTGATTTCCCTGGCTGTGCCGAGCAGTCGAACCTTGCCATCGGCATCCAGCAGGCGGCGGCCTCGATTGGTCAGCCAGCGGAACTGGCCGCTGCCCTCGTCGTACACCCGGTAGTCAAGATTCAGCTCGCCTCCGCCAACGCCATCCAGCGCATTACGGAATGCGGTGATCAACGCGCGGCGATCATCGGCATGCACGCGTGCAAGAAACTCGTCCACGGACAGCTCCGACTCGCTGGGGGCCAGTCCTGCGAGTGCCTTGAGCTGGGAATCCCAATGCACCGAGTTGTGCTCGAAGTCGTAGTCCCAGACGCCGATCGCGGCGATCTCGTTGGCCAGGCTGACGCGCTGTTCGGCTTCGAGCAGGGCTTTGCGGGCTCGCGCGCGGTCCGATGCGGCGCGGATACGCTCGGCCACTTCGCGTACCAGCGAGATGTCGGCCTGGCTCCAACCGCGCGGTTGGAGGCTGGCGAAAAGCAGAAAGCTGCCATTGGCGGACTGTTCCAGCAGCGGAGTCAGCAACAGGCTGCGGTAGCCCAGATGGTCGTGCAGGGAGCCGCAATTGCCATGGCAGTCGGCTTCGTCGAGCAGGTCTTCGAAGGGCACGATCAGCCCTTGGGTCAGCCGCAGGCGCAGGGTCTGGGCACAGCCGCCAAGCAGGTAGGGCTCGGCTCGTGACTTTCCGGCCGTCTCGGGCCAGTGCTGGTCGATGATCAGGCCGTCGCGCTCGTCGAGATGACCTTCGCAGATGCAATCTGCTCCCATCAGATGGGCCAGCCGCTCGGCCATCATGTCGGCCAAACCGATGCGGCTACCGCTGTCGTGCAGCCGGTCGCTGAGCTCGAGCAGATAGGACTGCTGCGCATCGCTCCGGGCTCGCTCGCTGATGTCGGTGAAGGTGCAGATGGCGCCATGCAGCACCTCGTCCCGGTAGAGCGGGGCGACGCGATATTCCACCGGAAGGCTGGTGCCATCGAGGCGGAAGAACAACTCGTATTCAACGTGGGCTGGCTCGCCAGTCTTGGCGGTCCGCTGGATCGGGCACTCTTCTACCGGGTAGGGCGAGCCGTCCGGGTGGCTGTGATGGATTAGCTGATGCAGCTGGCGTCCGATCACTTCATCCTTGCTGGCGAAGCCGAGCAGGTTGACGAAGGCCTCGTTGCAGAGCGTGACCAGGCCATTGGTGTCGATGGAGTAGAAGCCTTCGCTGGCTGCATCCAACAGGCTGCGGGTAAACGCTTCGCTCTCGAGACGCTTGATCTCTGCCAGGCGGCGCTCATGTATGTCCTGTGCCACCAGGACCCAGTGGAGCAAGCGGCCATCGCAATCGTAGACAGGTGCACCGCTGCCCTGAAACCAGCGCTGGCTGCCGTCTGCGGCCAGCAACGGCACTTCGAAATTACCGGCCTGGCCCGATTTCAGCGCGCTGCGCCATTGTTGCAGGACGGCGTCGCGGTGATCCGGTGCTACGGCTGCAAGCCAGCCCATGCCGGACGATGCTTCGGCGCTCATGCCAGTGAAATCGCACCAGTAGCGATTGCAGAAGATGAGGTGTCCGTTGGCGTCGCATTGCCAGATGACCTGGGGGCTGAGGTCGACCAGCGCGCGGTAGCGCTCTTCGGCTTCGCGTATGGCGGCCTGCTCGTGCAGGCGCTCGGTCAGGTCGCGCAGGATCTGCACGAAGCCCAGATGATGGCCGCGATCATCCTTGAGCGGCATTTGCACGCCGCTGGCCCAGAAGTGACTGCCGTCCTTGCGGTGATGCCAGCGTTCGTTGATCGCCGAGCCTTCTCGCGCTGCGGTCGCCATCTCGGCCCCGGGTGCCCCGCGGGCTACGTCTTCCTCGATGAACAGGCGTGAAGCGGACGTGCCGATGATTTCATCTGGCTGCCATCCGAGAATGCGCTCAGCGCCCTGATTCCAGCTGGTGATCTGGCCGTGAATATCGGTCGTGAGGATGGCGTAATCCACAGCGCTATCGATGATCTGCCGATTGCGCTCATTGGCCACACGGCTACGCCGCAGTTCAAGCAGCGCCATGACCTGTCGACCCAGCGCCTGCAAGTGGGCGCGCTGACGCTCCGACAGTTGACGCGGCTCGTTGTCCAGGACGCACAGCGTGCCCAGCGG
This sequence comes from Stutzerimonas stutzeri, assembly GCF_024448895.1. Lineage (GTDB taxonomy): Bacteria > Pseudomonadota > Gammaproteobacteria > Pseudomonadales > Pseudomonadaceae > Stutzerimonas > Stutzerimonas stutzeri_Q. The sequence continues at coordinate 146,031 of NZ_JAMOIC010000005.1, forward strand.
AAGTCCGTCGGGGGTGCGCAGTACCGCGGCGGCGTAAAAGCCGGTCGAGCCCTTGGCCAGCGGTTCGTCGGCGAGGTCCTCGATCACCAGCGGTTCGGAATGGGCGATGGCCCTGGCGCAGAGCGATTCGTCACGGGGGCGATTGCCGTGATCGACATTCACCGAAGCTTTCACCCACTGGCGATGCCGGTCGATGAAGACGATGGCGGCGCTGGGGCTGGCGCATAGCTCGGCGGCGAGGAGTACCAGATCATCGAAGGCCGCCTCGGCCGGGGTATCGAGAATTCGGTATCGAGCCAGCGCGGCCAGCCGGTCAGCTTCATTCCATGTGTTGACTAAATTCTTGTCGTTCAAAACTTCTGCTCGGCTATCCGTGGCGGCAAAAAAGATCGTGGTGTTCAAGCTTGTGTGACGGTCCCCCATGAACGGGTGGATGCTGTCGTCAATTGCAGAGTCTAGGCGGTTCGCACGTTACCGGCGCATGTATCGGTGGCAAGTAGACCTCGGTATACGGGCAATCTGCCAGAGCCGCCGGTCCGGTCCCGAGCGGTTGCGCGTAACAGCCGATTGACTTACTGGGACACGTCGAATGGGCGAGCAGGTAACGTGAGGCCGCGGTCGGCTGCTTGCAAGGCGTCCAGTAGCGCAGGGTCGCGGTGGTATACATCCGGCCGAAAGCGCGGTTGGCCATCGCGATCGGCTTCGGCTGTCCAATAGGCCAATAGTATCGGCGTTGATTCGGCTGGGCGGAATTCGTACGTCTTACCCGCGTCCAGCAGCCCGGCTACCCGGTCGCGCTCGGGCTGGGTCAGCAGCAGATCGATCAGCTGCATGACCGACTCGACTCTGACACAGCCTGAGCTGAACGCGCGTTGCGAGCGGGCGAAGAGCCCCTGGCTCGGCGTGTCATGCAGGTAGATCGAGTAGGGGTTGGCGAAGCGGATCACCACCCTGCCGAGTGGATTGTCCGGCCCCGCCGCCTGACGCAGCAGGATCCGGCCCGGGTTGTTCCAGTCGATAGTCGCCGGATCGAGCACCGCACCCTGGTAGTCCAGGACCTGCAGCTTGTGTTCCGCGAGGTAGTCGAGGCTCTCGCGGATTCGCGGCAGTTTGTCTTCACGCAGGATGGTTGGTGGCACCGTCCAGGTCGGGTTGAGCGTGAGGCGGGTGACGTTCGACTTGATCGACGGAGTCTGTCGGGTATCGCGGCCTACCTGGCCGCGAGCCTCCCATTGCGGGCTGTTGTCGCGAAAGAAGATCACCCGGCCACCGGCGATGTCCACCAGCAACGAGCGCGGCTCGATATCGCCGGCAAGCCAGCGGAAGCGTTCAAGGTTCACCCGCAGCTGATTCAGTCGGTCTTGTGGCGTCGCGTTCAATGCAGCAAGGGTGCCGCTGCCGAGGACGCCATCGTCCTGCAGTGCATGGCGTCGCTGAAAGCCCTTGAGCGCCTCTTCAAGAGGCTGGCTGTAGAGATTCTCGGCGGCGTCTGGCGCGATGACCTCGTCTTGCAGGTCTCCGTCGGCGCTCAGCCGTTGCCGAAGCAGTGGCACACGAGGGTCGGTCATGCCGGGACGCAACGTCTTTCCGGCGGGAATCGGAAGGTGGTCGGGCAAGGGCTCGCTGCGCAATCGCGCATAGGCCTTGCGCAGATTGAGGTACTGCTCCAGCGACGGACGCGCCTTGTTGAAGGCGTGCTCCAGCTGAGTCAATCCCTCGGCGGCGATCAGCAGCAGGCGCTCATCGGCTTGCTGTTGCGCGCTCACATCTGGGCTGCGCCATACCGGTTCGGTGCGATCTTGCGGCAGTCGGCCCTGGGCCAGATGACGCAGCGCGGACAAGTAGGCGTGACTTACGAAGATATCGCTGCACTCGCGGTCGCGGGGATGCGGCGTGGCGGTCTGCATCACCCGACGAATGGTCTCGAGCTGATAGTCCGCTGGATCGATGCCGTCGTCCGCCAGCGCTAGAAGTTGAACAAGCAGCTCGTCGACCTGCTGATATGACGTCCACAGTGGCTCGTAGTGTTGACGGCGATAGAGCTCAGATAGCCGCTCTAGAGCGGTTTCGTCGATCTCCTCCCAAGCCTTGCCGCAGGCATTGGGCAAATCCTGCAGGACCGGCTCCAGGGAACCATCTGAAGTCAACGTCGGGTCAGCCGTAACCGATCCGGCGCCAGAAGCGAGGATGGCGAGCAGAAAGAATGTATGTTTTTTGTACAACGCCTCACTCCTGGCTGACCAGCTGACTGCTAGACTCCGCCGCTCGAACTGCCGTGGCGTCTGGAAAACCAGGCTCTTTCAGGCTATTGGATCATGATCGATCAGACGATGTGGGAGCCTGTCAGGTCCCGTCTGATTTAACTATCGCTACTGTAATTGATTGCTTTGGCCTGGTAGCGAACTGGGTCGTCAACCGACAGGGAATGTTCGGAATTGGCGGCGCCGAGGTGTTCTGACAATGATGAGTTCGCTACGTAGCCTCTGTATGGCAGCGGGATTGCTTCTGTCTTCCCCGCTGATGGCGGCCAGCGCTGACTATCGGCCGGTCGTGGAGTCACTTTCTCGTGTCGCCCCGACACTGGATGTTCAAGTCCTCACCCATGCGGTGGCCGCGATGCAATGCGCGGTCAACAACGGCGCAGCTCCCGCGCAACGACTGGCGGTGATCGATTTCTCGTTGCCGTCTTCGGAACGCCGTCTCTGGATCTTTGACCTTAAGCAGCGGCGATTGTTGCTCGAGGAATTCGTCGCCCATGGGATGAAGTCCGGGGAAAACCTCGCTACCCGTTTCTCCAATGTCCTGGGCAGTCATCAGTCGAGCATCGGTCTGTTCCGTACCGCTGAAAGCTATAGCGGCAAGCATGGCTACTCGCTGCGCATGGACGGGCTCGAGCCTGGTGTGAACGATCTGGCGCGCGAGCGGGCGATCGTTATTCATCCGGCCGACTACGTGAACCCGGCCTGGATCGCGACCCAGGGCCGCATCGGTCGCAGCCAGGGTTGCCCCGCGGTACGCCCGGAAGTGGCGCGTATGGTGGTCGATAGCCTGAAGGGCGGGCAGTTCATGTTTTCCTGGTATCCGGATCAGGAATGGCTGCAGTCGTCTGCCTACCTCAATTGCGAACCGAGTCAGGTGGCCACGCTGCTGGCATCCAAGTCTGGGGGCTAGAAGAATTTGTTTGCGGCCGGCTGAGGCGATGGACCGCCGATGGGTTCGGCACTGCACGGTTTGCGCGGATCCGATCCATCTTGTCTTGCTGGCAGCGAGGTGGATTTAAAAAGCGACATCCACCCTACGCCAGGCTTTAGCTACCTCTGCTCGCTCTGCGGGGTGACCCGGAGCACTTCTTCCAATGTGGTCAAACCTGCCGCGATTTTCTGCGCGCCGGACAGGCGCAGGCTATGCATGCCGTCCTTGAAGGCTTGACGGCGTAAGGCGATGAGATCGGTGTCGGCTGTGATCAGCGGCTTGATCGCGTCATTAAGCAGCATGATCTCGTAAACGCCCGCACGTCCTCGGTAGCCCGTGTCGCGGCATTCGATGCAGCCAACCGCCTGATGCGCATTGCTCGGCAGTGGCGCGTTCCAGGGCTTGGTCAGCGCCTGCCAGTCGTCGGCATCCAATTGGATTGGCGCCTTGCAGTGGGGGCACAGCGTGCGCACCAGACGCTGGGCCATTACGCCGAGCAGCGTTGCGCGAAGCAGGTAGTGAGGTACACCCAATTCCAATAGGCGAGTGATGGCGCTCGGTGCGTCGTTGGTGTGTAGCGTCGAAAGCACCAAGTGGCCGGTCAGCGCGGCCTGGATAGCCATTTCGGCGGTTTCCAGATCACGGATCTCGCCAACCATGATGATGTCCGGATCTTGTCGCATCAGTGCGCGCACGCCGCTGGCGAAGGTCAGGTCGATGTTGTGCTGCACTTGCATCTGGTTGAAGGCGCCCTCGATCATCTCGATCGGGTCCTCGATGGTGCAGACGTTTACTTCCGGCGTCGCCAACTGCTTGAGCGTGGTGTACAGCGTGGTGGTCTTGCCCGAACCGGTCGGCCCGGTGACGAGGATGATGCCGTTGGGCTGGCCGGTCATGGTCTGCCAGCGGCGCAGGTCTTCGGCGGAAAAACCCAGCTGATCGAACCCCTTGAGCAGCACTTCGGGATCGAAGATCCGCATCACCATCTTTTCACCGAACGCAGTCGGCAGGGTCGAGAGGCGCAGCTCGACCTCGCCGCCATCTGGCGTTTTGGTCTTGACCCGACCGTCCTGCGGCTTCCGCTTCTCGGCGACGTTCATGCGCCCCAGCGATTTGAGCCGGCTGACCACCGCCATAGCCACCTGGGGCGGGAATTGATAGACGTTGTGCAGCACGCCGTCGATGCGAAAACGCACGCTGCCCTGCTCGCGGCGCGGTTCGATGTGGATGTCGCTGGCACGCTGGTCGAAAGCATACTGGAATAGCCAGTCGACGATGTTCACCACATGGGCGTCGTTGGCGTCGGGCTCCTGGTCGCTGGCGCCGAGGTTAAGCAGCTGCTCGAAGTTGCCGGTTCCGCTGATCTTCTGATCATTGGCGGTAGCGCCGCTGACCGACTTGGCCAGCCGATAGAACTCCACCGTGAAACGCTGCAGGTCGACCGGATTGGCCACCATACGCTTGATCGGTCGTTTGAGCACATGGGTGAGGTTGGCTTCCCAGCTCTTCACGAAAGGCTGGCTGCTGGCGATGGTGACCGCTGAATTGTCCACCGCCACGGCGAGGATCTTGTGCCGCTGTGCGAAGGCGTATGACATCAACGGCGTGACCGCGGCAACGTTGATTTTCAGCGGGTCGATACGCAGATAAGGCTGCCCTGCCTGCTCGGCGAGCCAGACGGTCAGCGTTTCGAGGTCCAGTTTCTTACCGGGGCGGGCCAGGTCATCGAGTTGCTGAGCGCCGAGAAACTCCAGCGGATGTTGCTGGCTGTTTGCCGCACTGCGGCGCTGAGTCAGGCACTGTTCGGCGGTTTCCTGCTGCAGTCGACCCTGAGCGACCAGATCGCGCAGCAGGTCGTTGAGATCGAGGAAGCGGTCCTGGGCAGGCGAATTCAACACGGGCATTAGGCCTTTCGAACGTGGCGGAGACGAAGGGCAAGCTTGCCGTTAAAACCGCGCGTTGTCTGCCTGACCGGTCCAACTTTGCGGCCTCGTCGCGACGATCGACGGATGGCGACGCACCTGAGCGAAGCGCCGACTGCGGCGGTAAGCAGTGGACGTCGCTTTTTTGTATTCACCGTGGCTCCGCTGTCAGAGCGCCATCTGATGAGTCGGTACAGTCATGTAGGGTGGGCTTCAGCCCACCAGATTCTGGTGGGCGGGCACAGGTCAGGCGCCGGTAACGCGACTTTGCGATAGCGGTGGGCTAAAGCGGAGCGCCGCCCGGCCACCCTATGCTGAGTGCCAGTCTCGAGCCTATTTTTTTGTCAGCAGCTTCCAGGGCTTGAGTGTCCAGACCACTCGCCCCTGTTCTATCCGGGAATGGAGCTGCTCGTCGTCCAATGGCTGGCCGGCCAGTTCGTAGAGCTTGGCCAGTTCGCCGTAGAGGCGGTCGATTTCCGGAAGTTCGAGCGTTGTACGAGCCAGATGCAGCCAGACCAGCAGGCGCTCCATGCGTGGACGTTGTTCGGCGAGGTCTTCGGGTTGCTGCTGATAACGCAGCAGTTGCAACGCTTCGGCTTCTTCGCCGAGCTGGCGAGGCAGCCAGTTGCCCAGCTCAGCGGCGCCTTGACGGTTGCCGCGGTTGTTGCGATCAGCCGTCCAGCCGCGCTGCAGCAGCCACAGGGAGGCCTTCAGCGAGAACAGGCCCCAGCGGGGTTGGGCCAGTTCGGCAGCGAATTCGTCGGGCGCGCTTTTGCGGGTGGCTTCATCGTCCTGGCCGGCCTCGATACGCGGACGCCAGTCCTGAATCAGTGCATCGAGCTGTTCACGCAGCTCGCGGCTGCTGGCGCGCGGTGCGGCCTGGCCGAGGCTGCCAAGCAAGGCGCGCAATTCCACCAGCTGTTGCAGCCACTCGCCCAGCAACTTCCAGCGGCCATTGAAGCGGTATTGCTCAGCCAGCCGCTGGCTATTGCCGAGCAACTGCCAGGCCAGAGCGGCGAAGGCATCATCGAGCGGCATCGTTGCGTCGAGTTGGGGCGCTGGCAGGCTTAGCGAGTAGCTGTCGGCGTCATACAGACGGTAGCCGCGCTCGGCCTTGCTGATATCGCAGGGCATCAGCGCAAGGTCGGCGGCCAGTTCTGCGGCCAGCTCCAGCAGGGCTTCGGGTTCACCCTGGCGCAGCTCAAGTTCCATCTCGCAGATCTCTTCGCTCTGCTTGCCTACCACGACCTTGCCCAGGTCCAGCGCTGCTTCGATGACCACCTTGGCCTTGCCGCGGCCCCAGGCAATTTCGGCTTTCTCGCGAACGAAATCAGTGGTGAAAATCGGCTTCAGGGTTTTCTTGTCCAGCTCGGCAAGGCTGGCTGGCCAGCACTCGTCGTCGAGTTTCTTGGTGTCCAGCTTGGCCTTGTCCAAATACCAGTCCCATTCGTTGCGCTCGGACAGCCCGGCAACGCTCTGGCCACGGCTCTTGAGAGTCTGGATGAACTGGTCGCCGTCGCGACGCAGGCGCAGCGCAACTTTCGCCTGAGCCAGCTCGCGCTCGGGCGTGTCGAAATATTGATTGAAGAGTTCGTGGCGTTCCCAGCCGCTCTTGTTGCGCTTTTTCAGCAGCGGATGGTCGCGTAGTGCTGCCAGAGTTTCGCGGCTGGCGCGCAGCTTGATTTCGGTTTCTTTCTGCATGTGCCTGGACGATGCCTATAGTGAATATATTTCAGCTTGATGACGTGCGGTGGCGGCCGCCAGGGGCCGTCCGTATACTTGCCGCCTTCTGAAGCCGGGGTGCTCCCTATGCCAATCAATCCTTTCGTCAGCCTGTTCGGACGCTCACCCATCGGTCCGATGCAGCAGCACATGGCCAAGTCTCACGAGTGCGCGGCCAATCTGGTTCCGCTGTTCCAGGCGATCACGACAGAAGACTGGGATCGGGTCGAACAGATCCAGAAAGAGATGTCCCGACTGGAAAACGAGGCCGACAAGCTCAAGAAGAGCGTCCGCCAGCATCTGCCGAAGAGCCTGTTTCTGCCTGTTCCGCGCTCGGATCTGCTGGAGCTGCTGAGTGTACAGGACAAAATTGCCAACCGTGCCAAGGACATCGCCGGGCTGATGCTGGGGCGCTGCATGACCATCCCGCCTGCCCTGCAGCCGGAAATGCTTGCCTTCGTTCAGCGCAGCGTCGACGCCAGCTGCCAGGCCTTGAAGGCGCTCAAGGAACTGGACTCGCTGTTGGAAACCGGCTTTGCCGGCCGAGAAGCTACCCTGGTGGAAAAGATGGTCGAGGAGCTCGAGGAAATCGAGCGTGAAACCGACCGTATGCAGATCACGGTGCGCCGTGCGCTGTTCAAGCTGGAAAAGGAATTGCCGCCAGTAGACGTGATGTTTCTCTACAAGATCATCGAATGGATCGGTGACGTGGCTGACCGTGCCGAGCGCGTCGGCAACCGTCTGGAACAACTGCTGGCGCGCTGAGGCGCCAGCATCCTTTCTGGGTTCAACAGGTAATTCCTTATGTCTTTTATCGCGGAATACGGCTTCGTACTCCTGGTGCTTGCCTGCGCATTCGGTTTCTTCATGGCTTGGGGCGTGGGCGCCAATGACGTGGCAAACGCCATGGGTACTTCGGTCGGGTCCCGGGCGCTGACCATCAAGCAGGCCATTGTTGTGGCCATGATCTTCGAGTTTTGCGGTGCCTATCTGGCCGGTGGCGAAGTCACCGAGACCATCAAGAACGGCATCGTCGACGCGGAGGTGATCTCCCCTGACTTGATGGTGCTGGGCATGATGTCGGCGTTGCTGGCCGCCGGCACCTGGCTGTTGATCGCCACCATGAAAGGCTGGCCGGTTTCCACCACGCATTCGATCATCGGCGCGGTCATCGGCTTTGCCGCCGTGGGTGTGTCTACCGATGCCGTGCATTGGGACGCCATTGGCCCGATCGTGGCGAGCTGGGTGGTGACGCCGATGCTCTCGGGCATCGTTGCGTTCGGGCTGTTCATGAGCGTGCAAAAGCTCATCATCAACACCGATGATCCGTTCCTCAACGCAAAGCGCTTCGTACCGCTGTACATGTTCCTGACCGGATTCATGGTTGCGCTGATGACGGTTACCAAGGGCCTCAAGCATGTCGGCCTGACCCTGAGCAGCGGCCAGGGCATCCTGATGGCGTTTGCCATCGGCGTGCTGGTGATGTTGGTCGGGATTGGATTGCTGTCGCGGATCAAGGTCGACGTCGAGGCTGATCGCACCTTCCACTATGCCAGTGTGGAAAAGGTTTTTGCCGTACTGATGATCTTCACTGCCTGTTCCATGGCCTTTGCCCATGGCGCCAACGACGTGGCAAATGCCGTTGGTCCGCTGGCGGCTGTGGTTGGTGTCATCCAGTCCGGTGGCGCGGCGGAAATCGCCGCCAAGTCGGCAGTGCCGGGTTGGGTGCTCTTGCTCGGCGCAGTAGGTATCGTCATCGGTCTGGCCACTTATGGTTACAAGGTGATTGCCACTATCGGCAAGGAAATCACCGAGCTGACGCCGAGCCGTGGCTTCGCCGCGGAATTGGCGACTGCGACCACGGTGGTTGGTGCCTCCGCGATCGGTCTACCGGTGTCGACTACCCATACGCTGGTTGGCGCGGTGCTGGGCATTGGCATCGCGCGCGGTATCGGCGCTCTGAACCTTGGCGTGGTTGGGTCGATTTTCATGTCCTGGCTGATCACTCTGCCCGCCGGCGCCTTCCTGGCGATCGTTTTCTTCACCATCCTCAAGGCAATCTTTGTCTGATCGCCCTGCCGCCGCTGTTTTTACCCAGCGGTAAAGCTGCGGCGGCGCGTTTCATGTTTCACTGAGCACCACATTATTCGTCTTTCAGGAGGCTGTCGGTGCCCATCCCCTCGCTTAAAGACCAATTCGCTGCGCTGATTGCCGCGCCGTCGGTGAGCTGCACCCAGGCCCATTGGGACCAGACCAACCGTCCGGTCATCGACCTGCTCGCAGGATGGCTCGGTGACCTCGGTTTCGCCTGTGAGGTGCAGGAGATCACCCCCGGCAAATTCAACTTGCTCGCCAGCTACGGCAGCGGCCCGGGCGGTCTGGTCCTGGCCGGACACAGCGATACCGTGCCTTTCGATGCCGAGTTGTGGACAGCCGAGCCACTGCAGTTGCGCGAAGCCGATGACCGCTGGTACGGCCTTGGCGTTTGCGACATGAAAAGTTTTTTCGCGCTGGTCATCGAGGCCGTGCTGCCATTGCTCGACAAGCCGTTCCGCCAGCCGCTGCTGATCCTCGCGACCTGTGACGAGGAAAGCTCCATGTCCGGCGCCCGCGCGCTGGCCGATGCCGGGCGCCCACTGGGGCGTGCGGCAGTGATCGGCGAGCCGACAGGACTGCGCCCGGTGCGTTTGCATAAGGGCATCATGATGGAAGGTATCGAGATTCACGGGCAGAGCGGCCATTCCTCCAATCCGGCCTATGGGCACAGCGCGCTGGAGGCGATGCACGACGTCATGGGCGAGCTGATCACGCTGAGGCGCGAGTGGCAGAGTCAGTACAACAACCCGCTGTTCGACGTACCGCAGCCAACGCTCAATCTCGGCTGTATCCATGGCGGCGACAACCCTAATCGCATCTGCGGCCAGTGCTCGCTGGAATATGACCTCAGGCCCTTGCCCGGCATGGATCCGGCGCAGCTGCGCGAAGCGATTGCCGGGCGCTTGCGTCCGGTTGCCGAAAAGCATCAGGTGAAGATCGATCTCGCGCCGCTGTTTCCCAGTGTGCCGGCCTTTGACCAGGGCGCCGATGGCGAACTGGTCAAGCTTGCAGAACGGCTCACCGGGCATGCTGCCGAGGCAGTGGCCTTCGCCACCGAAGCGCCTTATCTTCAGCAGCTTGGGTGCGAGACGCTGGTGCTTGGCCCAGGTGATATCGCCTGCGCCCACCAGCCTGACGAGTATCTGGATCTGGACCGAATCGAACCCACCGTGAGGTTGCTACGCGGAATGATCGAACACTATTGCCTGCAACCGGCGAGCCGAGGATAGGAGCAGGTTTGGCGATCTGATCGCGAGGTGAATCTGCTCCATGCAACCCGTTCCTTGACCCGGCTCCCGGACTGAAAAAGCTGCTACCTGAAGGCTTCTGCAATGCACAACTATGTCACTTGGCTGCGCGATTCATCCCCCTATATCAATTCCCATCGTGACCGCACCTTCGTGGTCATGCTGCCCGGCGATGGCCTGGAACACCCCAACTTCGCCAACATTGTCCACGACCTGGTGCTGTTGCACAGCCTTGGCGTGCGGCTGGTGCTGGCGTTTGGCTCGCGCCCGCAGATCGAAGAGCGGCTCGCTGCGCGGGGTATCGAGCCGCGCTTCTACCGTGACCTGCGCATCACCGATTCAGCGACGCTGGAGTGCGTGATTGATGCAGTCGGGCACATGCGCATTGCCCTCGAAGCGCGGCTGTCGATGGACATGGCCGCATCGCCGATGCAGGGAGCGCGATTGCGCGTGGCCAGTGGCAACTTCGTTACAGCCCGGCCAATCGGTGTGCTCGATGGCGTCGACTATCACCACACCGGTGAAGTGCGCCGGGTCGATCGCAAGGGAATCGGTCGTTTGCTGGACGAGCGCACCATCGTGCTGCTGTCACCGCTGGGTTATTCGCCCACCGGGGAGATTTTCAATATCGCCTGTGAAGACATCGCCACGCGCGCTGCCATCGATCTGCAGGCCGACAAGCTGGTGCTTTACGGGGCCGAGCGGGGCCTGCGCGACGAAAGCGGCAGGCTGGTACGCGAACTGCGGCCGCCGCAGATTCCGGCCTATCTTGAGCGCCTCGTCGGCACTTACCAGGCCGAATTGCTCGACGCCGCCGCCCAGGCCTGCAAGGGCGGCGTGCGGCGCAGCCACGTCATCAGCTACGCCGAGGACGGCTCTCTGCTCAACGAGCTGTTCACCCGTGACGGCGGCGACGGCACGCTGGTGACCCAGGAGCAGTTCGAACAGCTGCGTGAGGCGACCATCGAAGACGTCGGCGGCCTTATCGATCTGATCACGCCGCTGGAAGAGCAGGGCATCCTGGTGCGCCGCTCGCGCGAGGTGTTGGAGCGCGAAGTGGAGCAATTCAGCATCGTCGAGCGCGACGGCCTGATCATCGCCTGCGCAGCGCTCTATCCCATCGCTGATTCGGATTCCGGTGAATTGGCGTGTCTGGCGGTGAATCCCGAATACCGCCACGGCGGGCGCGGCGACGAACTGCTTGAGCGCATCGAAGCCCGGGCGCGCAGGCTGGGCTTGAAAACTCTGTTCGTGCTCACCACCCGCACCGCGCACTGGTTCCGTGAGCGTGGCTTCGAGCCCAGTGGCGTCGAGCGGTTACCGGCGGCGCGTGCCTCGCTGTACAACTTCCAGCGCAACTCGAAGATTTTCGAAAAGGCGCTTTAGCTGTTCTGGTGTTTGGGCTCGTTTGTTGTCCCCCCACGGCTGCAAGCGGCAGCTATGGGGGACGGTAGGGTGGGCTTCAGCCCACCAAAGTGAGTGCCGGCGTACAACAGACGAGGCATAGGGCGATTGAGAGGCAAGCGGTGGGCTAAAGCCCACCCTGCTGCCGGGGCAGAACCTGAGAGCCAATAAAAAGAGGAGAAGGTTCAAGCAAAGCCGCGATGGCCCGATTTGACTCGCCAGCCGTGGAGCTGGCGCGTCTACCGGTCGCCGTAACTACGGTTTACGGCGCGTTCAGGCTCGTCAGGCTGCGCTGATAGTCTTCGACGAAGCTGTCGAAATCCAGCGTGTCTTCGGCTTCCATGGTGGCTTGTTGCGCCAGGGATTGCTTAGCGGTCTGATCGAACCAGGCCATATCCGCTGCCGTCAGTGGTTGTGCGCGGAAATGCTCGGCGTGCAGGCGCGTCTGGCGCAGCGCAAACTGGCTGAAGCTCTCATCGTGGGCGCGTAGCGCTTCGAGTACCTGGGCTGATGGTGTCAGGCTGCTGTCTGCAACCTTCGCCTGTTGTGCAGAAAGTGCCTCGACGTGCGCGTCGCCGCCATGACTGCGGTCCAGTATTGCAGCGACCTTGCTGATTTCCCCGAGCAACTCACTCGCCCAGTCCTGAAGGCTGATGCTCTCGCCGCGGCGGCGCAGTTCCAGACCGGGCTTGCGGCCTTCCTTGACTACCTTGAGGAAATTGTCATTGCTGGCGCGGCATTCGCCTTCGACCAGGCAGGGGCTCTCCTGCAAGGTGCAGAACAGCAGGAAGGCGTCGAGGAAACGTGCTTCCTGGAGGTCGATGCCCAGCGGCAGGAATGGGTTGATGTCCAGGCAGCGCACTTCGATGTACTGAATGCCGCGCGCGCGCAAGGCGTGCAACGGGCGTTCGCCGGTGCCCGTGACGCGCTTGGGGCGGATGTTCGAGTAGTACTCGTTCTCGATCTGCAGGACGTTGGTGTTCAGCTGCTGCCAGTTGCCTTCCGCGTCCTTGGTACCCAGCGCCGCGTACTCGGGGTAGGGCGTCGATACCGCCTTGTGCAGGCTGGTGGTGTAGCTCGGCAGGTCGTCATAACAAGGCGTGAGCCCGGCCTGGGCATTGCTCTGATAGCCCAGATCGCTCATGCGCAGGCTGGTAGCGTAGGGCAGATAGAGGGTGTCGTCGTCGAGCTGCTGGAGCTGGTGCGAGCGGCCTCGCATGAAGCTGGCGTCCAGAGCTGGCGAAGCGCCGAACAGATACATCAGCAGCCAGCTGTAGCGGCGGAAGTTGCGGATCAGCGCGATGTAGCGAGAAGACTGGTACTCCTGCGCGGATCGCTTGTCCCCATCATCGGCCTGCAACGTCGCCCACAACGCTTCCGGAAGCGAGAAGTTGTAGTGAATGCCGGCGATGCACTGCATGGTTTTGCCGTACCGAAGGGCCAGGCCCTGGCGGTACACATACTTGAGCCGGCCGATGTTGGAGCTGCCGTATTCGGCAATCGGAATCTGTGGCTCTGCCGGCAGCTGGCCCGGCATTGAAGGGCTCCAGAGGAATTCGTCGCCCAGCTTGCTGTAGGTGTACCGATGAATGGCGTCCAGCTCAGTGAGCGTCTTCTGCGGATCGGTTTCGGTGCCGGTGATGAATTCCAGCAGCGCTTCGGAATAATCCGTGGTGATCTTCGGATGCGTCAGCGCCGAACCCAGCGCCCGCGGGTGCGGCGTCAGCGCCAGTTGACCATCGTTATCGACGCGCAGGCATTCACGCTCGATCCCATGCAGGCATTGCGAGAGCAGCGACAGGTTGTGGTGCTCGGCCAGCAACGCCAGGCGGTGGGAGAGAAGATCGCTCAATTGGGAATTCCTTCACGCATCAGTCGGCACAATATGGGGGTGGATCTTACGCTCTACAAGAGGCCGTCAGCGTTGGACCGCGCACCGCTACAGAGCGTTTCCAGCGCAGGGCGGTTCCTGCTCTATTCGCGGGGCGCTCGGTCTTTCGGATTGCGCTGGGCCGCGTGACGAGGCCAGGCAAGGGGCCGGCTCCGCCAGCGCTCTTCCCGGGCGACAGCGGGCTCAGCGCGGAATCGATGAGTGAGTCGCAAGCTGGTCCTGGGCTGCGACCCATTGACTCACATGACCGAAAAGGTCGCTTGAGCCTTGGCTATCAGTTTTTCACCCTGGTGGACGTCAGCTTCGATCACCTGGGTTCGCCGGCCGCCATGCACCACCCAGGCGCGGCAGGTCAGCTCGCCTTCGGTCACCGGGCGAATGTAGTTGACCTTGCACTCCAGGGTCACGCTGTTTGGTTCGCCGTTGTTGAGGCTGTGGCTGGCCTGGCCCATGGCCGTGTCGATCAGCGAGAACAGCGCGCCGCCGTGCAGCTTGCCGTGCAGGTTGCGCAAGCCATCATGCATGGCCAGACGCAGCAGCGCTTCTCCATTTGCGACCTCGACAATCTCAAGGCCCAGCAGGCGCCCGAAAGCGCTGCTGCTTCCCACTGACTCGGCTTCACGCACCTTATTTCCTCAGGTTCTTGGCATTGGCAAACAGCGCCGCCATGGCGTTGTTGGCCGGCGCCGGTTTGGTCTCCGGCTTAGCGGACGCGCGCTCGCCGCGACCCTGTCCGCTGCGGTTGTTGCCGCCGCCGCGCATGTTTTCCGGCTTTTCGCCGGGGGTGTCACTCATGCGCATGGACAGGCCGACGCGTTTGCGCGGGATATCCACTTCCATGACCTTTACCTTGACGATGTCGCCGGCCTTGACTACTTCGTAGGGGTCCTTGACGAACTTCTCCGACAGCGCCGAGATGTGCACCAGGCCATCCTGATGCACGCCGATGTCGACGAAGGCACCGAAGTTGGTCACGTTGGTGACCACACCTTCGAGCACCATGCCAGGGGTCAGATCGCTCAGCTTTTCCACGCCATCCTGGAACTCGGCCGTTTTGAACTCGGGGCGCGGATCGCGGCCGGGCTTTTCCAGCTCCTGAAGAATGTCGCTGACGGTGACCAGACCGAAGCTCTCATCAGTGAATTGCTTGGGATCGAGGCGCTTGAGGAAGGCCGAGTCGCCGATCAACGAGCGGATATCGCGGCCGGTGTCGGTGGCGATGCGCTTGACCAGCGGGTAGGTCTCGGGGTGCACCGCCGAGGCGTCCAGCGGGTTGCTGCCATTCATCACACGGAGAAAGCCCGCGGCCTGCTCGAAAGTCTTGTCACCCAGCCGCGGCACCTTTTTCAGCTCGCTGCGCGCCTTGAACGCGCCGTTGGCGTCACGGTAGGCGACGATGTTTTGCGCCAGGGTGGTGTTGAGGCCGGAGATGCGCGCCAGCAGCGCCACCGAGGCGGTGTTGACGTCCACGCCGACGGCGTTCACGCAGTCCTCGACCACTGCATCCAGCGAGCGTGCCAGCTTGAGCTGGGAAACGTCGTGCTGGTACTGGCCGACGCCGATGGCTTTCGGTTCGATCTTCACCAGTTCGGCCAACGGGTCTTGCAGGCGGCGCGCGATGGATACGGCGCCGCGAATCGAAACGTCCAGATCCGGGAATTCCTTGGCGGCCAGTTCCGAGGCCGAGTAAACCGAAGCGCCGGCTTCGGAGACCATGACCTTGGTCAGCTTGAGGCCTGGTACCTGCTTGATCAGGTCGGCGGCGAGCTTGTCCGTTTCGCGGCTGGCTGTGCCGTTGCCAATGGCGATCAGGTCTACAGCATGCTTGGCGCAGAGCTTGGCCAGCACGGCCAGTGTGCCGTCCCAGTCGTTGCGAGGTGCATGCGGATAAACGGTGGCGGTATCGAGCAACTTGCCGGTGGCATCGACCACCGCGACTTTGCAGCCGGTACGCAGGCCCGGGTCGAGGCCCAGGGTAGCGCGTGGGCCAGCGGGGGCGGCCAGCAGCAGGTCATGCATGTTACGGGCGAAAACGCCGATGGCGTCGTCCTCGGCTTTTTCGCGCAGCTCGCCGAGCAGGTCGGTTTCCAGGTGCGTGTAGAGCTTTACCTTCCAGGTCCAGCGCACCACTTCGCCGAGCCACTTGTCCGCTGCGCGTCCGCGGTTGGAGATACCGAAGCGCTCGCCGATCATGACTTCGCCCGGGTGCATGGTGCCCGGCGCCTCGTCTCCGACCTTCAGGCTGACGCTGAGCACACCTTCGTTGCGACCACGGAAGATCGCCAGTGCGCGGTGCGACGGGGCGCTCTTGAGCGGCTCGTCATGCTCGAAATAATCACTGAACTTGGCTCCTTCGTGCTCCTTGCCCGGCACCAGGCGCGCACTCAGGGTGGCGTTGTGGCTGAGGAAGTCGCGCAGCTTGGCCAGCAGGTTGGCATCTTCGGCGAAGCGCTCCATAAGGATGTACTTGGCGCCTTCGAGTACCGCCTTGACGTCAGCGAAGCCTTTCTCGGCATCGACGAAGCGGGCGGCCTCGCTTTCAGGATTGAGCTCGGGATCGGCAAAGATCGCGTCGGCCAATTCGCCGAGACCGGCTTCCAGGGCGATCTGGCCCTTGGTACGGCGCTTCTGCTTGTAGGGCAGGTAAAGGTCTTCGAGACGGGTCTTGGTGTCGGCAAGGTCAATCTCGCGCTTCAGCTCGGGCGTGAGCTTGCCCTGTTCCTCGATACTGGCAAGGATCGACGCGCGACGGTCATCCAGCTCGCGCATATAGCGCAAGCGTTCCTCGAGCATGCGCAGCTGAGTGTCGTCGAGGCTGCCGGTGACTTCCTTGCGGTATCGGGCGATGAAAGGCACGGTGGAGCCTTCGTCGAGCAGCGCCACGGTGGCGGCAACCTGTTGCGGGCGCACGCCCAGTTCTGCGGCGATGCGGGAGTTGATGCTGTCCATGAACCTACCTGGGTCAGTCAAACCATGCAGGCCGTGCCTGCGCGAAAGGGCGCGATTATAAGGGCAGCAGAGCATTTGAGGCCGCAAGCCGGACGAAAAACCCGGGCCAGGCGCACCGACTCATTCTTTTGGCCCTCGGCCAGGCACCGCAAAATCTGCTAACAATGGCTGTCAGTTGCGTTTACTTCACTGCGCGCATAATGCGCCGTCGATCATTCCGGGAGTTCTCATGAGCAGCACCGCACCTGCCAACGAAGGCGAAAAGATCCTGATTGTTGACGATGACGCCCGTCTGCGGCGCTTGCTCGAGCGCTTTCTCGATGAGCAGGGTTACCGCGTTCGGACGGTGGAAAGTGCCGAGCAGATGGACCGTCTGCTTAGCCGCGAGCTGTTTCATCTCGTAGTGCTGGACCTGATGATGCCGGGCGAGGACGGCCTGTCGGCCTGTAACCGGCTGCGCACCGGCGGCAATCAGATTCCGATCATCATGCTCACTGCCAAGGGCGACGAGGCGAGCCGGATTCAGGGACTGGAGCAGGGCGCCGACGATTATCTGGCCAAGCCCTTCAACCCTCGTGAGTTGCTGGCGCGGATTCGTGCGGTGCTTCGCCGTCAGGCGCCACAGGTGCCAGGCGCGCCGGGCAGCGAAGACGAGACCGTCACCTTTGGTGACTACGAATTGTTCCTCGGCACCCGTGAGCTGAAGAAGGGCGATCAGGTGCACATGCTCACCACCGGTGAATTCGCCGTGCTCAAGGCGCTGGTGCAGCACGCTCGCGAGCCACTGACCCGCGACAAGCTGATGAACCTGGCCCGCGGTCGCGAGTGGGATGCGCTCGAACGTTCCATCGATGTGCAGATTTCCCGCCTGCGCCGGCTGATCGAGCCGGACCCATCCAAGCCGCGTTATATCCAGACCGTTTGGGGCGTTGGCTATGTGTTCGTGCCCGATGGCAACAAATAGCAGCCGGCTCATGCTGGCGGCGCTGAGCCCGATTGGGGTGCAGTGCTTTTCTCAGGCTGCAACACTGGATGGCTTGCGGATCACGTTGTGAGTCATCAGTCTCCCAGGGTGGGCTTTAGCCCACCACCCTTGTCCGACTCGGTTGGCTAAAGCGAAGCAGCGTCCGACCCAGTCTTCACTGTGAAACCCCACATCGCTGGCCTCTTGGTCCAGCCTCCCGCGGTCAAAATCGGCTTGTTTATGAAAACCCCGCTCTGGTTCCCGCAAAGCTTCTTCGCCCGCACCCTTTGGATGGTGCTGATCGTCGTCCTCTTCTCCAAGGTACTGATGCTGGTGTACCTGATGATGAACGAGGACGTCATGGTCGATCGGCAGTACAGCCACGGCGCCGCGTTGACGCTTCGCGCTTACTGGGCGGCTGACGAGCAGAACCGCGAACGTATTGCCGAGGCTGCCGGGGTGCAGCGGGTTAGCGCGGAGGATGTGCCGCCGAGCGAATATCACTGGCCTTACACGGAGATCTTCCAGCGGCAGATGCAGACGGAACTCGGTGAGGGTACGGAGGTGCGGGTGCGCATTCAGCCTGACACGGCGATCTGGGTGCGTGCACCGCGCCTCGGACCTGACTGGCTGCAGGTGCCGCTGTACGCCTACCCGCTGCGCGGACAGCGGATCTGGAGCGTGCTCGGCTGGTTCCTCGGCATCGGTTTGTTGTCCACTGCGGCGGCCTGGATTTTCGTCAGCCAGCTCAACCTGCCACTCAAGCGACTTGTCTATGCGGCGCGGCAGATCGGCAAGGGCCGCAGCGTGCGGCTGCCCATCAGCGATACACCGAGCGAAATGACCGAGGTCTACCGTGCCTTCAATCAGATGGCCGAGGACGTCGAACAGGCCGGACGCGAGCGGGAGCTGATGCTGGCAGGTGTCTCTCACGACCTGCGCACCCCGCTGACCCGCCTGCGGCTGTCGCTCGAACTGATGTCCAGCGATGCCGAACTCACCGAAGACATGGTTCGTGATATCGAGGACATGAATGCCATCCTCGACCAGTTTCTCGCCTTCGTTCGCGACGGCAGCGACGAGCCGGTGGAGAGCGTCGACCTCGGCGAGCTGGTTCGTGAAGTCGTCGCGCCCTATAACCAGTACGGCGACACTGTGCGGTTGTGCGTCGAGCCGATGCCAGAGCTGGCGTTGCGACGCGTGTCGATCAAGCGTTTGCTGGTCAACCTGATCGAGAATGCGCTGCGTTATGGCGGCCATGGTGTCGAGGTCGCAGCCTATGTGTCCGGAGACAGCAGTGCGCCCTATGTGGCGTTGAGCGTGCTGGATCGAGGAGCGGGGATCGATCCGAGCGAGCTGGGGGAGATATTCAATCCGTTTATCCGTGGCGACCGCGCCCGCGGTGGGCAGGGCGCTGGACTGGGATTGGCGATCGTCAAACGTATCGCTTCGCAGCACGGCGGGGTGGTGGAGCTGCGCAATCGTGATGGTGGCGGGCTGGAGGCCAGGGTCAGCTTGCCGCTGGGTCTGCTGCTACCGCGTGCGGCGGTGCAGCAGAACGGAACGAAACACTGAGGGGCGTTGCTGCGCTTCGCAGGGCGCCACTCAACCCTTGCCTTTGGTCCGTGTCAGGTGGGGGCCGGCGTTCTTTTCCAGGTACTGGATGATCAGCCCGGCAACGTCCTTGCCAGTGGTTTCCTCGATGCCCGCCAAGCCCGGCGAGGAATTCACTTCCATCACCAGCGGGCCGTGGTTGGAGCGCAGGATATCGACGCCGGCCACGCTGAGGCCCATTACCTTGGCCGCGCGGATGGCGGTCATGCGTTCTTCCGGGGTGATCTTGATCAGGCTGGCGGTGCCGCCGCGGTGCAGGTTGGAACGGAATTCGCCGGGCTTGGCCTGGCGCTTCATGGCGGCGATCACCTTGTCGCCGACAACGAAGCAGCGGATGTCCGCGCCGCCGGCTTCCTTGATGTATTCCTGAACCATGATGTCCTGCTTGAGGCCCATGAAGGCCTCGATCACCGACTCGGCCGCCGTGGCGGTTTCGCACATGACCACGCCGATTCCCTGGGTGCCTTCGAGCACCTTGATCACCAGTGGTGCGCCGTTGACCATCTGGATCAGGTCGGCGATGTCATCCGGTGAGTGCGCAAAGCCGGTCACCGGCAGGCCGATGCCGCGACGCGAGAGCAATTGCAAAGAGCGCAACTTGTCGCGCGAACGGGCGATCGCCACTGATTCGTTAAGCGGGAAAACACCCTGCATCTCGAACTGGCGCAGCACGGCGCAGCCATAAAAAGTGACCGAGGCGCCGATCCGCGGAATCACCGCATCGAAGCCCTCGAGCGGACGGCCGCGGTAGTGAATCTGTGGCTTGTGGCTGGCGATGTTCATGTACGCGCGCAGGGTATCGATTACCACGACCTCATGGCCGCGTTGCTGGCCAGCCTCCACAAGGCGGCGGGTCGAATATAAACGAGGGTTGCGCGACAGCACGGCGATTTTCATTGGGCACCGGGAGAGGTAAGGGTCTGGGGTTTTTCCTGCACGTAAGTGCGTGCAGGGTCGACCAGCCATTTGCCGTCCATCAAGGCTTTTGACCCAAGCAGGAGGCGATAGCGCATGGTCTTGCGGCAGGTAAGGGTAAATTCCACGGGCCATAGATGATCGCCCAGCGCGAGCAGCGTTCGGACGACGTAGCGAGTTTGCACGTGCCCGTTGGAGCTCTTGATGATTTTGCGGGTGACCAGCGGCGCTTCGCAGCGGTGACGACGCTGCACCAGGGTGCCCAGATGAGCAGTGAATCGAACCCAGCGCTTGCCTTCGCGTTCGAATTCGCTGATGTCTGTGGCATGCAGGGCCGAGGTGCTGGCGCCAGTATCGATCTTCGCGCGCAGACCGACCACGCCGAGCTCAGGCAAGGCGATCCATTCGCGCAAACCGATGATTGTCTGGAGGTCGGGATTGTTCAAAAAGCGTATCCAGTAGATTTCCGCGCATTCTAGACAGGGCGCATGACAACCGCACCCGTCTTGTGACCCTATGACAACGTAACGACAAACAGAGTTGAACAATGAGCGAGAAAGACGACGGCAAGGTCCGTTTGGACAAGTGGTTATGGGCGGCACGGTTCTTTAAGACACGGGCCCTGGCAAAGGCGGCCATCGAGGGCGGCAAGGTTCACTGCCGCGGCGAGCGGTGCAAGCCGAGCAAGGAGCCCAAGATTGGCGAAGAGCTGGTGATTAGGCTCGGCTTCGATGAGCGCACCGTGGTCATCCAGGCGCTGTCAGCGGTACGCAAGGGCGCGCCGGAAGCACAGCTGCTCTATTCCGAAACCGCCGAAAGCCTGGTTCGCCGCGAAAACGCCGCAGCCATGCGTAAGTCCGGCAGCCTGGGCGTGGAAACCGATGGCAAGCCGAGCAAGAAGCAACGTCGCGCCTTGCAGCGCTTTCGCTCGGACGCAGGTTGAATGCCGCCGGTTGGACGGTCGCCACTTTCGCCCTAGAATGCGGTCCCTTCTCTCAGGCGCCGGTAAAGACGCAAAGGCTCGCCGAGTCTCGCATCCCTTACCGCTCTGATCGCCACCTGCTCTGGTCATGCCCATGCTCGATTCCGATTACACCCAGCGTTTCCTTTTCGATGACACCGACGTGCGCGGCGAGTGGGTCGGGCTTGAACGCAGCTACGCCGAGGTGCTGGCCAAGCACAATTATCCGGAGCCGGTCGCTCAACTGCTCGGTGAACTCCTCGCGGCAGCTGCCTTGCTGGTCGGCACCCTGAAGTTCGACGGCTTGATGGTGCTGCAGGCGCGTTCTTCCGGCGCGGTGCCGCTGCTGATGGTCGAATGTTCCAGCGACCGGGAAGTCCGCGGAATTGCCCGTTATGACGAGTCGCTGCTGTCCGCTGATGCGACCTTTTCGGAGCTGATGCCCGACGGCGTCCTGGCGATGACCATCGACCCGGCCAACGGGCAGCGTTATCAGGGCATCGTTGCGCTGGATGGCGTGACCTTGGCCGATAGCCTGTCCAACTATTTCGCCTCCTCCGAGCAATTGCCGACGCGCTTCTGGCTCGCTGCCGACGGCCGTCGTGCCTGCGGCATGTTGCTGCAGCAGCTCCCGGCCGATCGCATCCGTGACGGCGAAGAGCGCGAAGCCAGCTGGCAGCACCTGCGCACCCTGGCCGATACCTTGTCCGCCGAGGAGTTGCTCGGTCTCGACACCCAGACGGTACTGCATCGCCTCTATCACGAAGAGCAGGTTCGCCTGTTCGAGCCACGCGCAATCGTGTTCCGCTGCAGTTGCTCACGTGAGCGCTCGGCCAACGCGGTGATCAGCCTTGGTCACCAGGATGCTGAGCAGCTATTGGCAGAGCAGGGCGGGGCCATCACCATCGATTGCCAGTTTTGCAACCACAGCTACCGCTTCGACGCGGCCGATATTGCCCAGCTGTTCGCTGGCGCCGGAACCGCAGGACCCTCCGGCACGCGCCATTAAAAGGGAGGGGGCGTAGAACCTTTTCGCCATTACGCCCTCATACCCAGCGCAGCGTCATTTCTGTCATAATCGCGCGCACTTTTTTTCGGTGTAGTCCACTGTTCCGTGGGCTACAACAGCATGGAGGATTCGGCCCAAGGCCGACGGGAAACTCATGACGCAAGCCACTAACGCCGTGTACATCGATATCAGCACCGCTCAACTGATTGAAGAAGCCATCCAGCGCGGTGAGGGTGAATTGGCCGCCAATGGCGCGCTCGTCGTGAAAACCGGCCATCGGACCGGTCGTTCGCCAGCTGATCGCTTCATCGTCGAAGAGCCCAGCACCAAGGATTCCATTGCGTGGGGCCCGATCAACCGTCCGTTCCCCGCCGACAAGTTCGACGCCCTGTGGGATCGCGTCGAGGCCTTCAACAAGGCTCAGGATCACTTCGTTTCCCACGTTCATGTAGGTTCTTCCGAAGGCCACTACCTGCCAGTCAAGATGTCCACCGCGACGGCTTGGCAGAACCTCTTCGGTCGCCAGTTGTTCATCAATCCCGAGCAGTACAACCCAGCCGGGAAAGACGAATGGCAAGTGCTTAACGTTGCCAACTTCGAATGCTCACCTGAGCGCGACGGCACCAATTCCGACGGTTGCGTGATCATCAACTTCGCCCAGAAGAAGGTCCTGATCGCGGGCATGCGTTACGCCGGTGAAATGAAGAAGGCCATGTTCTCAGTGCAGAACTACCTGCTGCCGGAAGTGGACGTGCTGCCGATGCACTGCGCGGCGAACATTGGCGATGATGGCGATGTCACCCTGTTCTTCGGTCTGTCCGGCACCGGCAAGACCACCCTCTCGGCCGACGAGTCACGCCACCTGATCGGCGACGACGAGCACGGTTGGGGCACCGGCGTGGTGTTCAACATTGAAGGCGGTTGCTACGCCAAGTGCATCGACCTGTCCGAGAAGAACGAGCCGGTAATCTGGAAAGCCATCCAGTTCGGGACCGTGCTGGAAAACGTCGTACTCAACGACGAGCGCGTCGCTGATTACACCGACGATAGCCTGACCCAGAACAGCCGCGCCGCTTACCCGCTGGAGTACGTTGAGAAGCGCTCCGAGAAGAACCTCGGTGGCGAGCCGAACGCGGTGATCTTCCTGACCTGCGACCTGACCGGCGTTCTACCGCCCGTCTCGATCCTCAATGAAGAGCAGGCGGCCTACCACTTCCTTTCTGGCTACACCGCGCTGGTCGGCTCCACCGAAATGGGCTCGGGCAGCGGCATCAAGTCGACCTTTTCCACCTGCTTCGGCGCGCCATTTTTCCCGCGTCCGGCCGGTGTCTACGCCGAGCTGCTGATCAAACGCATCCAAGCGTTCGGCTCCAAGGTCTATCTGGTCAACACCGGCTGGACTGGCGGTGGTTACGGTGTCGGCAAGCGTTTCAACATCCCGACCACCCGTGCGGTGATTGCAGCGATCCAGAGCGGCGCGCTGATCGGTGCCGAAACCGAGCACCTGCCGATCATCAACCTCGACGTGCCGAAGGCCGTTGCCGGTGTCGACACCCAGCTGCTCAACCCGCGCAACACCTGGTCCGACGGCAACGCCTACGACGAAGCGGCGAAGGAGCTGGCGAACAAGTTCATCGAGAACTTCAAGAAGTTCGACGTCTCCGACGCCATCAAGGCCGCTGGCCCGCAGCTGTAAATCGCAGCGCATCAGCCTGACAAAAAGCCGCCCTCGGGCGGCTTTTTCGTGGGCGCTCATATGAGTCGAACAGGCTTGGTAGATGGAAGAAACCGCGCTCTGTTGCGCCTGCAAGCGTCGGCACCCTTCCGCCGCCTGAGGCCCGCTTTCGTGGGACTAGGACCTCCACAGATCGGGCGAGCCGATAGATTCCATCAGCCGAGGCGGATGGATTCGATGGATGCCCGGGCATAGCATAGCGGCCACGTTTACACCCCATTGGAGCTACGCCATGCAGATCGAAGAAGCCATCCAGACTCGTCGCGCCGTCAAAGCCTACGACGCCAGCTTTCAACTCAGCCGTGAAGAAAAGGACGAACTGCTGCAGATAGCATTGCTCGCGCCGTCTGCCTTCAACCTGCAGCACGTACGTTTCGTCGAAGTCAGCGACCCGGCACTGCGCGCGCAGATCCGCGAGGTGGGCTGGAACCAGGCACAAATGACCGACGCCTCGATGCTGGTGGTGGTCTGCGCGCAGCTCGACAGCTGGGAAAAGAATGTCCGCCGCGTTTGGGAAGGCGCGCCGAGCGAAGTGCAGGATTACATGGCCGGCGCCATCGACAACTACTACCGCGGCAAGCCGCAGGTGCAGCGTGACGAGGCCATGCGCAGCTGTGGTCTGATGGCGCAGACGCTGATGCTGGCCGCGCGTGGGAAAGGGCTGGACTCGTGCCCTATGGACGGTTTCGACTTCGACGCGGTGGCCAAGCTGATCAACCTGCCGGACAACCACGTCATCGCCATGATGGTCGCTGTGGGCAAGCGAGCGGCTGACCCCAAGCCGCGCATTGGCAAGCTTCCGCTGGAAGAGGTCATCATTCGCGATCGTTTCTGATTGCCCTGGGCAAATCCACGCCCCACTGAAGAAGTGCGCCGATCGGCCTGAAGGCGGATCGGCGGTTGCTTGTCTCGAACTTCTGCTGCTTAGTTCTGGTTCTTGCAGCTGTCGGCCAGGGTTCGGTAGGCGAGCTTGCGGACTTCCCCTGAAGGATCCCGATAGGTCATGACAGCATCTGTCACTTCGCAATAGGGCGTTGGCTGAATCTTGATGGAGACCACCGAAGCAATATCGAGTCGGGTGCCATAGGTGTAAGGCTCGGGTTCGCTGCTGTTGGCATGGGCAAGCGAGGCGGCTGAAAGAAGCAAGGCAGCTGTAGCAAGGGTAACGCGCATGGCAGGAAATCCTGTTTCTGGTCTGTAGGTCCGTTCCTGTTCGCGGGGCGGGATCACCTGATCCAGCGGCGCTTATGCTTGTTTTCAGGAGCCCGACGATCGTAAAACTTGCTAGCTTGCTAACGATAATTGCCGATGCCAATCCAGCCGATTGACTGAAATGCCTGGCCGTTTCGCTTGTTGCCTGTCCTCTGCCTTTCTGGAGGGCCGGCTCGATACGCTTTCCAGACGGCTGACCGTTACCCTCCCGCCGCTTTGCAGTACCGTCTCCCTCCTTTTGCTACCCTCCGGCCTCCAGTCAAAGGAGTGACTCCGCATGATCGAACAGACCCTCAAGCAGACTTTCGGCTACGACGGCTTTCGTCCCGGCCAGGATCAGGCCATTCGCGCTGTGGTGGCCGGGCGCTCGGCGGCCGCTATCTTTCCCACCGGGTCGGGCAAGTCCTTGTGTTATCAGCTGCCGGCGCTGCTATTGCCTCATCTCACCTTGGTCGTTTCGCCGCTGTTGGCGCTTATGCAGGACCAGCTAGCTTTCCTGCATCGGCACGGCATCGCCGCAGCCAGCATCGACTCGGCGCAGAGCCGCGAGCAGGCCAGCGACACCATGGCCCGAGCCAAGTCCGGCGAACTGAAAATCCTGATGATTTCGGTGGAGCGGCTCAAGAACGAACGCTTCCGTAACTTCATCAGCCAAGTGCCGATCTCGTTGCTGGTCGTCGATGAGGCGCATTGCATTTCCGAGTGGGGGCACAACTTTCGCCCGGATTACCTCAAGCTTCCCGACTACCAGCGCCAATTCAATATCCCGCAGGTGCTGCTGCTGACCGCCACGGCGACACCGCCCGTGATTGCCGATATGCAGAGCAAGTTCGCCATCGCCGCGGATGATGTGGTGACTACCGGCTTCTACCGGCCCAATCTCAATCTGTTGGTGGAGCCGGTCAGCGGCTTTAACAAGCAGCGCCGGCTGGTGGAATGGCTGGCCGACAAGAGTGGTCAGCCGACCATCGTCTACGTCACCCAGCAGAAGACGGCCGAGCAGGTTGCCGAGCATCTGGCGCAGCGCGGCTTCCCGGCCAGCGCCTACCACGCCGGCATGGCCCACGAGTTGCGTGAGTCCATCCAGCGACGCTTCATGGCCGGCGAGCTGAACTGCATCGTTGCCACCATTGCCTTTGGTATGGGCATCGACAAATCGGACATCCGCAACGTGGTGCACTACGACCTGCCCAAGTCGGTGGAGAACTACAGCCAGGAGATCGGCCGTGCCGGCCGCGATGGCAAGCCATCGGATTGCCTGGTGCTGGCCAACCGGGACAGCCTCAGCGTGCTGCAGAATTTCGTCTATGGCGACACACCGGAGATCGATGGCATCCGCTGCGTACTCGATGAATTGCGTCAGGCAGGCGCTGGCGGGCAATGGGAGTTGATGCTCAACCAGCTGTCGGACCAGAGCAACATCCGCCAGTTGCCGCTGAAAACCCTGCTGGTGCAGTTGGAGCTGCGCGGCATCATCGCGCCACGCTTCGCCTATTTCGCCGAGTACCGCTTCAAGTACCTGCTCGAACCCGAGGTGCTGGTGGCGAAATTCGAAGGCGAGCGGCGGCAGTTCGTCGAGGCCATCGTGCACAGCTCGGCACGGGCGCGGACCTGGTGCACGCTGGATTTCGATGCGCTCTACCAGCAGCACGGTGCGGACCGTGGACGGGTGGTAAAGGCCCTGGAGTACTTCCAGGAAAAAGGCTGGATCGAGCTGGAGAGCAAGCAGATGACCGACGTCTATGCGCTGCTCGATCCAGACTTCGACGCAGAGGGCTTGAGCATCGAACTGCATGAATACTTCAAGCAGCAAGAAGCGAGCGAGATCACCCGCATCGACAACATGCTGGCGCTGTTCGAATCCAGCGAATGCCTGAGCCAGCGGTTGGCGGCCTATTTCGGGGACCAGCAGGCGCCGCAAAGGTGTGGCCATTGCTCGGTCTGTCGCGGGCAGGTTGCGCAACTTCCTGAGCCACCGGCGCTGGCACCGCTCAACGACGTCGCCCTCGACGCCCGCTGCGCCGAATTCAGTCAGCGTTTTACGCAGCTGAAGGGCGGTGCGCCCAGCGCCGAATGCCTGACGCGTTTTCTCTGCGGCATCAGCGTGCCGGTGTTCACCAAGCTCAAGGCGCGCCAGATCCCAGGCTTCGCCTCGCTGGAGGCTTATCCCTACGCCGAGGTTCGCGCGCGGCTGACGCGTTAGCCATTGGCGAAGAGCCTTAGCGCGCGGTCAGGCCGATCAGCCGGTCGGCGACGCCCTTGGTCTGGCGTGAGGTGCCGGCGGTTAGGTTGCTCGAGTTCTCCAGTGCGTCGAGCAGCCCGGTCAGCGAGCCGACACCAGCCGATTGCGTCTCGATGTGTTGCGCCACCGCGCGAATCTCGCTGGCCAGACGGTCGATGTCGGTGCCGATTTCCTCGGCGTTCTTGCCGGTGATCTCGGCCAGCTTACGTACCTCGTCGGCCACCACCGCAAAACCGCGGCCCATATCACCGGCGCGCGCCGCCTCGATCGCCGCATTGAGCGCTAACAGGTTGGTCTGCCCGGCGATCTGCTGGATTGTCTGCACCACCGACTGGATGCGCTGACTGGACTGCGCCAAGTCGCGGGCGCTGCTGACCACCTCGTCGGCCTGGTGGACCATCTGTTTGACCGAGCTGCCGGCCTGTTCAATGACGGTGCCCTGCTGATTGATGTTCAGCGTCAGGTCGTCCATCGACCCGTGCAGCTCGTTGGCGCACTGGCTCAGCTGCTCGGACATCGAGTGCCGTTCATGATCAGCCTGGGACAGCACCTGGCCAAGGTCGGCCAGGCCGCGGAACACCGGCCGGATGTGCTCATCCAGCCCGCTGACGTCCACGGCGCTGCTGTAATCCTGGCGCTTGAACTGCTCGATCTGCTTGACCACCACCTGGCTGAGGCCGGTTAGCTTCTTGATCTGTCGGCGCAGGAAGAACGCTTTGAACTCACCGTGATAAGCGATGAAGTTGTCGGTGTACTCGTCGTGAAATTCGTCCTTGCCGTTGGTGCGAAAGAAAAACACAGCGGTCAGCGTCTGATTGAGGTTGAGGCCGAGAATCTCGCCGAAGGTCGAGTAACCGGCCACCGGTACGTCATCGAACACCGGGTCCATGCCGCCCAGTGCCTGCTCGTTGTTCAGCCGGCGCAAGATGCAGTCGTTGAGGATGCCCACCAACGGCTTGCCGGGCTTGTTCTGCATGAATCGTTGATAGTCGCGGCGGGTGGTTTCGGCCAGCGGCGTGCGCTTGACCATGATCAGCTCCTCGCCGGGCGCGACGTCGCAGAAAAGGTGGACGCGTTCGTTGGTGAAGTCGATCTGCGAGATCGAGCGGACGAACACTTCCTCGCCGACGCGAATGGCGAAGGAGTAGTCCGAGAGCCGCTGCTCCAGCTCCTGCGGCGCGCATTTGAGCGCCTCGCACAGCGCCTGGACCATGGTGCGGATGTTGCCGCGAGCGTCGACCACCTGGCTGATGTAGCGGTCTTCCAGGGAAGCGCTGAGTACGCTCAGGCTGAGTGGCGTCGGTTCGAAGTTCTGGCTCTTGAACACGCCGAAGCGTACGTCCCGCGCGCACTTGAGAAAGACGATCAGCGCGTGGTTCTGGTAGCTGCGTTTGCCGTCGTGCAGCTGGGTCTTCTGAAAATCCAGCTTGCCACCGGCCGAGCCGCCGACGAACAGGCAGGGGAAGCGACCGGACTCGTACAGCGCTTCCATGAAGAAGGACTCCGAAGCGGACAGGCCGTCAAAGAAGATATTCGCCAAGGTGTCGCGGTAATCAATCTTCATCGACACCTGCACCCGCTTGATCGACGCCGTGAGGCGCGCGATGCGCTCGCCCATCGACAGCCGCTGACCCTGGCCACGGATGTCCTCGCACTCCAGCGGCACACGGACGATCTCGGCAGCGGCGATGACGCTGGCGTCGAACAGCTGCAACACCACCCGATCCCATTGCGCGCCGGTCGCACAATAAAGCCGCTGGCCTTCGCTCGACAGCTCGCCCGCGGTAGTGCACAGGCTGACCGTTGCCTGCGGAAAACGCTGCGCCACCTGCCTGGCGACCTCATCCAGATTCACATGCGGCGAGACGAAGCCGGCAATGTAGGTCGGGTTGAAGCGCAGGGCGGCGAGTTGCTGTCCGAGCTGCGGAGCCGAGCAGAGCAGGCTCGCCGTGCCCGTGGATTGCGTATGGCCTGGCTTGAATCGGGAGAGCGAAATCATGAGCGTTACTCGCGCTGAGGAAGGAGGCGGGAAACTCGGCCGCTGCCGCACTGATCGGTGTGGGCCATCGGAGGCTGTCTGTTGTTATCGGCGGCAGTGCCGCGAGCCGCATGGCCGTTCGGTGCCGATAAAGTCATCCACTTTATCGGCACCTGTATCGAAGATCGCCATGCCACTTTGGTCTTCATCCAAAAGTACTGGGTCAGGCGGCTAGTCAGGGTCTGCGGCGTACCAGCGGTGAATGTTGTGCAAAAAACGACCAGCGGCCTGCTGGGTCGCGGCCTTCGGCCGATAGCACTGACAAGCCCTTTTGGAGCGAAGCCATGTCTCGCTTTCTCACCGATCTCGGATTCCGCTGGAAAATAACCCTGCCCATTGGCGCATTGGCCCTGTTGCTGATTCTGATGGGTGTCTTTGGCATGCGCGGCATCGAACGTGTCGCCGAGTCCACCGAACGGCTGGCGGACCGACGTCTGCCTGCTATAAGCCTCTTGCTCAACGCCGACCGTGACCTGTATCAGGCATTTCTTGCCGAGCGCAGCCTGCTCGACAGCGATGCCGGAGACCATGTGCAGTCGCTGCGTGACAGCCATGCGGAAAACGTCAAGCAGGCCTACGATCGGGTCCAGAAGTACGCCGCCATGCAGCCTGGCGCCGAAGCGATGGCGCTGGTCGAACAGTTCAATCGCGGATTTCAGCAGTGGTCTGAAGTCTCCCAGCGCGTGCTCAATCAGATTGATCTGGACCCACACGCGGCGAGTGCGCTGAGTTTCGGCGACAGCGAGGCGCGCTTCGATGCGATGCGTGACGCCATCGACAAGCTGGGCGATCTTGAGGATGCCGCTGCGAACAGCGAAGGCAAGGCGGCCGTCGCAGAAGGGTCGGCGACGGCTAAACAGCAGGGTGCGGTGCTGGCCGTGGGCTTGCTCGGGTGCGTGCTACTGGTGCTCGGCCTGCCGCTGGTGGTGCTGCGGCCGATGCGTCGCCTGCTGGAGCGCGTGCAGCAGATTGCCGAAGGCGATGGCGACCTGCGGGTACGGCTCGAGGTTCGTTCGGCCGACGAACTCGGGCAGTTGGGTAATGCCTTCAACCGCTTCCTCGACAAGTTGCAGCCGCTGATTGCGGAAGTTGGACGGGTGACCGGTGAGGTCGACGCCGCCGCGCGCGACATGGCGAGAATGGCGGCCACCAATGACCAGCTGATCAGCAGCGAGCACGCTGCTGTCGATCAGGTCAGCACGGCTGCGACACAGATGAGCGCCGCCGTCCACGAGGTTGCGCAGAATGCGCAGGGTGCCTCCGACGCGGCCCTTGCAGCACAGACCCAGTCTCGCCAGGGCGCCGTCGTAGTCAGCGACACGGTTCAGTCGATCCGCCAGCTTGCCCAGGAAGTGGAAAGCACTTCGCAGACCATCGAGGCGCTGGCCGAAGAAACCAACAGCATTGGCGCGGTACTGGAAGTGATTCGTGGCATCGCCGAGCAGACCAATCTGCTGGCGCTGAACGCCGCCATCGAGGCGGCCAGGGCCGGTGAGCAAGGTCGCGGCTTCGCCGTGGTGGCCGATGAGGTGCGCGCGCTGGCCGGGCGCACTCAAGACTCGACCAAGGACATTCAGGTGCGTATCGAGCGCTTGCAGGGTGGTGTCGCGAAGGCGGTGCTGGCCATGCAAAGCGGTAGCGGCAAGGCGCGCGACAGCGTCGAGCGGGCAGCCGGGGTCGATCAGGTCCTGGCTGAGACGACTCACTCGGTGCAGCGTATCAACGACATGGCCGCGCAGATCGCTACAGCCTGCGAGGAGCAAAGCAGCGTTACCGAGGAAATTGCGCGCAACATCAGTGATATTCGCGATCTCTCCAACGACGCAGCGGCGAATTCGGCGAGCAGCATGCAAGCCAGTCAGCAGCTTTCAGCGCTGTCGCAGACACTGGCGACGCTGGTCGGCCGTTTTCAGGTTTGACGCCGGGCGCTCAACAGGCGGCGAGCGCGCCCCCTAGCAACTTGCCGACGCCCGCGTCGGCCGGCAACAGCAGCAGGCTGATCAGAAAGACCAGCAGCAGGCCAAGGGCATACAACAGGTTGAGCCAACGCCGTCGTCGCCGTCGCCGTCGATGTGTCGGTGCCTGGTGGCGGGCCGTTTGGCCGTCAGGCTGGGCGTGGTTCTGATGCATCGTTGTCTCGATGGAGCGGCGTCATGCGCCGCGGCCGTTCAGGGCGGCAGAGTAGATCGCAAATAGAGTCATAATGCCACTACTACGAGGGGCCGCTGATCGACGGCGCTACGCTGACCTGTTGCGCGGCCGTGCTGTTACAAACGGAAAAGCTCTTCTCGTTCGATCCTCCGGTGTTTGAGGGCATGTCGACCATACTCAACCGTCGATCTGCCGAATCGCCTTGCCCGGAGACCTCGCCAATGCCTACGCGCCGCCAGATGCTTCATCGATCCGCCCTGTTAGCCACGCTCGCCGCGCTCGGGCCGTTGCTGCCGTCACTGGCGAGGGCGGCAGAGCCGCTGCGGATGCGCAAGATCCCGGCATCAGGCGAGATGTTGCCGGTGATCGGGCTGGGTACGTCGATCACGCACAATGTGAGCCTGGATAGTGCAGAGATGCAGCAGCTGCTCGAAGTGCTGCGAGTATTGGTGGATGGTGGTGCCCAGCTGATCGACACCGCGCCCAGCTACGGCAACGCTGACCGCGTGGTGGGCGAGCTGGTGCAGCGGCATGGGGCGCGTGAGCAGGTCTTCCTGGCGACAAAGGTATCCTCCACCGGCCGTGACCGCGGCATGGCTCAGATCGAAGAGAGCTTCAAGGCACTGCAGACCGACACCATCGATCTGATCCAGGTGCACAACCTGCAGGACACCAGCACCCAGCTCGGCCTGCTGCGCGAGCTCAAGGAAGAGGGCCGAATTCGCTACATCGGGGTGACGCATTACGTCGAATCCGCCCATGATCGCCTGCTCGAAGTTCTCAAGCAGGAGCCCGTCGACTTCGTGCAGTTCAACTATTCGGTCAGCGAGCGCAACGCCGAAAAGCAGCTGCTGCCGTATTGCGCCGATGAGGGTATCGCCACGCTGATCAATCGACCTTTCACCCGCGGCAATCTGCTTTCACGGGTCAAGGACAAACCCCTTCCCGACTGGGCTTCCGAGATCGATGCCAGCTCGTGGGCGCAGCTGCTGCTCAAGTTCATTCTGGCTGAACCGGCGGTGACGGCGGTGATTCCTGCCACGTCCAACCCGCGGTACATGGCTGACAACATACTGGCCGGACAGGGGCGCTTGCCGGATGCGCGCCAGCGGAAATTGATCGTCGACGCCTTCCGTTGACGCGTCTGTACGCCAACTTCGCGGAGGCTGAAGGGTGATCACAGTCGCCACGCGGGCCGCCGCGCTGGTCAACGCCCGGCCCGGCGAATTGCGCGCGGCCCTCGCCGGCTTCGGGCTGTTCTTCTGCCTGTTCTCCGGCTACTTCATGCTGCGCCCGATTCGCGAGTCGATGGGCATCCAGGGCGGCGTCGAGAATCTGCAGTGGCTGTTCACTGCGACCTTCTTCGCCATGCTGCTGGCAGTCCCGCTGTTCGCCTGGCTCAACTCGCGCGTGGCGCGCATTCACTATATCGACTGGGTATACGGCTTCTTCTGCGTCAACCTGCTGCTGTTTGCCGGGTTGTTCTACTTGCTGCGTGACAGCATCTGGCTGGCGCGGGTGTTCTACGTGTGGATTTCGGTCTACAACCTGTTCGTGGTGTCAGTGGCCTGGAGCCTGATGGCCGATGTGTTCGACGCGCCGCAGGCACGGCGCCTGTTTGCCTTCATCGCCGCTGGCGCCAGTGTCGGTGGGCTGGTCGGGCCTGCCATGAGCGCCTTGCTGGTGGGCGTACTTGGCCAGTTTGGGCTGATGCTGTTGGCAGCGCTGCTGCTGGCGGCTGCGGTGGCGATCAAGCACTACCTGATGGATTGGCGCGAGGTATTGGGCGCGGGCAGGCCCGGCGCAGAGCATGCCGAAAGCCCCCGGCGACCGGTCGCCGGCAATCCGTTCAGCGGCCTCACTCGTGCGCTGGGCTCGGGATATCTGCTGGGTATCGCGGCCTTCGTACTGCTCCTGACCACCGCCAGCACCTTCCTCTATTTCGAGCAGGCCCGGCTGGTGGCCGAACTCTTCCCTGATCGGGCGGAGCAGGTGAGGGTCTTCGGCGCCATTGATTTCGTGGTGCAGGCCGGTGCGCTCCTGTCACAGCTGTTCATCACCGGGCGTATCGCTCAGCGGCTTGGCGTGAGGGTGTTGCTGACGGCGGTGCCGGTGCTCGTTTGCCTGGGCTTCGTCGGGCTGGCCCTGGCTCCGACGTTCGCGGTGTTGGCCGCGGTGATGATCGTGCGGCGCATCGGTGAGTACGCCTTCGTCCGCCCGGGACGTGAAATGCTCTTCGCCCCGCTGGATGCCGAAAGCAAGTACAAGGCGAAGAACTTCATCGATACCGTCGTCTATCGCGGCGGCGATGCCATGAGCGGCTGGGCCAAGAGCCTGCTCGACAGCCTCGGCCAGGGTGCCTGGCTGGTGGCCCTCTTAGGTGCGTTCTGCGCGGGGATATGGGGCGTGGTGGGCTGGTTCCTCGGGGCTCGCGCCGATCAGGCCAGCCGGTCTTCGGAGCGCGATTAGGCGAAGCATGTGGGACCGCGGAATTGCTGGCAAAATGCCAACAATCTCACACTGACAGAATGTCACCATGCGCGCCAAACCACTGCTCCTGCTTATCGCCTCCCTTGCCATAACTGGCTGCAGCATCAAGCAAACCGTCACCCCAGCCAGTCTGTCCGCTGAACTGGCGCCGGAAATCTGCACCATTCCTGCGCCTGGCTTGCGCGCAGGCTTCAACACCACATACCAGCAACTGCTTCGCGACAAGGGCTTCAGAACCCGGCAGCTGTCACCCGGGAGCAGCCCGGCTCGCTGCCCTCTCAGCACGACCTACACCGGTACATGGCGATGGGATCTGCTGCTGTACATGAACCACGCCGACATCCGGGTCTACGAGAAGGGCCGCCAGGTAGGGCAGGCCGAGTACGACGCACGCTGGGGAGGTGGTCGTCCCGACAAGTTCATCAGTGCAGAAAACAAGATTGCCGAACTGACGGATCAGCTCTTCCCTCAAGGGGCAAGAGGCCTGGGCACGGTCGCTCCGCAGGCCGCTGTAACCGCGCCGCTGAGCAAGGAGGTCTATCGCCAGGACCAGCTGCAGCGGCTGCAGGGCGAAGGGCTGCCCTATGAAGAATATCAGCGGCGCTACCGCCAAATGATGCAGGACTAGCGTCTGACGCCGTCGGCGCGAGGCGATGCCCAGCGCGCGCACCGCTTCACTGACCTGGGTCAGCCGAGGTCAATCAACGTCTGGCGACAATTCATACAGACGAAGCCGCTGAACCTCGGCGGTGCAGGCGCCTCGAACCTTAGTAGGTACGTCATCAATCAGGAGTAGTCGTATGCAAGTTCAAGTCAACAGCCACCACATCCCCGGCAGTGTCGAGCTGCATGAATGGGTTGGTTCGACAGTAGAGGAGCGGCTGGAGCGGTTTGACGATTTCCTCACCCGCATCGAAGTTCACCTCAGCGACGAGAACGCACAAAAGGCCGGCGCCGATGACAAGCGCTGCCAGATCGAAGCCCGTCCCAAGGGTCATCAGGCCGTATCGGTCACGCACAAGGCCGAGTCGGTTCAGCTCGCGGTCGATGGTGCGGCTGAGAAAATGCGTCATGCCCTTGAACATCTGATGGGCAAACTGGATACCAAGGTGCTCTCCGGTGGCGAGCTCAATGATCCGTTGCTCGACGAGCAACCACAGGCGGTCAAGGACGCCATGCTCGAGGAAGAGTTTCTCGAGAAACAAGACGCGCTCGATAAGTAAGATCGCAGGCCCCGGTGCTCAACCGGGGCTGTCACTAACGCTCAGGCATTGAGCGAGACATCAATCTTTTCCCGCCACTCGGAACCCGCCCCAGCCGGTGCGTTTCGAATGCGCATTCCATCTATCCGGTAATTCCCCATGCAAATCATCCTGGTGCGTCACGGGCGGCCCGATCATGGCGGTGCGTCCTGGAGCACCCCGGCCGGCATGAAGACCTGGGTCGAGCGCTACAACGCCGCAAACGTCGTCGGCCACGAGCGACCGGATACCCTGAGGCAGCTGGCCGCCTCCGCTGACATGGTGGTCTGCAGCTCGTTGCTGCGTTGTGTGGAATCTCGCGATCACCTGCATTGCGAATGCACGACAGAACCTGATCCGCTGTTCAAGGAGGCGCACCTTCCGCATCCCGAATGGACCTTTCCATTGATGCCTTCGCGTTTCTGGCGTCTCACGTTTCGAGCGGCATGGTTCCTGGGTTTCGCCAGCAATACCGAACCGGTCAGTGAGTCACGACGGCGCGCAAGCGCAGCCGCTGACAAGCTCATCGAGCTGGCGGAAACCCACGGCAACGTATTGCTGATGGGCCACAAGATCATGAATGCACTGATCGCCACCGAGTTGCGCAGGCGCGGCTGGAAAGGACCGGCGATGCCGCTGCTGTCCGGCTATTGGCACCCGAGTCGTTACCGAAAGCCCTCGTGATTGCTCTTGTACCGAGTGGATAGCGAGTTGCCTGCGCGTCCGGTCAGTACCTGACTCCATTGCAAAAAGACAGCTATTCCCCCTCCAGCGGACCGCCCTGGTTTGCAAGCTGAAACGTTTCAGCTAACGTGTCGTGAGGTGCATAACAAAAAGGAACCTTCATGACTCGTTTGCCACTCTTCTGCGGCCTGACCTTTTGCCTGGTGAATCCGGCAATCGCTTGGGAGCAGGTAATGATCGATCCAGAAACTCCCGCCAAAAACTGGCAAGTGACCAGTGAAGAGCTCGGCATCAAGGCCGAGAAGCCATTCAAGGTCAGCATGCGCACGCTTCACGGTGGTCGTCAGGAAGGCGTCAGCCTGATCGAGATCGACAACGGTGCGATGCGGATGACGGTGATTCCGACCCGCGGGATGAATGTCCTCGAAGCAGTAGCCGGCGATGTGCGCCTGGGCTGGGATTCCCCGGTGGACGAAGTGGTCAACCCGGCCTTTATAGAGCTCAATGGCCGCGAAGGGCTGGGCTGGCTGGAAGGGTTCAACGAGCTGGTAACCCGCTGCGGGTACGAGTGGGTCGGCCATCCTGGAAAAGACAATGGCGAGCTGCTCACTCTGCATGGCCGCGCCGCCAACATCCCGGCTTCGCGCGTGGTGCTGGAGATCGACGAGAAGCCGCCCTACGCCATCCGCCTGCGTGGCGAGTTGAAGGAAAAAGCATTCAAGAAGGTCGATTTCGCCATCCTGACCGAGTTGAGTACCGAGCCCGGCCGTCACGGTTTTTCGCTCCATGACACCCTGACCAATCAGGGTGACTACGCTCATGAGTACCAGGCGCTGTACCACACCAACTTCGGCACGCCTTTACTGGAGGAGGGGGCTCGCTTCGTGGCGCCGGTCAAGCAGGTGTCGCCGTTCAACGCCAAGGCCGGGAAGGAGCTGGCTGATTGGCAGGCCTACCGCGGCCCGACCGCAGACTATGACGAGACCGTCTACAATGTCGTGCCTTTCGCTGACGAGGAAGGGGAGACGCTGACCATGTTGCACAACCGGAATGCCGAACGCGGCGTGACCGTTGGATTCAATACACGTGAGCTGCCGGTTTTCTCGCTTTGGAAAAACACCGATACCGAAAAGCAGGGCTACGTGACCGGCCTTGAGCCCGGCACCAGTTATTCCTACAACCGTGCATACCAGCGACCGCTGGGGTTGGTGCCAACCATCGAGCCGGGCGAGCAGAAGCATTTCCGTGTCAGCTACGAGTTGCTGTTGGACAAGGCAGCCGTGGCGGATGCGCGCTCCCGAATCGAAGCGATCCAGGGCGACCGCAAGACCGAGGTCAGGCAAGAGCCTCTGGTTGATCTGGATAAGAAGGGCTAATGAATGTTCAGCGCTGGACGCTGTGGGAAGGCGCGGTCGCGCTCACGCACCTCCCATCCCGGAGCGTCCATGTGCAGCCATAGCGAAAGGCTTACAACAGGTCGCGTCGATCGGCGATTTTACTCCTCAACCGAATTGCTTAATCTGCACCCACTCTGAAGCGCAGGACGCGCTCAGGATCAGGAAGATCGACCATCGCCAGGACGGCACTCGAAGGGACTTCGGATAAGGTCAGAAAGAACCCGCTTCGGCGGGTTTTTGCTTTTCCGGAGATTAATATCCGGCCGATAACAGCTGCTTCAGCCAGCGCGGGTCTTAGTTTTGATCAGCCGCGCACTACACGTCTGTCCTCGACCCGCTGCGCTCAAATCACTATATAGCAGACACAAAAAAGCCCCGCCGGAGCGGGGCTTTTCTTAATCAGGCGTCTTAGGAGACTTGAACCTGATCAGCCTGCATTCCCTTCTGGCCTTTAGTAGCCATGAAAGAAACAGCTTGGCCTTCGCTCAGGCTTTTAAAACCTGCGCTTTCGATCGAACGATAATGAACGAACAGGTCTTCGCTGCCGTCGGTCGGCGTAATGAAGCCGAAACCTTTTTCATCGTTGAACCACTTAACTGTGCCATTTTGACGAGTAGACATGAGTATCTCCCAGGTGTTTTAAGGCTGCAGCGCTGAACCGTTCGGCGCCGAGACTGAGAAGCGAGAAGCAAAACGAACCGAGGAGATGAAACAGAGAAACATCATGCCGGGTGTCGAAGTGTTAATTGCGAAGCAGTGGTCACGAATATACGCAGATAAAAATATAAGTACAGCTTTTGTTTTATTTAGATTGATATTCGGCTGATTAACTGAAGCGAATTTCCAGTGTAATAGCTAATTTTCAGTTAATTTTTCTGGCCTCCTTTCAGGAGAAATAAGTCCGATATTAATCCTTAGATATTTAGGTCTTTGTGCATATATATGCGCCGGCCGCCGTCTGGCTTTCGCATTATCAAAATAATCGCAAAACTGCTTCACGAGTAATGAGCGTCGTGTCCAAAGCGCCTTTGTTGTAGATGAAGCGGTAGAGAGGTCGCGCTGTAGCCGCGATCGCCGA
Organism: Stutzerimonas stutzeri; assembly: GCF_024448895.1. Taxonomy (GTDB): domain Bacteria; phylum Pseudomonadota; class Gammaproteobacteria; order Pseudomonadales; family Pseudomonadaceae; genus Stutzerimonas; species Stutzerimonas stutzeri_Q. Next base: position 184,186 of record NZ_JAMOIC010000005.1, read on the forward strand.
CCCTGCCTGCGATCACGCCTTCCGAACTCGTCCCTGCGGTCTGCAAACCTTTCTTTTCGCATTAGACGATCTGCATCATTTCCTGGATCTTTTGAATCCATTCGATTCCTTCAGATGGGCAACATAGCTTCATCGGCCGGTACACACCGCCGGCCGGACAAGCGTTCTACCTATCGAGGAAATGATCATGAGCACACTGAATCGCGCACTGACTCTTGCCGCCCTAACGCTGGCCACCGCCGTCACAGCACAAGCCGCTGGAGCTGTCGACTCCCGCTCTGCTGCAACCCTAGGCAGCGAACGCTCCGAAAGCTATGTCACGACGAAGGACGGTGTCAGCCTCTACTACAAGGACTGGGGCCCGCGTGATGGCCAGGTCGTTACCTTCAGCCACGGTTGGCCACTAAATGCCGATAGCTGGGAGTCGCAGATGATGTTCCTGGCGTCGAAAGGCTATCGCGTCGTCGCTCATGACCGCCGCGGCCATGGCCGCTCCAGCCAGCCGTGGGAAGGCAACGACATGGACCATTACGCCGACGACCTTGCGGCTGTCCTCGAAGCACTGGACCTGAAGGATGCGACCCTTGTCGGCTTCTCGACCGGCGGCGGCGAGGTGGCGCGCTATATCGGTCGCCATGGCACGGAGCGTGTGAAGAAAGCAGTGCTGGTCGCTTCGGTGCCGCCGCTGATGCTTAAGACCGAGAGCAACCCCGACGGCGTGCCGCAGGAGGTGTTCGACGGCCTCCGCCAGGCTTCGCTGGACAACCGTTCGCAGCTGTATCTGGATATCGCATCCGGCCCCTTCTTTGGCTACAACCGTCCAGGTGCAACGCCGTCACAGGGGCTGATCCAGTCCTTCTGGGTGCAGGGCATGCAGGCAGGCCACAAGAACACCTACGATTCGATCGCCGCGTTTTCGGCTACCGATTTCCGCGAAGACCTGAAGAAATTCGATGTGCCCACGCTGGTGATTCATGGCGACGACGATCAGATCGTGCCGATTGATACCTCCGCCCGTGCCTCGGCGGCCATCGTCAAAGGTGCCGAGCTCATCGTGTATCCAGGCGCGCCCCACGGCCTGGCGGACACCCACAAGAACCGCCTTAACCAGGACCTGCTGGATTTCCTCAGAAAGTGATGATGTCAAGGCCAGCTCCGCGATGCGGAGCTGGTCGCTGCCGCGGGCGCCCGTGATGGGCGGTCGGGGTTGCAATACTGCTGAGCGTAGCGGGACAGCGGAACGACAGGTTTGTTTCAGCTATAGCGAAAGGCTTACAAGAATCCCAGACTTTGGCTCTTTTGTACCGGCATTCGGATGCTTAATCTATGCCCATCTCTGAAGCGCAGGACGCGCTCAGGATCAAGGAAGATCGACCATCGCCAGGAGGGCACCCGGAAGGATTCGGAATGGTCAGGAAAAACCCGCTTCGGCGGGTTTTTTGTTGCTTGAGAAAAAAGTGCCTGCCTCCAGCACTCCCGCCGTGGCTATCGCTCACCTGTGCGGTTGCTGCCCACCGCCACGATCTGTTCGATAAGCCACTGCAACGCTGCATCTCGCTCGCGCTGGGCGACACTGACGATGTCCAGCTGAAAGGTGCCGAGATCGAACGGCAAATCGAAAAGCTGCAAGGGCAGCAATCCTGCGAAATGCCGGGCGAGGCCCGTCGGAAGCACAGCGGCAAGGTCGCTGCTGGCCACGATATGGGCCGCTTGCAGGTAGTTCGGTGTCGTGTAGACGACGTCTCGCTTAAGGTCGTGATCTTCCAGCCATTGATCCACCATGCCGCGGGTCTGCCCGCCATGAACCCACAGATGGCGCAGCCGCAGGAACCCCGGCAGATCTAGTTCACCCTCGATCAATGGATGGTGTTGGCGTAGCGCCACCTGCAGCGTTTCACTGGCCCAGCGGCGGCTGTGGAAGCGGGTCGGCACATCAAGGAACCGTCCGACCGCCAGATCGATCTCCCCGTTATCCAACGCTTCGGCGGGCAGGGAGGGCGTCAGGTGCTGGATCGCCAGCTGGATGCCCGGCGCCACCTTCGCCAGATGCGCCATCAGCGCGGGCATGCAGATCAGCTCTACATAGTCGGTCACGGCGATGACGAAGCGCTGCCGGCTGGTCGCTGGATCGAAGAAATCACCGGCATTGAGCGTGTGTTCGATCTGCAGCAAGGCATCGCGAATCGGCGCTTCGAGGCTCAGCGCGCGGGGCGTCGGTTGCATGGCCCGGCCGACCCGCACCAGCAGTGGATCATCGAGCAATTCACGCAACCGATTGAGCGCATTACTGACCGCCGGTTGGCTGAGTGACAGGCGCTCGGCGGCGCGTGAAACGTTGCGCTCTCGCAGCAAGGCGTCTAGCACGCGGAGCAGGTTAAGATCGAAGCTGTAGATATTCATCGGATGAATTTGAAACATCACAAGACTAAATTTCAAAAATAGTAGCGTCTTCGTCTATCGTTGGTCTCCAGTTTTTTCTGCCTTGCGACGAGGACTGCTGCAATGAGCCAAGACCGCTTCGATATCCAGACCGCCGCCGTGATCGGTGCCGGCACCATGGGCCGCGGGATCGTCATGAGCCTGGCCAACGCCGGCGTGCAGGTGCTGTGGCTGGACAACAACCCCGAGATGCTGGAGCAGGCGCTGGGCGTGGTGGCCGACACCTACGCGCACAACGTGCGCCAGGGTCGCATCGACGAGTCTCAGGCGCAGGCACGCCGTGCCTGCATCACCAAAGCGGCTGATTACCAGGCGCTGGCCGATGTGGATCTGGTGATCGAGGCGGTCTACGAGAATCTCGAGCTCAAGCAGAACATCTTTCGCGAGCTGGACGGCATCGTGAAGCCGAGCGGCATTCTTGCCAGCAACACCTCGGCGCTGGATATAGACGCCATCGCTGCAGTCACCAATCGCCCCGAACAGGTCGTAGGCCTGCACTTCTTCAGCCCGGCGCACATCATGAAGCTGCTGGAGATCGTCCGCGGCGCGAAGACTTCCAAAGCGGTGCTCGAAGCATCCACCGCGCTCGGCAAGCGCATGGGCAAGGTCAGTGTGGTCGCCGGCAACTGCCCGGGCTTCATCGGCAACCGCATGCTCGCCACCTATGTGCGCGAGGCGCGGATGATGCTGCTCGAAGGCGCCTATCCGCATCAGGTGGACGCCGCGCTGCAGGGCTTCGGTTTTGCCATGGGCCCGTTCCGCATGTACGACGTGGTCGGCATCGACCTGGAGTGGCGCGCCCGTGAACTGTCCGGCAAGGGCAAGGATGAGCCTGAGGTGCAGGTCGACAATCGTCTCTGCGAGCTGGGCCGCTTCGGCCAGAAATCGCGCATGGGCTACTACCGCTACGCCGAGGGCAGTCGCCAGGCCGAGCACGATCCTGAGGTCGACGCGCTGGTGCAGCGTGAGTCCGAGCGGCTCGGCTATGAGCGTCGCGAGATTGGCAGTGAGGAAATCCTCGAGCGCTGCCTGCTGGCACTCGTCAACGAGGGTGCGAAGATCCTGCAGGAAGGCATGGCCGAGTCCAGTACCGACATCGACACCGTCTGTCTCAATGGCTACGGCTTCCCGGCTGAAGTCGGCGGGCCGATGACCTGGGCCGATCGTCAGGGGCTTCCGGCCATTCGTGATCGCCTGAATGCCTTGGCCGAGCAGCACGGCGAGCACTGGAAGCCTGCCGAGCTGATCGACAGCCTGGCCACTCTTGGCGGCCGCTTCGCCGACCACAAGAAGGAGGCTTGAGCATGGAATACAAGGCTCCCCTGCGTGACATGCGCTTCGTCCTGCACGAGCTGTTCGACGCCACCGGCCATTGCGAGCTGCTCGGCAACGGCCTGGACCGCGAGCTGATCGACGGCGTTCTGGAAGAAGCGGCGCGCTACACCGGCGGCGAGATCGCGCCGCTCAATCGCAACAGCGACGAAGAGGGCGTGACCCTGGAAAACGGTGAGGTCCGCACACCGCAGGGTTTCGTCGAGGCCTACAAACAGTACGTCGACAACGGCTGGGCGAGCATGACCGGGCCAACCGAGTACGGTGGTCAGGGCTTTCCGCAATTGGTGGCCTGCAATTTCCACGAAATGCTGATGGGCGCGTCCCTGTCTTTCCGCATCTACTCGGGCCTCACCGAGGGCGCGGTGCTGGCGCTGTACAAGCACGGCAGCGACGAGCTGAAAAATGCCTATCTGGAGAAGCTGGTCAGCGGTAGCTGGAGCGGCACCATGTGCCTCACCGAACCGCAGGCCGGCACCGATCTGGCGCTGCTGCGCACCAAGGCCGAACCTCAGGCGGATGGCAGCTACAAGGTCAGCGGCAGCAAGATCTTCATCTCCGGCGGCGAGCACGACATGAGCGAGAACATCGTGCATCTGGTGCTGGCGCGCCTGCCCGATGCGCCGGCCGGCGTGAAGGGCATCAGCCTGCTGCTGGTGCCCAAGCTCATCGCCAAGGCTGACGGCACACCGGGCGAGCGCAACTCGCTGTCGTGCGGCGCCGTCGAGCACAAGATGGGCATCAAGGGTGCGGCCACCTGCGTGATGAACTTCGATGGCGCCACCGGCTGGGTCGTCGGCGAGCCCAACCAGGGCCTGGCCTGCATGTTCACCATGATGAACGACGCGCGTTTCCAGGTCGGTCTGCAAGGCCTGGGCATTGCCGAGCAGGCGTATCAGGGATCGCTTGCCTATGCCCGCGAACGTCTGCAATCGCGCGGACTGGCTGGCGCGCAGCACCCGGACAAAGTGGCTGACCCGATCATCGTGCATCCGGACGTGCGGCGCATGCTGCTGACGCAGAAAACTCTGGTCGAGGGCAGCCGCATGCTGGCCGCCTATTGCGCCCGGCAGCTGGACCTCGAACACGGCCATCCCGAGCCGAGTTATCGCAAGGCGGCGAGCAAGCGGGCGGCGCTGCTGATCCCCATCGTCAAGGCGTTCTTCACCGATATGGGCCAGGAAGTCGCCAGCCTCGGCGTACAGGTCTACGGTGGCCACGGCTACATCCGCGAGTGGGGCATGGAGCAGTTGATGCGCGACAGCCGAATCACCCAGCTCTACGAGGGCACCAATGGCATTCAGGCGCTGGACTACATCCGGCGCAAGCTGCTCGGCGATGGCGGCGCGGAGTTGTCGGCGTTGCAGGCGGAGTTCAGTGAGGTCTGTGATCGGCAGATCGACCGGCCGGCACTGCACGACGTGGCCAGCAAGGTGCAGGCACGTATCGGCGAATGGCGCGAGCTGAGTGCCGAGATCATTGCGGCGAGCGGGCGCGATCCGCAGGAGATCGGCGCGGTGTCGGTGGATTTCCTCCAGTACTCCGCCTATGTCTTATTGTCCGGGCTGTGGCTGCAGGCCGCGGTGCGCGCGCAGGATGCGTTGGAGCAGGGTACTGGTGAAGAGGCGTTCTATCAGGCCAAACTGGCCAGTGCGGACTTCTATCTGCGTCGTGTACTGCCGCGGGCCAGTGCGCATCGGGAAGCGATTCAAGGTGGGGCCGAATGTTTGATGGCGCTGCCGGAGACGGATTTTGCGTTTTGAGTGAGGCTGACCCGCGCGGGGCGCGCAGTAGATCAAAGTCGGTTTACTAGCGATGCCTAGTTTTGTCCGAGGCCATTCCTTGCTCCCTTCACCCCTAAGCCGGGCGCCCAACCCTCTCGCCAGTGGGGAGAAGGATTGACGAGTGACGGTAGGACGCGGTGTTGGGCTACAACACAGAACTACCCCTCTCCCTCCGGGAGAGGGGTAGGGTGAGGGCGCTTTTCGATAGGCCGTTACCGAAGCCGAATAAAAACAGTCAGGAGGCAGCATGCATCCGTTCAGCTTTGCCACAACCGCGCAATTGATCTGTGAGCCCGGCTCTTCTCGCCGTTTGGCTAGCCTCTGCAAGGAGCGCGGGGCGCGTTCCGTATTGGTCGTCACCGATCCGGGTATTACCCGTTTCGGCTTGCTCAATGAGGTCTTGCCTGGCTTCGAAAGCGAGGGCCTGTCGGTTGCCGTCTACGATCAGGTCATCGCCGATCCGCCGGAACACATCGTCATGACGGCGGTGGAGCAGGCCCGGGCGGTGGGAGCCGATCTCATCATCGGCTTTGGTGGCGGCAGCTCCATGGACGTCGCCAAGCTGGTGGCGTTGCTGGCGCATCCGGCCTGTGCGCAATCACTGCAGGACATCTACGGTGTCGGCAATGCCAAGGGCCAGCGCCTGCCGCTGATTCAGGTGCCGACCACCGCCGGCACTGGCTCGGAAGTCACGCAGATCGCCATCATCACAACTGGCGAAACCACCAAGATGGGCGTGGTCTCGACTCTGCTGCTGCCCGATCTGGCGCTGCTCGATGCCGATCTCACCCTCGGTTTGCCACCTGCAGTCACCGCAGCCACCGGCATCGATGCCATGGTGCACGCCATCGAGGCCTACACCAGTGCGTTGAAGAAAAACCCCATGTCCGACCTGCTGGCCCGCGAGGCGCTGCGCCTGCTGGCGGCCAACCTCGACGAGGCGGTGCACAACGGCAGCAATCGAGAGGCGCGCCAGGCCATGCTGCTCGGCGCGTGCCTGGCCGGGCAGGCGTTCGCCAATGCGCCGGTGGCTGCGGTGCATGCCTTGGCCTATCCGCTGGGTGGCAATTTTCATATCCCGCACGGGCTGTCGAACGCGCTGGTGTTGCCGCAGGTGCTGCGCTTCAACGTCAGCGCGGCGACCACGCATTACGGCGAGCTGGCGCCGATCATCCTCGGCGACCGGCTGCGCACGGACGACCCATCGACCTACGCCGAACAGCTGATCGAGGAATTCGAGCAGATGAGCGCGCGCGTTGGCCTGCCGACGCGGCTGCGCGATGCTGGCGTGCCGGAGGAGATGCTGCCGCAGCTGGCCAAGGAGGCGATGCTGCAGCAGCGCCTGCTGGTCAACAACCCGCGCGAAGTCACCGAAGCCGATGCGCTGGCGATCTATCGCGCTGCCTATTGATTCTGTCGGCACACGCCATTGACTGCGGTGTGCCGGTTTGCTGAACAGGGTTTTACGTATGGCCGAACAACCGCAGCACCTGCGCGCCGACTACCGTCACTTCCAGCCGATCACCACACGCTGGCATGACAACGACATCTACGGTCACGTGAACAACGTCGTCTATTACAGCTATTTCGACAGCGCGGTGAATGCCTATCTGATCGAGCGTGGCGGGCTGGATATCCACGAAGGGGAGGTGGTCGGCTTCGTAGTCAGCTCGTCCTGTGACTACTTCGCGTCCATCGCCTTTCCGGATGCGCTGGACGTCGGCATGCGGGTGCGAAAACTGGGTAACAGTTCAGTGCAATACGAGCTGGCGATTTTCAAGCAGGGTGAGGACGAAGCCTGCGCAGCGGGGCGCTTCGTGCATGTCTTCGTCGATCGGGCGAGCAATCGGCCCACGCCGATCCCGGAAGGGCTACGCACGGCGCTGCAATCGCTGTTAGTGGCCGAATAAATTCGGCCCTACGCGTGATTTGCAACTCAGGGGAAGCGTATGCCTGCGCCGCGAGCATTTGTCGCCAGGTCTCTGCAGTTATGGCAGCGACCGGCGAGCGGTCTTGGATCGATTGCGTTCGATATTGGGTGTGTACGCTGTCATGAGCGAATGACGAATAGGGCGCGGCATGACTGGAACGCATCGCGCTAGCAGCAGCGGGCGAATGAATTCGCCCCTACAGGCTCAGTCGCGGTGCCTGTGCTTATGCTTGTGATGACCCTTGGCTTTGCCCGGATGCCCGTAGTAGCGGCGGTCATCACGGTAGCGGCGATCATTGCGATAGTCCTCATCGTCGCCGTAGGCATTGCCGATGGCGCCGCCAGCTCCGCCTCCGACCGCAGCACCAATGAGACCACCCCTGCTGCCGCCGACGCGCTGGCCAATCACGTTGCCGCCTGCTGCGCCAAGGCCGCCACCGATGGCCGCTTCGGTACGGCTGCGCTTGTCGGCGCCGACCATACCGCCTGCAGCCCCACCAACACCGGCTCCGATCGTAGCGCCGGTCGAGCCGCCAAGGTGTTCACCCACTACCGAACCGAGCGCGCCGCCCAGTGCGCCGCCGACGGCGGCTTCGGTATTGCTCGCCTGGGCGAATCCGCCGCAGGTGAGGCCAAGGGAGAGAAGCAGCAGCTGCAGTGACTTCATGGGCACCTCGGTACAGAGCCGGCTTAGCGGCGAATTGTCGCCATTGACCGGCATGTCCCGCAGTGGGTTCCGCTTGCCGCCATGCGGTGGCTGAAAACTGGAGGCCGTTCACATATTACATGTGGCTCAGCTGAAATCGGTCAGAGCAGGCTCTCTCGACGCCATTGCTCCAGCGCCTGAGTCAGCGTCAGTACCTCGCCTGGCCGGCTCAGGGCGTAGCCCGGCAAGCGGCCAATGGACGCCTGGAATTCGGGGTTCTGCAAAACTCGCAGCAAGGCTGCCATGGCAGGCAGTTCGAGGCTGTCCTCTCGGCATAGCAGGCAATAATGTTCCCGAGCCATGGGGATGAAGTCGAGACCGAACTGACGGGCCGCCGCCTCGACCCCGAACCCCACATCAGCCATGCCGCTGGCAACGTAGGCTGCTACAGCCGCATGCGTGAACTCCTCGTTATGGAAGCCGTTGATCGCTGAACTATCCAGCTTGTCGCGCTGAAGCAGGTCCTCGAGCAACATGCGAGTGCCCGAACCCTGCTCGCGATTGACGAAGCGCAGATTGGCGGCACCCAAGCCCTTCAGACCCTCGATGCCGTGCGGATTGCCCGGAGCGAGCATCAAGCCCTGAGTGCGCACGACGAAGGTGATCACGCGCTGGTCTGGACGCAGCCATGGCTGGATCCTATCCATGCTCAGGCTTCCGAGCGGCCCGGCAGGCACATGCAGGCCGGCCACCTCGCAATCACGACGGTGCAGGGCGACGATCGCCTCATTGCCACGGCGAAACTGGACCTCCCACTGCCAGCCCGGGTCACGTTCCAGCCATTCGCGCAATGCGGCTACAGCAAACCCGTGGCTGGCATGGATGCGCAGGCCGGGGTTGCTTGCCTGCAGCACCCGGTTCAGCTCCAGCTCCAGCTCGCTTGCCAGGTTGTCCAGCTGAGGCGACAGGCGCGCTTTGATGCGCTGGTCGGCCCACAGCAGTTTCTCCCCCAGCGGCGCCAGCCGCGCCCCCTTGCCCCGCTCCAGATCGATCAGCGGGCTCCCGAAGAACGCCTGCCACTTGCCCAGCAGGTTCCAGGCATGGCGATAGGAATAGCCGACGCGAGCGGCGGCTTCGGTCAGTTTGCCGGTGTCGTGCACGGCCTGCAGCAGCGCCAGGCCCTGTGGGTCCAGGGTGCTGCCGTCGGGCTGATGAAAGCGCCAGCGCGGCTGGATCTCGATTCTAATCATATGATATGGGCTTCATATTTGTTCAGGGTTATTGCCGTGATAATTTGCGGCAACTGGCACTCATGTGCCTGAGTATAAGAACTTTACTTCATATGTGGCGAGCCTTCTTGGTTATGCCTGGGACAAGTAGCCCATCAACCGTGATGTGTGGCGCTTGTCTCCTGACAGTACCGGTACTAGCCGCCGGCTGGAGCTTCGAACATGGCCCTTCTTCCCCAGCGCTTCCCCCCTGAGCAGTGTCTGGCCGTCGCCCGAGAGGTGCTGGCTGCCCACCGCGACCAGCCCGGTGCACTGCTACCCATCCTCCATGACATTCAGGATCGCCTCGGCGCGGTGCCGCCGGAGCTTCTGCCGGTCATCGCCGAGGACCTTTGTCTGTCGCGCGCCGAGGTGCACGGGGTGGTCAGCTTTTATCACGATTTTCGCGCCACTCCGCCGGGTCGACATGTGCTCAAGCTGTGCCAGGCAGAGGCCTGCCAGTCGATGGGCGTCAAGGCGCTGACCGCCGAGCTGGAGCAAAAGCTGGGCCTGCCGCTTGGTGAAACCCTTGCGGACGGCAGCCTGAGCTTCGAGGCAGTGTATTGCCTGGGTAACTGCGCCTGCGCGCCCAACGCGATGCTCAATGGCGAGTTGCATGGTCGCGTCGATGCTCAAGAGCTGCTGGCGCTGCTGGCCGAACAGGAGATGCGCGCATGACAGGGCCAATCACCGTCTATGTGCCGCGTGACGTCACAGCCCTAAGCCTTGGCGCTGACAAGGTAGCCAAGGCGCTCGTTACGGAGGCTGCCGCGCGCGGCATCGAGTTGAATCTGGTACGCAATGGCTCGCGTGGGCTGTTCTGGCTCGAGCCGCTGGTCGAAGTGGCCACCGATGCCGGGCGTGTCGCCTACGGACCGGTCAAGGCAAAGGACGTGTCCGGCCTGTTCGACGCCGGCTTCCTCGAAGGCAAGGCGCATCCGCTGGGCCATGGCCTGACCGAGGAGATCGAGTACCTCAAGCGCCAGGAGCGCCTGACCTTCGCCCGTGCAGGGATCACCGACCCGCTGTCGCTGGACGACTACATCGCTCACGACGGTTATCGCGGTCTCAGGCGCGCCCTGGGCCTGACGCCCGAAGCGATCGTCGCCGAAGTCACCGAGTCCGGCCTGCGCGGGCGCGGCGGTGCAGCGTTTCCGACGGGCATCAAATGGCGCACCGTGCTCGGCTGCGAGGCCGCGCAGAAGTACATCGTGTGCAACGCGGACGAAGGCGATTCGGGCACCTTTTCCGACCGCATGGTGATGGAAGACGACCCCTTCGTGCTGATCGAGGGCATGACCATCGCAGGCCTCGCCGTCGGCGCGACCATGGGCTACATCTACCTGCGCTCGGAATACCCGCATGCCGAGGCCGTTCTCAACGCAGCCATCGCCAGCGCCAACGCAGCCGGCTACCTGGGTGGCGACCTGCTCGGCAGCGGTCACGCGTTCCATCTGGAGCTGCGCCGTGGCGCGGGCGCCTATATCTGTGGCGAGGAAACCGCGCTGCTCGAGAGCATCGAGGGCAGGCGCGGCACCGTGCGGCCGAAGCCCCCGCTGCCGGCCATCGAGGGGCTGTTCGGCAAACCGACGGTTATCAACAACGTCATCTCGCTGGCCTCGGTGCCCATCATCCTCGATAAGGGCGGCGCCTATTACAAGGATTACGGCATGGGCCGCTCGCTCGGCACCTTGCCGATCCAGCTGACCGGCAACATCGCCCGCGGCGGCCTTGTCGAGAAGGCTTTCGGTATCACGCTGCGCGAACTGCTCTATGAATACGGCGGCGGTTCGGCCAGTGGCCGTCCGATCCGTGCAGTGCAGGTCGGCGGCCCCCTCGGCGCCTATCTGCCGGAGTCGCAGTTCGACACCCCGCTGGACTACGAGGCCTTCGCCGCGCTCGGCGCGGTGCTTGGTCACGGTGGCATCGTGGTGTTCGACGACACCGTGGATATGGCCGATATGGCGCGCTACGCCATGGAGTTCTGCGCGGTCGAGTCCTGCGGCAAATGCACACCCTGCCGGATCGGTTCTACCCGTGGCGAGGAGCTGCTCGACCAGATCATCGTCGCACGCTCCGAAGGGCCGCAGCCGGGCCAAATCGAACTGCTCAAGAGTCTGTGCGACACCATGCTCGGTGCCTCGCTGTGCGCCCTCGGTGGCATGACACCCTACCCGGTGTTGAGCGCACTCAATCATTTTCCCGAGGATTTCGGCGACTCCGCCGAAGCCCGCTGATCCGGAGGCACAACATGGCCCTGTATCGTGAACTCGACTATGGCACCCCCGCCCGCACCGGCGCTCCGGTAACGGTGGAAATCGACGGCACGGCGATCAGCGTGCCCGCGGGCACTTCGGTGATGCGCGCCGCTCAGGAAGCCGGTATTTCTGTGCCCAAGCTGTGCGCCAGCGATAGCCTGGAGCCGTTCGGCTCGTGCCGCCTGTGCACGGTGGAGATCGAAGGCCGGCGCGGCTTTCCTGCTTCCTGCACTACTCCGGTCGAGCCAGGCATGAAGGTACGCACCCAGAGCCCCAAGCTCGCAGAACTGCGCCGCGGCACCATGGAGCTGTACATTTCCGACCACCCGTTGGACTGCCTGACATGCTCGGCGAACGGCAACTGCGAACTTCAGGACATGGCTGGAGTGGTCGGCCTGCGCGAGGTGCGCTACGACCCGGTGAAGACCCACCTGGCCGAGGCCAAGGATGAATCCAACCCCTATTTCACCTATGACCCGGCCAAGTGCATCGTCTGCAACCGTTGCGTGCGTGCCTGCGAAGAGGTGCAAGGCACCTTCGCCCTGACTATCGATGGCCGTGGTTTCGACTCGCGGGTCGCAGCCAGCCAGGCCGAGGACTTCCTCGACTCCGAATGCGTGTCATGTGGCGCCTGCGTGAACGCCTGCCCGACCGCCACCCTGACCGAAAAGTCGCTGATTGAAATGGGCCAGGCCGAGCGCAGCGTTACCACTACCTGCGCCTACTGCGGCGTAGGCTGCTCGTTCAAGGCCGAGGTCAAGGGCAACGAAGTAGTGCGCATGGTGCCGAACAAGGATGGCCACGCCAACCATGGCCACTCCTGCGTGAAGGGCCGCTTCGCCTGGGGTTACGCCACCCACCCCGACCGTATCAAGACGCCGATGATCCGCGACAGTATCAACGAGCCCTGGCGGCCGGTGAGCTGGGACGAGGCGATTGGCTACGCCGCCCGGCGCTTCAAGGAAATCCAGGCGCAGTACGGCCAGAATTCGGTGGGCGGGCTGACGTCCTCGCGTTGCACCAATGAGGAAACCTATCTGGTTCAGAAGTTGGTACGCGCCGCCTTCGGCAACAACAACGTCGACACCTGTGCGAGGGTTTGCCATTCGCCCACCGGCTACGGCCTGAAGGTTACGCTTGGCGAATCCGCCGGTACTCAGGACTTCGACTCGGTGTTGTCGGCCGACGTGGTGCTGGTGATCGGCGCCAACCCCACCGACGGGCACCCCGTCTTCGGTTCACAACTCAAGCGTCGGCTGCGCGAGGGCGCCCGGCTGATCGTTGCCGACCCACGCGGCATCGATCTGGTACGCGGTCCGCACGTCAAGGCCGACCACCATCTGCAACTGCGCCCTGGCAGCAATGTCGCCCTGCTCAATAGCCTGGCGCACGTGATCGTCACGGAGAACCTGGTGGACGAGGCCTTCGTCGCCGAGCGCTGCGAAGCCGAGGCATTCGAACAGTGGCGCGCATTTGTCGGTGAGCAGCGCAACAGCCCCGAAACCATGCAGGAGCTGACCGGCGTGCCGGCCGCCACAGTGCGCGCCGCGGCGCGTCTGTACGCCACCGGCGGCAATGCCGCGATTTACTACGGCCTCGGTGTCACCGAGCACAGCCAGGGTTCGTCGACCGTCATGGCAATCGCCAACCTGGCCATGGCCACCGGCAATATCGGCAGACCGGGCGTGGGCGTGAACCCGTTGCGCGGGCAGAACAACGTGCAAGGTTCCTGTGACATGGGCTCTTTCCCGCACGAGCTGCCGGGTTATCGTCACGTTTCCGATCCGGTGGCGCGGCCACAGTTCGAAGACGCCTGGGGCGTCAAGCTGCTCGACGAGCCGGGCTTGCGCATTCCGAACATGCTGGCGGCGGCGCACGCAGGGACTTTCAAAGGGCTGTATATCCAGGGCGAGGACCCGGCGCAGTCGGATCCCGATACCCAGCACGTCACCGATGCGCTCAAGGCCATGGAATGTGTTGTGGTGCAGGACCTGTTCCTCAACGAAACCGCCAAGTTTGCCCACGTGTTCCTGCCTGGCGCCTCCTTCCTTGAGAAGAACGGCACCTTCACCAACGCCGAGCGGCGCATCTCGCCGGTGCGCAAGGTGATGCCGGCGCTGGCGGGCAAGGAAGACTGGGAAGTGACGGTGGCGCTGTCCAACGCCCTCGGCTATCCAATGAATTACACCCATCCGTCGCAGATCATGGACGAGATCGCCAGCCTGACCCCGACATTCACCGGCGTCAGCTACGCCAAGCTCGATCGCATGGGCAGCATTCAGTGGCCATGCAACGACGAGGCGCCGGAAGGCACGCCGATCATGCATGAGGACGCATTCGTGCGCGGCAAGGGGCGCTTCGTGATCACCGAGTTCATCGCCACCGACGAGCGCACCTCGCGCAAGCGTCCGCTGGTGCTGACCACCGGCCGGATTCTGTCGCAGTACAACGTGGGTGCGCAGACTCGACGTACTGCCAACAAGGCCTGGCACGCCGAGGATATTCTCGAGCTGCACCCAGTGGACGCCGAGGACCGTGGCATCGAGAACGGAGACTGGGTCGGCATCAACAGCCGTGCGGGCGAGACGGTGATGCGCGCCAAGGTCACCCAGCGCATGCAGCCCGGCGTGGTGTACACCACCTTCCACCACCCGGAATCCGGTGCCAACGTGATCACCACTGACAACTCGGACTGGGCGACCAATTGCCCCGAGTACAAGGTCACCGCCGTGCAGGTGCGCAAGGTCGAGGTGCCCTCGAAGTGGCAGCAGGAATTCGATGCCTTCACCCGTGAGCAGGTGAACCTGCTGCCCGTGGTGCAGCTGTGAGTCTTATCGCAGCGACAGCCGCACGCGGGGCGCACCATGCGTCCCCGTGCCGCGCCTCGCACCCTGCCGGTGCGGTTTTCAGCTCAATCAGCGGAGCACGTTCATGGGAATGAATGCCACGCAACTGATCAAGATGGCGAACCAGATCGGTGCCTTCTTTGCTTCCCAGCCCGACCCCAGGCATGCACGATCGGATTTCGCGCAGCACCTCAAGCGCCAGTGGGACCCGCAGATGCGCATGGCGCTCTACGCTCACCTGGATGCCACTGCCGGGAAAGGGCTGAATCCATTCGTACTGGAGGCGATGAGTGGACTACGCGAGCAGATCGAACCGAAGGTACAGGCCTGAATCGAATACCCTTACAGCTCGACTGCAAGGAAATCACCGATATGCCTCGTCCTGCGCCTCTTACTGCCGCCGCGTCCATCGCAAGCTTAACGCCGGATGCATATACCTATACCGAGCTGGATGGCGCCGAGGCCACGGGCTCCGCGGTACTGGCCGAAGAGTGCGCCCTGGCCATCTCCTATAACGGCATCAGCCATGCGGTGATGATGGTATCGCCCAGTGCCCTGGAGGACTTCGTTGTTGGCTTCAGCCTGAGCGGTGAGGTGGTCGTCGGTATCGACGACATACATGACATCCAGCTCAACCGTCGCGACGAGGCGTTCAGCGCCGAGGTGCAGATCGGCAATAGGGCGTTCTGGGCGCTCAAGGAGCAGCGCCGTAATCTGGCCGGCACCAGCGGCTGTGGGCTCTGCGGCGTAGAGGCCATCGACCAGGCGTTGCCGCAACTGACCGCGCTGACGCCGGGCTCGTTGCCGCCGGCCGCGCATCTGCACGGCTTGCGTGAGCGAATAAACGACGCGCAGCGCCTGGCGCGTCAGAGCGGCGCGCTGCATGCCGCGCTGTTCGTCGACGAGCAGGGTGAAATCGTGCTGTGCCGCGAAGACATCGGCCGGCACAACGCGTTGGACAAGCTGATTGGCGCGCTGAGTCGTGAAGATCGTGACGGGCGCCAGGGCTTTGCCGTTGTTACCAGCCGATGCAGCCTGGAGCTCATCCACAAGGCCGTGCGTGCGCGGTTGTCGACTCTGGTCAGCCTCTCGGCGCCGACCGACCTTTGCGTGCGCTGGGCGCGCCAGCACCACCTCAATCTGATCCACCTGCCGCACCACAACGCACCGCGGGTCTATAGCCCCGGCGCGGGCACGCGATAGCCGTCACTGCCCGCGCTATTCCGGGTCCTCGGGCGAGCGCGCCAGCATATTGCGCACTCGCGTCGCCAGATGGTCGATGGCGAACGGCTTGCTGATCATGTCCATGTCGGTATCGAGAAAGCCGCTGCTGGCGGCCTGCTCGGCATAACCGGTCATGAACAGGACGCGCAGGCCCGGGCGGTGCTGGCGGGCAATATCGGCAAGCTGGCGCCCGTTCATTCCCGGCAGCCCGACATCCGAAACCAGCAAGTCGATGCGCGCGCCGCTTTGCAGAATCTTCACCGCAGCGTTGGCCTCTGCCGCTTCCAGCGCTGCATAGCCGAGCATGCCGAGGACATCGACCACCAGCATGCGCACGGCTGGATCATCTTCGACCACCAGCACGGTTTCGCCTTCAAGGGCCTGAGGCGTCTGGTCCAGCGACTTGGCGCTCTCGATGGCTGCGGCCGCGTCATGATGGGCGGGAAGATAGAGGGTGACCTCGGTGCCTTTGTCGGGCTCGCTGCAGATATGTACGTGGCCGCCCGCCTGCCGCGCGAAGCCATAGATCATCGACAGCCCCAGGCCGGTGCCCTGGCCGATGGGTTTGGTGGTGAAGAACGGCTCGAAGGCGGCGGCCAACACCTTGGGCGTCATGCCACAGCCGCTGTCGAGCACGCTGAGGCTGACATAAC
This sequence comes from Stutzerimonas stutzeri, assembly GCF_024448895.1. Taxonomy (GTDB): domain Bacteria; phylum Pseudomonadota; class Gammaproteobacteria; order Pseudomonadales; family Pseudomonadaceae; genus Stutzerimonas; species Stutzerimonas stutzeri_Q. The sequence continues at coordinate 200,566 of NZ_JAMOIC010000005.1, forward strand.
GCCCTGGCGGCAGCTCGCCGACTTCGGACTGGCTCACCAGCCGCACGTTGGCGGTGGTGATGTAGAGGCTGCCACCCTTGGGCATGGCATCCCTTGCGTTGATGACCAGATTGAGCAGGGCGCTTTCCAGCTGATTCTCATCACTATTGGCCGGCCAGAGCTCGTGTTCAAGCTGAGCGTCCACGAGGATGTGGCTGCCAAGGGTGCGTACCATGAGGTCGCGCATGGACTCGACCAGTGCGTTGAGGTCGACACGTTTGAGGTTCAGCGGCTGACGCCGGGCAAAGGCCAACAGCCGGTGAGTCAGCGCCGCGGCGCGGTTGGCCGAGGTCGTGGCAGCATCAATGAAACGTTGGGTTTCGGCATGTCGGCCGGACGCGTTGTAGCGCTGGATCAGATCCAGGCCGCCGATGATTCCGGTGAGCATGTTGTTGAAATCGTGGGCGATGCCGCCGGTGAGCTGGCCCACCGCTTCCATCTTCTGGGCCTGGCGAAGGGCCTCCTGCGCCTGCTCGCGGCTGGCCATTTCCTTGAGCAACCGCTCGTAGACCTCAGCCAGTGCATTGGTACGTTCCTGAACGCGGCTTTCCAGGGTTTCATTGAGTTCGCGCAGCGCCTGTTCGGCCTGCCAGCGTTCGGTGACATCCTGCGCCAGCACGAAGAAGCCCAGCACTTCGCCGTGCTCATCGCGGCGTGGCAGGTAATGCATCAGCGACTGGCGCGGGCGCCCATCTTTGTGCGGCAGGTGCGCTTCGAAGACCACGTCCTCGCCGGCCAGCGTCCGGGCGATTTCGTTCGCGCGCACGCTGATGGCTCGCTCGCCGACCACCTCGACCAGGCTTTTGCCGTAGAGCCAGGCGGGCGAATGGCCGAACCATTCTTCGTAGTAGCGGTTGTTGTAACGGTAGCGCTGATCCTTGTCGACGTAGCCGATCAGCACCGGCAGCGCGTCGACGATCATCTTCATTTCGCTTTCCCGGCGGCGCAGCGCTTCTTCTTCGCTATGACGCAGGCACAGGAGTTGCCCACCAATCGACGCGCCATCGCGGACCGGGCTCAGCGACAGGTCGACCCAAACGCTTTCGCCTGTCTCGACGTCGTCAACAAAATATTGATGGTGCAGTTGGATGGCGTCGCCCTGCGCTGCGATTGCGCGCGCATCGATCAGCTCGGGCCAGGCCTTGGCCCAGGTTTCCGCGGCCGGCTGGCCCAGTGCGGAGGGGTGCTGACGGCCGATCAGTTCGGCGTGGGCATCGTTGTATAGCTGCATGCCGGCCTCGCCCCAGAGCACGCACATGGGCAGTGGAGCATCCAGCAAGGTGTCGAGCAGAACCCGCAGTGCGACGGGCCAACCATCAACCGGTCCCAGCGCTGTTGCGCCCCAGTCATGGTCCCTGATGCGCCGGCCCATCTCACTACGGTCATGCGGCCAGAGCCCTGGATCTACAGCCATAAGTCATCCATCAAGGCGCGGCGGTCGAATCCACGACCTCGCGCGTGGCGGCATTCATTTGCCCGGTGCGGTTCGGCGCATGCCTGGCCGCCCTGTATACGTCATGCGTGCGAGTGACCGGATGACACCGGGCCCGCAGGGGATGAAGTTAAGCACGACAGCGGGGTTTCGTTCAGGCCGCATGGCCCTGAAGACTGCGAATCAGGTCCAGATAATCATCTACCGCGGCGAACTCTTCAGTGTTTTTCTGCCCGCGACGGCTGTCCGGCTCGCTGATCGCCAGTAAATGGGCGACGCCGAATGCGCGGGCGCTGCGCAGGACCGGCAGGCTGTCGTCAATGAACAGAGCCCTGGCTGGGTCGAAGTCCAGATCTGCCTTCAGGGCATACCAGAACTGCGCCTGCTCCTTGGGGAAACCGTAATCGTGCGAGCTGATGAGACGGTCGAACCAGGGCGCCAGCTCGATGCGTTCGAGCTTGAGCGACAGAGAGTCGCGGTGGGCGTTGGTGATCAGCACCACCTGCTTGCCTGACTGGCGCAACGCGGCGAGGAACTCGTCAGCTGCTGGGCGCAAGGCGATCAGCTCGGCGATCTCGCGCTTCATCTCGCGGATCGGCAGGTTCAGTTCGCGGGTCCAGTAATCCAGGCAGTACCAGGTGAGCTTGCCTTCATGGGCATGAAACAGCGGCGCCAGTTCCAGCTCGGCCATGGCTGGGCTGATGCCATGCACCTCGGCGTAACGCTGGGGTAATAATTCGAGCCAGAAGTGGTTATCGAAATGCAGATCCAGCAGCGTGCCATCCATGTCCAGCAGGACGGTGTCGATCTCGGACCAGGGCAGGGAAGCGATCATGGCGGGCTCATCGTTCGGTGGTGGGGCAATGGTGCGACAGCCGTCGGTTCGATGCAAAGCGTTCACGGTCAGTGCAAAAAGCCGGGTTATGATTACGGTTCGCGTTTCAAGGAACCCCCCATGCGCCAGAAACCTACCGTGCTTGCCCGTGAGATCGTCGCCACTAGCCGCCTGTTCCGCGTCGAGGAGCTGCAGCTGCGGTTTTCCAACGGCGTCGAGCGTACCTACGAACGACTGGTCGGCAAGGGCGTCGGCTATGGCGCGGTGATGATCGTCGCGCTGGAAGCCGACGGGCGCGCGCTGTTGATCGAGGAATACTGCGGCGGTACCGATACCTATGAGCTGTCGCTGCCCAAAGGGCTGATCGAGCCGGGCGAAGACGTCCTCGACGCCGCCAACCGTGAACTGAAAGAAGAAGCCGGCTTTGGCGCCCGTAGCCTCGAGCTGCTGACCGAGCTGTCGCTCTCTCCCGGCTACATGAGCCAGAAGATCCAGGTGGTGCTGGCGCGCGATCTCTACCCCGAGCAGTTACCCGGCGACGAACCCGAGCCGATGCGCGTCGACCGGGTCGATCTGCGCGAACTCTCCAGCCTCGTCCAGAACCCGCAGTTCAGCGAGGGGCGTGCCCTGGCGGCGTTATACCTGGCGCGTGATCTGCTGATCCAGCGTGGGGAGTTCGTATTGTGAGTCATCCTTATCTGGCACCCGTCATCGAGCTGGTGCGCAACGCCGGTGAAGTCATCCTTCCGCATTGGCGCACCGATGTGCAGGTTCACGAAAAGGCCGATTCATCGCCGGTGACGGCTGCCGACATGGCCGCACATCACCTGTTGCTCGACGGCCTTCGCGCGCTGGACGCAGCCATTCCGGTGCTTTCAGAAGAAGACTGCGATCTCGCCTTGGCCGAGCGCGCCGGCTGGACACGCTGGTGGCTGGTCGACCCGCTGGACGGCACCAAGGAATTCATCGCCGGCAGCGAGGAGTTCACCGTCAACGTGGCGCTGATCGAACAGGGGCGTGTGCTCTTCGGCGTCGTGGGCATTCCGGCCAATGGCCGTTGCTATTACGGCGGCGTGGATTTCGGCGCCTGGCGCGCTGAAGCGGACGGTGCCGCGCGACCGCTGCAGGTTCGGCACGAGGTCGCCGAAGGGTTTACGGTGGTCGCCAGCCGCCGGCACTCGAGCCCGGCGCAGGAGCGGTTGCTCGATGGGCTGCGTCAGCGCTTCGGAGAATTGGTGCTGGCCAATGTCGGCAGTTCTTTGAAGCTATGTCTGTTGGCCGAAGGCGCCGCTGACTGTTATCCACGGCTGGCGCCAACCTCGCAATGGGATACCGCCGCGGCGCAGGGCGTGCTCGAGGGGGCTGGCGGCGAGGTACTCGATATCGGCGGGGCGATGCTGACCTACGAGGCGCGCGAAAGCTACCTCAACCCATCCTTCCTGGCGTTGCCCCGCAATGTCGAATGGCGCGCCGAACTGATAGAACTGGCGAGCCGCTAGACGCAGGATGAGCGCGAGCCGGACCGACTGACCGGTCCTGTTTGCGGCCATGCTAGGATCTCGCACCGTGGCCAAGCCAGGCGCTTGAGCCGGACCGCTGGAGCTTCGCTGTGTCGAAAACCCCAACCGGGATACGCCAATGGATCTGGCGCGCCTTCGTTCAGACTGCCCTGGTACCCATGGTGCTAGTGGAGGTGGTGCTGATCGCCTCCTACCTGCTGTCCAACAGCGCCATCCGTGACGCCCAGATCGAGCATCTGCGTGAGACGGCGCTGGCCGAACTCCAGGCTGCGGCACAACTCGAGACGCGGATCATCGACGAGCAGTTGCAGCAGGTGGCGCGCTCGACGCGGCTGCTGCGCAACTTCACGGCACGCGCACTGGCCGACGATGGTCCCGTCGCTCCGCCGGCCTTGAGCCTGACCGACGACGGCGTGCGCTATAGCCCCGCGAATGATGGTGGCGCAGCCAGCTTCTACTCGGGAGCGACTCCACCCGAGCGTCAGGATCTGCAAAAGGTGGCCAGGCTGCATCGCCTCAACCCGCTGATGATGGAGCTGCATGCGGGCAATTCGCTGATCGCCAGCCTCTATTTCAACAGCTGGGACAGTTACAACCACATCTATCCCTGGTTCGATACTTCGCAGCAGTATCCCTCGGACATGAACATCCCCGACTACAACTTCTACTACCTGGCCAACGCCTGGCAAAACCCCGCACGCAAAGTGGTCTGGACCGATGTCTACCTCGATCCGGCCGGGCATGGCTGGATGATGTCGGCCGTCGCGCCGGTGTACCGCGGCGACTTTCTCGAAGGCGTTGCAGGTGTGGACGTCACCGTGGGCGGCATGCTCAAGCAGATCGGCACGCTTCGCGTGCCCTGGAATGGCTATGCGGTGCTGGTCAGCCGCGATCTGAGCATCATGGCGTTACCTGAGGCAGGTGAGCGCGAGTTCGGGCTCGACGAGTTGACCGAACACTCCTACGACGAGGCCGTACGCCGGGAAATATTCAAGTCAGAGGATTTCCGCCTCGATCGCCGCGGGCAGACCCGAGAGCTGGCCCGGGCCTTGGTCGCCCAAAACGATGGAGTGATGCGCCTGGAGCTTGGCGGCGAGCAACGGCTGGTCGCGTGGACAACCGTGCGGCAGACCGGCTGGCACCTGCTGGCGGTGGTCGACGAAGCCGAAGTCTTCAGCCAGACCAACGCCCTGGCCAATCGCTTTCAGCAGATCGGCTATCTTTTGATCGGCGGCCTGGTGCTGTTCTATCTGCTGTTTTTCGCCTACATGTGGCTGCGCGCGCGCCGGCTCAGCGAGTCATTGCTGACGCCCATCGCGGAAATCTCCCGGATGATGGGGCAGATCGGGCAGGGCAGGTGGCGGCCGCAGCAGGTCGATTCCGACATCCGTGAACTCGATGACCTGGCGCAGCACACCCAGGCGATTGGTGGGCAGCTGGAGCACAGCGAGTCTCAGCGCAATCAGGCTCAGGAGCGGCTCGAGCTGGTCCTCGAGAGCGCGACGGACAGTCTCTGGGAGTTCGACATGCGCAGCGACACGCTGCAGTTGCGCGGTCGCCTGCCGGCGCGCTTCGGACTGCCTTCTGCGCAGCTCAGCGAGGCGCAATTCCTCCAGCGCATCCATCCGCAGGACCTTCCCCACGTAAAGGCCGAGCTGGAGCGCATGCACCGTGGCCACACCCTGCATTACGAAAACGAGTTCCGTTTTGTCGATGCGCTCGGTGATTATCACTGGCTGCTCAGCCGCGGCCGCGTTCTCGAGCGTGATCCGCAGACCGGCCAGGCCTCACTGATCGCCGGCACCCATGTGGACATCGATGCGATCAAGCGTGGCGAGGAGAATCTGCGGCTGGCCACCCAGCAAGCTCAGGCCGCCAACCAGGCCAAGACCCATTTGATATCCAGCATCAGCCATGAACTGCGCACGCCGCTCAATGCGATTCTCGGGTTCGCCCAACTGATGCGTATGGATTGCTCGCCGGATGCCGATCCCGAAGCCGCCGACTATCTCGATGAAATTCTGCTGGCGAGCCGCCATTTGAACCAGCTGTTAGGCGACATTCTCGACTGGTCCAGCCTGCAGGCTGAGCGACCCCGGTTGACGCTCGAGCGGGTCGAGGTCACGGCGCTGATGCGTGAGTGCGCGGAACTGGTTGCGCTTGAGATTAAACGCCACGGATTGCAATTGGCGTTCGACGTGCCGCCGGGCCCCATCGAGGTGCTGGCCGAGCCACGACGCCTGCGCCAGGTCCTGCTCAACCTGCTGTCCAATGCCATCAAGTACAACAGCCCGGCCGGGCGGATCCGGCTCAGCATCGAAACGGTCGTTGGGCAGGTGCGATTACAGGTCGAAGACACCGGGCTGGGTATCGATGAAGATCTGCAGGCGCAGATGTTCGAGCCGTTTCAGCGGCTCGGGCGTGAGAGTTCGAATATCCAGGGCGCCGGCATCGGTCTGTCGCTCTGCCTGGAGTACGCCAAGCTGATGGGCGGCAGTATCGGCGTCAAGAGCGCGCCGGGAGCCGGCAGCCGCTTCTGGATCGCCTTGTCTCTGCTCGACCCGAAACGCTTGCCGCGGCCTCACGAGCGGCCTCGGATCGTCTATGTAGAGGATGATCCGGCCAGCCAGTTACTGGTGCGCAAGGCCCTGGCCGAACTGGGCGAGGTCATCGTGATTGGCAATGGTCGACAGGCGCTCGAGCAAGTGCTGGATGATCCGCCAGAGCTCTTGCTGCTCGACCTCAACCTGCCGGAGCTGGGTGGTGAGCGGTTGCTGCACCTGTTGCGACAGTCGCCGGAAACCCGGCGGCTACCGGTTCTGGTGCTCAGCGCCGCCAGTGCGCAGCGTGACGAGATCGACTGCCAGGGCTGGTTGAGTAAACCGCTCGATCTGGAGGCGCTGCGACGGCGGGTACGTGAATGCCTGCAGGCGCTGGACGTCAGTCCGAACTGATCCGCATCAGTCGGCGCGTTCGCCACACAGATCAAGGGCGAACCAATGCTCGACCTCGGTCTGCGACAGGCCCGCGCCGAGCAAGGCGAACAGTTTGCCCAGCGCCGCTTCACGGGTCATGCCGCCGCCCGAAATCAGGCCGGTCGCGGCCAGCTTGCCGCCTGCGGCGTACATATCGAAGTCGACATGGCCTTGCGGACACTGACTGATGGCGGCCAGCACGACCCCGCGTTGATGGGCCGCCGACAAGGCATCCAGCAGCTGCGCATCATCGGACGGGCCGGTGCCGCTGCCATAGCACTCCAGCAACAGGCCCTGCACGCCGCCTTCGAGTACGGCATTCAGTTGCGCGGCGGTGATGCCCGGGTACAGTGGCAACACCGCGAGGGGGACGGGCCGGCGCGTCTGCCGGAAATCGAGTGAGCCGGGTGCTGGCACATGCTGACCCGCGCGGACCCGTGGCATCACGCCGAACGCATCAAGGCTCGCCGTACCCAATTTACTGGCCCGCACGCCTTGCATGAGTCTGCCGCTGAAATACAGATGCACGCCGGTGTCGACGCCAGCCGACAGCCTTTGCAAAGCGCCGAACAGATTGTCCCAGGCATCACTACCGGATACGCCCGCGGGCAGCATCGAACCGGTCAGCACCACCGGGACTTCCAGCCCGAGCAACAGGAAGCTCAAGGCTGCAGCACTGTAAGCCAGGGTGTCAGTGCCGTGCAGCACCAGCACGCTGTCGCAGCCGTCCTGCTCCACGCCTTCGCGAATGGCTGCGACCATCGCCAGCCAGTTGTGCTGATTCATATTGGCGCTGTCGATCGGCGGCAGCAGCTCGCGGAATTGCCACTCGGGCAGCTGCAGCGAGGACTGCTGTGCCTGCTGTTCACGCAGGCGTTCGGCAAAGCCTGAGGCGGGCATCAGGCCTTCGCTGCTCTGCTGCATGCCAATGGTGCCGCCGGTGTACAGCACCAGGATCTTTCTGGAAGCCGGCATGGGGATCTCCTCTATGAAACAGGGGCCTTGTCAGGCCGTGGGAACGTCGGCGTGCGGTCATGCATCGCCACGTTTCACACGGCCTGACAGGCCCCTGTCATGCAACGTCTTTGCCAATCGTTAGCGTGGCGCTACCGGGCTTGCGTTGATCGTTGCAGCGGAAGTCGCTTCGCTACCCTTGGCAGGCCAGACGCTCGGATCCAGATCCAGATCGGCGAACTGCTTGGGGTCGAATACCGGCGATTCGACACCGGCTCTGCGCTGGTTGTCGTAATCGCGCATCAGGCGCAGGCCGACCTTGAACAGCAACGCCAGGGCAATCAGGTTGCAGATGGCCAGGAGACCCATGGTGACGTCGGCGAAGCCGAATACCGTGCCCAGATCCTGGACCGAACCCCACATCACCAGTCCGATGACCATCACCCGGTAGAGCAGGACCGGCCAGCGCTTGCCGGTGAAGAAGCTCAGTGCGTTCTCGCCCAGGTAGTAGTTGTAGATCAGTGTGGTGAACACGAACAGCAGCAGAGCGACGCTGATGAACACCCGGCCCCATTCGCCGACAACGGCGGCAACGGCGGTCTGGGTCAGCACGACGCCGGCCATGTCGCTGCCCGGCTCGAACACACCGGAGAGGATGATGATCAGCGCGGTGCAGCTGCACAGCACGATGGTGTCGATGAACACGCTCAGCGACTGCACGATGCCTTGCGCTACCGGATGCTTGACCTCGGCGACTGCCGCCACGTTCGGCGCGCTACCCAGGCCGGCCTCGTTGGAGAACAGACCGCGCTTGACGCCCATGATAATCGCCGCACCGATGCCGCCGGCAAAGGCCGGTTCGAGACCGAATGCGCTGCGCAAGATGGTGCCGAAGGCTTCAGGAATAGCGCTGGCGTTGCTGCCGATGACGAAGACGGCCATGCCGATGTAGGCGAAGGCCATGATCGGTACCAGTACGTCGGCGAACTTGGCGATGCGCTTGATGCCGCCAAAGATGATCAGGCCGATCACGACCATCAGTACGATGCCGCTGACGAAGGTCGGTACGCCAAAGGTGTCGTTCATCGAGCTGGCGACGGTGTAGGACTGCACGGCGTTGAAGCCGAAGCCGAAGGTCACCAGCAGCAACAGCGAAACCACGATGCCCAGCCAGCGCTGGCCGAGGCCGTGCTGGATGTAGAACGCCGGGCCGCCGCGGTAGCCGCCATCGGCTTCACGACGCTTGTACAGCTGAGCCAGGGAGCATTCGAAATAGCTGGTGGCCATGCCGACCAGCGCGACGATCCACATCCAGAAAATCGCGCCCGGGCCGCCGAGCATGATGGCGACCGAGACACCGGCGATGTTGCCGGCGCCGACGCGGCCGGCGACGCTGAGCATCAGCGCCTGGAACGAACTGAGCTGGCCTGGTTGACGTTTGAAGGCTTCGCCGAAGATGCGAAACATGCTGCCGAAATAGCGAAACTGGACGAATCGCGAGGCGATGGTGAAGTACAGGCCGAGGCCTATCAGCATCACGATGAGCAACTTGCTCCAGATGAGATCGTTGAGAAGATCGAGCATGGCGGAGGGTCTCTCTTGTTGTTTTGACGAATGGGGGGTGACGCAGGGCGGGAATGGTTGGCCAGAGGCGATATGCCATGCAATTGCGCGGGTCGCGGCGATCTGGCGCGAGTTGATGCTAGAATCGCGCCGCTCGCATCACAGGGATCGACCATGCAAGACCACCTCGGCGCCAATCTCAAGCTGCTCTGCAGCCATTACCGTTCGATTGCCGAGGTCTGCCGCAAGCTCTCGATCAACCGGGCGCAGTTCAACAAGTACCTTAACGGCCAGAGCCGCCCGACCGCACACAACCTCAAGCGCATCTGCGACTTCTTCGGGGTCGAGGGTTACGAGTTGAGCCTGCCCGGTGAGCAATTCGCCCAGTTGATCGGCCTGCGGCGACACGACCAGGAGCGCATCGCGGCCAGCGATCCGCTGCTCGAGCTGTTCCAGCCGATGCGCGACAACGCCAACAGCCTGGCCCGTTATTGCGGGTACTACTTCGAATACGCCAATTGCATGTCAGTGCCGGGGCAGATCCTGCTGTCATTGGTGCACTTGCGTGAAGACCGCGGCAGCTATGTCTTCGAGCGACAGGAACGTCAGGAGCAGTCGCGCCCCGACAATCCCAAGCAGGAAGACGGCGTGGTGCGCTGCCGCTATCTGGGCGCCGCCTTCTACCTGCAGGATCGGCTGTTTCTCATCGACTACGAGTCACTGACCGGCAACGAGATGAGCCAGACCATCCTGATTCCGAGCTTCAAGAGCCGCATCAGCCGCCTCAATGGCCTGAAGACCGGCGTTTCCAGCGGCGACCGGCGTACCCCGGCGTGCACGCGTGTGGTGTGGGAGTATCTGGGGACCGAAATAAACCGGGTCAATGCGTATCGGCAGGTGATGCTCTACGCCCTCGATGACACGCGCATTGATCCCGAAATCCGCGATCGCCTGGCGGCGGCGTCCATGCGTGATGGGCTGTTCGAGATCGAATGATCCAACTCGTCGTGCGGGTCGGACGGCTGTTGCTGCATTGCTAGGCGCAGAAGAGAGGCGGGAGATGTGTGGCGGATTTCGTCTCGATGGCGACGTGTGCGCCATCGAGCGTTTCAGGCGGATCAGCAGAGTTCTGGGTGTTTGGTGCAGGTGCCGTAGCCCTCGGTCTTCATCTCGTCCAGCGCCTTCTGCAGACGGGTGACGACTTCATCGGGGGTGTCCAGATTCAATGCCAGGTACAGCGGCGCGGAGTTGAATACCAGCACTGTGTTCAGGCCGGCGACGCCTTCCTGCTTGGCGTAGTAGCGCCAGACCGGATCGGAGGTCGCCCAGAGGTCGATCTTGCCGGTGAGCAGTTTCTGCAGGTTTTCCTGATCGCGTAGCGAGTTGACGGGAGTCAGGCCCTGCGCTTCGACACGCTGGCTGACTGCGCTGCTCTTGTAGGCGCCGATGGTGTAGCCCTTGGCCTGTTCCAGGCTGGTCAGCTTCAGGCTGGAACCTGGAGCCGAGAGCAGTACGCTTTCGTACTGTGCGATCGGGCCGACCCACTTGAACAGCGGCCGGCGTTCGTCGGTCATGGAAGTCGAGAAGAGGCCGTGGTTCGGCAGGTCCAGCGTTGACTGGTAGATGCGATCCCAAGGGAAACGCAGCGTCATCGAATAAGCAATGTCGGCGCGCTTGAACATCTCGCGCACAGTAGTCGCGCTGATGCCCTGGATATGTTCCTCGCGGGCGAAGTTCTTGCCACCTTCGGCCATGTTGAAGGGCGGGAAGTTTTCGGTCTGCAAGACCAGTTCGTAGCCTTTCGGAAGCTCCGCATGAGCGAGCGGCGCGCCGGTGATCGAGCTGAACAACAGGGTGATGGCGAGTAGTTTGCGCATGGGGCCTCCGAGGAATCGGCGGATTCTACGCACCGCGCACAAATCAGGACTTGTGCCGTATCACGGTTTTGCAGTGCCGATCAGCGCACGGTTTCGGCATCGCGGCACTCGCCCGGAAGGCGAGGCTGCAACTTTCAGCCCATCAGGCGCTCTCAGGCCGTTGGCCTCGCTGCGTCCCAGGTCGGCGTCATTGGCAATGCAAGAGTTCAAGCTTGCTCTGCAGGCGGCGCCGGGTTCCCAGGCGCCGCCTCATCAGCTCTACTTCGTAGTGGCGCTGTTGTAGATGTCGCGGTCCAGTTCGTTCTCGCTGCGCCCGACCAGTGTCGTGGTCATCAGGTCACCGGCCACGTTGACGGTCGTGCGCGCCATGTCGAGGATGCGATCGATCCCGGCGATCAGCGCGACGCCTTCGAGCGGCAGGCCGGCTGCGGTCAGGACGAGCCCGAGCATGATCAAACCGGCCCCCGGGATGCCTGCGGTGCCGATCGAGGCGAGGGTCGCGGTGAGGATGATCATCAGGTACTGGCCTGCGCTGAGGTCGATGCCGAATGCCTGGGCGATGAACAGCGCCAGCACGCCTTGGTAGATCGCGGTGCCGTCCATATTGATCGTCGCACCGACTGGCAGCACGAACCCCGCCACGCCTTCTGAGATGCCCAGGTTCTTGCGCGCACACTCGATGGAGACGGGCAGGGTGCCCGCACTGCTCGAGGTGCTGAAAGCCACTGCCAGCGCCGGTGCGATGCCCTGGAGGAATCGCAGTGGGCTCAACCGCCCGACCAGACCCAGCGAGCCGCCATAGACGAGCAATACATGGGCAATGCTGGCCAGGTAGATCACACCGATGACGCCAGCCAGGGGTAGCAGCACATCCGCACCGTGGCTGCCAACCACGCCGGCAGTCAGCGCAAAAACGCCGATTGGCGCTACTCGCATCACCAGATCGGTGAGTTTGTAGAAGGTCTCGGCCAGCCCATCGAACAGCCGCACCGCCGGCGCGGCGCGCTCCCCCACCAGATTCATGCTCACACCCATTGCGATGGCAAACACGATGATCTGCAGAATATTGCCTTCGGCGAATGCGGTGACCGGGTTGCTGGGTACCAGTCCGACCAGGATGCTCACCAGGGAGGGTGCCTCTTTGGCCTCGGTTGCCGTGCTGGCCACCATGTTCATGCCCTCTCCAGGACTGAAGAGCGCGCCGAACAGCAGACCGATACTGACCGCGAAGGCGGTGGTTATCAGGTAGATGAGGATGGTCTTGATGCTGATACGCCCGAGCTTGGCGCTGTCCTGCATCGAGGTAATGCCCGCGACCAGCGAGACGAACACCAGCGGCACGATGAGCATCTTGATTGCGTTGAGAAACAGCGTGCCTATTGGCGCCAGGACCAGCGCGTCCTCCTTGAACAGCACGCCGGTGGCAATGCCGAGTGCCAGGCCAATGAGTATCTGCTGCCACAAGGCAAGCTTGCCGAGCAGGCGAAAGGGTGTACGCAGGGTGGTGCTCTGATTCATGGGGGTACCTTTTTTGTTGTTATGAAATAGAGGCCGTCGATTGCGGCCCTGATGCAATCGCGCCCGACGAATCGGGCGCTTTGACGCGGCGTCAGGCCTTCAGTGGCACCAGTCGTGGCGCGATCATGTTTTCCGGCCGCAGGATGTCGTCGAGGGTGGCGTCGTCCAGCAGGCGTTCTTCACGCACCAGTTCCAGCACCCCGCGGCCGCTAAGCAACGCCTGGCCGGCGATGCGCGTGGCGTTCTCGTAGCCGATGTAGGGGTTGAGCGCGGTGATCAGGCCGATGGAGTTCTCCATCAGTTGGCGGCAGCGGTCCTCGTTGGCGGTGATGCCGACGATGCAGTGCTCGCGCAGCATGTCCATGGCGCGCTGCAGCAGGCGGATCGAATCGAACAGCTTGAAGGCGATCAGCGGCTCCATGACGTTGAGCTGCAGTTGCCCGGCTTCGGCGGCCATGGTCAGCGCCAAGTCGTTGCCAATCACTTCGAAGGCCACCTGATTGACCGCCTCGGGAATCACCGGATTGACCTTGCCCGGCATGATCGAGCTGCCGGGTTGACGCGCTGGCAGGTTGATCTCGTTGATGCCGGTGCGCGGCCCGCTGGAAAGCAGGCGAAGGTCGTTGCAGATCTTCGAAAGCTTCACCGCCAGGCGCTTTAGCATGCTGGAGAAGGTGACGAAGGCGCCCATGTCGGAGGTGGCTTCGATCAGGTCAGCGGCGGGTTTCAGCGGGTGGCCGCTGATGGTCGCCAGGCGCTGCACGGCCAGGGCCTGGTAGTTGGGATCGGCATTGATGCCAGTGCCGATGGCGGTGCCACCGAGGTTGACCTCGACCAGCAACTGCGGCGCGATCAGGCGCAGGTGTTCGAGGTCTTCGCCTAGGGTGGTGGCGAAGGCGCGGAATTCCTGGCCGAGGGTCATCGGCACCGCGTCCTGCAGCTGGGTGCGACCCATCTTGAGGATGTGCGCGAACTCGGCGGATTTACCGGCGAAGGCCTGCACTAGGCTGTCCAGGCTGGCGAGTAGGGTGTCGTGGCCGAGCAGAAGGCCCAGACGAATGGCCGTGGGATAGGCGTCGTTGGTGGACTGCGCCATGTTCACGTCGTTGTTCGGGTGCAGGTGGCGGTACTCGCCCTTGGGGTGGCCCATGTATTGCAGCGCCAGGTTGGCGATCACCTCGTTGGCGTTCATGTTGGTCGAAGTGCCGGCGCCGCCCTGAATCATGTCCACGACGAATTGGTCGTGATGCTCGCCGCGAACAAGATGGGCACAGGCCTGGCTGATCGCCATGTGCTTGGCGTCGCTCAGATGCCCAAGCTCGCGATTGGCGTCCGCTGCCGCCTGTTTGACCATGGCAAGCGCTACTACCAGTTTCGGAAAATGCGACAGCGGCACGCCGGAGAGGTGGAAATTGCGTACGGCGCGCAGGGTCTGGATGCCGTAATAGGCGTCAGCGGGTACTTCAAGGGGGCCAAGCAGATCTTTTTCGAGGCGGAACGATGCAGCGGAGGACATGAGGGTTCTCATCCGAGAGAAAAGCGGCACCTGCCGCGAGGGCCGCTAACATATGGCTTGAGGGCATTTCTCGGCCAATGCCGTTAAACGCTGGGTCATGCGTGATCGGCATAACGGGGATGTGACGCCGTTTCGCTGGCAAGCGTTATTGGGCTGCCTCACCAACCGTCACAACGTCCGTCAGGAGTCGGCATGAACATCGAAACCAAGTGGCTGGAAGATCTCGTCGCGCTCGCCGCTACCCGCAGCTTTTCCCAGGCGGCCGAGCGGCGCTTCGTGACTCAGCCTGCGTTCAGCCGGCGTATCCGCAGCCTGGAAAACTGCCTCGGCCTGACCCTGGTGAACCGCGCCAAGACACCGGTCGAGCTGACCGAGGCTGGCCAGCTGTTCCTGGTTACGGCGCGCAACATGATCGACCAGATCGGCGAGGTGGTGCATTACCTGCACAATCTCGAGGGCCAGCGCGGTGAGGTGTTGCAGATTGCCGCCGCGCATTCACTGGCGCTGGGTTTCTTTCCCGAGTGGCTAGCGCGCTTGCGCCAGGACGGCGTGCCGGTGAACAGCCGGCTGGTGGCAACCAACGTCGGCGAGGCGGTGCATTCGCTGCGTGAGGGCACTTGCGACCTGATCCTTGCCTACTACGACCCGGACGCGGCTCTGCAGATGGACCCCGAGCTGTTCCCGTCCTTGTCGCTGGGGCGTACCGAGATCGTTCCGGTCTGTGGAGTCGACGCGGCTGGAGAACCGTTGTTCAACCCGGACAGCGGTCAGACCGTCCCTTTGCTGGCCTATAGCGCCGGCGCTTCGCTGGGTCGGTCGGTGAATCTGCTGTTACGCCAGCGCGGCCTGCGATCTTCGACGGTGTACGAAACGGCCATGGCCGACAGCCTCAAAAGCATGGCGATGCAGCGGCTTGGTCTGGCGTGGGTGCCCCGGCTGAGCGTGACTGCCGAGCTGGAACGGGGCGAGCTGGTGGTTTGTGGTGGCGAGCACTGGCGCGTGCCGCTGGAAATTCGCCTGTACCGCTGCGCACTGGTGCGCAAGGCGCCGGTCCGCCTGCTTTGGCGCAAGCTGGAGACGGGAGCGGGGCAGGGTGTAGAGGGGTTATTGGTGGAGTGAGCCGCCGTCCGCTGGCAGCGTTATGGTTAAGGCGACTACGCAGCTTGCTGTCGGCCCGGTTGCACCGATCGCCAGCAAGCTGGGCTCCTACAGGCTGGCGCCATTGCGGTGCGGGCCTAGCGCGTTGCTACATGCTCATCACGATCCGGCCTTCGATGGTGCCAGCGCGCATCTGGTCGAAGATCTGGTTGATGTCGTCCAGCTTGCCGCTGTGGATGGTCGCCTTGACCAGGCCTTCGGCGGCGAAATCCAGCGCTTCTTGCAGGTCCGCGCGAGTACCGACGATGGAGCCGGTGATGCTGATTGCCTTGAGCACCACATCGAAGATCGGCGTCGGGAAATCACCCGGTGGCAGTCCCACCAGAGCAACCGTGCCGTGCCGCCGGGCCATGCCGATGGCCTGACCGAAGGCGCTGTTGGATACGGCCGTCACCAGCACCCCGTGGGCGCCGCCAATGTCGCGCTGGATGACCTCGACAGGGTCTTCGGTGCGCGCATTGATGGTCAGGCTGGCGCCAAGCTTCTTCGCCAGCTCCAGCTTGGCGTCGTCGACGTCCACTGCTGCGACGTGCAGGCCCATGGCCTTGGCGTACTGCACGGCCACATGGCCCAGTCCGCCGACACCCGAAATCACGACCCACTGGCCTGGACGGGCGTTTGTCACCTTGAGACCCTTGTAGACCGTCACGCCGGCGCAAAGGATGGGGGCGATTTCATCGAATGCCACTTCTTTGGGCAGGATGCCGACGTAGTTGGGGTCCGCTAGGACGTATTCGGCGTAGCCGCCGTTGACTGAATAGCCCGTGTTCTGCTGCTCGGTGCAGAGCGTCTCCCAGCCCGTGAGGCAGTGTTCGCAACAGCCGCAGGCGCTGTACAGCCAGGGCACGCCGACGCGGTCGCCTTCCTTGACGCGGCTGACGCCGCTGCCCACAGCGGCAACGTAACCGACGCCTTCATGTCCGGGAATGAAGGGCAGCGGAGGACGCACGGGCCAGTCGCCCTCCACGGCATGCAGGTCGGTATGACAAACGCCGCAGGCCTCGATCTTCACCAGTATCTGGCCGGGGCCGGGCAGCGGGACTTTCACTTCCTCGATACGCAGCGGTTCACCGTAAGCGTGCGCCACGGCGGCTTTCATCGTCTGGTTCATGAGCGTCTCCTGTGCGTCGGAACTGGCAGTCTCTATGTCTGATCCAAGCGGACATTGACCTCGGGCAAGGTTAGCGGTCATTCACGGCTTTGCCAGACGCGTGGTCACAGGTGCCGGCGGCTTGGGCCTTGCGATATACTGCGCGGCCTTTCGGTCGGACCGTTTCCGACCCTGTACCTGCACGGCCGCGCTGTTTTCAGCGCGGCCGTTGTTCCTGATGCGCCTTCTGGCGCCGAAGCGAGGCACAACGATGACCGCACTGGTAGGCGTGATCATGGGCTCCAAGTCCGACTGGTCCACCTTGAGCCACACCGCAGACATGCTGGAGAAGCTCGGCATTCCGCACGAAGTCACCGTGGTGTCCGCGCACCGCACCCCCGACCTGCTGTTTCAGTATGCAGAGCAGGCCGAATCACGCGGGATTCGCGTGATCATTGCTGGCGCAGGTGGCGCAGCGCATCTGCCGGGCATGTGCGCGGCCAAGACGCATCTGCCGGTGCTGGGTGTGCCGGTGCAGTCCTCGATGCTCTCGGGTGTCGATTCGCTGCTGTCGATCGTGCAGATGCCAGCTGGCGTGCCGGTGGCGACGCTGGCCATCGGCAAGGCTGGGGCGATCAATGCCGCGCTGCTGTCGGCCAGCATCATTGGCCACGAATTCCCCGAATATCACGCCGCGCTGAAGAAATTCCGCGACGAACAGACCCAGACCGTGCTCGATAACCCGGATCCGAGGAACGCGTAATGAAGATCGGCGTGATCGGTGGCGGCCAGCTGGGCCGCATGCTCGCCCTGGCAGGGACCCCGCTGGGCATGAACTTCGCTTTTCTCGATCCAGCCCCGGACGCCTGCGCCGCGGCGTTGGGTGAGCATCTGTGCGCCGACTACGGCGATAGAGACCACCTGCGCCAGCTCGCTGATGAAGTGGATCTGGTGACCTTCGAGTTCGAAAGCGTGCCGGCCGAGACCGTGGCGTTTCTCTCGCAGTTCGTTCCGGTATTCCCCAGCGCCGAGGCGCTGCGCATCGCGCGCGATCGCTGGTTCGAGAAGTCCATGTTCAAGGACCTCGGTATTCCCACGCCGGCCTTTGCCGATATCCAGTCCCAGGCCGATCTCGATGCTGCCGCGGCCGGCATCGGTCTTCCAGCCGTGCTCAAGACACGCACCCTCGGCTACGACGGTAAGGGACAGAAGGTTCTGCGCAAGCAATCCGACGTTACCGCCGCTTTCGCCGAGCTGGGCAGCGTGCCCTGCGTCCTCGAAGGTTTCGTGCCCTTCACCGGTGAAGTGTCGTTGATCGCCGTGCGCGGTCGCGACGGCGAGACCTGCTTCTACCCGCTGGTCCATAACACCCATGAAGACGGCATCCTCCGGTTGTCTGTGGCCAGCAGCAATCATCCCTTGCAGTCGTTGGCCGAAGACTATGCCGGGCGCGTGCTGACACAGCTCGATTACGTTGGGGTGCTGGCTTTCGAGTTCTTCGAGGTCGACGGCGGCCTCAAGGCCAACGAGATCGCGCCACGCGTGCACAATTCCGGGCACTGGACCATCGAAGGCGCCGAGTGCAGCCAGTTCGAGAATCACCTGCGTGCCGTCAGCGGTCTGCCGTTGGGCTCGACGTACAAGCTCGGTGAAAGCGCCATGCTCAACTTCATCGGTGAAGTTCCAGCTGTGGCGAAGGTCATCGCCGTGGAAGACTGCCACTTGCATCACTACGGCAAGGCGTTCAAGGTCGGGCGCAAGGTCGGTCACGCCACCTTGCGCTGCCCGGACCGTGCCACGCTGGACCGGCAGATCACCGCTGTCGAGTCGCTGATCGCCCGGGATTGAGGGCCCGGCCGTCTGGCTTGTTTCATCCGGCGGCGAACTGGATGAGCTGCCTCAGGTCCGAGGATACGTGACGCATATTTTCGGACCTGAAGGAGACTGCCAATGGGCATCATCGGAACAATCATCATCGGCCTCATCGTGGGTCTCATCGCGCGCTTCCTGAAGCCTGGCAACGACAGCATGGGCTGGATCATGACCATCCTGCTGGGTATCGGCGGTTCGCTGCTGGCCACCTACGGCGGTCAGGCACTTGGCCTTTATCAGGCTGGCGAAGGTGCGGGCTTTATCGGCGCAGTTGTCGGTGCGATCATCCTGCTGGTCATCTACGGCATGGTTACGAGCCGTAAACACTGATCCGCCCGGGGCCGCGCCCTGCGGCCCCGTTCTTTCACCGCTTGGTTGCCATGCGCCAGATAGTTCTTTCCCTCCTGCTCATCATCCATTGTGTGGCCTACGCGGCTCCCACCGAGCTTGATTGGCTCGAACTGATGCCTGCTGAAGACCGCAAGGCTCTGGAGGAAATGCCCGAGATCGAACATGACTCGCCCGAAACCGTCGGTTTCAGCGACCAGGGCGGGCTCAAGCAAGGCGCCGGGCTGCCGGAGGTCATGTACTCGGCCAAGACGGTGCCGGCTCTGGACGGTAAACAGATTCGCCTCGGCGGTTATCCGGTTCCGCTGGAAACCGACAATCAGGGCCGCAGTACCGAATTCTTTCTGGTGCCCTATCCCGGTGCCTGCATCCACGTTCCGCCGCCACCTCCCAATCAAATCGTCATGGTTCGCTATCCGGCCGGCATCATGCTGGACGACATTTACGCACCGCTGTGGGTGGATGGGACGCTCAAGATCGAACCGGTCAATAACGATCTGGCGGAAGCGGCGTATGCCATTTCCGCCGCTGAAGTAACGCTGGTGGACGAAAGCGATAGCGATGACCGCCGCTTCCATGCGACTTGATCCGTCCCAGCGCCAGGCCTTTCGAGAGTTGGCAGCGCATACCGAAGGGATCGATCTGCCGGTTTATCAGGCATTTGAAAAAGATCCGCTGGAGCCGATCATCGGGCTTGGCCCGGCCGACGCCCCGATCGCCTTTTTCGGCCGTGATCCGGGGCGCGAGGAGGTTCGCTACGGCGAGCCCTTTATCGGCAGCGGTGGCCAACTGGTGCGGCGTGCGCTTTATCGGCATCTGTATGGCAAAGACCTGCCGGACTTCGAGGCCGGGCGTGCAGTAGGCGAAGGTTATTTCTGGATCAACACGGTGCCCTACAAGCCGGTCGGCAATCGCGCCTGGTCGATGCCGATCAAGCGACGCTACCACCCGCTGATGCGCCAGCTGTTGATCGAAAACTGGCAGGGGCGGGATATCGTCACGCTGGGTCGTGAGGCCTTTCTCTGGTTCGGCATCGATGGGTCGCGGGACGATCGGCGGCGACTCGAGGCGTTCTGGCAGCGAGACGACCGTTTCTCGACGTATTGCGACATCGAACTGGCTACGGAGCCGGGTGGTTCGCGCCAGTTCCGACTTCATCCGCTGCCGCATCCTTCACCGCGCAACATGATCTGGTTCAAGCGCTTTGCGGCGCTACTCGATTCACGCTTGCAACAGCTGCTCGGCGGACACCTTCATACATCGGCACCGTGACGGCGCATGAAGCCCAGGTCGAGGCGGTCCTTCCAGCTACCCAGTAGGCTTCCCTCGGCTGCCAGCCCAGCCCAGCTCAGCATTGCGCCGCCGCGTCCATCAGCCAGCAGGGCGAGGGTGTGTGCCTGAGGGTGATAACGCCGTAGCGGCTGGCCGATGGTTGCCTGGCAGAGGTTGGTCGCCAGTACCCGCGCCTGACGCACCGCATGCACGCCATTACGCGCCACACCGGGCATGCTCGCGCAGTCGCCGCTGGCAAACACATGGGGGTGCGAGCGGCTTTGCAGCGACGGTGAAACCTCGACGAAACCCTGCCCGTCCAGCCGCAGCCCCGACTCGCGCAACCATTCCAGCGGGTTGGGCCCGGTTGCGACTATCAGTCGTCGGCCTCGCCAACAGATATCCCCATCGCTGATCAGCGTGTTGCCCTCCACCCGCTGGATCGGTGTATGTTCCTGTACGATTACGCCAGCGCGGTCGAGATGCCGCAGGGCTAGACGGCGTAGGCGTGGGGCATGTCCGGCGAGCAATTCACCAGCGGTGAGCAGGCTGACGGCCGGTACGCGTCCGAACATTGCCAGCGCCAGTTCGACGCCGGCAGCTCCGCCGCCGAGCACGGCGACCGGCTCAGGCGCTTCCTCCCATTGCTGCCAACGGCGGAGGAAATCGGCGAAGGGCTTCACCGCCAGCATTTCCATGCCATCTCCGGTTTGATCCGGCTTCCAGGGTAACGAGCCAAGGTTGAGCGAAAGCCAGGTGCTGCGCAGGCTGACGCCAGTAGCCAGCAGCAGTTCAGGCGTTTCCGGTTGCAGTGCGACGATGGTGCCCTGAACGAACTCCACCTCAGCGGCAGCGCAGAGGCTGGGGAGCGCCACGCGGCACTGGCGCGCCTGATAACGTTCGGCGACAAGGCCGGGCATCATCCCGGAATACCAGGCATTGGGTTCGGCCGACACCAGGCCGATGCGGCCCATGGGACGATCACGGACAGCCCAGTGGCGCAGCACGCCTAGGTGACTATGCCCGGCCCCGGCGAGCAATAGATCGAAATCAGTATTCATGGTGCATCAGTGACCGGCTGATGCGAGGCAAGGCGAACGTGAACGAGATACGAAACGGCAGGGCTGCATCCATGGCAAGCATCCTTCAAGCGTGACGATCCACCTCCGGACGGCACATCAGACGGACGCGCCGCGCTTCGACAAGGTGTTGTGGGCAGTATAGACGCTGCCCCAGCGCCAGCTCCGGCCGCTCGCATGTTTCACCGAACTGCCATTGCCAATTGGGGGCTGCGTGATCAGCCCCGCTGCTAGAGCGGCTCGACGCCGATGGAGACGCTGAGTGTATGGTTCGCGCCGGGCTCCAGACGAACCACGTCATCCATCACGTTCGCCGTTTCGATGCAGAGCATCCGCTGCCAGGCGTCGTCCGCGAATTGCGACAGTCGCTGCGCTTTATCGATCCAGGGATTCCAGAGCACGGCGGACCGAGAGCCACGGGTTTCGAGAGTGATGCGTCGGTTGGCACCCACATCGCGCAAGGTCAGCATCGATGGCAAATCCAGATAGATGCGGTCGGTTTCGCCCGAGAAGTGCAGATCACCCTCCTGCCTCCGCTGTTCCCAGCCCTCCAGCGTCTCGATGTAAGTCTGACCATCAAGACCCTCCACCGATACCTGATGGATGTCGCTGATCGCGAAATAGCTGTGCAGCGCCTGTGACAACGTCAACGGCGTATCGCCGCCGTTGTGGCTGGCCAGCGACAGATGCAGCCGCTGATCGAGTCGGATGGTGAAGGTGGGTTCGACGGCATGTGGCCAATCGGCCAGGCCGGCTGGGTTTGAACAGACGAATTCCAGTGTTGCACCGTCGACGTCGCTATAGGCGTCCTTCAGCGTCCAGTCGATGCTTCGCACCAGGCCATGAGCGGGTGGCTGGCTGCCTTGGTAGGCATCCTGTATCGCTTGCGGATTGCGGGTCAGATCGCCAAACCATGGCCAGCAGACAGGAACGCCGCCACGCACCGGTTGGCCGCGGACGAACTCGGCCTGCTCACTCAGCCAGATGATCGGCAGGCCTGGCCCGCGCGTATAGCTGAGCACCTGTGCGCCCTGCTCGGCGACCACCAGCTCGGCGTCGTCGTGACGGATGCGCCAGCAGGCAAGTTGGTCCATTTCGATGCGCTGGATATCGACGGGCATTGGCGGTCTCTTGGTCGTGGTTGAGTAGTGCGTCTGACTACGCAGGCGCGGCAGGATTCCGAGGTCCGGCCTGCCGGTGGAAAAGTCGCAGGCGTAAAAAAGGGCCGGCATGGCGCGGCCCTCTTTTGCTGCATGGTGACTAGCGACCCTGACAGGCGTCGACGCGCAACCAGCGTTCCAGCAACTTGAACCCCTGCATGAGCACGAAGGCGATGATCAGGTAGATCAGGCCCGCGGTGAGGAACATTTCCTCGTGCATGTAGGTGCGGGCTGCGATCTTGCGTGCCATGCCGGTCAGTTCCAGCAGGGTGATGGTGCTCGCCAGGGCGCTGGCCTTGAGCATCAGGATGACTTCGTTGCTGTAGGCCGGCAACCCGATCCGCGTGGCGCGCGGCAGGATGATGTGTCGCAGCGCCTGGGTGCGTGACATGCCCAGCGCGCGCGCGGCCTCCACCTCACCGGATGGAACGTTCTGGATCGCACCACGCAGGATTTCGGCAATGTACGCAGCGGTGTGCAGGGTCATGGTGATGATCGCGCACCAGTAGGGGTCGCGCAGGAAGGGCCACATCCAGCTTTGCCTGACCGCTTCGAACTGCGCCATGCCGTAATAGACGAGGAACAGCTGGACCAGCAGGGGTGTGCCGCGGAAAAAGAAGATGTAGCCATACGGCAGCGCACGCACCGCAAGCAGGCGTGAGGACCGTGCAATGCCCAGCGGCAGCGCAAGGATCAGTCCTGCAACCACTGAAACGCCGACCAGTTGCAGTGTCAGCCAGGCACCCTCGAGAAAGTCGGGCAGCCACTTGATGAACAATTCCCAGCTCATGCGGCGCTCCTGACGAAGCCGCGACCGGCGCGTTTTTCAAGAAAGTACATGCAGGTCATCGCGATCACGGTCAGGCCCAGATAGATGAAGGCCGCGACGACGAAGAAGGTGAAGGGCTCCTTGCTGGCGGTCACGGCGATCTGCGAGCTGCGCATGATCTCTTCCAGGCCAATCACCGAGACCAGCGCGGTGTCTTTCATCAGAATCATGAACAGGTTGCCGAGGCCGGGCAGGGCCAGGCGCCACATTTGCGGAAGAATCAGCTTGAGAAAGATCCGCCGCTTGCCGAGCCCCAATGCAAGGCCGGCCTCGCGATGGCCCTTGGGAATGGCCAGCAGCGCACCGCGAAATACCTCGGTGGCGTAGGCGCCAAAACATATGCCGAGGGCGATGGTACCGGCGACGAAGGGGCTGAGCGCAAGGTTGGCGATGCCGAAGATTTCGCCGATCCCGCGCACCAGGCCAATGGTGCCGAAATAGATCAGCAGCACCCAGAGCAACTCGGGGACGCCGCGAACGATGGTCGAATAGGTGCCGCCAATCCAGCGCAGGGTGGAGAACGGCGAGGTTTTGGCGAGCGCACCCAGCAGACCGAGGACCAAGCCCAGGGCCAGGGCTGCGACAGCCAGTTGAATGGTCATCCAGGTGCCGGCGATCAGTGCCGGACCGAATCCATGAAGGTCGGGAATCATAAGGGCTCAAACATCAAAGCCCGGCCTACCATTATTGGCGGCCGGGCTTTGATTCAGACGGATCAGTAAATATTGAACGGGAAGTACTTTGCGTTCAGCTTCTCGTAGGTGCCATCAGCTCGAATTTCAGCCAGGGCCTTGTTCAGCTTCTCGCGCAGATCGTCGTTGCCTTTGCGCACGGCGATGGCGATCTTGTCGTTGTCGAACACCGGCTCGCCCTTGAACTCGAAGTTCTTGCCAGCATCGCTCTTGAGCCATTCCCACTGTACGAAGGAGTCGGCGAGGATGCCGTCAACGCGGCCCGAGGCCAGGTCAAGGTAGGCATTTTCCTGGGTGTCGTAGAGCTTGATGTCGACGACGTCGTCCATGTTGTCTTCGAGCCAGGTGCCGGCGATGGTTGCACGCTGCGCGCCGATGGTCTTGCCTTTCAGGTAGCTCTCATCGGCCTTGAAGTCCACCGATTTGGGCGCAACGAACTGCAGCTTGTTGGTGTAGTAGTGGTCGGTGAAGTCGACGGCGTTCTTGCGTTCTTCGGTAACCGACATCGAGGCGGCGAGGAAGTCGAATTTGCCGGCATTCAGAGCAGGGATGATGCCATCCCAGTCGGAGGTTACCACTTCGCACTCGACTTCCATCTTGGCGCAGAGCGCGTGCGCGATGTCGAGGTCGAAGCCCACGACCTGGCCGCTGGCGTCGATCAGGTTGAAGGGTGGGTAGGCACCTTCGGTACCGATGCGCAGCTTGTCAGCGGCAAAGGCGTTGGCGCCGAGCATCAGAGTGGCGGCGGCAGTCAGCAGAATCTTCTTATAGCTTTTCATGCGGTGTGTTGCTCCATTAGCGATGGCTGGACATGAACTGTTTACAGCGTGCCGATTGGGGGTTGTCGAACACCTGCTCCGGCTTTCCCTGCTCTTCGACCAAGCCCTGGTGGAGAAAGACCACCTCACTGGAAACCTGCTTGGCGAAGTTCATTTCATGAGTGACCAGCAGCATGGTGCGACCCTCATCGGCCAGCGACCTGATCACCGTAAGCACTTCTTGTACCATTTCCGGGTCGAGCGCCGAGGTCGGCTCGTCGAACAGGATCACCTTGGGCTGCATGGCCAGGGTGCGAGCAATCGCAGCGCGCTGTTGCTGGCCGCCGGATAGCTGGTTCGGATAAACGTGGCGCTTGTCGGCGATTCCGACCTTGGCCAGCAATGCCTCGGCCGTTTCGATGGCTTCGGCCTTGCTCTGGCCCAGCACCCGGCGAGGCGCCTCGATGATGTTGTCGAGTACGCTCATGTGCGGCCAGAGATTGAAATTCTGGAACACAAAGCCGAGCTTGCTGCGCATCAGGTTAATCTGCTTGGCATCGGCGGCGACCAGATCGCCGTCTTTGGCGCGCTTTAGGCGCAGTTGCTCGCCAGCCACGAGAATCTCGCCCTCGTTGGGGTTCTCCAGCAGGTTGATGCAGCGCAGAAATGTGGATTTTCCGGACCCGGAAGAGCCGAGGATGGAAATCACGTCACCATCGCGAGCGGTCAGCGAGATGCCTTTGAGAACTTCCAGATCGCCGTAGCGCTTGTGCAGATTGCGGATTTCCAGTGCGGGTATGGCCTCGGCCATTGAGCTTCCTCTTCTCGGAACAGGGGGCTGTTCCTGCTCCGTTTCTATGTAAATTGCGCTCCGGCCAACTGCTCGCCGTCCTGGCGAGGCGCAAACCTAGCATGGGCGGGGGCATGCGCCAAGCGCGACAGGGCAGCGAGCGCCGTGACCGCCCGGTCACGCGGCGCCGGCGGACCGACGCCTTTATCTATATAGATGAAAAAGCCATGCTTCGCGCAGAACCGGGTTGAGTAGAGCACGACAGGCGGCCTCGGAGGCCGCCTACTCTCAGGACGGATTGGTCTTGGGCAGCTCCGGATCGTCAGAGAGCATTTCGTCGTGCTCGGCCATTTTCCATGGCAGGCTGCCTGGCGAGATGTGAAGGAAGTGCAGGTATTTTTCGAACTGGTCGAGGATATCGCTGATGATGTCGGCCTGATCGTAACCATAGATGTCGTAATGCTGCCCGCCACGGCGTAGGAAGACTTCGGCACGGTAGTACTGCTCTTCGGACTCAGGCCCCTCGACAAGGGCGAATGCCGGCATCGCGTAACCAACGGCGCGGATTTCGTAAATGAAATCCACCTGATCATCTTTGATAACTTCCAGATAAAGCCGCGAGTGAGCTTCGTCGGTATGGACCTCCGCGCTCCACTCCTGGCCGCTGAGTTCACGCTGCACGCGCCGCATGGCTTTGAGCACGGTACTGCTCATAAAGCCATCGACGTCTTGCCGACTGGGGAAACTGACCATGCCGGCAAGGCGCTTCTTCCACAGCCCTGGACCGGCGTTGCTCGCCAGTCGGCTGCCCTGCATGTGGCTCTGCAAACTGGTCTCATGGTGACCTTCGATCACCAGCGCGCGCCACATGCCCAGCGCGGCAATCATCATGATGATCGCGAAGGGCAGGGCGCTGGCGATGGTCATGGTCTGCAGGGCGCTAAGCCCGCCAGCCAGGAGTAGGGCGGACGCCACAATCCCCTCGATGCTGGCCCAGAAGACACGCTGCCACGCCGGGGTGTGAAGCGCGCCGCCGGCGGCCAGCGAGTCGATGACCAGGGAACCGGAGTCCGACGAGGTGACGAAAAAGGTGATGATCAGCACCACCGCCAGGAACGAGGCGATGGACGTCATCGGTAGCAGTTCGAACAGCTTGAACAGCGCGATGGCGTTGTCCGCCTGCACATCCGTGATCAGCGAGGTGTAGCCCTCGACCATGATCAGGTGCAACGCGGTATCACCGAATATCGAGAACCAGAGAAAGGTGAAGATGGTAGGCACGAACATTACGCCGAACACGAATTGGCGGATGGTTCTACCGCGGCTGATCTTGGCGATGAACAGGCCGACAAAGGGTGACCAGGCAATGGTCCAGCCAAAGATGAACAGCGTCCAATTGCCGATCCAGTCGCTTCGTGAATAGGCCTGCAGATTGAAAGTGCGTTCGATGATGTTGTTCAGGTAGCTGCCGGTGTTCTGCAGAAAGGTTTCGAGAATGAAGATGGTCGGTCCGACCAGGAACACGAAAACCATCAGTCCGATGGCGAGGACCATGTTCAGCAGCGAGAGGTTTTTCACGCCCTTGTCGAGGCCGGCGACAACCGAACAGATCGCCAGACCGGTAATGATAGCGATAGCGATGATCTGCACATTGATGCTGATAGGAATCGAAGGCCAGAGGTAGTTGATGCCTGCGTTGATCTGGGTAACCGAAAGGCCCAGCGTGGTGGCGATGCCGAACAGCGTGCCAAGAATCGCGAACACATCCACCACATGGCCGATCGGGCCGTAGATCCGTTCACCGATGATTGGATATAGCGCCGAGCGCATGGACAGCGGCAAGCCGTGGCGGAATGAGAAGTAGGCCAGTACCAGGCCCGTCAGGCCGTAAATGGCCCAGATATGGAAACCCCAATGGAAGAACGCAATCTGCATCGCCTGCTTGGCTGCATCAACGGTCTCCGCGGCGCCTGCTGGTGGGGAAGCGTAGTGAAGCACCGGTTCGGCGACGCCGAAGAAGAGCAGGGCGATGCCGTAGCCCGCCGAAAAGAGCATGGCGAACCAGGCCGGGAAGCTGTATTGCGGCTCGGCATGGTCGGGCCCCAGTTTGATATTGCCCCAGGGCGTCATCGCGATGCCGACGATGAACACCAGAAAAAAAGCTACCGACAGCATGTAGAACCAGCCGAAGTTGGTCGTGATGAACGCCAGCGTCGAGCTGAACACATCGCCTGCCAACTCCGGATTGCTGATGGTGCCGACTACCAGCAGCAGCGTGACAACCACGGCGGGGATGAATACAGGGAAGAGGATGACGGCCTTCGGTAGCTTCTTTTCTGCTTCCATATATCGTTCTGCTCTCTGGTTGGCGAGTGGGACGGAAAACGCGTCGGCTCCCGAAGTGAAAGTGCTATCAGAAGGGTAGACGGCGATTCGCCACGGAATACTCACCAGAAATTGCCATCATGCTGATCCAGGTGCAGTCATGGGCAGTGTCGGACCGCCGTGTGAGAGCATTATCGGCGCGCCTTGAGCGCGTCGGGCAATGGGCTCAGTACGCCGGCTCGAGCTGATGGCGACGCAGGATCATCGGCACTGTGCCGTCGGCGATGGCCTGGTCCAGCGCCTGCTCGAAGGCCAGAAACTGCGCCTTGCTCACCGTCTTGCGAGATAGCCCAATGCCGTAAGTGATCGGGCCCATTTCGCCAGCCTCGCGAATGCCCGTGAGGCCTTCGTCATCAATCAGGTGCCAGGCGACATCCTGATTGAGCACGGCCAGGCCTTCCTTGCCGAAGCGGCCGGACTGCAGCATGCGCAGCAGCCTGCGGTTGTCTGCGGTCAGGTGCAGGCGGACGTCGGCCACCGACTTGAGACGCTCGGACAACACGTAGGAAGTCCCGGAAGGGCCGTAGACGCCAACCAGTCGTCCAGCCAGATCGCCAGGCTGGTTGAAGACGAAGCTGCTGTCGGTGCGAGCAAAGACGCTGTAGCGGGTCGTGACCAGCATCCGGCTGATGTGGAATATCTTTTCACGTCGCGGCGAGCGCACCAGCGTGAAGATTCCGTCCGCCTCGCCCTGCTCGGCCATTTGCAACGCCCGGCGCCAGGGGTACAGCGTGATGGTGCATTCCTGCTGTAGCCGCGCGCATACTGCCTTCATCACCTCCACGAGCGGGCCGCCCGCATTGACCCCGACGCTTGGTGGCGTGTCAGGGCTGGCATCGGCGGGATAGGTGAAGGGGGGAAAATCTTCGGTCACGAAGTGCCATTGGCCTGGATCGGCCTGAACGGCAGACGACAGCAACCAGATCACCAAAATCGGGAGAACCCTATGCACTGCTTGCTCCTTGGGTATGGTCGGCATTCCTTGGCGGTACTACGCAGCGGGACGCCGCCCTGATCGGCTGCGTCTGGCTGCTAAGAGCCTAGTCGAGAATTAAGTCAGAGCGACTGAATCGAACTACGAGTTGGCGCGCCGGCTACCAGGCGCGCTGGACAAAAGGCGAAGCCAGCCGGGTTTCCAGCTCAACGTAAAAGACAGGAACATGGCGGAGGCGCTCGTCAGCAGCACCCAGAGCAGCGTTCCGAACTCATTGCCCTGCGCGGCCAGCAGCACCAACAGCGCAGTTGCGAGGCAAGCCAACGCGACGACCATCCGAGCAAGCTGCCCACGCCGCGAGGGAGAACTGGCAAGCGGATCGACTGCCTTGCGATGCGGCGCCTGGCAGAGAGCCAGAAGCGCGAACGCTAGGTAGCAAAGGATAAACGCCAGCATCGCGGCGAGCAGTTCAGTCACGAGGCAATGCCTCGCGTGCCGGCCGACGGGTCGGGGAGGGTGTGACCTGCGCCAGGCGGATTCGCCGCGACGCCAGCAGGCAGAAGCCTGCAAGCACCAGCAGCATCAAGTCCATGCCGGCTACCGCCGCAGATCCGGAAAACAGGCTGAGCGGCAGGGCGTCACCGGTTGTGATTGCGTTTAGCGCCACTGCAGATACAGCCAGTACCGCTGCAGACTGCAGCTGCCTGCGCCAGGCGTTCCCCGGGCACGCTGCGGCATGAACTAGCGTCACCAGCCAGCCCAGGTAGAACGCCCAACCCTCCAGCGCTTCCCGCGGCTGCCCGAGCCACTGGCTGCCAGCGGGCAGTAGTCGATTTGCGATGAAGAAAACCAGCGTCGCGATCACCAGACCCGTGGCTGTCGATACGCAAATCGCGTAAACCAACCGCGCGCCTATCCGGCCCTGTCGCTCGTGCCTGGGCCGTCTTGAGCCGGACCAGAACAACAGCCCGGTACCGATCAGCACACAGCCGCTCAACCCGCCAGTGAAGTAAAGCCAGCGCAGCGTCCAATGGTCGAACTGGATGAAATGCAGTCCCGTGAAAAATCGCTGCACGTCGGCAATGGGCGCTGCTGAATGCTGATGCAGAAGCTCGCCGGTGGTGCCGTCGAATGTCAGCCGGTCAGCATTCATCGTCACCTCGCGGGCATGGGAGCGGCGGACCTCGACATATTGGTTACGGTCCCCCGGATGCCAGACGCGCACGAAGTAGGCCTGGCCGGGTTTGCCGCTGCTTTGCCAAGCTTCCTGCGCGCTGGACAGCATTGCGTCCAGCGACGCGGTGTCAGCTTTCAGCCCCGATGCTGGTTGAGAGTAGTTGCCGAGGGCCTCCATCTGGAGTTGGGCCCGGCCTTGGGGGTAGAGCCCCTGGGTGATGCCCGGAAAGTAAATCGCGTAGAAGATGATCAAACCCGACAGGGTGATGACGAAATGAAACGGCAAGACCAGCACACCGGTCAGGTTGTGTAGATCGAGAAGGCTGCGTTGCAGTCGCTTGTGTGGCCTGAAGGTGAAGAACTCTGCAATCAGCTTGCGGTGCGCCACCACGCCGGACACGAGCAGCACCAGCATGCCCATTCCCGCAGCGCCGACCGGCCAGTACCCAACGCTGCGCCAGCCCAGGTGCAGGCTGAAGTGAAATGGAAAGATGAAGCGGGTGCCGCCCCAGCTGCCCTGGTCGGCTAACAGCTCACCGGTATGCGGATCGATATGGCGACGCACGGCATTCTGATGTGGGAGCTGATAATCGAGGTGAAGGGTCGGCGCGCGTGGTGTCGGCAGGCTGATGCTCCAGACCGGAGCGTCCTGCGCCAGTCGCTGCGCATGAGGCAGGACAAGCTGGTCCAACGAGATCTGGGCGGCAGGCGCCGGAAGGCGTGTGTCCGGCTGCATCCAGCGGTCGATTTCGCGATCGAAAACCGAAAGCGAGCCGGTCCAGAAGATCGCCAGAAGCAAGCCGCCGAGCAGCACGCCGGCCCAGGTATGCAGCCAGGCCATCGACTGCCGGAAACCACTGCCAGGCGCCACTCAGCTGGCCCCCTGTGTCGGCGCCAGCCAATGGCTCAGCGCGCTGCCGATCAGGATGCCCATCAGCAGAAGCGCCCAGACCCGCCAGACCTTGGGCTCGCTAAAGCTCCAGATAAGCAACGCGAGGTAGAGGATGAAGCCCAGCATCGCGGTCAGGATTACCGCTTCGCTGCGCGCCATGCCGCCATACAGGACCAGCAGCTGAGCGCCTGCCGAGGCCAGCGCTACCGTGCAGGCATAGCCGCCTGCGATGGCGGCGATAACCCGTAACGCCAGGCTACCGCGGCTTGACCGCCCTCCTTGGTGCCCCCGTACATCGCGCTTCGACGCTGCTGCAGCCATGAATCAGAAGCTGACCTGGTAACCCAGCATCAGGGTACGCCCGCGGCCGTTGAACACCCGGCCGTCCCGGGTGAGCTTGGAACCGGTGTTGGCCGCCTGCGAGTAGTAGGTTAGGTAGTCCTTGTTCATCAGGTTCTCGATACCTACGCTCACCTCGCCGACAGGCAGGCGATAGCCGACGAAAGCATCCACCAGCGTGTAACCATCGAATTCCAGGCCAGGTGTATCGAAATCGCGACTGGCGTAGTGATTGGCCTGCAGCAGACTGTGCAGGTCATCGGTCCAGTTCGCCTGCCAGCTGACGCCGTAGCGGTCCGGGGAGATGTTTGCACCGTCCAGGTCGGTATCCACCTTGCCGTCGCCATTGGTGTCCGAGCGACCATTGACCTGGGCATACATCAGCTTCAGCCGATGCATGTCGTTGACTTTCCAGCCGCCAGTGAACTCCACCCCGTCGATCTCGGTGCGTTCACGGCGGATCTGGTAGACACCGCCAACGCTGTCCAGTCTCGGACCCAGATCTGCATCGGACTCGTAATAACTGATCTCCGCATCGAACGGGCCATGGTTCAAGCGGAAGCCAATTTCCCGGTTCTCGGTGACCACGGGTTGCAGGTCGAGGAAGTTGTCGACGCTGGTGCCGGGCGTGCCTATGCCTCGTAGCACGCGGCCTACGTCGGGCATGCCAAACCCTTCGGAATAGTTGGCGAATAGCTGTGCCCAGCTGGTCATCTGCCAGACCAGCCCGGCGTTGTAGAGCGTTTCCTCGAAGGTCGGGTTGCCACCCTCGACATCCACACCACCGAGCGCTGGGTTGGTCGAGGCGATAGTGCTGAAGCCGTCCACGTCCAGATCGGCGAACTCGTGGCGAGCGCCCACGAAAAGCGTCAGGTCGTCGAGCGCCCGGATCTCAGCCTGGAGAAACGGCGCGTAATTGCGAAACACGGTTTCCGGCACCCATTCGCGGTCGGTGAGGATCAGTTGCTGGCTGGTGGTGTCCTGCAACACGTCGAGACCGCCGGTCAGCATCAGATGGTTGTCGAACATGCCATCTCGGCTGAGGGTCAGCTTGCCACCGATCTTGTCCGACTCGTTCTGCGACTGATCGAACAGCGTGCCGACAGGTGCGATACCGGCATCCTGAAAGGTCCCGTTGGTGCCGCCACCGAAGCGCCCGCGGAAGCGTTGGGTATAGAGCTGCAGGCCGAGTTCATTGCCGTAGAGATCGGCGTGCTTGTAGGACAGGCTGGTTGCGAGCACTTCGTTTTGAGGCGCCTTGCCTTGCGGGTCGCCCTTACGTGACGTTGCCGGGATCCCAGCGTCGGCATCGCCGGGAACATTGACGTATTCGTGCTCGCCCTCGACCTCGTAACGATTGACCATCAGACCGATGTTTTGATTGTCATCGAGCCAGTAACCCAGCTTGACCAGCAGATCAGTGCTGGTGGAGTCCATGACATCGCCCTGGGTGTCGTCGACACCGATCAGATCGCCGTTGGCGTCATAGAACATGCCCTGGGTCTGCCAGCTGGTGCCGACCAGGTAATCGAAATTGCCCTGGGTACCCTCGACCCGATAGTCCAGCTTGTAGCCAAGCCCTTCGGACTCGTAATCAGTCGGTGCGGTGAAGCTGACCCCCGCATGCTGACGCAGTGTCCCGCTTTCCGGGCGGCGGGTGACGTAGTTGATAATCCCGCCGGTGGCGCCGAGGCCATGTTCGGCACTGGCGCCATGGATGACCTCGATTCGCTCGACCATCGACAAATCAATGGTGTAGCCGTCTCGCTGGCTGTCCCGCAACGGCGTGGATTGCGGCACACCATCGATCAGGATCAGCGCGGAACGCCCACGAAAGGTTTCGCCCGCGCTGCTCATCTTCTGCCGGCTTGGCGAATAGGAAGGGATAAGGTTGCTCAGCACTGCACCGTGGTCGGAGGTGATCGACAGTTGCTGCTCGATCTGCTCGCGACTGATCACAGTGATCTTCTGTGGGGTTTTACCCGCCTCACTTCTGGCGCGCGTCGCGCTTATCGTGACCGCCTCAAGCTCGGTAGCCTCATCGGCCAGCGCAGGCATCGACGTGAGTGAAAGGGTTGCGAGGGATATGGACAGACACAGACAGGTTTTGCGAAACACGTGAAGGCTCCCGATGTTGGTGTTTTTCGTGGGGAGCGAGACGGTAAACTAAATGTAAATGACTTGCATTAAGATTTTAGTGGCAGGCTAGCAGCAGCCTTAACGTTTGTTGTTTCCAGCTGATGCGATTCCGTCCCTTCAGCGACTGGGGCGTTGCTGCTTGCGCCACTCCCATGGAGGCTGCTGATCAGCTTTGGGCAATGACCACAAGCCCCGCCCAAGCTCGCGCGCTACTGCCTCCAGATTGAGGAGCGTTCGGTCGTCCAGATAGCCGCGGTTGGCCCAGGCGTTCCCGGTCCTGACCAGTTCCGAATTGATCTCGCTGTCACCGACTTTGACCCGCGCCAGCGTTCGTCCCGCGTCGTCGCGGCCTTTGACCGTCAGCGTCACGGTCTTATCAAAGATGTAGTTGGCAAGCGCCTGGCGGGCCTGGGTGCCGTAAGGTTGTCTGAGCTCCGGGGTGTCGATCTCGGCAAGCTTCACCCTGACGTGCGCCCCTGTAGTGTCAAGGCAGCTGAAGGTGTCGCCGTCGGCAATGCCGGTCACGCGACAGTCGAACGATGCCGCCGATGCAGGCAGGGCTGTGATGAGCAAGGAGGTGGCTAAAGCGCGCAGCATGACGGCATCCGTGCGGGTCGGGGGGCGGCGAGAGTAACAGGCCGCCTGGAGGCCGAATCGGAGCCATGTCTCATGAGCAGACCGGGTCTAGGTACACGAATAGTGAACCGTGAACTGAGTCGGGGGCTCTTTGCCGCTGGGATTGCCGGCTCGCTGACGAGAAGAAATTTTGGACAACAAAAAACCCGCACTAGGCGGGCTTCTTGTGGGCTTTCGGGTGGTTTTGACACCACCTGAAATGAATAGATGGTGCCCAGGGACGGAATCGAACCGCCGACACGGGGATTTTCAATCCCCTGCTCTACCGACTGAGCTACCTGGGCAACGGGGCGCTATTAGACGGATTTGGCTTTTGCCTGTCAAGCGCGGCCGGGAAAATATTTAGCCAGAACGGGCGTTTAGCGTTTTCGCGACCCATTCTGGCGTTCCGCAGACTGCTTCGCTCGCGCTGCTGCAGGCGAAGCAGGTGTCGGTCCCCTTATTCGCTGGGCGGCACGTAACCTTCAGCCTGGGCGTATTCCTCGCCGGATAGAAACTTGTCCATCTCGGTTTGCAGGAACTTGCGGTCTTCGGCGTTCATCATGTTCAAGCGTCGTTCGTTAATCAGCATGGTCTGATGCTTCTGCCAGTCGTCCCAGGCTTGCTTCGATACGTTGTTGTAGATGTCCTCGCCCTTGGCACCCGGATAGGGTGGGCGTTCCAGGCCTGGTAACTCTTCTTTGTATTTGCGGCAGTTCACGGTGCGGGTCATGAGATCTCTCCTGCGTTCAATTCGGCGGCGGCGCGCTTGAGCAGCGTCTTCACCGGGGCGGCGAGCCCCAGTCGCGGCGGGGTGGCGAGGTTATACCAGAGCCAGTCAGCCTCGGCCACGGCGCCGGGTGGGGATTGCACTCGCACCAGCCAGGGTTCGATTGCGAGCTGGAAATGGCTGAACGTGTGGGTCAGGCCGGGCAGCGCGCGGCGATCCTGCATCTGCAGGGAATGGCGCTGGGCGAGCGTGTCGAGTGCCGTCAGATCCTCCAGCTCGGGCAGGCTCCAGAGGCCGCCCCATAGTCCGCTAGAAGGGCGACGATAAAGCAGGATGGCGCCGTCCGGATTGGCCAGCAGCGGCATCAGGGTGCGCTTCTGTGGCAGCGCCTTGCGGGGCTTCGGCACCGGAAACTCCGTTTCGCGGCCCAGCAGGTGGGCGCGGCAACCTGATCGTAGCGGGCAGAGTAGACAGCTTGGCTTGCTGCGAGTGCAGAGTGTGGCGCCCAGATCCATCATCGCCTGAGTGTAGTGATTGACACGCTGCTGCGGGGTGAAGTGTTCTGCCACTTCCCATAGCTGGCGGGCCACTTTTGGCTCGCCGGGATAGCCCTGCTGCGCGACATAGCGTGCCAGTACACGTTTGACGTTGCCGTCGAGGATCGGCGCGCGCAGGCCCATGCTCAGGCTGGCAATGGCACCAGCGGTAGAACGACCGATACCGGGAAGCTCGGCGAGCTGCTCGACGCAACGTGGAAATTCGCCGCCGTGCTCGGAGACGACTTGTTTGGCGGTTTTGTGCAGGTTACGGGCGCGGCTGTAGTAACCGAGGCCGGTCCACAGGTGCAGCACCTCGTCTTCATCGGCGTCGGCCAGGGCCTGGACCGTGGGAAGCGCGTCCATGAACCGGTCGAAGTAGCCCAGCACGGTGCTGACCTGCGTCTGTTGCAGCATGATCTCCGATACCCAGACTCGGTATGGCGTAATGCGCTGCTGCCACGGCAGATCCTTGCGGCCGTGGCGGTGATACCAGTCCAGCACGGCGGTGCCGAACTGCTCGGGGCTCAAGGGCTCTGCGATCATCGATTGAACAAGCCTTTGAGGGCATCCTTGAGTTCCGGACTGACTTTGTCGCCGAGCTTCTCTTCGATGGTCTTGTTGAGCTTGTCGCCGGCCAATCTGGCGGCGATTTTGCCAAGGCGATCATTGTCGAAGCGGCACGCCTTGGCGCCTAGTTCCAGCGGCCCTCGGCAGCGCAGCGGCCATTCGATGCCGACGTAGCGCTCATTGACCTCGCAGGCCGGGTCGGGCATTTCACCCTTGTCGCCCTCGACCAGGATGCCGATGCCATAGTCCATGCCCAGCACGCGCAGGTCCACGTCGCCATCGCCTTTTACCGTAAGCCCGGGAATGCTGGCCCGCAGGTCCGGATTGCTGGCCACGCCGTTACGCAGCGTGAGATTGCCTTTCAGCTCGCGGAACGGCGTGTCCTTGCTGCGTGGGTCGCTGGCCAGCGGTTTGCGGTTGAGGGTCGAAATCGCGCGACAAAGCTGCTGTTCGAGGTTTGCATCGACCAGGATGCCATTGTCGATGATGAAGCCGATCTTGCCGTTGAGGTTGTCGATCCAGGCCTTCTCGCTATTGCCCTGGGTCTGGATGTCGCTGTCCAGATTGATCAGGCCCTTGATCACTTCTTTCTCGCCCTGGCTTCGCAGAAGACGCTCGATCGGGACGCGTACCAGGCGGGTCTGTGCGGTCACGAGGGGTACCTGTGGACGGATATCGAGGCTGGCCGAGGCTTCGAGACGACCGTTATAGAGACCACTGCGCAGCTCCTCCAGCGTCAGCAGGCCACCCGCCGAACGCGCTCGAAGGGCGAAGTTCTCGAGCGGTAGCTTCATGGCGGTGAAGTTGCCGATATCCAGTTTGATCCGGGTATCCAGGCCACGCAGCGTATTGATCGGCAGGACGGACGCATCGCTCCAGGCGTGCTGGGTCGGTTTGTCCGGCAGAGGTGTGGTGCCGCTACCGATCACGGCCGCTTCGGTGGCGCTCACTTCACTCTGGCGGGCGGCGCCGGCAGCCGTTTCCTTTTCTGGCGGCGGCAGATAACGGTCGAGATCCAGCCGGTCGCCCTTGAGGTCGACACGCAATGCCTGCTTGGCGAAATCGCTGACCGCGACGTTGCCGGTGAAGGTGCTGCCATCTAACTTCAGGTTGAGTTCTTCGAAAGTCAGGCTGGTCGAGGTACCGGCGAGTCGGGTAACCAGCTCGGCCTTGTTGAGAGCGGTGCCGTCAGCCATGGGCGGCAGTTGCTGGCCAATGCTCTCGAGGAACTCACGCAGGTTGAGTTCGGCAATGGACAGGGTGCCGGCGATTTTCGGCTGGTCCTGCAGGTTGCGCACCTTCAGCTCGCCCAGGCCACGCAGGTGATTGGCGGTGAATTTCAGGCTGGTCCACTCGGCGACGTCGGCTGCCAGGTCTGCGAGAAGCTGGCCCTGGGCGCTGAAGGAGAGCGTCTTGCCCTGCAGCCGCTCCCCGGACGCTTCGCCGCTCAACCGCAGGTCTTCTAGCTGGTAGCGTTTGAGTTTGGTATCGAAGCGCAGTGCGCCCTGAAGCTCGGTGCGCGCTCGCATTACCGGCTTGTTGCTGCCAAAGAAAGCGTTGAGCTTGAGCGGGATGGACGTGGCTTCGCGAATGGCGCCTGTGGTCAGCTCGATGCCCTCGGCACTGAATTGTTGACCGCTCTTAGCATCGTGATAGGCAATGCGTGCATCGCTGATGGTCAGGCTGTCGATATCGAGTTGCACAGGGCGCCTGGACTTGTCGGGCTTCTGCTCGTCAGCTGGAGCCTGATCCGCTGGCGGCTTGTCGCCGGGCTGCGCTTCACTGGTCGCCGGTTGGCCGACACCTTCCCAGTTGCCTTGGCCATTCTCGTCACGCGCCAACATCAGATTCAGGCCGTTGAGGGTGATGTCGCTCATTTGCACTTCACGGCTCAGCAGCGGCATGACCCGTACTGACAGGCCGAGCATGCGCAGGTCGGCGAAAGGCTGCTGCGGGGTGCGCACGCTGGCCAGGGTGGTGTCGTGCAGCTCCAGGCCGAGCCATGGGAACAGGCTCCAGCCGATATCGCCGGCAATATTCAGCTCGAGACCGGCCTTGTCGCGGGCAAGCGCGCGGATTTCGTCCTTGTAGTCATTGGGATCGAACAGATGGGTCAGGGCAAAGCCCAATGCGACGATGAGCAGCAGCAACCCGAGGATTACCAGGCCCAGGATTTTGCCGAGCGCTTTCATGAACAGGTCCTTTGTGTTTGGCGTGTCAAAAGCAGCGAGTATAGCGCCCCGAACAGGTGGCTTTCGCCGCAGCGGATGTTGGAGTAGCTACCTGGGCTCGGGTTCCGAGCCCGGCGCCAATGCAGCCCGGGCCGGCACCATGAGCTACAGAGGGTCTAGTGGCAGGTGTGCCCGCGCGGCCAGCGCCTGTGCCTCGAGATGGTCGCGTGGTGCGGCGAGATGCAGCTCCACTCCCGCTTCGCCAGCCAGACGCAGGCTTTCTTCGAGGATGCGTTTGCCGACGCCGCGGCGGCGGGTGATCTTGCGTACGCACAGGTGCGATAGCCGCCAGTGGGGCGTGGTGCGTTGCAGCAGGCCGGCGCCCAGCAGCCGATCATTGAAGCGACCGGCGATCAGGCTTTGATCGGCCAGTCCCGCCTCGATCAGCGCTGCTGCGTCGGTGTGAGGCGCCAGCAGCCATGCCGGAGCGTCGGCAAATATCTTCGCCAGATCGATTCGATCCTGCTGACTAGGCTCGGTTACGGTTTCGACGAATACGGGCATGCTGACCTGGCGTGCTGGCGTGTTGATCGGGCAAGCATAACCGCGCTGGCTTGTCCGCGCACGGTGAAGCCCACGCGGGCCGGTATGACCGATAGCCTCTGCTTTGCAGGCGCGGAGGCACCGCTATTCGGGCTACGGATGCCACACTGCTTTAGCAGCAACGTAGTAAACGTCGGTTTCAGTTACTCCCATAAGGTCAGGCAGCGCGCTGCGTATCACGGTCAGTGGGTTTGGGCCTATAATGCGGCTCTTTTTCGCCCCACGATCAGCGGAGCTGTTGATGTCCGAACGTACGGCTTGCGTAGAGCGCAACACCCTGGAAACCCAGGTAAAGGCCACCATCAACCTGGACGGCACCGGCAAGAGCCGCTTCGCCATCGGCGTGCCTTTTCTCGAGCACA
Source organism: Stutzerimonas stutzeri (assembly GCF_024448895.1). Taxonomy (GTDB): domain Bacteria; phylum Pseudomonadota; class Gammaproteobacteria; order Pseudomonadales; family Pseudomonadaceae; genus Stutzerimonas; species Stutzerimonas stutzeri_Q. The sequence continues at coordinate 239,295 of NZ_JAMOIC010000005.1, forward strand.
TGCTCGACCAGATCGCCCGTCACGGGCTGATTGATCTTGACATCGAATGCCAGGGCGATCTGCACATCGACGATCACCACACCGTGGAAGATGTAGGCATCACCCTTGGCCAGGCATTTGCCAAGGCTGTTGGCGACAAGAAGGGCATGACCCGTTACGGGCATTCCTACGTGCCGCTTGATGAGGCGCTGTCGCGGGTCGTCATCGACTTTTCCGGGCGTCCGGGGCTGCAGATGCATGTTCCCTACACCCGCGCCACGGTTGGCGGCTTCGATGTCGATCTGTTTCAGGAATTCTTCCAGGGCTTCGTCAACCACGCTCTGGTCACCCTGCACATCGATAACCTTCGCGGGCACAACACCCATCACCAGATCGAAACCGTGTTCAAGGCCTTCGGCCGCGCCCTGCGCATGGCGGTGACGCTGGACGAGCGTATGGCCGGACAGATGCCTTCGACCAAGGGTTGCCTGTAATGCAGACCGTTGCAGTCATTGATTACGGCATGGGCAACCTGCACTCGGTTGCCAAGGCGCTTGAGCATGTTGGCGCCGGTCGGGTGCTGATCACCAGCGATGCGCAGGTGATACGCGAGGCGGATCGCGTGGTGTTTCCCGGTGTGGGTGCAATTCGTGATTGCATGGCCGAGATCCGCCGGCTGGGCTTTGATGAGCTGGTCCGTGAGGTCAGCGTCGATCGGCCGTTTCTCGGCATCTGCGTAGGGATGCAGGCGCTGATGGAGCGCAGCGAGGAGAACGGTGGCGTCGATTGCATCGGTATGTTTCCCGGTCAGGTACGTTTCTTCGGTAAGGATCTGAAAGAAGCCGACGAACGCCTGAAGGTGCCACATATGGGCTGGAACGAAATGGAGCAGGCGATTGCTCATCCGCTCTGGCACAACATTCCTGCCGACGGGCGCTTCTATTTCGTCCACAGTTATTACATCGAGGCCGGCAACCCGCGGCAGGTAGTGGGTCGCGGCCATTACGGCAAGGATTTCGCTGCAGCACTGGCCGACGGCTCTCGCTTCGCCGTGCAGTTCCACCCGGAAAAAAGCCATACCCATGGCTTGCAGCTGCTGCAGAATTTTGCCGCCTGGGACGGGCGCTGGTAATGAGCCGGGCGAAACTCAAGCCGCCGGTCCTGGTGCTGGACACCGCCCAGGAGCAGGCTGCGCAGCAGATCATCAAACGCTTTCTGGAAGATCGCTTCGAACTGGAGCTCGGCTCATTCGAGGCTCAGGAAGTGCTCGATCTGTTCGCCCGTGACATTGCTCCGCTGTATTACAACAAGGCGATTTTCGACGTGCAGACGCACCTGAAAGAAAGGTTCGAGAGCATCGAAAGCGACTTGTGGGCACTCGAGAAGAGCTGACCTTAACCAATCCCCTGATTTAGACAGGTTCAAGCCATGCTGATTATTCCCGCCATTGATCTCAAGGACGGCGCCTGTGTGCGTCTGCGTCAGGGTCTTATGGATGACGCCACGGTGTTCTCGGACGACCCGGTCGCCATGGCCGCCAAGTGGGTCGAGGCCGGCTGCCGTCGTCTGCATCTGGTCGACCTCAACGGGGCCTTCGAAGGCCAGCCGGTCAACGGCGAGGTGGTCACGGCTATCGCCAAGCGTTATCCGAACCTGCCGATCCAGATCGGCGGCGGCATCCGCTCGCTGGAGACCATCGAGCACTACGTTCGCGCTGGCGTCAGCTACGTGATCATCGGCACCAAGGCGGTCAAGCAGCCGGAGTTCGTCGGTGAAGCCTGCCGCGCGTTTCCGGGCAAGGTGATCGTCGGGCTGGATGCCAAAGACGGGTTCGTCGCCACCGACGGCTGGGCCGAGGTCAGCAGCGTGCAGGCGGTCGATCTGGCGCGGCGTTTCGAGGCCGATGGCGTGTCCGCTATCGTCTACACCGACATTGCGAAGGACGGCATGATGCAGGGTTGCAACGTCGAAGCGACCGTGGCCCTGGCCAACGCCAGCCGCATCCCCGTAATCGCCTCCGGCGGTATCCATAACATCGGCGATATCCAGAAGCTGCTCGACACCAACACCCGCGGAATCGTCGGCGCCATAACCGGCCGCGCGATCTACGAAGGCAGCCTGGATGTCGCCGAGGCGCAGGCGCTCTGCGACCTGAAATATAAGGACGAGTGATTCGCTGATCTGCGGTGGATCGGTGAAGCGTGATCCACCCTACACGCTACCTGCAGCTTGAAGCCTGCGGCTTGGAAAAGCTGCTTTCGGAGAAAGCCATGGCCCTGGCCAAACGCATCATCCCCTGCCTCGACGTCGACAACGGCCGCGTGGTCAAGGGCGTTCAGTTCGAGAATATCCGCGACGCCGGCGATCCGGTGGAAATCGCCCGTCGCTACGATGAGCAGGGCGCTGACGAGATCACTTTTCTCGACATCACCGCAAGCGTGGATAACCGCGATACGACGTTGCACACCGTCGAGCGCATGGCCAGCCAGGTGTTCATTCCGCTGACCGTGGGTGGTGGTGTGCGCAGCGTGCAGGACATCCGCAACCTGCTCAACGCCGGCGCCGACAAGGTGTCGATCAATACCGCTGCCGTCTTCACACCTGAATTCGTCGGTGAGGCTGCCGACCGGTTCGGCTCCCAGTGCATCGTTGTTGCCATCGACGCCAAGCGGGTGTCCAATCCGGGCGAAACCCCGCGCTGGGAGATATTCACCCATGGCGGCCGTAAGCCCACCGGGCTGGACGCGGTGCTCTGGGCGCAAAAAATGGAGGCCCTGGGGGCGGGCGAGATCTTGCTGACGAGCATGGACCAGGACGGTGTGAAAAGTGGCTACGACCTCGGCGTGACGCGCGCCATCAGCGAAGCGGTAAACATCCCGGTGATCGCTTCGGGTGGGGTAGGCAATCTGCAGCACCTGGCCGACGGCATTCTGGAAGGCAAGGCTGACGCGGTGCTGGCAGCGAGCATTTTCCATTTCGGCGAGTACACCGTGCCGGAAGCCAAGGCCTATATGGCCAGCTGCGGCATCGTGATGCGCTGAGCGCGGTGCGATCAGATGCGTGCCGACGGCACTATCGACACGATCAACGGGCGCTACCTCTAATGCGAGTGGGCGCTTCAAAAGCGTCCACTGCTTGGCGTTCAAGTCCTTAGGCGCACCGGTTGAGTGCGCTTGGCATTCCCTCCAAGTATCCTTTCGATCACCCTATCGCTGCAGCCATTGCTGCAGTCCTGAAAAGATGGCTATCTGATATCTATTGTGTGCGCTTCGTCTCATTTTCCTTTCGTAATTCGTATTCATGGTTCACAAGTTGCTAAACCTAGCTGGCGGCGCACGCTCGGTGCTCTCTACTAGTCGCTGGCGGCTGTCGCTTGGGTTTTCGCAGGCAGGGGGTGTCATGAAACGATTAATCGCAGTTGGGCTGCTGATGGTGCTGGCTGCATCTGCCAGGGCGGCACTGCCCGACGACTACAAAATGGTATTGCTGACGGAAAACTTCCCGCCATTCAACATGGCGGCGGACGGCAAGAACTACGCAGCAGATCGCAACATAAGTGGAATCAACGCCGAAATCGTTCGCGAGATGTTCAAGCGCGCTGAAATCAGCTACAGCCTGACATTGCGGTTTCCGTGGGAGCGCATCTACAACCAGGTGCTGGAACAGCCTAGTCAGGGGCTTTTCTCTACCACCTTCACACCCGAGCGCGAGCCATTGTTCAAGTGGGTCGGTCCGCTTGCCAGCACCGGCTGGGTGTTATTGGCCAAGCCTGACAGTGACATGCGTCTGACGTCGCTGGAGCAAGCGAAGCAGTATCGAGTCGGCGCTTACAAGAATGACGCGGTGAGTCAGCACCTTGAGAGCAAGGGCTTTGAGCCAGTCAACTCGCTGCGCGATCAAGAGAACGTCAGCAAGCTGCTCAGGGGACAGATCGATCTCTGGGCTACGACTTGACCCTGTCGGCCCTTACTTGGCCAAGCAGGAAGGTGTGAGTGGTCTGAAGACAGTGTTGCGTTTCAACGACGCTCAACTGTTCCTGGCGCTGAATAAGCAGACACCGGATGAGGTGGTCAGCAAGCTGCAGAAGGCATTGAATGAGATGAAGAGCGACGGTGCCATCGACGCGATTCTGCGGCGCTACCTCTGACCACTGGACTCAGCGGTAGATACCCTTAGCGCCGTGCGCAAGCATGGCGCGATTGCTGCGGGTCGCAATCATCTGACCTATGTCCACCCAGTCGACGCCCTGTTCGCGCAGCTTCGGTAGCTCTCTTTCCAGCAAAGCCAGCGTGCTTGAGTGCGGGTGGCCGATGATCACGACCGAGCCCTGCTTGCGTGCCAGTTGCAGTGCCCTTCGGAACTGAGCGGCAACCGCTTCGGGCGCTGGGTCGTCATCAAGGAAGATGTCCCGAGACAGGCTGGCCAAGCCAATGCGTTGGGCGGTCGCGGCGGCAACCGTTCTGGCATTGGTGCGGCTGTCGAGAAAGAACAGGTGGCGCTGCTGCAATTCGGTCATCAGGGAGACCATCGGCGGTTGCTGATCGGTCATCTGGCTGCCCATGTGGTTATTGACGCCACTGGCGTGCGGCACCTTCTCAAGTGCGCGCTCCAGCCTGGAGGCCAGTTCTGCCGGTGGTAGTTGCGGTTGCCAGGCATATGGGCCGCCGGCGGGCGCCATGGGCAGATGCAACATCACTGTCTTGCCCGCCGCCTGCGCCTGGGCAGACAGAGTGGTGGCGTGTCGAGTGTCCGGCAGAATCGCCATGGCTACAGGGCCGGGTAGTGCGAGTACCCGTCCATCCCGTGTTGAATTCTGGCCCAGATCATCGATCACCAGGGCCAGCTTCGGCATCTGCGAAACCGCAGCCGGATTCTGCGTTTCGTTCGGGTTTTCAGCGCTGTTGGCTGGTGCGGCGACCACCAACAGTGGCGCAAGTACGCCCAGCAGCAGCCAGCTTCGTAACATCGCTACTTGCCGCGGGTGAGGTTCAGCCCCTTGAGAAGATTGAGCGCCTGGCCGAGCTGATAGTCATCATCCTGTGGGCGCGGCGAGTCGTTGGCGATAGGCGCCATGGTTGGGCGTTCCGGGCCGCCATTGCCATTGCCGAGATGCCCAGCAAGATCGGCTTCGCGAACGCCTTCAGCTGCTTGCTCACGGGTGAGTTTGGCGCGGGTTACGGTGATATCCGGCTCGATGCCCTGAGCCTGAATCGAGCGGCCGTTAGGCGTGTAGTACAGCGCAGTAGTCAGCTTGAGCGCGCGGTCATTGTTGAGCGGCAACACTGTCTGCACCGAGCCTTTGCCGAAGCTGTCGGTGCCCATGACCACGCCGCGTTTCTGATCCTGCAAGGCGCCTGCAACGATTTCCGAGGCCGATGCGCTGCCACCGTTAATCAGCACTACCAGCTGCACACCCTCGCTGGCATCGGCCGCGTCGGCATTGAAGCGCAGCTCGGAGTTGGGGATGCGGCCTTTTGTATAGACGATCAGGCCATCGGTCAGGAAGTGGTCGGAAACTTCCACGGCGGCTTGCAGTACTCCGCCCGGGTTGTTGCGTAGATCCAGCACCAGACCGCTGAGCTTGTTGCCGTTTTCCTTGCGCATCTTGGCCAGGGCTTTACCGACCTCCTCACCGGTGTTGATCTGGAATTGCGTAACTCGCAAATAGCCGTAACCGGGCTCGAGCATCTGACTCTTGACGCTGGTGACCTTGATCACAGCCCGGGTGAGCTTGACCGAAAAAGGCTTTCCGCCTTCCCGTACAAGAGACAGCGAGATATCGCTACCTGGCTTGCCGCGCATCATGGCTACGGCGTCCATCATGGACATGCCCTTCGTCGGCTTGCCATCGATCTTGACGATAAGGTCGCCCGCCTCAATGCCCGCCTTGGACGCCGGCGTGTCATCGATGGGCGAAACCACCTTGATGAAACCGTCTTCGATGCCAACCTCGATACCGAGGCCGCCGAACTCGCCGCTGGTACTTTCCTGCAGTTCGGCAAAGGCTTCCGGCTCGAGATAGGCGGAGTGCGGATCGAGATTGCTGAGCATGCCCTTGATGGCATTTTCCAGCAGTGTCTTGTCGTCGACGGGCTCGACGTACGCCGCCTTGATCCGGTCCAGCACCTCAGCAAAGGTGCGCAGCTCGTCCAGCGGCAGGGGTGCCTTGCGGGCGGCCGGGTCCAGAGGGATCGACTCAGTGGCGATCTCCGGGGGCGGTTGCTGCGCCCAGGCGCTACCGTACATCCCCAGCATGATGGTCAGGGCCAGGGTGGTGGGTTGGGCGAAACGGCGCAGGTGCAGCATGTCTGACTCCAGTTGTGAGGGGCGCTTTAGCCGAGCTGGCCTATCCTTGCGCACGACACCATTGTGCAGGATCGCTTGGGCGACCCTGTTGGCGAATGGCGAAATACAGTGCGGCAGCTTCCTGCCCGCCACTGGTTCCTACGGTGGCGATCGGATCGCCCGCCTTGACGATTTCTCCGGCGTCACGCAACAAGCTCTGGTTGTGCCCGTAAAGGCTCAGAAAGCCGTTGCCGTGATCGAGTATTACCAGCAGGCCGGCGCCCCGAAGCCAGTCGGCGAAGACCACTCGGCCGCCATGCACTGCGCGTACCTGAGTGCCTACATCCGCCCCGATCAGCACGCCGTCCCACTTGGTTCGAGCATCACCGCCGCGCGGAGTGCCATAGCGTGCGACCAAACGTCCGTCGACGGGCCACGGCAGCTTGCCCTTTGCGTTGGCGAAGGGGCCGCCAAAATTGCCCCCGGTACTTGATACCGCGGGCCCCGAGGGCGCCGTGGTTGGACGCCCAGCCTGCTGCTGGCGTGCCCGCTCTTCGCGGGCCAGCGCCAACGCGCGTTGGCGCTCCTGCTCGGCTTCTCGAGCCTGACGCGCCAGAGTCTCCTCGATCGTCTTCAGCACGCGCTCAAGCTGAGCCTGCTCCTGCTTGCGGGCCTTGAGCTTCTGGTCGCGGCTGGAAAAGTCCTTGTCGAGCTTGGCCAGCGCCAGCTGGCGCTCCTTGCGTACTTCGGCCAGTTGAGCGCGACGCTCCTGTAGACCGTCCTGCTGTTCGGCAAGCGTCGCCTGTTGCGCCTGGATGCCAGCTTCTACATTCGCGAGTTGGTTGAGGGTTTCATTGAAGTCCGCCACCTGTTCGAAACGAGCCTTGCTGAGGTAGTCGTAGTACGTCAGGGTCCGGCTGAATTTTTCCGGATTTTGCTGATTGAGTAGCAGCTTCAAGTATTCCTGACGCCCGCTCTGGTAGGCCGCGCGCGCCTGTATGCCGATCAGCCGCTGCTGTTCGAGGCGAGCGCCCTCTAGCGTTGTCTTCTCGTCGTTGAGGCGTTCGAGTTCAGACTCGCTGCGATCGATTTCCTGCTGCAGGGTGTCGACCTGCTTTTCCAGCTGGCCCATCTCGCTTTCGGTGGACTGCAGCTGTTTCTGGACCGCGGATTTCTCCTGCTCGATCTGCTTAAGCAGTTTCTGCAATTCCGCGACGTCCTTGCGCGCCGCTTCGATCTGCTTGCGCGCGTCGGTGCGGTCGTCGGCCACGGCGGGTCCGAGCAGACAGAACAGCACCAAGAGGAGAAATATACGGGGCATGGGAGGGCGTAACCGAGAGTTCAACGACGGCCGTAGTATGCCTAAAAAAGCATCGGCAAGCTGCACGCCCTGCGACGCAAATGCGTGTGACGATAACCGGTGCGTCTTTAGGGACGCACCGGGATGTCGGTGTAAGGAGTTAGCGTTATGTCCCTTCAGACAAACTCGACGATCGAACGCCCGGTCATTTCAGCAGGGACGGGCATGCCCAGCAGGGTAAGCATGGTGGGCGCCACATCGGCGAGCACGCCGCCTTCGCGAATGGTCAGGTTGCGCTTGCCGACATAGATGAATGGCACCGGTTCGCAGGTGTGCGCGGTGTGAGCCTGGCCCGTCATCACATCTTCCATCTGCTCGACGTTTCCGTGATCTGCGGTGACCAGTGCTTCACCCCCGACCTTTTCCAGCGCTTCTACGATGCGGCCGACGCATTTATCCAGGCATTCCACCGCCTTCACGGCTGCGTCGAATACACCGGTATGACCAACCATGTCGCCGTTGGCGTAGTTCACGATGATCACGTCGAAGCGCTGGTTCTCGATGGCATCGACGATGCGGTCGGTCACCTCGGGTGCGCTCATCTCCGGCTGCATATCATAGGTCGCAACCTGCGGTGACGGGATCAGGATGCGTTCCTCGCCAGCGAAGGGTTCTTCGCGACCGCCTGAAAAGAAGAAGGTGACGTGGGCGTACTTTTCCGTTTCGGCGATGCGCAGCTGCGTCTTTCCATTATTGGCCAGGTACTCGCCCAGCACGTTGGTCAGGGCCTCTGGTGCGTATGCGCTTGGGGCGGGAATGCTAGCGGCATACTGCGTCAGCATCACGAATCCGGCGAGCTGGGGTACGCGTGCGCGATTGAATTCGTTGAAACCAGGTTCGACGAAGCAACGGGTCAGCTCGCGAGCGCGGTCGGCGCGGAAGTTCATGAAAACGACTGCGTCGCCATCTTCCACACGCACCGGCTCGCCGATGGTGGTGGCCTTGACGAACTCATCGCTCTCGCCGCGCTCGTAGGCTGCGATCAGACCATCGACTGCGTAGTCGGCATGATGCTCGGCCTTGCCGTCGACGATCAGGCTATATGCCTGCTCGACGCGGTCCCAGCGGTTGTCGCGGTCCATGGCGAAATAACGGCCTATCAGGCTGGCGACGCGGCCTTTGCCTAGACGGGTGAAAGTGGCTTGCATCAGTTCGATGGAATGCTGGGCGCTTTTCGGTGGCGTGTCGCGACCATCGAGGAAGGCGTGCAGGTAGATCTTCTCGGCGCCGCGCTTTGCGGCCAGTTCGGCCATGGCAACCAGATGGTCTTGATGACTGTGGACGCCACCGTCTGAGAGCAAACCGAGGATATGCACGGCCTTGCCAGCACCCGCTGCCTTGTCCACCGCGGTGCATATGGTGGGGTTCTCGAAGAAGTCGCCGTCACGGATGGACTTGGTGACTCGGGTGAAGTCCTGATACACCACGCGACCGGCGCCGAGATTCATGTGTCCGACTTCGGAGTTGCCCATCTGTCCGTCCGGCAGGCCTACATCCATACCGCTACCGGAGATCAGTCCATGCGGTTGGCTGGCCAGCAAGCGGTCGTATACCGGCTTGTTGGCGGCGTGGATGGCATTGAATTCGGGATTGTCACTATGTCCGAAGCCGTCGAGGATTATCAGTACCAGGGGTTTGGGCGCGGCGGGCATGTGTCTGGCTCCTTGCACGGGGTCGCGAAAAAATGGCGGCCAGTCTAATTGTTGGCCGGTTGGGCGTCACGATTCGCAGGGTTCAGCCTGGTGGGGGGGCTGTGTATACTGGCCCGCATTTTATCCCCCGGGTACCCTTTTGATGGTCGCTAACCTGATTGAATTTGTCTCCAACCACTATCTGCTGGTCAGCATCTTTCTGGTGTTGCTGGTTCTTCTCGCTGTCACTGAGGCGCGAAAAGGCGGAAAGAGCCTGAGCAACCGCGAGCTGACCAATCTGGTCAACCGCGACGAAGGCGTGGTGTTGGACGTGCGTGCGAAGAAGGAGTTCGACGCCGGTCACATCGTCGATGCGTTGAACATTCCACACGAAAAGCTGGTCAGCCGACTAGGCGAGCTGGAAAAGCACAAGGCCAAGATGATCGTAGTCGTCGACGCCATGGGCCAGCACGCCGGAACGGCCTGCCGTGAGTTGCAGAAGGTGGGCTTCACAGCCGCGAAGCTGTCCGGAGGGATTTCCAGCTGGCGCGGCGAAAATCTGCCAGTGGTCAAATAACTATGTCCAAAGTCGTCATGTACACCACGGCCTGGTGCCCATTCTGTATTCGCGCCAAGAGTCTGCTGGATCGCAAGGGTGTCAATTACGAGGAAATCCCCGTAGATGGCAAACCCGCGCTGCGCTCGGAAATGGCTGCCAAGGCTGGGCGTACCTCAGTCCCGCAGATATGGATTGGTGACGACCACGTAGGTGGTTGCGACGAGCTGCACGCACTGGAGCGTGCCGGCCGACTGGATGCCATGCTCAAGGCGTGACCCGATCAAGCGGCCTGGCAGCATCGGCTAATTGCCTGATCTGACAGGGCAAATCAAACACGACACGCACAACAAGAAGGCTTCACATGACTGAACAAGCAAACAACGGCGCCGCCGCAGCTCAGGAAGAGCAAGGTGCACAGTTCTCCCTGCAGCGCATCTACGTTCGTGACCTCTCGTTCGAGGCGCCGAAAAGCCCGGAAATCTTCCGTCAGGAGTGGAATCCGAGCGTTGCGCTGGACCTGAATACCAAGCAGAAGTCGCTCGAAGGTGACTTCCATGAAGTCGTCCTGACACTGTCAGTAACGGTGAAGACTGGTGAGGAAGTCGCCTTTATCGCCGAAGTGCAACAAGCAGGCATCTTCCTGATCAAGGGTCTCGAAGCACAGGCTATGAGCCACACGCTTGGCGCGTTCTGCCCGAACATTCTGTTCCCCTACGCGCGAGAGGCTCTCGACAGTCTGGTCACGCGTGGCTCGTTCCCGGCCTTGATGCTGGCGCCGGTGAATTTCGATGCGCTTTATGCCCAAGAAATGTCGCGTATGCAACAAGGCGGCGAAGCGCCTGCCACGGCTCACTGATACCCCGCTCCAATCCTGTCGCAGGGCGGTGTGCGCCTTGCGACAGCGAGTCGTTTTTCAGCGAACTTTCACCACCAGCTTGCCCACAGCTCTACGCTGAGCGAGGGTATTGATCGCGTCAGCGGTCTGTTCAAGCGCGAAGGTCTGAGATACCAAGGGTTTGAGCTTGCCCTCGGCGTGCCAGGCGAAAAGCTGTTTGAAGTTCGCTGCGTTGTCATGGGGCTGACGCCGGGCGAAGCTGCCCCAGAACACACCAATCAGCGCGGCGCCTTTGAGCAGCGGCAGATTGGCTGGCAGTGATGGGATATCTCCTGCGGCAAAGCCAACTACCAGCATCCGCCCGTTCCAGGCGATGCTACGAAATGCTTCCTCGAACAGCTTTCCGCCGACCGGGTCGTAGATCACGTCCACGCCCTCGCCGCCTGTTAGCTCTTTCAAGCGTTCCTTGAGGCCGGTTTCGGTGTAGTTGATCAGTTCGTCGGCGCCCGCCTTTTTGGCCACCTCCAGCTTTTCTGCAGTTGAAGCGGCTGCAATGACCTTCGCACCCATCGCCTTGCCAATCTCCACAGCTGCCAGGCCTACTCCGCCCGAGGCGCCCAGCACCAGCAAGGTTTCTCCCGGCTGCAGATTGGCGCGCTGTTTCAGGGCATGCATTGACGTTCCGTACGTCATGCTGAATGCGGCCGCCGTTGCGAAATCCATTGCTGGCGGTATTGGCAGCACGCTATCACCTGGAACGGCCACCTGTTCGGCAAAGCTGCCCCAGCCGGTCAGCCCCATCACGCGATCACCGACTTTCAGGTGGGTGACTTTTTCGCCTACCGCAGCAACGACGCCAGCCGCTTCACCGCCTGGAGAAAAGGGGAAGGGCGGCTTGAACTGGTACTTGCCTTCGATCATGAGCGTGTCCGGGAAATTCACACCGGCGGCATGCACATCAAGCAACACCTCGCCCTTCTTTATTTTCGGTCCGTCGACTTCTTCAATGACCAGCGTTTCAGCGGGGCCGAACTCTTTGCACAGGACAGCTTTCATCGGGATTCCTTTTATCGTTAGAGATGAGGCTAAGGCCGGTTAAGGATCGGGTCAGTCTAGAAGCCTGTTTCAAGGGCGCAACGAGCATGGTCTGGCCTGATGGCAATACATAAGGACGGGCTTGGGTCTGCGGCTAGCACTGGTTATGCTGATCGGCATATCCCTCGGAGTAGCACCGTGAACCGAATTCTCGTTTTTATGCTTGCGATCTGTATGGCCCAGACGGCGCTGGCCGAAACCTCGGAAGCCGATGCGGCTGCGCCCAAGACCATCTATTACGCGCTAGTGCCTGCGCTGGTTGGTAACTATGGTTCAGATGGCAAGCTTAAGTACTACAAGGCGGACATCGCGTTGCGTGTAAGCGGCACGGAAGCGGAGGCCAAGGTAAAACACCATGAGCCGCTGATCCGCAATCAGCTGGTGACCCTTTTCTCCCAGCAGACTGACGCCAGCATCGGTACTGTCCAGGCCAAGGAGGCCCTCAGGCAGGAGGCGCTCAAGCAAGTGCAAGCAGTGCTGAGTCAGGAGGAGGGCGTGCCCCTGGTCGACGATCTATTGTTCAACAATTTGATCGTGCAATAGCGCCAGATATGCCGATTCATACGGCTTAGCGTAGCGCCATAATCGCGAGCCACTCACTCTCGCTGACAGGCATCACCGACAGGCGACTGCCTTTTTGTACGAGTGGGAGCTGCGAAAGTGCCGGCAGGCTCTTCAAGCGCGGCAGTGTCAAGGTCCCGGCGAAGCGCTCCACGAAGCCGACATCGACAGCGCTCCATGGATTCTTGCCCTCGCTGGCCTTCGGGTCGCAGTAAGTCGAATCTGGATCGATCGCTGTCGGGTCAGGGTATGCGGCGCGAATGATGCGGCCGATACCAGCAATGCCAGGCGTTGCACAGCTCGAGTGATAGAAGAAGAACTGATCGCCTTCGACCATCTCTCGCAAGAAGTTGCGCGCCTGATAATTGCGCACTCCGTCCCAGCGACTCGACCCTGATTCCTCTAGATTCAGGATGGAAAACTCGTCCGGTTCAGACTTCATAAGCCAGTACGGCATGGTCTTTGCTCACTAGTTATTGCTTAAAGAGTTCTCGCACGCGAAATCCCCGACAGTCGGTCGCCACGCTGGTTTGCGCTGCACCGAGGCATGGCGGAGAATGCCGCGCTTGAGGTTGATGGTGTCGAGTCTTCAAAACCAAAACGATATTGACTCGATGTAAGACTATTCGCCTGGCAGGGGGAGGCGATAACTATGAAACGTAAGCCGGATATTCTTTGGGTCCTGGTGCTGATTTTCGGTCTCGGCGTAGTTACCACGGGCTATACCCAAGGGCTATGGGAAGCTTCGGACGATTCTTCGTCCATGATTCCGATTAGTCACTCGCAACAACTTCAGCGCTAGTTTCACGGGCCGCAAGGACGCGGCTGAGACACCCGCTTCTACTCTTTCGCATACCACCCACGATCAGTCACCGTCGCCTGCAGACTCACGTCCCAGCTGGCCACGGGAATCACGTCGACTTTCTGACATTCATGAGCCAACCCTAAAAGTGTCGGTTTGTGACCTTTTTTGCGCCTGCTGCGATAGGCCAGGCTTCGATCATAGAAGCCGCCGCCCATGCCCAGTCGTCCGCCGTGCTCGTCGAATCCCACCAGCGGCATCATGACCAGGTCGAGTGTCCAGATGCGCCGCTGTTGGGCGCGGCTGAATACAGGCTCGGCGATACCGAATCGGTTCGGTTTCAGTCTTTCATTCGGTTTGATGCGTTGAAACACCATTCGCGTACGCGGCCAGGCATCAAGGACCGGCAGGTAGGTTGCCTTCCCTCGCCGTTGGGCTTCACGTAGCAATGGTCGCGGGTCGATTTCGCCGTCGTTGGGTAAATACAGGGCTATGTGGCGACTTCTGCGAAATAGCGGATGTTGGGCCAGCTGCTGGTACAGCCGCTTGGCGGCCTGACGTTGTTGCGTGAGAGAGAGCTGGCGACGCGCTTGACGCAGTTGACGGCGCAGCGCCGGGCGCGGAAGGCCTTCGGCTGCGATCATGATATGAGGCTCCCCAGCATGCCGCTGCCCGCGTAGGCCCTTGAACCCGAGAGTTCAAGGTGGCGACTACAGAGTACCTTAAGGCTTTCCGTCAGGCGGACATGCACACCGGCACTACGTGTAGCCTCCAAGGTGTTGCTTATCGGGAGAGGGTCATCGCCGACTGGCGAACATGCCAGGGAGTGGGCGGGATTATAACGCAATCTGTTCGCCGTTCATCAGTTGCCGGTTGGGTTTGGATCGGCGGCCAGAGCGCTGTCGACTCGCTCCAGCAAAGTGCGCACGTGCTCACGAGCACTGTTGGCTTCGGCATCCAGACGGTCGTGCTTGTGCAGCAGCTCATGGGTAATGTTGAGTGCGGCCATCACGGCGACACGATCAGCGCCTATGACTTTGCCGCTGCTGCGGATCTCGCGCATCTTGCGGTCGAGGTAATGAGCGGCGCCTTCGAGGTTGCTGCGTTCTTCGGGTGGGCAGGAAATACAATATTCCTTGTCCATGATGTGCACGGTGACAGTGTTCGGCTGGGTCATGAGTCCTGCTCCAGGGCTTTCAGGCGCGAAATCATTGATTCGACCTTCACCCGTGCCATTTCGTTCTTTTCGATCAGATGAGCGCGTTCCTCGCGCCAAGTCTGCTCACTATGAAGCAACAGACGATTCTGCGCCTTGAGTTGCTCGATGCGTTGTATCAGCTGTTCCAGCTTGGTGGTCAGCAGCTGCAAGTCGGCGTCTTCCATGGGATTCCCGGGTAATGGCGCGAGCGTTGGCTAGTCCGGCTTCGATGGTCTTGGCTCGTATGCCGATGCTAGGATACAAGGCCTTCATTCTAGACATTAGCGCCTTCGTGCGCCTAGCTGCCAATGCCCATTCAAAACTCGCCGTATGCCGCTTTTGCCACTTTGCTAGCCAGCAGTGCCCAACCTGTCACACCTGCCGAATTGCACGGCCTGTTGCTCGGGCGCAGTTGCGCAGGTGCTGGTTTCGATGCCGAATCATGGCTGATCGATGCCGTCGAACTGCTGGGCGCCGAGCCCGAGGAGTCGGTGCGTCAGGCTCTCATCGGCCTTCAGGAGATGGTCAAGGGCGAACTGGCTGGCGAGGATATCGCCATCGTGTTGCTGTTGCCCTCAGATGATGCATCCCTAACCGAACGCGCGCTGGCGCTGGGCCAATGGTGCCAGAGCTTTCTAACGGGTTTCGGTCTGATCGCCGGTGATCGGGCGCTCAGTGGTGAAGCGATGGAAGTGCTCCAGGATCTCGCGGCCATCGCTCAGATTCAGGATTCCCTCGAGGAATCCGAAGATGGTGAGAACGACTACATGGAAGTCATGGAGTATCTGCGAGTCGCGCCGTTGCTGCTATTCACCGAATGCGCCAAGCCGGTCGCGGCTACGGCCAAGCCCTCCCTGCATTGAGGCCCCCGTCCATGACCCGCATCCCCAAGTCGGAATATGCCCGTCGTCGCAAGGCGTTGATGGCGGAGATGGAGCCCAACAGCATCGCCATCCTTCCGGCGGCGCCTATGTACATTCGTAACCGCGACGTCGAGCATATCTATCGTCAGGACAGCGATTTCCAATACCTATCAGGTTTTCCCGAGCCGGAAGCGGTAATTGCGCTTATCCCGGGTCGCGAGCATGGCGAGTACGTGTTGTTCTGCCGGGAGCGTGACCCGGCGCGTGAACTCTGGGACGGATTGCGCGCCGGTCAGGATGGCGCCATCGCCGAATACGGTGCAGACGATGCGTTTCCGATTGGCGACATCGATGACATCCTTCCCGGTCTGATTGAAGGGCGCTCGCGCGTCTATTACGCCATCGGCAGCAATCAGGAGTTCGATCACCGCCTGATGGAGTGGATCAACACCATCCGCTCCAAGGCCCGTCAGGGTGCGCAGCCACCGAACGAATTCGTTGCCCTTGATCATCTTCTGCACGACCTGCGCCTGTACAAGTCGGCAAACGAAGTAAAGGTGATGAGGCACGCAGCAGAGATTTCCGCGCGTGCCCACGTTCGGGCCATGCAGGCCAGCCGCGCGGGGCTGTACGAGTACCATCTTGAAGCGGAGCTGGACTACGAATTCCGCAAGGGCGGCTCGAAGATGCCGGCCTATGGTTCTATCGTTGCGGCTGGCAAGAATGCCTGCATCCTGCACTACCGTGAGAACGATGCGGTGCTCAGGGACGGCGATCTGGTGCTTATCGATGCGGGCTGTGAGATCGATTGCTATGCCAGCGACATCACCCGGACCTTTCCCGTCAGCGGCCGCTTCTCGCCCGAGCAGAAGGCCATTTACGAGCTGGTGCTGAAAGCCAATGAAGAGGCGTTCAACCATATTGCACCAGGCAAGCACTGGAACGAGGCTCATGAAGCCACCGTTCAGATCATCACTGCCGGGTTGGTCGAGCTGGGCCTGCTGCAGGGTGATGTCGACGAGCTGATCGCCGCGGAAGCCTACAAACCTTTTTATATGCATCGCGCCGGGCATTGGCTGGGCATGGATGTTCACGACGTCGGCGACTACAAGGTTGGCGGCGAGTGGCGCGTGCTCGAGCCCGGGATGTCGATGACTGTCGAGCCAGGTATCTACATTGCCGCTGACAACCAGGACGTGGCCAAGAAGTGGCGCGGTATCGGTGTACGCATCGAGGACGACGTCGTGGTGACCAAGACCGGCTGCGAGATCCTTACTGGCGACGTACCCAAATCAGTAGAGGAAATCGAAGCCTTGATGGCCGCTGCCGCCGAGGTCGCTTAGACATGAGCAGCCTGGCCATTGTGGGTGGCGGATTGGTTGGCGCGAGCCTGGCGCTCGCGCTGCAGAAGGGTGCGAAGGCGCGCGGCTGGACGATCCAGCTGATCGAGCCGTTCGAACCGGGCAACGAGTATCAGCCAAGCTACGACGCGCGCTCTACCGCGCTTTCCTATGGGACTCGGTTGATTTACCGGCGGCTGGGTGTGTGGGAGCAGATTGCGGAGCGGGCCGAACCGATCACTCATATTCACGTGTCGGATCGCGGTCGTGCTGGCGCCACTCGCCTCGACGCCAAAACTCAGCAAGTGCCCGCGCTGGGCTATGTGGTAGAGAACGCCTGGATCGGCCATTGTTTGTGGCAGGCTCTGGATGATCAGGTGGTTGTGAGGCATTGCCCTGCTGAAGTCAAGCACATGGAGCCTGAGGCTGGCGGCTATCGGCTGACTCTGACAGATGGCATTTCTCTCGCCTGCAAACTCGCGGTTCTCGCTGACGGTGGGCGCTCCGCATTGCGCGAGCAGCTCGGGATCGGAATCCGGCGTACGCCTTATGATCAGACGGCACTAATCGCCAATGTCACACCTGGCAAGCCCCATGGTGGCCAGGCATTCGAGCGCTTCACAGATGAGGGGCCGATGGCATTGCTGCCACTGCCCGAGCGGCGTTGCGCACTGGTCTGGACGCGGCCCGACAAGGACGCTGCGCGCCTGGCCGCGCTGCCCGAGGCCGAGTTTCTCAGCGAATTGCAGCAGGCGTTCGGCTATCGCCTGGGTGGTTTCCAGCAGGTGGGCGCGCGACATCTCTATCCGCTCGTGCTCATCGAAGCCGAAGAGCAGGTCCGCTCTGGTCTCGTGGTGCTTGGTAATGCCGCGCACAGCCTGCATCCCATTGCTGGGCAGGGCTACAACCTCTCATTGAGGGACACCGAGGCGCTTGCAGCCGCATTATTGGGCAGCACGGCCGAGCTGGGCGACCTCGGGGTACTGCAAAATTATCACCGGCGTCAGCGTGCGGATCAGCGGCTTACCGTAGGCTTCTCCGATCAGCTGACTCAGCTGTTCGGTGACGCTTCACGGTTCTCAATCGCTGGTCGCAACCTGGGCTTGCTCGGACTGGACCTGTTGCCGCCGGCCAAGAACTGGTTCGCCAGGCAGGCCATGGGGCTCGGTGTACGCGAGCGCTAGCCAGACAATATTCTTACAGGCATCGCGGCATCGGCGATGCGGCTCGATTCCGCATTTGGCGGGTAGATACCGCTAGATATAAGTCACGATGCGCGCTCGCTGGCGCTGCAGTAGACCCTATTGATACGCCGAAGCTCGGCGTGCAGGAGAGCAGACATGCAAACGGACCTCATCATCGTCGGCGCCGGAATGGTTGGCAGCACCTTGGCGCTCGCGCTGAAAGACGCCGGTCTCAGCATCAAATTGATCGATGCAGGTCCGCTGGATATTCATCCGAGTACGGCTGCTGACCCTTTCGAACCTCGTGTCAGTGCCTTGTCGGCAGCCAGCCAGCGAATTCTCGAACGCGTCGGCGCATGGCCTGGCATCAGCCGCCGCCGCGCCAGTCCTTACACCGACATGCATGTATGGGATGGCTCGGGAACTGGCCAGATTCACTTTTCAGCAGCGTCGGTCCATGCCGATGTACTTGGCCACATCGTCGAAAACCGCGTCGTGCAGGACGCGCTTCTGGAAGTGCTAGAACGCGACGGTTCGGTGGAGCTGTTGCCCAGCGCACGCCTGGAACATCTGGAGCAAAGAGAAAGCGGCTGGACCTTGACCTTGAGCGGTGGTGAGCAGCTGAGCACCACCCTGCTCGTCGCTGCCGATGGAGCCAATTCTGCCGTGCGCCGCCTGGCCGGGTGCGAAACGCGCGAATGGGATTATCTGCATCACGCCATCGTGACCAGCGTTCGTTGTGCCGAGCCCAACCAGCAGACCGCCTGGCAACGTTTTACCGATGACGGCCCGCTGGCGTTTCTGCCGTTGCAGAAGAATGGCGATGCGCATTGGTGTTCCATTGTCTGGTCGGTTACGGAGCCTGAAGCTCAACGTCTGATGGCACTGGATGACGCGGCTTTTCGTCAGGCGCTAGGACGGGCGTTCGAATACCGTCTTGGCGAGGTGACCGAGGCCGATCCGCGGCTGTGCATCCCGTTGCGCCAGCGTCACGCCAAGCGCTACGTGCAACCGGGCCTGGCGCTGATTGGCGATGCGGCCCATACCATCCATCCGCTGGCAGGGCAGGGCGTCAACCTCGGACTGCTCGATGCAGCAGTCCTGGCCGAGGTTCTGCTGACAGCCGCCAACCGGGGGGCGCAATTGGGTGATCCGCGGATACTGAGCCGTTTCGAGCGTCGCCGGATGCCACATAACCTGTCCATGATGGCGGCGATGGAGGGCTTCGAACGACTATTTCAGGCTAATCCGCTGCCATTGCGCTGGTTGCGGAATGTCGGGTTGAAAGGTGTGCAGGCGCTGCCTGAGGCCAAGGCGCTTTTCGTGCGTCAGGCATTGGGTCTGAGCGGCGACCTGCCAGCGCTGGCTCGCGTATAGCATTGCCCCGCGTTGGGGCGACTGCGCGAAATGTCGCGTTGAGAAAGTAAATGACATTCACTACTATTCAGCATCTTTCACGAACTGATAAGAGGCTGATCCATGCAGGCAAGCAAAGGTTTACTCGCCGCTTTCGCGCTCACTGCGCTGTCGAGCGCTGTGCAGGCTGCCGATGAAGTAGTGGTTTACTCCTCGCGTATCGACGAGCTGATCAAGCCAGTATTCGATGCCTACACGGCCAAGACAGGCGTCAACATCAAGTTCATCACCGATAAAGAAGCACCGCTCATGGCCCGTATCAAGGCCGAGGGCGAGAACACGCCCGCGGACTTGCTGCTGACAGTAGACGGCGGCAACCTATGGCAGGCCGAGGAAATGGGCATTCTCCAGCCTCTGGAATCCCAAGTGGTCAAAGACAACATCCCCGCTCAGTATCGTTCGTCTACTGACGCCTGGACCGGCCTGTCCTTGCGCGCGCGGACAATCGTGTACTCGCCTGATCGTGTCGAGCAGAACGAATTGACGACCTATGAGGCGCTGGCGGACAAAAATTGGGAAGGCCGTCTGTGCCTGCGCACCAGCAAGAAGGTTTACAACCAGTCGCTGACCGCCACCATGATCGAGACCCACGGCGCCAAGAAGACCGAAGAGATCATCAAGGGCTGGGTGAACAATCTGGCTACCGACGTATTTGCCGATGATACGGCGCTGGTCCAGGCGGTCGACGCGGGGCAGTGCGACGTCGGGATCGTCAATACCTATTACTTCGGTCGTCTGCACGCGCAGAACCCTGAGCTGAAAGCCAAGCTGTTCTGGCCGAACCAGAGCGATCGCGGCGTCCACGTCAATCTTTCGGGCATTGGCCTGACCAAGCACGCGCCTAACCGGGAGGCTGCGCAGAAGTTGGTTGAGTGGATGACCACACCGGAAGCGCAAAAGATCTTCGCGGATATCAACATGGAGTTTCCTGCCAACCCGGATGTGGAGCCTTCCTCGGAAGTTGCTGCATGGGGTGATTTCAAGGCGGACACCATCCCGGTCGAAGTTGCCGGAAAGCGGCAGGCCGAAGCCATCATGCTGATGGACCGCGCTGGCTGGAACTAAAGGGTAGCGGCGAGGCACAGGTTGCAAGCAAAAGCGACTGGCAAGGAAAAACCTCTGCTCCGCGCTGACCGCCAGCCAGCTTGCAGCTTGCTCTGCCGTTATACTCGACGCCCCCGGCCTGCCGGGGGCGTTTGTTTTTCTGCATCCGAGGCTTGCGTGTCCCACCCCGTTGAGCGCCGTTGGTACCCCATCACCTTTGCAGTCGCCGCGCTGGTATTGCTGCCGCTGAGCGTCCTGCTATTCAGCTGGGGCGATGTCGATACCGCTATCTGGTCGCACCTCTGGCAGACGCAAATGCCCCGTCTGTTAAGCAACACCCTGACGTTGGTCCTCGGTGTTGCGGTAGGCGTGACAGTGCTCGGCGTCAGCCTTGCCTGGCTGACCTCGCTGTGTGAGTTCCCAGGCCGCCGCTGGCTTGATTGGGCGCTCATGCTGCCCTTTGCGATCCCCGCCTATGTGCTGGCATTCGTGTTCATCGGCCTGCTGGATTTCTCAGGTCCCGTGCAGACGCTTGCGCGGGACTGGTTCGGCAGCGGCGTACGCTTTCCTCGGGTTCGCTCCACTGGCGGTGTGATTACCGTACTGGTGCTGGTTTTCTATCCCTACGTTTACCTGCTCGCCCGCTCGGCATTCCTGGCTCAGGGCAAGGGGCTCATGGAGGCGGCGCGGGTGCTCGGCCATTCGCCGTGGAAGGCGTTCTGGAGCGTTGCGCTGCCGATGGCGAGACCGGCGATTGGGGCTGGACTGGCCCTAGCGCTGATGGAGACGCTGGCTGATTTCGGCGCCGTGGCGGTGTTCAATTTCGATACCTTCACTACCGCGATCTACAAGACCTGGTACGGTTTTTTCAGCCTGACCAGCGCGACGCAGCTGGCCAGCCTGTTGTTACTGGCTGTAATGCTGGTGCTCTACGGCGAGCGTCGCGCCCGTGGCGCGGCCAGGCCTGCCAATGACCGGGCGCGCTCGGGAGCGCTGTATCGCCTGACTGGTTTCAAGGCCGCGGCAGCCGCCGGATGGTGTGGGCTAGTGTTCCTCTGCGCCTTCGTCATCCCGATGCTGCAGTTGCTGGTCTGGCTCTGGCAGCGCGGACGTTTCGACCTCGACGAGCGCTACGCCGGGCTTATCCTTCATACGCTTTACCTGGGCGGATTGGCAGCATTCATCACGGTCGCTGTAGCTTTACTGTTGGCCTTTGCTCGACGCCAGGCGCCCGTACGTTCGGTCAAGGCAGCGGTTGGCTTGTCAAATCTGGGCTACGCGCTGCCGGGCTCGGTGCTGGCGGTGTCGATCATGCTTGCATTCAGCTATCTGGACCGCGAACTGGTCATTCCCCTGTCGGCATGGTTTGGCGGCAGTGCCAAGCCAATCCTGCTCGGCAGCCTCGGCGCGCTGCTGCTGGCCTATCTGATTCGCTTCATGGCGGTGGCGTTCGGTCCGCTTGAAAATGCGCTGGCGCGGATCCGCCCGTCACTGCCTCAGGCATCGCGCAGCCTGGGAGTGGGCGGGGCGGCGCTGTTCTTTCGGGTTTACCTGCCCCTGCTGCTGCCCGGCACGTTGAGCGCCGCATTGCTGGTATTCGTCGACGTATTGAAAGAAATGCCAGCCACGTTGCTGATGCGGCCGTTCGGCTGGGACACGCTGTCGGTCAGGATTTTCGAGATGACCAGCGAGGGCGAATGGGCGCGTGCTGCCCTGCCTGCGCTGACGCTGGTGCTGGTCGGCCTGTTGCCGGTCATTCTGCTTATTCGCCGTTCGGCGAGGCGGATCGGCTAGGCGCGCTCCATCGCCTCACCGTGACCTGTCACAACCTTGGGGCTACAATGCGCGCCATCCAAAAATCGTCGGACCCGCTGTCCGGCTCTAATAAGCTTCACCCCGCCGCTTCGGCGACCTGCCCGGAAGGAGAAACCCATGGGTCAGCGTACTCCCCTCTATGATCAGCACCTCGCACTTGGCGCGAAAATGGTCGATTTCGGCGGCTGGGACATGCCGCTGCATTACGGCTCTCAGGTAGAAGAACATCACCAGGTGCGACGTGATTGTGGGGTATTCGACGTTTCCCACATGACGGTCGTAGATGTTGCCGGTCCGGACGCCAGAACCTATCTTCAGCGCTTGCTCGCCAACGACGTGAGCCGGCTCGGACAAGTGGGCAAAGCGCTCTATACCGCAATGCTCAACGAGCGTGGCGGGGTGGTAGATGATCTGATCGTCTACTTCACCGACTGGGGCTATCGGCTGGTCGTCAACGCCAGTACCCGAGACAAGGATATGGCCTGGATGCAGGCGCAGACTCAAGGCTTCGCCGTTGAAGTCAGCGAGCGTCCCGAACTGGCGATGCTTGCCATCCAGGGGCCGCATGCGCGAGCCAAGACTGCCGAGCTGGTCGATCAGCCACGGGCTGCGCTCATCCATGAACTGAAGCCGTTCAATGGCCGGGCAGCAGGTGACTGGTTCATAGGGCGCACCGGCTATACCGGTGAGGACGGCCTGGAAATCATCCTGCCAGCCGAACAGGCGCCGGACTTTCTCAGTGAGTTGGTCGGGGCCGGCATTTCCCCAATCGGATTGGGCGCGCGGGACACGCTGCGGCTCGAGGCCGGTCTGAATCTTTACGGACAGGACATGACCGAAGATGTCTCGCCACTGCAGGCGAACATGGGTTGGACTGTGTCCTGGGAGCCGGCCGCGCGCGATTTCGTCGGCCGAGCCGCTCTGGAAGCAGAAAAAGCGCAGAGCGACGTACCGAAGCTGGTGGGGCTGGTGCTCGAAGAGCGCGGCGTATTGCGAGCCCATCAGCCTGTTCGCGTCAACGGTATTGGCGATGGCGAGATCACCAGCGGCAGCTTTTCGCCTACGCTTGGCAAGGCGCTCGCGCTCGCACGCGTCCCGGCGGGCACCGGTGATCGTGCTGAGGTGGAAATTCGTGGCAAGTGGTATCCCGTGCGCGTGGTGCAGCCGACTTTCGTGCGCCACGGCAAAGTACTGGTGTAAATTCGGCCGACTGCTTCATGTCAGCGGGTGGCTTAGCCCGCTTGCGCGCAAACCGACAGCTTTTTTGAGGACATACAGATGAGCGACATCCCCAGCGATCTGCGTTACGCCGCCAGCCACGAGTGGGCCCGCCTCGAAACGGACGGCAGTGTGACTGTCGGTATCTCCGATCACGCCCAGGAAGCACTGGGCGACGTGGTTTTTGTGGAGCTTCCTGAGGTTGGCCAGCAGCTGACGGCCGGCCAACAGGCCGGTGTAGTGGAATCGGTCAAGGCTGCTTCGGACATCTACGCGCCAATTTCCGGAGAAGTGGTTGCCATCAATGAGCAGCTCACCGATTCGCCAGAAATGGTCAACGGCGAGCCCTACGGCAGCTGGTTCTTCCGTCTTCAGCCGAGTGATGCTGCAGAGCTGGACAAGCTGCTCGATGCAGAAGGCTACAAAGCCTCCTGCGACGCCGACGCCTAAGCGTTCCCCATTTTGAAAGCCCCGTAATGCAGGTCGCGGAAAACGAGTCGCTCGTTTTTTCCGCGATCTGGATGCCGGGGCTTTTTCATTTCTTGAGAGAGCAGTGATGTCACAGGTACCGCGCCTTTCCCAGCTTCAGCAGCCTGACGCTTTTTTGCGTCGTCACCTCGGACCCGATGCGGCCGAGCAGCAAGCCATGCTCGACGCGCTGGGGTTGGCCAGTCGCGAACAGCTGGTCGAGCAAACCGTGCCGCCGGCGATCCGTCTGCAGGGCGAACTCGCGCTGCCGCCAGCGCTGGATGAGCAGCAAGCCCTTGCGCGGCTGCGCGGTTACGCTGAACAAAACCAGCTCTGGACCAGCCTGATCGGTATGGGATACCACGGCACCATCACGCCGCCAGTCATACTGCGCAACGTGCTGGAAAACCCGGGCTGGTACACCGCTTATACGCCCTATCAGCCGGAAATCGCCCAAGGTCGTCTGGAGGCGCTGCTTAACTTCCAGCAGCTGACCATCGACCTCACTGGCCTCGACCTGGCCAACGCGTCCCTGCTAGATGAAGCCACCGCGGCTGCCGAAGCCATGACGCTGGCGCGACGCATGGCGAAGAGCAAGAGCAACACGTTCTTCGTCGATGAAAATTGCCATCCGCAAACACTGTCGGTCGTGCAGACGCGTGCCGAAGCGTTCGGCTTCGAGCTGGTCGTGGGTGCGCTGGAGGACGCCGCGTCGCAGGACGTCTTTGGAGCGTTGCTACAGTATCCCGACACTCACGGCGAGATCCGCGATCTGCGCCCGGTCATCGATGCGCTGCATGGCACGCAGGCGCTTGCCTGCGTCGCAGCGGACTTGCTCAGCCTGCTGTTGCTGACCCCGCCCGGCGAGCTGGGCGCGGATGTAGTACTCGGCTCGACCCAGCGCTTCGGTGTGCCGATGGGCTACGGCGGCCCCCATGCCGCGTACTTCGCGACACGCGATGCCTTCAAGCGGGCAATGCCGGGTCGCATCATTGGGGTCTCCAAGGACGCCCGCGGAAATACCGCGCTGCGCATGGCACTGCAGACCCGCGAGCAACACATCCGCCGCGAAAAGGCCAACTCCAATATCTGTACGGCCCAGGTGCTGCTGGCCAACATAGCCAGTTGCTACGCGGTCTATCACGGTCCTGAGGGGCTCAAGCGCATCGCCCAGCGCACCCATAGGCTGACGTCGATTCTGGCCAGCGCACTCGAGCAACATGGCATCAAGCGTATCAACCGGAATTTCTTCGACACCCTTACGCTCGACGTTGGCGGTGCGCAGGCTGCGATTCTGGAAAGCGCCCGTGCGGCGCGAATCAATCTGCGTATCCTCGGGCGCGGCAGATTGGGCGTCAGCCTCGATGAAACCTGTAACGAGGCGACGGTCGAGCAGCTATTGGCCGTGTTCCTCGGAGCGGATCATGGGCTGGACATCGCCACGCTTGATGCCGGCGAGATTGCCAGCGGCATCCCGGTCGAACTGCAGCGCGGCAGCAGCTATCTTACCCATCCGGTGTTCAATACCCACCACAGCGAAACCGAGATGCTGCGCTACCTCAAGCAGCTCGAGAACAAGGATCTGGCCCTCAATCAGGCGATGATTCCGCTCGGTTCCTGCACCATGAAACTGAACGCGACCAGCGAGATGATCCCCATCACCTGGCCGGAATTTGCCAACCTGCATCCTTTCGCACCGCAGGAGCAGGCGCAGGGCTATAAATTGATGATCGAAGAGCTGGAAGCCTGGCTCTGCACCATTACCGGATTCGACGCGATATCGATGCAGCCCAACTCTGGCGCTCAGGGCGAATACGCCGGCCTCGTGGCGATTCGCAAGTACCACGAGAGCCGCGGTGACGGGCAGCGTGATATCTGCCTGATTCCGTCGTCGGCGCACGGCACCAATCCGGCTTCAGCACAGATGGTCAGCATGCGTGTCGTCATCGTCGAGTGCGATAAGGCCGGCAACGTCGATCTTGAAGACCTCAAGCGCAAGGCTGCTGAAGCGGGCGACAAGTTGTCTTGCCTGATGATCACCTATCCGTCGACCCACGGCGTCTACGAAGAGGGAATTCGCGAGATCTGCGAGGCCATTCATGCCCAGGGCGGCCAGGTCTACATGGACGGCGCCAACCTCAATGCCCAGGTGGGGCTGGCGCGCCCGGCTGACATCGGCGCCGATGTCTCGCACATGAACCTGCACAAGACCTTCTGCATTCCTCATGGCGGTGGTGGCCCGGGCATGGGGCCGATTGGCATCAAGGCCCACCTGGCGCCTTTCGTCGCCAATCACCCGGTGATCGAGCTTCAAGGCCCGAACCCTGAAAACGGCGCGGTGAGCGCTGCTCCCTGGGGTAGCGCCAGCATCCTGCAAATCAGCTGGATGTACATCGCGATGATGGGGCCGCAGCTGCGCGATGCCACCGAGGTGGCGATCCTCAGTGCGAACTACCTGGCGATGCGTCTGGATGGTGCCTTCCCGGTTCTCTACAGCGGCCGCAACGGACGAGTCGCCCACGAGTGCATTATCGACCTGCGTCCATTGAAAGCGCAGACCGGCATTACGGAGGAGGATGTTGCCAAACGTCTGATCGACTACGGTTTCCACGCGCCGACCATGTCCTTCCCGGTGCCGGGCACGCTGATGATCGAGCCGACCGAAAGCGAATCGAAGGCGGAGTTGGACCGGTTCGTCGAGGCAATGTTGAGCATTCGTGCCGAGATCGCCAA
The DNA here is from genome assembly GCF_024448895.1 of Stutzerimonas stutzeri. Taxonomy (GTDB): domain Bacteria; phylum Pseudomonadota; class Gammaproteobacteria; order Pseudomonadales; family Pseudomonadaceae; genus Stutzerimonas; species Stutzerimonas stutzeri_Q. The sequence goes on from NZ_JAMOIC010000005.1 coordinate 265,681, forward strand.
GGTACAGGACGGCGGCTGGCCAGCTGATAACAATCCTCTGGTGCGCGCGCCGCACACCCTGGCTGATGTGACGCATGCCTGGGACCGACCCTACAGCATTGCCGAAGGCGTGACGCCGAGCGCTCATGCCCAAGCACATAAGTACTGGCCGGCGGTCAATCGGGTCGACAACGTGTTCGGTGACCGCAACCTGTTCTGCGCTTGCGTTCCGGTCGACGATTACCGGGAATGAAAAACGCCGCCCGCTCCGCGCCGTGGCGCAGAGCGGGCGGCTTTTGGTAACTCGGGCTCAGCCTTCTGGCTGCTCGCTCGTGTCCTCACCGTTGCCGTCGCCGATCATCCCCAGCAATTGCGCCAGGACCAGCTGTGCTTCTTCGACGCCCTGGCGTTTCGGGGCAGAGAACAACTGAACACTGACGCTATCACCCCAGCCTTTACGGATATCGCGCTGGATCGCCAAAAGCGCATTCTTCGCCGCGCCAAAGGCCAGCTTGTCCGACTTTGTCAGCAGGATGTGCAGCGGCATTTCGCTAGCGTTGGACCAGTCGAGCATCATCCGGTCGAACTCGGTCAGCGGATGACGAATGTCCATCATCAGAAATACGCCTGCGAGGCTTTCCCGGCTGCTTAGGTAGGCTTCCAGGTGGCGTTGCCAATGTTGCTTCAGCGGGATCGGAACCTTCGCGTAGCCATATCCGGGCAGGTCGACCAGCCGATGGTTGTCATCCAGGCGAAAGAAGTTGAGCAGTTGGGTACGGCCCGGGGTTTTCGAGGTGCGGGCGAGGCTGGCGTGCGTCAGGGTGTTCATCGCGCTGGATTTGCCCGCATTCGACCGGCCGGCAAACGCGACTTCGAGTCCCTCGTCTGCCGGGCATTGATCGACCTTGGCGGCGCTGGTCATGAAGGTGGCTTGCTGGCAGAGGCCGAGAATCGGGTTTTTGGGGAGCATGGGCTTTCCGGTGAGTGCGCGGGGTGCGGCAATGGTTCATTTCCGTTTCAGTAGCGCCAGTATATAATGCCGCAGATTTTGTGTGCGCTTTGGTCTTCAACGAGCCCCCTGCAACGGATTCAATGGCTGCCCTGGCGGTCGATTGCACCGTTCGTACGGCAGGCCCAAAGCCGCCATCTAACGAGCAATCTCATGGCCTGAACGGGCATGGATGCCGAATAAGAGATTCCTTTTAAACCCTTAGCCGTAGTTGGATGAGCTGATGAACAAAGTACTCGTGAGTCTGCTGTTGACCCTTGGCATCACCGGTATCGCCCACGCGGCTGGAAACGCCGAAGCCGGTCAGGAAAAGGTTGCAGTCTGTGGCGCTTGCCACGGTGCCGACGGCAACAGTGCCGCACCAAACTTCCCCAAGCTGGCAGGTCAAGGCGAGAGCTATCTGTTCAAGCAGCTTCAGGACATCAAGGCCGGCAGCAAGCCGGGCGCACCGGAAGGTGAAGGCCGCAAGGTGCTGGAAATGACCGGCATGCTCGATCCCTACAGCGATCAGGACCTGGCCGACATCGCAGCCTACTTCGCCAGTCAAAAGCTAACCATCGGCATGGCTGACCCGGCGCTGGTCGCGCAGGGTGAAAAGTTGTTCCGCGGCGGCAAGGTTGAAGATGGAATGCCAGCGTGCACTGGCTGCCATGCACCGAACGGCGTCGGCAACGAGCTGGCAGGCTTCCCGCATCTTGGAGGCCAGCATGCCGCTTACACGGCGAAGCAGCTGACCGACTTCCGTGAAGGCAACCGCACCAATGACGGTGACACGATGATCATGCGCACCATTGCGTCCAAGCTGAGCAACAAGGACATCGAAGCCCTGTCGAGCTACATCCAGGGCCTGCACTGATCGCCTGAGCGATCAGCCTGCAAAGGGCGTTCATGGCGTGAGCCTGAACGCCCTTTTTTTATTTCTGGCCTCGCTATAATGATTGTCAAGATATTGAAAAGCGTCGGAAAGCGCTGGCGAGCAGACATTATTTGTTGCAGCCTGTGGCGATAACGCTCAGCCGTACCTTACAAGGGAGTCACCATGCGTAAACTCGTTCTTAGCGCCGTCCTCGCTACCGCCAGTCTGTTCGGCATGGCAGCTCACGCGGCTGAATTTCAGGCGGGCAAAGAGTATGTCGAGCTCAAGAATCCGGTCCCGGTAGCCGAGCCGGAGAAGATCGAGGTGGTGGAGCTGTTCTGGTATGGCTGCCCGCACTGCTACCAGTTCGAACCGATCATCAATCCCTGGGTAAAGGAATTGCCGGATGACGTCGATTTCAAGCGCGTACCGGCCATGTTCGGCGGTGCCTGGAATGTTCATGGGCAGATGTTCCTTGCCCTTGAGTCCATGAACGTCGAGCAGGATGTCCATGACGCTGTGTTCAATGCCTATCACCGCGACGGCAACAAGCTGGAGACGCCGGAAAAGATGGCCGAGCTGGTGGAAGGCCATGGCGTTGATAAGGCGGCATTTCTTAAAGCCTATAACTCGTTTGGGGTGAAAAGCCGCGCCGAGCAGGCAAAGAAGCTGGGAATGGCCTATCAGATCACCGGCGTGCCGGTGATGGTAGTCAACGGCAAATATCGCTTTGATATCGGTTCGGCGGGCGGTCCGGAGCGAGCGATTGAAGTTGCGGATTTCCTGATCGAAAAAGAACGCGCCGCCCGGTAAGCGCGGATGCTTCGCCGCTGGAGTTCTCCGCGCCTGGCTGGCCCCAGGCAAACGCGGGTCAATCCTCAATGCCTGGACGCCAGCGGCCTGCCGTGCAATGGCCGGCTGCGCCTGCTCAGCTTCAATATCCAGGTCGGCATCAGTACGGAGCGCTACCACCACTATCTGACCCGTAGCTGGCAGCACTTGCTACCGCATACCGGGCGAGCCGGAAATCTGCAGCGAATCGGCGAGCTGCTTGGCAACTATGATCTGGTGGCATTGCAGGAAGCCGATGGCGGCAGCATGCGCTCCGGCTACGTCAATCAAGTCGAACACCTTGCCCAGCTGGGAGCATTTCCTTACTGGTATCAGCAGCTGAATCGTAACCTCGGCCGCTTCGCTCAGCACAGCAACGGCGTGCTGAGCAGGCTGGAGCCGCACGGGCTGGAGGATCACCCGCTGCCTGGCCCATCCGGACGCGGAGCAATTCTGTTGCGTTTCGGCGAGGGCGAGGATGCGCTCGTGGTTGTGGTGATGCACCTGGCACTGGGTGGCGGTGCGCGTACGCGTCAGCTGGCGTATATCCGCGAGCTGATCGGTGGCTACCGGCACCAGATCCTGATGGGTGATATGAACACCCATGCCAGTGATCTGTTGGAACATTCGCCACTACGCGATCTCGGTTTGCAGGCACCTCAGATCGAAGCAACTTTCCCCAGCTGGCGTCCGCAGCGCTGTCTGGACCATATTCTGCTGAGCCCAAGTCTTACCCTCGAACGCGTCGATGTGTTGGGCCAAGCCAGCTCGGATCACCTGCCGGTTGCCGTGGAGATCCGCTTGCCCGATGCGCTGCATGGCAGTGCATTGCCTGTACCTATGGATGGGACGTGATGAGCGACGACGCACAACGCTGGAAAGAGAAGTATCTCCTCTCACTGGAGCAGCAGGAGCAGCTTGAAGGCCGCTGGAATACCCGCCTGGACCTGCTTCGCCGCAGCTTGGTGCGCAGCAGCTTTGCGGTCGACGGGGCAGATCCGGCCGTCGAGCAGTGCATGCGTGAATTGCGTGATGTGCTGCGTGATGAAGTACAGGATGACCGCCTGGGTGCGCTGGTACCGCGGCTCGAGCGAGCGGTTTTGGATACCGAACGTAGCAAGCAGGAACGGCTTCAGCGACTGACAGAGGCGCTTGATCGTCTGGCGTCGCAGCTGCTCGACCTACCATTGCCCAACGAGATTCGCAAACCACTCAAGAAATTTACCCGCGGGCTCGGTGAGAGAGCCGCCCAGTCGCGTGAGCTGCCAGGACTGTTGAGTGAGCTTGGGGACTTTCAGAGTCAGGCACTTTCTGCCCAGCAGGCGGGCGGCTCGAACTCGGTTGGCTTGCTGGGCCGGCTGTTCGGCCATCGCGAGCGTACCGCCGAGGCTGTGCCGGGTTCGGAGGTGGAGGTACAGCCTTCCCGGGCCATTGCGGACGAAGCGCCTGAAGCCTCGGAATCGATAGCCGCGCTTGAAATGCTTGAGGAGGCCGCTCCCGCTTCAATCCAGCCGGCGCCGCCGCTTGTTTCCTCCGATGCCGTCTCATTGGAGCCTGTAACAGAAAAGTCGCAGTCGCTGGCCCCGTCTGAAACCTCTGCGACGGATCCGTATCAGTTGCCGCCGTCGCCCGAGCAGGCATACAGCGCCATTGCCGAGCGAGTCGAATCAACGCTGTTCGGGCTGCTCGATGATTTGCAACTGCCCGAGCATCAGCAGCCTCAGGTACAGGCGCTGCGTGACCGAATCGAGCGCGGGCTGAACTGGTACGAACTTGTGCCCGTGCTGGATGACCTGGCTCAGCTGATGGTTGCCGTCGCGGATCAGGGGCAGCGCGAGTTCGAGAGCTACCTGAAGCTGCTCAATGAACGCCTGGCGACCATGCAGGACAGCCTCAGCGCGGCCCGTGAAGGGCACGTCCAGAGCCAGGAGTCAGCCCAGGCGCTGGATGAAGAGCTTCGCCAGCAGGTGGGTGGTTTGCAGGACAGCATGCTCGGGGCCAAGGATCTGCCAAGCCTTAAACAGGCAGTTCAAGTACGCCTCGACGGGCTGCTGGAGACCGTTGACGCCTACCAGCGTCAGCGCGGTGAGCAAGAGCAACAGTTGAGCGAGCGCCTCAGTACGCTGGTCGAGCGCGTCGCCAGCCTGGAGCATGCCGCGACCGGGATGCGCGAGCACCTTGAAGAACAGCGGCAGAAGGCATTGCAGGACCCGCTTACCGGCCTGCCAAACCGCGCGGCCTGGGACGAGCGGCTGGAGTTGGAAGTGGCGCGTCAACAGCGTTACGGCGGTCAGCTGCTGCTGGCTGTACTCGATGTCGACCACTTCAAGCGTATCAATGACAGTTTCGGACACCTGGCCGGTGACCGGGTGCTGAAGATCATCGCCAACGAGTTGCGCAGACGGCTGCGCAAGACTGATTTCATAGCTCGTTTCGGCGGCGAAGAGTTCGCGCTGCTGCTGCCTGAAACCCCTGTTGATGCGGGCCTGAAGGTGCTTGACGGTCTACGCTCGGGTATTCAGGAGTGCCCGTTTCACTTCAAGGGTGCGCGAATCGAGGTCACGCTATCGGGTGGACTTGCCAACTTCGCTGTGAAGGACGTCGCCGAAAACGTGTTCGAGCGTGCCGACCAGGCGCTCTACCGAGCCAAGGGCGCGGGTCGCAATCGGATAGAGATGGGCTGACCAGACGCTCTGGGAGCTCGCTGGTCGCCTCGCTATAATCCGCACCCTACATCTGCGCCGCGATCTAGACGTGGCCGTCCGGGCGTCTCGCCCGAATCACCTGCGCAAAGTCTGCGTCATCTTGCTGTCGACCAGAGGTGCCTAATGAAAGCCCTGATTTCCGCCGCAATCCTGTTGTTGCTTGCTGGTTGTTCCAGCGGTCCGCGTATCGATACCAGCTATACGTCGCTTGGTCAGGACAGCCGCGCCCAGTTCATCGTCATCCACTACACGTCCAGTGACTTGCAGCGGTCGCTCGACATTCTCAAGGGCAGCGATGTCAGCAGCCACTACCTGATCGGAGAGTCGCCGGCGACCATTTACCGGCTGGTCGATGAGAATCGTCGGGCCTGGCACGCTGGCGAAAGCCAATGGAACGGCCGCACCTGGCTCAATTCCAGCTCCATCGGTATCGAGCTGGTCAACCGCGGCTATGTCGAAGGTGCGCAAGGGCGTCTCTGGTATCCCTACTCCGATGAGCAGATCGATGCACTTATCGTGCTGCTTAAAGACATCATGCAGCGTAACGGCTTGAAGCCGGGCGCCATCATCGGCCATAGCGACATCGCTCCGCAGCGCAAAGTCGATCCGGGCCCTCTGTTTCCCTGGAAGCGGCTGGCCGACGCTGGCCTGATGCCCTGGCCTGACGCCGCGACAGTGGCTCGCCAGCAAAGCGTGTTCGCGGCGGCCATGCCGGATGTCGCCTGGTTCCAGTCGCAACTGGCCCGTCAGGGCTACAAGGTTCCAGAGCACGGTTACCTGGATCTGGAAACCCGCAATGTTATCGCTGCATTCCAGATGAAATACCGGCCTGGACGATTCGATGGTGAGCCGGATGCCGAAACGGCGGCGATGCTAGCGGTGCTCAATGCTGCGAGCTGAGGTTTCGCCTCAGCGACGGGGTGTGCACGCGATCAGCCGGGAGTCGGCCAGGGCTGCGGTGCGGTGGACCGTTGCGGCCTGATATTCCGCGTCGGCCAGCATTGCCAGAAAGGCCTCTGGAGAGGGGTAGCGCACCAAAAGCACTTCGTCCCAGCTTTCCTGTTCAGGCGCAATCAGCGCCGCGCGCGCCTGAGCCATGCTCTCAACAGCGCCACCGGCTGCCTGAACCTTCTGCAACGCAGTCCGGCTGTACCGTGCATAGGCTTCTTTGCCCGAGCACGCCGTGTGGCCGCATTCGGCTGGGTAGGCCGCATCAGCGTTGAAGCGCAACAGGTTGAGCATGATGATCGGCTCGCCGGCGGGCATCTGCTCGGCGAACCTTTTCAATTGATCGGCGCTGGGGTTGAGGCTGGGCATGGAGGCTCCTTGTTGTTCTTCCAGCCCTGCCTGGCTCAGATCGGCAGGGCGATATAGAAGATGGTGCCGTGGCCGATCCGTGAATGCACGCCGATCCGACCACCATGCAGCTGAGCGATTTCCTTGCATAAGGCCAGGCCCAGTCCGGCGCCCCCGCGACGGCGGCCGATCTGCACGAAGGGCTCGAATATCCTGGCCTGCTGGCTGTAAGGAATGCCTTCCCCATTGTCTTCGACGCTAAGAATGACCCGCTCGCCGTGATGTCGCGCGAGCAAGCGGATTTCGCCGCCATCCGGGGTATGCCGGAGCGCATTGCTGAGCAAATTATCCAGCACTCGTTCCATTTGTTGCCGGTCCAGCAGCAGGTTCGGCAGCGGCGTCTGCAGTTCCAGCTTGATGTCGATATCGTTCTGCAGCGCAGCCGCCTGAAAGCGCTGCCTGGCTTGTTCGAGCAGCTGCGACGGGTCGCAAGGCTCGCGCTCCAGCTTCTGTTGGCCACTCTGGTATCGAGAGAAATTCAGCAGGTCGTTGATCAGGGTGACCAGTCGCTGCATCTCTTCATGGACGGTGCTGAACAGGTCCGCCTCGCGGCTGTTGTCGGGGTATTTCGTGCGCTCACGTAGCAGGCTGAATGCCATCTGCATTCCGGTGACCGGAGTGCGCAATTCGTGGGAGGCGCGCAGGACGAATTCATTACGTACGCGCTCGAAGGTGCGCTGATCGGTGACGTCGTGAAGCACCATTACCGCGCCGCTGATACGGCCGTCGTGATGATTGACCGGGCTCATCCGCCATGAGAGCAATCGACGTTCGCCGTCGGCTTCGATGACCAGATCTTCCGGCGGCGCCGACAGCGACTTGTCGTCCAGAACCTGCTGGGCCGCTTCGTCCAGCTCCGGATAGCCGAGGGCCTGGCCCAGTGTGGAGCCAAGGTGCTCGGTTTCCCACGCCAGTTGGCGCTGCGCGACGGGGTTCGCATGCTCCAGGCGGCCCTGTCGGTCAACGATCAGCAGGCCATCATCAATGCTGTCGAGCAACGCCTGCAGACGTTGCTGACCATCTACCAGTGCCTCGACATTGGTTTGCTTGAAGTCATGCAGCGCCTGCGCCATCAGGCCGAAGCGTCGTATCAGCGAGGACAGCTCGGCAATGGGTGATGTCGGCAGATCGATGTTGAAATCGCCGCGTCCGATCTGATCAGCGACGCTGGAGAGCTGCTCGATCGGGTCGCCGAAGCGCCGGGCAAAGCTATGTGCGGTGACAAAGCCGATCAGCAACACTGCAATCCCGGTGAGGCCGAGCAGTCCCGCCAGTAGCTGCGCCCGTTCACGACTACGGATCTCGGTATCGCGGATCTGGTCGTAGGCGCTCTGCTGCATCTCGACCATTAGCTCGCGCACGCGGCTGAAGGATTGACCGAGCGGGTTGTCTTCGAGCAGCGTGTTATTGGCGGTTGAGGGTGTTCCCAGCTCGCTTAGAAAGTTCGCGTAGGCCTCGGCAATTACCTGGTACGCGTCCCGGTCAGCCGGACGCGGCGCCTGCGCCAGCCCACGAGAAAGCGCTGCCTGGAAAGCGTCGCGATTCTGGTTGAAAGCGGCAACGTCACCCTGGTCTTGAACGAGTAACAACAGGTGATTATTGAGTGCGTGCCGCAGCTGTTGGTTGACTTCGATGACGCCGAAGTTGTCGCGGATGAGTTTTTCCTGGCTCTTGGCCATCTGTACCACGCTGACCAGCGCCAGTAACAGACCGAGAAGCGCGACGGTCATCAGCGCCGAGAAGCCTAGAAAAAGGCGGGTTCTCAGCTTCATTTGCAGTTTCATAGGCCGTATTGCTTACGTTTCCGATAGAGCGTCGAGGCGTCAATGCCGAGGATTCGGGCGGCCTGCTCAAGGGTGTCGCTGGTGCTCAAGACGCCGGAAATATGCACTTTTTCCAACTCTTCCAGACTTAGCGCCTCACCGATACGCGGGGCGTTGCTGATGCTGTGATCGGCCAGTCCCAGGTGAGTAACCTCGATCATCGGTTGCGGACAGATGATGCTGGCGCGTTCCACAACGTTGCGCAGCTCACGCACGTTGCCAGGCCAGCGGTAGGCTTTGAGCGCTGCGATGGCGTTATCACTGAACCCGCGCGCAGGGCGACCATAGCTTTTAACGAAGAAAGCCAGGAATCGCTCGGCCAGGGTCAGTACATCTTCCGGCCGCTCGCGCATGGGGGGCAGGTTGAGGGTGATGACGTTCAGGCGATAGAGCAGGTCTTCGCGGAATTTTCCTTCGCGGACCATTTCCTCAAGGTTCAGGTTGGTCGCCGCAAGGATGCGCACATCCGCCCGGCGCGTGACCGGGTCACCGACGCGCTCGTATTCCTTGTCCTGAATGAAGCGCAGCAGCTTTGGCTGCAATGCCATGGGAAAGTCGCCGATCTCGTCGAGAAACAGCGTACCGCCATCAGCCTGGTTAACGCGCCCCAGGGTGCTTTCGGTGGCCCCGGTGAAGGCACCACGGTTGTGCCCGAAGAGCTCGCTTTCCATCAGGTCTGCCGACAGCGAAGGACAGTTGATGGTGATGAACGCCTTCTTCGCGCGACGGCTCCAGTTGTGGATGGCGCGTGATAGTTCGCCCTTACCCGTTCCCGATTCGCCGAGGATCAGGATATTGGCATCGGTATCGGCTACCTGCCGTGCAGTCTCGAGCACGTTCATCATGGCCGGACTATGGGAGCCGAGGGCATCGCTGCGCTTCTGCACTTCGCCTTCCAATGCTTCCAGTCGGGCGGCCATCTGGCGCACTTCCAGTTGCTTGGCGGCCGACAGGCGCAATTGCTCGGGGCTGCATGGCTTGACCAGATAATCCGCCGCACCGGCCTGCATTGCATCCACCGCTGTATCCACGGCCGAGTGAGCCGTGACGATCACGACGCGCATCCAGGGCGCCAGGACGCGCATCTGTTGCAACACGTCGAGCCCATTGTCCTCACCGAGGCGCAAGTCGAGGAAACACAGATCGAATACCTGGCGTTGCAGGATCGCTTCGGCCTGCGAGGCGCTGGCCGCAGTGACCACCGTATAGCCACGGTCCTCCAGGCAGTAGCGGAAGGTACGCAGGATCGCGGCCTCGTCATCTACCAGGAGAATGCGGCCACCGGCGTCGGTCGTTTGATCCATGAAGGCTCCATCAGGCAAAGGCGTTTTAGATGTTTGGCGAGTGAGTCGAGATCGGTCTCGGCACATCGGCGCTGAGATGAGTATGCGCCAGCGCCTGCATTAGTCTACGCAAAGCCTTGCAAGTTGCACGGTCTGTAAGCGGCTTTCCCGCACCATGCAATCACATGGCAAGCGGAGCGGCCACTCAAGTGTTTGAAAGATAACGCATGAGGCGGATCCGGGCGCTGGCATGGGGCTTGCGAATGTAGCAGAGCCAAACGCGCGAACCGCCGCTTCCCGGCGTATCGCATCTGCATTCCCGGAGGACCCATGAACCAGAAAACGACTCATCTCAACGAGCTCATCGAGATCACCCGCGACGGACAGCATTTCTATCAACACGCTCTTGAGGTCGTGAAGGACGTCGAGCTGCAGCACCTATTCAGGGATATGGCGCAATCCAAGACCCACATCATCCAGGCGCTATCGGTGAAGGTTGCGGCTAATCAGGAGCAGCCGGCGCAAGGCGGCACCGCAACCGGCAAGCTGCGTGAAGTCTACGCCGACACCAAGGCACGGTTAGGTAACGCCGACGCCGTCTACATCGACCAGCTCGATCAGACCGAGGAGCGAATCCTCGCGGCGTTCGAAGATGCACTGAGCACGGCTGAGCCTGATGTAAGGGCATTGCTGGCGATCGAATTACCCAAAATCCGAGCCTGTCATGAGCGTATCCACAAGCTGAACCATGGTGGTGCCAAGCGTGGGGATTAGTCCGTCGTGCAAATCGCCCGGCGCAATTGCAGGCATCGTGCAATATAAATTGACGAAGCCACTGAAGGTAAATCGAACTTATTGATTTAAAAGGAAAAAATAGATACTCAGCAGCTGGCACGAGGCCTGCAACAGTACTGACAAGACAGACATGCACTGCATGCTTAGAAGGAGTTGAGGATGAATCGTCAGACACGTTTCTCACTGGTTGGCAAAGGGTTTCTTACCGCAGCTGTAGTCACGCTGATCGTGGGCGCCGAGCAACCGATGTCGGAACCGCTCAGCCAGACACAGCACGAGTCAGCGGAACGAATCCGCATGTATGACGCTCAACCAGTAGGGATCGTGCAAACCGGGCCTACCCCGAAGACGATTGATTATGTGCAGGCGCGGTCTGAGCAACGTTGGGTTTTCTAGTGGTATATCCGCGAGCTGATGCAGCTATCGGTCCCGCTAAAGATGTCTTGAACCGAAGAGGAGTTACACCATGCTGAGTTGGGCTATTACATTCCTGATCATTGCCATCATCGCTGCAGTTCTGGGCTTCGGTGGTATTGCTGGCACTGCGACCGGTATCGCGAAGATCCTGTTCGTCGTGTTCTTGGTGCTGTTCGTAGCATCGCTGATCTTTGGACGAGGCCGCGGTCCGCGCGTTTGACGCTAGTGATGCCGCCCGTGAGGGCGGCTGCGACTTCATGGAAGCGACACGGACGGGACGCCATTATTCTAGGCTTTCGCCACACGGCGGAGGCTTGCAGGACTGAGATGATTCGTTATCTACGAGTACTCATCAGCCCCCAGTAGCGGGGGAGCCAAGGGGTCGGGACGCTCTGTTGAATGGAGCGACCTAGGGGTACATGGAGTACCTCCTTAGCGGACCGGGTTCGGCGAAAGCAACCGAAGGTGGGCTGTCCACCTTCGGTCTGCAGTCTTGATATGCATCTCAGCTTTTCCCCTCCTTCTATATCTCCTGGGCTCGGTTATTCATCTCGCGCATCGAGATGTTTTCGCGTGTCGCCTGTCTGATTAGCCCCCTTATCCACCGACCGTTCCGGTCTGTTCGTGGCTGTTCTCCAGTTGCGCCGCTATCATCGCGCGCAGACTTTCATTGGAGAAAAACATGCTCAACGGCCTCTGGCTGGGCTTTTTCCTGGTCGCAGCGGTAGCTGCTCTGTCGCGCTGGCTGGTGGGCGGTGACCCCGCAGTGTTCGCCGCACTGGTCGAGAGCCTGTTCGCCATGGCCAAGCTGGCTGTGGAAATCATGATCGTGCTGTTCGGCACGCTTACTCTGTGGCTCGGTTTTCTGCGCATCGCTGAAAAGGCCGGCATGATCGAAAAGCTAGCGCGCCTGCTGGGTCCGCTGTTCAGCCGGTTAATGCCTGAAGTGCCCGCCGGGCATCCAGCGCTGGGACTGATCACGCTCAATTTCGCAGCCAACGGACTGGGCCTCGACAATGCCGCTACGCCGATCGGCTTGAAGGCGATGCGGGCGCTGCAGGAGCTTAATCCCACGCCGCACATTGCCAGTAACGCTCAGATCCTTTTCCTGGTGCTCAACACTTCAGGCCTGACTCTGCTGCCAGTGACCATTTTCATGTATCGCGTGCAGCAAGGCGCAGAGGACCCCACGCTGGTTTTTTTGCCGATATTGCTGGCGACCAGCGCTTCGTCGCTGGCGGGGCTTCTTGCAGTCGCCCTGGTACAGCGCCTGCGATTCTGGGATCCGGTGGTACTCGCCTATCTCCTGCCCGGTGCGCTGCTATTGGGTGGTTTCATGGCGCTGCTGGCGGGGCTTTCGGCCACTGCGCTTTCGTCGATGTCATCATTGCTCGGCAATCTCACGCTGTTCGGCCTGATCATCGCCTTTCTGATCGTCGGGGCGCTGCGCAAGGTGCCGGTCTATGAAAGCTTCGTCGAAGGGGCCCAGGAAGGTTTCGACGTCGCCAAAAGTCTGCTTCCTTATCTGATCGCCATGCTGTGCGCCATTGGTGTGTTCCGCGCCTCCGGCGCGCTGGATTTCGGCCTGGACGGCATTCGCTGGCTGGTTGAGGTGCTTGGATGGGACACCCGTTTCGTCGATGCGCTGCCGACCGCGCTGGTCAAGCCTTTCTCGGGCAGTGCTGCGCGCGCGATGCTGATCGAGACCATGCAGGGCCAGGGTGTCGACAGCTTTCCAGCGTTGGTCGCGGCGACAGTGCAGGGCAGCACCGAGACGACCTTCTATGTGCTGGCCGTTTATTTTGGCGCGGTGGGGATCCAGCGTGCACGGCACGCGGTTGGATGCGCCCTGGCGGCAGACTTTGCCGGAATCATCGCCGCGATACTGGTGTGCTACTGGTTCTTTGGTTGAAGCGATGCAGCCGAGCCACGGCCTTTCGGCAAAAAGAACCCGCCAGGCGGCGGGTTAAAGAGTGGCTCGTTGCCAGAGCCGAAACAACGGCTCGGCTAGGAACATCACCATAAACAGCCGCAGCACCTGCAGCGCCGTTACCAGCGCCACGGACAGCTGTAACGCTTCGGCCGTCAGGCATAGCTCGGTGATACCGCCGGGCATCATGCCAAGCATCAACGAGGTCTGATCGAGCGTAGCGGCCCAGCCCAGCATCTCGGCCAGGCCCGCTGCGGCGAGCATGGCCAATAGCGTGAACAGCAAAATTCTCAGCATGAAGCGCGGCGCGCTGCGAAAGAATGCTCGGTCGAAGTGGCAGCCCAGCGAACAGCCGATCAGCCACTGGCCAAGCTGGCCGATGCCTTCCGGCATTCCCAGATGAAGATCGAACAGTGCGCTGGCAGCAGCGCACACGGTCAACGGGCCGAGCATCCAGGGGTTTGGCTGACCGAGTCGTTTCCACAGCATTGCCAGCAACGCGCCAGCTGGCAGCAGCACGGCCAGCCATGGCCAGCTGACCGGTGCCGGTGCTGGTGCGTCAACCGGTGGCAGGCTCCAGGTGAACAGCGCAGGGATGATCAGCACCACCAGCAACAAACGCATGCTGTGTGCCGCCGCGACCATTGCCGGCTGAGCATCATGACGGTTGGCCAGGTTGACCATCTCGCTGGCGCCGCCCGGCATGCTGGAAAAGAACGCCGTGGCGCGATCCATGCCACTGCGTAGGAGAATGAAGATACCGATCAGGCTCAGCAGCAAGGTACCCAGCGCGCCGGCCAGGATCACACCGAAATGCTCGAGCACCTGCTGCAGAACTTCACTGGTGAAATGCAGGCCGATGGCACTGGCGATCAACCACTGGCCGGTCTGCCGTCCGCGGGGGACTTCCTTGACCAGCCAGCCACTGCAGCGCACTGCAATGACCGCCAGCAGCGAACCAACCATCCAGGGCAGCGGCCAGTTCGCCAGGCTTGCCAACCAGCCGCCGAGAGCGCCGACCAGAGGCGTCGCCCACCATCCCGGAAGCTGGCGCGGCATATCAGGCCTGTGCTTCGTTCAACTTGGCGCGGCGACGCTGACGCCACCAGCGCAGACCCGGCATCGCCAGCATCAGCGCAGCCATGGCCCAGAGTATCAGCGTGATCGGGCTGCCCCAGAGAATGCCCAGCTCGCCCGCCGAGATCGACAGAGCGCGGCGCAGGTTGTCTTCCATCATCTCGCCAAGAACGAAGCCGAGAATCAGTGACGACAACGGGAATTCCAGCTTGCGCAGCAGGTAACCGAACACCCCGAGGCCAACCATCAGCACCAGATCGAAGGTGGTGCTGTGCACCGAGTAGACGCCCACCACGCTGATCGCGGTGATTGCCGGCACCAGCACCCAGTTGGGCACGCTGAGCATCTTGGAGAACAGCCCGACCAGCGGGATGTTCATTACCAGCAGGATGACGTTGCCGATGAACAGCGAGGCGATCAGGCCCCACACAACGTCGGGCTGCTGTTCGAACAACAGCGGGCCGGGCGTGATGTTGTACAGCGTCAGCGCGCCGATCATTACCGCAGTGGTGCCCGAGCCCGGTACACCGAGGGTCAGCATGGGGATCAGCGAGCCGCAGGCAGAGGCGTTGTTGGCGGCTTCCGGAGCGGCCAGGCCACGCAGGTCGCCTTCGCCGAACTTACCGCTGTCGCCGGCCATGCGCTTTTCGCTCATGTAGGTCATGGCGCTTGCGATGGTCGCGCCGGCACCCGGCAGAGTACCGATGACGAAACCGGCCAGGGCGCTGCGCACCATGGTCCAGAAGGTGAAGCAGAACTCCTTGAAGTTGAACAGCAGACGTCCGCTGGCCTTGACCGCTTTCTGCCCACTGTGGGTCTTTTCCAGCATCAGCAGGACTTCACTGACGCTGAAGAAGCCGATCACCACGATGACGAACTGAATGCCGTCCGACAGGCTGACGCTGCCAAAGGTGAAGCGGTAGACGCCAGTGGTCGAGTCCACGCCCACGGTGGCGAGCCCGAGGCCGATCAATGCAGCCATCAGGGTTTTCACCGGTTTATCGCCGACCATGCCGCCGAGGCAGGCAATGGCGAAAATCATCAGCACGAAGTACTCCGCGGGGCCGAATGCGACGGCCCACTTCGCCAGCAGCGGGGCGAACAGCACGACGCCGCAGGTGGCGATGATGCTGCCCATGAACGAACTGACCGCCGAGAGCGACAGCGCGATGCCCGCCTTGCCCTGACGCGCCAGCGGGTAGCCGTCCAGGGTGGTCATGACCGCTGCAGCGTCGCCGGGGACGTTGAGAAGAATCGCCGAGATGCGTCCGCCGTATTCGCAACCCAGATAGACCGCCGCCAGCAGAATCAGCGCCGTTTCCGGCGGCAGACCAAGCGCAAACGCCAGCGGCAACAGCAGGGCCACACCGTTGATCGGGCCGAGACCCGGCAGCAGGCCTACGATGGTGCCGACAAAGGCACCGAACAGCGCCACCAGCAGGTTAGTCGGTCGCGTCGCGACATCGAAGCCCTGCCACAAGAAATTCAAGGTTTCCATTTTCAGCTCTCCAGCAAGCGCAGCACGCCGAGCGGCAGTGGTACGTCAAGCGACAGGTCAAACAGGCCGTAGAGCAACACGCCCATCAGCACGCCACTGATCAGACAGGGCACCAGGCGTCCGTTGAACAGCAGGCCCAGGGCGAACGTGGCCAGTGCAGTGGTGATCACGAAGCCGAGCACTTCGAACAGCAGCGAATAAGCCAACAGCACCAGCACGCAGAGCGCGGCGCGTCGGGCCATCGTCCAGTCGAACGCCGGTGTCGGATCGCCGTGTGGTTTGCAGAGCAGCCAGAGTGCGCCGCAGGCCATGAGGAACAGCAGCAGTAGCGGGTAAGCGCGCGGGCCGACCGGGTCGTAGGCAAAGGGAGCCTCGAAACCCCAGGCGAGCAGTGCGAGGCCGGCGCAGGCGAGCAGCCACACCGCGGCAAAGACACGAACGTACATGGTGGTTACCTCGGGAGGGGCCCGCTACGGCGTACTTCTGGAAGCCGCAGCGGGCAGGGCGTTACTTGACCAGGCCGAACTCGGCAGCGAGTGCCTTGTAATCGACGACCTGCTTGTTGACGAACTCCTTGAGCTCATCGCCCGTCATCGATAGAGGGAAGAGATCGCGCTGTTCGCGCAGCTTGGCGAAATCCTCATCGGCCAGCAGCGTGTCGAACTGGGTCTTCCACCAGTTGAAGTCCTCATCGCTGACTTCCGGGCCCATGTAGAAGCCGCGGATCACCGGCCAGCTGATGTCGTAGCCCTGTTCCTTTGCGGTCGGGATTTCGGACATCTTGCCCGGCAGACGATCATCGGACAGCACCGCGAGGATGCGGATCTTGCCGGCTTCGAGCTGGGGGGCGACTTCGCCCAGGCCGCTGCTGGTGACCTGAACGTGGCCGCCGAGCATGGCAGTGAGGGTTTCACCGCCGCCTTCGAAGGCGACATAACGAAGCTTTTTCGGATCCACGCCAGCGGCGCGGGCGATCAGCGCGGTCTGCATCCAGTCCTGGCCGCCGATGGTGGCGCCAGCGCCGAAGACCACGCTGCTGGGGTCTTTCTTGACTGCATCAATCAGGTCGTCGAGGTCCTGATAGGGCGCATCTTCGCGGACCGAGATGGCGCCGTAATCGGTGCCGATGCCTGCCAGCCAACGCACGTTGGTTTCGTCATAGCGACCAAACTTGCCTTGCGCCAGGTTCAGCAGCGAGCCGCTGGAGAACGCCGTGATGGTCGCCGGATCCGAGGCGCGCTGGGCGATCACCGCGTTGTAGGCCACTGCGCCCACGCCGCCGGGCATGTAGGTCACACGCATGGGCGACTTGAGCAGACCACCGTCTTTCAGGCCGCTCTGGGCCAGCTTGCAGGTCAGGTCGAAACCGCCGCCGGGCTTGGCGGGGGCGATGCACTCGGGGCGCTTGGGTTCGGCCATCAACTGACTGGAAAGCATCAGGCAGGTCGAGAGCAGGGCGAAACGACGCATTGCAGTTTTCATGTGTGTCTCCTTCTGTTTCTTATTGTGAGCGGCTTTACCAGATCGGCAGGCTGTAACTGACGATCAGGCGGTTTTCATCGGCATCGCGAGCAAAGTCGGAGCGAAACATGGCGTTGCGCATGCGCACGGCCACGTTCTTCAGCGGGCCGGTCTGCACCACGTACTTGAGTTCGATGTCGCGCTCCCACTCGCTGCCATTGCTGCCGCCGGCGTATTCGGCGTTGTCGCCGGAAACATAGCGGGTGAGAAAGGTCAGGCCGGGGATCCCAAGGGATGCGAAGTTGTAGTCGTAGCGCGCCTGCCAGGAACGTTCGTCGGCGTTGGCGAAATCGTTGATCTGCACGAAATTGACCAGATAGGGATTGCTGCCATCGACGTAAGCGTAGCCGGTGTCGCCGCGCATCTGCTGGTAGGCGAGGCTGAGCTTGTGGCCGCCGAGGCTGTAGCCGACCATGCCGTTCCAGGCCTGGTTGTCGATCTTGCCGGCGTTTGCTGCGCCGGTGTCGTCGCTGATCATCAGTCGCAGGTCGGCGGTCAACGCCGACTCTTCGCCGAGCGGGTGCGCCATCTGCAGATTGAAGAAATGCTGGCGATAGATGTCATCGAGCTCGGCAGCGTAGTAAGTGCCAGTGAGCTTTTCGCTGAAATCGTACCGGGCGCCGGCGAAGGTCAGATGGTCTGCTTCGGCGGCGCTGGAAAAGCGGCTGTTCTTGTTGTTCAGCTGCAGTTCCTGGGAATTGGTGGAGGCGCGGTCGATCACTTTGTCGAAGCGGCCACCGATCAGTGTGAGGCTTTCGATGTCCCGCGAAGTCAGCGTGCTTCCCTCGAATAACTGCGGCAATGTACGGCTATCACTCGCAGTGACAATCGGCATTTCCGGGAGATGCGTGCCGAAGCGCAGCTCGGTTTCGGAGATTCTGGTTTTAGCGGTCAGCCCGAGACGGCTGAATTCATCCGGCGTGCCGCCATCATCCTGGACCGGAAGCAGGTCAGTGCCTGCGCGGCCGCCACCCGAGTCCAGCTTGACGCCGAGCATGCCAATGGCATCGAGACCAAAGCCCACGGTGCCTTCAGTGAAACCGGATTCGATATTGAGCAGAAAACCCTGGGACCATTCTTCGCGTTTGGATTGGCCGTCGCCTTCGCGGAAATCGCGATTGAGGTAGATGTTCTGGGTTTGCAGGGTCGCGCTGCTGTCTTCGATGAAATCAGCCTGGGCCAAGGGCGCCAGCGAGGCAGCTGCGATTGCTAAGGCAAGACGAGCATGTGCAGGGTTGGTTCTGACGGCAGTCAGCATCCTAGAATCTCCACTATTGTTTTTGTTGTGACGGCCATGGGCCGTATAGGTGGATCTAGCCACCTGAGACCGATCCTAGGCGGCGAAACTTTCAGCAGGCTTTCAGCCTTGAAAGCAGCGCCTGGCGCGCCTTGCCGCTACACTGGCGGCCCGTTCCGTATGTGGCAGAGGACAGGCAATGCGGATTCTTCTGGTCGAGGACCATCCCCAACTGGCTGAAAGCGTGGCGCAGGCGCTACGCGCCAGCGGATGGACCGTGGACCTGCTCAATGACGGCGTTGCGGCGGACCTGGCGCTCTCCACCGAGGACTACGCGCTGGCGATTCTCGATGTGGGCCTGCCCAGGCTCGACGGCTTTCAGGTGCTGGCGCGCCTGCGCGAACGGGGGAAGACGCTGCCCGTACTGATGCTCACGGCGCGCAGCGATGTCACCGATCGGGTGCATGGCCTGAATCTGGGCGCGGACGATTATCTGGCAAAACCCTTCGAGCTCTCGGAGCTGGAGGCGCGGGTCAAGGCATTGCTGCGGCGCAGCGTGGCGGCGGGCGAGCGTCAGCAGAGCTGCGGTCCACTGGTCTATGACCTGGACGCGCGGCGCTTCAGTCTCGACCGGCAAGCGCTGAGCCTGACCTCTCGCGAGCAGGGCGTGCTGGAGGCGCTGATCACCCGGCCCGGACGGGTGATGAGCAAGGATCAGCTGGCAGCTCAGGTATTTGGCCTGGACGAGGATGCCAGTGCCGATGCCATCGAGATCTACGTACATCGTCTGCGCAAGAAACTCGAAGGCAGCGCCGTGCGCATCGTGACCTTCCGAGGACTCGGCTATCTACTGGAGAGCATGGATGCCTGACGAGGCTCCGCGCGCCGGCAGTCTGCGTGCCGGGCTGCTGCTTCGGTTGGCGGTGCTGCTGGCGCTGTTGCTGCTTTTCAGCGGCTGGAGCGCCTATTGGAACGGCCGCGCCGCCGCTGACACCGCTTACGACCGTACCTTGCTGGCCTCGGCCCGCGCCATTGCCGATGGCCTGGTCGCCAATGACGGCCAGCTGCGTGCCAACGTGCCCTACGTCGCGCTGGACACCTTTGCCTACGACAGCGCTGGACGAATCTACTATCAGGTGCTCGATACCGAAGGCCTGCTTGTCAGCGGCTACGAGGCTCTGCCGGCACCAGGGCCGAAGGTCCTGCGCACCGATGACTATCCGGCGCTGGCGCGCTTCTACGACGGTGAGTTCAAGGGGGAGGGCGTGCGGCTGGTCAGCCTGCTGCAGCCGGTCAGCGAGCCGGAGCTCACTGGCATCGCCGAGATTCGCGTCGCCGAAACGCTGGGCGCGCGTGAACGCATGGCCCGCAGTCTGCTGGTGGATACGCTATGGCGGGTCGGTCTGCTGGCGGTCGCTGCGCTGGTTCTTGTGTGGCTGGCGGTCAGCGCGGCACTGCGGCCCTTGGGCAAGCTCAGCGAGGCGGTCGAGTTGCGCCAGACGGACGATCTTCGTCCGCTGCCAATGGTCACGGTACAGCGCGAACTCAAGCCCCTGGTGGCGGCGCTCAATCACTTCACCGAGCGGCTGCGCGCGCAGTTCGAACGTCAGGCGCAGTTCATTGCCGACGCCGCGCATGAGCTGCGTACGCCACTGGCGGCGCTCAAGGCGCGAATCGAGCTTGGCCTGCGCGAGCAGCAACCGCAGCGCTGGCAGGAAACCCTTGAGGAAGCCGAGGCGCACACCGATCGGGTGATCCATCTGGCCAACCAGCTGTTGTCACTGGCGCGTATCGAAAGTGGCGCGCAGTCGATCGCCGAAGGTGGTGCACAGCGCCTCGACCTCAGCCAGCTGGCCCGCGAGCTGGGCCTGGCCATGGCGGCGCTCGCCTACAAACGGGGTGTTGCGCTGGCGCTCGAAGCAGACGAGCCGGTGTGGATCGACGGCGAACCGACCCTGCTCAGCGAGCTGCTGAGCAATCTGCTGGACAACGCGCTGGCTCACACGCCCAGCGGCGGCAATGTGGTCCTGCGGGTCAGGCAGGAGGGCGTGCTGGAAGTCGAAGACGACGGGCCGGGCATTGCCCCGCAGGAGCGTGAAAAAGTCTTCGCGCGCTTCTACCGGGTGCAGCAGCAAGGGCAGGGTGCGGGGCTCGGCCTCGCCATCGTCGGTGAAATCAGCCGCGCCCATCGGGCTACCATCGAACTCGATCAGGGCGAGTCGGGTGGCTTGCTGGTCAAGGTGCGGTTCCCGGCCTTAGCCGCAAACTCAGCTGTCTGAACGCTCCATGGCCTGAAGTGGCTCGGCAACTACTACCTGGTTACGCCCGTTGTGCTTGGCTTGGTAGAGCGCCGCATCGGCAGCCGCAAGCAGTTGCGCCGGCGTACGTTGGGCCGGCGGCTGCAGGGTCGCCACGCCGATGCTGATGGTCAGCTGAAGCCGGGTTTCACCACAGCGCGGTTGCAGCGCCGCCACGGCGGCGCGGATGCGTTCGGCCTGTTCGGCGGCCTCGGTAGCATCTATGCCCGGCAGCGTGATGACGAACTCTTCACCACCGTAACGGGCCACCACATCGCCGGCGCGCTGGCCATGGTGCTTGAGGGTGTCGGCAACCAGACGCAGGCATTCATCGCCGAACGGATGGCCGTAGGTGTCGTTGACGCGCTTGAAGTGGTCGATGTCCAGCAGCAGCACCGAAAGCGGCATCTCGATACGCTGCGCGCGGCGGATCTCCTCGTCGATCATCACGTCGAAATGACCTCGGTTGGATAATTGCGTCAGGGCGTCGGTAATGCTGAGGCGGGTGAGCTGCTCATTGACCATCTCCAGACCTCGCTTGGCATCCTCCAGCGCCCGGGTGCGTTCGTACACGCGCGCTTCGAGCGCCTCATTGGCCCGCATCTGCACATCGAGGGCCTGCTGCTGCGCCTGCAGTCGCGACTCACGTTCGATGGCCAGCGCCTCGGAGGCGTGCAGCACGCTTTGCTGCGCGAGGATGCGGCGTTCGCGCTCCACGTTGATGCGCTGGGCCAGCGCCATAGAAAGCAGCACGAACTCGGCAAACATGCCAATCAGCTGGCCATACAAAGTCAAGGTATTCAGCGGCAGCACGCCTTCAAGTGCAAGCAGATGTGCGATGGTTGCGATCAGCAGCGTCGACCAGGCGATAGCGAACAAGCGCGCCGAGGGGTTACCCCGGAGCCACAGGCTGATGACCGCCGCCATGGTCAGAACGCAATGAACCAGCGCCATCGTTTCGCTGGCGAGATAACGCGTGAGTGTCGGGGCGAGCAGGATGAGCATGATCGCCGTCGCCCAGTACACCATCAACACCCAGGTCACCAGCCAGACCCAGCCACCATAACGACGGATGCTCAGGAAGCGTGTTGCGAACACCAGTGGAGTAAAGAAACACAGCGCAGCGGAAAGGCCATAGAAGCGCCGGGCGATGAGTGTTTCCGGCCACAAGAACAACTGGCCGAACCCGGTGATCGCCACAACATAAAACAGGGCGCTGAGTAGATAGAGAACGTAGAGCAGATAGCTCAGGTCGCGGGTAAACACGAACAGGCTGCTGTTATAGAGCAGGATCACCAGCATGCCTCCAAAGAACAGGCTGATCATCGCCACGTCCTTGATCTTGCCGGCAACGAAGCCTGGTTCGTCGGATATGACCAGCGGCACCGCCATCATGCCCCAGGTTTGCAGGTGCATGTACACCACTGCGTGTTCGCCGGCCTTCACCTCCAGTGGGAACACCAGATTCAGATCCGCTACGGGCTGTTCACGCATCGGCACGTGATCTCCGGCGCGCATCAATGGCCCCCATTCATCTTCGGCAGGGAAGAACAGCCGTAGCTGCACCTCGTCAAGGACAGGCCACTTCAGGCTCAGGAACCAGCGGTCGTCACCGGTGTTATCGCGATCGACAGCGAAGCGCAACCACACGCCTTCCTTCTGCTTTCCCAGATTCGGTTTTTGCAAGGGTTGCCATGACCAGTTGGCGTTGTGCGCCGTCTCGAAATCGGCGTCACGGTGGCCGGGCACCCATTCGATGGTGCCAGCCTTGAGGGCTGCGCGTCCCTCATGGACCATGCTGGGCGCAATTGCCGCGATCGCCTGATTCGAGATCAAGCCGGCAAGTGCGCTGAGCAGGCAAAAGAGCAGGAGCAGGCGTGATCGCATCAAGCGCAAAGTCTCATCTTGCGACCCCGCCGCTACGCTAGGCGGGCGTGAGGGTCTAGCAGTGGTAATGGCCTTCAAAAGATACGGCTAATGTCGCTTTGATACCACCGCCAGACCTGCCAAAGGCTTGTCCACCTATCGGAACGGACGCAAGAACTATAGCCCCGCCTATCCGCGTCGCCGTGTCCAGAATTGTTGAACCAGCATTTCCATGCTGTCAGCCAACTGAGCAACACCCGTAGCAGTTTCCCGGCCGCGCAGGCCTCGTTCCACATGTTGGTCAGAGCCACTGCGAATGCTCACAATATTCTGATTAATGTTTTCGCTCACGGCACTTTGCTCTTCGACGGCCGATGCGATCTGCAGGCTCATATCACTAATCTCGTTCACCCGATTGTTGATGCCCTGAAGTGAACGAGCTGCTTGCTCGGCCTGCTCGACGCTTTCCATCGCTTGTTCACGACTGCGCTGCATTACCTGCACTGCCTGCCGTGCGCCGCCTTGCAGGGCTGCGATCATCGCATTGATTTCCTGGGTCGACTGCTGGGTGCGCGATGCCAAGCTGCGAACCTCGTCCGCGACCACAGCGAAACCTCGGCCTTGTTCGCCAGCCCGGGCCGCCTCGATGGCGGCGTTGAGTGCCAACAGGTTGGTCTGCTCGGCGATGCCGCGAATGACGTCCAGAACCTTGGTGATGTCTTTGCTGTGTGCCTCCAGTTCGTGAATGACGTCCCCGGCCTGCTGAATGTCCTGAGCCAGTCGGCCGATGGCCACGCCGGTGCGGTTGACTACATCAGTACCCGTCGCCGCTTCGCTATTGGCTCGGCTGGCCGCTTCGGCGGTGCGCTGGGCGTTGCTGGCGACTTCCTGGATGCTCATTGCCATTTGATTGATAGCCGTCGCCACCTGATCGGTTTCGCTCTGCTGGCGGGATGCGCTTTGCGCGCTGCTATCCATGGCACCTACGAGCTCGCGGGCATGCAGGCTCAACTGACGAGAGGCATCCCCGATTCGTCCGACCATAGCCCCCGCTTCGGTTTCGAGCAGCTTCATAGCGAAGCTTATCTGCCCGAACTCATCGCGGCGGCCGGTGTAGACCAGTTGGCCAACCGCATCGTTGCCCACCTGGCGCGCCTGTTCAGCAAGACGCTGCAACGGTGCCAGTGCCATCCAAGCAAGACTGCCGGCGCCTAATGCAGCCGCCGCCGCAGTCGCTAACGTAACCACCAAGCCTGCTCCACCCAACAGCCCGCCCGCGACAACAAAGGGCACGGTGCCCAGCGCCGCGAGCAGGGCCACCCGGCTGCGCACGGTGAAGGGTGCCCGACGCAGTGCAGCGGGAGGGCGTTTTTCCTTCAGTTGCGCGTACAACTTCTCGGCCGCGGCTACCTGAGCGGCCTGAGGTTTGGTCCGTACCGATTGATATTCGACCACTTTTCCGTTGCGGCTGATGGGCGTGACGAAAGCGCTGACCCAGTAGTGGTCGCCATTCTTGCAACGGTTTTTCACCATGCCCATCCACGATTTGCCGGCGCGAACGCTGGACCACAAATCACCGAATGCTTCGGGCGGCATTTCAGGGTGGCGGACTATGTTGTGGTGCTGACCCAGCAGTTCGTTCTCTTCGAAACCGCTGATCTTTATAAAGTCGGGGTTTACGTAGGTGATGTCGCCGTTGAGGTCGGTGGTGGACAGTATGTTGGCTGTCTCACTGAATGAGACGTCGCGTCCGGTAATCGGGAGGTTCAGGCGCATGGTGGGTTTCTCGGGTCTACATGAATGTGTCGCCACGGACGTCTTGACCGATACCCAGGCGGGCGCATCGCGCATTCCCTGCCACTCACCTCGCGATGAATCCACGGACTTCCAAACGGTTCCTATCTTTCTTGGTCGTGTAAAGCCCGTACAAAAAACCGGGTGATGGCTCTGTGCCATGCGCGGATCTTATACGTTAAATCGTGCTTGTACAGTTATTTGTACAGTTTCTGTATAGGTATCCGGGATTTGTTCCCAGCGCGAGTAACACTCAGCCTTCAGATAGGTCTGATCCGGAGAATC
The DNA here is from genome assembly GCF_024448895.1 of Stutzerimonas stutzeri. Lineage (GTDB taxonomy): Bacteria > Pseudomonadota > Gammaproteobacteria > Pseudomonadales > Pseudomonadaceae > Stutzerimonas > Stutzerimonas stutzeri_Q. The sequence continues at coordinate 290,240 of NZ_JAMOIC010000005.1, forward strand.
ACAATCAGATGATGAGCCTCGAGTTGCGGTCCAAGCTGTTACCGACGCAGCGGCCTGCTAGACTCCGGACTTCTCGTCAGGCTCACGAGGTCGGCGGGGCAAATTCCAAAACAACCAATAAAGGAGTGAATCCATGAAAGGCAAATCCTTGGCATGGATATTTTCCGCCGCATTGGCGGGGACTGGTCTGAGCGGTGTGGCTCAGGCGCAAGAGAAATTCGTGACCATCGGTACCGGTGGTCAGACTGGCGTTTACTACGTAGCCGGTCAGTCGATCTGCCGTTTCGTCAACCGTAACGCCGAGGATCTGAAGTGCAACGCTCCGGCAAGCGGCGGCGGCGTGGCGAACGTGAACGGTCTGCGCAGCGGTGAGTTCAACTTCGGCATCATGCAGTCCGATCACCAGTACAAGGCGATGGAAGGTGTGGCTCCTTTCGAGAGCGAAGGCAAAATGGACGACATCCGTGCCGTCTTCTCGCTGCAGAGCGAAGTCTTCACAGTCCTGGCGCGCCGTGACGCCAACATCAAGGGTCTGGATGACCTCAAGGGCAAGCGCGTCAACATCGGCAATCCAGGTTCCGGTCAGCGCGACACCCTCGAAGAAATTATGAAGGAAAAAGGCTGGGACAAGTCGGCCTTCAGCCTCGCTGCTGAACTCAAGCCGGCCGAACAGGCCAGCGCGCTGGGCGACAACAACATCGATGCCATGACCTACTTCGTCGGTCATCCCAATGGCGCGATTCAGGAAGCCACCACCACTGTAGATGCCGTTCTGGTGCCAATCACCGGGCCGGAAATCGACAAGCTGCTGGCCGACAAGACCTATTACACCAAGGCTGAAATCCCTGGCGGTCTGTACAAGGGCAACGACAATGCCACGCAGTCCATCGGTGGCAAGGCGGTTCTGTCGACTACTGCCAAGGTTGATGCCGAAGTGGTCTACCAGCTGGTGAAGTCAGTATTCGAGAACATCGAGCGCTTCCAGCGTCTGCACCCTGCGTTCAAGGACCTGAAGCCGGAAGACATGATCAAGGTAGGTCTGTCGGCCCCGTTGCATGAAGGTGCCGAGCGCTACTACAAGGAACGTGGCTGGATGTAACGGCCAGCTCGCCCGCTCCTCTCGAGTGGCGGGCCTGCCGTCCGCGGCTTTCGTCTGAAAACCCGTGCGCCTCGCGCCACGGGTTTTCGCGGTTCCGTTACCTGAAAAAACAGGCCACATTTCATGCAAGACAAAGAACTGTCCACTGAAGAGCTAATCGCCCAGGACGTTGGCGCACGTACGCCCGTCGGTACGATGTCCGCGGTGATTGCCGGACTCGCCCTGCTCTGGTCGCTGTTCCAGCTGTGGATCGCCTCGCCGCTGCCTTTCGTGTTGGGTTTCGGCGTACTGAATGACACTGAAACACGCTCTATTCACCTGGCTTTTGCGCTGTTGCTGGCGTTTCTGGCCTACCCCGCATTCAAGAAATCACCCAGAGACCGCGTTCCCCTGGTCGATATCGCTCTGGGCCTGGTAGCAGCTTCTACGGCGGCCTATCTCTTCATTGTGTATGAGCAGCTGGCGCAGCGCCCCGGCAACCTGACCACCATGGATCTGGTTACCGCCTGTATCGGTATTCCGCTACTGCTCGAGGCCACGCGTCGCGCGTTGGGCCCGCCACTGGCGATCATCGCGCTGGTGTTCCTGGCATATAGCGTCGCCGGCCCCTGGATGCCTGGGCTGCTGGCTCACCGCGGCGTCAGTTTCACGGCATTGGCCAACCACCAGTGGATCACCACCGAAGGCGTGTTCGGTATTGCCCTGGGTGTTTCCACCAGCTTCGTTTTCCTCTTCGTTCTGTTCGGCGCGCTGCTTGAACGCGCAGGCGCGGGGCACTATTTCATTCAGCTGGCTTTCAGCATGCTCGGGCATTTCCGCGGCGGTCCTGCCAAGGCAGCGGTGGTGGCGTCCGGGATGACCGGCCTGATTTCCGGTTCATCGATTGCCAACGTGGTAACCACCGGTACCTTCACCATCCCGATGATGAAACGCACCGGGTTCTCTGCCGAAAAGGCGGGCGCCGTTGAAGTGGCTTCGTCGGTCAACGGGCAAATCATGCCGCCAGTGATGGGCGCCGCGGCGTTCCTCATGGTCGAGTACGTAGGCATTCCCTACGTCGAGGTGATCAAACACGCTTTTCTGCCAGCACTGATCTCCTATATCGCCTTGCTTTATATCGTCCACCTCGAGTCACTCAAACTCGGTCTCAAGGGATTACCGCGCGCGAATGTGGCCAAGCCATGGATGCAGCGATTGATCGGTTTCGCATTCGGCGCCGCGCTGATTTCCGGCCTGTCGCTGGGTGTCTATTACGGCCTGGGCTGGCTGAAACCGGCGCTCGGTGATGCCGCGTTGTGGGTGATCGGAGCGTTGCTGGCGCTGGTGTATCTGGGCCTGCTGAAGATTGCCGCGAGCAATCCGGTGCTGCCGATGGAAGACCCCGATGCACCGCTTGAGAAGCTGCCAGAAACGCGCCCCGTGCTGCTTTCAGGGCTGCATTTCCTGCTGCCGGTCGTGGTGCTGGTCTGGTGCCTGATGATTGAGCGCCTGTCACCGGGCCTTTCGGCATTCTGGGGCTCGGTGATGCTGGTCATCATCCTGCTTACCCAGCGGCCATTGCTGTCGATGCTGCGCAAGGACGGTACCCATCAGCACGGCACGTTCAAGGACGGCGTTATCGATCTGCGCGAAGGCTTGATCGCCGGCGCGCGCAACATGATAGGCATCGGCATTGCCACCGCGGCTGCGGGCATCATCGTCGGTGCGGTTTCGCAGACGGGTGTTGGCCTTGTACTGGCGGATCTGGTCGAGCTGCTCTCGATGGGCAACCTGCTGCTGATGCTGCTGCTTACCGCGTTCCTCAGCCTGATCCTCGGGATGGGTCTGCCGACCACCGCGAACTACATCGTGGTGTCCAGCTTGCTGGCGCCGGTGATCGTCGCGCTGGGGCAGCAGAACGGCCTGATCGTGCCGTTGATTGCCGTGCACTTGTTCGTCTTTTACTTCGGCATCATGGCCGACGTCACGCCACCGGTGGGGCTCGCGTCCTTTGCCGCGGCGGCCGTGTCCAAGGGCGATCCGATCAAGACCGGTATCACGGCGTTCTACTACAGCCTGCGAACAGCCGCATTGCCGTTCCTCTTCATCTTCAACACCGATCTGTTGTTGATCGACGTGGATTTCTGGCACGGCGTGCTGATCTTCATCGTGGCGACCATTGCCATGCTGATTTTCGCCGCAGGCACCCAGGGCTACTTCCTGGTGCGCAGTCGCTGGTACGAAAGCCTGTTGATGCTGCTGGTGGCCTTCACCCTGTTCCGCCCAGGTTTCTGGATGGACATGGTCCACGACCCGTATCGCGACATCGAGCCGACCGAGCTGGTGCAGGCGCTGGGCGATGTGGAGGAAGACAGCCAACTGCGCTTGCGCGTGATGGGCGAAAACGAAGTTGGCGATACGCGTGAGTTTGTCGTCCTGCTGGCCATTCCGGATGGCGAAAGCGGTGAGGAAAAGCTGGAGAAGATCGGCCTGATGACCTATGAGGAAGGCGGCAAGATCCTGATCGACAGCGTGACCTTTGGCAGCCCTGCTGCCGAGGCGGGCCTTGAGTTCGACCAGGAAATCCTTCGCGTCCGCGCGCCGACGGATCGCTGGCCGAAGGAATTTATGTGGATTCCGGGCTTCCTGCTGTTTGGCTTGATCTACTGGATGCAGCGTCGCCGCCGCATCAAAAGCTGATCTGTCAGCCTGATTAAAGCCCCGTTGGTGCCTCGCACCACCGGGGCTTTTTTTTTGCGACCGGTCTGGGGAGATGACCGGCAGAGTTGAAGTGGAAGTCGGTCAGGCCGGCTTGCCGGGCGCCAGCTGCTGCTGTTTGATTCGTGATTCACGCTCTGCATGGCTCTCGCCGGTGCGGGTCTTTGCGCTGCCTGTGCCTTCCAGCGCCGGATAGGCCGCACTGCAGAACAGCGAATTCAGACGCTTCATGTCGGCGATCAGCTCCAGATGCGCAGCGCTGGTCTCGATGCTCTCTACCACTTGCTGATGGAGCCGATGCACATGGGCATGGGCCAGCTCACGTTCGCGCTTGCGGAACTGGCGCTTCTGCTGGAGCAGCTGGCGCGCGCTGTGCGAGTCACCTGACAGGAACACCGACAACCCCAGGCTGAGGTTGGCGCTAAGCAAGCCGTGCAGCTGGCTGAGTTCGTCCAGCCCACTGTCGGAGAAGGAACGACGCTTGGATATCTTCAGGTTCTGCACCTTGCCCAGCATGTGCTCGATGATGTCGCCGGCCTGCTCCAGATTGATCGCCAGTTCGATGATTTCCGCCCAGCGCCGGCTTTCCTGCTCGGCCAGGTCCTCGCGAGGCATTCGCGCCAGGTAGAGCTTCACGCCGCTGTAGAGCGCATCGACGTCGTCGTCCAGCCGGCGAATCTCCTCACCCGGTTCTGACCGATCCTCGCGCAGCGCTTCGAGTAGCCGCGCCAGCATGGTTTCCACCAGATCGCCGATGCGCAGGGTTTCGCGTGTGGCATTGGCGAGTGCCAGCGTCGGAGTATCCAGTGCGGTGGGGTCGAGATGTCGAGGTTGTGCAATGCCGTTATCGACTACCCGCTCTGGCAACAGGCGCTCGCAGAGCGTGGCCATCAGGCTGACCGTGGGCAGCAGGATCAGACAGCGCAACGAGTTGTATGCCAGATGAAAGGCAATTACCTGCGTTTGCGCGCTATAGCCGAACGTACCCATCCATTCCACCAGCATCGGCAGGAAGGGCAGGGCCACCAGCCCGGCGAGCTTGTAGAGCAGATTGCCCAGCGCTACCCGGCGTGCAGGGATGGGTTGCGGCGTTGCATTGAGCCACGCCAGCAGGCCGCTGCCGACGTTCGCGCCGATGACCAGACCGAGCGCAACCGGCAGGCTGATCAGGCCTGCGCTGGCCAGGGTCGCGGTGAGCAGCACGGCCGCAAGGCTTGAGTAAGACAGCACTGCGAACAGCGCACCGACCAGCACCGCCAGCAAGGTATCGCCGGTCAGAGAGGAAAACAGCACGCGCATGCCGCGGGCTTCGGTGATGGGTTCGGCAGCGGCGACGATCAACTGCAGCGCCAGGATGATCAGGCCGAGACCGATCAGCACACGTCCCAGCTGTCCGGCACGGGTCTGCTTGCGTGAGAGGAACAGGCAGACGCCGACCAGGGTGAACAGCGGCGACAGCCACGACAGGTCGAGCGTCAGTACCCTCGCCATCAGCGCTGTACCGACATCGGCGCCCAGCATGATCGCCAGTGCCGTGGGCAATGCCATAAGCCCCTGGGCGACGAAGGAAATGGCCAGCAGGGCAGTAGCGTTACTGCTCTGCACCAGCGCTGTCACGCCGATGCCCGCGCTGAACGCCACTGGCGCGTTGGCCATGCTGTGGCCCAGCAGCCGCCGCAAGTGCGAGCCGTACACCCGCATGATTCCGGTGCGCACGATGTGCGTGCCCCAGACCAGCAGCGCGATGGAAGACAGCAAATGCAATAACGTCAGCATCAGGCAGGCCTCCGGCTCGGGATCAACGGGCACAGCTATCCTCGCCAGGGGCGGCAGGTGAACTGTGGGTTATCCGGTTGACCATGGACGTGGCCCGGCCGTTCACGAGATTGTCATGAACGGCTGCGCTTGTATCAGTTCGGCGAGTAGTAGCCGACACCGAGCAGCACATCGTCGACCCGGCGGATCAACGAGTGTTTCTTCTCCACTGCGTTGGTGGCCGGATTGCGCCAGACGTAGTCGACCGTCCCGATGCCCTTGTCCTTGGCCAGCGCGATCATCTGCTTGAACAGCGGCGTGCCGGCGGCATCGGTGATCTCACGTACATCGACGCCGACCAGATTGGGCGAGGCGCCGCTGGCGCGATACTTGCCATCCTCCAGGCCGATGGCAAAAACGTATTCGTCGTTCATCACGAAGCCGCCCTGGGGATCGTTGAACGCCTTGAACGCCGCCTCGTCGCCTGATTTTTTAATCAGCGCCACGGCTTCATCGAGCATCTTCTGCGCATGCTCGGCGGACGAGCGCGGTATGTAATAGCCCACTGCCAGAATCTGCTCGCCAACCTTGCGGTACAGGCTGGTCTTGCTCTCGACCTTGTTGTCCACCGGATTCAGCCAGTGGTACTGCACCTGACCGCTGTCGGCAGCTTGAGCGCCTTCGACGATCTGCCGGATGAAGGGCTTGCCCGATGCGTCCTTCAGGTCCATCACGTTCAGCCCAACCAGCGCTCGCGAGGCGCCATTGCTTGCAAGCATGGCGCCGTCCAGATCCAGCACGAAGACGTAGTGCTGACCATCGACAAAGTCGCCGTTGCGGTCGTTGAAGGCGGACAGGGACTGGTCCGGCCCGTTGGCCTGCAGATGTGCGACCGCACGCTCAAGCAGGGTGCTCACCTGGCGAGCATGGGTGCGCTCCACCGAGCCTTTGGCCGTTGCGCCGTCGGTGGCTGCAAACGTAAGCGGGCTCGCGCAGAGCGCCGCGCCTAGCATGAGAATCAGCAGGTTCCGGTTATCAAGTTTCATCGAGTGCTCCTAGCCTGAGGCAGGCGACAGGTTGCAGAGGTGCATGGGACTGCCTGAGCGTGAATATCCTATGTCGAGCAAGGGGATTGATATTGAACACAAGGCCCGAAGACGTCGTGCGAAAGGAGTAGAAAGGGAAGGGGCCGCCATCTGCCTCGCCTTTTCCGCGGCACGGCAGGATCTTGCTACCCTTGCCCGCTGACCCAGCCGAAGCCGCCCTCATGCTCAGCCTTTACCACGCCCCCGATCTGGAAACCCTCGGCGAACTGGCCACGCGCCTGCTTGCCCAGCCGCTCGCCGATCCCTTCGCCCCGGCGCTGGTGGTGGTGCCGAGCCAGGGCATGGGCCGCTGGCTGACGCTGGAACTGGCGCGCAAGCAGGGCATCGCCATGCAGCTGGAGATTCAGCTGCCGGCCAAGTTCGTATGGGACCTGAGCCGCACGGTGCTTGGCAGCCTGCCCGAACAATCGGCGTTCTCTCCGACGACCCTGACCTGGCGCCTCTACGGCTGGCTCTGCGAGCCGGCCAATCTCGAGCTGGCGCCGCGTCTGGCGCAGTACCTCGACGGCGGCGATGAGCGCCGGCGGCTGTCGCTGGCAGCCAAGATCGCCGACGTCTTCGACCAGTACCTGCTTTATCGCGACGACTGGCTGGCCGCCTGGGAGCGTGGCGATACCTTCGAACTCGGCCCCGACGAGGCCTGGCAGGCGCTGCTCTGGCGCGAGCTGACCAAGGACGGCCATCCGCACCGCGCCCGGCTGCTCGACGATCTGCTGCAGCGGCTCTACAGCGACGAACCCTTGCCCGGCCTGCCCGAGCGCCTGCTGGTGTTCGGCATCAGCAGCCTGCCACCGCACCACCTGCGCGTGCTAGATGGTCTGGCGCGACATATCGACGTAGTGGTCTGCGCGCTCAACCCGAGCCGCGAAGCCTGGGGCGAGATTCGCGATATCCGTGAATTGGCGCGCCAGCCCGAGAGCGGGGCTGATGATTGGTATCTCGATGTCGGCCATCCGTTGTTAGCGAGCTTGGGCAAGCAGGGCCGGGACTTCTTCGATTCCCTGTTCAGCCTGACCGCCAGCGAGGGCAGTCAGGAGTTCGGCCTGTATTCCGAGGACGACGACCTGCGCGATGACAGCCTGCTGCACGCGCTGCAGAATGACATCCTGCGCCTGCGCACCCGGCAGCCCGATGAGCGCATCACCCTTGCCGAGGATGACCGCTCGCTGGAAGTGCATATCGCCCATTCGCCGTTGCGCGAGGTGGAGATCCTGCATGACCAGCTGCTGGCGCGCTTCGCCGCCAACCCGGCGCTGACGCCCGATCAGGTGGTGGTGCTGACCCCGGATATCGAGCGCTACGCGCCCTTTATCGAAGCCGTGTTCGCCCCACGCGAGGGCAGCCCGCGGATTCCCTACAGCCTCGCTGACCGCAGCCTGCGCGCCGAGATGCCGCTGATCGAGGCCTTCCTTGAATTGCTGATGCTGGCGCAGAGTCGTTTTGCCGCCGAGGAAATCCTCGCCTGGCTGGAGCAGCCGGCCGTTGCCCGGCGCGCCGGGATCGAAAACGAAGACCTACCGCTGCTGCGCGACTGGTTACGCGAAGCTGGCGTGCGCTGGGGACGTGATGGCAGCCAGCGTGTTCGCCTGGGCTTGCCGGACGAATCAGCCTTTACTTGGCGCCAGGGGCTGGACCGACTGCTGCTGGGCTTCGCCGCGCCCCCGCAACTGGCTGGCGACCACGCGCCACTGCTCGGCGAGCACTGGCCGCTGGATGCTCTGGAAGGCGCGCGCGGGCAGTTGCTGGGGCGGCTGGTGGACTTCGTCGAACGTCTCGGCACACTGGCCGACCAGCTGGCGCGGCCGCGTCCGCTGGCCGAATGGGCCGATGACCTGCAAGTGCTGATCGACACCCTGTTCGACGAGCGCGAAGCCGGGGACACGCTATTGTTGTTATCCCAGGCCTGCGCGGCGTTGCGCGACCAGGCACAGGCCGCGGACCTGACACGCCCCATCGAACTGGAACTGGTTCACCAGCAGCTCAGTGCCGCCTTGCAGCAGGGCGGCGGCGCCTCGGGCTTTCTTACCGGTGCGGTGACCTTCTGCACCATGGTGCCGATGCGTAGCCTGCCGTTCCGCGTGGTCTGCCTGCTCGGGCTGGACGACGGGGCGTTCCCCCGTCGTACGCCGCCCTCGGGTTTCGATCTGATCGGCCGGCATCCACGCCGCGGCGACCGTGCCCGGCGGCTGGATGATCGCTACCTGCTGCTGGAAACCCTGCTTTCGGCGCGCGAAGCGTTGTACCTGTCCTATGTCGGCCGCGACCCGCGCGACAACGCCGTGCTGCCGCCGTCGGTGCTGCTCAGCGAAGTGCTGGAGGCAGTGGACATGACCGCCGTGCTGCCCGTTGCACAGGCTTCCGAGCATACCGGCGAGTCCGCACCCAAGACCGCCAGCCAGAAAATTCTCGTCGCCCACCCGCTGCAGCCGTTCTCGCCGCGCAATTTTGGCGACGGGCTCTGCGCGGGTTTCTCCTCGCCCTGGTTTCGCGCCGCCGGGCGTCTGGCCGAGACGCCGCAGACTCAGCCGCAGCCGTTTGCCAGCTTGCTCGCGGAACCCGACGAGGCCTGGCTGACCATCGAACCCTCCCAGCTGCTGCAGTGCTTCCGCCACCCGGCGCGCTTCCTGCTCGAGCAACGCCTTGGTCTGCGTCTGGCCGATGACCAGGAATCGCTCGCCAGCGACGAGCCGTTCGATTTGGAGATGCCTGCCTGGAATGGCCTGCGACGCCTGTCGCTGCAGGCCATGGAGCACGGCTGGAGCGATGAAGACGAACGCCGCATGGCTTGTGCGGCCGGCTGGCTGCCGACGGGCGAGCTAGGCCAGGCACTGTGGGGCAAGCTGCGCGGGCCGGTGCGTGCCTTCGCGCCGCGGCTGTTCGAACTGCGCCCGGACGCCGTGCCCGAGCCGCTGCCGGTGGACATCACCCTGGCCGGCGTGCGCGTGCATGGCTGGCTCGACGGCGTGACCCCGGCCGGGCTGTTCGGCTGGAAGCTCGGCCGCCTCGGCGAATGGGACCTGCCACCATTCTGGCTGCGCCATCTGCTGCTCAACCTGTCCGCCACGCCCGTTATCGAGCGCCACAGCCTGATGCTATCGCCCGCCGGTGACTGGCAGCTGGGGCCGCTGGCCAATGCCGCGCAGCTGCTCGAACCCTGGCTCGACGCCTATCGCTGCGCCATCCGCGAACCGCTGCCGTTGCTGCCGCGTAGCAGCCATGCCTTCGCCAAGGGCTATCGCAAGCCGGCCCGCGGCAGTGAACCAATCGACTGCGCCCGCAAGCGCGCCCGCGAAGCCTGGCTGGGCGCCGAGTTCAGCCCCATCGCCGCCGAGGCCGAAGACCCGTGGAACGCCTTGGCCTTCCGCGACCGCGATCCGCTGGACCAGCGCTTCGAAACGCTGGCTCAGGAATTGATCGGCCCGGCGCTGGATGCCTTGGCGCAAGACGAGGAGGAAGCATGAAACTCGACCTGCTCGACTCGCCCTTCGACGGCCGCTCGCTGATCGAGGCCAGCGCCGGCACCGGCAAGACCTGGACACTTACCGCGCTCTATGCGCGTCTGCTGCTGGAGCGGCAGCTGTCGGTGGGGCAGATTCTGGTGGTCACTTACACCACCGCCGCCACTGCTGAACTGCGCGAGCGCATCCGCGCACGGCTGGCCGACCTGCTGGCGGTCTATGAAGGCACGCCGAGCAGCGACGATTTCCTCAACCGCCTGCACGCCCGCTATCCGGACGAAGCCTCGCGCCGTCGCCTGTTGCTGGCGGTGCACGGCTTCGACGAGGCGGCGATCTTCACCATTCACGGCTTCTGCCAGCGCGCCTTGCAGGACGCCGCGTTCGAGGCCGGGGGCGATTTCGACAGCGAGCTGACCGCCGATGACCGCGAGATCATCGATGCGCTGCTCGCCGACGCCTGGCGCAGCGAGCTGGCCGATGCCGATCCGGCCTGGGCGCGCTTCCTGGCCAAGAGCCGGATCACGCCGGTGTGGCTGCGCCAGCGGCTGCGCAGTCATCTGGGCAAGCCGTACTTGCGGGTGGAACCGCAGGGTGCGCCGGTCGCCGCCGACCTGCGTCCGGTCGAGGCCGTCTGGCAGCGCGCCGCTGACTTGTGGAAGCAGGCGGGTACCGCCTGGATCGCCGAGCTCCGGGCGCACGGTGGGCTCAGCCAAAGTACTCACAAAGGCATCAAGTTCGAGCCCTGGCGGAGCGAGCTCGACGCCTATTTTGCCGACCCGGCCGTGATGTTCGATCTACCCGAGGGCGCGGCCAAGTTCGGTGTCAGAGCGTTGAGCAAAGCCTGCAAGAAGGGCCATGACGCGCCCGTCTGCGAACTGGCCCATGCACTGGATGAACTGGCCGATCAGGTCTCCGAGGCGCTGCCAGCGGGCAAGCAACGGCTGATCGCCTTGCAAGTCGCACTGCTGGAGCGGCTCAACCGTGAGCTGCCCGAGCGCAAGGCGGCGCAGCGGCTGCTGGCCTTCGACGACCTGCTGAATCGACTGGACCAGGCGCTGCAAGGCCCGGTCGGCGAAGACCTGGCGGCCTCGCTGCGCGCCACCTATCCGCTGGCGCTGATCGACGAGTTCCAGGACACCGACCCGATCCAGTACGCCATCTTTAACCGCATCTATGCCAAGGCGGGCGAGGCGTCGCTGTGTTTTGTCGGCGATCCCAAACAGGCGATCTACGCCTTCCGCGGGGCGGACCTTGCAACCTATATGACGGCCAAGCAGCAGGCCGATCGCGAGCCCTTCAACCTGCCGACCAATTATCGCTCGACGCCCGAGCTGATCGCCGCGTTGAACCAGCTGTTCGATCATCCGCAGCCGTTCGCCCAACCTGATCTGCGCTATCCAGCGGTAGGCGCGGCCGACAAGCCGCGGGCCAGCCTGCATCTAGTGGAGGAGGGCGAGGCGGCGCCGCTGGCGTTGGTCTGGCTCGGCGACGATCCGCTCGGCAAGGGCGAGGCCGCGCAGCTGGCGGCGAGCGACACCGCACGGCGTATCGCCCTGCAACTCGCCGGCGCCGCGGAAGGGCGCGCCGGTTTCGCCAAGGACGGTGTGTTTACTCCGCTGAAAGGTGGCGATATAGCCGTGCTGGTGGCCAACCACCGCCAGGCCGGGATGATCGCCGATGAGCTGGCGGCGCGCGGTGTGCCCAGCGTGCGCCGCGGGCGTGACAGCGTCTGGCGCAGTGAGGAGGCGATTGAGCTGGCCGCGGTGCTCGCCGCCTACGCCGAGCCCGGCCGCGAAGGGCTGCTGCGCTATGCACTGGCCACGCGCCTACTGGGCCGCAGCGCCGCCGATCTCGCCCGCTGCCAGGACGATCAGCAGCAGTGGGACGCTGAGCGCGAAGCCGCCGAGCGCTATCACCAGCTCTGGCAGCAGCAGGGGTTCATGCGCGTGTTCCGTGCCTGGCTCGACGAGCAGGCGGTGGCCGAACGGCTGCTGGCGCGGGTCGATGGCGAACGTCGGCTGACCAACCTCCTGCACCTGGGTGAACTGTTGCAAGCCGAAAGCCTGCTGCGCCCGGGTCTTGAGCCGCTGCTCGCCTGGTTCAACCTGCAGCGCGGCAGCGAAGGCGCCGGCGAGGAAGCCCTGCTGCGCCTTGAAAGCGATGCCGAGCGGGTGCAGATCGTGACCATCCACACCAGCAAGGGTTTGGAATACCCACTGGTGTTCTGCCCCTTCCTCTGGGACGGCAAGCTGCTCGGCAAGAACCGCGACAGCGCCCGCTGCCACGATGCCAGCGGCCAACCGCTGCTGGATCTCGGCAGCGACGCGCTGGAAGACCACCTCGAACGCGCCCGCCAGGAAGTCTTCGCCGAGCAGCTACGCCTGGCCTACGTGGCCCTAACCCGTGCCCGCGATCGTCTCTGGCTGCATTGGGGGCCGGTCAACCTGTGCAAGCCGAAGAAGGACGGCAGCCTGGCTGAAGAGGGTTTGCACAGCAGCGCTCTGGCCTGGCTGCTGCACGGCCGCGATCTCTCCGGCGAGCAACCGCTGACCGAACTGGGCAATCATCTGGCCGACCTTAATGGCGGCAGCCTGCGCCTGGCCATCGAGCGGCTGGTACAGGGGGGCGGCGGTCATATGGCCTGCGTGCCGCTGGAGCTGCGTGAAGCCAGTGCCCAAGGGCCCGGCCGTGCGGCGGCGCCTCAGCAGTTGTCGCAGCTCAATCGCAGCCTGCACAGCGCCTGGCGGATTGGCAGCTTTTCCGGTCTTGCGGCCGGCATGCATATGGAAGCACCCGACCGCGACGCCCTGGCCATCCCTGATGCCGGCGAGCCGGGCAGTGGCTTCTTCGCCTTTCCCCGCGGAGCCCGTGCCGGTACCTGCCTGCACGCGATCCTCGAAGACTGGGCGCGCGGCAAAGGCGATCTGGAGGCGCTGGTCGAACCCGCTTTGCAGGCCTACGGTCTGCCGCTGGAGTGGGAGGAAATCGCCATCAGCCATCTGCAAAAGGTGCTCGACACCGATATGGATGGCGCCGGCCTGACCCTCGCCGCGCTGCAGTCGGCCAGACGCCTGCCCGAGTTGGGCTTCACCTTCCCGGTACAGGAGCTCGACGTGACACGGCTGCGCAGCCTGTTGGTCGATCCGGCCAACGGCCTCGCCGAACCGTTGCGCGAAGCGGCGGCGCGGCTGGAGTTCGACAGCCTCAAGGGCTTTCTCAAGGGCTTTATCGACCTGACCTTCGAGCACGACGGCCGCTGGTACATCGCCGACTACAAGTCCAACTGGCTCGGTCCGGATGCCAGTTACTACGGCGGCGAACGGCTGCTGCAGGCGTTGGCGGGAGAGCATTACTACCTGCAATACCTGATCTATCTGGTGGCGCTGCGCCGCTTCCTCCGTCAGCGCCTGACTGATTTCACAAATGATCAATTGGGCGGCGCTTTCTACCTGTTCCTGCGCGGCATGCCTGAAGCCGGCGTTTATTTCTCGCGACCGGATGATGCGCTGCTCGACGCACTGGATCGGTTGTTCGAGGAGGGAAGATGATGCGCCACATATCCGCAGGAGCCCCCTCTTGCGAAGCGCGATCGCCCGCTTTTGTAGGAGCCAGCTTGCTGGCGATCCGGGGGCATGAGCAGAGCATCGCCAGCAAGCTGGCTCCTACGACCGGAGTAGTTTTCGGTCAGGGTTTCCAGGCTCGATCAAAGGTACCTGTACCCGTCACTTTAAAGCTGGCTGCTCTTGTAGGAGCGAGCTGGCGTGCGCACCGCGGCAGCGGGAAACGCATCGTCAGCAAGCTGGCTCCTCCGGCCGTAAAAGTGTTCACGCCAGATCCTCAAAGCCAGTCGCCAGCGATTCTGCCCGTTCATTCGCGGCGACCTGCTGCACTTGTAGGAGCCAGCTTGCTGGCGATCCGCGGTGCCGGAACGAGTACTGCCAGCAAGCGGGTTTCTGCTGGTTCGAGGTCGCCACGATGACGAATCTATTCGAGCTTCCGTTAGGCCCACTGGAGCGCGCCTTTATCGCCAGTCTGCAGCGCCTCGAGCCGGATACCCCTGACGCGGTGCTGCTCGCCGCCGCGCTCTGCTGTGATGCCCTGGCGTCCGGAGACGTCTGCCTGCCGCTCCAACGCTTCGCCGGAAAGCGCCCATGGCCTGAGGTTGACCTCAGCCTGCCGACGCTCGCAACCTGGCGGGCGCAACTGGAGGCCTCGCCTCTGATCGGCACATCTGATGATTACGCGCCGCTGATCCTCGTTGGCGACCGGCTCTACCTGGCCCGTTACCAAGCCTACGAGGAGCAACTGGCGGAACAGCTGCTGACTCGCGCAGTGGACGCACCGGATGTCGATGAAGCTCAGCTGAGCGACAGCCTGGCGCGGTTGTTCGCCTTTAATCAGCAAAGCCCCGATTGGCAGCGCCTCGCGGCAGCCCAGGCGGTACGCCGACGCTTGGCAGTAATCTCCGGTGGTCCCGGTACCGGCAAAACCACCACCGTGGTCCGCCTGCTGGCGGCGTTGCTGGAACAACCCGGCGGCGAACGGCTAGCCATCGGCCTCGCCGCGCCCACCGGCAAGGCCGCGGCGCGCATGGCCGAAGCGATCCGCAACGCCAAGGCCGATCTGCCGGTCAGCGATGCCGTCAAGGACGCCCTGCCGGACGAGGCGCGCACACTGCACCGCCTGCTCGGCAGCCGCGGCGACAGCCCGAAGGTGCGCCATGACGCGGCCCATCCACTGGCGCTGGACGTGCTGGTGGTGGACGAGGCATCGATGGTCGACCTGGCGCTGATGGCCAAGCTGGTCGCTGCGCTGCCGCCGAAGGCGAGACTGATTCTGCTCGGCGACAAGGACCAGCTGGCCGCCGTGGAGGCCGGCGCGGTGTTCGCCGAACTCTGTGAAGGGCGCGGTTTCGATAGTCAGGCCGCGACCGATCTGCAACGCCTTACCGGGCAGGCCGTACCGGTCGAGACGCCGCGCTCGCGCCTCGGCGATGCGGTTGTGCTGCTCACCCACAGCCACCGCTTCGCCGGCGACAGCGGGATCGGCGAACTGGCGCGGCGCATCAACGCTGGCGACGCCAAGGGTACGGTGGCGCTGCTGCAGGAAGGGCGCGCCGATCTTGCCTGGAATGCCAAGCCAACGTCCGCCGCATTGATCGAGCGACTGGAGCAGGGCTATTCGACCTATCTGCAGGCCGCACGCCAGACCGATCCATCCGCCGCGTTCGAGGCCTTCAACGGTTTCCGCGCGCTGGCTGCCCAGCGCGAAGGCGCCTTTGGCGTCACCGGCATCAACGAGGCACTGGAAGCGCGCTTCAAGCGCCGCCTCGGTGTGCCCGCCCGCGAACGCTGGTACCCCGGCCGTGCAGTGATGGTCCGGCAGAACGACTACGCCCTGGGCCTGTTCAACGGCGATATCGGCTTGTGTCTGAAAACCGAGCAGGGCCTGCGGGTGTTCTTCGAGGGCGACGAGGGCTATCGCGGCTTTGCCCCGGCACGGTTGCCGAGTCATGACAGCGCCTTCGCCATGACCGTGCACAAAAGCCAGGGCTCAGAGTTCACCGAGGTGCTGCTGGCGTTGCCGGAACAGCCCAGCCCGCTGCTGACGCGCTCGCTGTTCTACACGGGCATCACCCGCGCCAAGCGCAAGGTGGAGATCTGGGCGCTGCCGGCGCGGCTGGCCGAAGCGGTCAATACACGCGCCGAGCGCGCCGCAGGATTGGCCGAACGGTTGGCCCTCCCCAGCGCTCAGACCAGAGCCACAGAGGAAGTGCCGGCGGCCAAGCCAGATGAGCCAAAAAGCGATCAGCTCAGCCTGTTCTAAACCGTGCGCGCCTGCTCGAAGCCGGCATGATCGCTGCTCATCGCCGCCTGTTTCGTGAAGCGGTTGTGCGTATGGCGCTCGGAATTCTGTTCCGATGCGCTTTCGCCAAAAGCCGACACCGGGACTTGCGATGAGAACCTTCTTTCTTCTGCTATGGGGCGCACTCAGCCTGTTCATCAGCACCGCGGCGCTGCGTGAACTCTGGCTCGCGCCGTCCGTGGCCAGCGGTTTCGCCCTGCTGCTGGTGGTCTATTACATCGTCTGCTTCTTCCAGCTGATTCGTGCTGCTTACCTGCCATGGGGGCTGCTGGGTGCGTACCGGCGCAGCGGCTACTGGCTGTGCCTGATCCTGCTGCCGCTGACGCTGATCCCGCTGTACGCCGCCTACCAGATCTGGGAGCAGGGCGGTTACGTTGCAGTCGAAGCCTCGTTGCACACCGAATGGCTGCACCTGCTGCTCGGTTGGCTGCAGGACGCCCTCGGTTATCTCGGCCCGCTGCTGGTACTCGGCGCGCTGGGTGTCGGCATGGCGCTGATGCTGCTGCGTCTGCTACGCGGGCAGGTCGCGCGCTGATCAGCCGTTGAGCAGCGTCAGCACCAGCGGCAGGCTGGCCGCCGCGAGCAGGGTCTGCAAGGTGATGATGCCGGCCATCAGATGGCTGTCGCCGCCGAGCTGGCGGGTGAGCACGTAGGCAGTGGGAGCGGTGGGCAGGGCGAAGAACAGCACCAGGATGGTGGTTTCCATATCGGGCAGGCCTAGCACCACCGCCACCCCGTAGGCCAGTAGCGGCACGGCCAGCAGGCGCACTGCGCTGTTCCAGCCCAGAGCCGGGATTTCCCCGCCCAGTTCCTGGGGTTTGAGGGCCGCGCCGACACAGAGCAGGCCCAGCGGCAGGCTGGCGGCGGCCAGCAGGCTCAGCAGACGGTCGGTGCCGCCGGGCAAGCCCAGGCCCGACAGATTGACCAGCGCACCGGCGACGCAGGCGAGAATCAGCGGGTTCTTGGCGATGGGCAGCAGCAGACCGCGTACGCTGACGCCACGTTCGGCGGTCAGCGCCCATACCGACATCACGTTCACCGTCGGCACCATCAGTGCCAGCATCAGCGCGGCCAGCGCCAGCCCCTCCTTGCCGAACAGGCTGCCCACCGCGGCCAGCCCGAGATAGGTGTTGAAGCGCAACACGCCCTGAGTGATGGCGCCGAAGCGGCCGGCAGGCCATCCGCGTAATCGTTTGACGACCAGCAAGGCGATCCAGGCGAGGCCAAGGCCGAGCATCACGGCGGCGGCCAGACGCGGCAATGCCGGGTTATCCAGCGGCGCGGTGGCCAGGCTGCTGAACAGCAGGGCGGGAAATAGGATGAAGTAGTTGATGCGCTCGGCGCCGGGCCAGAACTCCTCGCTGGGAAAGGCACGCAACCGAAGGAAATAACCGGCGACGATCAGGGCAAACAGGGGCCAGAGAGCGAGCAGAAGGGCGGTCACGCAGATACATCCAACAGTGCAGGTTTTCAGATAGTGGAGCGTCGCGTCGTTGGCTGCAACCCGAGTGGTCATTGCGGCCGGGCGTGATTGCACGTTCATCGGGAAAGCAAGCGAGATGATGTCTAAGTGATATCATCGCCACGCCCTATTCCGAGTCATCCCGATGCTTTCCCTAGAACTCCAGTCCGCCGAAGATTATCGGGAAACGCCCTACGGCCGGCAGCTGCTCCGGGGATTCCGCCATCTCTTGTTCGCGCCCGAGCTTGAGCGCGAATTTCGCCGTTACCTTGGCTACCAGGCCCGCCTGGCGCAGCTCTTGGGTGCATGCCTTCTACTGCTCGTGGTCAGCGGTTACCTGTATGTCGAGCGTCGGTTGTTCGGCCATTCCGATCCACAGTGGCTGCGAGAGCTAACGCTGCTGCGCGTGCTACAGATGCTCCCTGGCGTGGCGATTCTGATATTTACGCTCTTTCACCGGCGGATTCGCCTGATCGTCAACCGGCTGTTTCCAGTCCTCCTGGTATTGGTTGGCGCTGTGGCGGCGCGCATCGACATTCAGTACGAAATTCTGCAGCCAGAGTTGGCCTTTCGTTATGGCGCAGGCCTGCTGATCGTCTGTTCGTTCTTCTTTCTCGGGATTACGTTCTGGCGGGCCCTGATCAGTGCTGCCGCAATCGTGCTGCTCGATATCCTGATGGCCTCGCTCATCCTGTCCTCCAGCGAAATGCAGGTGCACTGGATTTCGGTCAGCTATTACGTGCTGCTGCTGATCATCGGCGCCATCAGTCGTTATGTGCATGAATTCTCGCAGCGAGAGCAGTTTCTGGTGCGCAAGCTGTTGGGGTGGGTTGCCCAGCATGATGCGATGACCGGCCTAGCCAATCGACGCAGCTTCGATACCGCTCTCAAGCAGGCGATGCTGCAGGTGCGTCGTGATCAGCAACCGCTTGCGTTGCTGCTGCTGGATCTGGACAACTTCAAGGCCTATAACGACAACCTCGGGCATCCGGCGGGTGACGGCTTGATCCGGCAGTTCAGCGAAGTACTCGATGGCTTTGCAAGACGGCCACTGGACCTGGCGGCTCGGGTCGGCGGCGAAGAGTTCGGGCTGCTGCTGCCGAGCTGCGATGCGAGCGCTGCGCAGGCGATTGCCGGGCAGATTCTGTCGACGCTGGCCGAGCGCGCTGTGCCGCACCCTGCGTCACCTCAGGGCCCCTATGTCACTACCAGTATCGGCGTAGCGATGTGGCAACCCGGCCAGACGGCCGAGCAACTCTATCAGGCAGCGGACGCGGCGCTGTATCAGGCCAAGCAGGCAGGCAAGAACCGTTTCCTGATGGGCTGATCCTTCGCAGTGGCCTGGCTGTCAGCGCCGCGGCGCAACCGGGCGGGTACGGCCACTGCTATCGATGGCAACGAAGACAAACACCGCTTCGGTCACCTTGCGCCATTCACTGGTCAACGGTTCATCGCTCCACACTTCTACCAGCATCCGGATCGAGCTGCGCCCGACATCGAGCGTCTGGGTGTAGAAGGAAAGCTGCGCCCCAACGGGGACCGGAACCATGAAGGCCATGCGGTCGATGGACACGGTGGCCACTCGGCCGGCAGCCACACGGCTGGCCATCGCGGTGCCAGCCAGATCCATCTGCGAAACCAGCCAGCCCCCGAAAATATCGCCGAAACCGTTGGTCTCGCGCGGCAGCGCAGTCAGCTGCAGAGCGAGGTCGCCCTGAGGGATTGGATCTTCCTGTTCAAATTCTTTCATCGATTGGACCCGCGGCGCGTTTGTTGTTTTGGCGCGAAAAGCCCGCAGTAGTGCGGCGCGCGCCGAGTATAGCGGCTGCATCCGCTGTCAGCGACAAAGCAGTCCTAAAGTTCAGCACCGTCACCTGATTGTCATATTCCGTTCATAGAGTGTTCACACGGCCTGCAGACAATGGCCCCCGTTCCAAACACTGACACACCCCCTTGCTAGGAGCATGGAATGAAACTGAATCGTTTGATGGCGGCCCTGACCTTCGTAGCCGCTGGCGTTGGCGCTGCTAACGCAGTTGCTGCGGTTGACCCGGCACTGCCGACCTATGAGAAGACTTCCGGTGTTTCCGGCAACCTGTCCAGTGTCGGTTCCGACTCCCTGGCCAACCTGATGACCCTGTGGGCCGAAGACTTCAAGCGCAGCTACCCCAACGTCAACATCCAGATCCAGGCTGCCGGTTCTTCGACCGCACCGCCGGCGTTGACCGAAGGCACTTCGAACATGGGTCCGATGAGCCGTCCGATGAAGGACAACGAAATCCAGGCCTTCGAAGAAAAGTATGGCTACAAGCCGACCGAAGTACCGGTTGCCATCGACGCCCTGGCCGTGTTCGTGCACAAGGACAACCCGATCAAGAGCCTGGACATCGAACAGGTCGACGCCATCTTCTCCAGCACCCGTCTGTGTGGCGGCGAGCAGGACATCAAGACCTGGGGCGACGTGGGTCTGACCGGCGAGTGGGCTGGCAAGCCGATTCAGCTGTTTGGTCGTAACTCGGTATCCGGCACCTACGGTTACTTCAAGGAAGAAGCCCTGTGTAAAGGTGACTTCAAGTCCAACGTGAACGAGCAGCCTGGTTCCGCTTCGGTGGTGCAGTCGATCTCCAGCACCCTGAACGCCATTGGTTACTCGGGTATCGGCTACAAGACCTCCAGCGTCCGTGCCGTTCCTCTGTCCAAAGGCGGCGAAGCTTTCGAAGCCAACGAAGAGAACGCTCTGGCTGGCAAGTTCCCGCTAGCTCGCTTCTTCTACGTCTACGTCAACAAGGCACCGAACAAGCCGCTTAGCCCGATCGATGCCGAATTCCTGAAGCTTGTGCTCTCCAAGCAGGGTCAGGAAGTCGTGGTCAAGGACGGCTACATCCCGCTGCCGAAGAAAGTCGTCGACAAGACGCTGAAGGACCTGGGTCTTAACTAAGACCTGATGCCCGCCTCGCGGCACTCGCCGCGAGTTGAGCAGACGCCCGCCACGCCCTGCGCGCTGGTGGGCGTCGTCGTGTCACCCCGCTGTAATTTTTCTGTCACACAGCTGCATTAAATTAGGCGCCCGACCGGCCATCAAGCCAGGAACGACTCGCGCCACGGCGGCGCAGCAGTTCAGATTTAACGGCCTGAGCGGCCAGGACCTTCGCATGAACGATATCGAGACCATGAGCGCGAATTCCGATGTGCAACGGCTGGACTTCAACACCCCCGCGCTGCAACGCAAGCGGCGCATCCGCGCGCTGAAAGACAACCTGGCGCGCTGGTATGTCTCCATTGGCGGTCTCGCCGTGCTTGGCGCGATCTGCCTGATCTTCTTCTACCTCGCCCAGGTCGTGACGCCCATGTTCCAGGGTGCCGAGCTGGAATCGCGTGATGCCCAGCAACCGGCCTGGCTGGCAGATGCCGGCGAACCCTTGCTGTTGGCCGTGGAAGAGCAGAACGAGGTGGCGTTGCGCCTCGGTGACGACGGCATCGTTCGTTTTTTCAGCCTGAAGACCGGCGAATCCCTTCGCTCGATCGACCTGCCATTACCGGCTGACAGCCGCATCGTATCGGTGGGGCAGGACACGCCGGGCAACCGCCGTATCGTGATCGGCCTGGATAACGGTCAGGTGATGGTGCTGGAGCACAACTACAAGGTCAGTTATCCGGAAGGCAAGAAGACCATCACGCCGCAGCTGGATTATCCCTTCGGCGAAGAGCCGCTGAGCCTGGACCCGCAGGGCCGGCCCATCGAACACGCAGCCATCAGTCTCAACGGCTCGACCCTGATGGTTGCCGGTGCAACCGACGGTGCACTGCACGCGCTGAAGATCGCCTCGAGCGAAAATCTGATGACGGGCGAAGTCACGCTGGAAGAGGAGCGTATCGAGCTTCCTCAACTCTCGCAGCCGATCAAGGCGCTGCGCATCGATCCGCGTCACATGTGGATGTTCGCCGTAAGCGGGCGGGCCAGCGTCGATGTGTTCGATCTGCGCCGCAAGCAACTCAACGGTCGCTACAAACTGCTCGCGGGCAAAGGTGAGATTACGACCGTCGCCTCATTGCTTGGTGGCATCTCGCTGATGGTCGGCGACTCGACCGGCGGCATTGGTCAGTGGTTCATGGTTCGCGGTAGCGACGGCCAAGCTGAGCTCGAGAATGTGCGCAACTTCCAGCTGGACGGTCAGGCGATCACCCAGATCATTCCCGAAGAGCGTCGCAAAGGCTTTCTCGCCCTCGACAACGCCGGCACCCTCGGTATCTTTCACAGCACGGCGCATCGCACTTTGCTGACCGAACAGGTCGCCGACGGCGCAGCTGTAGCCGCCATGTCGCCTCGCGCTACCCGTTTGCTGGTGGAGTCGGGTGATCAGCTCCAGCGCTTCGTAATCGACAATCCGCACCCGGAGATTTCCTGGAGCGCGTTGTGGGGCAAGGTCTGGTACGAAAGCTATCCGGAGCCCGATTATGTCTGGCAGTCGACCTCTGCAACGGGTGACTTCGAGCCCAAGTTGAGCCTGTCGCCGCTGGCGTTCGGCACCCTCAAGGCTGCGTTCTACGCGATGCTACTGGCGGCCCCGCTGGCCATCTGTGCCGCGTTCTACACCGCGTACTTCATGGCGCCGGCGCTGCGCCGCAAGGTCAAGCCGGTCATCGAGTTGATGGAGGCCCTGCCGACGGTAATTCTGGGCTTCTTTGCCGGATTGTTCCTTGCCCCTTATCTGGAAAACCACCTGCCTGGCATTTTCAGCCTGCTGCTTCTGATGCCCGTTGGCATCCTGCTGGCCAGCTGGATCTGGAGCCGGTTGCCGGAGAACGTCCGCCTGAGCGTTCCGGATGGCTGGGAAGCGGTGATGCTGATCCCGGTGATCCTGTTAGTGGGTTGGGGCTCGCTGGCGGTCAGCGGTTATCTGGAGAACTGGTTCTTCGGCGGTGACATGCGCCTGTGGCTGTCCAACGAAATGGGTATTCCGTTCGATCAGCGCAACGCGCTGGTGATCGGACTGGCCATGGGCTTTGCAGTGATCCCGACCATTTATTCGATCGCTGAAGATGCCGTGTTCAGCGTGCCGCGCAGCCTGACATTGGGCTCGCTGGCATTGGGCGCAACCCCCTGGCAGACACTCACCCGCGTGGTGCTGCTGACGGCCAGCCCGGGCATTTTCTCCGCGCTGATGATCGGCATGGGTCGCGCCGTGGGCGAAACCATGATCGTGCTGATGGCGACCGGTAACACGCCCATCATGGAAGCCAACATCTTCGAAGGCATGCGTACCCTGGCGGCCAACGTAGCGGTGGAAATGCCCGAGTCGGAAGTGGGCAGTACGCACTACCGCGTGCTGTTCCTCGCAGCGATGGTGCTGCTGATGTTCACCTTCGTGATGAACACCATGGCCGAATTGATCCGCCAACGGCTGCGCCGCAAGTACGCCAGCCTGTAACACGAGCCACGCCTCCGGGCACCGATGCAGCCGATTGTGGCTACGAAAAGATTTCGACAAAGGTATCGATCCGTGAAAAAGGATTCGCTGAAAACCTGGATCAAGAGTGGCACTCCCTGGGTCTGGATGAATGCCGGCGCCGTGTCCATCGCCGTGATCATGACCCTCGGCCTGCTGGCGGTGATCGCCGTACGCGGCCTCGAGCATTTCTGGCCGGCTGACGTGATCGTCAGCGATTACCAGATTCCCGGCGCGCAGCCGCGGGTAATGGCTGGCGAAATCGTGCAAGCCGAAGAGGTGCCTCGTGCGCGCCTGGCGGCCAGTGGGCTGCCGGTCGACGTGGAAGGCGGCGAGTTCATGACGCGCGAGCTGCTCAAGGTTGGCAACCGCGAGGTCTATGGCGCGGACTTCTCCTGGGTTATCGGCGAATGGCTGAGCAACCCACGCAGGCCGGTTGACCTGGTTGCGCTGGAGCGTCGCGAGTGGGGCAACTTCTATGGCGAGCTGCTGAACGTCAAGGAAAACGGGCAGCTGGTCGCCGAAGGCGATACTGCCTGGAATGAGCTGGAACAACGAATTAGCCGTATCGATGAGCTGCACACACAGCTTTCACGGCTGGAAAAGATCGACATCGGCCGCATCAACCATGGTCTCGAACGGTTGCGTTTGAAAACCCGAAAACTGGAGCTGAACGACCAGTTAGATGCTGCTGCTCAGGCTGATCTGGACGCCGAGCGTGCCCAATGGGACACCGAGTACAAAGCGCTGGAAGGTGAGTTGACGTCGCTGTATCAAAGCATCAATCGCGACAGCATTACCATGCGCACCATGGACGGCCAGGAAAAGGAAATCACCCTCGGTAAGATCGTGCGGGCCTACCGTCCTAACGCCATGTCGACAATGGAGAAGATGGGCTTCTACTTCGCCAAGGTTTGGGAATTCGTCAGTGACGAGCCCCGCGAAGCGAACACCGAAGGCGGTATTTTTCCGGCGATCTTCGGCACCGTGCTGATGACCATCATCATGGCGGTGATCGTCACCCCGTTCGGCGTGGTTGCGGCGGTCTACCTGCGCGAATACGCCAAGCAGGGTGTGCTGACACGGATCATCCGCATCGCGGTGAACAACCTCGCCGGCGTGCCGTCGATCGTTTATGGCGTGTTCGGTCTGGGCTTCTTCGTTTACGTACTGGGTGGTTCGCTGGACCGGATCTTCTACCCCGAAGCGGCGCCGGCACCTGTCTTCGGCACGCCGGGCCTGATGTGGGCCTCGCTGACCCTGGCGATCCTCACCCTGCCGGTGGTGATCGTCGCTACTGAAGAAGGCCTGGCGCGCATTCCTCGGATTCTCCGTGAAGGCTCGCTGGCGCTGGGCGCTACCAAGTCCGAGACCCTCTGGAAGGTGGTTTTGCCCATGGCCAGCCCGGCGATGATGACCGGCCTGATCCTCGCGGTGGCGCGTGCCGCTGGTGAAGTGGCGCCGCTGATGCTGGTGGGCGTCGTCAAGCTGGCGCCAAGCCTGCCACTCAACGGCAACTATCCTTATCTGCACCTTGACCAGAAGATCATGCACCTGGGCTTCCATATCTACGACGTCGGTTTCCAGAGCCCCAACGTCGAGGCCGCGCGGCCGCTGGTGTATGCGACGGCGCTGCTGCTGGTGATGGTAATCGCCACGCTCAACCTTACCGCGGTCGTTATTCGTAACCATCTGCGCGAAAAATACAAAGCGCTCGACCACTAACAGCCGACAGACCCGCTGGAGGCCCGGCGCTGCAGACATCCGCAGCCCGCGCTTCTAGCCTCCAGCGATACGGAGACATCCATGTCACAAGCAAAGACGCACACCATCGACATTTCGGCGCTGGGTCGCGATAAGCGCGCGCTGAGCCTGGCCAACGAACCCGTCGCCATCGAAGTGCCGGACCTGAGCCTGTACTACGGCGAGAAACAGGCGCTGTTCAACGTCAGCATGAACATCCCGCGCCAGCGCGTGACCGCCTTCATCGGCCCGTCCGGCTGCGGCAAGTCGACGCTGCTGCGCTGCTTCAATCGCATGAACGATCTGGTCGATGGCTGCCGCATCGACGGCGCCATCAACCTCGATGGCCACAACATCTACCGCAAGGGTGAGGACGTCGCCGACCTGCGCCGCCGCGTCGGCATGGTGTTCCAGAAGCCCAACCCGTTCCCCAAGAGCATCTACGAGAACGTCGTCTACGGCCTGCGCATCCAGGGCATCAAGCAGAAGCGCGTGCTTGACGAGACCGTCGAGTGGGCCCTCAAGGGCGCGGCACTGTGGGAAGAAGTGAAGGACCGCCTGCACGAGTCGGCCCTCGGCCTCTCTGGTGGTCAGCAGCAGCGTCTGGTCATCGCCCGGACCATCGCCGTGCAGCCCGAAGTCTTGCTGCTCGACGAGCCCAGCTCGGCCCTCGACCCGATCTCCTCGCTGAAAGTCGAAGAGCTGATCTACGAGCTGAAGGCCAAGTACACCATCGTCATCGTCACGCACAACATGCAGCAGGCCGCGCGGGTCTCGGATTACACCGCGTTCATGTACATGGGCAAGCTGATCGAGTACGGCGATACCGATACCCTGTTCACCAATCCTGACAAGAAGCAGACCGAGGACTACATCACCGGCCGCTACGGCTAGTCTGGCCATGTCAGAGCGCGCCAGGCGGCGTCGGCGGAACTTGCCGTAAAAGTTGTACTGTCTGCGTTCCGCCTCCTTGCCTGACACACTCTGCCAAAGCCCAGACGGGTTTGAGTGGAATCCAATTTACAAGGGTGCGCTGCGCACCAGAGCCGCCTAGCGGCAGCCTCCTCGGAGCGAAAAGATGATCAGTAAAGACAGCCACACGCAACACATCTCCCAGCAGTTCAACGCCGAGCTGGAGGAGGTACGCAGTCACCTCCTGGCTATGGGCGGGCTGGTGGAGAAGCAGGTTAACGATGCGGTCACCGCGCTGATCGAGGCCGATTCCGGGCTGGCGCAACAGGTGCGTGACGTGGACGATCAGATCAATCACATGGAGCGCGACATCGACGAGGAGTGCATCCGCATTCTGGCCCGTCGTCAGCCTGCGGCCTCCGACCTGCGCTTGATCATCAGCATTTCCAAGTCGGTCATCGACCTGGAGCGCATCGGTGACGAAGCGACCAAGATCGCCCGTCGCGCCATCGAACTATGCGAAGACGGCGAGTCGCCGCGTGGTTACGTCGAAGTGCGCCATATCGGCGATCAGGTTCGCCGCATGGTGCAGGAGTCGCTGGACGCCTTTGCCCGCTTCGACGCCGACCTGGCGCTGTCAGTGGCGCAGTACGACAAGACCGTCGACCGCGAATACAAGACCGCCCTGCGTGAACTGGTCACCTACATGATGGAAGATCCGCGCTCGATCTCCCGCGTGTTGAGCGTGATCTGGGTGCTGCGTTCGCTGGAGCGAATCGGCGACCACGCGCGCAACATCGCCGAAATGGTGATCTACCTGGTACGCGGCACCGATGTGCGCCATCTGGGCCTCAAGCGGATGGCCGAAGAAGTCGCCAAGCGCGACTGATCCTTTTTGCGGGTGCTGTGACAGCCCTTGGTGGGCTGAAACCTACCCTACGGGAGCTCGTCTCCAGATTGTAGGGTGGGCTTCAGCCCACCAATAACCGACGCTCGGCGCTCTGCTACCGCTCCCCTAGAGGCTGCACGCCGCATCAGTCGTCCCAAAACGGACGGCGCTTAGCTCGTCGCCAACGCCTCGCTGAGGTAGTCGATCAGCACCCGCTGCTTCGGCGGCAGGTGCAAATTCTGTCGCCAGAGCAGCCAGGCCGCCCCCTGATACGAGCCGGTGTAACGCCACTGCGGCAGTACTTCGCGCAAGCGTCCCTCCGCCAGCGCTTGCGCCGCGGTGAATTGCGGCAGCACCGTGATACCGATATCTCCCAGCGCCGCGTCCAGCCGCGCTTCGCTGTGGTTGCTGATATAGCGACCGCGCACCGTTACTACTTCGAGCTGATCACCGTTGCTGAAATGCCAGCGGTTGTCGCCAGCGTTTTCACCCAGAAACATGCAGCTGTGTCTGAGCAATTCCTGCGGATGCTGCGGCGTGCCGTGCTGTTGCAGGTAGTGCGGGCTCGCGCAGAGCAGCTGGCGTACCGGCCCAAGTGGTTTGCCGGCGAGGCCTTCTGGCGGTTGATCGGTGACTTTCACCAGCAGGTCGAAGCCGTCCTCGATCAGGTCGGGGCTCTGGTCGCTGATGTGCAGCTGCACGTCGACATCGGCGTAACGGCGCAGGAAATCCGGCATCAGCGGGCTGATGACGAACTTTCCGTAGGCTTTTGGCACGCTCAGGCGCACCAGGCCGCGAGGGCGGCTCATCAGACGTTCGCCGATGGCCAGCGCCTGCTCGGCCGCGTCGAGCATCGTCCGGCAATGGGCGTAGAACTCACTGCCGGCTTCGTTCAATCGCAGCTGCCGTGTGGTGCGCTCCAGCAGTCGCAACGACAACTCCTGCTCCAGCCGCGCGACCTGGCGGCTCACTGCCGAAGCGGTGGTGCCGAGCTGCCGGGCGGCGGCGGAAAAACTGCCGGCTTCCACCACGCGCACGAACACTGCCATTCCCGGTAACAGCGTTGTCCTGTCATTCCTTCTCATGGCGAACAAGTCCTTTGCTGAATCAATGGATTATCGACCTCAGCGTATCAATGGACAATCGCCTCGATCTGAGAAGAGGGGTGATGGGCATGCACGACTGGCGCGGTGTCACACAACGCAATCTCTGGCTGGCCGATGCCATGCTGCTGATGGTGGCGATCATCTGGGGCAGCAGCTACGCGGTGGCCAAGCAGGCGCTGTGGTTCTATCCGGTGCTGGGATTTCTAGCGATCCGCTTCGGGCTGACTTTTGTCCTGCTGTTGCCGCAGCTGCGCGGGGACGGGCTGCGGGCGATTCGACCAGGCTTGCCGCTGGGCGTGGTGATGCTTGGGATCTTTCTCTGCGAAACCTGGGGGGTGATGCTCACCACCGCCAGCAACGCGGCCTTTCTCATCAGCCTGTGCGTGGTGTTCACGCCGTTCGTGGAATGGGCGATGTTACGCAAGCGTCCCAGCAATCTGTTGTTCACTGCCTGCGCGCTGTCGCTGCTTGGCGTCTGGCTGCTCACCGGCGGAATGGCGATATCGCTCAACCTTGGCGACGGGCTGATGCTTGCGGCGGCGTTGCTGCGCGCCGTGCTGGTCTGTCTGACGCGGCGGCTGACGGCGAATCTCGAGATACCGCCGCTGGCACTGACGGCCGTACAAAGCGGTGTTGTCGCCACAGGTTGCCTGGTGCTGGGCTTCTCGCTGCCAGGTGGCTTGCCGGCGTTGCCGCAGAGTCCGGCGTTCTGGGCTGCGGCATTGTACTTGGTGGGCTTCGCCACCCTGTTCGCGCTCTACGTGCAGAACCTGGCGCTGGGTCGCACCAGTGCGACGCGGGTGTCGCTGCTGATGGGCTCCGAGCCGCTGTTCGGCGCCGTCATCGCCGGGCTCTGGCTCGGTGAGCGGCTGGGCCTGCAGGGCTGGCTCGGTGGTTTGCTGATAGTTGCAGCGACCTTCTGTGCCTTGCGCTCATCGCCTCGACCCAAGCCGCCCGTGCCAGCTGCGGCCACTGTGGCGAGCGCCTAGCTTCGCTGAAGGCTCTGGACCAGCTCCGCCAGTTGCTGTTGCCGTTCGGCCTGCTCCAGACGCGCGCCAGGATTAAG
This sequence comes from Stutzerimonas stutzeri, assembly GCF_024448895.1. GTDB lineage: Bacteria > Pseudomonadota > Gammaproteobacteria > Pseudomonadales > Pseudomonadaceae > Stutzerimonas > Stutzerimonas stutzeri_Q. The sequence continues at coordinate 318,845 of NZ_JAMOIC010000005.1, forward strand.
CGAGGACCATTGCGGATGAGCCCGGCAACGGTGCAGTGCCTCAGGCAGCTTGCCTTCGCGCCAGGTCTTGTCTTCCGGCGCACCGAGGCGTATCGCTTCTATCGCCGCGTGACCACGGGCGGCTAGGGCGATCAATAACTGGCGCTGGCGCACGGCGAGCAAGCGCAGCACGGCGTCATCGACAGTCAGTTCCCGCTGGCCCTTGAGCTTGCCGAGCAAACGGTTGCCGTAGTGGCGAGCGGTCTGCGCGCCGCCTCCGGCAATGGCACCGAGCAATGCCGCGGCGCCCAGGGTGATGCCGCCGACCATCAGATCAACACCAGCACCTGCTGCTGCCCCGGCGGCCATCCCGCCGCCGATTTTCACGCCCAGCTCTTTGAGCGTTTCAGGATTGAACAGATCGTCGCCCCAGCGGCCGTTGAGCAACGGCAGATCGGCAGCAGCGGCGTCCTGCGGGCGGAAGCCGTAGACGCGAAGCATGGCTTCGACACAGCCCTGTTCACGGGCACGGACGGCATCGTGCAGTTCACGAATGGAGCCGCGCTCCAGCTCCGGCTGAGCGGCGACGCTGCGTCGGCACGCCGCGACATCCACCAGCAGTTCGGCGATCAAACGATTGCCTTCGCTCAGCCGGGCCAAGGCTTGGGCTTCGTGATCTTCGATCAAACGCTGCAGTTTGGGTCTGGACTGCTCTAGCAGCAGCGCCAGGCTTTCATAAAGTCGGCGCTCGCCGTCAATCGGCGGCGCCACTGTGTCGTAGCGCACCAGCGCATGCAGGCCGAGGCGTGCGAGGGCTTCACGCCACTGTTCCTCACGGTGTCCGGGTTGAGCAACGAAGTTGAGCACGGGCAACAGCGGTTTGCCGCAGCCAGCGAGCACGGCCAGCTCGTCCTTGTACTTGGCCAGCACCGGTTCGCGGGCATCGATCACATAGAGTCCGGCGTCGCTGGCCAGCAGCTGACGCAGCACCTTGGCCTCCTGCTCGAAGCGCTGGCGCGCCTCGCTGCCGTCAAGAAAACGAGCGGTGCGTGCCGGGCCGTCGAGGCGTTCGCCGGGGCGCTCGATCCGTTCGAGATGGTCGAGCAGGGCGATGGCATCTTCCAGACCGGGGGTGTCGTAAAGCTCCAGCAGCGGCTCGCCGTCGACCGACAGTCGTGCCCCTTCGACATGCCGCGTGGTGCTCGGCCGGTGCGAGACCTCGCCAAAGCTGACGTCGCGGGTAAGGGTGCGCAGCAGCGAAGTCTTGCCGACGTTGGTGTGGCCGACCAGCGCGAGTTTGAGGGGGGCGCTCATGGGCGTTCTCCGCCGATTGGTTCGATGGGTATCGCTTCGCTCAACACCATCCTACGGGTGCCCCGGGTGCTTCCGTTTATGCCGTTCGCCTCTTCAATCATGGCCGCTCTCCAGCCAGGTCATCGGTGCGCTGCTGGAGTGACGTAAGTCCAAGCCATCAAGCGCCTGATGCCAGTCCTGTAGGCGATGGCTGTCCAACGCTTCGCCGGCCGGTGGCTGCAGCAGCCAGACGCGGGTCGCAGTGGCGCAACGACTCAGCTCGCCGATCAACGCCAGCGTGCCGCGGTCCGGGGAGCGGCGCGGGTCGCAGGCGATGGCCAGACGCTCAGGGGGGAAGCGGGTCAGCTGTTCGAGCAATCGACGGCGCTGCTCGCGATCATCCAGCACGCCAGCATCGGCCACCGACCGGGGCAGCTTCGGCGGCCAGGGATGGTTCTGCTCCAGCTCGATGGCCACGATCACCGCGCCTTCACTGCCGTCCAGTTGCGTGCCGGCGCTGGGTGCGTGCAGCTGCGCCGGGGCCTGATCGCTGATACCGAGGCGTTCGCTAGGGGGTTGCAGGCGTTCACGCAGCAGGCGGTAGGCCGGTAATTGCAGATCGAGGCGCAGCTGGGCACGGCCCCGTCGCCAGCGCCACAGGCAAAACAGCGCCAGCAGCAGACGAGGCAGCAGCCCGTATATCAGCACCACGCCGACCAGCCAGCCGGCCCAGCTCTGCCGGGCGCCGTCCGCACCGTTGCCTAGCGTACCGCTGGCGCGAATCTGGTCGATATCCGGCACGCTGAAGCCGAGCAGCGTGGGCAGCGTGCCGAGCGCCTGAGTCAGGTTGATGAAGGTGCTTTCGCCAAGAATGGTGGTTTCCCAGACGAAGCCGTAGCGCCGCGTGGCGAGCAGTGCCAACAGGGTCAGCAGCGCACTGGCCATCGCTACTAGCCACAAGCCGTGTATACCGAGGCCCAGCAACCAGCGGCCGAGGCGGCGTTGTTCCAGTACCGCCAGCAGCGCCGGCGCAAGCTGCACGGCGCGCGCGTCCCGAGCGAGCTTTTCACTGAGCCAGAGCCACAGCCGGCCCAGCGCACCCCCGGCGTCGCCTGCGAAGAAAAAGCCCAGCAGCCAGCCCAGCAGCGTCAGCAGATTCAGCCCGAGCAAGCTGCCCAGCGCCCAGAACACGTTGACCGGCCTCACGCCATCGCCCAGAGCCGCCAATGCCAGACCTGCACCGGTCAGCAGTGCCAGCAGAATCAGTGCGAAACCCGCCAGCCGTGCGCCCTGACGCCAGTGCCGCAATGCTTCGATCAGGCCGTCACGGCGCGCCAGCCACAACGCCCGATGTTCGATCAGCTGAGCCAGTGCGCCACCCTGCGCACGGGCCTGGCGATTGGCTTCAGCGTCATCCAGCGGCCCGGCGTGTTCTTCGCGCAGGCGCACGGCTTCGGTCAGCCAGAGACGGTCGAGGGTGTTCGGTGAGGAAAGTGCAGACACACGGTTTCTCGTAGAAGGGCTCGGTCCCGAGGATAACCGTTGCCGGCCTGAAGGGTGAACGGCGTACGTAGCCCGCGCGGTTATTCTGCTAGCATCCGCGCCCGATCACGTGATCGCTCCGCGGTTCGCCGCATTTTCTGCCAGGGACAGGCCGATTCGCCAAGCAGCGCTTTTGTGCTGCCCTGCGCACCTTCAAAAGGACTTTGCCATGAAAGACGTCTTCTTCTTCGACTCCATGCTCACGCCGAAGATCATTATCTTCATCTACTGGCTTGGCTTGATCAGCGTGGTCGTCGGCGCGCTCGGGACCATGTTCAGCGGCTATGGCGGTGGTTTCTGGTCAGGTCTGGGCATCCTGCTGTTCGGCCTGATCGGGACACGTATCTGGTGCGAGCTGCTGATCGTGCTGTTCAAGATCAACGAGAATCTGCAGAAAATCGCCAATCGCCAGTGAACGGCCGGGCGGCGCTGCCGCCCGTTCTCCTGCGCTGGTCGTTCTGATCAGCGCCCCCTTAGTCGACCCTGATTCGCTCCTGCCAGTAACGCCGAATGGCAAAGAACAGTGACAGCGCAGTAAGGACGATGAATATCCAGGTGATAGGCCCGCGGAAAAAGATCATCGGATCGCCGCGCCCAATCAGCAGCGTGCGCCGCAGGTTGTCCTCGAACATCGGGCCGAGGATGAAACCCAGCAAGAAGGGTGCCGTGGCGAAGCCGGTGCGGTTGAACAGATAACCGACTACGCCAAAGAACAGCATCAGGCCGATGTCGAATACGCTGTTATTCACCGCAAAGGCGCCGTACACGCAGAACATCAGCACGATGGGCAGCAGGGTCGCTTTGGGAATGTCCGCCACCAGCGAGAAATACTTGATCACGCCCTGCCCGACGACCAGCAGCACCGCCGAACTCAGCATGATTCCGCAGAACAGCGCGTAGATCAGCGTCAGGTTTTCCTGGAACAGCACCGGGCCCGGTGTCAGACCATGGATCATGAAGGCTCCGAGGATGATCGCGGTGATCACGTCTCCGGGTATTCCGAGCGATAGCAGCGGGATCAGCGTCGCGCCAGCCACGCCGTTGTTGCCGGATTCGGCGGCCGCCACGCCTTCGAGTTCCCCCTTGCCGAAGTTGGCCCTGTTCGGCGACCGTCGTTTGGCCTCGCCGTAGGAGATGAACGTTGCCGCGGTCGCGCCCGTGCCCGGGATGGCGCCAATGATCACGCCGATGATCGAGCCGCGAACGATAGTCTTCAGGCTGGCCTTGAGCTCTTTGAAGGTCAGGTTGGCCCCGCTGGTAGCCGCGCGGATGTGCGGCTCCGCCTTCTTGAGGTAGAAGTCCAGCACCTCCGGTATGGCGAAAAGCCCGATCAGCAGCGGCACGAATGAAATCCGGTCCATCAGGTTGTAGTTGTCGAACGTCAGCCGCTGGCTGCCGTACACCACATCCATGCCGATGGTGGAAACGATCACGCCGAGGCTGGCCGCGATCAGGCCCTTGATGGCCGAGTCGCCCGCGATCGAGACGATCACGGTAAGCGAGAAGCAGATCAGCCAGAAGAACTCCGGCGGACCGAAATTCAAGGCGATTTTTGCCAGGTAGGACGCGAACAGAATCAGCGCCAGGTTCGACAGCACGTCGGCGATGCAGGACGAGTAGAGCGCCATCTGCAAGGCCTTCTTGCCTTTGCCCTGCTGGGTCAGCGGATAGCCATCCAGCAGCGTGCACGCTGAGGCAGGCGAGCCCGGGGTATGGATCAGGATGGCGGTGATCGAACCGCCGTACATGCCGCCTTTGTAGATGCCGACCAGCAGCAGGATTGCCGTGATCGGCGCGAGGCTGAATGTGAAGGGCAGCGCCAGCGCGACCGCCATGGTGGCTGTGAGGCCAGGAATGGCGCCGACCACGACGCCGATCAATACCCCGACGCCGATCGCGATAAAGTTGTCGACGCTCAGGAACAGGTTCAGTACTTCGGAAACACCTTCCATTCGGTCACTCGCGAGCGTGGCGGATCAGTCCCAAAGCGTGCCTGAAGGCAGCGGGACGTTCAGCACATGGATGAACAGCAGGCTCACCAGCCACGGCAGCCCGATGGCCAGCACATAGAGCCAGGGTTTGCGCACAGGGTGGGCGATGAACAGCAGCAGGGTGCCGAGGATACCGGCGAGAATCGCGCCCAGCGGCTCGAACATCAGCCAGTAGGCGGCGAGGCCAGCCAGCATCAGCAGCCAGCGCCACGCGGGTGCACCCGCTCCAGACGCCTCCGGGCGCCCCGGTGGGCGAAAGCAGCCTTCGAGAATCAGCGCCAGCGACAGCACCGCGATCAGCCAGCCGGCTACGGTCGGTAGCCAGCGCGGTGACTGCATCGGATTCTCGACCATCGGCGCCTCATCGATGTGGTTCGGCACCAGATAGAACAGGAACACCAGCGCAGCGACGAGCCAGAATGCGCCGAGCAGGGTGTTTATGTTGGCCCAGCGCTGGCGCGGCTCTGCACGGGTCATGGCAGCCCCTTACTGGAGTTCGGCCTGGCCCGCGACGTCCTGCCAGCGCTCGACGTCCTCTGCGACATATTGTCGGAACGCATCACCCTGCTGGCTGGCCGGTTCGCCGCCGATCTGTGCGACGAAATCCTTGAAGCCCTGATCAGCCATAACCTTGTCCAGCGCGGTCTGCAGCGTCTGCACGGCTTCATCCGGCATGCTGTCATCGGCGATCAGACCAAACCAGGCGGTGGTGACGAAGTCGCCAAGTCCGTAGTCGGCACCCAGCTTCGAGATGGGCTCCACGCCTGGCAGATAGGGCGACGCGTTGGCGGAGGTCACCGCCAGTGCCCGCAGCTTGCCGGATTGAATGTGGGACAGCACGGTCGGCATGTTCTCGAAGGACACATCGACATCGCCGCTCAGCAGCGCAGGCAGTGCCTCGCCGCTGCCACGAAAGGGCACGTGGGTCATCTTAGTGCCGGTCATAGTCTTGAACAGCTCGCCAGACATGTGGATGGAGCTGCCGACTCCTGCAGAACTGAAGGTCATCTCCCTGTCTTTCGCTGCCTTGATGAAATCCGCGACGCTGTTGTAGGGGCTGTTTGCCGGAACCACCATGACATTGGGAATCTCAATCACGTTGCGGATGAAGCGGAAGTCCTTCACGGGGTCGTAGGGCAACTTCTTGTAAATCACCGGGCCGATGGTGTGGCCCGGCGAGGCCATGAGAATACTGTGATCGGCACCACGCCCGCCGCGGGCCAGCTGCCCGGTGGCCATGGTCGAGCCAGCGCCCGGACGGTTCTCCACCACCACGGTGCCGATTTCCTTCTGCAACAGGTCGGCGACCTTGCGCGACAGCACATCGGTGGTTCCACCGGGCGCATAGGGCACCACCAGGCGAACCGTGTCGGTGGGCCAGTCAGCGGCGTTCACGGAGATGGAGACAAGTGGCAGGGCAGTGCTCAGCATTAACAGGCGCGCAGCACGCTTGAGGAGAGGTGTCATAGGAGCTTCCCGTTGTAGTTGTTGTAGGGGCCGATCTACGAACGAAAGCCCATCAGGGCGCTTCGGTCAATTCCGCTATAGAGACAGACGTGACCACCTTAACGATGGTTTCTCGGGCTGGGCCGGCGGTTGGTACGAAACCGTTCGATAATCGAACGGTAGTGTCGTTCTTCACGGTTGTGATTTCGTTCTGCTTGGGTCAAGTTCGGTGCCATCGCCCAATCACCATTACAAGAAGGAGATCGTGATGAGCGCTTTGAACGGCATCAAGGTGCTGGACCTGACTCGCATCATGGCCGGGCCCTGGTCGACCATGGCCCTGGCTGATCTCGGTGCCGAAATCTGGAAGATCGAGAGCTTCGAGGGTGACGATACGCGCAGCTGGATGCCACCAGCCAAGGCCGGGATCTCCACCTATTACCTCAGCACCAACCGCAACAAGCAGAGCCTGGCGGTGGACCTGCGCAAGCCGGAAGGGCGCCAACTGATCCTTGATCTTGCTGCCCAGGCTGACGTGGTGGTTGAGAATTTCCTGCCCGCCAGCCTCAAGCGTCTAGGGCTGGACTACGAAACGCTGGCGGCGGTCAATCCGCGACTGGTGCACTGCTCGATTACCGGCTACGGACGCGGCAATCCGATGGAGAATCGGCCGGGCTACGATTTCATCATTCAGGCCGAGAGCGGCTTCATGTCGATCACCGGCGAGAAGGACGGCGAGCCCATGCGCCTGGGCGTGGCCTTCATCGATCTGGTCACCGGGATGAATGCGGTGCAGGGCATCCTCGCCGCATTGTTCGAGCGGGAAAAATCCGGGCTGGGCCAGTCGGTCGACATCGCCCTCTCAGACAGCGCCCTGCATTTTCTCGCCAACATCGCCTCGGGCTATCTCAACACCGGCAAGGTGCCGCAACGCTACGGCAATGCCCACGCCAGCATCGTCCCCTATCAGCTGTTCGATACAGCGGACGGCAGTATCGCGCTCGCGGTGGGAAACGACGAGCAATACCGGCGGCTTTGCCTGGAGGTTCTGAAACAACCGGCGCTGCATGCTGATCCTCGGTTCTGCCAGAACAAAGGGCGGACCGAGCATCGAGAAACGCTGCTGCCGCTTCTCCAGCAGGCCTTTGCCGAATGGGAAAGCGCGGCGCTAATCGCCGCGCTGCGTGAACAGGGAATCCCCGTGGGCGAGGTAAAAGATGTGGAGCAGGCATTCGATGCCGAGCCCGCACGTTATCGTGAGGTGGTGATCAGCGCGCAGCACCCGATCGCGGGTGAAGTGAGGATGGTGCGCAGCCCCTTGCGTTTGTCGCGGACGCCGACCGTTAGGCCAAAAGCGCCGCCGCTGCATGGCCAACATACCGACGAGGTGCTTCGCCGGGTGCTGGGCAAGAGCGAGGCGCAACTGGCAGCCCTGCGGGAGCAACAGGTCATTGCCTGACGTTGCCCGGGCCTGATCGGCCGAGGCCCCGCGCGTGGCGGGTCCCTGGCTGGATGGGTAAGGCTTATTTCGCGGCGCGAACCTTCACCGCGATGTCCGGCTGGTCGATGAACAGCCCATCAATGCCGGCGTCCAGGAACGCCTGGATGTCGGCTTCGATGTCGCCGCGAGCAGACGGGGAGTCGCCTTTGCGCAGGTTGGTCGGCAGGAAGACATTCTCTGCACGGAAGGTGTAGGGATGCACTTTCAGCCCAGCCGCATGGGCGTTCGGTACGAAGTCGGTGGGCTTGCCGAGGTTGCCACCGGCGTCACGCGGAATGATGTAGGACTTCTCTGGACCCACGCCGGCAGCATAGGCGGAAATGGCCTTCAAGCCGGATGCGGTCGCCATCTGGGCGTAGGTCAGGTCGGTCCCGCGAACCTGCTGATCGTACGGCTGGCCGCCGCCGAACAGCTGGACCAGGCGCAGCTGCGTGAGGCGGCTGAGGGTTTTCAGGTTTTCGACTTCGAAGGACTGGATGTACACCGGTGCATTGGGGCCGGCATAGCCGTTGCGATGGAGCACGCGCACCAGCGGCTTTTCCATCGCCAGGCCGAGCTGCTGGAAGTGCGTTGGATGCTTGGTTTCGGGGTAGAGGCCAATGCGGCGGCGCTCGCTCAGCTGCATGGTCTTCACCAGATCGATGATCTCCTGCAGGGTCGGGATCTCCAGGCTGCCGTCCATGCGTGCATTACCGGGGCGGATCGTCGGGATGCGCTCTATGGCGCGGAGCGTCTTCAGCTCGGCCAGGGTGAAGTCTTCGCTGAACCAGCCGGTGAGCTTCACGCCGTCGACCATCTGCGTGCGCTTGCGGTCAGCGAACTCGGGGTGCTGCGACACGTCGGTGGTCAGCCCCAGCTCGTTGTCGTGACGGGCAACCAGCTCGCCGTCGCGGGTCATGACCAGATCCGGCTCCACGTAATCGGCGCCCTGCAGAATCGCCAGCGCGTAGGCGGCGAGTGTGTGCTCGGGCACGTAGCCGCTGGCGCCGCGGTGGGCGATGACCAGCGGATGAGGCTCGTCACGGCCGTCCTTGGCTGCGACCGATGCATCAGGTGTGGCGGCGAAAGCAGCGATCGGCAGCAACAGGCTGCAGGCTGTAAACAGATGGCGCAGGGTAGGGCGGCTGTGGCGGGCCATTGCGGGCGTCTCCGTGGAGGGGGAGCGGTAAGCCTGAAGCCTATCAATGACGACGGCTTGACGCTTTGGTAAATGAGATATGACCATTTGGTGATGCTGACGTGTATCTGGCGGCGCTGACTGCCCGGTAGGCGCTCTGATATTCTCGCCGCCATGAATCAGACCTCTCTCCCCCTCGCGATGATCGCGGCCCTGGCGGACAACCGCGTCATCGGCCTCGATAACAAGATGCCCTGGCATCTCCCGGCCGACCTCAAGCACTTCAAGGCCATGACCCTCGGCAAGCCCATCATCATGGGTCGCAAGACATGGGATTCGCTTGGCCGCCCACTGCCGGGTCGCCTGAATCTTGTGGTCAGCCGCCAGCGCGATCTGCAGCTCGACGGTGCCGAAACCTTCACTGCGCTCGACGCTGCGCTGGTTCGCGCCGAGCAGTGGGCGCGCGAGCGGGGCGTCGAGGAGCTGATGCTGATTGGCGGCGCGCAACTCTACGCCCAGGCATTGCCGCAAGCGCAGCGTCTGTACCTCACTCGGATCGATGCGGCCCCTGAGGGCGACGCCTTTTTCCCGGCTTTCGACGATGCCGACTGGCAGCGTGTCGATTGCCAGGCACATCCGGCCGAGGCTGAAGCGCCGGGTTACCGTTTCGAGACCTGGCAGCGCCGCTGAGCCACGACCGCCGCGACTTCCTTGACCGGCGCCAAGTTCTCACCTGGCGTCAGCTTCTATGCTTTCCCTCCGCTTCCCACGAGACACCTCCCATGTCGAACGACAAGCCGAGCGCAGTGCAGCGTGGCGCAGTACAAGCAGACGCTATGCATCCTGACGCTGAGCATTCGGACGCCGAGCAGGCGGAAACCATTGCCGCGATTTTCGTCCGTCATCCGCTCTGGGAGGATGCGCTGGCGCTGTTACTGGGCACCGCCATGGTGGCGCTGGGCATCGCCTTCTACAGTCATGCCGGGCTGCTGACCGGTGGGACCGTGGGCCTGGCGTTCCTGCTCAAGTACGTCGCCGGCTGGCCGTTCGGGCTGGTGTTCTTCACGCTCAATATTCCTTTCTACCTGCTGGCGATCTGGCGCATGGGCTGGAGCTTCACGCTGCGCACTATCATCGCGGTGGGCCTGGTTTCGCTGCTGGCCGAGCTGACGCCGAACTGGATTCGCTTTGCCGAGCTGAACATCTACTACGCCGCGCTGTTCGGCGGTTTCGCCATGGGCATCGGGCTGTTGATGCTGTTCCGCCACCGCGCCAGCCTCGGGGGTGTGAATATCCTTGCGCTGTTCCTGCAGGAGCGCTTCGGCCTGCGTGCCGGGACCTTCCAGATGGGCATCGATGCGCTGATCGTGCTGGCGGCGGTATTCATCGTGCCGCCCGAAAAGGTTGCGCTCTCGGTGCTTGGCGCCGTGGCGCTGAACCTCGTCCTTGCGATCAATCACCGCAGCGATCGATATATGGGCGTGAGCTAGTCCTGTCCCCGTGGGATGGTGTTGAGCGAAGCGAAATCCATCAAGAGTGTGCGCTCATGAGTGATGGGTATCGCAGGCTCAACCCATCCTACGTGCTGTTCCTCGTATTTGATCAACCATTGCAGTTATCGCC
>NZ_JAMOIC010000006.1 GCF_024448895.1 Stutzerimonas stutzeri
AGTCACTGCTGGAAAACGTCTTCTGCTTGATTGGTTTTTCTGGTGACGATCCAAATTTTCTCCACTGGTTAGGCTGGGTTCGCGACATGCTGAACAAGCATGCGCTGCCGGTCTACCTATTCTTAGGAGAGGAACCGACCCTCGGTGAGCGTAAGTTGTATGAAGCCCGAGGCGTAGTTCCAGTTCTCCTCCCTATCGGCGCGAATGGCGATAGGAAAGATTATCAGACACGCTACTGGAAGCTTTTCAAGGATTTGGAAACTCCACTCTCCGACTCACCGCTCGACTGGGGAGATTATCCTTTGCTTCATTCTCTCCAGCAGGGCGACTCGACAAATAAAGAATTGTCCTGGTTCCTTTGCCAACTGCCTGCCCTAACTGACTACCGGAGCACATACCCCGGTTGGTTAGTTGCCCCAAGCAACATCCGGAATAGATTCCGTGCTGTCGCTAATTGGCTGGAATCATTTTTGCACCAAGCTCTGCGCCGCGAACAAATAGCGGCCTTACCCCCTCAAACAGTTTTTACGATCATTGAACTGTACTGTTGGGTTCAGCAGGTAGTGCTTGCACCGCTGGACGATAACCTTGCAGCGATCGGTCGCGATGCAGTATTAGCGCAAAACTCACACGCAATTGAGAATCTTCCAGAGGAAACGTCTCGTTTTTTGAAAAATATGGGCATTTCGGATGCGAGTTGCTTGCGAAAGACGTGGAAGCAAGCAGCTATTGCGCTCTTGGCGTGGGCACGACAGTCGCACCGGGCTGTGCCGTACAACGAACTCAGGGAAAAACTCCAGCAGGTGGCGAAGCAAGACCCGGTTATTCAAGACCGACTTGTCTACGAAGATGTCCTGCGCCACCTTCAAAACGCAGACCGTGTTTCTGCACTGGAAAGTGTCACGAAGTGGCGGCCAAAAAGCTCCGACACTTTCATTCAGGTACTCAAGGCATCACTGCTCGCGGAAGTCGGAGATCCATCGTCGGCTATTTCACTTTACGAGCAAGCCATTTTGTCTCTTCGGCGCCAGCAGCGCTCACGCCCCGACGATCCGGAACTCATATCGAAAGAAGCTTGGGCTTGCTTGATTGCAAGTCTCATTCAACGTGCCGTGGAATTTTCCGAAACATTACAAACGGCGTCGCGAGGGGTAGTGCAGGACGAAGGATATGAGGAGGAGCGTGAGCAACATGCCAAGGAGGACTTCAATGACCGCGTCAACGCTCTGGGTGCTAGAGGTTACTCTGCCCGAGAAGAGCTCAAGATATTAATGGCAGCGCTAAACGCTGAAGCTGAGATTCCGAGTTCGAATAGGCAGCGAGTAACGCACTTCGACCTAGGCTCTACCTCTATAACCACCCGACATGGCTCCCCATCGGACCTCCGCGAGAAAATCTCAGCCAGCTTCGCATGGCTGGAGCTCATTGAGCGGATCGGGTTGATGCCATACACACGGAACGGGAATTTCTACGCGAAGGAAATGCTGCAAGCTGCTTGGTGGGCACGCTTCGCTGACAGACCTGAACGCTCTACGGGGCTATTACTGCGAGCTAATCAAAAAGACGCCCTTAAGCCTCGCGACATTGCCCTACCCCCGCATCGGACGGGATGGCTCAATCGTTATGAAATAGCCCTGCTTAGCGAAGATACTGCTAAAGATCTCGTGCAAGAGCTGATTCGACTCATCACAGCTGAGTTCAATGGACGGCAACAAGCGTCTGGAACTAGCGGCCGAACAGAATTCCTCATCGAAGTGTTCGGGCGTCTCGTTATCCGCATAGGAGATGAGTCGCTTCTTTTGCACTTGGCACAACAGCTAATTAGTCTACATAGCACTGCATCCTTCCAATCTACGCCATCTATGTGGAAGCCAACATGCCAGGCTCTTTCTAGAACACTGGAGTCGATGTCCAATAGAGCTCAGTCCCGCACGCTATTTCTAGTTTTTCAACTTCCAGTGGCACCTTCGATTGGGATTAACGATTACCATCTAGAGGATTGGTTCAACGTACTTGAACTCACAAGGCACTTCTCGGCGGACGGAGAAAGGGACACCTCGCTTGATTGGCGCCTAATTGCCCGAGACCTCATATTCAAACTGAGGGCACCAAGAAGCAGTGAGCCCTCCTGGTTAGTTTGGCGTCGCTTGGAGGAACTGCGCCAGGTTGGTTTGCTTACACCAGAGGAGACGCAAGAGGTGGGCGACTTGCTTTGGGGAACTGTAGAGCCTGGACAATGGCCGGTGATTCCTAACTCTAGGGCTGCCCTCACGTTGAACTGGCCGGTGCCGTCTGGTGACGCCGCTTCTCAGTTTCTTGACAAACTACTGAACAACACACTTAGACCGTTCGGTAGCGGATACATGCAGCTGAGCCCCGCGCATGGGCGACGTAGTTACAGCATTGGCGGAGCAAGCCTTCAACTATCAGAAATATGGTTCGCATTAATGCGTAGCAAGCCATCGACTGCCCAAATTTCTAAGCTCCTTGATGTAGTCGAGGAGTGGATCAGCGTAGATCAAGATGATCTTTTGAATGATCTCAATGCCAGTGATGACCTTCGAGACTCCGTGGGACTAATCATCGACTATCTAGACGAGATTCTGGCTCATTGCGTTCATCTCTGCTCTCTAAAAAAGAAGGACCGTCAGATTGCAAAGATAAGGACGCGAGTGCTCACACTTGATGAAAAGCTGAAGAAATTTTCCTTTGAACGGATGAAACTTCATTTCTCCCTCATGAGCAGTGGAGATAGGACTGAGGGAGAGTTGGACGATCTGCTGAGAAATATCGTCTGCAATATCAATTCTGACTGCACAAGAACTTCAGGCCAAGCTGTAAGAGTTGCGGCCACCCTCTTGATGGACTCGAGCGAGAACTTTCAGGAACGCTTCCAGCCCATTTTTGATGCAATGGTAGCGAGCGTATACGCACGTCGCATGCCTTCATTGCCCAAAGCACTGGATATATTGGCAAGTTTGCGACAAGAAAATTGGAATCAACGGCTGGATAGCCGCTCTCTACTGTTTCTTGATGTCGCTCTAGATGACTTGGCAATTCAGCTAGCCTATGGCTCAACCTCACGGGATCCATCAATCCCTGAGGAGTTAGTACCTCTGCTGCGGTATAAAACCGTTCAACTCGCGTACTCGATCATTGAAACCGCCGGTGCTGAGTCGGACGGAGCGATGCTGTGGCTGAAGCACGCACCTGATGATCCACTGCCAGAGTTACGCTTAGGTCGGTATAAGGTTTCCAAGTAGCCCAACCTTAAGTGACTCGCGGAGCGATACTGCTCAAACGGGCCTAACGGGTTCAACGATTGGACAATAGGGGGCGTGCATAACTAAGGGGGCGGAGTGGTTTATTTTTAACCACTCCGCCCCCTTTAGTTACGCTTCACTGCGGGAATCTCCATAAATAGTGGCGCAGATAATATTTATTCCTTGAACATTGACTTGAGCTAATCATCGCTAGGCCCGCGCATGGCAGTTTCAAATAACTTGAGGTCTTCGTCTGAGGGGACGATCATTGCCGGTATCGCTCGAATCCCATCCGCAATGTCTCTGCGGCTCAGATTGCAGATGATCACCTGGCCGCTGTTGATCTGGTATTCCAAGGAGCCACACCAGCGATTCATGTACCCAACGGTAGGTGTCAGGACAGCAGCGCTGGGACGCTTTCTCATCTGATGCTTTGCTAGCGACATCCGCAGGATCTCCATCTGAGTGAACAGCATTTGAGTACGCTTTAGGTCATCCCTCATCGTCTCGACGAACTCTGGATTCTCGATGAGTAGGGTAATTTCATCGATGCGTCTTTGGATCGTGTAGTTCTCGTAGCCTATGGGCTTCTGCTGCTCCTTCAGCTTTAGCGGAAGGCCGCCGTTGTCTGCTGCTTTGAGGTACTTACTTATTTTCTCACGCCATGTACGCATCAGCTCGTAAGCAGAGAAAATCCACATCTGTGACTGCGCAGATAGGAACATCGGCTGGTAAGGCGTATTTGTCTCATCGAATTTACTACGAAGGTATCCGTACTCAAGATCCATGATGAACTCATCCACAATCGTGAGATTCATCGCTTGGTTGCTGAAGTCGAGATTGTTTGCGAAGAACACCAGGCTGTTTAGGGCTGAGTAAATCGCCATTTGACCAATATCTTCAGGGTTCTGGTAAGGAATTTCTTCGTCGTACTCTTCGTAGTCATCCATGGTTTAAGCCCCGATCCCAAGTGTTAGCAGTAAGGTAGCTTGGATAAGAATTGGCGGAAACCGCTCTGCGGTTTTTCACCCTGCGCAAACTTTGGAGCTGTGTAGAGTGAACAACTTTTACTTGTCCACCAGCCTGCGACCGGCCGCTCCTGGCCGATAGCCGCCGGTTACAACGGACAGCTGTCGGCCACAGCGGACGCTCCTAGGGATGGTCTGAAGTAGCCCTGCATTTCCGGCCCAATTCTACCCTTGCCGATTTTTAAAGCGGCGACTTGCCGAAAATTGATCAAGCCATCCGTTCATCTCTGTGTTTTTTGCCGCCGCGAGCACCTCGCGGTAGCCTTTTCCCACATTACAGGCGCACCTCTCCTGCATTCGTCAGTAAATGTCGGCGTGCCATCCATAGGTTCGACAACGCAAGATAGTGTCACCAGTTGCGCCGTGTTCTTTGCCAGACCCCGGAAGCGCGTCTTCATATAGCCGAACTGGCGCTTGATCACTCGGAACGGGTGCTCGACCTTGGCGCGCGCTTGGGCCTTGGCCTTTTCGATGTTGCGCTTGGCCTTGTACAACACGCTGCGCTTATCGAGTTTCTTGTATGTGCTACGACGGGCGGCGATCTGCCAGATCACCTCGCGGCCTTCATGCTCAAGACGTTTCTCAACGCCGGTGTACCCCGCGTCGGCACCTACCATGTTCTCTTCGCCGTGCAGCAGTTTGTCGACCTGCGTGACATCCGCCACGTTGGCGGCCGTGCCCACCACGCTGTGCACTAAGCCCGACTCGTCATCAACGCCGATATGCGCCTTCATACCGAAGTAATACTGGTTGCCCTTCTTGGTCTGGTGCATCTCCGGGTCGCGCTTGCCGTTCTTGTTCTTGGTCGAACTTGGCGCGTTGATAAGCGTGGCATCGACGATGGTGCCTTGACGCAGCGACAGGCCCCGGTCACCCAAATAACCATTGATGACGGCCAAGATGCCAGCAGCCAGCTCATGCCTCTCCAGCAGCCGACGGAAGTTAAGGATCGTGGTTTCGTCGGGGATACGCTCCAGACTCAGCCCGGCAAACTGACGCAGGATAGTGGTCTCGTAAAGCGCTTCTTCCATCGCCGGATCGCTGTAGCCGAACCAGTTCTGCATCAGGTGCACGCGCAGCATCGCCATCAATGGGTACGCCGGACGACCGCCTTCGCCCTTCGGGTAATGAGGCTCGATCAGGGCAATCAAACCCTTCCACGGCACCACCCGATCCATCTCAAGCAAGAACAGTTCTTTGCGGGTCTGCTTGCGCTTGCCGGCGTACTCGGCATCGGCGAAGGTCATCTGCTTCATCGGAAAACTCGGCGGGGTGGAGTTCGGGCATTCTGCCAAAATCAGCAAGTCTTCTTCAGAGTTTCCCTAGCCGCTTAGGGCCTGTCACTACAAGCTGAACACGGCCAGGAGCGGCCTTTCTCTATTTCCCGAAAAATGGCTGTGGTTGCGAAACCTGCGGCTGAAATATCTTTCATGATGAGCCATTCTGTGTGGTAACAGTTGCCAGCCTAAGTGAAATAGCTTGAACTGACAGTCATTGTATTAACGCAAACCTAAACTGTTTTTCAGATAATAGTCGGAATATCATGGCTCAAATTTCTTATGTCCTAATAGCTCCTATCGATGAAGATGAAGATGAAGACACTATTTTTCAAGGATGGCAACGCGGCGTGGCCTCTGAGGATTTTATTCCGCTCCTAGTAAGCGCTGCTCTTGCGCCAATAGATTCTGCGGAGATTTTCTTGTCTCAAGATGATCTAATTTCATACCGTACTAGCGGTGTGTTCAAAAACATAATTACTATTGGATCCCACTTAATAGATGCAATAGCAGAATTAACTACTGGCGACTTTATTATAATAATCACGCCATCCGAATATCTTGACAAGATAATGACGCTAGATATTTCAAAGGAAAAATCTGTACTCGTGGCAGCGCCTAGCGAGTCCCCGGGTGTAATCAATCTTTCTAAAGTACATTCTTCTGACTTGATTTATGCGTTTGACAAGGCAATACATGAAGAGCTCATAAAAATCTCGCGCGACTCTGGTAGCCAGCAAGATATACCAGCACAAACTCGTGCTAAATATACACGCTCCGCAAATTGCCCCTATTATGGCTCCGGGGCCACCCTGGCAAATGAGATTCTGCATCTGTCGCTTGGGTTCAAATTCACAACCCATGACAGAATCCCGCCAGATCAAATTAACGAATTTTACAGCGCAATAAAATGCGGCGTTGAGTCGATAATTGGACTGATCCCCAAGAAGGGTGCTGGCGAGGCAATTGTTTATAGCCCGTCGATTATGGGGCTTTATTATAATACGAACTCAATTTTCTGGAATCAGCTATTCAGGCAGGTCAGAGCTCCGTGGCAAAGGGAGTTTGTAAGAAATGGTCTTATCAAGAACCCTGGATACTCTGGCATCTCTATATCATCAGATATGGGTAAACTTGAAAATCCCTACGACCTGCCATATATAGGTGAGATACTTAGAGAAAGGCAGCTGGAGCTAGCTGCTACAAATTATTCAATTGGGCTGCTTGGCACCAATGAGTGTATTCCGGCTATTCGATTGCCTAACGCAGTAAATCTGCACCAGGCAAAGCTAAAGGACTTAGAGTTCACTCACAAGAGAACAGACCCCAAGTCGCTTCGCCAGCTGCAATTGAAGTTTAAGTCGCTTTCCGACGAGATTAAATCCAATATCAGTGACCAGCTCACCGATTTGATAGTGACTAATTTTGATAGCTGTAAGATTTGTAGCGATGCCCCGTTAGAGTGGGTGTATTTGGGGAACTTGCCATTGATGATAAGTCATGAGGTAAGTAAGATTCCCATGACTCCGGGGAATATGCTTCTTCAATTCGCCGCCCTTGGCGCACCTATAACATTGCCAGCCCAAGACCTTCACAATGTGCTTGTGATTCGCTCATTTACAAACCACGATAAAATTAGAAAGTTTCTTGAGGTTGCCATCGATTGCTTTCCGTTAGAAAACGGTACCAGCGTCCAATTCGTCGATGTTAGTTCCATAGCTGAAGTCATTGCGGCCCTAAACAGTTTTAAGGGTTCTATAGTCATCTTCGACTGTCACGGCGACCACGGCGGACTTACGCAGCCAGGTTGGCTTCAAATCGGGAAGGAAAAATTGGATAGCTGGAAACTGTTCAACCAGGCCCGTGTGCCGCCTATTGTCATGCTTAGCGCTTGCTCGACTTCCGCTGTTGGGGGATCTCATGCTTCAGTGGCCAACGGCTTTTTACGCTCAGGAGCTTTAAGCGTAATCGGAACAATGCTACCAGTTGATGCCGTCAAATCATCAGCATTTATTGCTAGAATTATATTTAGAGTGGATGCCTTTCTACCGGCAATACATAAGCTGGGCTACAATCTGATATCTTGGCGCACACTCATATCACTGTTTTTTCGAATGTCGTATGCAACTGATGTGCTGCATCAATTTAGGGATGTGGAGCGCATCATCACGCCTGAACAGTATGCTGAGATTCACTCTGATGCGAATCAGCATATAAACCTACTTAACCCTTCTTGGTATGAGATTATGCTGGAGCAAGTGTCCGAAGCTTCTGGACTGATGGTTCCAGAGGTTCTCTCCATGATAAAAGACAATAAGCCATTCTTAGAAACAATGCTCTATTGTCAGCTAGGGCGCCCAGAACTTCTGAATATATTTCTAGGCGGCGAAGAGCGAGCGTAGTCATTATATCGTGCATATAGGCTTCGGCGTCAGCGTGGACTGCTCGTTTTTGATCCCGCAACCAGGCAATTCAGCCGGGTTTTACGATGTGCTGACATCGGGTCGGGATCTGCGGTAGCGCTGCCCGATGAACTGCTTGTATGGGCGAATAGCGTCTACAGAATCGCCGATAATATGCACCATAGCTTGAGCGGCGAGCTTGGTATTGAATTCAACGACGATTGCCTCGTCGACTAGATTCTTACCCTGGCTAAACCGCGTCGAATCGCAAATCGCGTATGCGATTCGAGGTGAAATGGGGTAATGAAAGTCGGCGTATTCGGGTGCTATTAACTCGGTTTCCGACACGCGTGCATGGACATTCACGACAGGCTGATCGCTGGTGATGAAAGGCAGCTTGGTATCGTTTATCAAAAGGGCATGTTTAGCAGTGTGGCGGCCGGCGTAAAGGTCGAAACCAATGTTCATCCCAAATACGTAGCTCAGAAACCACCATGCCTGGGCCATCGCGTCTCCTCGGTCGATCTCCATTGTGCTGTTTCGAGAAAGCGCCTGAATGGCACTGTCGCGAAACGTTTTAGTACGGGTTATCTGTTGGCCCAAGAAAGCCATGAAGTTAATCATGTGCTCCTTCTTTTCGAGAATGTCGAAATTTTCTTTGGCCAAGGCGGCCAGTACAGGGAGCGCGTCTTTTTCATGGGAGGCGTGAAGATTTTCCAGTAGGTTGTTCTTCAGTACATCAAGTTGCCGCTCGATCTCACGATCCTGGATACCTGATTGTCGGTACATTGCCTCTCCTGCTTGAGCCGACAGGAACTCTGCGAGGTAGGCTCGATGCTCCTCACGCAGACCCTTGCAGCTTTGTCTGATTACGGACTCAATGACTTGAATATGCTGACGACTAAGGAAGGTCGTCGTATAGAAGTAGTCGTCTATGACCAAGCCGCGCACGCTGTCGTGCGCAAAATTCCCGAGTTTCGTCGTGTAGGAGACATTATTCGTCCCGTTCCCCCAGCGAGTCAGGTAGTTTGCCCACACATAATGGTGACGTTTCTTCACTTCTAGACGCTTGCTGGGCATGGCGTGAGTCCCGACTGATGCTGGCCCAAGAGAGGCAGCGCACTGCCAGTCTGACATATCGATGTGTGCCTCAGCGGCTCCATGTGCAACGGGAAAAATACGATTTGGGCTGAAGCTTTGGCGTCTAAGCGAGAGAGCAAAATCTGATCGAGCGACCTGAACATCACCAAGGGGTGAACCGCTAACTGGTACAAAAACGTATTTAAGTAAGTGTCGACAAGTGAGTTGCGAAAGGAGCATCAAAGGATTGCTTCTGGCTTGGCCCAATGACTCCTATTGGCCGAGAGCGGCCTTTCGAATTCGCCCTCAACAAGATTCACCAAGCCTCCTCTCAACTACGCCCCAGCATGTTTGCCCTTCACTAACCCCCGCGCTAGACTGCGCCGGTCGTGGTAAATCCCGCGACCGGGTGTGACAACCTGAAACCGTTCGAGGGCGCGGCAGCGCCATAAATGTCCGGCCGGCACTTCACTGTGTCTGGTTCCGGCATTCTATGGTGGGCCGTGCGGGGCAGGCTTCGGCCTGGCCGGTTCCCTCGGACGCCGGTTTGTCACCCCCGTGCGGTCCACCTCCATTCCGCGTGACAACGGGTGGTTGTGGCTCCTTAACCAGTTCGAGGAGCATAAGCAGAATGCGCTATCCCCTTTTTACGCCCGCGCTCCACCTTGATTCCTCAGCTCTGATTGATGTCGCCTCTTCGGAGGTGTGCCATGGCTGATCTTGAATCCAGGCTTCTCCCCTTCCCTCACCGTCCGAGAGCGCCTTCGGCGCCGTCATTATCTGTGTGTTCGTCTGCACGACAGCCCGTATTGGCTGAGGCCGAACTGCGTGCCGACATCGTCAAGGATCTGCTGCAGCAGATTGGCGGGCCTGACGGGTTCTATCCCCAGGACGTGCGGCTGAAGATGACGCTGTATGCCGCCGAAGCGCTGCTCGACGAAATGGTCGTGCTGTATCGACGAGCTGTTTCTGGCATGGCTACAGGCTAGGCTAGGTCGCGGGCCGTTCCTTTGGGGCGGCTCGCCTCCTTTCATAGCGTTAGTTGGAGCGTCCTAATCGGTTCGCTGAGCCCGTGCGTCATCGTGGCGGATCAGTGTTAGCCGCTCTTGATTTGGCCGTCACTGTTTTTTATCCAACGGACAGTGCTGATGGCTTTGAATTGACTGATCCCAACCGAACCGCGCTCGTTTCGGGCCTTTGATCCAGGCTTGGTCAGTAATGCTTCGACAGCAACGCGTTCGGCTTCGTACATCACAAGGGCATTCAGATCCATATCCAATAAGACCAGCAGTACGGTATCGAACGGCTGCCTGAGGTCGATCTTTCCAACCCGTCCTGTTACGAGCTTCGGATCAGCGATGCATCGTCCTTTGATCTGTACCCGAACGAGCTTCCCCTCTCGCATCTCGGTTGCGTCATACCCAGCGGTTCGGGCCGCGTGCAGATCCAGACCAAGAATCGCCGCTGCCACAAATTCTGCAACTTCCCCCGTAATGCCCAGCGGCTTGCCGGTTAGCTGGCGGTAACGCACCGCAAGGACTTTGGCCTGGCGCAGCAGCTCCACGACCTCTTGGTTGTCACCGCTAGCGTCCTCTATTGCATGGCTCATGTCGCACGTCCTTGTTCGAATGGGTGAACGCTTTCGGTCTGCTTAGCTGCTTAGCTTGGGGGATCGAAGTGGCTATCAGCTGTTGTTGTTGGGATAGTCGTATGGCGAAGCCCGGTGTTGAAGTAGGGGTCTGTTATTCACCGCTTTTGCGTTGCATGAACTCGAAGAAATCATCCGATGCGTAGCCCATGCTGCCGTTGGCCTCGAACGGTGCGTCGACCTTGTGCAGGACCATGGTGCTAGCTTCGGCAGGTGACGTTGGGAAAAACGCACCACCCGGCTCTGAATGCATATAGAAGTCGCCGAGCTTCGCCCCGCAGTGCTCGCAATGATTCATGAAGTAGGTTTCGCCAGCCTGCTGGCTATAGGCAGGCTTGTAGCGGCTTGTATGGGTTCGAAGCTGCGCTACTACCGAGAGAGACAAGCCATAGACGTTAGACACCTTTCCCCTTTCACCGTAGCGCTCCCAATAACCGCGCGGGCTGCCTAGGGTGAACCCCTCGTCCTCCTCGTCTGCGTATTCGAACTGCTCGTGCCCCTCGGGCAACATAAATGCATGCACACGCGTTGAGCTGCCGCATTTCCAACAATCGGATTTCGACTCGACAACAAAGTAATAAGGCGACCGTATGGGGTATTCAGGCTCGGGTTCGAGATCCGACTCGTGGTGCTGGGGAAGCCATCTCGCCAATGGTGCTAAATCTCTACCGTCGGGGACGTACCAGGCTTTCGCCTGCGGATCCCAGCGGGCGCCGAGTGCTTTCGCCTCGTCTTTTTCAGAAAACGGAACGTTTAGGTCAACGCGAGCCAAACGGGATCTCCTTGAGAATCAATAGCCCCCAGGGCCGGCAATGGGTTTGTTCTAGCTGAGGATAGCAGTCGCCCTGTTCCGCTAGTCCGCTCTGAATCGTCCCCTCGGCATAAGCTGTGTTTGCGCGGCGTGCGGCGCTTCCCTCTGTCGCAGAGACGCGACAGTTGTCGCAGCTGTGCGACGGTCCGGTTGCGACAGAGCGCTTTAGCTGTGGGGGTATGGGATTGCGCCAGGCCTCGCCATGCCTGGCTTTGCGGCCTTATTTGAATGGCTGGCACAGCGGTTGCTCTCTCTGAAAGACCTGCCCCACGGGGCGGCCAGACCAATAACAAGAGAGAGCCTTCGATGAATCAATTCGATCCCTGTTCGGGCCGACGGCCCACCGCCCTGCTTGGCGCCAGCCTTGCCGCCCTGCTGTCCCTGCCGCTGCACGCCGCCGATGTAGACGGCAAGCGCATTGCCAATGCCGACGCTGAACCCGGCAACTGGATGAGTCACGGTCGTGACTACGGCGAGCAGCGCTACAGCCCGCTGAAGAAGATCACCGACGGCAACGTCGACGAGCTCGGCCTGGCCTGGAGCTACAAGCTCGACATCGACCGCGGCGTGGAAGCCACGCCCATCGTGGTCGACGGCGTCATGTACACCACCGGCCCCTTCTCCATCGTCTATGCGCTCGACGCCCGCACCGGCAAGGAAATCTGGAAATACGACCCTCAATCCGACCGCTCCCGCGCCGGTGAGGCCTGCTGCGATGCAATCAACCGCGGCGTCGCCGTGTGGAAAGGCAAGGTCTATGTCGGCGTGCTCGACGGCCGCCTGGAAGCCATCGATGCCAAGACCGGCGAGCGTGTCTGGTCGGTCGATACCCGCTACGACAAGGAGCGCAGCTACTCCATCACCGGGGCCCCGCGAGTGGTCAATGGCAAGGTGGTAATCGGCAACGGCGGCGCCGAGTTCGGTGTGCGCGGCTACGTCACCGCCTACGATGCCGAGACCGGTGATCAGGCCTGGCGCTTCTTCACCGTGCCCGGCGATCCGGACAAGCCCGCCGAAGGCAAGGGCATGGAGATCGCCAAGAAGACCTGGCACGGCCGCGCCTTTGTCGAACAAGGCGGCGGCGGTACCGCCTGGGATTCCTTTGCCTACGACCCGGAGCTGAATCTTCTGTATATCGGCGTCGGCAACGGCTCGCTGTGGGACCCGATCTGGCGCAGCGAGGGCAAGGGCGACAACCTCTTCCTCTCCTCCATCGTCGCGGTCAACGCCGACACGGGCGAATACGTCTGGCACTACCAGACAACCCCGGGCGATGCCTGGGACTACACCGCCACGCAGCACATGATCCTGGCTGACCTGGAGATCAAGGGTAAGCAGCGCAAGGTGCTGATGCAGGCGCCAAAGAACGGCTTCTTCTATGTCATTGACCGCGCCACCGGCGAGCTCCTGTCAGCCGAGAATATCGTGCCGATCAACTGGGCCAAGGGTGTGGATCTGAAGACAGGCCGCCCGATCGTCGACGACGAAGCCGCCGCTTATTGGAAGGGTGAGAAAAAGGCCAAGCTGGTCCAGCCGGGCTTCTGGGGTGCGCACGACTGGCACCCCATGTCCTACAGCCCAGATACTGGCCTCGTCTACATCCCGGCACACATCATGTCCGCCTGGTACGAGCACGTGCCGGATGCGCCGGCGCGCAACAAGTTCAAGAGCATGTACCAGCTGGGCCTGAAGACCGGGATGATGCCGGAGGACCCCGAAGGCCTCGGCAAGTACGCCGACACCTGGTCCGGCAAGCTGATTGCCTGGGACCCAGTCAAGCAGCAACAGGCCTGGGAAGTGCCCTACGTCACCATCTTCAACGGCGGCACCCTGAGCACCGCTGGGAATCTCGTGTTCGAGGGCAGCGCCGACGGCCGTGTCATTGCCTATGCCGCCGACACCGGCAAGAAGCTCTGGGAGCAGCCCGCTGCGAGCGGTGTCATGGCTGCCCCCATCACCTACAGCGTGGACGGTGAGCAGTACGTGACCTTCATGGCTGGCTGGGGCGGTGCCTTCTCGACCTTTGCCGGCGCTCTGTCGCTGCGCGCCGGTGTGCAGCCCTATGCACAGGTGCTGACCTACAAGCTCGGCGGTACGGCCGAACTGCAGGAACCCGCGCCGCGTGAGGATGCGCCCAAGCCACCGCCTTTGACCGCCGATGCGGCGACGGTCGAGGCCGGCGCCAAGCTCTATGACGGCTACTGCTCGCAGTGCCACGGCATCCACGCCGTCAGCGGTGGCGTGCTGCCGGACCTGCGCATGCTCTCGCCGGAAACCCACAAGCAGTTCCTCGGCATCCTCCACGGCGCACGCATCCCCGACGGCATGCCCTCCTTTGGCGAGGCGTTCGATCAGGAGCAGATGGAGCAGATCCACCAGTACCTCATCAAGCGTGCCCACGACCGCATCGAGCACGGCCCGGACGACCTGCCGCAGCCCACCCCGAAAACGGCCAGCAACTGACCCTCAGGAGACCGACATGACTGATCCAATCACCTACCAGAACTACATCGACGGCGCCTTCGTTGCCTGCGACAACCACATCGAGGTGCGCAATCCGGCCACCGGTGCGGTGCTTTCGCGCGTGCCCGAATCCGACGCCGCCACCGCTGAACGCGCCATAACCGCTGCCCGCGCCGCGCAGAAAGGCTGGAGCCAGAAGCCCGCCATCGAGCGCGCCGGCCACCTGCGCGCCATCGCCAGCAAGATCCGCCAGAACGCCGAGCGTCTCGCCCGCGTCATCACCGAGGAAGGCGGCAAAATCCAGAGCCTGGCGCTCGTGGAAGTCAACTTCACCGCCGACTACCTCGACTACATGGCCGAGTGGGCGCGGCGCATCGAGGGCGAAATCATCACCAGCGACCGCCCGGGCGAGAACATCTTCCTGTTCCGCAAGCCGCTGGGCGTGGTGGCCGGCATCCTCCCGTGGAACTTCCCCTTCTTCCTGATAGCCCGGAAGATGGCCCCGGCGTTAGTGACGGGCAACACCATCGTCATCAAGCCTAGCGAGGAGACGCCGAACAACTGCTTCGAATTCGCCAAGTTGGTAGCCGAGACCGACCTGCCCAAGGGCGTGTTCAATGTGGTCTGCGGCAGCGGTGCCGGCGTTGGTAGCGCGCTGACGACCAGCGACAAGATCGACATGATCAGCTTTACCGGCAGCGTCGGCACCGGCCAGCGGATCATGGCCGCTGCTGCTCAGAACGTTACCAAGCTCAACCTGGAGCTGGGCGGCAAGGCCCCGGCAATCGTAATGAACGATGCAGACCTGGACCTTGCGGTTACCGCCATTCGCGCGTCGCGAATCATCAACACCGGACAGGTCTGTAACTGCGCCGAGCGGGTCTACGTGCAGCGCGGCGTGGCCGAGCAGTTCATCGAGCGCATGGCCGGCGCCCTGGCCGAGACGCGCTATGGCGATCCCATCGCCCAGGCGGACGTTGAAATGGGCCCGCTGATCAACGAGGCCGGCCTGCGCAAGGTCGAGCAGATGGTACGGACCGCCCAAAGCCAGGGCGCGCAGCTGGTCACCGGCGGCGCCGTGGCGGACCTGGGCAAAGGCTTCCACTACCAGCCGACGCTGCTCGCCAACTGCTCGCACGACATGGAAATCATGCGCAAGGAAGTCTTCGGCCCGGTGCTGCCGGTGCAGATCATCGACGACCTGGACGAAGCCATCGCCCTGGCCAACGACTGTGAGTACGGCCTCACGTCCTCGATTTACACCCGTGATCTTTCCACCGCAATGAAGGCGGCCGCCGGTCTGGACTTCGGCGAGACCTACATCAACCGCGAGAACTTCGAGGCGATGCAAGGCTTCCACGCCGGAGTGCGCAAGTCAGGCATCGGCGGTGCGGACGGCAAGCATGGCCTGTACGAGTACACCCACACCCATGCGGTGTATCTGCAGAGCTGAGTGACTTGAGGTGACCAAGACCCCCGCCCCGGCGGGGTTCTTGTTATTAAGCCGAGCGAACGTCTGGTTTTAAGAAGATGCCGAGTTGCCTGCGAGACATCACGTGCGCAGCACGGCCAGGCCGTAACGGTGCAGTTTGCGATACAAGGTGGCGCGGTTGATGCCGAGCGAACGCGCGGCCGACGTGACGTTGCCGCCGTGGCGCTCAAGTGCCGATTGCAAGACGGCCGCTTCGGCAGCGTCTCGGGTCGTCTCAAGCGACTGCGCCACCGACGGCTGCTCGTTGGGCACCGACATGACCTCCGGCGGCAGGCAATCGAGATCGATCATTCCGTCGTCCGCCAACGCGACCGCACAGCGCAGCACGTTGATCAGCTGGCGCACGTTGCCGGGCCACCCGTAAGCGGTCAGATGCTCCGTCGCCTCGGCCGTCAGCTCTACATGTTCATCCCCAGCCTCACGTTGCAGAACGCGACGGATGAGCCCCACGCGATCCGCCCGGTCGCGCAACGCGGGCAGCCTGACCGTCAACCCGTTGAGTCGGTAGTAAAGATCCTCACGAAACTCGCCCGCGCCCACCATGGCTGGCAGGTCGCGGTGCGTCGCACACACCAGCTGCACGTTCAGAGACACCGGCGTTGCGCCGCCCAGCGGCACCAGTTCCCGCTCGGCCAGCACGCGCAACAACCGCGTCTGCAAATGCGCCGGCATATCGCCTATTTCGTCGAGGAACAGCGTCCCGCCATTGGCCTGTTCCAGCTTGCCCTTCATCCCCTGTCGGCTGGCCCCGGTAAAGGTACCGGCGCGATAGCCGAACAGCTCGCTCTCGATCAGCGACTCCGGAATCGCCGCGCAATTGAGCGCAACGAAGGGGCCCTTAGCGCGCACGCTGGCCTGATGGATCGCCCGCGCAAACGCTTCCTTGCCGGTGCCCGTTTCGCCCGTCAGCAACAGCGAAATGTCTCGATCAAGCACGCGTCGCAGCTTCTGGACGGAGCGCTGCAGGCCTGGGTCCTCCCCTGCCAAGTGCTCAAGCGTCGGCTCTGTCGGGGTGACGCTCAGGCCGCGCTCGTTCCTGGCGCGCCGCGCGGAGGCTGCCGGCATACGCAGCGTGACCTCCAGCGCCGGCCCGCCGGCCAGCCGCAGAGAAGCGCTACGCTGGCCACCGTGGGTCAGCGTGATCAGTTCATCCAGTGACACCGACAGGACATCCTGAACCGCCTCGCCCAGCAGTGCGCGGTCTTGGCCGGCTGCCACAAAAGCCGCACGGTTGGCTCCGAGAATCCGGCCAGTCACATCAAGCGCCACCAACCGCTCATTGCCCAGGTCCCCTGCATCGCCGCCCAGGGTCACCATGGCGCTACTGGCGTAGCGCTGGCGGAAACTGGCGTTTTCGATAAGTCGCGCGTACAGGCTCACCAGCTGAAGTGTCAGGTACTGCGCCTGCTTCGGCCCGCCGCTGTTCAGACACGAGGCGTTGAGGCATCCCATCAAGTCGCCCTGTGGGTCGAACAGTGGCGCGACTGAGCAACTCAGCATGGCGTTGCTGCTAAAGAAATGTTCGTCCCGATGGATGATCAGGGGTTGGCAGGCGGCCAGCCCCGTGCCGATGCCGTTGGTTCCCACCAGCGACTCGTCCCAGCAGCTACCGATCACCAGCCCCGAGTCCGCGTAGGGACTGTGTTGGCCGGGGAGCCTTGCGTCGAGCGTGATACCGCGACGATCGCTGAGCAACACCGCAAACCCCGCCGGGTTCAGACGGCGCGACAGCCCTTCCATGCCCTGGCTCGCAATGGCCAGAAACTCATGGTGCTCCTCTTGATGCAGCCGGATTTCCTGATGCTCAAGCTGAACGTGAGAAGCGGATTGAGCGGGATTGAGCCCATGTTCGTGGACGCTGCGATACCAGGATTCCGCAATCAGCCGATCCGGACTGGATGCTCGGCCGGCGAAATGGGTAGCGACGAATGCTGAGAGCTCGGTTGGAAGCTCTGATGGCGGACGCGCGATCATGCGGGACTCCAAACAAGGCGCCGAGTCGGGCCATGCATAATTGTTCGTATCGGCTTGTGGGAACAGCCAAAACCAAGCCTAGCACGGCCGTTCAACGACGGGCTGGCTCCAGCAATGCGTTCTTTAGCGTTGCTTGATCTGTCTTCTTAGGCCTGGCGAATACCGCTCGCACTCCGGGGCAACTGGCTAGATTCAGATTGCTTCGGGCAGCCTCTCGGCCACATGCGGATGATTTTTCCGCGAGCGGGACATGTGAGAGAGCCAGACATGGCAATTTTTCGTCAGCTCTTTGCACGCATCCCAAGGCAGAAATTCTTCCGATAGTCAGCTGGCGACGTACCGAGCTGAGCGCCGAAGTGTTGTCTCAATGACACAGGCGTTCCAAACCCTACTTCCCCGGCGATGCATTCAATGGGGAGTTCAGTCGTCTCCAGCAACGCCTGCGCTCTGGCAACACGTTCAGCACTTACCCACTTGGATACGGTTGTGCCGGTCGATTCCTTGAACCGGCGAGTAAAGGTGCGCCTGCTCATTTTCGCCATGCTTGCCAGGACGTCGAGTGACAGATCGTCAGCCAGATTCATGCGTGCCCATGCCAGCACGTCAGAGAAATGGGTCTCGCTGGATAACTGCGGCACCGGATGCTCCACGTACTGGGCCTGGCCTCCCTGCCTGTGTGGCGGCGTCACCAGCATCCTTGCGGTGCGATTCGCCACCTCGGCACCGAGGTGCTGGCGTACCAGGTGCAGGCAACAATCGATCGCCGCTACGGTTCCTGCCGACGTCACGATGTTGCCGGCACTGACATAGAGATCTTCCGGCCTATACCGAACCTTGGGAAAACGACGGGCAAACTCGCTTCGGGCGGCCCAATGCGTGGTGGCTTCCTTGTCGTCGAGCAGCCCCGCATCTGCGAGCACAAACGCGCCTAGACATAGCCCGACTATCAGCTTGCCTTGGGCGTCGGCGCGCTGGAGGGCTTTTATGAGCGGAGCAGATGCCTCGACCGACTGGTCGCCCCAGGCTGGAATGATGATCACATCGGATGTTTCCATCAGTTCCAGACCGGCGTTTACCGACAGCCCAATGCCCTGATCACAGCTCACCGCTCCGGGCCTTTCTGCGCAGTAATTGATCTCATAGCGAGGCTCGCCAGGTGCGGCTTGAGCTGTTCCCAGCACAACGCCTGGTACGGAGAGGTGGAAAAGACTTACGCCGTCGAAAGCGAGAACAGCAACGCGTATGGGCTGCATCGGGAGCCTTGGATTCATCTGGCCTTGGGGTTGATGGTGGCGCTCGGGGTGACGACTGCTTAACAGGCGAGCAGACCGCGGGAGCGAGACGTGGCCCGATTATATCGGAATATGTCATTCAGGCCACTGTCAGGCTCTGGGCGGTTCGGCAAGAATGACTTCTCGATGTGTACCAATAGGATGATCGTTATGAAATACAAAGCGCTTTCTCTCGCCCTCGGTATTGCATATGCCGCCCTCGCTGCACCAGCGTTTGCCGGCGCGGATGCCTCCGACGCTCCCAAAGCAGTGCATAAAGTGGATCTACAGCAGATTCGTAACGCAACGGTGAAGATCTCGTACGGCGGTACGACCTTCCTGATTGATCCCATGCTGGCTAAAAAGGCTGCCTATCCAGGGTTTGAAAACACCTACCGAAGCAACCTTCGCAATCCGTTGGTTGATCTGACCGAATCACCAGAACAGGTCATCTCCGGTGTCGACGCAGTAATCGTCACCCATACACACCTGGATCACTGGGACGAGGCTGCGCAAAAAGCCCTGCCGAAGGACATCCCGTTATTCGCCCAACATGAAGACGATGCGCAGCTGATTCGTTCCCAAGGGTTCAGGAATGTACGCGTACTGACTGACGAAGCGGAGTTCGGCGGCGTCAAGCTCACCAAGACTGGAGGCCAACATGGTACTGACGAAATGTATGCCGTGCCCGCGCTCGCAGAACCGTTAGGCGAAGCGATGGGCGTCGTTTTTCAAGCCCCAGGCTACAAAACCCTTTACCTGGCAGGTGACACGATCTGGCGTAAAGAAGTCGATGAGGCGATCGAAACGTTCCGCCCGAAAGTTATCGTGCTCAATGCAGGTAAGGCGAAAATGATCGGGTTCGAAGGCGCGATCATCATGGGCGAGGAAGACGTTCTGCGTGCTTCCAAGGCAGCGAAAGACGCGAGAATCGTCGCCGTGCACATGGACGCAGTGAACCACATGTCCCTGAGCCGCGAAGACCTGCATACCTACGTCAGAAAGCAGGGCATCGAGAGCCGCGTTGATATTCCTGAAGACGGCGCTTCATTGGCGTTTTGACTCATTTAGCAAAGCTCGTCGCTGAGGCAGTTGGATTCGCCCGACCTGTAGAGATCTGGCCATTCGTGCTCCTCTCTACAAGCCCCTGCACTCGACGAGCAGCCCACTCGCCAACACTACGTTGGTACCTGCCATCGAGCGAGCAAACCTGAATCGCCGCCTCAGCATAAGCATGTGATAACGCGGCGTGCGGCGCCGCCCCCTGTCGCAGCTGTGCGACGGTTCGGTTGCGTCAGACCGCTTCAACTGTGGGCCCATCGCTGGTCAGTCGGGGACCCTCTGTTGAGCAACCGCTCTCGTCTTGAGAACCGCCCCTTCTCTGCGAGAACTTAGCGTCTCGGTCTTGTTCACATAAAAGACAGTCCAACGGGAGAACGAGAATGAAAAAACCAGTTTCCGCTCTACTAGGCTTGGTCTTCGCTATTCCAGTCCTCGCCCAGGAGCCCCTGGTTGCCACGCGACTGCACGGGATGGACCTGGAACTCGAAGAGCTGGGCGTGCCTTCGGCTTCGTCGGAGAAAGTCGATCTGAAGGGTGTCCCTGCCATCAAAGTAAAAAACAGAAGCCAAGAAATTGCCTCGTGTCAGTTTCACGCTCTGCCAGAAGAAACGGCAATGACTGCCACGCCCGCTGAGTCGATCAGTCCCAATGAAGAGGTCGTCATGCAGGTACCGGGCAAATATTCAGCTGGCGGGCCGATCGCCTTGCTGGTTTGCCAGCCAGAGGGCGCTTAAATCGTTGATTTATGCGAAGGCGGTTGCATGATGTGCTGGCACGGACGGCCGCCTCATAAGGTCTGTTCATCACACCTTAGGCGCGAGACAGCAGCTTTCTGGCAGCGAAACCCTGTGGCAGCCGTAACGGCAGACCGCCACCTACGAGTTTGCTGTTAAAGGGGCAAAGCTCGAATATCTCAATTATCTGATGCTGACCTGTAACTATAGAATTCAGGCTAGCAACCGATACCCTAGATCAGGACGATGTCGCGAAGCGTCGCTCGTGACCTGTGAATAAAGCACTGCCGATAGTCGACGTTTCTACAAAAGTTGAGCCTTTCTCCGGCTACAGCGTCGACAAAGGGGGACGATACTGCGATCGAGCCATGCCGCAGTAAACTTGTTGCTGAGCACATCGAAGCCAACAATCATGAGCACTTCGAACACACCGCTTCTTTCCGCCGTCTGGTCCACGGACGAGCTGGGCATCTGCGTCGCCAGTCAGG
Source organism: Stutzerimonas stutzeri (assembly GCF_024448895.1). Lineage (GTDB taxonomy): Bacteria > Pseudomonadota > Gammaproteobacteria > Pseudomonadales > Pseudomonadaceae > Stutzerimonas > Stutzerimonas stutzeri_Q. Next base: position 20,994 of record NZ_JAMOIC010000006.1, read on the forward strand.
AAAGCCCTTGCGGACTTATCCCCGCAATGGAGGGCTTAACGTTATGTGCATGGCTGGCAGCGATACAGGCTGATGACGACCCAGAGATCGCGATGAACCTTGCGGTGGCCTTGGAGCGAGTCACTCCTTTTCAAATCGAAGCGCCCATTCATTGCATGGACGGAACGACGCGGCGTGTGATTATTTCAGGCCTGCCAGATTGCCGACTTGGTGCTTCTGGCATGCATTATCAAGGCTTCATTCTGGACATAACCGGGCACCGGGAGGCATTGGAGGACGCGCTGCGCACCGCGGCGGAGTACCGTCTGTTGATTGAAAACAGCACCGACCTGATCGCTCATTGCAACACCGACGGCAGGTACGTTTCGATATCGCCGTCTTACAGCAGAATGATAGGTTGGCCAGGCGATGAAATAGTGGGCCAACGGGTGTTGGATTTCCTGCATCCCGAGGACCGCGCACCTGCAGCGCATGCTCTGGATCAGATCTTAAACGGGGCCGTGCTGCCGGACGCAGTGGAGGTGCGCAAGCGGCATCGCGATGGCTACTACATTGCGCTTGGCACCAAGGCCTGTAGCGTCATCGATCCTCACACCGGCAACAGCATCGGTGCCGTACTGGTTTCGCGTGACATTACCCGCGACAAGGAAAAGCTTGGGAAGCTCGTGCACATGGCAACCCGAGACACGCTAACTGGATTGCCAAATCGCGCCTGGATCACCGATCGGGTCGGATGCATGCTCGCCGAGGGCGACGATCAGGCATACACGACCGTCTTTTTTATTGACCTCAATGGATTCAAGGCAGTCAACGACTCGATGGGACACGCGGCAGGAGATACTTTGCTGCAACAGGTAAGCGAACGGCTACAGCGCTGCATGCGCCCAGGTGACTCGGTGGCACGCCTGGGCGGAGACGAATTCGTAGTAGCAGCGACGTGCAGCGATCGCCAGGTGGCATCTGGAATCGCTCAGCGTCTGCTCGACTGCTTGGAAGTGCCATTCACCATCGATGGCAGGGAAGTAGAGATCGGGGCGGCTGTTGGCATCAGCCTGGCTCGATTCGGGACGGCATCGACCAAACTGTTATTTGAACGTGCCGATACCGCGATGTACCAGGCCAAAGCACGAGGTGATCGATCATATCGATTCTTCGAACCGCCAACGCCGCCTCTTACCTAATACACGTTGTTCTGGTTCCGGCATCGCCGCTCGCGATGAAATGCTTGAAATCATAGCAAGCCTTCAATCAGACATTCATACGCCCTCCTGGCCAAAAGCAGACTTGCGCCAGCCACAATCAATTCGATTGGCTAGCGCAGTCCGTTTTGCGCGCATCGTTGCTAATACTTACCTACCGCGTTGAAAAACCATCCTTGGCTTCGGTATGAGAGGTCGGTCAGATCGTCACTGAAATCGCTGAAGTTATAGCCGACCCCCGCTTTGAAGTGGTTGCCAAAGTGGCGGTACACGCCCACCAGCGCACCGGTTTTACTGTCTCTGGCCTCAGACTCCTCGCGACGACGCAACTCCATCATCAGGTCCCATTTTTTGACCACATGCCAGTCGACCCGGGCGGCGTAGAGTTGACCGCGACTGTCGAACCAGTCGGCCGAAGTGTCACGGCTCATGCGCAGCTCGCTCAAGCGATACGCGTATTTACCGCCCACGCTCCAGCGTTCGGTCAGATCGTAGATGCCATCGATGGCGAACACATGGCTGCGCTGGGCGTAATCGACGTTCGAGCCAGTGGCGGTCGACACCTGATCCGGCGGCGGCAGGTCTGCCAGATACGTGTACTTTGTCAGCAGGTTCAGGCGGTCGTTGAGCACCGGCCGATAGGCATAGCCGAGCGATGCCTCGACGAAGTCGCCATCGAAATAATCGCCACGGTCGGAATCACCGATCGAGAAGTCGAGCCTGCCGAGGAATCGCCAGTCCGGGTTCACCTGATAGCTCAGGTTATTTCGCATCAGCCACACCGACAGATCCTGAACCTGGCTGCTGTCCTGACGATACTCCAGCCGGCTCGCATAGCGCAGGTCACCGTTGCTGTAACCAACCTTGGCCCCGTAAGCGCGACGCTTGAGCTCGTACTCTGTTTCGGTATTGAAGGTACCAAACTCGGTGGTGATGCCGTAGTTCCAGTGTTCATCCGGTGCGAAATCCAGCCCATAGCCCTGTATCAGGCCTGCCTGATCACCGTGCTGCATTCGTTGCTCGGCATACACACTGGTGCTGTCTGCCCAGCGAGAACGGGCCCCTGTTACGACTTGCCCGGTACGGCCAGTGCCCACCAGCCCGCTGCGGCTGGCAAACCCGTCGTCGCCGCGGTCGCTGTCGAGCTAGTAGATGCCATCTTGACCGGAGTCGCCGCTTCATTGAGCAGGCTAAGATCAGTCGAACCTGACTATTCGGTCGGCTCGCGACTTGCTACACGAGGGCGCCACCCTGCAGATAGGATTGCCCTAATGCCTAACGTGTACTGCGCGACCTGCAACCTCATCGTGCCGTGACAACGTCGACCCGAACTTTAAACCCAATGAAAACAGCGGCGAGCAGCATCACAACGCCTGCGGCAATAAATACGCCTGTTACGCCACCGAATCCAAAGACTAGTCCACCCAGAGCCGCGCCCGCCGCGATCGAGAATTGTACGGAGGCAACCACCATGCCACCCGCTGTTTCCGCTTGATCCGGAACAGCGCGAGCAACCCAGTTTGACCACGCTACCGGGACGCCACCGAATGCCAATCCCCACAACGCCACCAGCAGCACCAGACCCGTTGTCTGGACGGGTAGCCAGATCATGGCAAGCGCTGCTACGCCCACCAGTGCAGGCATCGATATCAGAGTAGCGCGCAAGCTGCGCTGCATTAGCCAGCCGGCCAGCAGGGTACCTACGAAATTGGCCACTCCGAACCCAAGCAGCATCAAAGACAACCCATCTACGTCAATTCCAGCGATGCTTTCAAGACCAGGGCGAATGTAGGTGAACAGCGCGTACTGCCCTGTATGTGCCAGTATGCATCCCAGCATTCCCATTGCTATGCCGTGGCGGCGGAGCAACTCCATCACCGATGCTGCTCTTACGGTTTTGCGTGGGGCCATGCTGGGGAGCGTGAATAGCTGGAAGAGCAGAGTCAGTGTGCCAACGGCTGCTGCCGCTACAAAAGCACTACGCCATCCATATAGCCCGCCCATGTAGCTTCCTAGCGGTACTGAGACTACGGTACCGACGGCGATACCGCTGAAAATGATGGAGAGCGCACGTGGAACGAGATTCGCCGGAACCAGGCGCATGGCAATGGCTGCGGCCATGCTCCAGAACCCACCCAATGCGATGCCCAATAGGACTCGCATTGCCAGCAGAACAGTGAGGCTTGAAGAAAGCGCCACCAGTAGGTTGGAGACAATCATAAGTACCGTGAAGCCCAGCAGTACCAAACGCCGATCAAGCTTGCGAGTCAGGCCAGGAACCAGCAAGCCAGCGAACAGCGCCACCACTGCCGTTACGGTCACAGCCTGGCCGGTAAGTGCCTCCGAAACGCCAAGGTCTTCAGCCATCGGTGTCAACAGACTAGCGGGTAGATATTCCGCGGTCAGTAAACCGAATACCCCCATCGCCAGCGAAAAAACGGCCATCCAGGCCGACTCTGTCGATTCCGCATTGGCCGAATCGCCTGGCGCAGCATCAATCACTTCATTGCTCATCTGAATAGATCCTAGATAACGATTACAGCTCAAAGTCTAGGGACGAGCGCTAGGATGAACTATGATGTCGAGTCCGGTTTTTTTGATCAAAACACCTAGATGACTGAATTCGAACAGTTCGCCTTGTCGTCCGATCTCATCAGCGAGCTGTTGACGGGCATGCGCCTGCGGGGCGTTCAGTACCGTCGCATTCAAACCGGCCCATCGTTTGGCCTCGGCTTCGGTGACAGACCGAAACACGCGCACTTTTATTACCTCGCGGTTGGTACCGCCTACCTGCGTGAAGGTGGCGGTGCTGTACACGTGCTCTCGGCTGGCAGCGCAGTGTTCATGCCCCAAGGTACAAAGCATCAGTTGCTTTCGGACACGCAGGTAACGTCTCAACAGATCGACAGCTTCGAGGCCGTCCCTTTAGGGGAGGCTGTTAGCGGGGTCGATACATGCCCCAGTACTCACCCAACGCCAAGCGCAGTCCTTTTTTACGGTTGCATGGAGTTCGACCTCGGCGGCATGCAGGGTCTCGGAAAGCTGATGCCTGGCGTCATGGTGGCTGACACCGAGGGGCGGCGTTACGATGGCCTGCTGCCCATTCTGGACGCCATGAAACGTGAAATCTGCGCTGGGCGTATCGGCTTTGCTGGGATTCTGGCTCGATTGGCCGAAGTAGCCGCCGCAATGATCGTTCGTGGGTGGATCGAGTGCGGTTGTGAGAACGCCTCCGGCCTTGTAGCGGCATTGCGCGACCCACGTCTTGCACGCGCGATACTGGCACTGCATCGCCACCCTGGGAAGGAGTGGACTGTTGCTCAATTGGCTGAACAATCCTACGTCTCGCGTTCTGTTTTTGCCCAAAGGTTTCAGGCCACGATAGGAGTGCCGCCGCTACGATATGCAACGGAGTTGCGAATGCGCCTTGCCAGCCAGTGGCTCAGCCAAGAAAAGCTGCCGATCGATACCGTAGCTCATCGTCTTGGCTATGCATCTCAAGCTGCGTTCAGTCGGGCATTCAAGCGGATTACCGGGCAGTCACCGGGAGCCATTCGGCAAACGCTTGTGTAACCTGAAGCTAGCATGGTGCCCTATCTATTCGATGCGGTGCGAGGCTAGATAGTTACCTTCAGAAGCGGTGGCGCCTGACGTTTTCCGTTAGGCGCTCCCGGTACCGTTTCTACCTGGATGGCTGCTTCTAGCCGAGAGCGGCCCATTCAAACCTGTCACCGGCCGCCCCGACCGAACTTGCAGTCAGAAAGTAAGCAAGACTGGCCAATCATTACTCGTCCAGGCGCATGATTGGCGGCGTGCTTGGATCGACCGCTAGCCGCTGTCTCGAATGGCGCCAATCGCTGGCACCCTATGCATCATCAAGCGGAATTCCAGCGCTTAAACAACACGCTGGCGTTGACGCCGCCGAATCCGAAGCCATTCGACAGGGCGTAGTCGATCGGCATTTTTCGCGCGATCAGGCCAACCAGATCGAGTCCTTCGGCTGCCCCGTCGGGGTTATGCAGGTTGAGCGTGGGTGGCACGACCTGATCACGTAATGCCAGGACAGTAAAGATGGCTTCGATGCCCCCGGCCGCGCCCAGTAGGTGGCCGGTACTGGACTTGGTCGAGGAGATGGCAACACCCGATCCCGACCCGAAAACCGACCGGATGGCTGCCAATTCGCCCCGGTCGCCCACCTGAGTGGAGGTCGCATGGGCGTTAATGTGCTGAACCTCATGTGGAGATACGCCGCCCTGCTTGAGGGCCTGCTCCATTGCTCGTCGCGCACCGTTTCCATTGGCAGGGCCGGCTGTCAGGTGATAGGCATCGGCACTCGTCCCGTAACCGACCAGCTCAGCCAGGGGCTGTGCGCCACGCGCTAGCGCGTGCTCGAGCGATTCGATGACCAGCAAGCCCGCGCCCTCGGCCATGACGAAGCCCTCCCGGTCGCGGTCGAACGGTCGAGACGCCTGCTGCGGCCGGTCATTGAATACGGTTGAAAGTGCCCGTGCCGCCGCAAAACTCCCCAGAGTGACGCGATGAATGGCCGCCTCGGTCCCGCCGCAGATGGCAATGTCCGCTTCGCCGCTGCGGATCAGCCGCGCCGCATCGCCAATGGCTTGCACGCCGGCAGCACAGGCCGTGACAGGTGCGCCGAGCGGGCCCTTGAAACCATGCTGGATGGAGATGTGCCCGGCCGCCATGTTGGCGAGAAACGACGGCGCCGTGAACGGTGAGAGCCTGCGAGGTCCCCGACTGTCCGTGGTGCGCACCGCCTCGGCGATGGCATCGAACCCACCGACCCCTGAAGCGATAATGGTCGCGGTTCGCGCCTGCCCCGCCTCATCGGCCGGATGCCAGCCTGCTTGCGCAAGCGCCTCCTGCGCAGCCACCAGCGCAAACTCGATGAAACGATCCATCTTCTTGCGGTCCTTTGCAGCGATGTAGCGATCCGGGTCATAGCCCGCCTCGCTATCCTCCGCCACGCTTGGCACGCGCCCCGCGATGCTGCACCCCGTCCCCTCTGCCAGATCCTCAGGCAGTGCACGAATGCCCGACTGCCCAGCCAGCAGACGTGACCACGCAACCTGCGTCCCACAGCCCAACGGGCCCACGAGTCCAGTTCCCGTAACAACTACACGGACGGCATTTCCAACACTCATATCAAACCTCGTTTTCTTTGATGACCGCGATGGGGTCAGAGACCCCGCCTCCCGGTCTTGGCGGTGCTTACGTGTTCGTGCGCACTGACGCTGAATCTGCGTTGCGGGCGGTTAACCTCACGCGCCGGCCCCAAGAATCAAGCAGCTGGTCGAGCCGATGGCATAGAGGCGATCGTCCACGTCGTACAGCCGTCCCTCGGCCACCGCAGTAGAGCGTCCGACATGCACCACTCTCCCCTCTGCACGCACCGGTCCGACGCCGGCACGCAGCGCGCGGATGTAGGTCGTGCGCAGATCAGTCGTCGTATAGCCCTGCCCTGCTTCCAATCGGGTATGCACGGCGCATCCCATGCAGGAGTCGAGCAACGTCGCGGCATACCCGCCGTGAACGCTTCCCAGCGGGTTGTAGTGGCGCTCATCAGGTGTGCCCTGAAAGACGAAATAGCCTGGCGCCCACTCCACCGGTACGAAATCCATCAGGTCGCCCATGGCCGGGCGCGGCAGCTCACCTCGGCCGATCGCCTCGAAGAAGTCCAGCGGGGCCAGCCCCAGCGCCTTGCTCGGTGGCACGGTGCCGACCGGTCCCATTCGGGCACGAATGGCCTCTTCGGCGTCCAGCCAGGCGGCTAACCGGGCTTCACGATCTGCGTAGTTCATAGCGAGTCCTCGACTATCGGCGGTTTGAGCGCATTGGATTATGACCAGCATATAAAGCATATGATGCCCATCATGTAAAGCGTCAACCGGTGTACTTTCGATTGCTTTGCCGCCGCAACGGCAACGAAAGATTATGGGGCCTACCAGTCAGAGGCAGTGCTGGGAGAACTGGCGCCGGGGTGGCGTGCGAGTGCGAGCAGTGCTGCCCAGCATCACGCGCAGCGAGATATGGAAGCGCAGCGTGGCCGGCCTCGGGCAGTTGTCTAGCAACAGGTGATAGACGTCGAAGCGGTGGAGCACGCAGCCTTGCACGGCTGGAATCTGGGCGGTCCGTTACCCTTCCCTCATCGCCGGATGCCAAGGAGCGGAACGAATGTTGGCAGTGCGCGCAGCGCTCGGACCGAGCCTGTCGCGTGCCCAAGTAGCCCCCGCTATCGAAGCGAGTTCTAGGTCCCGGGCTGCTCGGCGCCGATGAGCCTAATCAGGCTGGCGCGGGTTTCATCAAGCAGGCGATCGGACAACTCGGGATCAACTACGCTGCGCGACAGCAGCAATGCGCCAACCATGGCACTGAGGACCAGCGCTGTATCCTTGCTGCCATCCATGTGATCGCTTATCTGAGCAAGCCGTTGACTCACCGCCTCGTCGGTAACTGGACTGGCCTGCCCGCGTCGGCCCAACTCAGCCGAGATGGTCGGGAATACGCACCCCTTAGCAGGCTCGGCTCGATGGGTCTTGGACAGATAGCGGCGGATGAAGGTCTCCAAAGGCTGGTCGCCGCCCAGGCGGGTGGGCGTGACCGCATCGAGCTCGGTTGCGCAATAACGCAGCGCCTCGTCAACCAGCTCGTCCTTCGATTTGAAATGGGCATAAAATCCACCATGTGTGAGGTTCAACGCCTTCATCAGTGTCGGCACACTGGTCGCGCTCACACCATCGCGACGAAAGCGGCGCGCGGCCTCTTCGACGATGCGCTGGCGAGTTTGAGCCTTGTGGTCTTCGGAATACCGCATGGTCGGCCTCGATAGTTCATATGCTGGGCGTCATGCTACGCCTCTGGACCGATTCGGCAAGGCGCGGCCAGGCGCCGCCGGAAGCCACGCGTCGACTGGGTTCAGAAGCAATGCGTTGCACGCGACAAGATGCGCCGGTTACCGGCCTGGGGTCGCATCCCTTTGCTCAAACTGGCGGGCAACATGCTTTACAGACGAAGCTATTTGCCATTAGCGGAACCCATATGACCCGAGGCAGGACGCTACCTCGACGTATCGCCGTTACCCTCTTCACCTTGTCGACGCTATGTGCCGCACTGCTGCTAGGTGTTAGCTATTGGGCGAAACCAACGGTCATCGTTCGAAACCATTCGAGCCTCACCGTGCAGGTTGAAGCTCTATGGAGCGCCAGTCGTAAGCAGCCTCCTGCCATCGCTCCAGGCGCAAAGCGAACGTTCAAAGTAGCGGGCGAGTCGTCGATAGCGCTTGTGGTGACTTATCCCGACGGAAGACAACTGACCAGTGCGCCAATGTACTTCACTACAGCCATGACGGTGACAGCTGTCGTCAACGATAACCACGTGGATGTAACCACGGAGCTTTGATAAATGTCAGTGCAATCCGCGCGGGTGAGTCTCATACGTTACGATCTAACTGAAGCCTGCCCCGCGACCAGTTGCTCGCTCAACGATCTCGTGAGCTCTGCAACATCAAACGGCTTGGACAGTACCCTGAAGCCATGTTCTGACACTGCCCGCTCCGTATATCCGGTCGCGAGCACAATCGGCAGGTCAGGATGGCGCGCACGAACAGCCTGCGCAAGAGCGACTCCATCCATGCCTCCGGGCATCACGATGTCCGATAGCATCAGGTCAATCGCTGGCATCATGTCCGACTCAAGTCGTTCCAGAGCAGAGTCGGCATCGATGGCTATATCAACCGAATAGCCGATCTGCTCTAACATCGACGCGATCACATCACGAACCTCCGGATCGTCATCTACTACCAGCACTCTCGCGCTAGAAGACGTCACCTCCGGATGAGATTCGAGCCAGAGCGCCTCAGGTTCACCTTCATTGGTAGCGGGTAGAAATATTGAAACGGCGGTCCCAGAGCCAACAGCGCTAGTTATCGAAACGGTACCGCCAGACTGTTGCGCAAATCCGTAGACCTGAGCGAGCCCAAGCCCGGTCCCCGCTCCGACCGCCTTTGTGGTGAAGAAGGGCTCGAACGCTTTTGCCTTAATGTCCTCGTCCATGCCTGTGCCCGTATCGGATACCTTCAGTTCAAAGTAGGGCCGTGGTTTCTGTTCCTGTCGGACCGTTTCAGCGGGCTGTACCGCGCTCAGACCCACCGTGAGCTTGCCCCCATCAGGCATAGCGTCACTGGCGTTGACAGCAAGGTTGAGAATCGCCAGCTCGCATTGAAGCGGATCCAGGACTACGGGCCAGCGACCCTCAGGCAGTTCAATGATGAGCTGAACCCGGCCGGGTAACGCCCCGGTGAGCAATTCTTTCATTCCAAGTATCAGGTCGCGCAGATCGGTGAGCCTGGCCTCGCTGTTACGGTTTCTGCTAAACGTCATCAACTGTCGGGTAAGACGCGTTCCTCGGTTCACTGATCGCAGACAGGCATCAAGCGCGCGCTGGGCACGTGGGTTCGGCGATAGCATCGCGGCAAGCTCGAGCCCAACCGTCATGCTCTGCAATAGATTGTTGAAGTCATGCGCAATGCCCCCAGTAAGCCTACCGAGGGCCTCGAGTTTCTGCCCTTGCAGAAGCGCGTGATGGGATCGCTCGGCCTGAGCGACCGCTTCGGCGACTCGCTCAGACAACTCCTGTTTCGCACAGAATATCTTTTCGCTGGCTGCGGCCAGTGCACTTGCCGTGCGATCCGTCTCGTCGATACCGGTAGGTGACGCCTTCACTATGTCCCCATTGGCCATGGCCTCTGCGGCTAAATCGAGGCGCTTGAGGGGGCGTGTGATGGTTCGTCCGACTAATACCGCGAGCGTTAATGCAATCGCCAAGGTCAGCATTATTCCTCCAACCATGATCGCGAGTGGCTTTGCAGCCTCTACGAGGAGATCACGCTGGGGGATGGCTATCAGCACCGTCCACTGGGATTTCTTGGCACGGCTAAAGAACGTCAGAACAGGGTGACCATCTCGAGTGATTGATTCGGTAATACCGTCTGCATCGGGGTGCGCCTGAAGTTTATCGACAATGCTGCCGGTGGCTCGCTGACCCACGTGCGCGGCCGGGTCTCGGGTCCGGACAACAATGGTTTGCCGCTGATCGAGTATTACGCCAAGCCAATCTTCCGGCAGGTCATGCTCCTTGAGAATTTCACCAAGACGCTCTGCTGGAAACTCCATGGACACGTAATACACCACCCGTCCATCACGATAGACTGGCCGATGAATAGCAAATGCGTAGCCGCCGTCGTGGCTGTCAATGAACAATGGACTAATGTCCAGACCCTCACTTCCAAGCACGCTCGGCAAACTCGGGGGCATGGGAATAGGCCCCTCGTTTGGTCGGTGGGTGTTTAACAGCGGAACGCCGTCAGGGTCGAATACGATCACTCCAGCGTCGAACGGCTGAAGAATCTCCTGAGCGTCCTGATAGAACGTCTTTAGGTCCCCACGTACCAGACTAGGTCTGACGGCCACCGTGGAGACGATGGCTTCGTACCGGCGCAAGTCGCTGTCGACAGCAAGCGCCACAGCACGGGTCGTCTCCTGCATGCTCCTGGAAATTCGCGCCCACTGAGCGTCGTACACTGTATAGGTGGCGACAAGCCCAAACACCAAAGTGGGGGCGAGTACGGCAAAGACTAACCAGATCAGGCGAGAACGGATCGACACAAAAAGGCTCTAGCTGTGGTACCGAAACGGTCGGGCTGGCTTTTCGATCGCCTAACCTTCGTCAGGAGGTGAGCTTCGGTCATAACACTGCCAATTACTAGACTGATAGTGTTCAAGGCAACGCAGCCAACGGTTCTTTTCATTCGCACCGATAGCTGCACCAGCACGATGATCGCCATTATGAACGAGGTGGCAAACAGCGGAATTGATCAGCTTGCCAAGGACGGTACGGGCCAGTGAGCGCATGCGTCAGCTGACCCGATGAGTCCTCGCATTTTGGGAGCCTTAGAAAGAAGGATCACCTGCGGCAAATGCCACTCCCTCTACGTGATAGACCTGCGGATCTTCCGAGAAGTATTTCTGCAGGCCCATCATGAACACCCGATGGTCTTCACTCGCTTCAAACCCCGGCGTGTGATCCTCTAGCGACTCCCACCGCACTATCAAGTTGAACAGCTGGGGCGTTTCGATACCTCGCGCGAGCAAGTGACCGCCGTACCCCTTTGCACGGCTAAGCAAAGGCGCAACTTCCGCGAATGCCTGTTTGAACCGATCAATGTGTTCCTCGTGAACAGGTAGCAAAGCAATTTCATAGATCATGGCGCACCTTCATAAAATTGAATTACGCAGTTAAAGATCTGCACTGATCACGTGAGCCTGCGGATCGACTGCGATTGCGATTTTTCCCCGAAGACCATTATTTGGGCGCTCCAGCAGTGCATGGGCCAAAGGGATGTCTGCAAGCGAGTACACCGCGCCAAGATGTGGTCGCAGCTGACCTCGCGCAATCAACGCGCTCAGTTCATCCAGCTTGCCGCGGTTCTGCCTTGTGAAAACAAAGTGATAACTAGCGTTCTTACCCCAGGCTTGGATTACGTTTTGTGGCTGTGCAATGTCCACAATAGAGACCATGCGGCCCAGCTGGGCGAGCACATCCGGGCTACGCGACAGTGTGTCGCCACCGATGGTGTCAAACACCACATCAACCCCGTTGCCACCGGTTTCACGCAGCACAGCATCGCCGTAATCTTCCTTCTCGTAGTCGATGACCACGTCGGCACCAAGACCTCGCACAAACTCTCCGTTGGCTTCGCGTACGGTAGTGAACACCTTGGCGCCAATGGCTTTTGCTAACTGAATCGCCACATGACCGACGCCTCCCGCGCCGCCGTGTATCAGGATGCTCTCCCCCACTCTGAGCGCCGCGCGTACGACAAGCGCTTCCCACGCCGTACCACCAACCAGGGTCAGGCTAGCTGCCTCCAAGTGACTCAGCGTCGGAGGCTTCCTCCCAATGATGGATTCAGCAGCAACGTGGTACTCGGCATAACTGCCGGGTCCGTCAAAGATTTGCGGGGTGTACCAGACTTCGTCTCCTGGCACGAAGCCCGTCACGCCCGGGCCGACGGCTTCGACAACACCCGATATGTCGTGCCCGGTAATGGTGGGCAGTGGCACCAGGTCGGAATAATCACCACGCCTGACCTGGAAATCCAACGGATTGATGGAGGTTGCGTGGACCCGTACCAGAACTTGTCCAGCTTGCGGTACGGGCTTGGGCACCTCGCGCAGCTCGAATGATTCAGGGCCGCCAAATGAGTTCAATATCATCGCTTTCATTGCTGCTCCTCACTTCGTTATAAAGGTATTTCGGGAATTTTCGATATATCGCTGCGGATCTTTGCGCCTGTGATGGGGCCTCATGGCATCGTACGGCTGCTCTTCTAGAAAAAGGGATATCGGGATTTTCCGATATATTCGGTTAAATGGTTTAGAGCTCTTTGTCTATCAGCGCGGCAAGAGCCCGTATGGTTTCTTCGTTGCGCTTGTAGTAGGTCCACTGCCCGATTCGCCTGACTTCGACCAGCCCAGCACGTTGCAGCGTCGCTAGGTAATCAGACACCGTCGACTGTGACAGTCCGACGCCTTCTTGAATGCTGCTCACGCAGACGCCCACTGTATTGACGTCCCCTTCATCCTGTGGAGGGAAGCTCTTCTCCGGATCCTTCAGACCTTTGAGGATTTGAAGGCGAGTCCGATTCGAGAGGGCTTTGAAAACTTCGAGTAATTCCATGAGCTGGATAATATCGGCGTTTCCCGATTTGTCAATAAGCTAATCAACCCTGTCGTTTCAGGCATGGCCGGGCCCAGTTTAATCGCTGCCAAACTCTGCCAGTAATTTACTCAGTGGCGTGCGGCTGAAACCATCCGCGACGTCACGATCAGCGACAGTCGCTTGCTGGACGGTTTCAGCGCCGTGCGCTTCCCCCAGCAACGGCTGTGGGCTGGAGGGAGGAACGGCAAAAAGCAGACGAGGCCAGGGTGGCCAGGATGACACTTGATAGCAGCTTTTTCAGGATGTTGTCCTCGGTGGTGGGTGCAGTGCGTATGCTACGCACGAGCCCCACGTGGACAAACGCGAGTGTGTCAATAGTGCTAATCGACGGTGCTAATACCGATTCGCTGTCGTTTGATCAACACCCCATAAAGTAGGGGAAGAACCTAGGACCGCAACGGCGCCTTGCGGTCCTACGCGAGGGTAACGGGTCGTCTGGATGATGCCGTTCCGCCTGGGTTAGAGCAATTAGCTTTTGCTGGCAGCGGCTGCTGCCCCTCTCTGTATGACCAAACAAACTCAGCAATCAGAACCAAGCAAAGCACCGAAAATATCCATTCCATTAAACAACTCTCTATAAAAACAAACAGCGCTCTATGGTGCGCTTCGCATGTCCGAAGCCGACGAGCCTAGGGTGGGTCTAGCCTCTAGCATCGACGCGGCATCATGGGTCGTTGATTACCAGGGTTTCGGATCACAAAGGAAAATCTTTAATCGTCTCGCCAGCTGCAAGGAGATCCGTCTTCTCCACGGATGCCGTCGCGCTCGATAACGCAGCTAGGGGCTTAACAAGCCGAGTTGTAATGATCGACCCGCGAACGGCAGCGGCATCCAGATGGACGCACTGAAGGTCCGATCAGAGGCATGAAGCGCAGCGTGACGCTTCGCGGGATATCGGCTTGCCGCAGCCTTGGATTGCCTTCTACAGTGGTTACTTACCTTTGCGCAGAAGCCTGCTCCCATGCTCACCGACGCCCTCGCCCGCTTCCCTCGCCTTGATTTGGTTCCCGCCGCTACGCCCCTCGAACATCTACCTCGCCTGTCACGTCACCTGGGTCGGAATATCTGGATCAAGCGCGACGACCTTACCCCGCTAGCCCTCGGTGGCAACAAGGCGCGCAAGCTCGAATATCTTGGCGCCGATGCCCTGGCCCAGGGGGCCGAGGTGCTGGTCACCGCCGGCGCGATCCAGTCCAATCATGTACGTCAGACCGCGGCGGTGGCGGCTAGGCTCGGCCTCGGCTGCCTCGCGCTGCTGGAAAACCCATTGGAAACTGCCGAGGGCAATTACCTGAGTAATGGGAATCGCTTGCTGCTAGACCTGTTCGGATGCGACATCGAAACGGTCGCCAACCTGGATAACGCAGATGAGTTGCTAGGGGCCGCTGCAGACCGTCTCAGTGGCGCCGGTCGTAAACCCTACGTAGTGCCCATCGGCGGCTCCAATGCGCTCGGCGCCCTGGGTTATGTGCGCGCCGGCCTGGAGCTGGCCGAGCAGATGCAAGGCACTGGCGAGGACTTTGATGCCGTGTTGCTCGCCTCCGGAAGCGCCGGGACCCACAGTGGCCTGGCCCTGGCGCTCGAATATGCACAGCCGGGCATCCGGGCGATCGGGGTAACCGTATCGCGCCCGGAAGCGGCGCAGCGGCCCAAGGTCGAAGGGTTGCTGGAACGCACCGCCGATCTGCTTGGCGTCGAGGTGCCGACGGGGCTACAGATCGAACTGTGGGACCAGTATTTTGCCCCTCGCTACGGCGAGCCGAACGCCGGCACACTGGCCGCGATCCGGTTGCTCGCCGAGCAGGAAGGCGTGCTGCTCGACCCGGTGTACACCGGCAAAGCTTTTGCAGGCTTGCTTGATGGCATTGCCCGAGGTGCCTTTCCTGGCCGGGGTCCGCTGCTGTTGCTTCACACCGGTGGTGCACCGGCGCTATTCGCCTATCATCCATGGGCACTATGAGAGCAAATTCTATATTCCATAAATACTGGTCATGATAATTACTAATTATTTTATGGAATAAACCCACACCCTTAAAGTTAGATGAATTTCCCATCGAGAGGTCAGCCATGCCATTCACCACGCTGCGTCGTCATTTCCTGCTCGGCAGCCTGAGTCTTCTGCTTGGCTCTAGCCTGTTCGCACCAGTGTTTGCCGCCGATCTGCTCGATGAGGTCAAGGCCAACGGAACCCTCAAGGTTGGACTGGAAGGTACTTATCCGCCGTTCAACTACCAGGACGCCAGCGGCCAGTTGACCGGCTTCGAGGTGGACCTCGCCAAGGCACTGGCAGAGGAACTGGGGGTCAAGGCCGCGTTCCAGCCAACCAAGTGGGACGGCATCCTTGCCGCGCTGGAATCGAGGCGGTTGGATGTCGTGATTAACCAGGTAACGATCTCCGATGAACGCAAACAGAAGTACGACTTTTCTACCCCCTACACCGTCTCCGGTATCCAGGCGCTGACCCGGAAGGCCGATGCCGACTCGATCAAGAGTCCGGACGACTTGGCCGGCAAGAAGGTTGGCGTGGGCCTTGGCACCAACTACGAGCAGTGGCTGAAAGAGAACGTGCCACAAGCCGAAATCCGCACCTACGACGACGACCCAACCAAGTTTCAGGACCTCAACGTCGGCCGCATCGACGTGATCCTGGTGGATCGGCTAGCGGCCTTCGAGATGGTGGAGAAAACCGGCGATCGTCTGGCCGTGGCCGGTGAGGCCTTCTCCCGCCAGGAGTCCGGTGTTGCCCTGCGTAAGGGCAACCCACAATTGCTTGCTGCTATCGACGCGGCCATAGCCAAGTTGCGCGCGGACGGCACCCTCAAAGAGCTATCCGAGAAGTGGTTCGGGGCTGACGTCACGCAATGATCGATAGCAGCCTGCAACTGGCGCTGGACTCGCTGCCATTTCTGCTCAAGGGAGCGTGGTGGACCGTCGTGCTGAGCCTGGGCGGGATGTTCTTCGGCCTGCTGCTCGGCTTTGGCCTGGCGTTGCTGCGGCTGTACACCTACTGGCCGCTGCAGTGGCTGGCGCGGGTCTACGTTTCGTTCTTCCGCGGCACGCCGCTACTCGTTCAGCTGTTCATGATTTATTACGGGCTGCCGCAACTGGGCATCCAGCTCGATCCGCTACCGGCTGCGCTGATTGGCTTCTCCTTGAACATGGCGGCCTACACCGCCGAGATCCTGCGCGCCGCCATCGCTTCCATCGACCGTGGCCAATGGGAAGCGGCCGCCAGTATCGGCATGAGTCGTGCCCAGACCCTGTATCGAGCCGTTCTCCCGCAGGCCGCCCGCACCGCCCTGCCTCCACTGGGCAACAGCTTCATCTCGTTGGTTAAGGACACTGCCCTTGCAGCCACCATCCAGGTCCCGGAACTGTTCCGCCAGGCGCAGCTGATCACCGCACGCACCTTCGAGATCTTCACCATGTACCTGGCCGCCGCGCTGATTTATTGGTTGCTGGCCAGCGTGCTGGCGTACTTTCAGGGTCGCCTGGAAGACCGGGTCAACCGACACGAGCAGGACGCCTGATGATTTCCGTGCGCAACCTGAGAAAGGCCTTCAAGGGCCAGGAGGTGCTCAAGGGCATCGACCTCGACATCGCTCCTGGCGAAGTGCTGGCGATCATCGGCCCCAGCGGTTCGGGCAAGACCACCCTGCTGCGCTGCCTCAACCTTTTGGAGCAACCCAGCGCTGGGCAGATCACCGTCGGGAATATCCACATCGACGCCGATAAACCGCTCAGAGCGCAGCAAGGGCTGATCCGCCAGCTGCGCCAGAGCGTGGGCTTCGTGTTCCAAAACTTCAACCTGTTCCCCCACCGCACGGCCCTCGAGAATGTCATCGAAGGGCCGGTGCAGGTGAAGAAGGAGCCGCGCACCCAGGCACTCGAACGCGGCCGCGCGCTACTGGCCAAGGTCGGCCTGAGCGGCAAGGAAGACGCCTATCCCAAACGCCTCTCCGGGGGCCAGCAACAGCGAGTGGCGATTGCCCGCGCCCTGGCCATGCAGCCGGACGTGATTCTGTTCGACGAGCCGACCTCGGCGCTGGATCCGGAACTGGTTGGCGAGGTGCTCGCCACCATCCGCGGCTTGGCCGAGGAAAAGCGCACCATGGTCATTGTCACCCATGAAATGAGCTTCGCCCGCGACGTCGCCGACAGGGCGATCTTCATCGATGACGGTGTAATCGTCGAGCAGGGCGAGGCCAGGCAGTTGCTTAGTGCACCGCAGCACGAACGCACACGGCAGTTCCTGAGCAAGTTCATCGGCGATCACTAGGCGCACTAGCCCGGCGAGCGGCCGTTCTCCTCACACATCTTCTAGAAGTATTAACGTTCCGCCTTTTGAGCGCTGTCGGCTTTTACTGCCGTACCTCGCCCCACTGGCAGCATGAGCACTGCCGATGCAGGGAAAACTTACGAAATACCAATGCCCGTTAGTATTTGAATTTCGTATGCACCTTCTCGCCATGACGGTAAGAAATTACAAACTCGCTCCAGTTCTCGCCGCGAGCCCTAGCTAAAGCTCGTAGTTTTTGGACGAGATCGTACAGAGCCGCACCATTGAAATCCGTTTCAGCGTTCGTGACCTCAACACTGTCTTTTTCGATTGTCAGCTCTTCCACAATATAGTCATCATTGACTTCAACTTCGAGCCGAAACGCGTCGTAACCGGAGACAATCCCTTCATCCACGAGGGAAAATATGGCCCTAACCAATTCAAAATCTTCAGTAATCACTGGTCTTGCTCCGGGTTCAATGACGGGGTGAGCGCGAGCCATACGCTCATTTCCAATCTGCCACGTTCGCCAATTGGATGCCTAGCGCGCTGACCTCATCTACCCTCACGCTCGTAGCCATCCTGCGAAACTCCGAAACTGCGAGTGTTAGCTGACCTGCTCCGCAAACGCATGCCGAACCTAGTTGGCTTGTGCATAGCAGGCTAACCACAGGAAGATAATGCGCGGAGAAAGGTAAGCTGCTTGCAGGTCATGTTCCAAAGATAAGGCCACTAAACGAAACCCTAGGCACACGATTGATTCAGCGTGAAGATAAGCTCGGCTGGCTCTAAATGAACCGACCACCACCGCCCAATCAGGCCTCAAATGGAGGCCTGCTTATGACCGACTCTAGCCTGCGCAAATAAATTCTCGCCACATGACGATAGCTTCTTCCAAGTCGTCAATACTTATGACTTCAAAATAATCGTCGTCGTATAGGGAATATATTTTTGCCATTTCACCGGATAGCTCTGCTCCCCAGCTGTCACGAATCCACTCGGCATTACTTACCGCATTATATTTTACCGCTTGTATCATCGACAGACCTTCATTCAACCAATTCACGGTGTCCTTATATTGTTGGCCGCCATTATCGGATAACAAGCATGATAGGAAATCCACTCCATCTATCCCTATCACATCGGAGTGACAGCTGGGTTCCCTCACATCCCCCGCCTCATTCCAAAAAAAATTAAGCTTCATTTCATTCTACTTTACATTTTTGACTGGCCTTTTCGATGTCCCCGCAATACGCGCCAGGTCATGGCCCACCGCATTCGAGGACCAAGCGTACCGGCGCCTCCCTATATCGAAGCAAGGAGCGGGGCCGGCGCGGGATGCGGCTGATCATGAATGGCTCTGAGACGCACCGCCTTAACGACGCAATTGATCAAGTATCATCAGGTGAACGTCCATGTTCAGCTTGACCATATGCTCAAGATCAGCCGTCCCGCCAATACACAACGGGGGCTCGAATGCATACATCTCATGCTCTGCAACCGGCCCTAGTTTCGCCAGCGCCCGTTGGAACAACGGCTTACCCTGATTATCTTCAAAGTCGAGGCTTTCCCGGCTGCTCAACCCAAGGAAAATACCCATTGCACGGTCCGGGTTTGGGTTGCGTTTCTGGAGCTGATTCTTCAGCGCAACGATACCGCCCGCCAAGCTCGATACCGTGATCTTGCGTTGATAGCGCTCACCCCAGGCATACAACGAACCGAAGGCATCACGGGCAATGACGTGATAATTGTCTATGTCGGCCAGTTCAGTGCCATGGAGCCACATGTCCAATATTTCCTGGTATGGTTCCGGATCAACTATCCAGAACAGACCATCGGCGTAAGAGCACCAGCCTTCCTCCTGCCAGTAGCGCAATAGGGCGTCCGGTAGCCGTGAGCGATACTCCTCAATACTCGACTCAGGCACAACTCGACGCGAACCCGCTTCGCCAAGATTTCCAATAAGCAGCTGAATGAACTCGTCTCTCATCTACCACCCTCTCTCCGAAGCGCCATCACGATTCAAATACAGCTGACAGTACGTCTCATAAAGCTACCCACCACTCGCTCACTAAGCCACAGACCACTGCACATCTTCATTTCCGCCGAGTGAAAAAACGAGCTATCAAGCTTCGCTTGGCAGAAGGCTGTGCAGGGCGTTCGTTTCTACTTTCATCTGACGCAAATGAGGCGGCCTCACTGCTCGACGGGTGTATCAGCTCATCAGGGTAATGTTGATGGCCAATGCATAGCGCGTCGTCAATGCTAAAAACTCTGGCAGCAGCGACGGCCTCTACGCACCACCGACCGAAGTAAGCGCCACCGGCAAAGTTTTCATCACCGTACTTATACCAATACGGATAGCCAACCTTTGTAGCTTGGGCGTATGTTGCATTTCGCGAAGCGACGCCAAGCCCATCGAACCAAGACTCAACAAACTGTTTGAGAAGGAAGGCCTGATTCTCAACTGGCGCCTCTATAGCCCCCAACAGCAACGCGTAAGGCTTCGGGTATAGCAGCTCATCCCCGATCACTCTTTCCGGTGTACGTTTGGATATGATCTTGTCAAGAAGACGGTCTTGCCCTTCATTTCCAACGAGCGCTATCAGTCGCGACCATTGATCATCCGGAATCTCTAACGCAAGTCCAAGTCCCACAAGCCAAAAGCAGCTTATATAATGATCGAGATTGACCTTCCAAGACCTGCGGATTACCTGCTGCTCTTCGCTCCATATTTTGCCGCCTAATTGCTCGGAACGCTCCCATGCATCGAGCAAGCCTGGGAAGTACTGCGCAAGACTGTCTACACGACAGCCAGCTGAGTAACGGCGAAGCATCTGGTGCCAATGCTTCTGCACTATGGTGAATAGATACTGTGGTAGATAGCTGGGATCGGCACCTTGCTGCGCGGCAGTTTGTTTTGCCTCAGCGATGTACTGGTCACCATACTCTACCCACTCTGACCAGTAATGAGCGTTTCCTTTATGATCCCTAGACATTACGTTCCCCATCTCTCGAGTGCGATTGGGTCACTTATTGGTTCCGCGGCTTCATTAGAGACATCCCACCGTCGATCGTAAATTCTCTCCAACCGACAAGCATTGAATATACTTCCGGCGCTAATTGTCCTTGAGTACGGTTAATTCGCTGAACTTGACAAGATCAGCTTATCTTCTAGCAGGAGCCCAACGCCGCCAATCTTCCAGAGATTAAAATAAAGTCCAAAATCGATATCAAGGTCTATCAACGTAGCACCCATGAAATAGGCGAGATAATAATCGGCAGCTACGCCATACAACGCCTCAAACAACGCGTACATTTCCTTCGAACAGGACACTTTAGCGTCGCTCACAGCATCCCCGATCAGCTCGAATGCCCAATTATTCGGAATATCCTCCATGCGCCACCTATCAAGCTCGGCTGGCGAAACAAATACATCCTTCGCACTATATGCGATCTGATACAGTTCGATGTCCCCAAGCAGATTACAAACACGCGCTATCTCAAGTCGCCATTCCTCCCCAGCTGATAGAATCTCACTCTCTGCGCCTTGGGCTTTCGGCAACAGATATAAACTGTTGGCAAGCGTACCAGATGACAACACTACACTCACGCGCTAACATAACTGATCGGTTCGTGGAAAATACTTGAAGATAGTTTGCAAGTCTGCGTCAGAAGGATGATCCTTTATGAGCCCCAAGAAATGGGATTTGTCATAATCCGATTTGCCTTCACAATAAGCACACCAATCAGCAATCAGTGATCCCATTAACTATCCTCAATTCTTCTTAGGCAACGGAGGCAAAAGCGCCGGATCAATTTTCCACCTATCTCTTAACAAAATGAGATGCACATTCAACTCATCAGTAACTTTCTATGCCGCAAAATTACGCGAACTATCCTCTTATGACAGGAGTGACTCTCATAATTAAAATGGGTTTGCACTTGATCCTCCTGTCGATACGAAATAGCAAACCCAATCCTCACCACATTTATGCCGATTCTTTCAGCTATTCAACCAGATTGTAGAACTTACCCGCAGACGTGTTTCGTTCCGCTTGTGCAGGCGTTCAGCACGGACCACCCGTACGGAGTAGCCTGGCCGCGTTAGCGCCGTAGATATCGACACGACCGACACTGTCAACCCTAGAGATTTTGTTACCGTCTACCCTATGGATGGTATCGGTTCTGGCCTATTAGCGTGTTGGTCCAAGCACTTCAGCGACGGGCCTAAGCTCGATCTCGTGGAAAAAGTATTTTTGTGCAAGTAAAAAGACTCAAACTCATGTCTGACGGTTGCGGATTGTAAGGAGCGTCGGATCCTTACCCTTCGGCCTTTTAATTGTCTATGTATGGAGAAGACTTTAGTATTTCATCAATATCAAGCCTCGCTAGCTCCGCCCACTCAGGCTTTATCTCGCCGAGTAGCTGTATAAATCTGGAAAAATAAAGCCTTCTTGTATCACAATCGCCCGCTCTATTTTCAAGCTCATACTTAACCGCCATCTGCCGCACGGCTCTGGCCATAATCCAATAAAGCAGTTCATCCAAGGAACTAGTGGACTTACGATATATTTCATAACCTCGTTCAGAAGACACATAACTAAAGCTATTTTCGTGAATCTCCACGTAAGGTGCTCCATCATCTGCGGGGGCAGACAGGATAATCAATAACGGTTTTGGCGCATCAATTCTTGCGCCAAGCTCGTCGATTATGGATTGTAACTCGCGAATAGAAGTGACCACTTTACCGCACCTCTTTTATAAAGTGATTATCAATAAGCCATTGCACGTTAACTCGCTCAGAAAGGGCCGGCAAAATTTGAATTCCACCACCTGGCTCATTGAATGCAGGGGCGATTTTCCCTTGAATCACAGGCAAAGGTTTTAGCACTTCATATTCGTAATATCCCCCAGCCTTTGAGCCGGGCGCTAATGCGCGCTCATCAAATGGCGTTCCTTTAGGCGATAGAAATGAACCATCAGGCCCACCATAGCGGTCCAGTTTGGTGCCAACTGGTAACGTGTTTTTAACCGGGTCTTCTGCGAACCCTAAGTTTTTAGGCCAATCCCACCCCCCGTCAGCTAACTTAAACTGGTCGTAGTAAGAAAACCCTGCAGCTTCATTATCGGCTATAGCACCGATTGAGCCTGGACTTTTCGCAGTACCGCCTGTTGCACCACCAGCCAGGTTAGGGGCCTCGATCTTAAGCAGCTTGGAGCTATCTACCGCCATTTTTTCCAGGCTGTCTCGGCCCAGCTTGATGCCGACGCTGGCGAGCTTGACCCCGCCTTTCGCTATTCCACCGACACCGGTGAGTATGCCGCCAACATCCCAAACCAGCTCACCCATGTCTCGGCCCAGTTGCACAGCATGCTCGTCGCCCCCGACCGTCAGCGCTTGCTCAATGCGGTCGAGCTTGGCTTGCAGCTGCTGCTTAACCTCGTCTGGGTAACCGGCCAAGGCGCCTGGCTCATTGATCAGCCTGCCGATCGCCTGGATGGTCTCCACCGGATGCATGAGCATCTGCGACAGCCCCTGGACATCGTCGAAGCCCGCTTCAACCAGGCCCAGGCCAACGCCACTCTGCGTCAGCAAATCCTGCTTTTTGCTGATAAATGCCCATTTCGCCAAGACCTGGAGTTCATCCAGGCGCCCTTCTGCCTCTTTCAGTTCCTTCTTCGCCTGCACAAGCTGCTGAGTCGCCAGCCAGTTGTTATCAATGGCTGCGCTGGCCGAGGCGTTTGCAGCGGCTGCATCGAGGTCACCTGCCGCGGCAAGGCCGGTGACTAAGCTTGCAATGAGATTGCGTTTTGCCTCGCGTTGGGTCTCACTCTCCTCCGGGCTCGCGTTGGAAAATAATCCGGTGAGAAGGCTGGATGCGGCTGCGCCTGCCGCACCGCTTCCACAGCTCTGGCTGCTCGCCGCTGCGCCCGCGCATCCCACGATGCCATGCAATGCAGCATGGGATAGGGATCCTTCGATCAAGGTGCCTTCCTCAACGAGTTTCCCAATGTAACCGGCGCCCTGCTGCTGTATGTAATTGACGACCAAGCCTTGAATGAACGCGCCATTACTTGCGCTTACGTTTCCTCCCGCTGCGGCGACAAGCGCTGTGGTGACCTGGCGATAGGTTCCGCCCGCCCCCCAATTGTCAGCAACTGCTGCGGCATCCTTTCTAAGTTGTTGGGCCGATTGCAGCAATGCGAGAGCCTGCTCGCTGGTCAGATCCGGATTCATTGCCGCGGCTTCCGCTTTGTCTGCAGCGCGACGTTTCTCGTCAACCTCGTTTGCTTTGTTGGTCAACAGGGTGCCGACCTCGTTGGTAAGCGCCCCAACGATCTGGAACCCGGTTCGAATTTCTTCCTCATTGAAGATGGGCTTGAGTGCATTCGACGTATCACGGTCACTCGACACGTCGCGATTCAGCGATGCGACCGTTTGCTCGGCGGTCGAGCCTGTCAACGCTTGCTGGCCGGCCTCGTCCCTGATTTCAATGACCGCCCCGCTGATGCCGCTGCGCGTGGTGCTGCTGGCGCTGTCACGTGCACCAATGACTACTGGCAGGGTCGAGCTGACTCCGGCTTCGCTTGGCAATGTCGTACCTGGCGTTTGGGCGCTGCCCGCCTGTGCATTGCCTTGCTGATCCTTGCCAACGGTTGCGCCATACCCGCCACCCAGGCTGATGCTGCTACCGCTGTATTTCGCCCCGTTCTCAATCTCGCGGGTCGTCAGCGTGGCCGTACTGAGCGTGTTCCGACCGTCCTGGATGGCCTTTTCAGAGCTGGTGATGACCGCGCCTACCAGGTCGGTATTGCCACCCACGCGGATCTGGAATCCGTCATCACCCGCCCGGATGCCGGACTGCTCGGTGACGCTTGCAAACTCGGAATTGATGTCTGTTTTACCGACATTTCCGGATACGGAACTCGCGCCATAGCAGAACGGCGGGATACATAGGCTCACACCGACGCTCATGCTCTTCTCATCGACCGTATAGGTGCTGGTGTCCTGCAGACTCTCGATATTCAGGTCGCGCCCGACGTCGGCAATAACCTGCTTGCCTGTCGCCACGGCGCCTTTAAGATTCGTGTCTCGACCAGATATCAATGCCAGCGTGTTCCCGGCATCGACCCGCGCGTTTGTATGGGTAACGTCTTCCCCGTCGCTTTCGCCTCGATTAGCAGATACACCCAGGTTGAAGGAAATGCCGTTCTGGCTACCGCCAAAGGAGATCCCGATTCCCACGCTGGCACTGCTTCCCTCGCTATCACTCTGCTGTTCAGCTCTGTCTGTAGCAGCGAGCAGATTGATATCGCCCTCTGAGACGAGGGTCGCGTTGTTCCCCGCTTTGATCTGGCTACCACGGACGGTGATGGAGCTGTTATCGCCGGCGCCACGGGCGTTCAACGTCACGTCGTTGCCCGCCGCAACGGTGGAAGCCGCGGAGGTGTCGGTACGCTGAGTGACGGTGTTTTCGTTCTTTTGACTACCCAGGGAGATACTGATGTTAACTCCCCCGACTTGCGCCGGATTCTGGGCAACGGCGGTGGCAGCATTGTTTGCAGACAGCGCGGTCGTGGCCAGCGCCAAAGCTTGCATGCGGCTGTTATCGGTTTTATCCGATGCCTGCTTCATCTGCTCGGCAGTTTGAATCGCACTGATCACCGGATTGGTGATCGTGATCGACACCCCTGCTTGCTTGAACTTGGTCTCACGTTCGCGCTCGCTGATATTGCGTGCTTCGAGAATATCGATGCGCTCGGCGCTGATATCGACATCGCCCCTGGGGGCGACGACCTGGCTGCCAACCTGGCGATAATCTTTCCCAGCGGCAATCAAGACATCGCCGTCGGTTGAGCCGATGGTGCTGCCAACCGCTGTCCGCCGAGTCGATTCATCTTCGACGCTTTGCTGCTGGCTCCCGATCGTGACCGCGATGCCGCCACCGCTGAACAAGCCGCTCTTTTTCTCCGTCTTGTCGTGACGCTCGGTGACGCGGTCGGCCGCCGCTTCAATATTGATGTTGTTGTCAGCTACCAGGATCGTCTGTTGCGTGGAAACCACATTGCTGCCGCGCACGTTGATGTCTCGACCGGCCTGCAGGTACGTTTGCTCACCACTGACGGTAGAGCCGGCCACCAGGGTCTGGGTGACGGTGTCTCGGGTCGTCGTGGTCTTGCTTGAGAACAATCCACTCTTGCCCTTGAACTTGTGCGCCTCGTCGGCGAACTGGTAGTTCTCGGCCTCAGTGAGATTGATGTCACGCTGCGCGTCAGCCAGTACCATCCCTTTGTCGCTTGTTACATCTGCGCCACGGGCGTTGATGTCTTGACCGGCGCTCAGCTGAAGGTCGCCGGTAGACTGAATGACAGAGCCGACCTCCGTTCGGCTGGCATCTTTACGCCAGTTGCTGGCGTTCCAGGCGATGGATTGCTCGTGCGCCTCTGAAACCGTCCCCAGGTTGATGTCTCGACCAGCACCAATTGCCGTTTGGCCGTCGCCGGCGTTGACGACCTGCGCTGCATCGAGATTGACATCGTTGCCTGCACTGACCTTCATGGTGCCGTTGGCGCCACTGACGAAGAGCCCTGCCACCCGGGACAGGTTCGTCCGGCTTCCTTGAGCGCCTGAGCTCTCATGGGTAGTGGACGCAACAGTGATGTCCTGTCCTGCGCTAAGGGACAGCGAATCCACCGCGCCGATCAGCCCGCCGAGGTTATTGAGGTTCTCACGTGCTTGAACCGATGCATTGTCAGCCTGGATGCGTCCACCGAGGTTGTCGATATTCTGTGCAGTCAACGACATGACGCTGCGGCCAGCCAGGCTACCGCTGTTGATCACATCACCGCTGATGTCCAGGTTGAGCTGCTGGCCGGCAATCAAGGCGCCTGAACCGTCAAGATCACCCTCTTTCACGCGAACATAGACCTGAGGTACCAGGACGGTCCTGACTTCTCCGGAGGGAAGCGTTACCGGCTGCTCGACTAGCCAAACGATGTCGCTGGTGAGCGACGCCATTTGCTCAGCCGTCAGTGCAATGCCTGGGACGAGCTGCCACTCGCTCGCGACGGTAACGGCATTGTCTATCAGCGATCGATACTGCTGCTCGTCGCTTGCATAGCCCTCCAGGAAGCGCCGCCCAGTCAATTGCGCGATCTGCTCGCGAACAAGTCTCTGCTCATAGAAACCATCGCCAAGACGAAGCTGGCTCTGCGCCGGATCGATTTTAAGCCGGTCCAGCATGTAGTCGGAGGACAACCAGGTCCGATAGCTTGCGAACTTGGGATCGGTTTCAATCAGGAAACCGGTGCGTGCGCTCGGGTTGGTTTTGAACAAGCTGCTGGTGGGCAGACTTACCGAGTATCCGCCGGTGCGAACATGCTCTGGAACAGCACTTCCTTGCTCGGATGATTGAGCGGCAACCTCGATGATCGATCCGACATGATGCATTCCACCGGCATTTGCGGTCAGTGCGCCGGTTGTGGCGACCTGCTGGGCTACTTGCTGGCTACCGTGTCCGGCCACCGACGTGCCGGTACCGACCACGTTGGCAGTCTGTTGGTAGACGGTGGGCGACAGGGATATCGATTGGATTACAGGCGCCGGCGTATAAGCCGCACGACTACTACCCTGGTCATCGCGTCCCTTTTTCTTCTTGCGGTAGAAATTGGTGACCGAGCCTTCATCTGCAATGACGCGCTCACCTTGCAGCTCGGTGTTGGTCAGCTGATCAATGTGGCCCTGCAGCAAACCGCCGGCAATGATCCGACTGTTGTCGTTAAGTACATCTCCTGACTTGATCAGCAGGTTGCCACCCGACAGAATCTGCGCAGGGGCCGAGGATACTATTTGCGTCTCTTGAATGACGCGCGTGTAGTCGTATCGATTCCAGGTATCGTCGCTCCCGTCAGGCGTGTGAAGGTAATCCACCTCGTCATGGGTTAGCGTGATTTGGTCTTTGGAGTAGCGATTGGATGATCCGGAGAGCTGGTACTCCTGTACCGCCTCTCGGCTGACCTCGGCAATGCGAGTACTGAAGTGCTCGTTGGTGTTGCGGATACTCTGCACATCTATGGACAGGTTGCCGATCGACTCAATCGTAGCGCTCGCGTTATGGAGCCACTGGACACGCCCCTGCGCCTTCCCATCGGCCGTCAGCGTCTTTCCGATCGACAGATCCCCGGCGCTGAAGATCAGCGACTGTTCGCGATTGCTAAGCACGTCGGCGCCAATATTGAGTTCGTCCCTCGCGGCAATGACAGCCGCACGGCCATTCTCGTCGCTGTTTACAAGGTTAGCTGCCTCAATGGAGAGCTGATCGGCGTACAGCCTTCCAGTCCCGAGGTTGGTTAACGCATTGGCTTGCAGCCGTACGCGCTGGCCATCGATTAGGCCCCGGTTAACGAGCGAGTCACTGGCTTCTACGCTCGCCTGTGCCGCGCTGATTTCCCCGCTGACAAGGTTGTTCAGGGATTTGGCGCTAAGCAGCAGAGTGGTACCAGCCACCAAGCTGCCGCTGTTGGTTATGTCGCCGCCAACAGCCAGATCAAGCACATTGTTCGCCTGAAACTGACCGCTATTGGTCAACCCATTGTGGCTGCGGAATGTCAGGTCACCCAGGCTCAAGGCCCGGCCGGTACCCGAGAAGTAGGCGGCGTTGAGCGATAGGAGATTGCCTGCTATCAGGGTTCCGCCGGTGTTCGATACCGACAGGCGCTGCAAGCTGGGGTCGCGGTCACTGACCTTCAGCTGCGTGCCTCCCGAGATAAGACCGCTGTCGTTGTCGACGGACTGGCTGGCACCGATCTCAATTGATTCGTCTGCCCGAATGGCCCCGGACCGGTTGATAACGCTGTCAACGGCCAGGCGCATCGACCGCCCCTCGATGCCGCTTTCGGCGCCTGAGGTCAGGCTGTTATCCAGTTTGGAAGTCTCGAGATCGAGGTGATTATCCATTCATGGAAGACACACCGCTTGGGCGCGCTGCCTTCGGGGCATTCGGCGTGGTGGTGCTGGTTGCAGCGCTGCGCATCGTCAATCGCAGCCCGACGATTCATTCGGTGGCATTCGTGCTTGCAGCCGCCATCCTTGTACTGACGGTGACAGCGGAGCTGGTAGCAGTGCCGGAACTGCGCCTGGTGCTGGTTGTGCTCGAAGCGGGATTCTACTTTTACGCAACTGCAGGTCTTATTGGCTACATGATGGAGGACGAGCGCACCACGACCGATGAACTGTTCGCGGTAGGTGCAACGTTCACGCTGCTCGCATGGGCCTTCGCCTACACCTATGCAGCATGCCAGCTTCTTGCTCCAGGCAGTTTTGTTGCGCAGCTACAGCCCGATGAACCACGCAGTTGGGTTGAACTGCTATTTCTCAGCGTGACCATACTGTCCGGCGTCGGGCTAGGGGACATCCTACCCATACGCTCCGCTGCTCGCTCTTTGGTCATGCTTGAAGAGATTGCAGGGTTGATGTATGTCGCCCTCGTCGTTTCTCGAGTCATTGGGCTCACCATTCGCCGTTAGCAAGGATGTTCCAGCGCTTGCGCTGATCGCATTTGGCCTGCCACTGAGCCGGTGGCTGCGGGCCCACCAGGCCCAATGTTCAATGCGCCGCGACTCTGGGTACCTCGCACCTTTGTGCGAGCTCGCTGCGGGCCAACAGAATTGGCCTGCCCACATGGATATTTGTGAACCAGCGCCCACCGGCGAGCGCTCGCCCTCCCACCCTCTGTCCTATCATCGACCTGAACGGTCGTCCCTCTCAAACCGGCCGATCATTTACCGCGCTCATGGCGCGGTTTTTTATTTTCCGACCCGTCCAATCCTGCTCCAGACGACATCGTCCACCGGATGAATCTAACCTGTCGGAAGCGCTCCTTGCTCTGGTCGTCGTTGTGCATCGAGATCTGCGCGCAAAAAAAACCCGCCGAAGCGGGTTTACTCGTTATCCATTTTCCTTGTGCCGCGTCCTGCAGCAAATTCCTGGCACCGTCCCGATGCTGTGCGAATCCCTTGCCACCGCGCGTTGGACGAGCCAGCCAATTGCGGTGCCGACTTTGCGTGCCCGTGTGAGGCAGGCATAAGCAGCGTGTGTATGAGCTGCCAGTGATGGCACAAGTTCACCAAAAAGCCATCAGCTTAAGCCACGCTGACGAACGGTCATTTGGAGGGGTGGGGCAGCCTGCTAGGCAACAACATTATTACGAACTGAACGGCTTCAGCGCATGCACTAGGCGCGCGCCCCCCAATACACTGTCCCTAATTCAGCCAGCGGTAACGGTCATGCCACCATCGGCCATGACCACGGAGCCAACCATGAAGCTCGCACGCTCCGAGGCCAAGAAGGCGACCACTTCGGCAATTTCTTCCGGCTGTGCGGCGCGGCCGATCGGCGCGCCTTCACCATGCTGGGCCAGGAAGCCTGGACCATCCTCCACCACGTCATTGAGAATGTTGGTGACCACATCGCCCACTCCGATGGCGTTGACGCGGATGCCATGCTCGATTGCTTCGAGCGCAAGCGTGCGCGTCAGCTGGGCCAGGGCGCCTTTGGATGCGGTGTAGGCCGCGATGGTCGGGAAGGCGAAGTACGACGCGTAGGACGCGATGTTGACGATGGCGCCGGACCTGTTTGGCATCATCACTTTGACCGCTTCACGGCAATGCAGGAATGCTGCCGTCGCGTTGACGGCCTGGATGCGCTCCCAATCCTCGCGGGTCATGTCGACCACCAGCTTGTTGATGATGGTCCCCGCGTTATTCACAAGTATGTCGAGCCGGCCGAACCGATCAACCGCCAGGGCGACGGCATGCTCGGCTGCACCATCCGCGGTGATGTCGGCCACCAGTGGAACCAGTCCGGGCCGAGCCAGCTCTTCGACAGCCGGATTCAGGTCCTCCGCAATGACCATTGCGCCACGTGCATGCAGCATCAGTGCGATGGCTCTACCGATGCCGCTGGCAGCACCGGTGACAAGTGCGGCCTTGCCTTCAACTTCTTGCGGGACGTTGTTCTTGATATCAGCCATGGTGTTTCCTCCAGAGTCGGAACCGAGCGAGACATTCGCCCGGCCTGCACCCTTCGGGGTGCCGTCGTTGATGACGGCCCTACTGTCTCGTAGCCATGTAGTGATTGCCTTTGGAAGCTTGCCCGGGCTGTCGGGGTTTTGCGATTTAATGAAAGCGGCGTGTCAGCAAGCTCTTTTGCCTGCGCAATCTCTGAGCTCCTGGCAATGGCGCTTTTGCATTCGAATGCCCGGGCAACCCCGCCTGCGGAATCGTCAGCGACACCCAGTATCGACATGCCGTTAGTGAGCAGTGCCGCCGCAATTACAAAAAAACGATACGAAATATTCATGGCTGCAATGTTCTTGGGCGTGGGACTTGGGAGACTTCAGGGATGGTCACATGGCGAACGAGGCCCTGAGGCTCAGAGATCGAGCCACATTTGTTCGGCACCATCGGGATCAACGGTTGGCGACAACGACGGAACCCACAGGGTGATGGCCTGGGCATTACTTGAAGCGCCAGCGTGACCCGGTATCGGGGAGCGGTATGTAGTCGTCATCACCAGGCACATCTGGAAATCGACGCGCGCGCCAATCATCAGCCGCCTGGAGTATTCGGTCCTGACGGCTGGAGACGAAGTTCCAATAGATATGGCGAGGCCCATCGAGCGGCTCGCCACCGAGCAACATCAGCCTTGCGCCTTTGAGTGCACGGATGGTGACGTCGCTGCCCGGCCGGAGCACCACCAGCTGATCCGCACCGAAACGACCAGCCTGACCGACCACCTCCACCTCACCGCTGACCACGTAGAGGGCGCGCTCGATGTGCTCGGCAGACAGGTGATAACGCGCGCCGGCCTGCAATTGCAGGTCTGCATAGAACAGGTCCGAAAACGTGCGGGTCGAGGCGCGCAGGCCTTCGAGCGAGCCTGCAAGCAAACGCAACGAGACACCGTCGCCCTCTATCGTCGGCAGCAAGGGCGCGGTCAAGTGCTGGAAGCCCGGCTCGGCTTCTTCATGCGCTTCGGGCAACGCCACCCATGCCTGTAGGCCCATCAACGTGCCGCCGCTGGCACGCACCGGGTCGCTGGAACGCTCGGAGTGAACGATACCGCGGCCCGCGACCATCAGATTCACCTCGCCAGCCTGCAACTGTTGAGTGTGGCCTGCGCTGTCGCGATGGAGCATTTCACCTTGAAGCAGATAGCTGACCGTGGCCAATCCGATGTGCGGATGCGGACGGGTGTCCAGGCCCTGTCCCGAGCCAAAGACCACGGGCCCAAAGCTGTCGAGGAAAACGAAGGGCCCGACCATGCGACGTTGCGCTGACGGGAGCGCACGGCGGACATCGAAGCCGCCGATGTCACGCACGTTGGGCAGGATGATCTGTTCGATCGAGAAGGCTGCGGTGTGAAGGGTCATGTCGGGTCTCGCTGAGCGGCTGAATGAATGTAAGGCCACTCTAGGCCCGCTAGCTTTTCAGCAAAACCCGGATAATATGCGCCGAAACGTTCGAGGAATTAGAAATGATCTCCGGTCCCGGCACCCCGACTCTGGACCAGCTGCGCGTGTTTCTGACGGTGGTAGACGTCGGCAGTTTTGCCGGAGCCGCACGCAAGCTGCATCGCGCCACCTCCGTTGTGAGCTATTCGATCGCCAACCTCGAAATGCAGCTGGGCGTCAGCCTGTTCGACCGCAAGACCACCCGCAAACCGCAGCTGACCGACGCCGGACGCGCCGTGTTGGCCGAGGCTCGCACTATCTATAGCGGCATCGACGGTCTACGCGCAAAGGTCCGCGGCTTGCTGCATGGGCTTGAGGCTGAAGTGCATCTGGTGCTGGATGTGATGCTCCCGAGCGAGCGCGTGGTGGATGCACTCAAGGCATTCCGCGAGCAATTCCCGACGGTCTCTCTGCACCTGCATATCGAAGCGTTGGGCGCAGTGACCCAGCGTGTGCTCGATCGGAGTGCGACGCTGGGTGTCAGCGGCCCGCTCACTATGAGCATTGACGGGATCGAGCGTATCGGCGCAGGCAAGGTCGCGCTGATTCCCGTGGCGGCGCCGACGCATCCACTGGCCGCTGCCGGCCTGCATGAGCCAGGCGCAGGACGAGGGCATGTGCAACTGGTGCTTACCGATCGCTCCAAGTTAACGGGTGATCAGGAATTCGCCGTGGTCGGGACACGGACCTGGAAGCTGGCGGATCTGGGCGCAAAGCACATGCTGCTCCGCGAGGGCATAGGCTGGGGGAACATGCCCGAACCGATGGTTCGTGACGATCTGGTCAGCGGGCGGCTTGTATGCCTGGACCTCCCCGATTGCGCTGGCGGCGACTATCTTTTTGACGTCATCTACCGCACCGACACGCCGCCTGGCCCGGCAGCGCGGTGGCTGATCGAACGATTCAAAGAACAAGTGGGAGCTGCCTTTTGCGCCAACGCTCGGACATCCGCCTCAGCTGGTTGAACTCGAACAGGTGGTGGGCCATGTGGGCTGGTTCCTGCGTGCAGGCGAGAACTTACGCATCTGTGATCAGCTGATTCCGGACCTTGCTGCTACGCCTCCCTGCGCTACCCTATCGACCGCCGCCCTTGCCTGAGGGCTTGTGGATGATGCCCCTTGTGAATCGATCCGACACTGCCGATCGCCCTGCTGACGCCATGCTCCGCTCCGTCGAACAGATTTCCAACGGACATCTCCACGCGGAACGTATTCACGCCGGCAGGATTTGCGCCGAGTCCATGCTTCAGTACCTGCCGAGCGAACACATTGCGCTGCCGCGGCGTGCTGGCTTTAAGGACGTGGTGCTGCAGCTGTTCACGCACCACAGCATCACCGAGCCCATCCTTGTGCCTGCCGTAGCTGAGCCACTGCTTGTGATGGTGCTGTCGGGCGCAGCCACCGTAGAGGAGCGTGCCTTGGGTGGCGAGTGGAAGTCGGCCGATGTCGAGGTCGGCGACTTTTATCTCACCAGCTCTGCCCTACCCTACGAAATGCGCTGGCAAACCCGAGGCGGCGACACCTTTGAGGTGATGCATCTCTACCTCGCCCATTCGCTGGTCGATCAGGCCACGCGCGATCTGCTGGGCAGTCAGGCTGAGCCCGCCAACTTTCTCGATGTCTCCGGCGGCCACGACGAGCTGGTGCGCATGCTGCTCGAGCAACTACGCGTTGAGCTCATAGAGCGACGCGAGCCCAGCCCTCTTTTCGTTCAGAGCCTGGCCCAGGCGCTGACGGTCCACCTGATTCGCTCCTACCGTGATCCTGCGTCGACAATGCGGCGTAGCAACGCACTGCAAGCCTACAAGCTGCGTCGGGTTATCGACCAGATGCACGGCCACCTGGCGAACGAGTTTTCTCTGGTGGAGCTGGCTAAGGCTGCGCAACTGAGCGAATACCACTTCAGCAGGCTCTTCAAGCGAGCAACCGGCGTGTCGCCCTCGCGGTACTTCATCCGCCTGCGCATGGCTCGAGCCCGACAGCTCTTGCTAGACACCGACCAAAGTGTGATCGATATTGGCATGGCAGTCGGCTATTCGAGCCCGAGTCATTTCTCGCAGGTGTTCCGGCGAGAGATAGGCGTCACGCCGACTGCTTATCGCAACCCTGACCGCGGCTAGAGTTTCTGGGGCTTGAGCGGGTTGCTGTAATCGAGAACACGACCGGCAACCCGAAACTGGTCCTGGCCGCGGTCCTGCAGGGTTTCCAGTTCGGTAACCGCAGGCGCCACATACGCCTTGACGATCTCTAGATGAGCAGCTCGCCCTCGTCAATCTGCCGGTCGTCGATCAGGCGGCACTCGAAGTTGGCATAGCAGCCATCCATCAAAGGAGCGGCCACACGGTCGGCTTGCGTGCCGGTAGGCCTCGAATTGTCTCGAGGTGACGGCGCGTCGTGCAAGGAATAGTCGGTCTTAATGTAACGGGCGTTGAGCGCAACTCCTGTCTGAACGGACAGGTCCAGCATCACCGAAAATCGGGCACACCGCTGTTGGCCATCTGACTTAGCTACTGCGAATTTGCGGGCACAAAAAAGCCGGGCAATGCCCGGCTTTTCTTTTTGCCTGAAGTGCGCCGGCTGGCAACGAGCACCCACTTGCCGCGGATGTGTAGCCCTCACCTTTTGCGCAGCGCCTCTAAGAGTTAACCGCGACGCGCGTCCAGGCTGAAGCGCCCAGCGCCGAAGGCTAAGACCTGCAACAGCCCACCGGCCATGGCAATGTTCTTGAAGAAGTGGATGAACTGGTTCTGGTCGCCCAACTGGTTATGGAACGCGAGCGCTGTTACCACCGTGAAGGCAGCGAGGCCGGCGGCCACGAGGCGGGTGCGGTAGCCAAGTATCAGCGCAACACCACCAGCAACTTCAACGAGAATGGCAAGTGCGAGCGCTAAGGTTGGAAACGGCAGGCCGACCGACTCGATGTAGCCGATCATCCCGGCTGGCGCTGTGATCTTCGAGACGCCGGAAAGAATGAAGATGGCGCTCAGGAAAATGCGACCCACCACAGCCGCCGAAGTGGAGAAAACTGTGGCGCTGTTGGTCGTGCTGTTGAGTGCGATTGACTGTGTCATGGCGAGTTCCTCTAACTGGGCCACCCCTGTGGTGAGCCGCAATGGAGAAATCATGCCCTTTTGCATCTTGACTAAATAGCTGGCTATTTTCGAACGCTATGTTCTATTTAATCGAACGAACCCACCACACCTAGCTCGCTCATTAGCCAGTGCAACGAGTGCCTGAGCGTACGTTGATAACCGACGTATAAGCCGCTCGGGATCGCCGGTTTGGCCCAATAAGTTGCATATGTGCGCGGAGACAAATCCGCAGCAACGCCAACGCTTCCATAGGGCGGCTCATGGCGAGATGAGGTGAGCTCGGCTTTACAGCACGGTCGAGCGACCAATCATGGCCGTCATAGCTCGATAGCTGTATATTTATACAGATAAAGTCCCTGCGCCAAGGATGTGCGAATGCCTCGCCTCTGCCTACTGCTGTCTTTCCTGTTTTTGCTATT
The DNA here is from genome assembly GCF_024448895.1 of Stutzerimonas stutzeri. GTDB lineage: Bacteria > Pseudomonadota > Gammaproteobacteria > Pseudomonadales > Pseudomonadaceae > Stutzerimonas > Stutzerimonas stutzeri_Q. The sequence goes on from NZ_JAMOIC010000006.1 coordinate 56,294, forward strand.
TTCTGTCAGTGCCTTTGCTGAAGCGCCTCGAACCTTCGCCGAGGCGAAGAAGGTCGCCTGGAAGCTTTACGCCGGCAATCCCGAGTTCTACTGCGGTTGCAGCTTTACGGGAAAAAAGGCCGACCTTCAGAGCTGCGGCTATGTTCCGCGCAAGAATGCCCAGCGCGCCGCTCGAATCGAATGGGAGCACATCGTCCCGGCCTGGGTCATTGGCCATCAACGCCAGTGCTGGCAAAAAGGTGGACGGCCAAACTGCTCGAAGACCGACGCAACCTATCGGGTGGCCGAAGCCGATCTGCACAACCTTGTACCTAGCATCGGCGAGGTGAACGGCGATCGGAGCAACTACAGCTTCGCCTGGCTTCCACAGCAGCCCACCCAATATGGCGCCTGCCCCATGGTCGTAGACTTCAAGGCGCGCAGGGCGATGCCTCGCCAAAAGGTACGCGGCATGATCGCCCGCACCTACTTCTACATGGCTGACCGTTATTCGCTGCGTTTATCCAGACAGGATCGGCAGCTCTTTTCGGCCTGGAGCAAAACCTACCCACCCGAATCCTGGGAGCTGGCCCGCAATCAGCGCGTAGCCTGTGTAATGGGGCATGGCAACAAGTATGTGGCGCGAGTAGATCTTTCCCAATGTCCTTGAAGGTACAGAATCCGATTGGATTCATGTCTCAACGCTTATTGAGGGCCGTGTAATGCGGCTGAAACGCGCTTAGTGTCTAGCTTTGAAAGGTTATCCCCAGAAGCTGTGGATAAAGCTGTTAATAGATATGGGATGACACGTCCAATCGCCCGGCCGGCGTGGGTTCGCATCAGATCGGCGAGATTTTGCGCAGCTGCAATAACGCGTTATTAATCAGCTACTTAAGAAAACATGAAGTGCATCTACGAAATTGTCGCGGCTGCAAACCAACCTGCTAGCGGAATGTGCATAAGAATTTGTGTCAACGACTTTTTAAGAAATAAATGTAGTGAAAAAGCTGGACAAACGCCTCTTTGGACAACTAGAGGCGACGCTGAATGTATGACGGCGCCGTTAGGGTAGCTCGCCGCCCTACCAGTGCTTTACCCAGGTGGTTCATTCAGGGCCCACGCATGCCGTAGTCGACTGGCCAGGCTCGAAGCGGTGCGGATAGCACCTGATCCGCTCGATCGAGTAAGCCATCGATTGTCTTGTTGTCGCATGCTGACAGCGGCTAAACGCGGTCGCCCAACTCACGAATGGCAGCGGCGCCCTGGTTTCAGCGATCTTCCAGCTCGGCTCTAAGGATTTGAAGATCTTCCGGCGCTTCAATACCGATCTTCACCTGGCCGCTCTTCAGGTGACCGACACGGATTGTGATCCCATCGAGCAATAACTGCGCGAGTAGATCATCGGCGTCTGTGCCGGGCTGAACCCGAAGTGTAATTCGCTCGCCTTCGGTACGAGTAAGTACGAGATATCCCATCGTTGCGTCCTTGCTTATGGTGATTAGGCTCAGCCTTTTGAGCGAGCAAACGACACGCGTAGCCAGGGCCAGTTGGCCAGATTCGCCGTGCGTAGATAGAGGAAACCATACGCGCATCGCGGCGAATGTCTCCAGAACCTATGCTGCCAACTTCTTGCTTATGTAGCAGCAAGATTGCTGCGCCTTTGTGATAGCCGTCGAAGGTCTCTCACTATCGTGCTTCGAGCACGCACCCCAGCGATGGCCTCGCCATGAGTGAGCCATAAAACCGCGATTGCACCCCCGGCGTTGTACCGCTGCACTACGTCCTAACAGTCTGAGGCCGTGGCCCACTGCGAACGCTAGTATCCCAGGGCCGCGCGCGAAATAAATCATTCACAGGCAGGTAACAGCTCCGTCATGGGGTGCGCATAGCGTGATTGCAAAGTGTGATTTCAAAGCACGCTTAATCACGAAGGGTAATCTATGAGCCAGTACGACCCAGGCGAAGCGATATTGCAGGTCAGCGATCTGGGCGTTACCTATCCAAGAGGGGTGGTCGCACTCAAGGCAACGTCGATTGACTTCCACTGCGGCGAGTTCACTGTCCTACTTGGCTTGTCCGGCGCCGGCAAGTCGACCCTGTTGCGCACTTTGAATCACCTGGTTCGGCCCACGTCCGGTCAGGTCATCTCACGAGAGCACGGCCGCCTCGATTCGGCGCGATCGCTTCGCGCCCATCGTCGCCAGACAGCCATGGTGTTTCAGCAGCACCATCTGATCGAGCGCCACAGTGCGCTGGCAAACGCCCTTACTGGCCGTCTCGCCCATCACGGCACCTGGCGCACCCTCTTTCCGCTCCCCCGACATGACATGGAACTGGCGCTTCACTGCCTGGACCGTGTGGGTCTGGCCGACAAAGCCCTGAGCCGAGTCGACCAGCTCTCAGGGGGTCAACAGCAGCGTGTGGGTATCGCGCGGGCGTTGGCCCAGAAGCCGAGCATCATCCTTGCCGATGAGCCCGTCGCCAGTCTGGATCCAGCCACCTCGGAAACGGTCCTCGGATTGCTTCGTGACATCTGTCGCGAGGACGGCATCACTGCGGTGATCTCGCTTCACCAAATCGAATATGCAAAGCGGTTTTCAGACCGGATCGTCGGGCTCGCCGACGCCCAGGTGGTGTTCGACGGCCCGCCAGATTGTTTGAGCGACACCGACTACTCGCGCATCTACCGCACCGCACCCGGCAATGCGCATCAACAAGCAGCCTCCCCCTACGACCCACCCGCTCGCCGCGTGGCTAACCTGGAGTTGACCCGATGAACTTTATAAAACGCTTACTCGTAACCGCAGGCGTTGCACTCGGCCTTTGCCTGCCCGCCATTGCCGCTGATTCGGACCCCGAAACCCTGAAGGTCGCGTTGCTGCCTGATGAAAACGCATCGGAGCTGATCAAGCGAAACCAGCCGCTGAAGGACTATCTCGAGCAGACGCTCAACCGCAAGGTGCAGCTGATCGTCACCACCGACTACTCCTCAATGATCGAGGCAATGCGTTTCGGCCGTATCGACCTTGCGTACTTTGGGCCCCTGTCCTACGTCCTGGCCAAAACCAAGAGTGACATCGAGCCGTTTGCAGCCATGGTCACCGACGGCAAACCAACCTATCGATCAGTCGTGATCGCCAATGCAGATTCGGGCATCGACACATACGCCGACGTTAAGGGCAAGAAGGTCGCTTATGGCGACCGAGCCTCGACGTCGAGTCACCTGATTCCCAAGACCCTCCTACTTGAGGCGGGCATGACGGCAGGCAGCGACTACGAGCAGCACTTCGTTGGCACCCATGACGCCGTAGCGGTAAACGTTGCCAATGGCAATGCCGACGCAGGCGGACTATCGGAAGTCATCTTCAATCACGTGGTAAGCAAAGGGCTGATCGAGCCGAAGAAGGTCAAGGTTCTGGGATATAGCAAGGAGTACCCGCAGTATCCATGGGCCATGCGTTCCAACCTGACGGACGAACTCAAGGCCAGTGTGCGAGCCGCATTCATCGATCTCAAGGATCCGGAGGTGCTCAAGAACTTCAAGGCCGAAGGTTTTGTGGCGATCTCCGATGCCGACTACGACGTCATCCGCGAGATGGGCAAGCTGCTCAACCTCGACCTGGCAAAGATGTGAGAACGCAGCCATGAGCACCCTGTCCGGAAGCCCGCTCTCCACGCAGCCTGTGCTTGACGAGTACAGCCACGCCCGGAAACGAACCCTCACTCAGCTTCTGATCATCATCGCCATCGTCGGCGCGGCTTGCTGGCACGTGGGCTTGCTCGACCTGACGACCCTACTCGACGGAGTACCGGCGATCGCGACGTTGCTCGGCGAATCGATGCCTCCCGATTTCGCCAATGCCGCCAGCTGGCTTGATCCCCTGATCGACACCCTGGCCATGAGCATCGCCGGCACCGCGGTTGCCGTGCTGTTCTCTGTACCGGTGGCATTCCTGGCCGCGCGTAACACCTCGCCCCACCCGCTGGTGTTTCAAGCTGCTCGGGTGCTGCTGAACGGCTTGCGCTCGGTACCTGAACTGATCATGGGCATCATCTTTGTCGCCGCCGTGGGCTTTGGGGCACTACCGGGGGTGCTCGCCTTGGGTCTTCACTCGATCGGCATGGTGGGCAAGTTCTTTGCCGAAGCAATCGAGCACGTTGATGAGGCGCCCGTCGAGGCGGCGCGTGCAAGTGGCGCAAGTCCCATGCAAGTGCTCTACCACGCGGTACTTCCACAGGTCCTCCCGCAGTTTGCGGACACGGCCGTGTACCGGTGGGAGTACAACTTCAGGGCATCAACAGTAATGGGAATGGTTGGCGCCGGCGGTATCGGCTTCGAACTCATGGGATCGCTGCGCATCATGCAGTACCAGGAAGTAAGCGCCATCCTGCTGGTAATCCTGGTGATGGTAACAATCGTCGACGGCCTCAGTGGTCGCCTGCGCAAGTCTTTCAAGTAAGGGAATCAGATGAAGCCAACCGTTGTTTTGACTCACCGTGTTTACCCTGAGACCCTTGACCTGCTGCTACCCCATTGCCACCTAGTGACCAATCAAAGCGATGTCACCCTTGCTCGCGAAGCGGTCATGGCGAGGGCGCGTGAGGCCGATGCGATAATGGCGTTCATGCCTGACCGGGTCGACGATGCGTTTGTCAGAGCATGTCCGCGCCTCAGGATCGTCGCCGGCGCACTCAAAGGCTTTGACAACTTCGACGCGCAAGCCTGTACGAGGCATGGCGTATGGTTAACCATCGTGCCAGACCTGCTGACAGTGCCGACCGCAGAACTGGCCATCGGCTTGATGATCAGCCTGGTTCGCAACGTTCCAGCCGCCCATGACGACATGCGCCGCCGTGGGTATCGGGGCTGGCGCCCCACCTTCTACGGGCTGGGTATCGAAGGCGCGCGTGTCGGTATTCTCGGCATGGGCGCCATAGGCCAGGCCATTGCGCAGCGGCTGAATGGCTGGGGCGCGACACTGGCCTATACCGACCGAGCCCCTGTTCAGCCTGACATCGAGCAACGCTTGGATCTGCAATGGCGCACCCTCGATGCGCTACTCGGCGAGTCGGACATCCTGCTGCTCGCCCTTGCCCTGACCCCTGAAACGCTTCACCTGATGGACGCAGGACGTCTTGCCCAACTCAAGCGAGGGGCTTTCCTGGTCAACCCCTGCAGGGGCTCGGTCGTCAACGAAGCCGATGTGCTGGCGTCTTTGCAGTCAGGTCATCTTGGCGGGTACGCGGCCGATGTCTTCGAGATGGAAGACTGGGCGCGCGACGATCGTCCTCGGCAAATTGATCCGGCATTGCTGGCGGCGCGCAATACGCTGTTCACGCCTCATCTGGGATCAGCCGTTCATGACGTTCGACGGGCCATCGAGCGCTGCGCTGCGCAGAACATTCTGCAAGCACTGGCGGGCGAAACACCCAGCGATGCGGTAAATCTGATCGCCTGTCCGGAGCAGGCATCTTGCTAAATCTTGTCTGGGTAAATACGTTTCTGGCACTCGCTGATATTCGAAGTTTCCAACAGGCGGCGAGCCAACTCGGCATAGCGCAACCGACCGTAACGCAGCATATTCAGAAGCTTGAAGAAAAGTTGGGCGTTACGCTGTTCCAGCGTACTCGCCATGGCTGCAAGATGACGCAAGCGGCTCAGGTTTTCCTACCCTATGCACGCAGCCTGGTGCGCATAAACGACCAGGCGCTGGCGGATCTGAGCAGGCATCAACTGAGAATCGGTGCCAGCTCCAATGTCGGTATCTATCTTCTCCCTCCTCTGATGAAGCGGTATTTGGAAGAACGTGCGCATTCAGCGCTTGAACTTACAATCGAGGCCAACCCTTCTATCGCCGAGAAACTTCAAAACGGGGAATTGGACGTTGCGCTGATGGAGTGGTGGGATGGCCGACCAGGGTTTGACGCGTTCTGCTGGAAGCACGAGCCAGTAGTGCTTATCGTCCACCCCAGCCACCCTCTGGCGGCCTCATCAAGCGTTTCGCGCGACCAAGTCGGGCAGCTTCATCTGCTTGGCGGCGAGCCGGGAACTGGCACCGGTCGCCTGCTCAAGAACTTTTTTGAAAGTGACGGCGCAATGCCCAAGGTATCCCGCCAGCTTGGTAGCACCGAAGCGGTCAAGCAAAACGTCAAGGCCGGGTTGGGCGTGTCCCTCGTTATGCGCTCGGCAGTAGAAGAAGAAGTGGCTTATGGCAGTTTGTGCGCCATTCCTTTGGACGACCCGTCTCTTGCCAAACCCCTTTATTTGGTTACCCGTGAGGGTCAGCAGAATTACTCGCCACCCCTACGATTCGCAGCGTTTCTTAGAAACAGTGGCAACTGACTGCCTTACAGGCTGCATCATTTAGCTATGCGCAAGATGCACCATGACGGGCGGGAAATGTGCCAGTTGAAAGCCGCGGTTTTGAGAAAAACCGCTTGAAATAAGATCCGGATTATTCATTAGCCGATCGAACGAGATACATTTATCTCTCGATAAAGGGCTGATTCCGGAGTCATGAGCCGGGTGCTGCGAACTAACATGATGATTGAATCCAACTTCTAAAATCGATGCCGGCTAGTTGGTAGGCTTATTTATTGGCAGCGGCGCGAAGCTTGGACGCTTAGGACCATCGAGTTTCAACAGTCGTTCGAGTGCATCATTGACAGCCTGTCGGTCACGCCAACTCTTGATCTGAGCATCTGCCTGGTCGCGGAGAGCGCTGGCTTCCTCATGGATTGCTCTTATCTGTTCCTCACTTGGGCTGTCATGCAGAGCATTTTTCATGCATTGAAAAAGAGTGATCATCACCAGCGGATCGTGGCTGCCATAGACCCGTATAGGGGCAATGACTAGCTCCAGTATTTGCGACATGGCAAGCTGGGGATAGAAAAGGCGGGGCTGTCCTTCAAAACAACCGACATCGAACGCAGGCACGCCCCCGATCCGTTGCAAAAGGACGCTGATAAGGTTGATCGCCCTGATTGCAGTACCCGGGTCGTTCACGGCGGGACTTATCGCTTTGACCGCGATCTCCGTCATCTGGCGCATCCCGTAAGACACGTTCGAGCTGGCTAACTCAGCGCTGTGAAAATCAAAGCAGTCACTGGCCAACGCCTGGTCCTTTTCATTTAGCGGTTCGCTAAATCGAATCAGTGGGTGTCCTTGAACCAGAAAAAAGCCTGGCTCCACCTGAATCACCGCGAATAGGTTGCGCTTGCTTAACAGCTCGCCAAGCTGCCGTTCATTGACTTCCCTCAAGTAGCCGGCGCGCATAGTAGGTAGACACCACCAGTCGTCGTCGTCGGGAACCGACGCCACTAGTGCCAGTCGATTTTTTCTTTTTTCCAAATTGGCGTGGGCTCCTTTCGACAACTGCCTTAAGATCCAGTCGACCTGGATCGATTGAGATACAGAGCGGATGAACATTACGAACAGCGCTAAGCTAGCTACGCCCATTACTAGCGCAAGTAGTAAACCAATCGCAGGGACACTGGACGGCTCTTTGTTGGTAATGGTGCTTATAAGTAACAAATAATAAAGGGCGCTACCAAGATAAATACCCAGGATCACACGGTTACGTGTGTCGCTGATAAGCCCGGGCAGAACACGGGGCGTAAGACGATCTGCCGCGCCGTTCAGTACCACCATTACCATTGAAAAGCTAAACACCATCAAAGAAACGATGCTGGTGAGCAGTGTCCCGAGGATTTCACGACCATTGTCCGGATCGGTCAGACCCAAAGGCAATAGCTCGCGAATAGATGATGCAAGCGAGCTCGCTTCAAATAGCAGCACGGCCACAGCAAGTAATGCATAAGAGCTGGTGATGACTACTGGATAGAAGACTATGCTCTCAGGTATACGGTTGAGAATGTGGAAAAGGGTATTCGAAGCGGCTGGCATTCTGATCTATGGCCTTTTGAGACTGCGACGACACAACATTCGAAGCATTCCACTAAGCGCTAAGCACAATTCAATCAGGCTGATCGTTGAGATTTGAAGAATCGCAGCGGCCTCTAATCGAACGACCTAGTCCAATCTGGCACGTGATCCGCTCTAGCGAACCAATCAACCGGGCGCATATAAAAGGGACAGCCCCATTACAAAAAATAGCGCCGGGCCGATAGTTCTCAGTATCGGCTCGGCGCCAAAGTAACGCCATGCTTTAACAGGAGATTGCCAGACCCGGCTCATAATCAAGACGGGTCATTAACTATGAGCGCCTTGCACCAGAATAATTTTGTCCGTTCGTCGTGCATACATTGTCCAGTGCGCCTTTCGATGCGCCAGGCGGGGATTCAGACTCGGCAGCACAATGAAAATCCAATGGTGCTGGCCCGAGACGAACGGAGTTGGGAATTTAGCCCGGTTCAACGCTGGCAGGGACTTGGCCATCCATCGGGGCAGCGAAACCGCCCGGATCCAGCAAGGGTCTGTGTATTGCCTGCCGACAAGGCTGTTCACGGAGTCAACCATGCCTCATGTCGTAAACCATCCATCGTCCGATCTAGCCCCGCCTGAAGCCGATACCGCTGCGCTTTTGCATACATTGGATATTTTGCACCAGGAGATGCAACGTGGGGACTGGGTGGAGCGCTTAGAGGAGAAGCAACTGCATCATGCCTACAGACAGAGTGCCGCAAACCTGCTTGCCTACCTGTGTTTGCGACGTCACGACTTGCGGCCCGTGCAACTTCAGTTGGCCGATCTGGGGCTTTCATCGTTGGCTGGCTGCGAAGCGTATTGCATCAACGCCGTCGAGAATGTAATCGCCGCGTTGCACAGGCTTACAGGCGCAGTGCAGCCGCCCGACTCAAGCGACGCACCTGATCTTGCGAGTGGCCGTGAACACCTGCGCGTTCATACCGAAGCGCTGCTCGGCTCCGCGCACGATGATCGCCCCGTCAGAATCATGGTCACCCTGCCCGACCAGGCAGCTGATGACGTGAGCATCGCTCGAGACTTGCTTGCTCAGGGCATGAACTGCGCGAGAATCAATTGCGCCCACGGCGACCCAGACAGCTGGAAACGAATGATCGATCACGTCCGCAGCGGTGCCGATGCGCTGGGTCGTACCTGCAAGGTGATGATGGATCTCGCCGGCCCCAAACTGCGCACTGGTGATATCGAGGCGGAAGCGCCCGTGTTCAAGGTCAAACCGGAGCGCAGTCGCTTCGGACAGGTCACACGGCCAGCTCGGCTGTGGCTGACGGCACAGGCAACGGAGCCGCCCCAATCCGTGCTCGATCTGCAGCTGCCATGGGTCGCAGTGCCTGCCACGTGGCTTGCCAGCCTTCGCTCCGGAGATACGTTGAAGCTGCGTGATGCTCGCGGCGCCAAGCGCTTCTTGCGCGTAGTCGAATGCACCCCTCAAGGCTGCTGGGCCGAAGTCGAGAAAACCCTCTACCTCACGCCTGGCTTGAAGCTCAAGGTTATGAGCAACGGCAGAAGCAAGTCTTCGGGCAAGAGGCGGACGTGTAAGATTTCCGCCGTGCCGCAACGGGAGCCCTTCATCGAAGTGCACGTGGGCGAGCCGCTCGTGCTCCAACTCTCCGGAATCGGTCGGCAGGCCCTGCACGATGAAGAAGGCCGGCTCAAGGAGCCGCCCAGCGTTGTTTGCGACGTAGCTGAACTGTATCGCGACGCCCGGGCCGGGCAGCCAATCTGGTTCGATGACGGCAAGATCGGCGGGCGAATCAAAGCAGTTGACAGTGAACGGCTCGAAATCAGCATCGAGCATGTCACGCATACCCGCGGACACGCCAAGTTGCGCAGCGCCAAGGGCATCAACCTGCCCGAGACAGACCTGCAACTTGCTGCCCTCACAGATGAGGACATCACAGCATTGGAGTTCGCTGTCGCCCACGCGGACGCCATCGAGCTGTCGTTTGCCAACACGGTAGCTGATGTGCAGGCCGTTGCCGGTCATCTCCGCCGCCTGGGCGCCGAACACATGGGGGTGGTGCTGAAAATCGAGACACGAAAGGGCTTCGAGAACCTACCCTCAATGCTGTTGGCAGGCATGCAATTCGAGCGGTTCGGCGTCATGATCGCGCGCGGCGATCTGGCAGTCGAATGCGGTTTTGAACGATTGGCCGAAGTGCAGGAGGAAATTCTCTGCCTCTGCGAGGCAGCCCATGTACCTGTCATATGGGCCACTCAGGTGCTCGAAACGCTCGCTAAAAAAGGCGCACCCTCGCGGGCTGAAATTACCGACGCGGCCATGGGCGTGCGCGCCGAGTGCGTCATGCTTAACAAGGGTCCGCACGTGCTGGATGCAATCCGCACCTTGGATGACCTGCTCAAGCGGATGCAAGGTCATCACGTCAAAAACCGCGGAATGATGCGGCGCCTAAGCGTGGCACAGAAAGCCGTTTCAAGTATGCCTGGCGAAGAGAATTAGAACAGGCCCCACCGCCTAGAGGCTGCCAAAATGCACCTCGCAACGCGCCTCGACGCAAAGGCCGGGGTTGTTCTTGCAGGACAACAACGACTGACGTGAGCACGTGATATGTAATCCCACATCTGATCCAACATGCCTTTACAGGCGCTCCAGCCGGCCGATTAGCGGCCGACGCAGCCCCGATGTAAAAGAAGAATGTAGATACGCGCACTGGTTGAGAGTTGGGGGACACAAAACGGTTGGTGGGGCACTCGCGCCCCACCCCGTTAAGCTCGCGTCTGACGGCGGCCTGCGGCCTGCTATGAGATTTGAGTTAGTAAATCTCGACGCAGCAGAGTCTTGATCTTAATCAGATGATCATCTTCCTGCTCCTTCGCCTTATGGAAGCCCTTGGCGATTCGCGGATGGCCACCCGCCTCGGCCAGTTCGATCAGTAGCTCCCACGCCGCGTTGTCCTCGAGTTCAAGCGTCAGCAGCGCGTTGATGCCCTGGGAAATGTTGGTACGCGGGTCGGTCAGCACCTGCATCACGCCCATGGACTTCACCCCAACGATGTCGGCACAGGGCGTCTGCGCAGTCGGGTCGGCGCCCAGCGTCTCGATGGCGTCAGCGACCATGTTCATGTGCTCGAATTCTTCATCGCGGATGTGTTGCAACACCTGCACAAGATCCGACTGCGCCGTCTCCAGCGCCTTCGCCTTGGCAATCATGGCGTCGTAGAGCCGCACGCCGCTACGCTCGAAGGCCAGGCGCTCGCCGAGCTTGTCCACCAACAGTTCCGGGCTCTTGCCCAGCGCCATGTCGAAGGTGGACTTGATCATGCCTTTGGCTGAGCCCGGGACCGGTACCGAACCGATACGATCGGCTTCTTCGGCGCGGTTCGCACGCTCAAGCATCATGCCCTTGGAGTCGCCAGGCACGTCGGGATGAATGTCGTTGACCGCCTCGAGCAAGCTCTTGGTGTCTTTCGGGGACATCTGCACGCCGGTGAAATTGGTGCCTAATTTTGCTGAAGTCGCCATGTCAGTACTCCTCAAGAAACCTTGCGCATCTGCATGAGTTCACCACCCGGTGCCCACTGGTAGCCCGCCGAAACGATGTTCGAGGCGATGCCTTCCGAGTTGAGCTGGGCGCGGTAATCCAGGGAGCACTGGGCTTCTTCGCTCTTATCGACGTACTGGGTGGCGCTGGTACGCAGATTGACTTCGGCTGCCAGGACCTGGCGGACGAATTCACGCTGGCTCTTGAACTCGATCATTTTCGGCAGCGGGCCGCCGAGTATTTCGGCAGGGTCCCGGCGCTCGAGCTTCTTGAAATACTCGCAAGCGATATTCAAATGGCCTAACTCGTAATCGAGGAAACGCTCCCAAATGGCCTTGATGCGCGGGTTGCTTTCCTGCTCGGCACAGCTGGCGTAGGCATAGACCTCCATCGCCTCGTGCACCAGCCATTTCTCCATGAAGGATTCCTGCGGATCGGCCAGCGAGCCGTACTGGGTCACGTGCTGCTCCTCGACCGAGGCGATCTCGGCATACAGCTGACGCGCCAGAGGGTCAGCGAACAGCGGGCCTATGTTCATGTAGTAATCGTGGGTCTGGAATTCAGCCGCGGTGATCATCGCTGCATGAATCTTGGTGATCAGCGCCGCCTGCTCTTTCTCGTAGCTTTCGCGCAGGTCGTTTTCGGGGTGACGATGGTGCTCAGAAGTCCGCCGGCCCGGCACGATGTCGGTATAGCCCTGCAGGATGTTGTTCGCATCCTTGCCTTCGAGGCGATCGAGCATTGCCGAGTAGCGGTACAGGTGGTCGAAGTCTTCCAGCAGGCCGAAGCGGTAGGTTTGTGCCTGGTAAGGATCGGGCTCGGTCTGAGCAACTGCAGCAGTCACCTCGATCGCGACCTGCTCGTAGGCCACCGTGGTTTCCAGCGGCGAGTGATCGGCGGAGATAAGCCAGTTGACCATGGTGGCCTGGTGTTGCTCGACCCGGCGGATTTCCGCGAGTGGGCCGCGAAGCTGGCCAGTGATCCGCGCGATGCCATGCTTGAGACGCAGCGCATCGGTTTCGATGCCGTTCATGAGGATGATGCGCACGCGAGTAAAGGCGTCGTCATCGAGCTTGCTGATGGGCTTGCCCGCCATCTCCTTCCAGGTGAATTTCTGTTGTTCGAGCGGTGTGCCCTTGTTGTCGAGGATGCCGGTTAGGTTATCCATGGAGCCTCCGTTTCATACGGCTTTTTCTAGGTAGTCGTGCTTGCACGCACGGCTAATCACGCGTCAGCATCGCTGACTCCTAAAAATGGACGGAGGCACAGGCCAAACAATTCAAAAAAAACCAACAGGCTGACTTTCGTCGACAAATGGCAATTCCCGCTAGACTCTGGGTGAGAGCGCCATCACCCCGATTTGAAAACCCAGCGATACCATCCACTTATTATTGCGGCCGCTTTAAATAAGTGTTCGGCAATACCGTGCCGATCGGCTTGATGCACAAGGTGTGTTGGAATTTAAAAAGCGGTTACAACCTGGGCCAACGATGACAGTACACCCTACTTCACCCAGCCCTGAACTTCTTTTGCGCCGTACTGTGCCTTCCATGCGCTGATGATTTTATGATTTCCTCCTTTGGTCTCAACTATCTCGCCCGTATGCGGATTAGTATATTTTTTCATGACTCGCGCTCTACGGCCAAATGGAGGCATAGGCTTCGCTCCAACATCCGGGTTGAGGATATCAAGTGCGGTCTCGAGGTTGAAACCGTACTCTTCGAGTAGTCCCCTAAGCCTGGCTTCAAATTCCATCTCCTGCTGTAGTTTATTGTCACCCTTGAGCTTGTCCAATGCCGCGAGCTGTTCGGCGAGCTGAGCTTCCAGACGTTTGTATTCTGCAATTTTGCTCATTTTTCCCTCTCGTGCTGGATAAAAGACGTAAGTTATTTCGCGGTCCAAAGCTGCAAACCGCAATTTGAGTCGATTGTATTAAAATGTTCGTTTGACTGCACGCTATCCCATTCATGCATTAAGACAAATAGCGCAAAAGCTAATTACGACAGCGATATAATACGGATTGCCGCAATGCCTCAGTTAAAAATCTACGCATTACCGGCTTTACGCTTTCGTACACTTCATTCCCGTGCTCCGCGCCTAGGCTTCGGATTTAGACGAGGGTTGCGGTAGGCGCCTACTGCTCCCGATTGGCCTGTCACCACTGCGACAGGACGCGATGTAATCCCTGAAGCATTCCGACGCCGACTCGGTTGAGATCAAATCAGGCATGATCACCACCCCTGGCCGGACCAGGGTAAGCCTCCACCCACTGGAGGCCCAGACCATGTCCCATCACTCCTATCGCAACGCCCAACCCTGCGTCTCTCACGTGGCGCCAACGCACCGGCGTCGGGGCGGTACCGGGAATTCAGATCGCGACGACGCTCAAGCGCGTGGCCTGCGTACGAGCGATGCCCCGCAGTACCTGAACAACGACGAAGCGGCTGCATTCCTGCGACTCTCGCCACGAACGCTGGAAAAGCAGCGCGTGATCGGTGGGGGGCCGCGTTTTCGCAAATTCGGACGCCGCGTCATGTATGCCCAAGCCGACCTGCTTGCCTGGGCCGACGCGAGGTGCTTTGAAACCACCTTTGACCCGGAATACCTGGCCCACCATCAGGGAGCGGCACGCGATGATCTTTGAGTCCGTTACCCAACGTGAGCGTGAAGCGTGGCTCCATGCAACCAGAACAACTGCAGCTATTTCGGGCACTGCCAGGCGACATGGCGCCTCGCGATGCGCAGGACCTGATGGCACATCCGTTCTTCTCGCTGGCCAAGTCCCGCCGCACAAGCCCAATCGACTTTCGAACGGCCAAGGTCACCATTCGGGTCGAGGGTACCCTCGACCACGGCATTGCCACGATCTGGGATGCCGACATCCTTATCTGGGCAGCCAGCCAATTGGTCGAAGCGCGCGATGCAGGTATCCCGACGTCCCGATTGATCCAGGCAACGCCCTACGAAATTCTGCGGTTTATTGGCCGTGGGACGTCCCAGCGCGACTATCAACGGCTCAAGGCGGCACTGGACCGTCTTCAAAGTACGAGTGTTGCCACCTCCATACGCGAACCAACCGGACGCCGGTTGCACCGCTTTTCCTGGATCAACGAATGGAAGGAGTTGGCATCGGCCAACGGCAGACCTCTGGGCCTGGAGATGATCTTGCCCGACTGGTTCTACTCCGGCGTGCTCGACCAGGCACTTGTCCTGACGATCGACCCGGCATATTTCCGGCTTACCGGCGGTATAGAAAGATGGCTGTACCGCCTGGTGCGAAAGCATGGTGGGCAGCAGGTGGACGGCTGGCAATTCGACTTCCGCCACCTGCACCGCAAGTCCGGAAGCACGGCACGATATTCGGACTTTGCGTACGACCTTCGCGCACTGGTTGCCCGGCAGTCGCTGCCCGGCTACCGGTTGAGCACCGTGCGTTTTCCGCCGTCGACCGAACTGCTCGCCTTTCGCCCCGTGCCGCCCACGGCACGGGGATAACGCGCGGACAACCTGTGAATTCACTCGTGCTATCAGGCGCAGGAGCACCCGTGCTATCAGGCGCAGGCCTGTCGTGCTATCGGGAGTACCGAAATGCTTCGGTCCCAGCAATGGCAAGGCTTGCGGCTGGGCCTAACTTAGCTAACAAAAAAAACCTAACTTGTTATTGGTGTCCAGCTTCGCAGTGGAAGGCTGCTTGGCCTTGCATTTGGCTCATCCAGGGTGCGTCATGATCATCGCCCTGCTCAACCAGAAAGGTGGCGTGGGCAAGACGACCCTGGCCACCCATATTGCCGGTGAGCTTGCGCTGCGCGGTAACACGGTGATCCTGCTTGATGCCGACCCGCAGGGCTCTGCGCTGGACTGGACCCAGCGACGCGCTCAGCGGGGCCTGCCTAGGCTGTTCGGGGCGGTAGGGCTTGCACGCGAGACGCTTCACCAAGAGGCCCCGCAACTGGCCCAGCGGGCCGATCATGTAATCATTGATGGGCCACCTCGGATTGCCGCGCTGGCAAGATCGGCGTTGATGGCGGCCGACCGGGTACTTATTCCGGTGCAACCCAGTCCGTTCGACCTCTGGGCCAGCGCCGAGATGGTCTCGCTGCTGCAGGAAGCGCAGGTCTTCAAGCCCACGCTTCACGCCGCGTTTGCCATCAATCGACGGGTCAGTACCACCATCATTGGCCGCGAGGTACGCCAGGCGCTGGCCGATCAGCCGTTACCAGCATTGCAGGCCGAAGTTCGCCAACGGATCGTGTTCGCAGACAGCGCCGCAGGCGGGCAATTGGCGTGTGAGCTGGCTCCCGACAGCGCTGCGTCGCGGGAAGTCAGTTGCCTGGTCGACGAGCTTCTGAGGTGGACCACATGAGCGCCAAACGACCCGCCATTGGCGGCCGGCCACTGGCCGACCCGCAAGCAGAGGCATGGGTACGACAGCACAAGCGGACAGCCCTGGCCAAGGGGGCGGTATACAGTGCACGGCTGACCCTGGACGTTACGCCTGCCCTGCGAGCGCGCATCAAGGTCGCCGCGTTCAAGCAGGGAATTACGGTTGCCGAAATGCTGCGTGAGCTGCTTTGCACTCGATTCCCTGAGGACGAGTCGTGAGGCGCCCTGCCCTGCGCTTGCAGTTCTGGTCTGCAAGCATTCGCGGCAAACGCCTGGCACCGGCCAACCGGTTAGTGATTGGACTTGCCGCAACCGGCCTGTTCGCCCTTGGCTGGGCGCTGCTGCGAACGCCCTCTTCGCAGATCGTTTACAACGCATCAGCCAGCATGCCCACAGGCTGGTATCGCATCACGCCAACGACGTCGGTCAGGCAGGAAGAAACGGTTCTCGTTCGGCTCCCTCCCGCGCCCGCCAGCCTCGCCGCCACACGCGGCTACCTGCCTGCGAACATCCCCCTGATCAAAAGGGTGTTTGCCACCTCGCCAAGCCGTGTCTGTATCCGGGCAATGCAGGTGCTGGTCGACGACCGTGTCGTGGCAAGGTCGCAATCGCGTGACCGCTCCGGACGTGCACTGCCTCGATGGAGCGGCTGCCGGACGCTTGCAGACGATGAAATCTGGTTGATGAGTGCTGATCACCCGGACTCCTTCGATAGCCGATATTTCGGTCCGCTCACCCTCGACTCCGTACTCGGTGTTGCCGAACCACTGCGTCTTGATTGAGCTCCGTTGCGCTAGATGGTGGTTGCCAATAGTCAAAGCCCGCTACGCCTTCAGGGATGCCGGATTTTGCCTGTTTGTTGTGATCCCTTGAAGGATTTATCGAGAAAGAACGCGGCAAGGCGGAGGGAAAGGCGGAGGGCAAGATAAAAGGAGCCTGCACGAGCAGGTGCTGGGAGCGCGTCTGCACATGGGGTTGGGGAAGCACGCCGGCTCAAGCGTCCGTGCCTTGCAGGGGTGCAGGCGGCATTTTCAGGGCATCACAGCGGTGTCACCACGCTGCGCCACGCTGATCTGGGAGCAGTCAAAAACATGGCCAATCGACGCACCAAGAAAGCCGACGACCCGTTTCGGCCACAGGTAGGCCCGCCTCGCCAGCGAGGCGAGTCCTTTATCACCCAGATCGTCCGGCAGACGAGCAGGTCGGGTGCGGCCAGCCGCAAGGGGCGACATCAGCCTGGCGCTCGCCTAGGTCGTGGCCACGTCGCCGCCCGGATGAATGCCAGCAGCCCACGGGGGCGGCGTGTCACCGTCAAGACCCGTCTTGTGAATCTGGGTAAGGCTGGCGGTCGCTCAACGGCAACGCATTTGCGCTATATCGAGCGCGAAGGCGTAGGCCGAACCGGTGAACAAGGACGAGCTTACACACCGATAGACGACCGGGCGGACCTAAGCGCTTTTGAAACCCGGGGCCGGCAGGATAGGCATCAATTCCGATTGATCGTATCGCCCGAAGATGCCGAGTCTCTTGATGACCTGCGCCGCTACACCCGGCACCTGATGGAGCGCGTCGAGTCCGACCTGGGCACACGCCTTGACTGGGTTGCCGTCGATCACTGGAACACCGATAACCCCCACACGCATGTCGTCATCAGGGGCGTGGACGACACGGGCAGAGATCTGGTGATTTCAAGGGACTACATCGCCCATGGCATGCGGATGCGCGCCTGCGAACTGGCAACCGAATGGCTCGGGCAGCGCAGCGAACGGGAAATCCAGCTCGTCCACGTACGCGAAGTGAACCTTGAGCGGCTGACTGGCCTTGACCGCACCCTCCTGAAAGAAGGCCGAACCGCCGATATAGCGGTGGGACAGCTCAACCGGTATCCACATCGACAGCAACTGATTGGACGCCTGCAGCATCTCAACCGCCTCGGGCTGGCGCATGAGTCAGGGCATGGGCGCTGGCACATCGAGGAATCGACCGAACGAACCTTGCGGGCATTGGGAGAACGGGGCGACATCATCCGCACGATGCAGCGCGCCCTTGCCGGCTCAGACCGAGAGCTCAGCGTCCATGAGCCCGGCGCTGCCGCTGCCATAGTCGGTCAGCTGCTCGCCAAGGGCCTCGCAGGCGAGTCGCATGACCGGGGTTACCTGATTGTTGACGGCACCGATGGAAAGGCCCACCACCTGCCGCTTGCCCACACCGCCGATCTTTCAGCCTATCCGCTCGGCGCAATCATTGACGCCCGCTCGTCCCGAGTGCCAAGGGATATGGACAGACAATTGGCCTCGCTGGCGCCGGACGGCTGGTATCGAAGGGAGCACCACAAACTCCAGATGTTGGCTCAGGCTGGTAACGCTGCGGACCCGGACTTCGTGCTCGATGCCTACGAGCGCAGACTCGAGGCCCTGCGTCGCTCCGGTATCGTTGAACGATCAGGCGATGGCCACTGGCGGATTCCGCGTGATCTGGTTGAGCAAGGCCAACGCCACGACGCGCAGCGCACCGGGGACATGCACGTCACGGTGCGTGCGCGGTTGTCACTCGAGAGGCAGATCCGGGCACTGGGCGCCACATGGCTTGATGGCCAACTCATTGCGGGAAGCGCGACGCTTGCCGACAGAGGTTTTGGCGCCCAGGCGAGGATGGCGCTGGCCAAACGCGCCGACTTTCTGATTGAACAGGGTCTGGCCAAGCGTGAGCACCAACGCGTGTTGCTCGCGCCAAATCTGCTTTCAACACTGCGTGAGCGGGAGTTAGAAACAGTTGGCCGCAGGCTGGCCGGTCAGTTGGGAAAGCCTCATCACCCAACCCTCGATGGGCGGCCCGTCAATGGCATCTATCGCCGGCAGGTCGAGCTTGTCAGTGGCCGCTACGCGCTTCTGGAGACCGACTCCGGCTTTAGCCTGGTGCCGTGGAAGCCGGTGATCGAGGCAAGGCTCGGCCAGTCGATCGCCGCCGTCATGCGGGGCGGCCAGGTGTCCTGGCAGCTAGGGCGATCGCGCAGCCCTACGATCGGCTGAAGGCTAGAACGTCGTCGGCGGTCTGTTCTTCTGGATCAGCCAGCCATCGTTCGAACCGAGTGCTCTGAGGATGCTCTGGTTTAGCTGCGTAGTAGACAAGCCGCAGGTCTCGATCGACGTCGATGGTCAGCGAGGTGTGATCGAACACCACTTGGCCTACGCGGTCGACCTGCAAATGCCGGACGCCCTGGCAGGGACCATGGATATCCTGCTGGCGCCACCAGGTCCTGAAATCCGTATCAATCTTCTCCAAGTCCTTGACCAGCGCTCCGATATCCGGGTCCTGGGCCGCCCGGACAAAATCGCGGCGAAAGCTCGACAGGATTTGTAGCGCCTGGTCATCCCATGGATCGAACAGTGCGCGCATTGAAGGCGCAGTGAATAGCATCCACAGCAGGTTGCGGCGCTCGGCTGGAGTGCGTGAAAAGCCGAACAGCTTGTCCGCTGCCGCGTTCCATGCCAGCACATCCCACCGCAGGTTCAGCACATAGGCCGGGCGCAGGGGCAGATCTCCCATCAGCCGATGCACCAGGGGCGGCACCATGCACCACGTCTTGCCAGGCTCCGGTGGCAGCCGCTGGTGAGCGAGGAGGAACAGGTAGCGACGCTCGGTCGCATCCAGCTTGAGCGTTCTGGACAGATTCTCCAGAAATTGAGCCGATACGCCGATCTCCCTGCCCTGCTCCAGCCAGGTGTACCAGGACAAGCCCACCCCTGCCAGCGCAGCAACTTCCTCGCGACGCAGTCCAGGCGTGCGGCGCCTTGTGCCGGCCGGCAGGCCAACTTCCTCTGGGCTAATTCGCTCGCGGCGATTGCGCAGGAAGTCAGCCAGCTCTGCTCGGTTTCGCTCAAGGCTGCGCGGCGCGCTCATCCGGTTACCTCCAGTAATAGCATAAACGGTCAAATTGTAACCCTATCGAAGCGGTACTAAGAATACCTCCTGTCGCCTGTAAGGCGCGACCCAGAGGGCTAGCTCGCGCCATGGCGACCTTGACCGTTCAGGAGAATATGGATGTACCAATCAATACTTCGCCAACAGCTGGAGTTACTGAAGTCCTCCAACCAGTACCGCACGTTCACCACGTTGAGTCGCATCTGTGGACAGTACCCGCTGGCCAAGCTCGAAGGTGCGCCGGACACGCCAGTCGTGGTGTGGTGCAGCAACGACTACCTCGGTATGTCGCAGCATCCGCTTGTACGCCAGCAGATGCATCTGGCGCTCGAGACCTACGGGGCGGGTTCCGGCGGCTCTCGCAATATCGGCGGGTCACATGAACTGTATGCACGGCTGGAAAGCAGCCTGGCCGATTGGCACGACAAGGAAGCGGCACTCGTCTTTCCAACCGGGTTCGGGTCGAACGACGCAACGCTGCAATGCCTGTTGAGGCAGATCCCCGACTGTGTCGTCGCCAGCGATGAACGGAACCACGCCTCCATCGTCAATGGCATCCGTGCGACGCCCAACGAGCGCCGGGTTTTTCGTCACAATGATGTGGCCGAACTCGAACAGATCCTCTCGGCTTATCCGATCGATCGGCCCAAGCTCGTTGTCTTCGAATCGATCTACTCCATGGACGGCGACATCGCTCCCATTGCGCAGATCGTCAAGATCGCCAAGCGGTTCAATGCACTCACCTACCTCGACGAAGTCCACGCGGTAGGCATGTACGGTCCTCGAGGCGCTGGCATTGCCGCGAAACTTGGCGTCGCCGACCAGGTGGACATCATCCAAGGCACCATGGCCAAGGCAATCGGGGTGATCGGTGGATACATAGCCTCGACACAGACGCTCATCGATGCGGTTCGATCGTTCGCAACGGGATTCATCTTCACCACCTCCTTGCCTCCGGCCATCACCGCCGGCTGCCTGGCCAGCATTGAGCATCTCAAGACCAGCTCCGCCGAGCGCGAGCAGTTGCATCGCAGCTCAGGCATGCTGCGTGAACGCCTAGGCCAGCATGACATCCCGGTCATGCGCTGTTCCCAGACGCACGTGCTACCGGTACTTGTTGGAGATGCCGAGCGTTGCAAGGCGGCTGCGCATCGTCTGCTGAACGTCCATGGCATCTACCTGCAGCCGATCAACTCTCCCTCGGTTCCGGTTGGCACCGAACGCTTCCGAGTCAATGCAACGCCCAACCACGACCTGAACCAGATCGACCATCTGGCCGCTTCGTTGCGCGAGACGTTCGACCATTTCGCGATCCCGCTGGCCTCGCAAGCGTTTGCAGCGGAGGTGGCGTGATGACCAGCTCGTTGTTTTTAGTACGGCTCGCCACGGCCGACGACATCGCCGCGCTGACCGAACTCAGGGCCCTTCTGCTGGACGGCACCGGAGCAAGCTATTCCAGCCGCACCCCCGAGGACGCAGCGAAGTGGCGTGCGGCCTACAGGAGCTGGCTTGCGGGCGTGCTTGGCACACACGACAACGTCCAGATCCTGGTCGCCGAGCATCGAGCGTCGAAGCAGCTACTCGGCTGCGCGACGGGCATCATTGATATGAGGGCGCCCACCTCGGCAAACCCCAACGGCCAGAGCGGTTGGGTCCAATCGGTGGTGGTTGCCCAGCCGTGGCGCGGGCGCGGAATCGCGAACCAGTTGATGCAGGTACTGCTTCGCTGGTTCGCCAATCGGGACGTGGCAACCATTGCTCTACAGACCACAGACGGGGCGTCCGGGCTCTACGGCAAGCTCGGGTTCGCACCCAGCGGGGAGTGCCTTCTGGTCCGCCAGGAGGTACCGACATGAAGGTGCTGATCATTGGACTGGGCTACGCAGGCGATCGTTTTCGTCGCGCATTCGAACATGCAGCGAGCCAAACAGGTGTTTCGGTCTCGCTCGCCTATGTAGGGCGCCAGCAGAAGCCAACGGCATTGCGCTACTTCGATCGCATCGATGGCGCACTGCAGGATTTCAATCCCGACATCGTGGTGGTCAGCGTCAACGACATCAGCCACGCGAGCGTCTTGTGCGAACTGGCCGAGTACGAAGGCTTCGTCATTTGTGAAAAACCGCTCACGGCGCCGGCAGATGAACTTGCGAGCGTAGGAGCGGCACTTGCTCAGGTCCGCGGGTTTGCGCTGAACCTGATCGAGCGCTATTCGAATGCCACGCAGGCGCTACGCGACTGGGTCGCTCGTCATGGCTGGCAACCCGTTCGCGCCAGTTTTTACTGGGGCAAGGACCGTCTCAACGACTATCGGCCAACCTGCGGTGTTACCAGTGAAGCAATCCACGCGCTGGACCTTCTGAGCTGGATCTGTCCAGCTGCAGGGCCGCTACGCCTGAGCGATGCAATCGGCATCCGGTCTGACTTCTCGGTATCAGGCGATGCCGTACTCGACACCGTTCAGCTTAGTGCAACGCTCGGTGACACGCCGATAGCCGGGTATAGCAGCTTCGTCAGCGTGGTTCGGCAGCGCACGGTCGACTTCACGTTTGTCGATCAGGAAGACCAGTTGATTCATGCGCGGCTGACCTTCGACACACCGCGATGGGATCACGACCATCTTCGGATCTGGATGCGCGACACCGACGGCAGCGAACTCGTCCTGCACGACCTTCGTGTCTCTCTCGTGCAACCAGGGTTAGAAACGCTCAGTAAGCTCTCGAAGTTCTGCCAGCAGGTGCTGCAGTGGGTCACGCTGCGGCAGCAGCCCCCTGCCCCGCCCTTCGCCAGCCTGGACGAATCGCTTGACCTCCAACGGCTGCTCAATGAACTCGAGCGCCGTGCCCGCACGCCCGCGCCAGCACGCTACAACCACGGCGCGACTCGCTCGTTGCTGGTTGAAAGCAGCGACCTTGAAGTCCTCGGTTAATAGATCAGCAGGAGAAGACCATGTGTGGAATAGCAGGATGGCTTTCGTTCGGCCAAAACATGCAGACGCAACGAGACACGCTCCAACGAATGACCGAGACGATGTCCAAGCGAGGTCCTGACGCGGGAGGCCTATGGATCGATGGCCCGATAGGGCTTGGCCATCGCAGGCTGTCGATCATTGATCTTGAGGGTGGTCGCCAACCAATGCTGGCTCGTCGTGACGATGGCCTAGAAGCTGCGGCCATAACCTATAGTGGCGAGGTCTACAATTTCCGTGAGCTCCGTGCCGAGCTGAAGGTTCTTGGCCATCGGTTCGAGAGCCATAGCGATACCGAAGTTGTCCTGCGTGCCTACGTCGAATGGGGTGAAAGCTTCGTCGATCGACTCAACGGCATGTACGCCTTTGCGCTATGGGATTTGCGCACCCGCGAACTGCTGCTGGTACGCGACCGTATGGGCGTCAAGCCGCTGTTTTACTATGAGACGGCCGACGGCGTAGTGTTTGGGTCCGAACCCAAGGCATTGCTAGCCAACCCGCTCGTTCCGCGTACCGTGCGGGCCGATGGGCTTCGCGAGCTGCTCGAGATGGTGAAAACGCCGGGACAAGCCATCTTTGAGGGGATGCGCGAGGTCCTGCCGGGTGAGGTCGTACGATTCAATGGGCACGGCTCACATCGCCGTCGGTATTGGCAGCTCGAGGCGCGCGAGCACGCCGATTCGCTCGATCAGACCATACGGTATACGCGCGACCTGCTTGAAGACATAGTCCAGCGGCAGATCGTTTCGGACGTCCCTCTGTGCAGTCTGCTCTCCGGCGGGCTGGACTCATCCATCATCACGGCTCTGGCGTCTAAAAAACTGTTGGCCGCCGGCAAGCAGAACATCCGCTCTTTCTCGGTCGATTTTGTCGATCACGGCAGTGCATTTGCCCGCGACGCCGTGCGCGGCACCCCCGATGCGCCCTACGTCCGTGACCTCGTCGCGCGCATTCACTCGACCCACAACGAAATTGTGCTCGACAGTGGCGAGTTGGGCGATCCGGCCCTACGCAGCCTGGTCGTACAGGCACTGGATCTGCCACCCGCTTACTGGGGCGACATGTGGCCTTCGCTGTACCGATTGTTTGAACGGGTGCGCCAGCATTCCACCGTGGCCTTGTCCGGAGAAAGCGCCGACGAGGTCTTTGGCGGCTATCGCTGGTTTCACGATCCGGTGGCGATCGAGGCGCAAACGTTTCCTTGGCTGACGTCCGTGACGGGCAAGTATTTCGACGGCAAGACCCTGTTCGATTCCACCCTGCTGAATCAGTTGGATATGCCGGGCTTCGTGCAGGACAGCTACAGCCAAGCAATAGCCGAAACGCCTGTCCTCGCGAGCGAAAACACCACGGAACGGCGCATGCGCCAAATGAGCTACGTCAACCTGACCCGGTTCGTCCAGACGCTGCTCGACCGCAAGGATCGAATGAGCATGGCGGTCGGCCTTGAGGTCCGGGTGCCATTTTGCGATCACAGGCTAGTCGAGTATGCGTTCAACATTCCCTGGGAAATGAAGGCCTTCGACGGGCGAGAAAAAAGCATCCTGCGCGCGGCAACACGCGACCTCCTTCCCGACTCCATCGCCGATCGGGTCAAGAGCCCCTACCCATCAACGCAGGACCCTGCCTACGAACTGGCGCTACGCACTTCCCTGGCGCACATCATGGCCAGCGACAGTGCTCCCGTACGTGCGCTACTGGACGTATCGAAGGTCAAGCACACGCTGGACAGAGCGGTAGGCGCGTCATCGCCCATGCATGAGCGCATGGGCATGGAGCTCGCGGTTGGGCTGAACACCTGGCTGACCGAACAGGACGTCACCCTCGACCTGTAACCCGACCGGGCGCGGCCCGGCGGGCTGCGCCCCCTAATTTGTGGAGCGTCTGCAATGAACAACCCCTCTCCCAACCACCAGCTATCCGTCTACCTGATCGCCCTCGGCGCGTTCTCGCTGGGCATGGCCTCCTATGTGACAGCGGGGCTTATTCCGCTAATCGAATCATCGTTCTCCGTATCGGTCGCCGTCGCGGCGCAGCTTGTTACGGCCTTCACCCTGGCTTATGGCCTCGGGTCGCCGATATTCGTAGCGCTGACACCGCCTGACCGGCAGCGCACCGGGCTCCTGATCGCACTGGGCTTATTCGTACTGGCGAACGCGGCAAGCGCCATCTCTACGGACTTCATGGCTCTGGTCGTCTGGCGGGCCGTTACCGGCATCGGTGCCGGTGTCTACCTTGCAATGGGAATCGGCGCTGCCACCGCGCTCTCACCGCCCGAGCGCCGCGGCAAGTCGATTGCGCTCATTATGGGAGGGATGGCCAGCGGCGTCGTGCTGGGCGTCCCCCTGAGCCTTATGATTGCCGAGCGTATGGGGTGGCAAGCAGCCCTATGGCTGGTCACCTTGCTCGGCCTGATGGCGTTTGCCGGGCTGATGATTAGACTGCCCCGGCTACCGGCGGCGCCGGCGAGCTCACTTCGGCAGAAGATGGCAATTCTTGCCGATGGTCACGTCATGACCATTCTGCTTGTTTCACTGCTGGCAGCCGTCGCGAGCCTAGGCATGTACACCTTTATCGCCCCGCTGCTCGCAGACCCCGACCACGGCGCCGTCCGCTCGGTTACGCCCTATCTCTGGATATGGGGCATCGGGGGCGTGCTGGGCAGCTTTCTCGTGGGCCCGATAGTGGATCGCGTCAGGGGACCGGTTCTGGTCTTCGCCATTATGGCCATTCTCTCGGCATCGCTCTTCCTGCTGCCGTTTGCTGCGGGGTCAGGTTCCTGGCTGGTTGCTATCCCCATCGTTGTCTGGGGGGCGGTTGGCTGGGCGCTTCAGGTCCCACAGAACAACGAACTGATCCTGGCCCGGCAGGCGCAGGGAGACGGAAACCTTGCCATTGCCCTGAACGAGTCAGCGCTCTACCTGGGCAGCGCCATCGGTGCGGCAGCAGGTGGTTTCGTCCTCCTGCTTCGGATGCCGACGTGGTCGCTTGCCGCCTGTGCGGGATCAGTTGCCCTGGCGGGTGCATTGCTTCAGATCCTGAACCTGAGACGCCAGGAAGGCTCGCGGTGCGTCAGCCAGCCTGAACTCAACCATTGACCGGGCCGGAGAGACAATCATGGAATTACGTCATCTTCGCTGTTTCGTTGCGGTCGCCGAGGAGTTGCATTTCGCTCGTGCTGCGGAGCGGCTACACATCGAGCAGTCACCGCTGTCGAGGATCATCAAGGATCTTGAGTACAAGCTGGGTGTGCAGTTGTTTGAGCGAACCACCCGCCGTACTCGCCTGACGTGGGCGGGTACCGTTCTGCTGGCAGAGGCAAGGCGGATATTCGCGGTCGTCGACCAGGCGCGGGCCAGCGTCAAGGGCGCGGCCTCGGGTTACCGTGGGCGCTTGCGCGTCGCGCTGTCTGACGGCGTACCGCAATCACGGCTGGCAGCGCTTCTGGCGCTCTGCCGAGAAGAGGATCCCGACGTTGAGATCTGCCTGCACGAAGTCCCATCGTCAGCTCAGGTTAAGGGGCTTCAGGAAGACCTGTTCGACGTCGGCCTTGCCCAGCGTGCCGGCCTGGCGGAAGGCTTAACCGCGCTTCCGGTCTGGCTGGACCCGCTGGTTGTGGCGCTACCGGCTCGGCACCAGTTGCTGGCGCACCGCACCATTCCGCTCGAGGCGCTCACGCGGCATCCGCTGGTGCTTTGCGACCCGCAGGTGTGTGAGGGATTCTGGCAGCAGTTGCTGTGTGTTCTTAAGCCCATCGAGTCTAGGCTCACGATCGCTGAACGAGTGCCGACGCTCGACTTGATGATGGCCCTCGTGGCAGCCGGTTACGGGTTGGGCTTTTCGAGCTTGGCGCGCATAACCGAACTGAACAACCCCGACGTCGTCGCCCGTCCGCTCGCAGGCCAAGGGGCAACCCTTACCACCTTTCTGGTCAGGCGCAGCGGCGAACCCTCCGAACAGTTGAATCGGTTCATCGACAGGGTGACCGGTAATGAGCATGACGATGCGCGAGCTACACCCTGCGACGCGACGCCAAGCGTATGCGAGGCTCGGTCATGACCTGGCGTGTTTCAGACGAACCAGAACGGGAGCAGCATATTGATCCGCTGTTTTTGCCTGCAGATACAAGGAGTGCTATATTTGTATCTACAGACACAGCAGAGAAGCCTCCCGCCATGACAGCATTCCCCCAGGCACAGGCGTTCACGAAGGACCAGTGCGCTACGGGTCTTAGGGCCGCCGTCGCCATTCTGGAAAAATGGCAGGCGACCACCGAGCAAGCGTGCGACATCCTGCGCGTTTCGCGCAGCACGCACGCCCGCGCCAAGTTGCGCAATCGGGAGTGGTCCGTCAGCCTCGACTCGGACCAGATGCAACGGGTCAGCTTTATCCTGAACATACACGCTGCGCTGCGACTGATATTCGACAATCCCGAGAACGTGTACGGCTTTGCGGCCATGGCGAACCACAACGAGTTCTTCAACGGGCGCTCGCCTCTAGAGGTAATGGCCCAAGGTGACATGATCTCGCTGTACGAGACGTACCGCCGGATCGACAGCCTGCGAGGCGCTCAGTGGTAGCTCCGAACGAGCTACCGAAGCGCCCGGGCGGCCAGCGCCAGGCCTTTCGGCTGGTCAATTCGAAGTTTCCGCCGATCGCGCTGTTTGACGACGTAGCCAACGCAGACGAATTCGAGACCCTCTATCAGCTGCAGGCGCTAACCAACCCGCGCCTGCAGAATGAAACGGGCCGCCTTGAGCTGATCGCACGCTCCGAGATCCCATTTGGAATTCCAGGCTGCTCGTATGCGACAGCGCCATTTACGCATGTGAATCCGGCGGGCTCACGCTTCAGTGATGGCTCGTATGGGGTGCTGTATCTGGCAAGCACCATGGACACGGCGCTTGCCGAAGTTCGGTATCACCAGGACCGGTACTGGTCGAACGTGGATGCGCTGAGCTACGAGCGGTTCGTCTTTCGCGGCCTGGCTTGCCAGTTCGACGAACGCGAGATGCTTGATGCGACCGCTGTCGCGGTGACCGATCCTGTCTACGATCCCGACGACTACAGCGCCGGGCATCGTCTGGGCCGTCTCGTCAAAGAGGGAGGATATCCAGGGTTGCGCTACCGATCGGTGCGCAGGCCGGGCTCGGATTGCTGGGCACTCATGACGCCCAGGCCGGTGTCTTCGATCGTCCAGACCGCTCACTTCGAAATGATTTGGAACGGCCGGATATCCAGCGTCAGTACCCTCAGCGAAATCTGAGCAAGAAATTGCGCGGTACGCTGGCGCATGACTGATGCTGCCCCCTAACGCCTGCCGTTTCCCACGTTTGTTTTCTTGCCGCTCCTGCCACAGCACCCACCGAAACGGTCTTTGAACGGTTGACGCGCATTGGCGAACCTCCCGTACGTGGCGCAGCTAAGTGCCGCGACAACGGGGGGTGGTTCTGCGGTGAAACAGGCATCGAACGTGCTGTACGGACAGATCCTGGTGGTGTCGTCCACTGTGCTGCTTGGCACCTGGAGCGCGACCCAGTGGGCTGCCTCGGCGCTTGGCTACCAGCATCGGCTAGGCACGCCCTGGTTCGATCTGTTTGGCGTACCGGTCTATCACCCCTGGCGCCTGTTTGACTGGTGGTTTTTCTTTGGGCCGTACGCCCCCGATGTATTCGATGTCGCGGGAGCGATTGCTGCCGCCAGCAGCGGCGCGTCGCTCATCGTGGCGGTCGGCATGGCGCTGTGGCGAGCGCGACAATCACGGCGCGCCACGACCCATGGTTCGGCTCGCTGGGCCACGCCAGACGAGGTGGTCGCGGCCGGTCTCACCACGGGCTCCGGCGTGTTCCTGGGTCTGCATGAACGTCGCTATCTACGTCACGATGGCCCGGAGCACGTGTTGGCCTTCGCCCCGACCCGCTCGGGCAAGGGCGTCGGCCTCGTGGTTCCGACGCTTCTCTCCTGGCCGGCCTCCGCTGTCGTTCACGATATCAA
The DNA here is from genome assembly GCF_024448895.1 of Stutzerimonas stutzeri. Lineage (GTDB taxonomy): Bacteria > Pseudomonadota > Gammaproteobacteria > Pseudomonadales > Pseudomonadaceae > Stutzerimonas > Stutzerimonas stutzeri_Q. The sequence continues at coordinate 84,983 of NZ_JAMOIC010000006.1, forward strand.
GGGCGAGAACTGGCAGCTCACGGCAGGCTGGCGCTCGAAGTTCTCTCACTGCCTGCTGTTCAACCCGACCGACCCGGCGTCCGCCGCCTATAACCCGCTGCTGGAGGTTCGCCGAGGCAGTCACGAGGTTCGGGACGTACAGAACATTGCCGATATCCTTGTTGATCCCGAAGGTGCGCTCGAGCGCAGGAACCATTGGGAGAAAACCAGCCATGCGCTATTGGTCGGCGCCATCCTTCATGTGCTCTACGCCTGCGAGGACAAGACACTGCGGGGTGTCGCAAACTTCCTGTCCGACCCGACCTGCACGTTCGAACTGACCCTGCATCGCATGATGGGCACCACGCACCTGGGCGAGTCTCCACACCCGGTGGTGGCGTCCGCGGCCAGAGAGGTGCTGAACAAAAGCGAGAATGAACGCTCCGGCGTGCTCTCGACTGCCATGTCGTTTCTTGGTCTCTACCGGGACCCGACGGTGGCGCGCGTGACCTCACGCTGCGATTGGCGCATCGCCGACCTGATTGCTGCCCGGCATCCGGTTTCGTTGTACCTGGTGGTTCCCCCGTCCGATATCAGTCGAACCAAGCCGCTGATTCGATTGATTCTGAACCAGATCGGAAGACGGCTGACCGAGTCGCTCGATGGTGCGGACGGCATCGAGCGCAAACACAAACTGCTGCTGATGCTCGATGAGTTCCCGGCGCTCGGGCGGCTGGACTTCTTCGAGTCGGCGCTGGCGTTCATGGCCGGCTACGGGCTGCGGGCCTTTCTGATTGCGCAGTCACTGAACCAGATCGACAAGGCCTACGGGCAAAACCATTCGATACTGGACAACTGCCACGTTCGAGTCACGTTCGCCACCAACGACGAGCGCACTGCCAGACGCATTTCCGAAGCGCTTGGTATGGCAACTGAGATTCGCGCCCAGCGCAACTATGCAGGCCATCGTCTCGCTCCCTGGCTCGGCCATCTCATGGTGTCTCGCCAGGAAACGGCTCGGGCTCTGCTGACGCCGGGTGAGGTCATGCAGCTGCCACCCGCCCAGTCGGTCGTCATGCTTTCGGGGCATCCACCGATCCGTGCACAGAAGCTTCGCTATTACGACGACGCGAACTTCACCAGGCGCGTGTGTCGGGCGCCCTGGTTGGCGCCAGACACCTATATCGATGCTCCATCGCCCAGCCCGGATGACTGGACCGCCCTCATCGCGCCGGCGATACGTACGCGATTGTCTTCCGAAGGCGCGCCCGATGCTGACGCCGATGACGAGGACGGTGGGCCGTTGCGTCAGTGGACGCCGGCGCAGCCCGCCCAGGACCCGGACAGCGACCTGAACCTACTGGACGATGATCAAGACGCGTCCTGCTCGGCTCACCAACCAAACCGGTCCGCAAACCGGCAAACCTGGACCGCCCTGCCGGACCCCGACGACGGAATCATCCTATGAGACGCACTCGATTAAACCTGTTCATCGAACCGGAACACGCCAGGCGCCTGGACGAACTGGCTATCAAAAAGGCCGTCTCCAAATCATCGCTGGTTGCCGCGGCACTGGCCGCCTGGCTGGGACCAACGTCTGGCGACCAGCGAGAAACCGCGATGGCCAAGCGCCTGGATCGACTGTCCCGCCAGTATGAGCGCCTTGAACGCGACCAGAACATCCTCATCGAGACCGTTGCGCTTTACGTGCGCTATTACCTGACGGTTGTCACCCCCGTACCGGAAGCGCATCAGGATGCAGCCAGGGCTCAAGGCCGTCTTCGCTTTTCGCAGTTCGTCGAACAGTTGGGGCGGCGGCTGCAAAAAGGGCGACGCCTGCTTGATGATGTCCAGACCGGCTCATTTGCCGACAGCGCGGGTCCTGAGGCCGACCCAGGACGGGGCGAGCCAACATGATGCCACGCTCGGCTTCATCATCGACTGGCTCCCCTCTGGAGCGAAGCAGCCAGATGCTGCGTACCGCCATGGGCCCGCAGATCACAGGGGCGCTGGAAGACCCCGACGTACTCGAGGTGATGCTCAATCCGGACGGGCAGCTGTGGGTCGACAGGCTCGGTGCAGGCCGGTCTCCGCTGGGCATGCTTTGCGCCTCAGATGGCGAGCGCATCATCCGCCTGGTTGCGGCCCATGTCGGCGGCGAGGTGCATCGCGCAAGGCCCCTCGTAAGCGCAGAGCTTCCCGTGAGCGGCGAGCGATTCGAAGGCGTCCTGCCCCCGGCCTCACCTGCTCCCGTTTTCTCCCTGCGCAAACGCGCTGCGCATGTCATTTCTCTCGACCAATACGAGTCCGAAGCAATTCTCACGTCGCAGCAGGCCGACTGCCTGCGCGAGGCCGTGCAGCAGCGGCTCAACATCGTAGTTGCCGGCCCCACGAGTAGCGGCAAGACCACGCTCGCCAATGCCCTGCTCGCAGAAGTTGCCAAGACGGACGATCGCGTGCTGGTGCTCGAAGACACCGTCGAGCTCCAGTGCACGGCTCGCGATCAGGTCACCCTGCGCTCCCAGCCTGGGATCGTCGACATGGCGGACCTTATGCGCAGCACGCTTCGCCTGCGGCCGGATCGGATCGTCGTTGGCGAGGTAAGAGGCGCTGAGGCGTTGGATCTGATCAAGGCATGGGGTACCGGCCATCCCGGCGGTATTGCCACCCTCCATGCCGGGTCCAGCCTCGGTGCACTGTTGCGCATCGAGCAATTGATCCTTGAGGTCGCCCGCACCGCCCCTCGCGCCCTGATCGCCGACGCCGTAGACCTGATCGTATTCCTCGACGGTCGCGGGCGCGAGCGACGTGTGCGAGAGCTATCGAGAGTCCTCGGCTACGACGGGCATGGCTACCGGCTCGTAGGGGCCAACGGTGTATCCACGCAAATCCAAGCCACCCACCAGGAAAACCCTTCATGACCCGCCACTTCCTTGCCATGAACCTGGCGACCCTCAGCAGGCACGGCATATTGCTCGGCCTTCTCGGCGCCGCCATGCCAGCGCTTGCAGCCGGATCCGGCATGCCCTGGGAAGCGCCCCTTCAACTCATCCTCGAGTCGGTGCAAGGCCCCGTCGCGAAGATCGTTGCGGTGATCATCATCATTGCGACCGGGCTGGCCTTGGCGTTCGGCGACACCAGTGGTGGCTTTCGCAAGCTGATCCAGATCGTATTCGGCTTATCGATTGCCTTCGCCGCTTCATCGTTCTTTCTGACCTTCTTCAGCTTTGCAGGCGGGGCGCTGCTCACATGACCCAGCCGAGCCAGCACCTGCCGGGGTTCGAGTTGCCCCTGCACCGTTCCCTCTGCGAACCCATTCTCCTCGGTGGCGCGCCCCGCAGCGTGGCCATCCTCAATGGAACCGCCGCTGCGGTGGTCGGGCTGGGCCTCCAGCTGTGGCTGCCGGGATTGGTGCTATGGCTCGCCGGCCACGCCATGGCCGTTTGGGGCGCCCGGGCGGACCCGCAATTCATGGAGGTGTTTGCGCGCCACCTGAAATACCCGCCTCTGCTCGACCTGTAGGTAGCCGACAATGCTGAACCTCCGCGAATACCGTTCTCGACCAACCAAACTGGCCGATTGGCTTCCCTGGGTCGGCCTCGTAGCGCCTGGTGTCGTACTCAACAAGGACGGCTCGTTCCAACGCTCCCTTCGTTTCCGAGGCCCGGATCTGGAAAGCGCCACCGAGGCCCAACTGTTGGCCACCACGGCGCGCCTGAACAATGCCCTGCGACGTCTCGGTTCGGGATGGATGCTGCAGGTCGAGGCCGACCGGAGGGATGCCGTGCATTACCCGACGGGTCAGTTCGCCGACCCGCTGTCCTGGCTCGTCGACGAGGAAAGAAGGGGCAGTTTCGAGTCGGCAGGAAGCCATTTCGAAAGCGACTATCACCTAACGCTGGTGTACCTGCCTAGGGAGCAGGCCCATGCCAGCGCTGCCAACCTGCTCTATGCCGACCGGCCGGAACGCGGTGCCGACTGGCGCGGCCAGCTGGCCGCATTCATCGACGAAACGGGGCGTTTCGAGGCGCTTCTCGAGGGGGTGATGCCTGAGTGCCACTGGCTCGACGATGAACAGACACTGACCTACCTGCACGGTACGGTTTCAGCGAACCGGCATTCGGTAGCGCTGCCGGACGCGCCCTTCTATCTCGACGTACTCCTGGCAGACCAGCCGCTAACAACTGGGCTCGCCCCCATGCTCGGCGAGCAGCATCTGCGCGTTCTGTCTGTTCGCGGTTTCCCCACGTCCAGTTGGCCTGGCGTGCTCAATGAACTGAACAACCTTGGCATCACCTACCGGTGGTCGACCCGCTTCATCTGCATGGACAAAACCGAGGCATTGGCTGAACTGACGCGCTTGCGGCGCCAATGGTTCGCCAAGCGCAAGGGCGTCCTGACGCTGCTGCGAGAAACCATCTTCCAGCAGGAAAGCCCACTGCTCGACAACGACGCCTCCAACAAGGCCGCTGACGCCGACGCGGCCCTGCAGGACCTCGGTGCCGATCGGGCCGCGTACGGCTACTTCACCGCTACCGTCACGGTCCTCGATGGCGATCCTCAACACGCCGATGAAAAGCGCCGGCTGGTGGAACGAACCATCCAGAGCCGCGGCCTGGTGACGATCAACGAGCAGTTGAATGCCGTTGAGGCGTGGCTCTCCTCCGTTCCGGGCAACGCGTACGCGAACGTACGACAGCCCATTGTCTCCACGCTCAACCTGGCTCACCTGATGCCCGTCTCGGCCGTCTGGGCCGGACCGGTACGCAATGCACACCTGAACGCGCCACCGCTGATGATGACAAGAACCGAAGGCGCAACCCCGTTTCGCCTGGTCACCCATGTCGGCGATGTTGGGCATATGCTGATCGCCGGGCCTACCGGCATGGGAAAGTCGGTGCTGCTCGCCATCATCGCCCTGCAGTTTCGCCGGTACCGCGGTGCCCGACTGGTCATCTTTGACATGGGAGGCTCATTGCGTGCCACCACGCTCGGTCTCGGTGGCGACCACTATGACCTTGGCCGCGACGGGCATGTCGCGTTCCAGCCGCTCGCTTTTATAGACGACGACGGCCAGCGCGCGTGGGCGAGCGAGTGGATCCAGGCCCGGCTGCAGGCCGAGGGCCTAGCGCTTACGTCGGCACAGAAAACCTCGATCTGGACCGCATTGAATAGCCTTGCCGGGGCGCCGATCGGGCAGCGCACCATGACCGGCTTTACGGTGCTCTTGCAGGACAGGCAGATGCGCGAGGCCCTTCAGCCCTATGTCTGTGGTGGTGCGTATGGCCGGCTGCTCGATGCCGACGAGGAGCGGCTGGGTCGCGCTGATACTCAATGCTTCGAAATGGAAGAGTTGATGCACAGCAGAGCCGCCGTGGCGGCTCTGCTGGGATACCTTTTCCAGCGCTTCGAGGCGCGTTTTGATGGTGCGCCAACGCTACTCATCCTGGATGAGGCGTGGCTATTCCTGGATGAACCGCTGTTCGCCGCGCGCATCCGTCAGTGGCTCAAAACCCTGCGAAAGAAAAACGTGTCGGTCATTTTCGCAACGCAGTCGCTGGCCGACATTCGCTCGTCGAGCATTGCCACGGCCGTCATCGAAAGCTGTCCGACCCGGATTCTTCTGCCAAATCCTCAAGCGCGCGAACCCCAGGTACGCGAGCTGTACCAGGCGTTTGGTCTGAACGAACGGCAGATCGAGATGATCGCCCGGGCAACGCCCAAGCGCGACTACTACTTCCAATCCCGAGAGGGCAACCGCTTGTTCGACCTCGACCTGGGGCCGGTCGCACTCGCATTTGCCGCAGCGGCGAGCCCGCAGGATCAACGGGAGATGGATGCAGTTCTCGAGACTGCAGGCGTTGATGGCTTTGCTGGCGCATGGCTCGATGCGAAGGGGCTGCCATGGGCCGCCGGTCTGCTCGCATCGCACAGCTCGTTGCAGGTGGGCATATGAGCCGTCATCGCCGGTTCAACGCGGCGCTGGGCCTAGTTTGCCTATCGCTTAGTGCGCATGCCTGCGCGATGACGGTCATTGATCCAACGAATCTCGCGCAGAACACGCTGACTGCCGTGCGCACCCTGGAAATGGCGAACAACCAGCTCAGCCAGCTACAAAACGAAACCCAGATGCTTCTGAATCAGGCCAGACATCTCGCCACGCTCGATTTCAACGTGGTTGAAAGGTTGAAATCGTCCATCGCGACAAGCAACCAACTGCTCGCCCAGGCACAGGGCCTGGCCTATGAAGTATCGCGGCTCGATCGGGAATTTGCCCGCCTTTACCCGGCAGAGTACGCGAGGACCATGACAGGGTCCGAAATGGCCAGGCAGGCGCACGAGCGTTGGGGCCAGGGCCGTGACGGAATCCATACGGCACTTCGCATGCAGGCGCAGCTGTCGCGGAGCCTGGAGGGGGACCAGGCAGTACTGACCGACCTCCTCGCCCAGAGCCAATCGGCGGTAGGGGCTCTGCAAGCCAATCAGGCCACCAACCAGCTTCTCGCCCTGCGGGCCAAGCAAGCAATTCAGGCCCAGCAGCTGGCCATCACCCAGAGCCGCTCGATTGCACTCGATCAAGCCCGCCAGATTGCTTCGGAGGAGCAAGCACGCGAACAACGACGGCGGTTCATGGGAACCGGTACCCGCTACACGCCGCAGCCAGTCAGGCTGTTCGGGCGATGAGCCACAGGTTCGCGTTTGCTGCTCTGCTCGGCACGGTGCTGGTGGCGGGCGGCTGTGACCGGGCGAGTACTGCTCTCTCGTCTTGCAAACCAAGCCATATGCCCGCCGCATCGCAGCGGTTCTTCATGGGACAGGCAATCCCGGGCGAGTTTCTTACCCTGGAAAGTCTCCCTCCGATACCCGCCACCTTCGACGATGCCGAGCCATGAACGACGTCGGCGTAATCGACCGATTCCTAGAGGTGTTTTCACTCTACATCGACTCGGGCTTTGGTCTGCTGAGCGGCGAAATCGCGTTTCTCTCGGCCACCCTCGTCGCCATCGACATGACGCTTGCCGGTCTGCTTTGGGCGACATCCTCGGACGATGTCATTGTGAAGCTTCTCAGAAAGACACTCTATGTCGGCGCCTTCGCCTTCATCATCGGCAACTTCAACTGGCTCGCCGAGACCATCTTCAACTCCTTCGCGGGCTTGGGACTATTGGCGTCCGGGGCGCAGCTGACGCAGGACCAGTTCCTACAACCCGGACGACTGGCCGCCGTCGGTATCGAGGCAGGTCGCCCGCTACTCGATCACATCGGCAGCCTGACCGGTGTCACCAAGACCGTTTCGAACATCGACAGCATCGTCGTGCTGTTTTTGGCCTGGCTGGTGGTGCTCATCAGCTTTTTCATCTTATCGATCCAGCTCTTTGTCACCCTCATCGAGTTCAAGCTGACCACCCTGGCAGGCTTCGTTCTGGTGCCCTTCGCGCTTTGGAACAAGACGTCTTTTCTCGCCGAGAAGGTGCTCGGAAACGTGGTGTCGTCAGGAATAAAGATCCTCGTGCTCGCAGTGATCGTGGGCATCGGCACTGGCTTGTTCAGCGAATTCCTGTCCGCCCCGGACGAACCCTCAATCGACCACGCGCTGGCCACCATGCTTGCCGCCCTGGCCATGCTGGGGTTAGGCATTTTCGGCCCGGGGATCGCCACGGGCCTGGTCTCGGGCGCACCGCAGCTGGGTGCCGGCGCTGCTGCTGGAACAGCCCTGGGCGTCGCCGGGATAACCGCCGGTGCCGCTGCGATGGTAGCGAGCGCAGGTGGCGCCGCAGCCTCGGCGGCTCGCCTTTCACACATGGCCCCTGACGGAGCAAAGGCCAGTTCTGGGTCGGCAATCGCTGGCGCCACCCAGTTCGCAGGTGCATCCAGCGGGTTAACTGCAGGCGAAGCCGCTACCGCAGCGGCATCAACTTCTTCTGGAACGCAGCCGGCCTGGGCCCGTCGTCTGCAGCGCAAGCAGCAGGTCAGCCAGGCGACATCGACCCTGGCCCATACGCTACGCGGCGGTGACGCTGGCGGCTCGGCACAGGGGCCTCGCCTCAGGGATCCTTCAAACAGCTAGGGGAACGCAGATGCGGTTCAAACGAGCCAGGGTCCGGTATTCGGAAACGCCCTCTCCCATCACACCCTACCAGGCGGCCGGGCAGGCCTGGGATGAGCGCCTGGGCGCGAGCCGGGTTCAGGCCAGCAACTGGCGAATGATGGCGTTCGGCTGCCTGGGCCTTGCACTGTTGATGGCATCAGGGCTGGTGTGGCGCTCGTTGCAGTCGACCGTTACGCCCTATGTGGTCGAGGTCGATAGCGCCGGCCAGGTACGTGCCGTCGGCGAAGCGCCCATTCGCTACCAGCCAAAGGACGCGCAGATCGCCTATCACCTGGCTCAATTCATCAGCCTCGTGCGTGCGCTTCCGATCGACCCGATCGTGGTCCGGCAAAACTGGCTGGCCGCCTACCAATACACCACCGACCGTGGCGCCGCGACGCTCAATGAGCATGCGCGGACGCACAACCCCTTCACCCGGGTGGGCAAGGAGTCGGTGACGGTTGAAATCACCAGTGTCGTGCGCGCCAGCGACCGCTCGTTCCAGGTTCGATGGGATGAGCGTCGCTACGTCAACGGCGCGCCGTCTGGCGTCGAGCGCTGGACGGCTGTGCTCTCGATCGTTCTTCAAGCACCCCGTACCGAAGAGAAGCTTCGGAGCAATCCGCTAGGCATCTACATCGACGGCCTGTCCTGGAGCCGAGAACTGAACACCACGCAATGAGCCAAGCTGCCATGAATAATGCAACCCGCCTCTACGTCTACCCGCTCCTATTCGCCATGCTGACTGGCTGCACCAACCGAAGTGCACCGGCTCCGGTCGTTACGCTGGACGAACCCGTTCGGGCTCAAGAGCTGCCGAGCCCGCCCGAGCCCTTCAAGGTTGTCACGATCCCACAACCGCTGGCGCTGCCGGCACAACTTAAGCCACTGCCAACTTCCAATCCGGCGCACAAGCCTGTCAATGCAAGAGAGAGCGTTACACAAGCGAACCGTGATGCCCGTGTTGCACCGACTCGTGACGGCTACGTCAACGCCATCCAGGTCTGGCCTTACTCGGACGGCGCTCTGTATCAGGTCTACACCAGCCCGGGTCGAATAACGGCAATCAACCTGCAGCCGGGCGAGGAACTGGTCACGGTTGCTGCCGGGGATACCGTGCGTTGGATCGTCGGCGACACCACCAGTGGCAGTGACGACGACGCGAGAGTCAGCGTGCTCATCAAGCCGACCCGCACTGGATTGGAGACGAACCTGCTCGTTACGACCACACGGCGAAGCTATCTCGTCGAGCTGACCTCCACTGAAAAAACCTGGATGGCGTCGGTGTCTTGGGACTACCCGGACGACCGCATGCGCTCGCTCACGCGTCGAGCTTCTGCGGCGCGTTCTGCTTCGCCGGTCGACGTTGGCCTGTCGCTCGCGCAGCTGCGCTTTCGGTATGTTATCGGCGGTAGCAACCCGCCATGGAAGCCACTGCGAGCGTTCGACGACGGGCGCAAGGTCTACATCCAGTTTCCCCCAGGCATCGCACAGGGTGAGTTGCCGCCTCTATTTGTGGTGGGACCAGAGGGAGACGGGCAACTGGTCAACTACCGGTTTCGCTCGCCCTACTACATTGTGGACCGGTTGTTTGGCGCAGCCGAGCTGCGGCTCGGCGCTGACAAGGGTGATGTAGTCAGGATCGAGCGCACCGATGGGCTGGCACGGAAGGCACCGGCATGGTGAGCAAGTCAGACGATTCTCCACCGGGCGATGCTCAAGCCATGCCGCCGAAGGTGGCTCCCGAAACACTGGAACTGCGCGCCAGGCCACCACGCGTCACCCGTCTGAACCCACGGACACTAGCCGCGATCGTCGGCGGACTCGCCGCTGCCCTGCTGGGCGCTCTGCTGTGGTCGTTGCAGCCCCAGCATCGAGCCAAGATCGCGGCGAGGGACGAACTCTTTAACGTGGAGCGTATTCCCCGCTCAGAAGGACTGGAAAGGCTGCCGGCCGATTACACCCAGCTTGACCCGACGCCTGCACCGGTGCCGCAGCTAGGCCCTCCGCTTCCAGGCGACGTTGGAGCGGCCATAGTCAAGGTGCAAGACCAGGCCCTTGTCTCCGGTGATGCAGCTAAAGCTGACAACAACACTGAGGAGCTGCGCCTGGCAAGGCTCAGGGAAGCCGAGGACGCGGTGCGTTCACCCATTTTCTTCGGAGTCGGGGGATCGAATGCCCCGGGTGACCGGCGTTCGGGTCTCGCCGCTAATGGCTTGGATCGCGGCGCGCATCCGGTGAGAACCGAAGCTGGCACTGCATTAGCGAGCCGGCAGGATCCGAACGAGCCGTTTACCAGTAATTCAGCCAATGCACAGAAGCGGGATTCAGGATTTGTTCAACTCCCAGTGTCACCCTACCAACTGATGGCTGGCACCGTTATCGCGGCCGCATTGGTGACCGGAATCAAATCGGACCTGCCGGGCGAGGTAATCGCCACCGTGACCGAGCCGGTGTATGACAGCGCAACGGGTGAGCACCTGCTGATACCACAAGGCTCGCGTCTGCTGGGTCGCTACAACAGCCAGGTCAGCTACGGGCAGCGGCGCGTGCAGGTCGTTTGGCAACGCGTGATCTTTCCGGACACTACCTCCGTTCAATTGGATAACCTGGTTGGTACCGATGCCGCCGGGTATTCAGGCTTGGAAGATGGCGTTGACTGGCATTGGGACCGCATCGTTGCAGGCGCCGCCATGAGCAGCATGCTGGGGATCGGCGCCGAACTGGCAGCTCCTCAAAGCCGCAGCGACAGCGACCGAGTCATCATTGCCGGACGCGACGGACTGCAGGACACGGTCAACCAAGTCGGCCAGCAAATGACCCAGCGCAACCTTGATATCAAGCCTACGCTCACGCAGCGTCCTGGCTTGCCGCTTCGCGTGATCGTCAATCGCGACATGGTGCTCCATCCGTTTCCGGAGGCATTTGGTGAACGGACGGACCCACCCCTAACCGAGGGAAACGTCAGGTAGCGAAGGAGCGATTGCCTTCACTGAAAGCAATTTGAATCGAGTGTCGGGCGCCAGACACCCCTGCTGTTATTTGAGACGCCCAGCTGCCTTGCTATATGCCTGTTCGCGTTCACGGCGATCAACCGCAATCACAAATACCACCACCTCTTGGTGGAGCACCTGATACACCAAGCGGTAGCCGCTGCTTCGTAATTTGATCTTGTAGCAGTCCGGCAGCGAGCGGAGCCGATTAGCCTCAATTCGCGGATTCAGCAATACTTCCGCAAGCTTTTTCTTGAGCTGCTGGCGGACGGTGTCGCCAAGCTTTTGCCATTCTTTCAGTGCCCGCGCATCGAACTCGAGGCTATAGGTCATCCAGCGCAACCTTCACGCGCTGTGGGTCTGCAAGACGCTCACGAACAGTGGCGATCATCGCTTCGTCTTCCTCGGTCATCAACACTGGTCGAAATGGTAGCTGTCCGCGCTCGGCCACATACTGCAGAGTCTGCCGCATCAACTCAGAAGGGGTAATGCCGAGCTTTTCAAGTTCATGGTACGCCCGGGCTTTTAGTTCATCATCGATACGTATATTTATAGAAGCCATGGCGATAACACCTGTAATGACAATTGTCATTACAATGGCAGCTTTACTGTAACCAGGCAACCATTTCAAAGCCGACGGCACGCCTTACGTACCTGTCATTCTTGCCTTCTTCATGGGCCCGCTCGCCCATAGAGTTGGTACCTGCCAGCCCGCGCTCCGCAAGGCAAGTGCCGCATTGGGTCTGGATGATCGCCATCCTACGCCTACGTTCTCCCATGCCGGTTTCTGGAGATGAGTGGGTCGATCAGCATGCATTCGTGCATGTCGCGCGCCCTGCTAAGAGGACATCTCATGAACCGTACCGAATGTCAGCCAACTCGCGCCACAAACCTCATGGTGGATGCCAAAACGCTGTCCCGGACAGTCGGCGTCAGCGTCCCGACGTTGTATCGCTGGATGGGTGAGTTGGGCTTCCCGCGCCCCATCAAGCTTTCCGCCCGCTGCTCGCGCTGGCCTATGGCCGATGTCGAGGAATGGATCGAGAGTCGAAAGGCGTCGTCGTAGCGGCTAGATGGTCGAGATAATCGGCCCATCGCTGCATCATGTCCCGGCGCTGATCGACATACAGTGCATGGTTGTAGGCGCCGCGCACTTTGTTGTCGTCGGCATGAGACAGTTGCGCTTCAATCCATGGACTCGGATAGCCCATTTCATACAGAGCGGTAGACAGCGTGCCGCGAATTCCATGGCCCGTGAGCTTGTCGCCATATCCCATGCGCCTGATTGCGGTATTCAGCGTATTTTCGCTTAGCACCTTGCTCGGGTCGTTACGGCCCGGAAGAAGCAGGTCGTACTGCCGAGTGAACACCTGAATGGCTTTGACCACCTCGACCGCCTGAGACGATAGAGGAACAAGATAATCCGGTACGTCCGCACCCTCTGCCTTCACCCGCTTGCGCAACTGTTTGACCGAGCCTGCAGGAATCGACCAGACCCGGCTGTTAAGCTCGAACTGTTCATGACGTGCGTGACGGATTTCGGCGGTTCGCACGCCGGTGAGCAGCATCAACTCCACTGCCAACCGCACCAGCAACGAACCGTGATATGCCCTAAGCGTTCGGACAAACTCGCCTAACTCATCGAGCTTGAGCCAGGGATTGTGCTTAACCGGAGGCTGTTCGGCAGCAACGATGTCAAGATCCGTAGCCGGATTCACTTCCACGTATTCGTGGACCATCGCGTAGCGGAAAATCTGATGTAGCCAGGTGCGTACCTTTTCCGCGACATTCAGAGCTCCGCGTTCTTCTACTGCGCGGATTACATTAAGAACGTCGGACCTTCCCACCTCTGCAATAGGGATATCCCCAATGAGCGGAAGAATATCCTTGTCCAGGTAACGTCGTGCTTGCGCTGCCGAACCCTTGCGGCCCTGCGTAAGACGAGGGGTTCTAAAGGCGTCCCAATCGTTCGCAACCTGTCGAAAGGACACCAAGCGCGGCGATTGTTCCGGCTCTGCCCTCGGATCAATCCCAGCTGCAACCTTCCGCCGAGCCTCCTCTCGGCGCAACCGCGCGTCCTTGAGAGACACCTCAGGGTAAGTGCCTAGCGAGACGCGGTGGGCCTTACCGCTTGCTCGGTACCGGAAATGCCAGTACTTGCCGCCTCGAGGATGGACGAACAAGGCCAGTCCATCTCCGTCAGCAACTGTGTACGCCCTGTCCTTGGGCTTGGCTTGGCGTACTGCCGTATCGGTGAGCGCCATGTGTACATCTCCAGAACTCGAACTCGTGATGTACGCATTTTTGTACCTAAAGAGACGCGTTGGTACAACCTGCTACGAGGTGCTCTGAGAAAACAACAGGCACAAAAAAGCCCCTATTACGGGGCTTTCAGGGATTTCCGAGTCCTCAGGAGAGGCCAGGAAACCATTAGATGGTGCGGACGGAGAGACTCGAACTCTCACACCTTGCGGCGCCAGAACCTAAATCTGGTGTGTCTACCAATTCCACCACGTCCGCAAACTTCTAAACGAAAACGCCAGGCTTAGCCTGGCGTCTCGGAATATGGGGTGGACGATGGGGTTCGAACCCACGACCGCAGGAGCCACAATCCTGTGCTCTACCAACTGAGCTACGCCCACCATATTGCCTTTGCTTGTGCCAGAGCCGGAATGGCGCACCCGGCAGGACTCGAACCTGCGACCATCCGCTTAGAAGGCGGATGCTCTATCCAACTGAGCTACGGGCACTCTTATCTGCATTCAAACTGAGCGCAGACTTCAAGCTCCGGCCAGTGAAGGGCTGACCTTCAAAAGCCGTCTTACCCAGCAGCAGGCTGTGCTCGACAAGCGGGGCGAATCTTAATGGCCTGCCTAAACCTCGTCAACAGCAAATTCGAAAAAATTTCAGGCTGGTAAAGGAGTTACGGGAATCGGCTGCCGTATCGCCTTTGCCGAACGGAGTCGTCGTGCGAGAATGCGCGTCCTTTTTCAATCCTTCTCGATGGTTAATTACGCGTCATGACCGCAAAACTGATCGACGGTAAAAAGATCGCTGCCACTATTCGCCAGCAGATTGCAGGCAGGGTTGCCGAGCGTTCTCAGCAAGGCCTCAGAGTACCGGGGCTGGCGGTGATCCTAGTGGGCACTGACCCCGCCTCTCAGGTGTATGTCGCTCACAAGCGTAAGGACTGCGAGGAAGTCGGATTCAACTCCATCGCCCATGACCTGCCGGCTACGACTGGCCAGGACGAGCTCCTGACGCTGATTGATCAACTGAATGAAGACCCGCTCATCGACGGCATTCTGGTGCAGTTGCCTCTCCCCAAGCACCTGGATGCATCCCAGTTGCTCGAACGCATCCGTCCTGACAAGGACGTGGATGGCTTTCATCCTTACAACATTGGCCGTCTTGCCCAGCGCATGCCGCTGCTGCGTCCGTGCACCCCGAAAGGCATCATGGCGCTGCTAGAAAGCACCGGCATGGATTTGCATGGCCTCAACGCAGTGGTAGTAGGCGCGTCAAACATCGTCGGGCGACCGATGGCTCTGGAACTCTTGCTGGCCGGCTGCACGACGACCGTCACCCACCGTTTTACCAATGACCTGGCTGATCACGTCAAGCGTGCCGATTTGATCGTGGTTGCAACCGGTATTACCGGGCTGGTCAAGGGCGAGTGGATCAAGGAAGGCGCCATTGTCATCGACGTCGGCATCAATCGTCAGGCTGATGGCAAGCTGGTTGGCGATGTGGAATTCGAAGTGGCCGTTCAGCGCGCTGGCTGGATTACCCCGGTGCCTGGCGGCGTTGGCCCGATGACGAGGGCCTGCCTGCTGGAAAACACCTTGCATGCAGCTGAGCACCTGCACACTTGAGCCCTGTACAGAAAAACTGCGCATGAACAAAACGGCACCCGAGGGTGCCGTTTTTGTTGGCCGGACTTTTGGTTAATTAACGCTCCTGCTCCCAGGATTTGATCAGCTCGTTATAGCTGACGGTTTGCCCCTGAGGCTTTTCGTTCTCCAGTTTGGGCTTGGGTGAGCCAGGCTGGCTCAGCCAGTACTCTGGATCACGCGGCTCGTTCATCTTCGGCCCGCACTTGGGCTGCACCTTGGCGCGTTCAAGCCTCGCCATCATGGTGTCCTGCGCTTCGGCGAGGCCATCCAGCGCCTCCTGCGGCGTCTTATCGCCACTTGCCGCTTCGGCGATGTATTGCCACCAGAGCTGCGCCAGACGTGGATAGTCCGGCACATTGGTTCCGGTCGGCGTCCACTGCACTCGGGCAGGGCTGCGGTAGAACTCGACCAGGCCTCCCAGTTTCGGCGCCGCCTCGGTCATGGCATCCGAGTTGATGTCTGACTCACGGATGGGCGTCAGCCCCACCAGGGTCTTTTTCAGCGAGACGGTTTTTGCCACAGTGAACTGCGCGTATAGCCAAGCTGCCAGACGACGCTTTTCCGGGGTGGAATCAAGGAACGTCCAGGCACCTGCGTCCTGGTAGCCGAGCTTCATCCCCTCCTCCCAATAAGGACCTTTGGGCGATGGCGCCATCCGCCACTTTGGCGTGCCGTCTTCGTTTACGACCGGCAGGCCTGGCTTGGTCATATCGGCAGTGAACGCGGTGTACCAGAAAATCTGCTGGGCGATGTTGCCTTGGGCTGGGACCGGACCCGACTCGGAGAACGTCATGCCTTGTGCTTCACGCGGGGCGTATTCGCGCATCCAGTCGACGTACTTCTGCGTGGCATAAACCGCTGCCGGCCCGTTGGTCGCGCCACCTCGGGAGACGCTCGAACCTACCGGGTGGCAGTCCTCGACGCGAATGCCCCACTCATCCACCGGCAAGCCGTTTGGCAAGCCCTTGTCCCCCGCGCCGGCCATGGAAAACCAGGCGTCGGTGAAACGCCAGCCGAGCGATGGATCCTTCTTGCCGTAGTCCATGTGACCATAGACGCGTTGGCCATCGATTTCCTTCACGTGCTTGCTGAAGAACTCGGCGATGTCTTCGTAAGCGGACCAGTTCACTGGTACGCCAAGCTCGTAGCCGTATCGCTCCTTGAACTGCTTTTTAAGGTCTTCACGCTCGAACCAGTCGGCGCGGAACCAGTAGAGGTTGGCGAACTGCTGGACCGGCAGCTGGTAGATCTTGCCGTCCGGCCCGGTGGTGAATGAAAGTCCTATGAAGTCTTCCAGATCGAGGGTTGGCAGCGTGTAGTCCTTGGCCTCCCCCTCGATCATGTCGCTGATGGCGACTGCCTTGCCGTAACGAAAGTGGGTACCGATCAGATCGGAGTCGTTGATGTAGCCGTCATAGATATTCTTGCCGGACTGCATTTGCGTCTGCAGCTTCTCGACGACATCACCCTCTTGCATCAGATCGTGCCGAAGCTTGATGCCGGTGATCTCATTGAACGCCCGTGCGAGCGTCTTCGACTCGTACTCGTGGGTGGTAATGGTCTCCGAGGCGACGTTGATCTCCATCCCGCGGAACGGTTCGGCGGCCTTGATAAACCACCGCAACTCTTCCATCTGTTGCTCGGGCGACAACGTCGAGGGATTGAACTCCGACTCGATCCATTTTTTCGCCGCGTCTTCATAGGCGTCGGCCCATGCCGTTCCTGCAATGCCGGACAACGTCAGCAAGGCCGTGAGCGCCATGCCATGTCGGGTGTTGTTTTTATTCTCGAACATAAACACCTCCTTTGGGTTTTTCGGAGGGATGGGCCAGAAGGCTCAACCCCAGCGCATCACTGCAAACAACCAGACGAGAGACAGCGCGGACGCTATCCAGATGCTCCAGTCGGTCAGCCCTATCAGCAGAAGATGCCAATAGGCGCTGCCCAGAAGTCCAATGAATAATCGATCCCCACGTGTAGTTACGATGGGCAGAAAGCCTTTACGCGGTACGCAGGGCCGCTTCAGTTCCCAAGCGCTCATCAGCGCCAGCATTACGCCGATGACGGCGAAGAAAGCAGCAGTCGGCGTGGTCCATGCCATCCAGTTCATGAGCGGACTCCTATACCCGACCAAGGGCAAAGCCCTTGGCGACGTGATTGCGGACGAACCAGATCACCAGCATGCCCGGCAGGATGGTCAGCACACCGGCTGCCGCCAGTACGCCCCAGTCAATTCCGGAAGCCGAGACCGTCCGTGTCATCACCGAGACGATAGGCTTGGCGTCCACGGAGGTCAGCGTGCGCGCCAACAGCAGCTCGACCCACGAAAACATGAAACAGAAGAACGCCGTGACGCCGATGCCAGAACCAATTAGCGGGATGAAAATCTTCACAAAGAACTTGGGAAAGCTGTAGCCGTCGATGTAGGCCGTTTCATCTATTTCCTTGGGCACACCGGACATGAAGCCTTCAAGAATCCACACCGCGAGCGGCACGTTGAACAGGCAGTGCGCCAGTGCCACCGCGATGTGCGTGTCGAACAGCCCGATCGATGAGTAAAGCTGAAAAAACGGCAGCAGAAAGACTGCTGGCGGCGCCATCCGATTGGTCAGCAGCCAGAAAAACAGATGCTTGTCGCCGAGGAAGCGAAAGCGGGAGAAGGCATATGCAGCCGGTAATGCCACCGTCAGGGAAATGATCGTGTTCAGGCATACGTAATACAGCGAGTTGATGTAGCCGCTGTACCAGCTGCGGTCGGTAAAGATCACCTTGTAGTTGTCCAGCGTCAGGTCACGCGGCCAGAGGGTCAGCCCACCGAGGATCTCGGTGTTGCTCTTGAACGACATGTTGACCAGCCAGTAGATCGGCACCATCAGAAAGGCGATGTAGAGGATCAGTACGACTCGCTTGCGCAGGTTCATTCAGCAGGCCCTCTTCATTTCTGGTCGCCATGGGTCATGGCGGTATAGAACAGCCAGGACACCAGCAGGATGATCAGGAAGTAGATCAGCGAGAACGCCGCCGCTGGGCCGAGATCGAATTGCCCAACCGCCATTTTCGTCAGCGTCTGGCTGAGGAAGGTGGTGGCGTTGCCTGGCCCGCCGCCCGTGAGTACGAACGGCTCGGTGTAGATCATGAAGCTGTCCATGAAGCGCAGCATCACGGCGATCAGCAGCACGCTTTTCAGCTTCGGCAACTGTATGTAGCGAAACACCGCCCATGACGACGCCCTGTCGATACGCGCCGCCTGGTAATAGGCATCCGGGATGGCTCGCAGCCCCGAGTAACAGAGCAGCGCAACCAGGGACGTCCAGTGCCACACATCCATGACCAGCACCGTCACCCAGGCGTCCCGTGTGTTGGAAGCGTAGTTGTAGTCAATGCCCAGCTCGCGCAGGCCGTATCCCAGCAGGCCGATGTCTGCACGCCCGAATATCTGCCAGATGGTGCCGACAACGTTCCATGGAATCAGCAGTGGAATCGCCATCACGATCAGGCAAAGCGAGGCCCAGCGACCGCGTGTCGGCATCGTCAGCGCGACGGCGATGCCCAGCGGGATTTCTATAAGCAGTACACAGCCGGAAAAGATGAACTGACGCACCAGCGAATCGTGCAGCCTAGGGTCATGCAGGGTCTGACGATACCAATCGGCGCCCACGAAAAAACGCGTCGAGGAATCGAAGATGTCCTGCACCGAGTAGTTCACCACGGTCATCATCGGCAGGATGGCGCTGAACGCGACCAGCAGGAACACTGGCAGTACGAGCCACCAGGCGCGATTGTTCTGAACCTTGGTCATGGCCGGTCCTCCACCAGCCGATCATCGGCATAGAGCATCAGCCACTGAGCCGGGAACGTGACCCACGCTTGCTCCCTTGGCACGGCTTGATCCTCCGGCAGGCGCGCCTTCAGCAGGTGGTCTTGCAGGCGAAGCGTCAGGATCTTGTATGTCCCGAGGTCTTCTACCCGCACCACTTCGGCTTGCATCCCGCCGGTCGTCGCTTCGTCGGCGACTTGCACGAACTCGGGACGGATGCCGATCTGCAACCGGCTCGCTGTCAGCTCAGGCAACAGCGCCGCCTGGACGCCAGAGAGCGGAAGATGCAGGTCGCCAAAGCCTACGCCGCCCTCCTCGGCCCGCACATCGATCAAGTTCATCCCCGGACTGCCGACGAAAAAACCAACAAAGGTGTGTTGTGGCCGCTCGAAGAGCTCGCGTGGCGTGCCGAACTGGACGATCTGTCCACCGTGCATCACGGCAATCTTGTCCGCGAAGGTAGAAGCCTCCAGCTGGTCGTGCGTGACGTAGATCATCGTGATGTTGAACTGCTCGTGAATCTGCTTGAGCTTGCGCCGCAGCTTCCACTTCAGGTGCGGGTCGATGACGGTAAGCGGCTCGTCGAAAAGGATTGCCGAAACGTCATCCCGTACCAGTCCGCGCCCCATGGACACCTTCTGCTTCTCATCCGCGGTCAGGTTCCGGGCCTTGCGCTTGAGCAGCGGATGCAGATCGAGCACCTCGGCGATCTCATGGACCTTACTTGTGACCCGTGCTTCCGGCACGCCCTGATTGCGCAAGGGGAAGGCCAGGTTGTCGAACACGGTCATGGTGTCGTACACCACCGGGAATTGAAAAACCTGGGCGATGTTGCGCTGCTCCGGCGTCAGGTTGTTCACCTCGCGCGTATCGAACAGCACCTGCCCTTCGGACGGGCTGAGCAGACCGGAAATAACATTGAGCAAGGTCGACTTGCCGCATCCAGACGGCCCCAGCAAGGCATAGGCACCGCCCTGCTCCCAGACATGGTCCATCTCCCGAATGGCGTAATCTTCCGCGCCACGGGGATGCGCGTTGTAACTGTGGGCCAGGTTCTGCAAACGAATCTCCGCCATGGCGCTCTCCTCAGATCCGTCGGGCCGGCGCCTGAGCCAGCTGGCCAGCGGCATCGAACACGAACAATTTGTGAGTCGGGATGTACACCCGGATTGGCGAGTCCACCGCATAGTCGTGCACGCCCTGCAGATGCAGGACCAGACTGAAATGTTCGTTACGAACGTGAAGGAAGGTCTCCGAGCCACTGATTTCGGCGAGCTCGACCATGCCGGACACTTCCAGATCGTCGTCGTTGGACGGCACCAACCCGATATGGCTGGGCCTCACGCCAAAGCTGTATTCGCCCTCGCCTAGCGCTCGCAGATCGGCGTTGAGCGGAAAATGCAGGCAATCCTGGAAGCTGACCTCATTGGCCGCAATCCGACCCGGCAGCAGGTTGATTGGAGGCTCGGAGAACAGCTCGGCACTGAGCATCTGGCTGGGACGGTGATAGACCTCGGAGGTCGAGCCGCTCTGTATTACCCGGCCTTCATGCAGCACCGTTGCGGTTCCCCCCAACGCGAGCGCCTCGTTGGGCTCGGTGGTGGCATAGACAGCAATGCTGCGGCGGGTCTTGAACAGCTCACGCATTTCCTGACGGAGCTCTTCGCGCAGCTTGTAATCGAGGTTGACCAGCGGCTCGTCGAACAGCACCAGGTCGGCATCCTTGACCAGCGCCCTAGCCATCGCCGTACGTTGCTGCTGCCCTCCCGACAACTCCAGAGGATGGCGCTTGAGCAACCCTTCGATATGCAGCATTTCGGCGGTCTCGTGGACCTTGCGCTCAATCTCCGATTTGCTCACGCCGGCCTGTCGCAGCGGCGAGGCAATGTTCTCGAACACGGTCAGCGTCGGGTAATTGATGAACTGCTGGTACACCATCGAGACGTTGCGCTTGCGTACCGGTACGCCCGTAACGTCAGCGCCGTTCATCAGGACCCGACCTTGGGTCGGCTTGTCTAGGCCAGCCATCAGGCGCATGAGCGAGGTCTTGCCGGACAGGGTTCGCCCGATCAGCACGTTGAACGAGCCAGGCTCGAAAACCAGGCTGGCATCATCGATATGTAACTGACCATCGACGGTCTTGGTGACGTGTTCCAGTGTGAGGGACATGCCGCATCCTTCTAATTGTTATGGGGGATGCAGAGCGATATCCGTGCCAGCCAACCGCAGCCGCTCTAGCGCGGCGTTCATCAGTGAAACTGCTGTTCTCTACTGTTCGAAATGAACATTTGTGAACATTGACAGTGCGTAGAAATGAACAAAACTGTTCAAGGCGCCGCCAGGAGGCGACCGATAAAAATAAGAACAAGCATCATCAGAGAGGCAACATGGCCGATCCAGCCCAGTCCATCTCCCACCAGACCCTGATCGAAGATTCATGGAGTCGTTGCGAGCGCTATGGCTTGCACCCACATAGCATCCCGAGTTTTGGTCAGCCCGCAGAACACGATGTCAGCGAGTTGCTGGAACGCCAGCGCAGCCTGGTGCAGACCACCCAGCGCGAAGTGCTGCCCTATTACGAGAACATCCTCTCCAACTCCAGCTGCCTGATTTTGCTGGCGGACAGCGCCGGCCAGTTACTTGAATCCTGGGGCGACCGGCGCTTCGTGGATCCATCGCAACAGCGCGGATTCAATCCCGGCGCAAGCTGGATGGAGCGCGACACCGGGACCAATGCGATAGGCACTGCCTTGGCCAGCGGCCAGGCGGTACACATTCAGCGCGACGAGCATTTCCTCACGGCAAACCGTTATCTGTCCGGTGCGGCCTCTCCGATCTACGACGCCCAGCGCCAGCTGATCGCCGTGCTTGATGTATCCAGTGACAGCTACCTGCCCCCTTCGCACACGCTCGGCATGGTCAAGATGATGAGCCAGTCGGTGGAAAACCGGCTGATCCTCAACCTGTTCCACGAGGACTATTTTCAACTGACCTTCAATACCGGACAGGACAACCTGGACAGCCAATGGGCAGGCCTGCTTGTGTTCGATGAGTCCGGCCTGATCGTTTCCGCCAACCGACGTGCCGACAACCTGCTCGGCGTAACGCTGACGAGAACCCGTATCGACCACCTGTTCGACATCCCGCTTCTACAGCTGCTCAATCAGCCTGAAGACCAGCCGATGCTGCTGCGCGCCATGGGGCGTCATCGCTTTCACGGCAGTGTCCGGCGTCCGCAGAAGCCTCGTGTCCAACCGAGGGACTTTCGCACACCCGCTCGATCGAAACAGCACATCGATCTGGACGACATCGACCAGGGTGATCCGCAGGTCAACAAGGTGGTCCGTCAAGCGCAGTTGATGCTGGAAAAGGATGTTCCGGTTCTGGTGCATGGCGAAACGGGTGTCGGCAAAGAGGTGCTGGTGAAGGCGCTGCATGCCGCAAGCTCGCGAGCCAATTCATCACTCGTTGCAGTGAACTGTGCCGCCATCCCCAGTGAATTGATCGAATCCGAGCTCTTTGGTTACGAGAAAGGGGCCTTTACGGGCGCTCACCAGAAAGGCAGCCTCGGACTCATCCGTAAGGCCAATGGCGGCGTGCTCTTTCTCGATGAGATCGGCGACATGCCGTTGAGCTTGCAAGCGCGTCTGTTGCGGGTACTTCAGGACCGGAGCGTTCAGCCGCTCGGCGGTGGTGAGCCCTTCCCTGTCGACTTCCGGCTGATTTGCGCGACGAATCGGTCGCTGCGCGATGAGGTCGTGAATGGGCATTTCCGCCAGGACCTGTTTTACCGGGTCAGCGGCCTCAGCGTAGAGCTGCCCCCCTTGCGCCATCGCCGGGACAGGAACGCGCTCATCCAGCGGGTGTGGGAGCAGCACCGTGAGCCTCAGCAATGGGCGGGGCTGACGCAAGAGGTTCTGCGCCTGTTCGACACTCATCCATGGCCGGGCAATTTACGGCAGCTCAGCAGTGTCATTCAGGTAGCGCTGGCACTGGCGGGCGATCAGCCGATTCGCTCGGAGCATTTGCCAGATGACTTTTTCGTGGACCTCAACGGCGCAGCGGGCGGCCCGTCTCCCGTTGATACGCCTCAACTCCAGGCAAAAGTTGCGCAGCCGCACGTTGCATCTAGTCAACCGCTGCGCTCGCAGTTCGAGGCGTGCCACGGAAACGTCTCACATCTGGCCAGACACCTGGGCGTCAGCCGCAACACGCTTTACAAGCGCTTACGTGCCGAGGGCCTTTATCCGAGCTATCTTAATCGCCTCGACGCCCATTGATCACAAAGCGATCAGGCCTCGGCAAGATTGAATCGACACTTGCCAGGCGCCCACAAAAAAGGCCGCGCAAGGCGGCCTTCAAACCTATGAAGCATCTATTCGCCAAGACGCCAGGTCGTTCCACCTTTGCCGTCTTCCAAGACGACGCCCATGTCAGTCAGTTGGTCGCGAATGCGGTCCGATTCGGCCCAGTTCTTGTCAGCACGCGCCTGCAAGCGAGCGGCAATCAAGGCCTCGACTTCGGACGCATCCACCTTGCCAGCAGCGCCCGCTTGCAGGAATGCATCAGGATCCATCTGCAATACACCAAGCACACCTGCCAGCTCTTTCAAGCGCGCTGCCAGTGCACCGGCAGCCTGAATATCGGTATCGCGCAGACGATTGATCTCTCGCGCCATTTCAAACAGCACGGCGCAGGCTTCGGGTGAATTGAAGTCGTCATCCATCGCTTCACCGAAGCGGGAGACGAAATTTTCCCCGCCCTCGGCCGGTAATTCGGGAAGGCCCCTTAGCGCGGTGTAAAACCGCTCAAGCGCGCCCTTGGCTTCCTTGAGGCTGTCCTCGGAATAGTTGATCGGGCTGCGGTAGTGGCTCGATACCAATAGGTAGCGGACGACCTCCGGCTGATATTTCTCCAGCACTTCACGAATCGTAAAGAAGTTGCCCAGCGACTTGGACATTTTCTCGCCATCGACGCGCACGGCGCCAGCATGCATCCAGGCATTGGCGTACTGCTTACCCGTCGCTGCTTCGCTCTGTGCGATCTCGTTCTCATGATGCGGAAACACCAGGTCCGGCCCGCCGCCGTGAATGTCGAAGGTCTCCCCCAGGCAGCAAGTCGACATGACGGAGCATTCGATATGCCACCCCGGACGACCCGCACCCCATGGCGATTCCCAGCTCGGCTCGCCCGGCTTGGCTGCCTTCCAGAGTACGAAGTCCAGCGGATCTTGTTTGGCTTCGTCGACCTCGATGCGGGCGCCGATCTTGAGATCCTCGATCCTGCGCCGCGACAGCTTGCCGTAACCTACGAATTTCCCGACCCGGTAGTAAACATCGCCATTGCCCGGCGCATAGGCGAAGCCCTTGTCGATCAGCGTCTGGATCATGCTGTGCATGCCAGCGATGTGCTCGGTGGCGCGCGGTTCCTGATCAGGACGCTGCACATTCAGACGGGCCTCGTCCTCATGCATCGCAGCGATCATGCGTTCGGTCAGCGCGTCGAAGCTTTCGCCATTTTCCTGCGCGCGGCGGATGATCTTGTCATCGATATCGGTAATGTTGCGCACATACGTCAGGTCGTAACCACGCTGACGCAGCCAGCGCGAAACTACGTCGAACGCCACCATGACCCGCGCATGCCCGATGTGGCAAAAGTCATAGACGGTCATCCCGCACACGTACATGCGCACCTGATTACCAACCAACGGCTTGAGCGGTTCCTTGACTTTGGACAGCGTGTTGTAGATCGCCAGCGTCATTTACTGGCCTCCCCAGGAATCACGCAGGGTCACGGTGCGGTTGAAAACCGGCGAGCCCGGTTGGCTGTCCTTGAGGTCTACCGCGAAATAGCCCTCGCGCTCGAACTGGAAGCGCTCTTCAGCTTCGGCCGAGGCCAGTGACGGTTCTGCGCGGCAACCTTTGAGCACGACCAGCGACTCAGGATTGATGTTGTCCAGGAAGCTGCCGCCATCTTCGTCTTTTTCCGGGTTGGCAGAGCGGAACAGGCGATCATACAGGCGCACTTCACATTCCACGCTTTCGGCAGCCGGCACCCAGTGAATGACGCCCTTCACCTTGCGGCCTTCGGGGTTCTTGCCCAAGGTTTCGGGGTCATAGCTGCAGCGAAGCTCGACCACATTGCCCTCGGCATCCTTGATGGCCTCATCGGCGCGGATCACGTAGCTGCCGCGCAAGCGAACCTCGCCGTTGGGCTCTAGGCGCTTGAAACCTTTTGGCGGATTTTCTTCGTAGTCGCCCGCATCAATGTAGATCTCTCGCGAGAATGGCAGCTGGCGCACGCCCATGTCCTGCTTCGGGTGACGCGGCAGCTCCAGATTCTCGACCTGGCCTTCTGGATAGTTGGTAATAAGGACTTTGATCGGCTTGAGCACGCACATAGCGCGCGGCGCATTGGCGTCCAAGTCTTCGCGGATGGCAAATTCAAGCATGCCGATATCTACGACGCCGCCTGCGCGGTTCACACCGATCATGTCGCAGAAGGTGCGGATCGACGTGGGTGTATAACCGCGACGGCGATAGCCGCTGAGGGTCGACATGCGTGGATCGTCCCAGCCGCTGACGTGCTTTTCATCTACCAACTGCTTGAGCTTACGCTTGCTGGTGATGGTGTAGTTCAGGTTGAGACGCGCGAATTCATACTGACGCGGGCGCGCTGGAACCGGCAGGTTCTCAAGGAACCACTCATATAGCGGACGATGGTCTTCAAACTCCAGTGTGCAGATCGAATGGGTGATGCCCTCGATTGCGTCGGACTGGCCATGGGTGAAGTCATAGCTCGGATAGATGCACCAGTCGTTACCGGTCTGGTGGTGATGCGCATGGCGGATTCGATAGAGAATCGGGTCGCGCAGGTTCATGTTCGGTGAGGCCATGTCGATCTTGGCGCGCAGCGCCTTGGCGCCGTCCGGGAATTCGCCGGCCTTCATGCGCGCGAACAGGTCCAGGTTCTCTTCCACGGAGCGATCGCGGAACGGGCTGTTCTTGCCTGGCTCGGTCAGGTTGCCACGGTATTCCCGGGCCTGATCGGGTGTCAGATCGCAGACGTAAGCCTTGCCAGCCTTGATCAGCTCGACCGCCCAATCGTGCAGCTGGACGAAATAGTTAGAAGCGTAGCGCTCCTCGCCAGCCCACTGAAAACCGAGCCACTGAACGTCGCTCTTGATCGCATCGATGTATTCCTGGTCTTCCTTCGCCGGATTGGTGTCGTCGAAGCGAAGATTGCACTCGCCGCCAAATTCCTTGGCCAGGCCGAAATTCAGGCAGATCGATTTGGCATGACCGATGTGCAGGTAACCGTTGGGCTCGGGCGGAAAACGCGTGATGATCTTGGCATGCTTACCCGAGTCCAGGTCGGCCTGGACGATCGGGCGGAGAAAATTGGTGGCTGCGGTAGTCTCAGGCTTGCTCATGGTGTCCTTAACGATCTGCGAGTGTGCGGCTCAGAGAGAGGTTTACAAAAGTAGCGAGCGATGGCCAGGCAAGGCGAAATCAGTCAAAAAAACGGAATGTACTGTTTGTACATGAGCATTTTGAGACTGGTTTCAACGCGGCATGGCCGAGCGCAGTAATTCGTAAACTTTTCTCAGGGTAGGCCGGCCAAATGTCGGGTAGGGACAGGCCATTACTGGCCCGTCCCCCCCTAAGAACCGTACGTGCGGCTTTCACCGCATACGGCTCAAGTTTACGAAAAGTCAGCTGATGGCTGACCGGCAACAATGTCGCGTGATCTTAACATTCCAGACCACCGTATCGCAGAGTTACCTTTTCACGCTGGCTATGCACCAGCGCATGGCAGTTGGGATGAAGCAGCACACGGTTCCTCAAAGTATCCGTCCCGCCGTCCACACGCCTGATGACGTGATGGTCGTGCCAACCGGTTTCCTTACTGATCGCATGCCCGCACAGGGCACAAAGCCCCTTCTGTCTGCGAAAGATATTGAGTATCTGCCCCCGATAACGCAGCTTGTGCTGCATCCGTTGGACCCTCAACGCCTCCCACTTCAGCTCATGCGCCGCGTCGTAGGGCTGATACTCACCCGGTAAACGCTTGTGGCGCACGATTGCGGTTTCCGCCAGCTTGTACAGCCGTCGGTAATGCCTTTCTCCCTTGCCATTTTTGTAGGGATGCGCAAACACCCAGTTCTGCCCGCCTATGGATCGGAAGTATTTATTCCTGATCCATTCAGCCGACTTCTTCGAATGCCTCCGCTTCGCCCACCTCCAGAGTCGCCAGAAAAGAAGGCTATCCAGCTTACTGAAGGCTTGTTTTGCCACGACCGGGGAGTGGTATTGCGCCCACCCCTTCAGTACCGGGTTCAGCTGGCCGATCAACGCATCCTGCGTCAGGGCCCCGCTGTTTTTGATGATTTCCCGCACTTTCCGATAGAACGCCGAGGCGTTCTTCTTCGAGGGTTTGATCAACAGCTTGGCGTTCCTATGCAGCGATTTCGGCACGTACTTCCTGAAATTCCACCCCAGAAAATCGAAGCCTTGGTGGATGTGCGTGATCTGCGTTTTTTCCCGTGACAGCGCAACCCCTCGTACCGACAGGAATTGCTCCACCCAAGGTTTGACCTCCTCTTCCAGCAGCTCTTTCGAGGCAGCCGTGATGACAAAGTCATCCGCATAGCGCACACACTGCACTTTGAGCTTCTTGGCTTTTTTGGGCCCCAACTTCTGCACCAGATGGCGCTTCAGCTGGGTTTCCAAGCCATTCAGGGTGGCGTTAGCCAGACAGGGTGAGATGATCCCTCCCTGCGGCGTCCCGGCCTCCGTAGCCATGAGTTGTCGCCGGTCGATAAACCCGGCCCTCAACCACTTGCGCAGCACCGTCTTATCCATCGGGACATTCCGGCACAGCCATTCATGGTTGATGTTATCGAAGAAACCTTTGATGTCGCCTTCCAGAATCCAGACTGGCGCCGTTTGCGGCGACAGCAGGTGGAAAAGCTCGACCATTGCGTCAGCAGTCGAACGATCCGGACGAAATCCATAGGACTTCGGATCGCTGGTGCTTTCCACAACAGGCTCCAACGCTTGCAGATACAGCGCTTGCATGGCCCGATCCAACATCGTCGGGATGCCCAGCGGGCGCTTCTCATACTTTCCAGGCTTCGGTATCCACACCCGCCGCAGCGGCTTTGGCCGATAACCTCGTTGTTTCGACAGACGTCCCACAGCATGGAGCTTGGCCTGAGGCGTTCCCCAGGTTTCTCCATCGACACCCGGCGTCTTGCGACCCCGGTTCTCCGTGACTCGCCTTACGGCCAGACAGCGGCCATAAAACGAGTGGGTCAGCAGTCGTTGCAGGCGTTTAACCCTGCGCCAGTCGCTTTCCCTCGTTGCCTGCGCAATCTTTAGCTGCGTTTTCCGAACGGATTGTTGAATCCTGGCCCAATCGAGATCGTGCCAGTTCGTCATTCCGCCAGAAGGCGCAGAGGCGACCGCTATTGCTGGTTGCGTTTTCATACAGTCCTCCTGATATGCACGACATTCAGGACGGACTACTCCCCTATGGGCAGTAGTCGCCCATAGGGTCGTTTGGTTATCGCTGGAATCAGCGGCTCTTCTTGCGCTCGTAAACCAAATGCACGTCAGCCAGGGTTGCCCCTGCCGGTAATGTCTCAACCGGTATGCAGCCCATTACAGGCGGCCCTTCGCTTTTTGCATCCTCCCATTCCCCACACCCATCAGCGCCCCTTGCGGTTTGCCTGCCTGACCGATACTGCTGGCCAGGCGAGTGGTCGGGATTGCCACGTTCCCCGAGCCGCATCAATTCCCCGTTTAGGCTTCGTCTATCCCCCGACAGTTGTGTGGTACCGCATCACAAGCTTTGACTGTGATGCCAACTGCTGTGCCGTTTGGCTGAGGCCAATAATTGCCGTAGGCCCGTCGATAGTTACGAGGGTTCTGGCGACGATTCACATGCGTTAGCCATGCGGGTTGGGTCATTAGCCTCGTTACGTCCGTGCAATTCGGACGCATAGCGTTCTCCGTCACCGGATAACACCCTCTAAATGAGCAAGACATTGTTAATCGGGCTTCACACCCCAGGGTTGGCCCCTGACGCATGCCGATCTAATGAACTGGCGGGTACACGCCAGGCTCGGTACTCCCTTTACAAGCAGAGTTGAGCAATGCGATTCGGAGCTTGACGCTCCGTACTTGGTTCAACGTCCCCCAACGTCTCACGACGGTGATAAAGGCGCTATGCCGAACGAGAGGGACGAATTTCTACCCTAAGGGCAAAATTCACCCTCAGGCTTAGACATTATTTGTAACAATCCAGGCGGACCGGAGAGCTACTTTCTGGTTTTCTACACCCATTCTTAACCCATTTAGGGTATGAACTGATGCAGATTTCTTGCCTAGCTTCGTCAGAACGCATAGCGTCCGAAGCTAGGATTACCAGGCAGAGCCGGGTACATTGACTGCTGTTTTAAGCATTAACCCCTTGATAGCAAAGGATTTGGAGCTATGGTGCAGTGAACCAGACCAAGCACAACACGTACACACGTGTCGCACCAAAGCGCTTATCATAGCGGACCCGTCAACCCCCTGACAGAGCAAAGCGCCCTGCCGCGCCATGCGCTACAGCAGCGGCTTCCCAGGGCCATCGTGCCGGTCGCGTTGTCGCGACACATTCCCCCTCTACATTAGGAAGGCTTTCAATGATCAAGCTGCATACCAATCATGGCGTTATCACCGTCAAGCTGTTCGAAGACAAAGCGCCGGAGACCACCGCCAACTTCAAGGAATACGTGAAGAGCGGCCACTACGACGGCACCGTCTTCCACCGCGTGATCAGCAACTTCATGATCCAGGGCGGCGGTTTCGAGGCCGGCATGAAGCAGAAAGCCACCCGTGGCCAGATCAAGAACGAAGCCAACAACGGTCTATCCAACAAGATCGGCACGCTGGCCATGGCGCGCACCATGGAGCCGCACTCGGCATCCGCACAGTTCTTCATTAACGTAAAGGACAACGACTTCCTCGACCATACCGCTCCAACGGTTCAGGGCTGGGGCTACACGGTGTTTGGCGAAGTAGTCGAAGGCATGGACGTGGTCGAAAAGATCAAGGGCGTGCCTACCACCATGAAGTCCGGGCACCAGGACGTTCCGGTAGAAGACGTAGTGATCGAAAAAGCCGAGATCGTCGAGTAATCCCGTTGATTCTGCTGATTTCAGATCTGCATCTGGAAGAGAAACGCCCGGACATTACCCGGGCGTTGCTCCGTTTTCTGGAGACCAGAGCCCGGCAAGCGGACGCGCTCTACATCCTGGGCGACTTCTT
The DNA here is from genome assembly GCF_024448895.1 of Stutzerimonas stutzeri. Classification (GTDB taxonomy): domain Bacteria; phylum Pseudomonadota; class Gammaproteobacteria; order Pseudomonadales; family Pseudomonadaceae; genus Stutzerimonas; species Stutzerimonas stutzeri_Q. The sequence continues at coordinate 115,075 of NZ_JAMOIC010000006.1, forward strand.
CGAGGTATGGGTCGGCGATGACGGCATGACGCCTTTCCAGCACGAGATCGCCAGCGCAATGAAATCACTGAGCCTCACTGGAACCCGCATCTACTTGATGCATGGGAACCGTGACTTCATGATCGGCAAGGCGTTCTGCCGCGAGGCTGGCTGCACGCTGCTCGCCGATCCCCATGTGGTGAACCTGAGCGGTGAGCGGATACTGCTCATGCACGGCGATAGCCTGTGCACCCGCGATGAAGGCTACATGCGGCTCAGACGCTGGCTGCGCAATCCGGTCAGCCTGTTCATCCTGCACAACTTGTCATTGGCCAAGCGTCAAAAACTCGCGCAGAAGCTCAGATCCAGCAGCAAGGAAGAAACCCGCATGAAGGCCAGCGACATCGTCGACGTCACGCCTGACGAAGTCGTCCGAGTCATGCGGCGCCACAAAGTGGCGACCCTGATCCACGGCCACACCCACCGACCCGCCACACACGCGCTGGATATCGATGGACAGGCCGCGCGGCGAATGGTGCTGGGCGACTGGGACAGGCAGGGATGGGCACTGCAAATCGATCACTCAGGCTTTCATCAGGCACCGTTCGAACTGACCTGATGCCTCAGACAGCGCTCGGTACGCCACTGTGGAAACGGAACTCGCGGTCCGGGCTTTCGATCAGTTCGCGCTCGCGTTCTCGCACGCGAATGATGGTCGCATCGATGTCCGCAGCGTCCCCGTAAAGATAGGCAAGCTTCAGATAATCCTGGAAATGCCTCGCTTCGGATTTCAGCAGTCCGTGATAGAACTTGCCTAGTTCATCGTCCAGATGCGGGACCAGCATGGCAAAGCGCTCGCAGGATCGGGCCTCGATAAAAGCCCCGATCACCAGGGTGTCAGTGAGCCGATAAGGCTCGTGGTTTCGAACCAGTTCGCGCAATCCCGCGGCATAGCGGGAAGATCCAATGTTACGCAGGCTGATCTCACGTTTGCGGATGATCGAAAGCACCTGCTCGAAGTGCCGCAACTCCTCACGGGCCAGACGCGACATCTTGTTCTGAAGGTCGGGTTTGTCGACATACCTGAACATCAGCTGGAAGGCGGCTCCGGCAGCCTTTTTTTCACAGTTGCCGTGATCGATAAGCATCACGTCCTGATTTTGCAGTGCAGCGTCGACCCATGCCGGGGGCGTCGTGCAGCCAAGGAAGTCATTCAGTTCGGGAAGCATGAGGTCCGGACATTCGTAAAGGTGATTTGGCTAGCGATGCGCTCGATGACGAGCGACGGGCATGCATTATACGAGTGCTTTCTGGCACAGCCAGCGTTGCTTGATATAGATCAGTGGCCCCTGCGGCGCCCTTGTCTATAGTCAGTCCATCCGATCATCGAAACGGAGCCGATCATGCAAGCGATACGCTGTATTCTCGTGATAATTGACCCGAAGCTTTCAGAAAATCTCGCACTCAAACGTGCACGTCTGATTTCCAGCGTCAGCCAATCCAGACTTCATTTGCTGATCTGTGAGGCCAAACAGGATCACCACGATTATCTCGATGGCTTGCGATCTGAACTGGAAAATCAGGGCCACGTCGTGACCGCTCAGCAGGCATGGCATGACAACCTGCATCAGACCATCATCGCGGTCCAGCAAGCCGAAGGATGCGGCCTGGTCATCAAACAGCATGTCGCCGACAACCCTCTCAAGCGCGCCTTGCTGACGCCTGATGACTGGAAGCTGTTGCGCTATTGTCCTTGCCCGGTGCTGATGGTTAAAACCGAAGCACCCTGGACAGGGGGCAACATCTTGGCCGCGGTGGATGTGGGTAATGCCGATATCGAGCACCGCACGCTCCACGCCAGCATCGTCAATCATGGCTATGAAATCGCCTCTCTTGCCGAAGGCACACTTCATGTAATCAGCGCGCATCCGTCGGCGATGCTCTCGGCCGCCGATCCGGCATTCCAGTTGAAGGAAACGATCGAGGCACGCTACCGCACCGCCTGCCGAAGATTTCAGGATGAGTACGATATTCCCGACGGCCAGCTGCACATCGAAGAAGGTCCTGCAGACGCCTTGATTCCGCGTGTCTGCCATCAGCTTCAGGCGGTCGTCACGGTGATCGGTACCGTGGCGCGAACCGGGTTCTCTGGCGTATTGATGGGCAACACCGCGGAAGTGGTGCTCGACGCGCTGGAAAGTGACGTGCTGGTACTGAAACCCGATGACATCATCGACCATCTGGAGGAGTTGGTCGCACAGCGCTGAGGGCTTGGCCGCGGGAGCGACCGCCCTCACCTTCCGGTTATGGCGCCGTATCGTCAAGAAACCGCGGCGCTATGTAGCGATGGTAGTGGGCTTCGGAAAGGAGAAAGAACTCCCGGTCGATGGCGTCACGAAGCTCCGGCAAGGACCAGTCGCGAAACTCCGGCATGAGAACCACGCCATAGGCGTCAAGCTGCTGAATGACCCGCGCGCCGCGCGCGATGAGGTGATAAGCCCAACAGTAGGGAGACTGATCGGCGACGAAGCGAATTTGCCTGCTCTCCAGCTGACTGCGCAGCAACATCGGATCGAATACCTCAAGCTTGGCGGCCATTACCTGCGCCAGCAAAACTTCAAGGCGGTGCCATACCGAGCGCTTGCCTTCCTCGCTGTAGCCGTTCCAGTTCACCACTTCGTGGTGAAAACGCTTGCAACCTCGGCAGACGAGATCGCCATAAACGGTCGAGCAAAGACCTACGCAGGGAGTTTTGATTCGCTGATTTGACATGGCAGACGATGGATCCGAGGACAGCGGCGCATCTTAGACTTTTGTCCTAGCCGGGTCACTGAACAATGACAGCCACGCCCGCCAAAAACGCGGCAAACCCCGCGGATAGTGGCGCTCAGCACCTCACTGCATCCGGCCCGGAGCAAGGCCGCAAATAGAGGCCACTGGGCTTTCGCTTAACTTTGTGGGCCCGTTCCAGTAGAATCGGCCCGCCGTTTTAGGCGACACAATCCGTAAGAAGCTGTTTTCAAAGCGTCACGAGCACAGTTAACCGGCCATCGTCGGATGCGCAGATCCCTCTCTCCTGCGCATCCGCTCTCCGCCGGCGTAAAACTTTGAAAACAGCTTCCGGATGCGCGTCCCGAAACACCCAAGGGACCAATGATGAGGGTATATAACTGTGCTTGAAGCCTATCGCAAACACGTAGAAGAGCGTGCCGCCCAGGGCGTCGTGCCCCAGCCGCTCAACGCCGAACAGACCGCTGGCCTGGTCGACCTCCTGAAGAACCCGCCAGCCGGCGAAGAACAATTCCTCCTCGATCTGATCACCAACCGCGTTCCCGCTGGCGTGGACGAGGCTGCCTATGTCAAGGCCGGCTTCCTCGCCGCCGTCGCCAAGGGCGAAGCCACTTCGCCGCTGATCAGCAAGCAGCACGCTGTAGAATTGCTGGGCACCATGCAGGGCGGTTACAACATCGTCACGCTGGTTGACCTTCTGGACGACGCGGAGCTCTCTGATACCACCGCCAAGCAACTGAAGCACACCCTGCTGATGTTCGATGCGTTTCACGACGTCGCGGAAAAAGCCAAGGCGGGCAATGCCAACGCCAAAGCCGTTCTGCAGTCCTGGGCCGAAGGCGAGTGGTTCAAGAATCGCGCACCGGTTGCTGAAAAAGTCACCCTGACCGTATTCAAGGTCACTGGCGAAACCAACACCGACGACCTGTCCCCGGCACCTGACGCCTGGTCGCGCCCGGACATCCCGCTGCACGCCCTGGCCATGCTCAAGATGGCTCGCGACGGTATCACCCCTGACGCCCCTGGCTCAGTCGGCCCGCTCAAGCAGATGGAAGAACTGGCCACCAAAGGCTTCCCGGTCGCCTATGTCGGTGACGTGGTCGGTACCGGTTCCTCGCGCAAGTCCGCTACCAACTCGGTGCTGTGGTTCTTTGGTGATGACATCCCCAATGTGCCGAACAAGCGTGCCGGCGGTTTCTGCTTTGGCACCAAGATTGCCCCGATCTTCTACAACACCATGGAAGACGCCGGCGCACTGCCAATCGAGTTCGATTGCTCCGATCTGGCTATGGGCGACATCATCGACGTCTACCCGTACAAGGGCGAAGTCCGCCGTCACGGCAGCGATGAACTGGTCACTACATTCCAGCTCAAGACCGACGTCCTGCTCGACGAAGTTCGCGCTGGCGGCCGTATCCCGCTGATCATCGGCCGCGGCCTGACCGAGAAAGCACGTGCCGAACTGGGCATGGGCCCAACTGACCTGTTCAAGAAGCCCGAAGCCCCTGCCGAGAGCAACAAGGGCTTTACCCTCGCACAGAAGATGGTCGGTCGCGCCTGCGGCCTGCCAGAAGGCAAAGGCGTCCGTCCGGGCACCTACTGCGAACCAAAGATGACCACCGTCGGCTCCCAGGACACTACCGGCCCAATGACCCGCGACGAGCTGAAGGACCTGGCTTGCCTGGGCTTCTCGGCTGATCTGGTCATGCAGTCCTTTTGCCATACCGCGGCTTATCCGAAGCCGATCGACGTCACTACTCACCACACCCTGCCCGACTTCATCATGACTCGCGGTGGTGTGTCCCTGCGTCCGGGTGACGGCATCATCCACAGCTGGCTGAACCGCATGCTGCTGCCGGACACCGTCGGTACCGGTGGCGACTCGCACACCCGCTTCCCGATGGGCATTTCCTTCCCGGCTGGTTCTGGCCTGGTGGCCTTCGCAGCTGCCACAGGCGTCATGCCGCTGGACATGCCAGAGTCGGTACTGGTTCGCTTCAAGGGCAAGATGCAGCCCGGCATCACCTTGCGCGACCTGGTTCATGCGATCCCCTACTACGCCATCCAGAAAGGTCTGCTGACTGTCGAGAAGAAGGGCAAGAAGAACATCTTCTCTGGCCGTATTCTCGAGATAGAAGGCCTGAACGACCTAACCGTAGAGCAAGCGTTCGAGCTGTCTGATGCCTCTGCTGAGCGCTCTGCTGCAGGTTGCACTATCAAGCTGCCGGAAGATGCAATCGCTGAGTACCTGAAGTCGAACATCACCCTGCTGCGCTGGATGATCAGTGAAGGCTACGGCGATGCTCGCACCCTGGAGCGTCGCGCGCAGGCCATGGAGGCCTGGTTGGCCAACCCAGAACTGCTGGCTGCCGATGCCGACGCCGAATACGCAGAGATCATCGAGATCGACCTGTCCGAAGTCAACGAGCCTGTGCTCTGTGCACCGAACGACCCGGACGACGCTCGCCTGCTCTCGACTGTTCAGGGCGAGAAGATCGACGAAGTGTTCATTGGCTCGTGCATGACCAACATTGGTCACTTCCGCGCTGCCGGCAAGCTGCTGGACAAGGTTGAAGGTGCTCTGCCGACTCGCCTGTGGCTTTCTCCGCCGACGAAGATGGACCAGCATCAGCTGACTGAAGAAGGCTACTACGGTATCTACGGCCGCGCTGGTGCGCGCTTGGAAATGCCAGGCTGCTCGCTGTGCATGGGCAACCAGGCGCGGGTTGAGACCGGCTCGACGGTCGTCTCTACGTCGACTCGTAACTTCCCGAACCGCCTTGGCGACGCAACCAACGTGTACCTCGCTTCTGCCGAGCTGGCAGCAGTCGCGTCGATCCTGGGGCGCCTGCCGACAGTCGAGGAGTACATGGTTTATGCCGCTCAGATCGACACCATGGCGGCTGACGTCTACCGCTACCTGAGCTTCGATCAGATCGCCGAGTTCCGCGAGTCTGCGGCCAAGGCCAAGATCGACGTGGTAGCTGTTTAAGGCTGAAGCGTCAGTGAACATGTCGGCGTCGCCAGTTACTTGAAAACGACTGGACGACGTATCGACAGATGAAACAAACGCCCCGACTGGTTCGGGGCGTTTGCTTTCATGGTCCGTCATACAACTGCAGACACAGCTATGCGACAATACCGGCCAATGTCTGGCATGAACCCCCGCATTTTCCCCAACAGCTCGCCCTAGCGCGTTATTGCTGCGCCAACTTCTGCCTGCGGACCAGTTCCTCCCCGAAGGAATCCGAATCCGTATGCCATTTGGCCTCCAGCAAGCCCTAAGTTATTGATAGGTAAACCCTTTGATTTCAACCGCCAATATCACGATGCAGTTCGGTGCCAAGCCGCTGTTCGAAAACGTTTCCGTCAAATTCGGCAACGGCAACCGCTACGGTCTTATCGGTGCCAACGGCTGCGGCAAGTCGACGTTCATGAAGATCCTCGGTGGCGATCTTGAACCTTCGGCTGGCCAGGTGATGCTTGAGCCCAATGTGCGGCTGGGCAAGCTCCGCCAGGACCAGTTCGCTTACGAAGATTTCAACGTCATCGATACGGTGATCATGGGCCACGAGGAACTCTGGAAGGTCAAGGCTGAGCGCGAGCGCATCTATTCCTTGCCGGAAATGAGCGAAGAAGATGGCATGGCGGTAGCCGAGCTGGAAACCGAGTTTGCCGAGATGGACGGCTACACGGCCGAATCTCGCGCCGGTGAGCTGCTGCTTGGCCTGGGCATACCACTTGATCAGCACTTTGGCCCCATGAGCGAGGTCGCGCCGGGTTGGAAGCTCCGCGTGCTGCTGGCTCAGGCACTGTTTTCCGATCCGGAAGTATTGCTACTCGACGAGCCAACCAACCACCTGGACATCAACACGATCCGCTGGCTGGAAAATATTCTGACGGTGCGCAACAGCACCATGATCATCATTTCCCACGACCGTCACTTCCTCAACAGTGTCTGCACGCACATGGCGGACCTGGATTACGGTGAGCTCCGCCTGTTCCCTGGCAACTACGACGAATACATGACTGCGGCAACCCAGTCGCGTGAGCAACTTCTGTCCGATAACGCGAAGAAGAAGGCGCAGATTGCCGAACTGCAAACCTTCGTTAGCCGCTTCTCGGCCAACGCTTCGAAGGCCAAGCAGGCCACGTCTCGTGCGAAGCAGATCGACAAGATCCAGCTGGCCGAGGTCAAACCCTCCAGCCGCGTCAGCCCATTCATCCGCTTCGAGCAGACCAAGAAGCTGCATCGCCAGGCTGTGACCGTCGAGCACATGGCCAAAGGGTTCGACGGCAAGACTCTATTCAAAAACTTCAGCTTCACCGTCGAAGCCGGCGAACGTGTCGCCATCATCGGCCCCAACGGTATCGGCAAGACTACTTTGCTGCGTACCCTGGTTGGCGAGCTTCAGCCAGATGCCGGTTCGGTGAAATGGACCGAAAGCGCCGAACTTGGCTATTACGCACAAGACCATGCTGATGATTTCGAAGACGACGTTACGCTGTTCGACTGGATGGGCCAGTGGACGCAAGGCGGCGAACAGGTCGTTCGTGGCACCCTTGGTCGCATGCTGTTCTCCAACGACGAGATCCTCAAATCCGTTCGCGTGATTTCAGGCGGTGAACAGGGCCGCATGCTGTTCGGCAAGCTGATCCTGAAAAAGCCTAACGTGCTGGTAATGGACGAACCCACCAACCACCTGGACATGGAATCGATCGAAGCGCTCAACCTAGCGCTGGAGAACTATCCAGGCACACTGATCTTCGTCAGCCATGACCGTGAATTCGTCGGCTCGCTGGCGACACGGATCATCGAACTGTCCGACACGGGTGTCACTGATTTCAGCGGCACTTACGACGATTACCTGCGCAGCCTCGGCGTAATCTGAAGACAGTCGCCTCATCGAACGCCCCGCCTATGCGGGGCGTTTTTGATTGCGGCTTAGGGAAATCACCGCGCTCAAAGCTGTAATAGAAACCGCTGAAGCCGTTGGAGATAGAGGTAGTCGAGCCACACCACTTGATGAGCAACGACGATCAGCCAGAAAAGCACTTGAAAAGACAACTTCCGGGTCTTGTGCCGCAATAGCTGCTGCGCCACGTAAGCGCCAGGCCAACCTCCAAGCGCCTCGATCAAATGCAGTCGCGCCTCTGGCGTTCGCCAGCCGCTTCGCAACGCGCTTCGCAACGCGCTTCGCTTGTCATGCAGATAAAACGCGAACGCGACCAGGCTTCCAAGCCCGTAGGTAAGCAGCGGCCAGTGGATGCCCTGCCCTGCCAACCGGGTACTGCCGAGGGCCGGAAGGAGACAGAGCAGGAGAAACCACAGCGACTTCAAAAGCGGCTGTCGGATCACCTGGCTGCGACGCTCACGGGCGACGGGCCGAACAGGTTCGCCGCTCCGCCCCGTTGCTTTGAGCGGCTTGCGCCTGATAGCAGGTTCGTCGATCGAAAGCCCTGCATCCAGGCGAATGTGAGTAGCGCGCAGACGGCCATCCTTGGCTCGCTCGCACAGATACAGAACTCGGTCACCCTGCACGGGGCGTCGCGCACCGCGCATTGCCGAGATATGGGCGAAGACTTCTTCGCGATCCTGCTCCGGCCTTATGAAGCCAAAACCTTTCTGGTCATTCCAGCTCTTCAGTTGGCCGCGTAGCTCCATGAGCACAGGTGATCCGGTAACGAAATCGAAAATACTACCGCTTCACTGCATTGCCGGCGAGCTGTCGGAAGCGCTTAGCTTGGTGTCCGTATAGCGCCGCTTCAGGAAACCAAGTAACAGGCTGCTGACCTGCTCAGGCTGTTCACTCTGCACCCAGTGGCCGCAATGCTCGAGCATGTGCTGCTCGAGGTCAGGTACCCATTTAGGCATCTTCTTTAGTGTGTGGGCTTCGAGCGTACCGACTGGGTCTTTGTCACCGAGCAGAAATAATGCAGGCTGCATGATCTTGCGGCCAGCCAGAGGTGCCGTCCGTTCCCAGGTGCGCTCGAAATTCCGGTACCAGTTGAGCGCGCCACCAAAACCACGCCCCTCGAACGTGCGAACGTAAACGGCGAACGCATCCTGATCACACCAGTCAGGGGGTGAACCCGGGTCCTGCATGCCTTCGTGTAGCAGGCTGCCGGCTGGCTTCTCCTGCAGAAAAAAGTCCTTTGGTACTGCGGCCGATGTGTTGTGCATCATCATTCGCAACGTCCGTGGGATGTCCTGATTCAGCTCGGCTTCGGCAACCCCCGGCTGCTGAAAATAGAGGATGTAGTTGAAGCGATCCGCAAACTGGCTGCGGATCATTTCGATGGCGGGCTTTTTCGGGCGCCCGCCGTAGGGGACGGCCATGGCACCAACGACTTGTACCCGCTCCGGCTCCAGCAGCGCCAGATGCCATGCAACCGGTGCGCCCCAGTCGTGCCCTACCACCGCTACCCTGTGCTGCCCGAGCAGGTCCATCGCCGCCTGGATATCGCTACAAACCGTAATGAGGTCATACGCGGCGATGTCATCCGGCGCGCTGGTTTGCCCATAGCCGCGCATCTCCGGCACCAAGACCCGAAAGCCTGCTTCTACCAGCGCCTGAATCTGGTGACGCCACGAAAACCAGCTTTCTGGAAAACCGTGCAGCAACCAGACGACGGGTCCATCTGCAGGGCCGGCGCTATAAAGGCTGAGTGTGATGTCGTTGACCGGCAAAAGCTGATGTTCGTATGTCTGCACGGGCGCTCCTTGAGCAATCTTCTGCGGGCGCATCAGCCTGCCGCGGTACTCCAGTCGATCAGGCTGAACTGCCAGGTGGCCAGGATGATGATGCCGAAGATGATTCGATACCAGGCAAATGCCGCGTAGCTATGGTTACCTATAAATTTCAGCAACGCTCGTACCGCCAGCATCGCGAATATGAACGAGGTAACGAAGCCAATCGCAAATACCGGAAAATCCCCCGGCGTAAACAGTTCGCGGTATTTGTAGCCCGAATAGACCGCTGCACCGACCATGGTGGGCATTGCCAGAAAGAAAGAAAACTCAGTTGCGGCCTTGCGCGATAACCCGAACAGCAGCCCACCAATGATGGTCGCGCCCGAGCGAGACGTGCCCGGAATGAGTGCCAGGCACTGAGCAAACCCGACCTTCAGGGCGTGGGTCCAGTGCATATCGTCAACAGTCTCGGCCTGTACTTCATGTTGACGCTTTTCGGCCCATAGCATCACCACCCCGCCCACTACCAACGCGGCGGCAACCGTGATCGGGTTGAACAGGTATTCGTGAATCAGGTCAGCAAAAGTCACTCCCAGAACGACCGCCGGAAAGAACGCAACGAGCAGGTTCGCTGTGAACTTCTGCGCCTGTTTCTCTTTAGGCAGCCCGATCACTACATCAACGATCTTGCGACGGTACTCCCAAACGACTGCCAGGATCGCACCAAGCTGGATGATGATGTTGAAGGCCAACGCGCGCTCCCCACCAAAGCCGATGAGGTCGGCGACGATGATCTGATGCCCGGTGCTGGAAATGGGCAAAAACTCCGTAATGCCCTCTACCACGCCTAGAAGCAATGCCTGAAAGGCAATCCAAAGATCCATCTACTCCTCGATAACGGTGCCAATCACCGCGCATGAATATGCAACTAAGGTATATGTCAGATAGCCATCTGAGCGCTGTTCTGACTCGCTTGGAGCACGTAAATTCAGTGCCTCATCGTTGCAACCCTCATCTTTTCCCTCCAACTGCCGAAACACTATTCGATGGGCCATATCAAATTGCCGCTTCCGTAGCCGGTGTTGCGAAGCAGACCGTTCCGCCGCGCTCATAACTATTCGAATAATAAAGACGATCTGCTTTAACAGGAGCTTACAAACCAATGAATATCCTACGAAATTTTCCGATCAGCAGGCGTCTGTGGCTCATACCTCTGGTAGCTGTCGCCATGTTATTCATTCTTGGTTTGTTGATGATTCAACAGGTGCGTGTCGATCTCTACAAAGGCAAGGAGGTCATGACGCAGAACATCGTCGAGACCGCGCGCGGCGTGCTCGACTATTACCAGAAGCTCGAAGCCAGTGGCAGCATGAGCACTGCCGATGCGCAGAAGGCGGCGAAGGACCAGATCCGGATGATCCGTTATGGTCATAACGACTACTTCTGGATCAATGACATGCAGCCGGTCATGGTGATGCATCCGATCAAACCAGAGCTCGAGGGTCAGGACCTTTCCAAAACCAAGGACCCGACCGGTAAAGCGCTCTTCAATGAAATGGTCAAGGTCGCGCAACTCCAGGGTGCTGGACTGGTGGACTACCAATGGGCAAAGCCAGGTGAGAAGGACCCGGTCCCGAAGATCTCCTATGTCGAGCTGTTCAAGCCTTGGGGCTGGATCATCGGGTCTGGCATCTATGTGGATGACGTAGAGGCAGAGTTCCGTAACTATCTCGTGCGCTTCTCGCTCATAGGTCTGGCTATCGCAGCGCTGATGGCCGTTCTCGTCGCAATCCTGATTCGCAGCATTACCCAACCATTGCGCCATTCGATGCAGGCCATGGCCAACATCGCCAGTGGCGAGGCTGACCTCACTCGTAACCTCGATGTCTCCGGTAATGACGAGCTGACCACGTTGAGCCGCGACTTCAACACCTTTACCCAGAAGCTGCGCACGGTAGTCGCTCAGCTGTTCGAGACTTCAAGTTCCCTGGAGCTGTCGTCCAGCGCCCTAGGCGGACTGGCGGGACAGGCACATCAACAGAGCCAGCAGCAATCCCAACAGATGGAACTCGTCGCGACCGCAGTGAACGAAGTGACCTACGCCGTTCAGGAAGTTGCCAAGAACGCCGAGCACGCTTCAAGTGAAGTGGGCGAGGCGGAGAAGCAAGCCGGTCAGGGCCAGCGGAACATCGAGGCCAGCCTCCTGCAGATTGATCAGCTTTCAACCACCATCAATGAGGCGGTTGGTGTGATCCAGTCGCTGGCGGATGAAACTACTCAGATCGGCTCGGTGCTTGAAGTGATCGGGTCCATTGCGGACCAGACCAACCTCCTCGCCCTGAACGCGGCAATCGAGGCCGCACGCGCCGGTGAGCAGGGTCGGGGCTTCGCTGTCGTGGCTGACGAGGTTCGCCTGCTGGCTCAGCGCACTCAGACCTCGACCGCCGAGATCCATACCATGATCGAGCGGCTGCAGAAGAACTCCAGCGCAGCTGTCACCGTCATCACGAAAAGCAGCCGCGCCTCCCAGGCAACGGTTGAACAAGCCAGTCAGGCTGGCGAGAGCCTAGGACAGATCGCTCAAGCCCTGCGCAACCTGTCGGGATTGAACGCCTCAATTGCGAGCGCAACGCTGCAGCAGACCCACGTAGTGGAGGACATCAACCAGAACGTTACTCAAGCAGCCGGATTGGCGCAGCAAAGTACTCTTGCTGCTGAGCAATCCAGCGCAGCCGGCAAGCAGCTTGGAGAGTTGGCCGAGCGCCTGAACCGCCTGCTCAGGCAATTCAAGGTCTGATCGCCTGAGACCCGCTAGCTACGTAAAGGCCAGGTTTGAAACTCAAACCTGGCCTTTTTTATTCGGATAGTTGCGTCATTTCGCCACATATTTCCCAAGGCGCATGCGCGCGAATTCGACCTGTATTAGCGATGCGGCTGTTATAGCACCAATAAAATCAGATGCTTACAGTGTTTCAAACGCAGGTTTTTCAACTTTCGTCCAACTTATACTTTTGGCTAATTGCAATGAACCTCAAAAATTACGAAACCACTGTGTGACTTATCAGTCCTCTGTGAACATCAATGGATATGTAAAGCCAACGCCGGCAGCCTGGCGGCAGGCTCAAATCCGTATTTTGGTTATCACACAGAGAGACATGCCCGATGAACAGCCCGCTTCGTTTCAACGACGCCCTTCTCATTACTGATCGCGCTTTCAAGCCGTTCCAGTGCGTCGCCTGGACGCTGCTCGAAGGCAACGGCGAACTCAGCATCACGGTCCTGGATGGCAGCGAATCTCGCGCCGTCGGCCACTGCAAACTCTCCAGCAGCGTTTATTCTGATCCGGTCAAACTCGGCGAGTCGCTAAAGCAGGCCCGTGCAGACCTGAGCCGTCAGGGCGTAACCCTCGCCCCTTGGCAAATGCCAGCCTGAGACCGGTCGACGTACGCCGTGGTCTGCCGTGCCGTCCACCATTTCTTCGCGCACTGCGACCTCAGCGCGTCGAGCTGATGTAGGGCGCTGCTCAGTCAGGCCAGTCAGTACGTTCAGCTTTTAGATGCCGTTCATCACAACGAGGCCCGTCAGCGCAAGCGCCGGGCCTTGTCTGTATCCGCCGCCCGCCCTCCGCGCCCCAGCTTCGCCTCTCACTGACCCATTCGCTTGTTTCACGGTCCCAGAAGTATGTGAATCAACTGGAGAACGTCATGAAAGGTGCACAGGCTTACGTCAACGATCAATTGCATAGCAGTGGGCTGGCCCATCTGCCCGAAGGGCCCGAAGGCCATTGCGTGACGTTGAAGTACGTCATTCCGCGAGACACTCAAACCACAGGCCTGATCACCCATATTCGGGATGTCGCGCAGCAGAAACTCAGCGAGTTCTACAAGGGTCGTGAGGTTTCACCAAGGCCCGTGGAGGGTTCAGTCGTGGGTGACGGCAGCGGCGACGGGATCGAGCTCGTATTCGATGTACAGCCAGCTGACTGATTGCCGCCCATAAATTCCTGACAAGCGGAGCAGGCAAGCCATGCACACTCATCTATCGCTTGAGGAAGCCGTCAGCATAAGTCAGATGGCTTTTCTGCCTTGTCGGGCTACAGCCCACGTTGATCAGGGCGATGCCAGCTTTTCGCTGCGCGTGCATGGCTCGAGTGGTGACGAAATTCTGTCCATCGCCCACATCGCACGAACCCAGTATGCGTCCCCGGCTCATCTAGCGGCGTTGCTGGAAAACGCGAGATTGGAGTTAAGCAAGGACGGTATCACGCTGAGCGCTTGGTCATTGCCGGCGCAACCGGGCAACCCTACCTGAAGTTTTCTGCCGAGAATGGGATGACGCCTTTCGATTTGCAGCGAATGCTGCTGGATGACTTTCCTGCGCTGTTCATTGGCGAAGTCGCGCTACGTGCAACCTTCGCCTTCGTCGCAGTATTTCTGTTCCTGAAAATCAGTGGCCGACGGGGCATACGGCAGCTTTCACTGTTCGAGCTCGTTGTGATCCTCACGCTCGGTTCTGCAGCGGGTGACGTGTCGTTTTATGAGGACGTGCCTCTTCTGCCGATCTTCACCGTATTCATCACACTGCTCCTCCTATATCGGCTGACGCTCTGGTTCATGGCCCGCAACGAGCGCTTCTCAAGCTGGATGGAAGGCAAGCCCGTGACCATCATCAAGGATGGGCTGTACGACCTGCACAGCTTGGAGCAGCTGAATATTTCCTCCGACGAGTTCTTCATGGAGCTGCGTCAGCAAGGGGTCGAGCACCTCGGCCAGGTTCGTCTGGGCATCCTGGAGACTGATGGCGACGTCAGCCTGTTCTTCAATGACGAAGATTCCGTGCTGCCGGGTCTGTCAGTGCTCCCGCCAGAGCACAGGCCCACCTTCCAACGCGCACCGGCAAGCGGTCTTTATGCGTGCACTCGCTGCGGCTATCCGCAGATCGTTGAAGAGCATCAGGGTGCAGTCTGCCCCCGCTGCGAGAACACGCAATGGGCAGTGGCACTGAAAACTCCGCGCTCGCGCTGATGCACGGCGCGAACCCCCAGGCCTGGACTCGGTCATTTATTAGGGGCAAGCGCCACGCTGCGCAGCCTCTGAACTCACCAATCCGGGAGCGTAATTATGATCGGCGACTATTCCTCAATAAATGACCATCTCGAAACCGCACGTAAGCTTGCCGACACTGCGGAGACCAAAGCTGACCCTGCTATCTACCGTGAAGCGATCGATGAGTTGGTCGCTGCCATACGCCTATTGATGCGTAATTCCCAGGAAAGCGAAAACTGATCCAAAGCTGCGTCACCTGCTGACGGTGACTCACAGCGATATCGGGTAATAGATTGGGTTTCTTATGCTGACTGATCAGGGTACAGAGTCATCGCTGCTGCTGGCCGAAGGCATCCGCCCCGTGCCGGCGGATGAATATCCGGACACCGGGACGGCTTTGTGCCCAGATCTGCCCGAGGACCTTCATTACGTAGACGACAGCGGACCGGGCATCAGCCGCAGGAAGCTCCGCGGCAAGTTTGCCTACTTCCTTCCATCGGGCGAGCGGATCAAAGACCAGGCGGATATATCACGCATCAACAAGCTGGCCATTCCGCCCGCCTACTCTGATGTGTGGATTTGCCCCGATCCGCAGGGCCATATGCAGGCAACGGGGCGAGACGCACGCGGCCGCAAGCAATACCGGTATCACCCACGATGGCGAGAAATCCGCGACTGCAACAAATATGATCGGGTCATCGCATTCGGCGCTGCGCTGCCGAAAATGCGTGAGGGACTCGAACAGCATCTGGCGGTGCGAGGGATGCCGCGAGATAAGGTAATGGCTTTATTGGTCCAGTTGCTCGAATCGACGTTGATACGCGTCGGCAACTCGCGCTATGCGAAGCAGAACCGCTCTTACGGCCTGACCACCCTGCGCACGCGGCATGTCGATGTACGAGGCTCAGCAATCCGTTTCCATTTTCGTGGCAAAAGTGGCGTGGAGCATCGCGTGACGCTTAAGAACCAGCGCCTTGCCCGCATGGTGCGCCGCTGTATGGATATTCCCGGCCAGCACCTGTTCCAGTACCTCGACGAGGACGGCACGCGCCACCCGGTGAGCTCCAGTGACGTCAATCAGTTCATCCAGGAAACCACGGGCGGAGACTTCACTGCCAAGGACTATCGCACTTGGGCTGGCAGTGCATTGGCACTCGATTATCTGCGCAAGCGCGAATGGCAGCCGGAAAGCGTGGGCCGGCGCAATCTGGTCGAAACGGTGAAGGAAGTGTCCCAGCAACTGGGCAACACCCCGGCAGTCTGCCGTCAGTGCTATATCCACCCAGAGGTGCTCGAGGCCTTCGTCTCTGGCGACCTGGCGCGACTGCCAAAGGCACGTAAACGTAAATGGATGAGCAGCGAGGAAGTCACGTTGCTGAACTTCCTCAAGGCCCGGTGCACGACCAACAGCGATGGCTAGCCGTAGACGGTGAGGCGGTTGCGCCCTGCCGACTTCGATCCATACAAGGCATTGTCAGCGCGCTCGATCAGCTGCGCATAGCCACTGGTAGGCTGGCTTAGATCGGTGATCCCTAGGCTGACAGTGAATCGGATGCTATGGCCTTCGTAAACCACCTCATGCGCCTCTATCGACTGGCGAAGCCGCTCGGCAAAGGTTACTGCGCCCTCACAGTCAGTATCAGGCAACAGCACCACGAACTCTTCACCGCCATAGCGCCCGGAAATGTCGGCGTCCCGGGTGCACTGACGTATGAGCTCGGCTGTCTGCTGGATCACCGCGTCACCCGCCTGATGACCATAGGTATCGTTGATCTTTTTAAAATGATCGATATCGAACATCACTAATGCAGCGTTGCGCTCATAGCGGCAGTGCCGCGCGTAATCCTGCCGCAGCATCTCTTCCCAATGGCCCCGGTTGAACAAACCTGTCAGGCGATCCGTGCTGGACAGGCGTTGCAGCTCCTGGTTGGCTGCCTGCAGCTGACGACGGTTGGTCGCCACATCGGTCACATCGTAGATGATCAGACAGATCTGCTCGATTCGACCGCTAAGCCCCTTCAGCGGCATGAGAGTTGTGTTCTGATACATGAAATCTTCCAGCCCGGTGATCGGCTGGTAATTTTTGAATCGCAGCAGGTAGGGGCGCTGCTCCCAGATGGTGAACGATGGGGTACCGAGCGTAGCGACGTTCTCAACCTTGCGCCTAAACCACTGTTCATCAACCTCGGGAAACAACTCGAAGAACGACTTCTTCCGCGCCTCTTCGGGGAGTCTGCCGGAGCGGTTTTCCATGAAGGTGTTCCAGACATCTATACGGTACTCGCGGTCCAGCACCACAACGCCCACATCAATGCTCTGCACGATAGCCAGCAACCAGTGAAGCCCGCTCAGATCGTTGGAATTGGACATGGTTAATTCATCAGGTAGGCGAGTTTGCGGTTCAACAGCTCAACCGAATCTTCGGTGAACAGCAACAATAGATCGAAATGGATATCGTGGCCTTCCAGGCTATAGCTGATTTCTACCGCAAGCGTGTTTTTCCAGCGCTGGCGGTTGACCAGAATCAGCTCATCGATCGAAGCATGCTGCCCCAATACCTGGGGATGCCCCTGAGAGAACACCACATCGATCTGGTCAGCGATGCCGCTCAGGCAGGCGCTTATCAGCAAGCTCGAAAGATCGAGCAGCATTTCCAGCTCAAGGTATTCATCGGCCCGCATCAGGCGAGCCATGTCGGCGATTTCCGAGTCGTGGAAGATCAGCAACGCCTCGCCAGCGATGCCACCGCCGATATAGCCCTGGCACACGGCGGAAAGCTTGTCGCCCTGAGCCGCATCGGCAAGCGCCATGTGCAGCTCACCGACTTCAAGGATGTTCACATTGGGAATGGGAAGCTGGACGAAGACGCCAAGAACTTTCGCAAGCAGCGCCGCGGCGCGCCCCATTGCGACGTTTACCACTTCTCGAAAAGCGTCACGGAACGCGATGGGCCCGGTGCCCCGCTCGCCCAGCACCGGCACTTCGCCGCCCGCAATACCGAGTCCAGCGAGCGCCTGCTGCAGATATGCCGGATCGGCGGGTTTGCGAATGAAGGCCAAGGCGCCCAGCTCGAGAACGCGGCGTACCGCCTCGTCCTGCACGTCAGCCGATATCACGACAACCTGACAGCCAAGCTTCTCTGCACGAAGCGCAGCAAGCACCTCGTATCCATCCATATCCGGCATCGTAAGATCGAGCAGCAACACATCTATGTTGCCTTCGCGAATTTTCTCCAGCGCCTCGCGACCACTGGTCGCCTGGCTGATCTCCAGTGGCCACGCGGCCGGCAGCGCACGCAACAATTGCTTGCGCGCAAGGTTTGAATCATCACAGATCAACAGGGAAACGGCAGACATTCAGCGCTCGCTCAGGTAGCCAGGACTCTGGAACCGGGACAGCTTATCTCAGCAAACAAGCGCCGTGGAGGCGACGCTAACCAATAGTGGCATTTTGCCAAGAAGTGGCCGAATCAGCCACCGTTTGGGCTGTTACAGCTTAGTAGTACGCATTGTCCCGATTGGTATGGTCGGTCACATCGCGCACACCCTTAAGCTCAGGGATCCTTTCCAGCAGCGTTTTTTCGATGCCTTCCTTGAGGGTCACATCTGCCTGGCCGCAGCCTTGGCATCCGCCACCGAATTGCAGAACCGCAACGCCTTCGTCCACAACGTCGATCAAGGTGACCTGACCGCCATGGCTGGCAAGCCCCGGATTGATCTCGGTCTGCAGGTAATAGTTGATGCGTTCGTTCAGCGGGCTGTCCTCGTTGACCATCGGAACCTTGGCATTCGGCGCCTTGATAGTCAGCTGGCCGCCCATGCGGTCGGTGGCATAGTCAACCAGTGCATCTTCCAGAAATGGCTCGCTGACGCTGTCGATCCAGGCGGTAAAGCGTTGCAGGGCGATGGCCACGTCGTCTGGCTTTTCCTCACCCGGCTTGCAGTAAGCGATGCAGGTTTCAGCGTAGGGGGTTCCGGGCTGAGTGATGAAGACCCGGATACCGATTCCTGTCGTGTTCTGCTTCTCGAGCAGATCGGCCAGGTAGTCGTGTGCAGCTTCGGTGATGGTAATGGCGCTCATGGGAACTCCTCTCAGACATGCCCGGGAGTGTACGCCAACCGCTGCGGAGGATAAAGTCCTAGTGTTTTAGTAGGAGATATCCATTCACCCGTTTGGCTTGTCAATTGCAGCACCGTGAGCCTGCGGGTGCACTACATATCAATCAGTGTCATCTACGACTGGGCAAGGAAGCTGATCAGGCACTAAAAGCACTAGCCGGCAACATGAGCGACTTTCATGCAAAGTCTCAAGTGATCAAAAAGCGTGCAGCTTTGCTATTATGCGCGGCTCTTGCCACCGTTTCAGGTAGTCCCCATGCTCGACCGTAACGCCCGTCTCCAGGCACTCCAGCAGGCCCTCAAGGATCGCATCCTTATCCTCGACGGCGGCATGGGCACGATGATCCAGAGCTACAAGCTGGACGAGGCTGACTACCGTGGCGACCGATTCGCCGACTGGCCGCAGGATTTGAAAGGCAATAACGACTTGCTGATCCTCACTCGACCGGATGCCATCAGCGCCATCGAGAAAGCCTACTTCGACGCCGGCGCGGACATCGTTGAGACCAACACCTTCAACGCCACTCGTGTTTCTCAGGCCGACTACGGCATGGAAGAACTGGTGTACGAGCTCAACGTCGAAGGTGCCCGCCTCGCCCGTCAGGCGGCAGATGCCAAGACGGCCGAAACGCCGGACCGTCCGCGCTTCGTCGCTGGTGTACTCGGCCCGACCAGCCGTACCTGCTCGTTGTCACCGGACGTGAACAACCCTGGCTATCGCAATGTCACGTTCGATGAGCTGGTTGAAAACTACACCGAAGCGACTCGTGGCTTGATCGAAGGTGGCTCGGACCTGATTCTGATCGAGACTATCTTCGATACGCTCAATGCCAAGGCGGCGATCTTCGCCGTGCAGGAAGTATTCGAGGAGATCGGATTCGAGCTGCCGATCATGATCTCCGGCACCATTACCGACGCCTCCGGGCGAACCCTGTCCGGCCAGACGACCGAAGCTTTCTGGAACTCAGTGCGCCACGCCAATCCGATCTCGGTCGGGCTCAATTGCGCGCTGGGTGCCAAGGAACTGCGGCCGTACCTGGAAGAATTGTCGAACAAAGCCGAAACCCACGTCTCCGCTCACCCCAACGCTGGATTGCCGAATGCGTTCGGTGAGTACGATGAGAGCCCCGCGGAAATGGCGCGGGTGGTCGAGGAGTTCGCTTCCAGCGGCTTTCTCAACATTGTCGGAGGTTGCTGCGGCACGACACCGGCGCATATCGAGGCCATTGCCAACGCCGTTGCGAAGTACTCGCCGCGCGCCATTCCCGATATTCCGAAAGCCTGCCGCCTGTCAGGCCTGGAGCCTTTCACAATTGATCGCAGCTCGCTGTTCGTAAACGTCGGAGAGCGGACCAATATCACCGGTTCGGCCCGCTTTGCACGGCTGATTCGCGAAGACAACTACACCGAGGCCCTGGAAGTCGCCCTGCAGCAGGTAGAAGCCGGCGCGCAGGTGATCGACATCAACATGGACGAGGGCATGCTGGATTCAGAGAAGGCCATGGTGACCTTCCTCAATCTGATCGCTGGCGAGCCAGACATCTCCCGCGTCCCGATCATGATCGACTCCTCCAAGTGGGAAGTGATCGAGGCTGGCCTCAAGTGCATCCAGGGCAAGGGCATCGTCAACTCGATCTCCATGAAGGAAGGCGTCGACGCGTTCAAACACCATGCCCGCCTGTGCAAACGCTACGGTGCCGCCGTGGTAGTCATGGCGTTCGACGAAGCTGGTCAGGCGGACACGGCCGACCGCAAGCGCGAGATCTGCAAACGTTCATACGACATTCTTGTAAATGAAGTGGGCTTCCCGCCGGAAGACATCATCTTCGACCCAAATATCTTCGCGGTCGCCACCGGCATCGAAGAGCACAACAACTATGCTGTGGACTTCATCGAAGCCTGTGCCTACATCCGTGAAAACCTCCCCTATGCGCTAACCTCGGGCGGTGTGTCGAACGTGTCCTTCTCGTTCCGCGGCAACAACCCGGTGCGCGAGGCCATTCATTCGGTCTTCCTGTACTACGCCATCCAGAACGGCCTGACGATGGGCATCGTCAACGCTGGCCAGCTGGAAATCTACGACGAGATCCCCAAGAAGCTGCGTGACGCCGTCGAGGACGTGGTGCTCAACCGCACGCCCAACGGCACCGAAGCGCTGCTTGCCATCGCCGACGAGTTCAAAGGCGACGGCAGCGTCAAGGAGGCGGAAACCGAAGAGTGGCGCGGCTACACCGTTCAGAAGCGGCTGGAGCATGCGCTGGTCAAGGGCATCACGACCCACATCGTTCAGGACACCGAGGAGTTCCGCCAGCAGTGCGCGCGCCCGATTGAGGTCATTGAAGGCCCGCTGATGTCCGGCATGAACGTGGTGGGCGACCTGTTCGGCTCGGGCAAGATGTTCCTGCCGCAGGTGGTCAAGTCGGCGCGGGTGATGAAGCAGGCGGTGGCACACCTGATCCCCTTCATCGAAGCCGAGAAAGGCGATAAGCCCGAAGCCAAGGGCAAGATTCTGATGGCGACGGTCAAGGGCGACGTGCATGACATCGGCAAGAACATCGTCGGCGTGGTGCTCGGCTGCAACGGTTACGACGTGGTGGACATGGGTGTCATGGTCCCTGCCGAGAAGATCCTGCAAACCGCGATTGCCGAGAAGTGCGACATCATCGGCTTGTCCGGCCTGATCACCCCGTCGCTGGACGAAATGGTCCACGTGGCCCGTGAGATGCAGCGACAGGACTTCCACTTGCCGTTGATGATTGGCGGGGCCACCACTTCCAAGGCCCACACCGCGGTGAAGATCGATCCGCATTACAAGAACGATGCGGTGGTCTACGTGACCGACGCCTCACGCGCGGTCGGCGTGGCAACTACATTGCTGTCGAAAGAGCTCAAGCCGGTGTTTGTGCAGAAGACCCGTGAAGAGTACGCGATGATCCGAGAGCGCACAGCCAACCGCAGCGCTCGCACCGAACGACTGAGCTACGCCGAAGCCATTGCCGTCAAACCGAAATTCGACTGGACTGAGTATTCGCCCGTACAGCCGACCTTCACCGGTCGCAAGGTGCTGGAAGACATCGACCTACGCACCCTGGTCGATTACATCGACTGGACGCCTTTCTTCATCTCCTGGGACTTGGCAGGCAAGTACCCGCGCATTCTCGAAGACGAGATCGTCGGCGAAGCAGCTACCTCGCTGTTCAACGACGCGCAGGCAATGCTTAACAAGCTGGTCGACGAGAAGTTGATAAAAGCCCGCGCCGTCTTTGGCTTCTGGCCCGCCAATCAGGTCGACGAAGACGACATTCAGGTATACGGCGACAACGGCGAATCATTGGCCACCCTGCATCATCTGCGTCAGCAGACGATCAAGACCGATGGCAAGCCGAACTTCTCGCTCGCCGACTTCGTCGCACCGAAGGCCAGCGGCGTGACTGACTACGTGGGCGGCTTCATCACCACCGCCGGAATCGGCGCCGAGGAAGTGGCCAAGGCCTATCAGGACGCCGGGGACGACTACAACTCGATCATGGTCAAAGCGCTCGCCGACCGCCTGGCTGAAGCCTGCGCTGAATGGTTGCACCAGCAGGTTCGGAAGAACTGGTGGGGTTACGAGCCGGAGGAGCAGTTGAGCAATGACGAGCTGATCAAGGAGCAGTACAAGGGCATCCGCCCTGCCCCGGGCTACCCTGCCTGCCCTGATCACACCGAGAAAGCCACGCTGTTCCAGCTTCTCGATGCCGACGGGATCAGCCAGGTAACCCTTACCGAACACTTCGCCATGTACCCGACAGCTGCAGTCAGCGGCTGGTATTTCGCCCATCCCCAAGCTCAGTACTTTGCCGTTGGCAAGATCGACAAGGACCAGGCCGAGCGCTACAGCACACGCAAAGGCCAGGGCATGGCAGTCACCGAGCGCTGGTTGATGCCGAACCTTGGCTACGACGCCTGATGTCGGGCACAGCGCCGCCCCGGCTGGCGCACGGCCATAACGGTAACGGCCTGAGGTTTCATCGGCCCGTCAGATCGGTCACACTTGCCGTTGGAGCGACTGAGTCTTCAGCCGAAGCCGCGGGCTAGGCGTCTAGCGATCAGCGAGCCAATGCTCGAAAGCTTCGACGCGCAGGGGTTTCGAGAGCAGATATCCCTGAGCCTCATCACAGCCGAGAGCCTTCAGCAATTCATAGACTTCAGGCTCCTCGATACCCTCGGCCACCACGCTGTAACCGAGATCATGCGCCATATTCACCATTGATTTGACCAGCGTCTGACTGCGCACGCGATGGTCGAGCGCTGTGATGAAAGAGCGGTCGATCTTCACCACCTGGGCCGAAATCTTCTGCAGATAGGACAGGCTGCTGTAACCGGTTCCGAAGTCATCGATGGCGATACTGATGCCCGCCTGCTGCAATGCCGACAACTGGCTGGACGCCGCTGGACTGTTGCTGATCAGGGCGCTTTCCGTCAGTTCCAGCTCGATAGCTGACGGGGCCAGGTCATGTTCGAGCAGCGCAGCAATCAACGTGTCTGCGAAATCCGTTTCCTCAAGGTTCAAAGCGGTGACGTTAATCGAGATGCAGAGTTGCAAGCCCATGCGCTGCCATTGCGCAGCTTGATCGACTGCGGTGGCGACCACCCATGCCGTCAGCGGACGCGCCAGACGCGTCTGCTCGACCAGCGGGATGAATTCCACAGGTGAGATGTTGCCCAGCAACGGATGCTCCCACCGAATCAGTGCTTCGGCGCCTACACATGCGCCGGTCTTCATATCGACACGCGGCTGATAGTCGAGCCGCAGCTGGCCAGCGTGGGTCAATGCGGTACGGAAATCTGCAAGCAGCAGGAAGCGACGCTGATGACGCGCATCGATTTCGCTGGAGTAGAGCCCGACGCCCATCTCCTCCTGCCGGGCATCCTGACAGGCGCAGTGAGCGATGCGCAGCGCATCCTCGGCAAGGCGCTCACCCAACCGGAACGGTGCAACACCTATGGCAGGACGCATCATCATTGAAGCGGAATCATCCGGCGCCAGGGCCGCGAGTTCAGCGTGCAAGGCGGCTGCCAAGCGAACCGCTTCCCCATCGCCACTGGCCTCGACCACATGCACGAATTGGCAAGGGCTCACGCTGTAAAGACGGACGCCTTCGGGCAATAAGCGCTGTAAATGCGACGCGGCAGACCTGACGAGCTTGTCAAGGAACGCAGGGCCCATGACTCGCTGGATGGATATCATCTGCGACATGTCCACCAGGTCAGTGAAGAATGCATAAAGCGTCTTGCCCGGCTGGTCGCGACCAAGATCATCGAGGTCCTCGAGAAACTGGCTGCGGTTGGCCAGGCCGGTCAGCGGATCAACGCGGCCATAGGCATGCTGCATCTCGATCTGGCCCATGACCATGGAGGCCAGGTCACGCAGGACCGCTTGCTCCTGCTCGGAGATGCAGCGAGGCTCAGTCCCCAGCACGCACATGGCGCCCAGGGTGTAGCCGTCGCGCGTCACCAGTGGAGCACCTCCGTAGAAGCGAATCCCTGAATGCGCGAGCGTGCTGTCGCTGTAATACGGCGACGCGAGCAGATCATTGATCACGAGCATCCCGGACGTATCAGCGACTTCGCCGCAGCACGCCTTGAATCGGGGGATTTCGCTATGCTCCACCCCGACGCGTGACTTGAACCATTGACGGTCGCTGTCGGTGAGGGAGACCGCTGCAATCGGCAAGTCAAATAGCTGGCTAGCCATTCGCGTGATTCGGTCGAAGCTCTCGCTGGGCGGGGTATCCAAGAGATTCAACTGCCTTAGGGCGAACAGCCGCTCTTGCTCGTACGATGTCATGGACAGCATCAACTCCGAACTACATTTTTCTGGAAAGCGCAGCAGCAAGGTCACGGCAGATCACCTTTAGTAGTGCAGCAACCATGGCCAGGGCCTGTGTCTCAGCCGAAGCGACTCTGTTGCGATTGGCTGGGATTGCGATGCGTTTTCGGTATGCGATCTGTATAACGGCCGCTGCCCGCTTCTCCTTTACGACCACTGGTCGACGCCCGCCCGTGGCCGAGGCACGTCACGGCGCAGCGATACTGGCTCGTGTCACTGGCACAGGGTTAAATAGCGACTCAGCCAATCGATCGGGTAAGCCGGTCGCATTTCCAAATGGACGAAAATCAATGCACACCGAGACGCCGTATCTGCTGGATCAACTGGAAGCCGCCGACATGCTGGAGATCGACGCCCTCCACGCCTGGCAGTTCGAACTCGATGAGGCCCTGCTCGACGAAGCCGACGCAGCGGCCGAGGCGGAACTGCCATTCGCCAGCGAGCAAATCGTGTTGACCATCGAGGGCGTTGACGGGCGCGAGCGACGCGTCTGGCGTTTCAGCTATAACCAGGTGATGGAGGCCGAGCACCTGGTTGATGATGACGTCTGGTTACTCGACGGCGGCAAGCATCGCCTGCGCTGTCTGGGTGCAATCTCGGTCGATGACGAGGCCTGACGCCCGGCAACTGGTAATTGAAAGCTGCGGACCGGCCATATCAGCGCTGGTAAGCCATCTCAGATTGCGGCTGTTCAGCTTCCGGCTTGGCTGCGTTCGTCATCAGCGGTTTCTCGATATGCCTGAAGCTGAGAAACGCCGCGATCAGGGACAGCGTCACACACGTCGTCAATCGCGGCAGGATGGGGATACCCGCGAGCCAGTGCATGGTAAACAGCCAGACCGGGATGTGGCACAGATATAAAGAGAACGACAGGCTGCCGATTGCTTCGATAGGCCGCGAGAGCACACCAAATACGACGTCGCTGGAAAAGGCGTTGAGCACGAAGCAAACGCCAAGCACCAGGGTTGCGGCAGTCCAGCGAAATGAGGCCAGATCTGCCAGCGCACCGGCGATCAGCGCCGCGCACACCACGGCACCGATTGAAACCGCGGCCTTGATGCCAGACCTCAGCTGGTTGATTTCATGCTCTACCAGCTTGAATGGTTCAAGCGTGGAAAGCTTCCAGACCAGCAGCCCGGCGAACAGCGCATTGGCGCGGTACAACCATTCGGGGCTGAATGGGCTGGCGAAGCTCAACCAGAGCAGAATGCCTATCACCGCCCACCAGAAGTACTGACGAAGCAGCAAGAGCAGCGGAAAGAACAGGTAAAACTGAACTTCGAGAGCGATCGACCAGAAATAGCCGAAGTCGGTTTCGTGAATAGAGTTGTAGACATTGGCCAGAAAGAATGCCGCGCTGCTCGTAATGCCAAGAATCGGCTACAGCTCGTAAACAGGCTGATCGCGTTGCATGTCCAGCAAACCAGCACAACGACCACCGATGCCCAGAACCAGGTCGGTATGAGTACCCGCTTGATCCGCTTTTTATAGAAGGAATAAACAGCAGCAAGCTCGAAAGTCCGTTGCTTGCGCAGAAAGGTTGCGCCCATCAGTTAGCCGGAAATCAGGAAAACAAATCGACGCCCGCGCCTGGGAGAATCTTCAGCAGCACACCATCCCAGTAGGCCGCCTCCTCCCCGACCAACATCACCGATGCGTGCGCAAATAGCACCATTGTGACCGCAAGCCCCCGTAAAAACTGAATGTTGCGATTATTGCCCTGCTGACTGCCTACCTCACCCATAAAACAACCAAATCCTTCTTTTGCCCGCCTGCCGCCCGTGCTGCTACCGAAATCAATCCTTGAGGGTGGTCGGCTCATCGATTCCGTCCGGCCGCCTCGTTCGCGCCGCACGGTGCAGACTCACCCTCACTATCCTGAGACTGCTGACAGACCGCAGTCGCGGTCGCGGTCGTTCGGTCAGGTGTCATGGACCAAGATGCGAATCGGCGCTCCGACGCTGCTCGGCATTCAGCGTTCCGCGCTGCTGCGGCGCAATAGCAAGCCGATCGCCAACAGCACCAGCACGCTGCCTGGCAGCCAGTGCCAGCCCATCCGCTGCGGCTGGTAAGCGAGCAACAGCAGCATCGATACGAACGGCACCAGATAGCTGTAAGCCGTGACGGCACCAGGCGTGAGCACCGAGGTGGCTCGCTGCTGCAGGAAAAAGGTCATGCCACTGGAAAACACGCCGAGATAGGCCACCAGCGCCACATCCGAAAGCGTCATTCCCAGCAGGGCTCCTGCATCCTCGCTGAACAGGCCAAGGGTGCCGATCAGTAAGGCGCCGACCAGCAGGCTCCAGAACGTGCGTAATCCCGCCTGAGGCGCTAGCCAGCCGCGCTGCAAACCCCACTTGCTCAAGACCGGATACAGAGCAGATGCCACACAACCGAAAAAGAATCCCAGCTCGCCGAACCCCAGTTGTAGACCGTTGAAATCGCCACCGTTCTCCGCCCATGCCAGCCCCAAGGCGCCAATCGCGCCCAATGCGAGGATCGCCAGGAGCCGCCCGGCGGGCTGCTCCACCCCCAGCCCCCGCCCGATGCAGTAGGCCAGCAGCGGCACACTGACGAACAAGGTCGCCATCGATAATGCACTCACGCGATGGGCCGCCCAGAACATGGTGCCGAAGAACCCGGCCAGGCTCAGGCCCATCAGCGCATAAAGCACCAGCCCCAGACGGCTCGGCCAGCGTTCAGCATGCCGAAACAGCAACGGCGATAGCGCCAGCGCGGCGATGCTGAACCGCATCGCGGTTAATAAAAGCGGCGGCAGTCCTTCACTCATCAAACCCACGGCGGGAAATGAGAGCCCGACGAACAGCGCCCAGAGCAACATGCCAAGGTGCGCGCGGCTGGTACGGCGTTTCGAATCAGACATCGTCGTGCTCCTCCAGCGGCGCCAACAAGGTCCGCAATGCCTGGGCCAGCTGCAGGCGCTGATCCTCATCCAGAGGCGCCTGTAGCTGGTGCAGCGCCGCCAGATATTCGTCCAGGCAGCCAAGCAGCAAGGTCTGCCCTTTATCGCTAAGACGGATAAGTAGGCTGCGTCGGTCGTGCGGGTTGGCCACGCGCTGGATCAGCCCGGCAGACTCCAGACGATCCAACCGATTGGTCATGGCGCCTGAGCTGAGAACCGCAGCCCGACGGAGGGCATTGGGTGTCAGCCCCTCGGCTTGGCCGCTGCGATAGAGGGTGGCGAGTAGATCGAATTCACCGTCATGCAATCCATGCCGACGAAACACGGCAGCGACCCGACGATTCAAGTATTTGGACAGCCGATAGAGACGGGTGAACACCGCCATCGGAGACACGTCTCGATTCGGCGTAACGCTGTGCCATTGTTCGAGAACCAAGTCGACATGATCTGGGTGGCTGGGCGTGCCCATATTTAGCTCCAGCAAAAGAATCTTTACGTGAAGCTAAATGTCGGAGATCAATCTAGCAAGGCTGGACGATGAGAATGCCGGGCAGTCTGACGGATGGCAGCTGCTGGATGACTTACTTCAGCTCGGAAGGAGAATTGCGAACGATCTTGATCTTGTGAGTCAGCGTCGGCTTGCGCGTGACGCTGATGGCTTTACGGGTGATGGTATCGATAGTGATGTTCCAGAAGCCGGTGCCGGGCACCTTGATCTTCGCCGGAAACTCATCGAATGCGCCGCCGTGATAGGCGTGTCGGCCACCATTACGGAAGCTGCGAAAATTCTTGTCGTTCATCAATCGGATGTTGCAGGGTTGCGAGCACTCGATGATCACGAAGTCGTCTTCGTTGAGGTGTTCGCGCTGGTGAATGAACTTCATGTACCGCTCCGGGCCGCAGTGTCTGTCAAGGCGCGCAGATTAACATGGCCGGCCCGGACGGCGTTCGCTGCGCGTCAATCAGCCATCCAGTGCGGGCTGATCAGCGTCCGGCCTGATTGTTTGCGACAATGCACAGCGACGCCGGCGCACCGGCGTCTCCTTTCATTCCTGCTCCGGAAACCGCTCATGTTCGCGGCGAATCACCCTGTCGATGCTGCATCCCCCATCGCCATACGCGCCACCCGGGTAGGGTTCTTCATGGCCGGCTTCGGCCTCTCCATCTGGGCGCCACTGGTACCCTACGTTCGAGCCCGCATCGAGATGAGTGATGCCCTGTTCGGCACCCTATTGCTGTGCATCGGTATTGGTTCGCTGACCTGGATGCCACTGTCCGGCTTGCTCGTGGCCCGTCGCGGTATCCGCCCCGTCATCCTGTTCAGCATAGCCTTGCTCGCCTTGGCGTTGGCCGGTATGGCGCTGACGGAATCGCTGTGGCTTCTCGCACTTGCCCTCTTCTGTTTTGGCGGCAGCCTCGGCGTGATCGATGTGGTCTTCAATATCCAGGGTGTGATGATTGAGCGCGATACCGGCAAGCGTCATATGTCCAACTTCCACGGCATGTTCAGCCTCGGATCGATATGCGGAGCGCTGGCTTTGACCGCCGCGCTCACGCTGGGCCTGCCCCCGGCAATCGGCACCCTGCTAATGATCGGGCTGATCGTGCTCGCCAATTTGGCAGTTTCGTCTGGATTTCTACGCGAGCGAGCGCCGACCGGCGGGGTCGCGTTCGTCCGTCCGAGCGCAGCGGTCATGCTGGTCGGCGGGCTGTGTTTCGTCGTCTATCTGGCCGAAGGCGCGGTGCTGGACTGGAGTGCGCTCTATCTCACCGAAAAAAAGGCACTGGAAACCGCCAAAGGCGGCCTCGGCTACGCGAGCTTTGCGCTGATGGTGACGGTGGGACGTTTCGCCGGCGCACCGGTGGTCAACGCACTCGGTACCGCACGGACGATCGCGTGCGGAGGGATGCTTGCGGCCGTCGGGATTGCACTGACCCTGATCACAAACCACTGGGGATTGGCATTACTGGGTTACGGGTTGTGCGGCCTGGGTTGCGCCAATGTCTCCCCCGTACTGATTTCTTCGCTCAGCAGACAGCAGGACATGCCGGTGAATCAGGCAATCACCGCGGCTACGACCATCGGGTTTGCGGGCGTACTGGCCGGCCCGGCGCTGATCGGTGTGATCGCTCACTACGCATCGCTAACCCTGGCGTTCGCCCTGCTGGCGTTGCTCCTTCTAGGGTTGGTACTGGGCAGCCGCCGTTTCAGCGAATGACCGCCATGCTGCTACAGACCGCAACCTGGCGTTTGGCTAGAATGCGCGCCCTATGCGTATCCATGACATCCATCAACAGCTCACCGAACTCGGTGCCAAGCCTGTCCATATCGGGCGGGTGACCCGTGCCTGGCTGCAAGGCAAGCCGCTGGACGCAGGCACTCGCCATCAACCC
This sequence comes from Stutzerimonas stutzeri, assembly GCF_024448895.1. Classification (GTDB taxonomy): domain Bacteria; phylum Pseudomonadota; class Gammaproteobacteria; order Pseudomonadales; family Pseudomonadaceae; genus Stutzerimonas; species Stutzerimonas stutzeri_Q. The sequence goes on from NZ_JAMOIC010000006.1 coordinate 144,890, forward strand.
ACCGAGGATTTCCTGCCGCTATCGGTACGCAACGGCCTGTCGCGCGTCAGCGACACGATTGCCGGCCTGGTGCGCTTGCGTTCCGAGCACCCGGGTACGGATGGCTCGGCGAGGCTGCTCGTCGAGCTTGGCGATGGGCAGATGGTCGAGAGCGTGTTGTTGCCACGCGATGGTCTATGCGTGTCGAGCCAGGTGGGCTGCGCGGTGGGCTGCGTATTCTGCATGACGGGGAAGAGTGGCCTGCTACGCCAGCTCGGAAGTGCCGAGATCGTTGCGCAGGTTGCCCTGGCGCGACGCTTCCGGCCGGTGAGGAAGGTTGTCTTCATGGGCATGGGCGAGCCTGCGCACAATCTGGACAACGTGCTGGAGGCCATTGACCTGTTGGGAACCGACGGCGGTATCGGCCACAAGAATCTAGTGTTCTCCACTGTAGGAGATCCGCGAGTATTCGAGCGGCTGCCGCATCAAGCCGTGAAGCCCGCCCTGGCACTCTCGCTTCACACCACCGACGCAGAGCTGCGCAGGGTCCTGTTGCCACGAGCGCCCGCCTTTGATCCCGCCGAACTGGTGGAGTTGGGCGAGCGTTACGCGCGGCTGGTGGGTTATCCGATCCAGTACCAATGGACATTATTGAAGGGCATCAACGACAGCCAAGATGAGATGGACGGCATCATCCGGCTGCTGCGTGGCAAGTTCGCGATCATGAATGTGATCCCCTATAACAGCCTCGACGACGATGAATTCCAGCGCCCTGATGCCGAGCGTATTCACCAGATCATGCGCTACCTCCACGATAACGGCGTTCTGACCAAGGTGCGCAACTCAGCAGGTCAGGACATCGACGGCGGCTGTGGTCAGCTACGTGCCCGTGCCGAGCGGGTGGTTCGTGAACGACGGCAGCCTGCTCCAGACGCCGTGATAGCGCCGTTGCGCTGAACAAGCGCTGCCCTCCACTGTCCTAGCGCACGCATCCAATCCGAACACCGTCGAGCGTAGCCGTCTTCATCAGAGGGCGGATGACGCGAACACAGCGACCCGGCCAGACGAGAACAGCATGCACACACTGGAACAACTCAAAAGCGGCGAACTGGCCGGCGCAACGCGCCTTGATCTGTCCGAGAATCTGCAGCACTTTCCCCGCGAGATCTTCGATCTGGCCGACTCCCTTGAAGTGCTTAACCTCTCCGGTAATCAGCTCTCCAGCTTGCCGGACGACCTGCCGCGCCTGCATCGGCTGCGCATACTGTTCTGCTCGGACAATGCGTTCACTGAGGTACCGGCCGTGGTTGGCCGATGTGACAGCTTGGAGATGGTCGGCTTCAAGGCCAATCGCATCCGCACGGTAGCGGCCGAAGCGCTGCCGCCCCTGCTGCGATGGCTGATCCTCACCGACAACCAGCTCGAAAAGCTGCCAGCCGAAATCGGGCAATGCACGCGCCTGCAGAAGCTGATGCTCGCCGGTAACAAGCTGCAGGCTCTGCCGGAGACGCTAGCCAACTGCCGTCGTCTCGAATTGCTGCGAATCGCCGCAAATCAGCTGCCCGCCCTGCCCGCCTGGCTGCTCGATATGCCACGGTTGAGCTGGCTGGCTTTTGCCGGCAATCCGTTCAGCGATGCAATGGAGGCCGAGATACTGGCGCAGCATCCCTTGCCGCCGGTGGATCGCGCTCAGATCGCCTTGGGCGAGGTGCTGGGCCAAGGCGCATCCGGCGTCATCCATCGTGCTGAGTGGAATCAGCCGGGCCAATCTGCCAAGCCCATGGCGGCCAAACTGTTCAAAGGCAGCCTGACCAGTGACGGGCTGCCCCATAGCGAGATGGCCGCCTGTATTGCGGCCGGTGCTCACGCCAACCTTATCCCGGTCACCGGTCCCCTGGCTGAATGCGCCGATACCCTGCCTGGCCTGCTCATGGCGCTGATCGATCCGTCCTACCAGACCCTCGCGGGCCCACCGTCGCTCGCCAGCTGCACGCGCGACTGTTACACGGAGGAACGCCGCTTCAGCGCTGATGAGGCGCTGCGCATAGCAAGCAATGTGGCGTCCGTAACGGCCCACCTCCATGAGCGCGGGATTCTGCACGGCGATCTTTACGCCCATAACCTGCTGGTGAATCCGCAAGGCCATGCGCTGCTTAGCGATTTTGGTGCCGCTTCGTTCTTCGACTCGACTACCGATCAGGGCAGGGCCCTCCAGCGCATCGAGGCCCGCGCGTTTGGTTGTTTGCTCGAAGAGGTGCTGCAGCGTAGCGATCACAGGGACACCAATCCTCGCCTTTTGAACATGGCGGAGCTGATGCGGCAATGCATGGATGAAAACACGCAGGCGCGTCCGGACTTTGTTGCACTGGCCCAGCGATTCGAACAAATAACGGTCAGCTGAGCTGATCCGGCGAGCTAGTTGCATACAGGAGTCGTCTTCCACCAGTTCTGACGGCTTCCTGACACCATGGCTCTTTCCGAAACAAGCGATACCGTCCCCTCCGCGCCCTATCCAGCTGCCGGCGACATGGCATTGGATCGCGACCCTTTCATCATCGGACTGAAGCAGCGGCTTCCTGAGGATCTTCGCGAAAGCTTTACCGATCAACAGCTGGAAGGCTTGCGTAGCGCTTTTGCAACGCGCTCATGGGGTCGGCATCAGGTTGACTGGCGCGGCACCTTCAGCCTATGGAGCAATCAGTACTATTTCGTGCTTGTAGGGGGGCGCAACAAACGCAACCTGTCGCGGGCCCAGCGCAACCTCTCGCTTGCGGCAAAGGCAGGAGCCATCACCCTGTTCCTGTTCTTCTCCGTTCTGGTCGGTCTCGTGGCGCTTTATCTGCTCAAGTCGGCCCTCGGCATCAACCTATTCCCTAATTTTTCGCTGGGCCTTTGGGACTGGTTCAAAGGCGGGCGCTAAGCCCTGGATTGCGGATCGCCCCGTATTGATTGCCAGCTCCGCGCAGGGTGATCAACACGGCCCCGCACTTGCAGGCGTTTGGCTCGCGGCGGCCCAGCAGATCGGAAAAAATAGCGACGGTCGCCGGTCAGAGGCTACCGACTGCCGTCATGGCTATAGTGGTGGTCGTGGCCGCCGACCACCAACACCAGCTCCATCTCGATTGCCGTCTAGACTTCACCACAATCGAACTCGTGGAGACAGGCATGGATGACGATCAACAACCCAAGTCACTTACGTTCCGGCAGATGCTGCAGAGCGTTCTCGCCGGTGCCTTAGGCGTTCAGAGCGGGAAGAATAGAGAGCGGGACTTCAGTCATGGCAAACCCAGCCACTTCATCTTCTTAGGGGTTGGGTTTACCGTGATCTTCGTATTGGTGATTCTGGGCGTGGTGAAGCTGGTGCTCTACCTTGTCGGGCTTTGACCTAATCAGGCGAGTCTTTATTGATGGCTGACCCAGAATACAGCGGTCGCTACCACCAGCATGATGATCAGAAAGATTGCGGTGGCGTCTGCGCGACTATCGCTTCCACGAGGGTTCGAATGTTCGGACATTGGCTGTCTCCTTGTTATTAACGGGATTACAGGCCCGGTTGTTAGGCAGTTAAGACCACAGCGGCATTCGCCTCAAGGTGCGCTCGGTAAATGCCCAAAATCGGCAGTTTCGTTCTAAACATATTCCCAAACATCACTTTTACGCATAACTGCTAGCTGGTATCTTGCCCGCCTCCCTGAACGGGTGCGCGGCCGTGCGCGCAAAAAGCTGTAAACAGCCTGCAAACAGGACATTTCATGTACGTATACGACCAGTATGACCAACACATCATCGAGGATCGCGTGCGTCAGTTCCGTGACCAGATTCGCCGCTATCTGGCTGGCGAACTGACTGACGCTGAACTGCTGCCCCTTCGCCTGCAAAACGGTCTGTATATCCAGCGCTACGCGCCCATGCTGCGCATTGCCGTGCCCTACGGGCTGATGTCTTCCACTCAGATTCGTAAACTTGCGGATATCACCCGCAAGTACGACAAGGGCTATGCCCACATCAGCACCCGAACCAATGTGCAGCTCAACTGGCCCGAACTTGAGGATGTACCTGACATCCTTGCTGAACTGGCGACGGTGCAGATGCATGCCATCCAGACCAGCGGCAACTGTATTCGCAACACCACCACCGATCAGTTCGCAGGTGTAGCCAAAGACGAGCTCGTCGACCCCCGTCCCTGGTGCGAAATCATTCGCCAGTGGTCGACCTTCCATCCCGAATTCGCATTCCTGCCGCGCAAGTTCAAGATTGCGGTAAACGGCGCCGTTAGCGACCGTGCAGCAATCGAGGTTCATGACATTGGCCTTGAGGCAGTAAAAAATGATGCAGGTGAGCTAGGCTTCCGTGTTTCCGTTGGTGGCGGCCTCGGGCGCACGCCGATCGTGGGGAGCTTCATTAACGAGTTTCTGCCCTGGCAGCACCTGCTGACCTACCTTGACGCCATCTTGCGTGTGTACAACCGCTACGGGCGTCGCGACAACAAGTTCAAGGCGCGCATCAAGATCCTGGTCAAGGCACTTACGCCGGAAGTCTTCGCTGAACGTGTTGAAGCCGAATGGTCCTACCTGAAGGACGGCCTCAATACCCTGACTGAAGATGAAGTCGAGCGTGTGAGCAAGTTCTTCATCGATCCGGCCTATAAGGCTCTGGATGATCAGGACGCCGTACTTGCTCAGCTGGACGCTGAACACCCCGGATTTGCGCGCTGGCGCCAACGCAACGTGGTTGCACACAAGAAGCCCGGCTACGCGGCCGTGACCCTGTCTTTGAAGAGCACCGGCGTGGCTCCCGGCGATGTGACCGACAGGCAGCTCGATACCATCGCCGAGCTGGCTGATCGTTACAGTTTTGGCGAAGTGCGTAACTCGCACGAGCAGAACATGATCCTGGCGGACGTAGAGCAGTCGCGACTGTTCGAACTGTGGCACGAATTGCGCGACCTCGGCGTTGCCACGCCCAACATCGGATTGCTGACCGACATCATCTGCTGCCCTGGCGGTGATTTCTGCTCGCTCGCCAATGCCAAGTCGATCCCGATTGCCGAAGCCATCCAACGCCGCTTCGACGACATGGACTACCTGTTCGACATCGGTGACATCGACCTGAACATTTCGGGATGCATGAACGCATGTGGCCACCACCATGTGGGCCACATCGGCATCCTCGGCGTCGACAAGAAAGGCGCAGAGTTCTATCAGGTATCACTCGGCGGCAGCTCCGGCCGCAAAGCAACCCTTGGCCAGATACTCGGCCCGTCCTTTGCGCAGGACGTGATGCCCGATGTGATTGAAAAGGTCATCGGCGTCTATGTGGAGCACCGTACTGAAGATGAACAGTTTCTCGACACTTTCCGCCGAATTGGCATCGACCCCTTCAAGGAGCGCGTCTATGCAGCGAATCATTAAGGACGGCCAGGTCATCGACGAGACCTGGCATTTGCTGCCAAAGGACGTAACGCTTGACGGCCTTTCCAATTGTGACGACCTGATCGTGCCATTTCAGTTGTGGCTTGATCATGCCCATGCCTTGAAAGCGCGCGATGGCGGCCTGGGTATCTGGTTGGACTCTGACGAAGCCGTTGAGGAAATCGCCGATGACCTGGAGCATTTCCAGGTCGTCGCCTTGAACTTCCCCGCCTTCACAGATGGCCGCCATTACTCCAGCGCACGCCTGCTGCGAGACCGCTACGGTTATAAAGGCGAAGTCCGTGCTATCGGTGATGTGCTTCGTGATCAGCTGTTCTATATGCGCCGTTGCGGCTTCGATGCTTTTGCCGTGCGACCGGATCGGGATCCATACGATGCGCTGGAAGGCCTGAAGGATTTTTCCGTCACTTACCAGCCAGCCGCGGACGAACCGCTCCCACTCTTCCGTCGTAGACAGGGCTGACTTGATCCGATGACAAAAAAACCCGCCTTTCGGCGGGTTTCTTTTATCTCAGCAATACATCCAGAAGTTCGGATGATCGGTTTGGACGTCGTCCACTGGTAGTTTTTTGCCGAGAGTTTCTTTGATTTTCTCTGCCAAAGCTTTCATGAGGTTTCTCTGCTGCGTTTGAGTGACGTTAGCTTCACTCAATCGATCGCAAACCCAAATCGCTTTTAGCTATCTTTGTAATAGGTGACAAAGCTGCACCAGTTAAACCTGTTAATCGAGTCGGACCAGCATCCGTCCGGTTTGCTGGCCAGCCAGGATTCGCTCGATCGCAACGGGGAGCTCCTCTAGCGGAATCTCTTGCACCAGGTCATTGAGATTCGGCAGCTTCCATTGCACTGAAAGCTTGTCCCACATCGATGCCTTCACGACTAATGGAATCTCCACTGAGTCGACACCCAGGAGGTTCACGCCGCGCAGGATGAACGGAAGCACGCTGCCTTGAAAGCCAGTACCGGCAGTCAACCCGCAACACGACACACTCGCGCCGCGCCGCAAGGACTTCACCACATTGAAGAGAATATCACCGCCTACCGTATCGACAGCTCCTGCCCACTGCTCTTTCAACAATGGCTTCTCGGTACCGGCCTGAAGCGCACTTCGCTCAACGATCTGCTTCGCGCCCAGCCGGGTTAGAAATTCTGCCTGATCTGCTTTGCCCGTCACGGCCGCCACGTTGTAGCCGAGCTGAGATAAAAGCGCGACTGCGACGCTGCCGACTCCACCAGTCGCCCCGGTAACCAGTATCTCGCCTTCGCCTGGCTCCAGGCCGGCCTGTTCAAGCTTGTCGATGCAGAGGGCTGCCGTCAGCCCGGCAGTACCGAGCGCCATCGCTTCGCGCAACGAAAGACCCGCGGGACGCTTGATGACCCATGCAGCCGGCACCCTGATGTATTGGCCAAAACCTCCAGCGGTGTTCATACCGAGGTCATACCCGGTGACGATGACCTCATCTCCATTGCCAAATTCGGCAACGCTTGATTCGGCCACTGTGCCTGCCGCATCAATGCCAGGCGTATGAGGGAAGTTGCGAGTCACTCCACGATTGCCGCTCGCTGAAAGCGCGTCCTTGTAGTTGAGCGATGAATAGCTGACGCGAATCAGTACCTCGCCAGCCGGCAGATCGTTGATGTCTCGCTCGATGATCCGCGTCTCGAAACGCCCTTCTTCTTTTTCACTGGTCTGCAGGGCCTTGAAGCTAGTCATCAGTAATCCTCTTATTGCCAGAATCGTTGTTCGTTTAGCCGCGTCCAGCCTTTCAGAACCGTGCTCTCCAGTGCGGTGCTCGCGGCCATGCCGAAGCGCTCGGGAAGGCTTTTCTTCTCCGCAAAATGCAGCTGAAAAAGATCTGCTTCACGAGCGCGGGCAGCCAGGTATTCGTCACTGGTCATCAATTCGTCGACCAGCTGTTTACCAAGTGCTGCTATACCAAGCCAGACTTCTCCGGTGGCGACATCATCAATGGACAGCTGCTGGCGGTAACGTGCAACGAAGTTCTTGAACAGTTCGTGAGTGGTTTCGAGATCGTCCTGGAATTTCTCCCGCCCCTTTTCAGTGTTTTCTCCGAAAATGGTCAGGGTCCGCTTGTACTCGCCCGCGGTCAGCACCTCGACATCGACATCGTGTTTTTTGAGCAGACGGTGCACGTTAGGGAGCTGCGCAACGACGCCAATGGAACCAAGAATCGCAAAAGGCGCGCTCAGTATCTTCTGCCCAATGCAGGCCATCATATAACCGCCACTGGCAGCCACTTTGTCGACACATACCGTCAGGGGCACGCCTGCATCCCGGATACGGACCAATTGCGAAGCTGCAAGCCCGTATCCGTGGACCATGCCGCCGCCACTTTCCAGGCGCAGCACAACCTCGTCCTGCGGTGTCGCCAGCGTAAGCAGCGCAGTGATTTCATGACGCAGGTTCTCTACCGCCGAAGCCTTGATGTCACCATCGAAATCCAGTACGAAAACACGTGGACGGTTTTCGGGACTTTTCTTCGCCAGCTTGGCCGCCTTGGCTTCCCGCTTGCGCTGCAGCTTGAGCTGGTCTTTTTCGATCAGTGACTGCTCGAGACGCTCACGCATGGATTTATAGAAGTCGTTCAGCTTGTGGACTTCCAGATGGCCGCCACCTTGCTTGCCTCGTCCACGTCTCAGAGAAGCAATTGCGATGAGTACTATCAGTACCGCTGCTACCAGCGTAACGGTCTTGGCCAAAAAGCTTGCATAGTCAGCAAGAAATTCCACGGATCCCCCTTGGGTTAACTACTGCGCCAGCGGAACAGTTCGCATTGGCTCGATTGGGCAAGCATACCGATTGCATGACCGACTGAGCCAGCGATGGCAATTCAAACGAACGTATGATTTATCGTTGACACTCCGTGGTGATCCCCCTACCCTCGCGAAAACTGGGGTCCCGGAGCAGAACATGGGCAGTATCTACCTGATCAGACACGGTCAGGCCTCATTTGGCGCCGAAAATTATGACGTTCTGTCACCGCTCGGTTTTCGGCAGGCCGCCGCTCTAGGTGATCATCTCGACCAGCTGGGCATACGTTTCGACCGCTGTTTCAGCGGAGAGTTGAACCGTCAACAGGACACCGCGCGGGCGACACTCGAGCGAATGGCTTCGACTGACCACAGCCTGCAGCCAAACCTGGAAATCGACTCGGCATTCAACGAATTTCATGCTGATGAAGTTATTCGCGCTCACATCGAGGATCTGTTGGCGGTCGAGCCTGACGCCATGCAGATATTTCGCAACGCTGCCAGCCACAGAGCAGAATTTCAGCGACTGTTCCGATACATCATCCAGCGTTGGGTTTCGGGTGACCACGAAAAGGAAGGCCTTGAAAGTTGGCAAAGCTTTCTTGATCGCGTGCAAGCCGGCCTGAAGCGCTTGATCGACCAGGCGGAGAAGAAGGATCAAATCGCTGTGTTCACCTCAGGCGGAACCATCACTGCTCTGCTGCAACTGATCGTCGGTGTGCCCGCCATAAACGCATTCGAACTCAACTGGCAGATCGTGAACACATCGGTCAGCCGCCTGAAGTTTCGTGATCAGGAGGTGACGTTGGCTTCATTCAACAGTCACACCCATCTCGAGCTGCTGAAAAATCCGGAGCTGGTCACGTACCGATGAGCTCCAGCCAAACGCGGCCAAGGGCTGCATGTTTTTCCACGACAACAAACAAAGGGACAATCCGATGAGCAACGTCGACGAAACCATCCAGGGTATGAAGGCCAAGTTCAATCCAAGTGCTGCGGCCGGCCTGGACCTGGTTTTCCAGTTCAACATCACCGATGCCGAAAATTACTATCTGGTCGTTAAGGACGGCACCTGCGATTTCCATAAAGGCGAGTCCGCCGATGCCAACGTTACACTGATCATGGACAGCGAAACCATGCAAGGCGTCATCAGCGGCGAGACTGACGGTATGCAGGCATTCATGGCCGGAAAGCTGCGCGCTGAAGGTGACATGATGCTCGCGTTGAAATTGAGCGAACTGTTTCCAGCCTGATTGTCAGGTGCTAAAGAAAGACCGAAGTCCTGCGACTTCGGTTTTTTTATGCGCTTTTTTAATGATTTTCGAGCATCAAGCAGCTTGATCACCCGGCAACACCCTGACCAATAACAGCCAAGTTTGCTTGGTCTGTCGTGGGCACACGATTAGATTTACCAGCGCCGTATGGTTCGTCGGCGCTTCGCGCGATAACAGCGACACCGGCTAACCAAAGCACCGATTATAAGAAGGGATAAGCATGGCGCTAACAGATCAGACCAGCCACGTACGGGCCGGTGAAGAGCTGCCTACCGAGGTCATCGACCAGTATTTGAAAGCCCATATCTCAAGGCTAAGCGGCAGTCCGAATATTTCTCAGTTCCCGGGTGGCGCATCGAATCTGACCTATTTGCTGGAGTACCCGAGCCAGGAGCTGGTACTTCGGCGGCCTCCTTTTGGCCACAAAGCAAAATCCGCCCATGATATGGGCCGCGAATATCGAATTCTCAATCAGCTAAATGCAGGCTTCCCGTATTGCCCGAAGGCCTACGTGCATTGCACCGACGAGGCGCTGATCGGAGCGGAGTTCTATGTCATGGAGCGCGTCAAGGGCATCATTCTTCGAGAAGACATGCCTGCAGAGCTTGGCTTCAGCGCCGGCCAGACCACCGCGCTATGCAAGAGCTTCATCGACAAGTTCGTGGAACTGCACAACGTTGACTACAAGGCCTGCGGTCTTGGCGATCTGGGCAAGCCCGAGGGCTACGTACAGCGCCAGATAGAAGGCTGGATAGATCGCTACGAGCGCGCAGCGACCTCCGATGCGCCCGGCTGGGCACCGGTCAAAGAGTGGCTACGGGACAAGATGCCCGAGGATCACCCCAAGCCCGGTATCGTCCATAACGACTACCGTCTCGACAACGTCATTCTCAACCCGGATAACCCGATGGAAATCATCGGCGTGCTGGATTGGGAGATGACTACGATCGGTGATCCCCTGATGGATCTCGGTAATACGCTCGCCTACTGGATCGAAGCGACTGATCCCGCCCCGATGCAACTGATCCGCAGGCAGCCCAGTAACGCGCCAGGCATGCTTACGCGTCAGCAGTTCGTCGAGTACTACGCCGAGCAGGCAGGTATCCGTATCGACAACTTCGACTACTACTACACCTATGGCCTGTTTCGGCTGGCGGCAATTGTTCAGCAGATCTATTACCGGTATTTCCACGGCCAGACCCAGGACAAACGATTCGCTAAATTCGTGCAAATGAATGCCCTGCTTGAGCAGGTAAGCCTGCACGTCATCAACAATTCGAAGCTGTAAGACAGCTCACCATAAGGAATCGCCCCATGAGCAAGACCAATCTATTCGATCTCGACGGCAAGATCGCCTTCGTCTCCGGAGCCAGCCGTGGTATTGGAGAAGCGATCGCCAAGCTTCTGGCCCAGCAAGGCGCGCACGTAATCGTCTCCAGCCGCAAAATCGATGGCTGTCAGGCTGTTGCGGATGCAATCGTCGCAGCGGGTGGAAAGGCCACTGCGGTGGCCTGTCATATTGGCGAGCTGGAGCAAATCCAGGCGGTCTTTGCCCAGATCCGTGAGCAGTTCGGCCGACTGGATATCCTGGTCAACAACGCAGCTACCAACCCACAGTTCTGCCATATCCTGGATACCGATGCTTCTGCATTTCAGAAGACTGTCGACGTGAACATCCGTGGCTACTTCTTCATGTCGGTCGAAGCGGGCAAGCTGATGCGTGAGCACGGCGGCGGCAGCATCATCAACGTTGCATCCATCAACGGTGTAACGCCGGGCAATTTCCAGGGTATCTATTCGGTCACCAAGGCAGCAGTCATCAACATGACTAAGGCGTTCGCCAAGGAATGCGCTGCTCAAGGCATTCGATGCAATGCGCTGTTACCGGGCTTGACGGATACCAAGTTCGCTTCGGCGCTGGTCAAGAACGACTCTATTCGCGAAGAAGCTCTGCGCCATATCCCACTGCACCGGGTCGCCGATCCAAGCGAAATGGCCGGAGCTGTGCTCTATCTCGCCAGCGACGCATCGAGCTACACCACTGGGTTGTCGCTCAATGTGGATGGCGGCTATCTCGCCTGAGTAGTCCATACGAAGAAAGGGAACCCTCGGGTTCCCTTTCTTGTTTCAGCGCTTCTTGTTTCAGCACCAAGGGCCATGTTACCAGTCCTTCAACGCTCGCTCGGCTGCAGCGTTTGCCGGCTTGGCCAGCAGTCCCGTCGGCGCCATCTCGACCTTGTATTCGGCACCATCGGCAATCGGCAGAAAACTGACGCGTCGCGGCTGCGCCTCGATCAGCAGTGGTGTGCACTGACAACTCTGCAACCAACGCCAGAAGTCGACTCCCGCTCGACTGTTCGCCAGTGCTACGTTGGGATGCCGCAGATGATCTTGTTGCTCGACAGCGAGGTAGCGACCAGAGAGTTTCTCCAACCGATAGCCGGGCTCGAGCCCTATCAAGGTTGCGATGCCTTTCCAATGCAGCGCGCGTAGATCGAGCTGCCACAGATCGCCTTCCAGCGTAACGAAGCGAACCTTCTGCCCCTCCTCCATCCTCACCTGATACCGCTGCTGCCCATCGGCTTTGAAGGACAGCGAGACCAGCGGCGTGCCGATCTTGAGAGGCTGGTAGGTTGTAAGGTCCCAGGCGATCAGCCCGACCAGAGCGGCTAACCCCAGGACCAGCATTCCAAAGGTGCCGCGCAACCAGCCGAGCAGCCAGTGCCCACCAGCCAGCATACGCACCGCGATCAACGCAGTGAGCAGCGCAACTAGCGCGACAACCACCGCAAGCCCCAGATATTGCATTGACCGCCTTCCCAATTAATACGACGGCCCATTATCGGTAGCGTATCGGAGCCCAGCCACAGCAAGTTCAGAACACTGGAGACGAGTCGACATTCTGCTTTCGCAACGTATGTCCGACGTTGATTGATGCAAATCACGCTACGGCGATTGGCTTGTGGGTGCGCCACCGGCATTATGCTTCGCTGTTCTGCCCTCTCGTCTTGAGTCGCTGTATGCCGATCTTTGAAGTTACCGCCGATCCGCTGGTTCTGATTGTGCTGATGCTCGTTGCCTTTCTGGCGGGCTTTATTGATGCAATTGCGGGTGGAGGCGGCCTCTTGACCCTGCCGGCATTGCTCACGGCTGGCCTGCCGCCTCACCTGGTCCTCGGCACAAACAAGCTGTGCGCAACCTTTGGTTCGGCCACGGCGAGTTTTACGTTCTACCGCAGAAAATTGTTCGATCCCAGGCAATGGCGATTCGCGTTGTTAGCTACGGCTATAGGTGCAGCGCTAGGCGCTGGACTTGCGCACTGGATCCCAGCTCACTGGCTTAATCAGATGCTGCCTCTGATCGTTTTCGGCTGTGGGCTTTATCTGCTGTTCAGTCGGACGCCGACCGCACCGAGAGGCGTAGGAGCGACGATTGGCCAGCGTCGGCAGTGGCCTCAGGGATTGGCGCTGGGTTTCTACGATGGCGTCGCGGGACCTGGCACTGGCGCGTTCTGGACGGTCAGCAACATGCTGCTTTATCCGGTGGATCTGCTTAGGGCCAGCGGCGTGGCGCGCAGTATGAACTTCGTCAGCAACGCCATGGCACTCACTGTATTCATCATCAGTGGGCAGGTTGCATGGGCATTGGGTATCGGAATGGGCCTCGCCTTGATGGCAGGCGCCTATCTTGGTGCGCGCACGGCGATACAGGGAGGCTCTAAGTTCATCCGGCCGATATTCATATCGGTGGTGTTGGTGCTTAGTTTGAGGCTAGCCTGGCAACACTGGTTCGGCACGGCCTAAACGCCTCGCCAGATACAGCTCGATCAGGTAGCGCGCGATGGATTTAGCAGCTGGCAATTGGGGTAGATCGTGAATCGAGAACCAGCCAGCGTCCTCAATCTCTTCAGGCTGCATGACGATTTCACCCGACGCATATTCGGCATGGAATCCAAGCATAAGGGAATGGGGAAATGGCCAACCCTGACTGCAGATATATTGCGGCTCATGGATCGACACTCCAACCTCTTCATTCACCTCACGGCGAACGCACTGTTCGACCGACTCTCCAGGCTCAACGAAGCCCGCCAACGTGCTGTAAACACCTGAGGCGAATCGAGGGGATCGAGCCAATAGCAACTCATCACCTCGGGTAACCAGAACGATCATGCTGGGTGATATACGGGGGTAATGATGAATGCCGCAACTGTCGCACTGCATCGCCCGCTCTGTTAGATGCTGCCGCATCCGATGCCCGCAGCTGCCGCAGAAACGATGGTGGTTGGCCCAGGTACCAATCTGAGCAGCAAACCCGAGCATTCGAAATCTGTCGGAATCCTCGTCCTGCATCATGAACTGCCGCAGACCTTGCCACGCTGCGCCAGGCACTTCGACTGGGTGCGCAAGCTCAAGCAGGAATATCTGGTCACCGTCGAAGTAACCCAGCCCTTGTTCGCTCAACAGCGGTAGTTCGAGACGCTTCAGCCATGCCCTTGGAAAGAGCACTCCGCTCTCGTCGAACAGAAAGCCTTGCTGGCAATGCACTACCGCCCACCCACCCTCACCGGCGGGATCAAGCAATGCAGGTTGCCAGCGAAGACTCATTAGGCCGCCACCGGAAGCCCCAGGGCTCGAACACTTTCAGTTGCGATGTCGAGGACGCTGATGCGCGAATCGTCGCGCCGCAATATCGCGCCGCCGTCTAGGTAGTACTCAAGACTGGTCAAGGCATCGGCCAGGGTTTCGAGCAATTGCTCCGGAGGCATCTGCACGCCTTCGAGCATCTGTTTCTGGATGAACTCCGCACAAGCGCCTATCAGTTCGGCAGCACGGTCTTGCTCAAGAAAACGGAGCCCGCCACGGACAGCCATCAGGCTGAAGGGGACGTTAGCCAGGTGCAGTTTTTCCCCATTGGATTCCAGATAAGCCGTGATAGCGCGCTTGGCGAGTGCGAGGCCGGCAGTCGCCTCACCGATAACCACGATGCAGGCTTCCGCAAGCTGATGGTTGGCAAAGGCTTCGGCTTCATGGCCGGGCTGTACAACCTGTGGCCGTGTTTCACGGCGCTCGCCGCGCTCCAGACTGGCCACCATGCTTTCGACGTAGAGGACAGCGTCAGCCAGCTTGAGCAGCGCCTGCGAGTCTGGGAGCTGCTCGAGACTCCAGCCTGAAACCACCGGGAGCTGCGCTTGCAAGTTGCTGGAAGCGGATGACAGTCCCACCATGCCCAGTGTCTTGGCAAGCTTGCCAAGAAGGCTATGCAGAGTCCCATACGACTCAGCCGGCGCCGTCTGACGCTCTATGAGATCAAGCAGATCCTTGAGGCTGGCCAGCTCTTCGCGGATGGCAGAGGACAGCGAACGCATGACGGCTTGGCCAGGACCGGCCAGACGCTGCGATTCGTCCTCGAGCAGATGGTCGGTGAAAGGTAGCGAACCAAGCGAGAAGGTTTCCCGAACCTGTGTAGCCAGAGGGCCATTGCTTTCTGCAAGCGCAACCAGATAAAGCAACTCTTTCAGCAGCACCCGCGGCGGTTCATAGGCGGTGTTGCTGTAAAGCTGACGCAGCTCGCGATCCAGTCTTGAGAACAACTGTTTGCGAGACTGGCGCGGCAACAGCTGTCCATCCAACTGGGCTTCCAACGCTGCACTGCCCAGCCAGCACAGTCGTCCACCAGGGGTATTGGCAAACAGCAGATCAAGACGACTGAGCGCTCTGCCCATGAGCTTGAGACTTGCCTGAGCGTTATCCTCCCGAATGAATCCCAGCAAGCCGACCTGATACATCTGACGCAACCGGCGCGCTTCACTTGCGCGCACAGAAGGTTCGCGCACCGCTGCGGCAATCGGCGGGCGCAAATGATCTAGCCTGACGCTGAAGAAAAAGCTTTCGGGCAATGCCGACTGAGCACTGACACGCCGCAGGGCATTGATTGGCGGCAAAAGCAGCTCGGGCATTTCCTGGCGACTGGCGTCAACACTTTCCAGGTAGCGCCCGAGCACATAAAGCGCATTGCTCAGCGCTGCCAGCTGGCTGTCTCGCTCTTCGCCTGCACCGACGGGGATATCTGTCGCCAGTTGTAAAATTTCCTGCGCGAGCAGTTCTGCACCAGTCAACTCTATGAGTCGCAAGGTGCCGCGAACCTGCTTGAGGTTTTCAACGGCCTGCTGCAACAGGCTGCCGTTGTTTCGGTCGATGATGAAATGCTCGAGACTCTGCTCGGCTTCCTCCATGGTTGCGAAAAGCTCATCGCGGACCAGGCTCAGTGAAGTAGCTCCAGTAACCATGCCTAGCGCGCCTCCCGCGCAACGTTCAAATAATGCATCAGTCAGCGAAGTCCGGTTTCTGTTTGCTCATATGGGCAGCCATGGCGACCTTGAGGTCTGCTGACTGAAGCATTGCCGCATTCCAGGTAGCGATGTACTCCAATCCATCGTCCACTCTGTGATCGCGCATGTAACGGATCATCTCCTTGGTACCGCGAATTGCCACGGGTGACTTCGCTGCGATGTCTGCGGCCAGCGCGGAAACAGCAGCCGTAAGCGCTGCCTGATCGGCATAGGCCCGGTTGACCAGCCCGATGGCCTGCGCTTCCTGCCCTTCGACGGTACGGCCGGTATAGGCCAGTTCACGCATCATTCCATCACCGATGATTCTCGGTAAGCGCTGCAGCGTTCCAACGTCCGCCGCCATGCCCATGTCGATTTCCTTGATGGAAAACTGAGCATCAAGGGTGCAGTAACGCATGTCGCATGCTGCGATCAAGTCGATCGCACCACCAATGCAATATCCCTGGATTGCAGCGATAACCGGCTTGCGACAGTTATCGACAGCATTGAACGAGGCTTGGAGCTTGAGAATCTGGCGGCGCAATCGTTCGGCGTTACGTCCGACGTCAGGTCCCATCTGGGTAGCAGCTTGAGCCAGCAACTGCAGGTCGATACCTGCGGAGAAATGCTTGCCCTCGCCGGTTAACAGCACGACCCGAATCTCATCGGTATCGTCGATCCATTGGAAGATCTCGACGATCTCGCTCCAGAACGCGGCGTTCATGGCATTGACCTTGTCGGGCCGATTGATCGCCACATGGGCGACCTTATCCTTCAGCTCCACTCGGAATGCTTGGTATTCAGTCACGCTATCATCCTCGACAGCCGAGGCACCAAAGTGCCAGAAACAAGATGGACAGGCCCCGCAAGGGGGACTGCTCTCAGCCGAGCAACTATAGCAACAGCCTGATGAAAGTCGATGCGGGACGTTGTGATGCAGCCCACGACCTCGCGCATCATCGGCTTTGACAACCGCATTAACGGCCCCCGCCAGTCGCTGGCTTAGCTTTCAAGGATGCAATCGACGGTATACCTGGCCCCGTCGGGGTGATCCTCATGCTGCAAACCATGAACATCGGCATCGAAACCCGGGAACTGCTCGGCGAAACGCTGTGCGAAGGCAAGGTAATCGAGGATGGACCGGGTCTCAGGCGTGAATCGTTCGCCGGGCATGATCAGTGGAATACCAGGCGGATACGGCACAAGCATGACCGCAGCAATACGGCCTTCGAGCGCCTCGATCGGGACCGCCTCCACTTCACCCCTGACCAATTTGTCGTATGCATCAGCCGGCTTCAAGGCCAGCGCCGGTAACGCTGTGTACATCCGACGCATGGCTTTTGCCGTCGCGTTCTCTCGATAGCAATCGTGTAAGGAATCACACAGATCTTTCAGTCCCATGCTGACGTATCGATTTCCTCCCGCCTGAACGACGGTAGGCAGTGCATCGCATAAGGGCACGTTACTGTCGTAATGCCTTTTGAATTCCAGCAACTCAGTGAGCAACGTGCTCCATTTTCCTTTGGTGATCCCCATGGAGAACAGCACCAGGATCGAGTACAGCCCTGTCTTTTCGACAACAAGCCCCCGCTCCCAGAGAAACTTGCTGACGACCGCGGCAGGGATGCCCCGCTCACCCAGTTTCCCCCCGGCAGTGAGCCCCGGCGTGACCAGCGTGACCTTGATCGGATCGAGCAGTACATAGTCGTCCGCGACGTCACCGAAACCATGCCAGTCCGCTTCCGGCTCTAGCAGCCAATCGTTCGTGATCAGTTCATCAGTACCTTCCGCCGCGGGCGGCTGCCAGATGCTAAACCACCAGTCATCCGGCGCCAGATGCTGCCGCAGGTTGGCCAGAGCACGGCGAAAGCTCAAGGCTTCATCGAACGTTTCCTGGATCAACGAGCGGCCTGCCGGCCCTTCCATCATGGCTGACGCAACGTCCAGCGAAGCCAGAATGCCGTACTGTGGTGAGGTCGAGATATGCATCATGAACGCCTCATTGAAGCGATCACGATCGAGCTGCCGCTGTTCACTGTCGAGCACATGGATCATGGAAGCCTGGCTGAAAGCGGCGAGAACCTTGTGCGTCGAATGGGTTGTGAAGACCAGCGGACCCTGCTCACGGGTATCCATCCCATAGCGCCCGTCGTAGAACTCGTGAAAGGCAGCGTAGGCATACCAGGCCTCATCGAAATGCAGCACATCGACACTGTTTCCAAGGGTCCGCTTGATCAGATTGGCGTTGTAGCAAAGGCCGTCATAAGTGGAATTGGTGACCACGGCGAGCCTGACCCGCGACGTCCTGCCCCGCGCCAGGGGATTAGCGTCGATCTTGGCCTGGATTGATTCCGGTGAGAATTCCTCAAGCGGAATTGGCCCGATGATTCCGAGCTCGTTACGCGACGGCGTCAGATATAGCGGGATCGCGCCGGTCATGATGATGGAGTGCAATATCGACTTGTGGCAGTTGCGGTCCACCAGTACCAAGTCGTCCCGCGCGACCATCGAATGCCAGACGATCTTGTTGGCCGTGGAGGTGCCATTGATCACGAAGAACGTATGGTCTGCACCAAAATTGCGAGCAGCGCGCGCTTCGGCCGCGGCCAGCGGGCCGGTGTGGTCGAGCAGTGAGCCAAGCTCCGGCACCGACACAGACAGATCCGAACGAAGGGTATTTTCGCCAAAGAACTGGTGGAAGGCTTGGCCAACCGGGCTTTTTCGAAAGGCCACGCCACCGCCGTGGCCGGGAGTGTGCCAGGAATAGTTCGAGTCGCCAGTGTGCTGCACCAGCGCACGAAAGAACGGCGGAAGCAGACCATCAAGATAGCTGCGCGCCGCCCTGGCTACCTGCCGCGCCAGGAAGGGCACGGTGTCTTCGAACAGATAAAGCAGCCCGCGCAGCTCGTTCAGATCAGCCATCGCCTCGGCAGGAGCATTCTCGATGGTGATCTGTTCGCCTAACGCGAAGATAGGCAGCTGAGGAGCGCGTCGACGTGCGACCCGGATCAGCCCTACGACGTCCTGCAACAACCGTTGATTTTCACCAGCGCCTTCGGCGGCAACCAGAATGCAAGCCAGCCCGTGATGGGTAGAAGCAACGATACGTCCTTCGGCGGCACTGCCAGTGGGGAGGATATGAAAGCCATCCCGCTCGAGCTCGGCAGCAATTTCACGCACTCGCTCACCGGCGACGGTGTCGGCCTTGATGTCGCGATGAACGATGAGGATGGGGAATTTGAGGTCTTTGTACATGGGCGCTTCCTGGAGGCGTTCCACCCCAGCGTAGAACCTCCGCCCTCAAGCTCCAAGCGCGAAATATGATTTGCGCCTTGCTGATGCGGGGCATGCAGCCCCGCAATGAGAATCTACGCGGGCAATGCTTCACCCTGAATCTCGGCGGGTTGCTCCAGCTGAACCCAGAGTGGCGCCGCTCCAGCCGCCTTTTCGATTGCCTGCATGCGCGCTGCATGAGCCGCTATTTCATCTGCACTGGCGCGGATCACCAAGGTGCCTGGCCGATCGGCCGGCAGACGTCGGATCGGGGTGGCCTGTTGGCGGCCGCCGTTTTCGGAATCCGCACCTTCGCCAGCAAGGGACAGATTGGTCTGCCCGCCAGTCATGGTCAGGTATACGTCTGCAAGAATCTCGGCATCCAGCAGAGCGCCGTGCAGGTCGCGTCCGGAATTGTCCACGCCGTATCGTTTGCACAACGCATCGAGACTGTTGCGCTGTCCCGGATGGCGTTCGCGGGCCATCAACAGGGTGTCCAGAATGCCGCAATGGTCGCTGAGCTCTGCGCGATCCTGCTGGCCGAGCAGCGCAAATTCGTTGTTGATGAAGCCCACGTCAAACGCGGCGTTATGAATGATCAGCTGCGCGCCCTTGATGAATTCAAAGAACTCATCAGCCACTTCCTTGAACCTTGGTTTGTCGGTTAGGAACTCGTTGGTGATGCCGTGGACGGCGATAGCGCCTTCGTCAACCTCACGATCCGGCTGCAGGTATACGTGGTAATGCCGGCCCGTCAGGCGTCGACCTATGACTTCGACACAACCGATCTCGATGATCCGGTGGCCATCAGTCACCGGCATGCCAGTGGTTTCGGTGTCCAGTACTACGCTACGCATATCTCAACTCACTCACGCTGTTTGTCGTTTGGCCTGCACCACGCCGCGGTTGGCGAGAACATCGGCGCGCTCATTACCAGGATGGCCGGTATGTCCGCGAACCCACTGCCAGCTCACCTGATGGCGATTGACCTGCTCATCCAGTTGCCGCCACAGATCGGCATTCTTGACCGGCTGCTTGGCAGCTGTTTTCCAGCCACGCTTCTTCCAATTGGGCATCCAGTCGTTGATGCCCTGCATGACATACTGAGAGTCGGTCACCAGTTTCACCTGGCAAGGTCTTTTCAGTTCTTCCAGCGCGCGGATCGCGGCCATCAACTCCATGCGGTTGTTGGTGGTGTCCGCTTCGCCGCCCCAGAGTTCGCGCTCGACTCCTTTGTAGACGAGCAGCGCACCCCAGCCACCCGGCCCGGGATTGCCTTTGCAGGCCCCGTCCGTGTACACCTCAACCGTTTCTTCACTCATGAATGATCATTTGCCTATTGCTGTTCGGCGTCGCGGCGGCTGACTTTGGCAACCGGCATCGGCAGCAGCTGGCCCATGCGCTCACGACGACTCTGTCGCAGCGGTCGTAGACCGACCATGAGCTTGCGCGCTACCAAAAGATAAAAGCCACCAGTCGGCATCTGCAACCGGTCGCCAGCGACCTCGAGGCCGGAAAGACGCGCCCGCCACTGAGCCGAAGAAAGCGGCGGACAATAGCACCCGTAACGGCGTTTCTCCAGCGCGAATCCGAGCAGATTCAGCCAGTCTCCGACCCGTGAAGGACGAATGCAGCGCGCATGGCGAAGGGCCTTGCGGGACAGCAGACGGCTCGCGCCCCAGGGGCTCCAAGGATTGACGCCGACTATCACCAGATGCCCGCCCGGCCTGACACTGCGAGCGGCTTCGCGCAACAACGCGTGTGGCGAAAGACTGAAATCCAGACCGTGCTGCACCACTACGACATCGGCAGCATGCTCGCCGATCGGCCAGGACTGCTCTTCGCAGACGATCTCGACACCGGCGAGCGGCGGCCCCAGACGTACGCTGCGCTTGATCTTCTGTGGCTCGATAGCGCTGTTGGCAAAGGGGCCGTAATGCACCAGATAACTACCAAAGCAGCGCGACAGTTCCTGACTGATTACGCGCTGCTCCTGCTCCAGTAGCTGCCGTCCCGCTGGGCTGTCGAACCACGCACTGGCATCATTCATCAGCGACAGCCAACGCTCATCCGACTTGCTACAAGACTCACTCATGGCTTGCCTCCGGTCATCGGTTCGGCCGTATCCACGGGCCTTCTCGGTCGGTTCAACTTTTGGATTCGGCTGTTAGGATGCGCCTTTGCTAATGACTTGGCGACCCGTACCTATGATGCAGATAGAAGCTCTCCCCGCCTTTACCGACAATTACATATGGATGCTCCTGGATGTCGAGCGCCGTCTCTGCGTAGCAGTCGATCCGGGCGATGCAGGCCCCGTTCAGGCATGGATGGATGAGCACCCAGACTGGCGCCTGACCGACATCCTGACCACCCACCATCATCACGATCATGTGGGTGGCGTCGAACAGCTCAAAGGCCGATATGGCGCGACGGTTTACGGCCCGGCATCCGAGCGCATCCCCGGTCGAGACAATGCGCTAGTGGACGGACAGAACATTCGCATATTGGACCACGAGCTGCAGGTGATCGAGGTCCCCGGCCATACCAGCGGGCACATCGCTTACTTCCATTGCAACGCTGACGAGCCCTGGTTACTGAGCGGCGACACGCTCTTTGCAGCGGGTTGCGGGCGGCTTTTCGAAGGTACGCCGGAACAGATGTTCACCTCATTGCAAAGGCTGGCAGCTTTACCACCTTCCACCAAGGTGTATTGCGCCCACGAGTACACCTTGAGCAATCTGCGCTTCGCCCGAGCGGTCGAGCCGGACAACCAGGCCATTGCAAAACGTTTCGAAGATGTCACCCAATTGCGTGCCGTGGGGCGCATCACACTGCCCTCAGATCTGCATACCGAAAGGGCTACTAATCCCTTCTTGCGAAGCGGAGAAGCCACCGTAGCCGCTGCGGCAACCAGACACACGAGCCGTCAGCTCGATACGCCACAGGCCGTTTTCACGGCGTTGCGTGCATGGAAGGACAGCTTTTAACGAAGTTCGACCAGTACCCAAAAACCCTGAAGTCGGGTTGACCCACCGGAACGGCATTCCTACACTCCCCCGAATTTGCGCCATGGGAGCCCACCAGCCAATGCCGTCTGACTCTTCGAACAGCCCACATCCGGACGCCTTGGCAGCCTCCGGCAGGGCCCTGGCGCTGGCCATCTGTCTTGTAATCACAGGCTGCCAAACGACCGGTTCTCAAACGCCGGCTCAAACCGCCGTGCCGAAGCGACCTGCGCCACAGGTGCAGGAAACGCTTTGGCTGACAGCCAGCGAACCGACCCCTGCTACACACACCAACATATGGGACAGGGTCAGACAGGGATTCAAGCTGCAGGACCACCTCGACAGCAATCCTCGCATCGAGCAGCAACGGCTGCTGTTTGCGGCCCGATCGAATTCGATCGAAATCGCAAGTGAGCGCGGCGGCCCTTACATTCATTACATCGTCGAGCAACTCGAAGAGCGCGACATGCCGCTCGAGCTGGCACTACTGCCAATCATCGAAAGCGCCTACAACCCCTTCGCCTACTCTCCAGCTCAAGCGGTCGGGCTCTGGCAATTCATTCCTTCGACGGGCCGGCACTTCAATCTGCAGCAGACCAGCTGGTACGACGGGCGCCGCGATATCACCGCATCCACTGCCGCCGCCTTGCGCTACCTGACCTACCTGCACGGCCTGTTCAACGACGATTGGCTGCTCGCGCTAGCTGCCTATAACTCAGGCGAAGGCACTGTCAGCCGTGCCATAGAGCGAAATCAGAAGCTCGGCCTGCCTACTGATTACTGGAACCTGCCACTTCCGCGAGAGACTCAGGACTACGTACCAAAGCTCCTCGCCCTGTCGCAGATGGTGCAGACGCCTGAAGCATACGGCTTGGACCTGACTCCGATTGCCAATGAACCCTACTTTGAGGTGGTCGCGCTAAAGCAGCGGATGGACCTCGCCAGAGTCGCCGAGATGGCGGAGCTCGATGAAGACGAGATCTACCAGCTGAACCCGGCTTTTACCCGTCGCATAACCCTTGATGGACCTCAGCATCTCCTGGTCCCGAGCGCCAAAGCCGAGATGTTCGCCGCGAACCTGGCCCTGATGAAGCCGCAGGATCTGGTTGACTGGCAGCAGTATAAGGTACGCCCCGGCGATACTCTTGGTGCGATCGCCAACAGGCACAACCTGTCAGTCAACATCATCCGGGATCTCAACCGCCTGCGCAGCGACAGCCTGCAGATAGGACAGGTCTTGAGCCTTCCACAACCAGCCGGCACGAAGCAGTCCGCCGAGCTTCTTCATGCCGTGGCAAGAAGCCAACCGGCGCCACGCAGCTATCGGGTCCGCAAGGGAGACAGCCTTTGGGACATTGCCAAGAGCCAGAAAGTCTCGGTGCATGATCTACAGCAATGGAACAACCTGTCCGGCAGCACCCTGAAGGTAGGCCAGGCGCTGTTTCTTCAGGCAGCCGGCAGCAATCAAAAGGCCAAACCTGCTCCAACCTATTACAAGGTGAAGAAAGGCGACTCGCTTTACGAGATAGCCAAGCGCTTCAACGTTCAGATCAACAACCTTAAAACATGGAATCCGAGAGACAGCCAGAAGCTCAAACCGGGCCAAACGCTTACGCTCTATATTCCGCGTTAATCCAACCCGAATTGGTTGAGGCGATCAGCTGCGTTTACTCAATGCTTCGAGGCAACGACCTGCCAGCTGCGTGAACCGCTGGAAGGCTATGAACTGCTCATGCTTCAACGCGCGATCGGAAATGCGGTTGTCCGCATAGAGCACACCGATTTCCCGCGTGCCGGCCATGAGCGGTGCAATGAAGAACATCCCCTTCCCCAGCTGCTGGCGAAGCGGCAAGGTTACGAGGTCATCGAGGTTGTAGCTTGCTGGCACCCCCATCCAGAGGGGCTGACGCTGTCTTAGCACGTAGCTGAAGATATGCGCCTGCCCCGACGAATCACCCGGCAGAACGAAGCTCTCGAGCCACGGTTGAGTTTGCTCACCAGCGACACGCTTGGCGCGAAACGCAGTTTGCTGCTCAGCGAGAACCGCGAGCATCACGCGTTCGAGCCCTGCCCCTTCATGCAGACCTTTGAGCAAAGCGTTCAGAATCAGTGCGACATCGCCTCGACTGGACGTCATCATCCCCAGATCCTGCATCGATTGCTGCATCAAAAGCAGGTTAGGCTGCAGAAGACTGGCCGCGCGCTGGGCCTGTTGCAGCTTGACCTGCTCCGGGTCTGTTGACGGAATCAGCTTCCCCAAGCGGCTCGCGCCGAATGTCGTTGCGACATTGACTGCCTCGTCTGCGCTGGCGAGGATCTGCTGCATTGCATCTTCTTCGGATATCCCGCTGAACTCCGCCAGCTCCTTTACCAACGCGTCCATCTCGGGACATCCCCAGCCGTTCAGCGCGGCTACGCCAATACGAGCACCAAGACTCACTGAGCGCACTGCGGGATCGCGCAGGTTCGCCGAGCTGTGAGCGAAGCTGGCCAGTTCTCCGATGTTCCAGCTCTTAATGAGCCCAAGATTCAACTGACGAAAACTCGTGCCGATGATCCTCTCGACAGCTTGATCGTGGTCCACTTCGCTTACGGTCAAGGCAGCTGCAAGCTCATCTGCCTGCGCACCGCCACAGCCCCAGAAGGCAAGCTCACCAACCTCGTGTAGCAAGGTCGCGATGAAAACCTCTTCTTCGTGCTTGGTCAGTACATAGCCCGCGATATTTCGGGCCTGAACAGCTGCGTGGAACGACCTGGCCAGCAGTTCCTGTAGCTGTTGACGTGGCGCTTGATCCAGAAGGCCATCGATCAGGCTGACTGAAAGGCTGATCAATCGAACATTGTCGAAGCCGATCATCACGATGGCGCGGGATATGGTCTTGATAGTTTCCTGCGACGGATTGTAATAGCTGCTATTCCCGACCCTAAGGACCTTGGACGTCAGCGACGCGTCGCGTAGCAGCACGTCCGCTAGTTGCTGAACGGAGGCATTCTCCTGCTGCGTTAGCCGCTGCAGATCCTGCACGACCGCCGCCAAGGCAGGCAGCTCGGACTGATTCAAGCGGTCTATCCATGACTGCAGCCCATAGGTAGTTTCACTCAAGATCTGCGACCTCACCCAGGCATTGGGCGGCTAAAAAAGGAAAGGCAGTTTGCCCAGATGGCTGGCCTTTTTCCAGCCGATACAAGCTGTTACTGTACTCGGCCGAAAAGACCGAAAGCGCCATGGATCGGATTCACCGTTTGATGCGACCCATCCTAATACTATTGAGCTGCCTGGGACTGAGCTTTCCGTCTTTCGCCACCATCAGCGAAAGCCACGGTTATGCGCAGTTCGGCACGCTTAAATATGCAGAAAACTTTGCCCATTTCGATTGGGTCAACCCCGACGCGCCAAAGGGCGGGATTGTCCGCTTGATGGCATCAGGCACCTTCGACACGCTCAATCCCTATACCTTCAAGGGCACCAGCCCGACCGCGACACCCGGTTTCTTTCAGTACGGCATCAGCGAGATGAACGAACCGCTGATGGTCGGCACCGGCGTTTATGACCCCTCGGGTGATGAGCCCGCTTCTGCTTACGGGTTGATCGCAGAAACCATCGAATACAGCGACAACCATAGCTGGGTGGTTTTCAATCTGCGCGAATCTGCGCGCTTCCATGACGGTCGCCCGATCACCGCCTACGACGTTGCCTTCTCCTACCGACTTCTGATCAAGGACGGTCATCCCCGTTTTCGCACCGATCTGCAAGGGGTCGAGCGAGTTGACATACTCAACCGGCACCGCATCCGCTTCGTGTTCGACAAGCCCGAACAGCCCCTGCTTATCATGAGGCTCGGTGAGCTGCCGGTCCTACCTCAGCATTACTGGAAAGACCGGGATTTTCGAGCCACCACGTTCGAGCCGCCGCTCGGAAGTGGTCCATATCGAATCAGCGAGGTACAGCCAGGCCGCAGGGTAGCGTTCGAACGGGTCCAGAACTGGTGGGGCGCCGATCTCCCAGCCAACCGAGGGAAGTACAACTTCAACCGGGTCGAAGTGGAGTTCTATCGCGACACAACCGTCGCTTTCGAAGCATTCAAAGTCGGTGAATTCGATTTCTACATCGAGCATCAGGCGAAGAACTGGGCCAACGGTTATCAATTCCCGGCCGTCCTGCGCGGCGATGTCATTCGTGCCGAAATCCCACACCAGATTCCGACCCAGACGCAGGCGCTGTTCTTGAATGGTCGGCGGCCCACCTTTGCGGATATCAGGGTTCGTCAGGCATTGGGCATGCTGTTCGACTTTGAATGGACGAATCGCGCGCTGTTCTATGGGGCCTACAAGCGGAGCGAAAGCTACTACCCGAACAGCGACTTCGCAGCGACCGGATTACCGGAAGGCGGAGAATGGCTGCTGCTGTCACCCTTCCGCGATCAGCTGCCAGCGCAGTTATTCACTGAGCCATTCGAACTGCCGGAAACGGACGGCCGCGGGATTCCGCGTGACACCTTACGCAAAGCTCTGGCCCTACTCCAGGAAGCCGGCTGGAAGCTGACCCCGGATGGCCTTCGCGACAAAGCTGGTCGCGCTTTTCGCTTCGAGATCCTGCTCGTCAACCCACGTCTCGAGCGCATCCTGCAACCCTATACGGAGAACCTGGCGCGAATCGGTATTCAGGCGAATCTGCGCAGCGTCGATGGAGCGCAGTACAAGCAACGCCTGGATCAGTACGACTACGACGTGATACTGACGACTCTGGGCCAGAGTCTGAGTCCAGGACTCGAGCAGTGGCTGTATTTCCATTCCAGCCAGGTCAGCGTCAAGGGCGGGCGAAACTACGCCGGCATTGCCAATCCGATAGTCGACGAGCTACTGACGAAGCTGCTTGCAGCCAAATCCCGGGACGAGCAGATCGCTGCGGCGCGCGCCATCGACCGTGTCTTGCTGTGGAATCACTACACCATTCCAAACTGGTACATCAGCTACCACCGACTGGCTTATCGCAACCGGTTCGCCCACGTCACCACCCCGCCTTATACACTCGGGGTACGTGCATGGTGGTTAAAGGACCTGGAGAAGGCTCAATGACAAGAAATGCACGACTGTCTTTCCTGCGAGCGGGCGCCCTGGCTCTCCTGTGTGTCAGCGGGATGCTCAAAGCCGCACCCCAACATGCGCTGACCCTGTACGGCGAAAAGCCCAAGTATCCAGCGGAATTTGCTCATTTCGATTACGCCAACCCGGACGCGCCGAAGGGCGGTCTGCTCCGCCAGGCGGGCTTCGGCAGTTTCGATACCCTGAACCCCTTCATTAACAAGGGCGTTTCAGCTGACGACATCGGTCTCGTTTACGACACGCTGACGACCAGCAGCCTGGACGAGCCTTTCACCGTTTACGGGCTGCTGGCAGAAAAGATCGAGAAAGGCCCGAACAACGAGTGGGTGCGCTTCTATCTGAGACCCGAAGCGCGCTTCCATGATGGCGAGCCCGTAGAAGCCGAGGACGTTGTTTTCAGCTTCGAGACCCTCGTCAGCAAAGGCGCTCCGCATTACCGTGGCTATTATGCAGACGTCGAAAAGGCCGTGGCTGAAGGCCCTCGGCGCGTTCGTTTCGATTTCAAACATGCTGGTAACCGAGAGCTGCCATTGATTCTTGGCCAGCTTCAGATCTTGCCGAAACACTGGTGGGCTGACCGAGACTTCACTTCAGGCAGCATGGAAATACCCCTCGGCAGCGGTCCTTATCGCGTCGAAAAGGTCGAGGCTGGTCGATCCGTTCGATATGCCCGGGTCGAAGACTATTGGGGTAAGGATCTGGCGGTAAATAGAGGTTTCTACAACTTCGACCACGTGCATTTCGATTACTACCGGGACAACACGGTTGCACTTCAAGCATTCAAAGCCGGCCATTTTGATTACTGGCTGGAAACCAGCGCGAAGAACTGGGCGACCGCCTATGACATCCCGGCCGTCAAGAACGGGCGAATAGTCAAAGAAGAAATCGAAAACCATAATCCGCAAGGTATGCAGGGTTTCATTTTCAATACTCGTCGCGCTCGGCTGCAGGACATCAAAGTACGAGAAGCCCTGGCTTTGCTTTTTGATTTTGAATGGACGAATCGTCAGCTGTTCAACGGCGCCTACACGCGCACCACCAGTTACTTCGACAACTCTGAACTCGCATCTTCGGGATTGCCGAGCGAGAAGGAACTGAGTGTGTTGGAGCCACTGCGTGGCAAAGTACCCGATGCTGTGTTCGACAAGGCTTTCGAACTGCCCCAGACCAAAGCCGACGGCATGATTCGCGAACAGCAGCGACGCGCCTATGAGCTGTTGACTGCCGCTGGCTGGAAGATCGAAAACGACCGCATGGTCGATGCCAACGGCAAGCCGGTAAAGCTGGAGTTCCTGCTGGTTCAGGCTGACTTCGAGCGTGTGCTGCTGCCATACAAGCGCAACCTTGCGGGCTTGGGCATCGACCTGGAAATCCGCCGAGTCGATGTCTCGCAGTACATCAATCGGCTCCGCTCCCGTGACTACGACATGATCGTCAGCGGCTTCGCCCAATCAAGCTCCCCAGGTAACGAGCAGCGCGAATATTGGCACTCGGCCAGCGCGGACAATCCGGGAAGTCGCAACTTCATTGGATTGAAGGATCCGGCAATCGACACCTTGGTAGAAAAGCTGATCAACGCCGACTCGCGCGAAGAGCTGATCACTCGCACTCGCGCCTTGGATCGTACCCTGCTGTGGGGCCACTACGTGATCCCCAACTGGCACATCAAGACCTGGAGGGTTGCTTACTGGAATCATCTTGCTCATCCGTCAATCACCCCCGACTCGAATGTGGGCCTGATGACCTGGTGGCATAAGCCCGATATCGATATGCCCAAGCCGAAGCCAATCGAAGATGGGGACACGGACGGATCAAACCCCGCCGGCGCTAATCCTGCGGCGGAGAGATAAGCATGCTTGCTTATGTTTTCCGGCGGTTGTTGCTGATCATTCCAACCCTGTTCGGCATCTTGCTCATCAACTTCATCATTATTCAGGCTGCCCCTGGTGGGCCGGTCGAGCAGGCTATTGCCAAGCTGGAAGGGTTTGAAGGCGCGACCAGTCGGATAGCCGGCGGCGGTTCCGAAGTGGCCACCGGTAGCAACAACTATCGAGGCGGGCAAGGCCTTGATCCCGACCTTATTGCTGAGATCGAGCGGCTCTATGGGTTTGACAAACCGGCTCCTGAGCGCTTCTGGATCATGCTGAGCAACTACCTGCGCCTCGACTTCGGGGAGAGCTTCTTCCGAGACGCCAAGGTGACCGACCTGATCATCGAGAAGATGCCAGTCTCTATCTCCTTGGGGTTATGGAGCACGCTGATCATGTACATGGCCTCGATACCGCTGGGAATCGCCAAGGCGACTCGCCATGGCACGGCGTTCGACGTCTGGACCAGTTCGGCAATCATCGTGGGCTACGCAATACCAGCGTTCCTGTTTGCCATTCTGCTCATCGTGTTGTTTGCCGGCGGCAGTTATTGGAACTGGTTTCCGTTGAGAGGACTCACGTCGGGCAACTTCGACGAACTGACGCTTGGTGGGAAAATCATCGACTACTTCTGGCATCTGGCGCTTCCGGTGACGGCATTGGTCATTGGGAATTTCGCGACCCTGACCCTGCTGACGAAAAACAGCTTCCTCGACGAAATCAACAAACAGTACGTCATCACAGCGCGCGCAAAGGGCCTCAGCAAGAATCGCGTGCTCTATGGCCATGTCTTTCGCAATGCCATGTTGATCATCATTGCCGGCTTCCCCTCCGCATTCATCGGCATGTTCTTCACTGGCTCGCTGTTGATCGAAGTGATTTTTTCGCTGGACGGGCTGGGACTGCTCAGCTTCGAAGCCGCCATCAACCGCGACTATCCAGTGGTATTTGGCACGCTCTTCCTGTTCACCCTGCTCGGCCTCGTCGTAAAGCTGATTGGCGACCTGACCTACACGCTCGTTGATCCACGAATCGACTTCGAAAGCAGGGAGGCCTGAAATGACGCTGTCGCCGTTGAATCAGCGTCGTTTTGCCCTGTTCAAAGCGCACAAGCGGGGCTGGTGGTCGCTCTGGATATTTCTCACGCTGTTCATCCTGAGTCTCGGGGCGGAGATGATCGCCAACGACAAGCCCATCGTCGTGCGTTTTGACGGCGGGTGGTATTTCCCCGTCGCCAAGCGCTACCCCGAGACAGTATTCGGTGGGGAGTTTCCCTTGCAGGCCAACTACAAAGGCCCTTACATCCAGGAGCTGATCGAGAAAAAAGACGGCTGGATGATCTGGCCACCGATTCCGTTCCATCACTCCAGCATCAATTACGATCTTCAGGTTCCAGCACCTGCCCCACCATCCCTAGATAACTGGCTGGGGACCGACGACCAGGGCCGCGATGTCCTTGCCAGAGTCATCTACGGCTTTCGAATCTCCGTTCTGTTTGCACTGACGCTCACCCTGATCAGCTCGGTGATCGGTGTAATTGCTGGCGCCTTGCAAGGGTTCTATGGGGGCTGGGTGGATCTCGTGGGTCAGCGCGTCCTGGAGATCTGGTCGGGGTTGCCAGTGCTCTACCTGCTGATCATCCTCGCGAGCTTCGTGCAGCCCAACTTATGGTGGCTGCTCGGAATCATGCTGCTTTTCTCGTGGATGAGTCTGGTTGATGTTGTCCGTGCAGAGTTCCTGCGAGGTCGAAATCTCGAATATGTACGCGCAGCAAGGGCATTGGGGATGCGTAACGGAGCCATCATGTTTCGTCACATTCTCCCTAACGCGATGGTCTCAACCATGACCTTCATGCCGTTCATCCTCACCGGCGCGATAGGTACCTTGACTGCATTGGACTTCCTTGGCTTCGGTCTGCCGCCTGGGGCGCCGTCTCTCGGCGAACTGGTCGCACAGGGCAAGTCGAATCTGCAGGCGCCCTGGCTGGGCATCAGTGCCTTCATGGTGCTTGCCGTCATGCTGACGCTGCTGGTGTTTATCGGCGAGGCCGCGCGTGATGCCTTCGACCCAAGGAAATAGCATGACCGAGAATCTGATTGAGATCCGCGATCTGGCCGTCGAGTTTGTCACAGGTGGCAAAGCTCACCGCGTAGTCGAGGGCGTGAGCTTCGATATTCGCAAGGGCGAGACGCTGGCGCTGGTGGGTGAAAGCGGTTCCGGCAAGTCCGTCACTGCGCATTCCATACTGCGGCTCCTGCCCTACCCGCTGGCCCAGCACCCCGCAGGCGAAATCCGTTATGCCGGGGAAGACCTGCTCAAAGCCTCTGAAAAACGCATGCGGGGCGTTCGCGGTAATCGCATCGCAATGGTATTTCAGGAGCCGATGACTTCGCTCAACCCCCTTCACACCATCGGCAAGCAGATCAACGAGGTACTGCAAATCCACAAGGGGCTCAATGGCAAGGCCGCCACGGCACGTACCTTGGAGCTTCTCGAACTGGTGGGAATTCCGGAACCTGCAAAGCGGATCCGTGCGTATCCCCATGAGCTATCAGGCGGACAACGTCAGCGCGTGGTGATTGCCATGGCGTTGGCAAACGAACCTGAACTACTGATCGCCGACGAGCCCACCACCGCGCTGGACGTTACGGTGCAACTGAAGATCCTGGAGCTGCTCAAGGATCTGCAGGCGCGCCTGGGAATGGCGCTTCTGCTGATCAGCCACGATCTGAATCTCGTTCGACGCATCGCTCATCGAGTATGTGTCATGCAGAGCGGTCGCGTCGTCGAACAGGCAGCTTGCGAAAAACTGTTCAGATCGCCAGAGCATCCTTATACCCAGGAACTGCTTGCGGCCGAACCCAGCGGAGACCCGGTGGCAGTTGTGGAAGCCGCCCCAGCATTATTGGAAGTCAAAGACCTGCGAGTCTGGTTTCCTATCAAGAAGGGACTCTTTCGGCGCACCGTTGACCACATCAAGGCGGTCGACGGCGTCACGTTCAGTTTGCCCCAAGGGCAGACGCTGGGGATCGTAGGTGAAAGTGGATCGGGAAAGTCCACACTAGGGTTAGCGATACTTCGACTGATCTCCAGCACCGGTGAGATTCGTTTTCGGGACCAGGCGCTGGAGAAAATGTCGCAAGGGGCAGTACGCCCGCTTAGACGTCAGATGCAGGTGGTGTTTCAGGATCCTTTTGGCAGTCTCAGCCCGCGCATGTCTGTAGGCCAGATCGTCGGAGAGGGCCTCAGCATTCACGGGATGGGCTCCGCTACGGAGCAAGCGCGAGCAATCATCGATGCGCTGGTCGAAGTCGGACTCGACCCGGAAAGTCGACACCGTTACCCCCACGAGTTTTCCGGTGGGCAGCGGCAGCGGATCGCCATTGCCAGGGCACTGGTTCTCAAGCCTGATCTGATCCTGCTTGATGAACCTACCTCGGCGCTGGATCGAACCGTGCAGCGGCAGGTAGTGGAGCTACTACGCTCGCTACAGGCCAAGTACAACCTGACCTACCTGTTCATCAGCCACGACCTGGCGGTGGTAAGGGCGCTAAGTCACCAGATGATGGTGGTCAAGCAAGGCAGGGTCATTGAACAGGGAGCAGCAAAGGCCATCTTTGCCGCCCCCCAACATCCGTATACACAGCAGTTGCTGGAATCGGCCTTCATGGCGCCGGCTACTGATGAACAACCAGAAGAGGGACAAGCACATGGGTTTTCTTACCGGTAAGCGCGTACTGATCGTCGGCGTCGCCAGCAAACTGTCGATTGCCTCCGGCATCGCCGCGGCCATGCACCGTGAGGGCGCCGAACTGGCTTTCACCTATCAGAACGAAAAGCTCAAGGGCCGCGTCGAAGAGTTCGCTGCCAGCTGGGGCTCGAGTCCGGATCTGTGTTTCCCTTGCGACGTTGCAAGCGACGACGAAATCGTCAAGGTATTCGAAGAACTGGGCAAAAAGTGGGATAGCCTTGATGGCATCGTCCATTCCGTCGGTTTCGCACCTGGCGATCAGCTAGATGGTGATTTCACCGATGTCACCACGCGCGACGGCTTCCGCATCGCACACGACATCAGCGCCTACAGTCTCGTTGCGCTGGCCAAGGCTGGCCGTCCTCTGATGAAAGGACGTAACGGCAGCATCCTTACCTTGTCCTACCTCGGCGCTGAGCGCACCATGCCCAACTACAACGTCATGGGCATGGCCAAGGCCAGCCTCGAAGCGGGTGTACGTTATCTGGCTGGCAGCCTTGGCCCTGAAGGTACGCGGGTTAACGCAGTTTCAGCGGGCCCTATCCGGACCCTCGCCGCTTCAGGCATCAAGAGTTTCCGTAAGATGCTGGCCGCCAATGAGAAACAGACGCCCCTGCGCCGCAACGTAACCATCGATGAAGTCGGCAATGCCGGCGCATTCCTCTGCTCCGACCTCGCATCTGGGATCAGCGGTGAAATCCTCTATGTCGATGGTGGTTTCAACACTACCGCCATGGGTGCAATCGAGGATTGATAAGTCCGAGCGAAACAAAAAAACCCGCATTGGATGCGGGTTTTTTTTTGCCTGTTAATGCCTGTCAGAAAGTTTCGATCTTGGCATCACTGTGCAGCATTTGCCGATACGCAGCGAAATCCTGCTGCCCGCTACGTGAGGCAAGGAAGCGACGATAGTTTTGCTTGTCTTCTTCCGATAGCGCGGATTCAGGCTCGCTAACACCGCTTAACCGAACGACCACATAGTCACCATTAGTGAGCCTAACCATGCCATAGCTAGGCTTTTCGTTGGCTTCAGGCTTCGGCATGCGGAACACTTGCTGCAGCACCTCAGGTTCAACACCCTCCTGGCTGCGAGAAGCGGCTTCTACGGGCTGCCACTGGCCGCTCGCGTCACCACCGTCACGCAAGGTGGCGATCAGTTCCTCACTCGCCTGCTTCGCCTGATCAGTGGCCTTGCTGCGCTGAAGCTGCGCGACGATATCGTCCTTGACCTCATCGAATGGCAACGCTTCAGGTTGCAAGTGCTGCTTCACGCGGACTGCAATGGCGGTATCTGGGTCCAGTTCTATGACACCACTGTTCGCGCCATCAACTAGAACTTCTTCGCTGAACGCGGCCTGGATGACCTGCCGATTCGCTGCCACACCTGCCCCACCCTCACGTCCAAAGGCTTGAGTTGTCTGGACGGAAAGGCCCAACTCCTGAGCCGGTTGGGCAAGGTCGGAGGATTCAAACGCGGTGTCTTCAAGCTGCTTGCTAGCTTCGACAAAGCGTTGTTCTACTTGCTGAGCCTTGATCTCACGAACCAGCTCGGGCCTGAGGCTATCGAGAGTCGGAACCTCCGGTGACTGAACGCCGAGCAGCTTGATCAGATGCCAGCCGAACTCTGAACGAATCGGCTCAGAAACCTGGCCATCCTTTAGTGCGTACAGAGCCTCTTCAAAGGCCGGGTCGTAGACACCTGGGCCTGCGAAGCCGAGATCTCCACCTTCATTAGCAGAGCCGGGATCCTCTGAAAGCTCCTTGGCCAAAGCGGCGAAGTCCTCGCCTTCACTCAGGCGTTTGGCAACTTCGTCAATTTTGACTCTCGCATCGCCATCGCCCGCGTCATCAGCCTCGATCAGGATATGTGCGGCACGACGTTGTTCTGCCAGATTAGCGATGCGTTGCTGATACAGATCATTTACGTCGTCGTCTGAAGCCTCAACCTGATCAAAGAAGGACTCCTTCTTCAACTCGACGTACTCAACCACCACCTGCTCTGGCGAGCGATAGCGGTCAGTGTTCTGCTCGTAGTGCTGGCGCGCTTCGTCGTCGCTTACCTCCACGCTAGCTGTGTCTGCAGGAATGGAAATAGTGGCGAAATCACGAGTTTGCTGTTCGAGACGAGCAAACGCCTCGATCTGCTCGTCCGTCACGAAGCCAGAACCGGATATCCCGGCCCGAAGCTGACCTATGAGCATTTCCTGCTTCATGAGCTCACGAAATTGAAACCTCGTGTAGCCCATCTGCTGAATGACCTGGTCGAAGCGCGCCGCGCTGAATGCACCATCAACGGTGAACTCGGGCGTTTGCAGAATCAACTGGTCGAGCGCCGTCTCGGAAAAAGCGAAATCCGCGTCGCGGGCACCTTGAAGCAACAGTGCACGGTCGATCAAAGCGCGCAAGGAAGACTCGCGTACGAGCTTGTCATCAAGCATCGAAGGATCGAAATTACCACCAAGTTGCTGGGCGAGCTGACGTCGCTGCATGTTCATTGCTTGGTTGAGCTCATCCAGCGAGATTTCCTCACCGTTGACCTCAGCGGCGTTTCGGCTGTTGCTGGCAGC
Source organism: Stutzerimonas stutzeri (assembly GCF_024448895.1). Taxonomy (GTDB): domain Bacteria; phylum Pseudomonadota; class Gammaproteobacteria; order Pseudomonadales; family Pseudomonadaceae; genus Stutzerimonas; species Stutzerimonas stutzeri_Q. The sequence goes on from NZ_JAMOIC010000006.1 coordinate 180,242, forward strand.
GTTGAAGATGGCGTCGAAGCCCGTCAGCGCCAGCAACATGATAATGATGCCGATGATCGTTTTGGCAATCCAGCCTTGTGAATTGTCCCTGATGTTCTGAAGCATGCATCCCCCAGGAGTCAGCTGCGCAATGTTCACTGCAGCAAGGGTGGAATCCGGATAAAAGAAAGGCGCATCCAGGGATGCGCCTTCTCGGAGCTTTTGGAGCAGTTGGGCTTATCCCCCAAGCCCGAACACAACAGGCAATGCCTGTTTGAATAACCGCTCCAGGCCAGAGTCAGCATTAGCGACTACTGGCCGGATCGAAAACGCTTAGTTGACAGCGTCTTTCAGTGCTTTACCAGCCTTGAAACCCGGAATCTTAGCAGCAGCGATGTCGATCGGCTTACCAGTCTGAGGGTTGCGGCCGGTACGAGCAGCACGCTCCTTGACAGCGAAAGTACCGAAACCAACCAGTACCACGGAATCACCAGCCTTCAGAGCGCCTGTGACGGATTCAATTACTGCATCCAGCGCGCGGCCAGCAACAGCTTTCGGGATATCAGCAGATGCAGCAATGGCATCGATCAGTTCCGACTTGTTCACTCTAAGTCCCCTTATTTCTGTTGAGTCGTATCTTTAATTTTGGGTGTAAGCAAAGCGGCGCCGAAATAGCAACGACACGAAGGGCCGGCTTATATCAAGGCTACCGAAAATGTGTCAATGAAGCCTTGCAGACTAATGCGTGCTGATTCGCTCCTTGGAATCAGGCTCGCGCTTGTCGTCCTTTGCAACGATATCAGGAGCCGCATCGGGCAAGGGCTCCGGCGCGTATTGCAGCGCAATTTGGAGGACTTCGTCAATCCACTTGACCGGTTTAATCTGCAGGTCCTGCTTAATATTCTCCGGAATCTCTTTCAGATCACGCTGATTCTCTTCTGGAATGATCACAGTCTTGATGCCACCCCTATGTGCGGCGAGCAACTTTTCCTTCAAACCACCAATAGCCAGAACCTGACCACGCAGAGTGATTTCACCGGTCATGGCAACTTCGGCACGCACCGGTATTTGCGTCAGCGCTGATACGAGCGCTGTGCACATGCCGATACCTGCGCTCGGGCCGTCCTTAGGCGTAGCGCCCTCCGGAACGTGGATATGGATGTCCTGCTTCTCGTGGAAGTCAACGGGAAGGCCAAGACTTGCCGCCCTACTACGAACCACGGTCAGCGCAGCAGTAATGGATTCTCCCATCACGTCGCCGAGCGAACCTGTTTTGGTCAGCCTGCCTTTTCCAGGGACCACAGCCGCCTCGATGGTCAGCAGTTCGCCGCCAACCTGTGTCCATGCAAGGCCCGTCACCTGCCCAACCTGATCCTGCTGTTCAGCGAGGCCGTAACGGAACTTACGCACGCCGAGGAAATGCTCGAGCGAATCGGCAGTGACTTTCACTTCAAAGCGCTTTTCCGCTGCGTGCTCCTTCACGACCTTGCGGCATACCTTCGCCACCTGACGCTCCAAGCCACGTACGCCCGCTTCGCGCGTGTAGAAACGGATGATGTCGCGGATGGCCTCCTCTTCGAACAGCAACTCGGTTTTTTTCAGCCCATTGGCCTCAACCTGCTTCGGGACCAGGTAGCGCGTGGCGATATTGATCTTCTCGTCTTCGGTGTAGCCAGGCAGACGAATGATCTCCATCCGATCCAGCAGCGGTGCCGGGATGTTCATGGAGTTAGCAGTGCAGAGGAACATTACGTCGGAAAGGTCGTAGTCCACCTCGAGGTAATGGTCGTTGAAATTATGGTTCTGCTCGGGGTCCAGTACCTCCAGCAGCGCGGACGCAGGATCACCGCGCATGTCGTTCCCCATCTTGTCGATCTCGTCGAGCAGGAACAGCGGGTTGCGAACACCCACTTTGGTCATCTTCTGGATCAGACGGCCCGGCATCGAACCGATATAGGTGCGCCGATGGCCACGAATCTCAGCCTCATCACGCACGCCGCCCAGCGCCATTCTCACGAACTTGCGGTTAGTCGAGCGCGCAATGGATTCGGCAAGTGACGTTTTACCCACACCTGGGGGACCTACCAGGCACAGCACTGGCCCCTTGAGCTTCTTAACGCGCTTCTGCACGGCGAGGTATTCAAGGATACGGTCTTTGACTTCCTCAAGGCCGTAGTGATCAGTATCGAGCACCTCTTCCGCCTTGGTCAGGTCGAGGCGAACCTTGCTCGCTGCCTTCCAAGGCACATTGACCAACCAATCAATGTAGGTCCGGACTACTGTCGCTTCGGCGGACATCGGCGACATCTGCTTGAGCTTGTTCAGCTCGGTCGTGGCCTTCGTATACGCGTCTTTGCTCAATCCGGCGTTTTCAATGCGCTTTTTCAGGTCATCGATTTCGTTGTGACCTTCATCAATGTCCCCCAGCTCCTTCTGAATGGCCTTCATCTGCTCATTCAGGTAATACTCGCGCTGGCTTCGCTCCATCTGTTTCTTGACACGACCCCGGATGCGCTTCTCGACCTGTAGGAGGTCTATTTCAGCGTCCAGCAGCGCCAGAACGTGCTCGACTCTTTCAGGCAGGTCGGTGATTTCGAGTATGGCTTGCTTTTGCTCAATCTTGAGCGCCATGTGAGCAGCCATGGTATCGACCAGACGTGCCGGCTCGTCAATGCTGGCGAGAGATGAAAGCACCTCGGAAGGCACCTTCTTCCCGAGCTGAACGTACTGCTCGAATTGGCTCAAAAGACTGCGGGTGAAGACTTCAGCTTCACGCTCTTCGATTTCCGTTTCATCGATCAGCGATACTTCAGCGCGGCAATGGTCGTCCACATCGAAAAAGCGATCAATCACACCACGCTGTTCACCCTCGACCAGCACTTTGACTGTGCCGTCTGGCAGCTTCAACAGTTGCAGAACCGTCGCGACCGTACCCACCCGGTACAGGCCTTCTTCGTTCGGATCATCGTCAGCCGGGTTCTTCTGGGCCAAGAGCAGTATCTGCTTGTCGCCGGACATCGCCGCTTCCAGCGCCTCGATAGATTTTTCCCGCCCGACGAACAGCGGAATCACCATATGCGGGTAAACCACTACGTCGCGCAGCGGTAAAAGGGGCAGTTCGATGGTTGTCTTCATAAATTCAGCTCTACGACGGCCATACGGCGATAAACGGAGAAAACATGCTTGGCATCAAGATGAGGGCGCCAGGGGCAAAAAACAAGGATGCTGTAGAAAAGCAAAGGGGCCCGGAGGCCCCTTGTTGTATTACGCGTCCGGCGCAGCCTTCGCAGGCGGCTCGCTGTTCTCGTAGATAAGCAGCGGCTGTGAAGTACCTTCGATCACGCTTTCGTCGATCACGACCTTGCTGACATCCTTCTGAGACGGGATCTCATACATGGTATCCAGCAGAACGCCTTCAAGGATCGAACGCAGACCACGCGCCCCGGTCTTGCGCTCCAGTGCCCTGGAAGCAACCGCCTTGAGGGCATCGGTACGGAATTCGAGATCTACGCCTTCCAGTTCGAAAAGCTTGGCGTACTGTTTCGTCAAAGCGTTCTTGGGCTCGGTAAGGATCTGAATGAGCGCCGCTTCATCCAGCTCGTCAAGCGTAGCAATGACCGGCAAGCGACCTACGAACTCGGGGATCAGACCAAACTTAACCAGATCGTCCGGCTCAACCGCTCGTAGAGATTCACCTATCTTCTTACCAGGGTCTTTACTACGGACTTCGGCATTGAAACCAATCCCGCCCTGCGTCGAGCGACCTTGAATAACCTTTTCCAGCCCGGCAAATGCGCCACCGCAAATAAACAGGATGTTACGAGTGTCGACTTGCAGGAATTCCTGCTGGGGATGCTTACGGCCACCCTGAGGCGGCACCGAGGCAACAGTACCCTCGATCAATTTAAGCAGCGCTTGCTGAACACCCTCACCAGATACGTCACGGGTAATGGAAGGGTTATCCGACTTGCGAGATATCTTGTCGATTTCGTCGATGTAGACGATGCCCATCTGGGCTTTCTCTACGTCGTAATCGCACTTCTGTAGCAGTTTCTGAATGATGTTCTCGACATCCTCGCCAACGTAACCAGCCTCAGTAAGCGTTGTGGCGTCAGCGATGGTAAACGGTACGTTCAGCAGCCGTGCGAGTGTTTCGGCGAGCAGTGTCTTGCCTGAACCGGTCGGCCCTATGAGCAGGATGTTGCTTTTGCCCAGCTCGACTTCTTCTTTCTTGTCGCGCTGATTGAGTCGCTTGTAATGGTTGTAAACAGCCACTGCGAGGATTTTCTTGGCGCGCTCCTGACCAATTACGTACTGGTCGAGAATGCCGCTGATCTCCTTGGGCGCAGGCAGTTTTTGCGCGCTGCTTTCGGCCTGTGCTTCTTGCACCTCCTCACGGATGATGTCATTGCACAGGTCTACGCACTCGTCGCAGATAAAGACAGAGGGGCCGGCAATCAACTTGCGTACTTCATGCTGGCTTTTGCCGCAGAAAGAGCAATAGAGCAGCTTGCCGGAATCCTCGCCGTTGCGGGTGTCAGTCATTCGATCGATCCAATCGGGGAAGGCTTGAAATACAAGATGAAGGCAAATGCGGGCATTTTCAAGGGTGCAAAAAGCGCACGTGACGGATGCCCGCTCTCTACACCCTCCAAGACCAGTGTTTAGACTGGCAGTTGCCGTTTTTCGTGGACAGCGTCGACAACACCGTACTCGAGCGCTCGAGAAGCACTCATGAAGTAGTCGCGATTGGTATCACGCTCAATTGTCTCCAGATCCTGCCCTGTGTGGTGGGCAAGCAACTGGTTCAGCCGCTCACGAATGAAAAGAATCTCACGCGCATGGATATCGATATCCGAAGCCTGACCCTGGAAGCCACCCAAAGGCTGGTGAATCATTACTCGAGCATTCGGCAGACAGAAGCGCTTACCCTTTGCACCACCGGCAAGCAGGAACGCGCCCATGCTGCAGGCCTGACCGATACAGGTGGTCGAGACATCCGCCTTGATGAACTGCATGGTGTCGTAGATGGCCATACCTGCGGTTACCGACCCACCAGGAGAGTTGATGTACAGATGAATATCCTTCTCGGGGTTTTCTGCCTCGAGGAACAGCATCTGCGCCACGATAAGGTTAGCCATGTAGTCTTCCACTTGGCCAACCACGAAAATCACCCGCTCCTTCAGGAGGCGGGAGTAGATGTCATACGCACGCTCGCCACGAGCGGACTGCTCGATGACCATCGGCACCAGTCCACCAGCGGCCTGGATATCTGGTGCTTGCATAAACGAATTGCCGGACATTTCCAACGATACTCCCTATGTCACGCCGCAAATACATAAGCCAGCACTAGGCTGGCTTATGAATGTGCATTAAACGATTGAAGAGGTTCAGGCAGCTTGCGGAGCTTCCGCAGGCTTCACTGCTTCTTCGTAGGAGACCGATTTGTCGGTCACTTTAGCCTGCTGCAGGACAGTATCTACAACTTGTTCTTCGAGCACAACAGAACGGACTTCGTTCAATTGCTCGTCATTTTTGTAGTACCAGGAGACGACCTGCTCAGGCTCTTGATAAGCCGAAGCCATTTCTTCGATCAGCTCGCGGACGCGCGCGTCATCAGGCTTCAGCTCGTACTGCTTGACCACTTCAGCAACGATCAGGCCCAGCACTACACGGCGCTTGGCCTGCTCTTCAAACAGCTCGGCCGGCAGTTGATCGGGCTTGATGTTGCCACCGAACTGCTGAACGGCCTGAACTCGCAGACGGTTCACTTCGTTGTCGATGAGTGCTTTTGGAACTTCGATCGGATTCGCGCTTACAAGCCCTTCCATGACCTGGTTCTTGACCTTGGTCTTGATGGCCTGACGCAGTTCTCGCTCCATGTTCTTCTTCACTTCAGCACGGAAGCCTTCGAGGCCACCTTCCTGAACGCCGAATTGTGAAAAGAATTCCTCATTCAGCTCTGGCAGCTTAGGAGCTTCAACGCTGTTCACAGTGACTGTAAATTCGGCAGTTTTGCCAGCCAGATCGAGGTTCTGGTAATCCTCGGGGAAAGCCGGGTTGATCACTCGCTCTTCACCAGCCGTTGCACCAACCAAGGCCGATTCGAAGCCTGGGATCATGCGGCCGGAGCCAAGTACAAGCTGAGTACCTTGTGCCGAGCCACCTGCAAAGGCCTCACCGTCGATCTTGCCGACGAAGTCGATGTTCAGCTGATCGCCGTCTTCAGCCGCGCGATCGGCTTTCTCGTAACGAGTGTTCTGCTTGCGCAGGATTTCGAGCATGTTATCTACGTCGGAGTCCGCCACTTCGGCCTCCAGACGCTCGACTTCAATGGCGTCAAGACCAGCAACTTTGAACTCAGGGAATACTTCGAAAGTGGCAATGTATTCGAGGTCCTTGCCCTTCTCGAACACTTTAGGCTCGACTGCTGGCGCGCCAGCCGGATTCAGCTTTTCGGCAACTACTGCTTCGTAGAAGGTAGCCTGGATCAGATCGCCCAACGCTTCCTGGCGTGCAGCCGCTTCGTAGCGCTGGCGGATTACGCTCATCGGCACCTTGCCGGGACGGAAGCCTGGGATCTTTGCACGACTGGCGGTCTGTTGCAGACGCTTGTTGACTTCGGTCTCGATGCGCTCGACCGGCACGCCAATGGTCATGCGGCGCTCAAGAGCGGAGGTGCTTTCAACAGAAACTTGCATGGATTTTCCTCGTTGCACAGACATAAGCCGGCGTTCCGGCCCCAGAATGGGCAAGCATTCTAGTGGCTCGTACCAGAGAAGTCACCCTGCCTCTAAGGCCGGTTCGCTCTGGCACCGCCGATTCTTAGTTGTGTGATGCCAACGAAAGGCAAGACGCCGAAGACCTGGACTATTCTTGAACACAGCCTTGGCATGCCATGTCAACTACCCCGCACTGTTCGCTATGATCAGCTCCATGACTGCATCGGTACAAATTCGCCAGCCCTGCCCTCCTGCCGCTTGTATCTGTGGCCGCGCGGAGCTTTCGGATATCGCTGAAAGCGATCTAAGAATTCTTCGCCTGACGCGGCATGAGGAAGGACGCTTGATCGAGCGGTTGGAAAATCTGGCTAGCCTCGAAGACCTCGAGCACATGCAGCTGCAGCTCTATCAAAAGCTGGGCATCCGGCTCGCAGTGTCGCCGGGCTCGACCGAAGTGCGCAGCATGCGAGGGATCCGTATCGAACTGGCCGAACTTCCAGGGCTGTGCAGAAAAACCCGCCAAGCCATTCCCGCTGCTATCAGGCGGGCCATGGAGAGACGCCCGGAGATTGCCTACAACCTGCTGAATGCGCATGACCTGCTGCGTGATGCCTGACCGTTATCGATCTAGCGATCAATACTCCGGCAATAGCGCTCGCCAATGCCTTCTGCGATAGTTGGCCGACCAGTCTCTTCCGACTGACACGCTGTTCACCCATAAGGTCTTCAGCGCCTTGGACGCCTCCTCGCTCGCCGCCTCCACCAGGTGCAGCCAGCTGCGTCGTATTCCGCGCTACCCGCGCGTCCCGATGGCTTACCCGCCCTCGCCGCCAGTCGTTGCGTACCATCGCCTGGCCGTTCGCCAATAAAACCAAGACTAATCCGAACAAGGACGCCTCATGAAACTGACTCGCTGCCTAACCGCGTTGGCCGCTGCTGCCGCCCTGTCTGCAACATTCTCGGCTGCCGCTCGCGAATACTCCGTTTCCACCGTGCTTTCCGACGCCTTTCCATGGGGTCAAGCAGCGCAGAAATGGGCTGATCTCGTAGAGGAGCGCTCGAAAGGAGAAATCACTCTGCGCGTTTACCCAAACGCTCAGCTGGTCGCAGGCGACCAGACCAAAGAGTTTTCGGCCATGCGCTCCGGATTGATCGACATGGCAGTCGGGTCGACCATCAACTGGTCGCCGCAGGTTCCGGAACTCAACCTGTTCTCCCTGCCCTTTCTGATGGCTGATAGCGCCGACCTCGACGCCATAACTCAGGGCGAAGCCGGTAAGCAGGCATTTGCTGCCATCGAGAAGCGTGGAATCGTTCCGTTGGCATGGGGTGAGAACGGGTTTCGCGAGATATCCAATTCCTCCAAGCCGGTGAAGATGCCTGCCGATCTGGCCGGCCTCAAAATCCGAGTAGTGGGTTCGCCACTGTTCCAGGACACCTTTACAGCATTGGGCGCAAACCCGACTCAGATGAGCTGGGCGGATGCCAAGCCAGCCCTGACCACCGGCGCGGTCGACGGCCAGGAAAACCCGCTATCGGTCTTCGACGTAGCGCGCGTCGATCAGGTCGGCCAGAAGTACCTGACGCTCTGGCACTACATGGCTGACCCATTGGTTTTCGCGGTCAACCAGCGTGTCTGGAAAGAACTACCCGAAGGCGATAGAGAGATCCTCCGCCAGGCAGCCATCGATGCCGGTAAATGGGAAATCGAACTATCGCGGAACGCTGAGGCAAAGCGCCTGGAGGACATCCGCTCGCGTGGCGTGGAGGTGACCGAGTTGAACGATGAACAGCACGCGGCATTCGTCGAGGCAACACGCGTGGTGCATGAGAAATGGGCATCCAAGATCGGCACTGAACTGCTCGAGGCCGCTCGCGCAGCGATCGCAGAGTAAACCGTGGCCCGGCGGCGCCACGTCGCCGGGATTCGAGGACATACATGAACAATCGACAGGACGCGCGCCTTGAGCGCGTACTGGCCACCGTGGCGCTGGTAATCATCGGACTGATCAGCCTTGCCAATGTGGTGGTTCGCTATTTCACCAACGCTTCGTTTGCCTTCACAGAAGAAATTTCCGTTTTTCTGTTGGTCATCCTGACCTTCGCAGGCGCCTCTGTAGCGATGCGCAGCAACAGGCATATCCGGATAGCGTTTCTTGAAAGGCTGTTTCCACGGCTTCGCACACCGCTGATCCTGTTGCAATGGCTCGCCAGCGTTCTGGTGCTGGGCCTGGTGCTCTGGTATGGCGGGCATTTCGCGTTTGAAGAATATCAATGGGAATCCGAATCACCGGGACTTGGCCTGCCTAACTGGTGGTATGTGGTCTGGCTGCCATTTCTGGCGCTTTTAATGTTGGTGCGTTTGACGCAAATGACAGTGGACCGGCTCCGCGGGAGGCTGTCAGATGAGCCCTGATTTCTGGATGCTCGCCAGCTTCCTGGCTCTGTTGGTCATTGGCGTACCGGTTGCTTTTTCCCTCGCACTTTCGGGCGCCGTCGGCATTCTTGCGGGGCTTTCACCGGACATGCTTGCCACCCTTGGCACCAATACCTACAACGGAGTCGCCAAATACCCACTCATCGCCATCCCGCTCTTCATTCTTACCGGGCTGGTATTCGAGAAATCCGGGGTCGCACTGCGGCTGGTGCGCTTTGCCCAGGCGTTGATAGGGCCGCGACATGGCGGCTTGGCGATGGTCGCGATTCTGGTATGCCTGATCATGGGCGGAATGAGTGGGTCGGGACCGGCGGATGCCGCAGCGGTTGCCATGGTGATGCTTCCAAGCATGACCAAGGCCGGCTACCCCAAGCCATTCTCGGCGACCCTTATTGCCGCATCGGCTTCTACCGCCATCCTTATCCCACCGTCGATTGCGCTGATTCTCTACTCCATCGTCGTGCCCGGTGTCGATCTGCGCGCCTTGTTCGCAGCGGGCTTGTTCCCAGGCATCATCGCCGGCATGGTCCTGCTGCTGCCAGCCTGGCTACTGGCGCGCCGCTACGGCTGGGAGAACCCGGAAGGCGCTGAACGGCCACCGCTTAGCGAAAGCTTTCGTCAGGCGCTTCCAGCGCTTTTCGCTCCAGTTCTAATTCTCGGCGGCCTGCGCAGCGGCCTGTTCACGCCCACCGAAGCGGCCGTAGCTGGCGTTACCTACGGTGTAGTCATCGGGCTGTTCGTGACCCGTGAACTGGACTGGCGCAACCTCTGGAGGCTTTGCGGCGAGGCAGCAGTAATTTCCGGCGTGGTCATGCTGATCATTGCATTGGCCGGGATCTTTGCCTGGGCTGGCACGATGCTGGGAACCTTCCGTCATTTGGCCGAATGGCTGATTTCCCTCTCTGACAACGGGGCAGTGCTCCTGATATTGGTGATGGTCGCCGTGCTACTCGCCGGAATGCTGCTGGATGCGATCTCCATCTACCTGATCCTGATGCCGATCCTTATTCCTGTCATGCAGCATTTTGGATGGAATCCGGTCTGGTTCGGCATTCTGCTGGCTATGAACATCGCAATCGGCCAGTTCACACCGCCGGTGGCGATAAACCTGATGGTCACCGCCGAAGTTGCCAAGATCCGCCTGGAACAGACGGTGGGCTGGGCACTGCTATTCGTGGTGGTGATGGGGAGCGCGCTGGTGCTCGTCGCCGTATTCCCAGAGATCGCGCTTTGGTTGCCACGAGTTCTGGGATACGCCGTGTAGGGGTTCCAATATCGCGAACACAGTTGAGCTGTCAACTGAGCCTGATGAGTGTGGCAGACGATCCCGTATGGAGTTCGCCTGCCACGGGCCTTGAATCAACAGCCATCCGATGACGTCAAACCGTTCAGCTACCGATGGCCGCCAGCCCGACGGACTCATAGCCGACCCCGGGAGTCGACGCCACTTTCGCCGCACGTTCTGCGCGTTGTTGCATGACGATATCCAGCGCGCGGCTCGGAAGAATGTCGATATCGTCAAACGTAATTAGTTGACCAGGCTCGACCGCTCTCTTTAGCGCAGTCTTCCTCAACAGGCCGATCGGAACATGATTCAGGTGTTGATCAAGCTTGAGCGCTTCGCCACGGAACTGGAAACCGCCTATCCCGCGCTCGATCAGCTCCCCTGCGCGCATGGCCCGCTTTGCGATGGCACCCACACCTAGAGTAGGAGCTGTGGAGTTGTTCAAGAGCACGCCTCCACCACCGAGCACTCGGCGCACAGTCTTGCCGACTTCAAGGGAGCAAAGGTGGAATGGCCGAACCAGCGTGTAATAAGGGCCGGGGCCAAGCTTGAAGTACTCGATGGCCGCGCGCTGATCATCGTCATGACGACAGACGAGGAATACACCGCCTGCAGGGTAGCCAGCAGGTATCACGTAATCCACGAACGGCTGGCCCAGCCTGTCCGCCATCATTCCGAGCAGGTTGCCTGTTTCGGTCAAGTTGGTAGACGCCAACCCTTGAAGGCCCTGCTGAGTAATGCTCGCACCCAGGCCATTCCCGACGATGACCTGCTCGATCTGCACCTTGGTGCCATCGGTGAACGACGTGGTTTGATCAACACTGATGCCCTGACGCTTCGCCCAATAAGCCATGTCCGCGGGCGAAGGATCATGATTCAGATAACCTTTCATGTTGCCGTAAACCAGTGGCTTGAAACCCATCATCAACGCTTCTTCATGCAGCGCTGCCAGGGATCCGGGCTGATCGCCCTCGGCCTCGGTGATAAATCCTTTTCCAGCCAGATAGGATCCGGTGGTGACCTGCAATTCGGCGTTAACGGTGACGACCTGCAAACCAGCCTCGAAGGCTCGCTCTATCACATCGGTCCCGTGGAAAACGTCCCCGCTGCATTCGACGATCACATCAGCATCAGCGACCAGTTGATCGATGGAGTTCGTGAGTCGATCCGCCAGAGGAAAATCGCTGAAGGAATTGAGTGGGCGACGAGTCAGGACGTGACTTATTTCCATGTCCGGATAGTGGCCTTGGATCAACCGAATGAAGCAACGCGCGATCATTCCAGTGCCGGATACACCGATCTTCTTCTTGGCATGCAAGGTAGACATAAACGAATCCATTCAATGGGCAACGAGTGCTCTGACCGCCACGACAGGAAAAGATTTAGCAGGAAAGCGAAAAAGTCTGGCATTAAGCCATCTAACCGGACGCAGTCGACTATTCGGCGGGCAATAGATAGCCAATAGCTAAGTGCCTGCTGGAAATAACTGCCAATTGAAAGTTTGTGCGAAGAGCAGCGAGCGACCGCGAACTCCGCCGTCAAGGATGCAGTGATGCAGGAAGCGGCATTGCACCGCTTCCTATAACGGCTCTATTTAAGGGTCGAAAGAGCACTGTCGTAATCAGGCTCGGAACCTATCTCGGCTACCAGCTCGCTATGGAGCACCTGATCCTGCTCGTCCAAAACCACGACGGCGCGAGCGGACACACCTGCAAGCGGTCCGGTTGCGATCAGCACGCCATAATCGTCCAGAAACTCCCGGCCGCGCATGGTCGACAAGTTGATCACGTTCTCCAGACCCTCTGCTCCGCAGAAGCGCTTCTGCGCAAACGGCAGGTCAGCCGATACGCATAGCACAACGGTATTGGCCAGGTCGTTTGCCTGAGCGTTGAACTTGCGAACCGACGTTGCGCAAGTCGGCGTGTCGATACTGGGGAAAATGTTCAAGATCTTGCGCTTGCCGGCATAACTGCTCAGCGAAACGTCGGCCAGGTCGCCGCCAACGAGGGTGAACGGCTTGGCTTTTTCTCCAGGCCGCGGAAAGTTGCCGGCGACCTTGATAGGGCTGCCCTTCAACGTAACTTCAGTCATGCGAACTCCTATGAATCAGAGGGCCGCGAGAAAAGCTCGCGGCCCTGTTGCTTATGCGACTTGCTTGCGTGCGAAATATTCTTTGGTCAACTTCACCACCACCGGACTCAACAGTAATAGCGAGATGAGGTTCGGAATCGCCATCAGCCCGTTGAGCGTATCGGCTAGCAGCCACGCGAAATCGAGCTGCGCAATGGCGCCAAACGGCACAGCCAGCACCCAGATAATACGGAATGGCCAGATGGCCTTGGTGCCGACCATGAACTCCCAGCACTTCTCGCCGAAGTAGCTCCAGCCAAGAATGGTGGTGAACGCGAAGACCACCAGCGCGATGGTCAGGAGCGCGCCACCAATTCCCGGCATGGCTTGCTCGAAGGCCGCGGCCGACAGAGCCGCCCCGCTCTCCCCACTGGTCCATACGCCGGAACAGATGATCGCTAGTCCGGTAATTGAGCAGATGATGATGGTATCGATGAATGTACCCATCATCCCGATCAGACCCGAGCGAACGGAGCTTTGAGTCGTACCGGCCGCCTGAGCGATACCCGCGGTACCAAGGCCCGCCTCGTTGGAGAATATGCCGCGCGCGACACCGAAGCGTATCGCTGCCATGACCGCTGCGCCGGCAAAGCCGCCTGTGGCTGCGATCGGTGTAAAGGCATGGGTGAAGATCAGATCGAAGGCCGCGGGGATTTCCGATGCATTCACCACCAGCACCACAATGCCCGCGATGATGTAAGCCACGCACATGAACGGAACCAGTGCCGCGGCTACCTTGCCGATGCGCTTGATGCCGCCAAGGATGACAAGCCCGACGAACACCATGCTGACGATGCCGGTGAGCCAGAGCGGAACCGAAAAGGTAGCCTGCAGGGCAAGGGCCATACTGTTGACCTGAACCATATTGCCGATGCCGAATCCTGCGAAACCGCCGAAGATCGCGAATGCACCGCCAAGCCACAGCCAGCGCTTGTGCAGGCCGTTCTTGATGGCATACATCGGGCCGCCCACATGCTCCCCGCGATCGTCTTTCTCGCGGTAATGAACCGCCAGGACGACCTCGCAATACTTCGTGGCCATGCCGACCAGCGCCGTACACCACATCCAGAACAGCGCACCGGGACCGCCAAGGAAGATCGCGGTGGCAACACCGGCAATATTACCGGTACCTACTGTTGCAGCCAGGCAGGTCATCAATGCCTGGAACGGACTGATTTCTCCCGTTGCCTCGTCACCCTTGGTGCGACCGCGCCAAATCAGTGCGAAACCGGTGCCGATACGCACCAGCGGCATGAACTTGAGCATGACCATCAGGAAAAGGCCGGTACCGAGAATCAGCACCAGCATTGGAGGGCCCCAGACGAGACCGTTGACGCTATTTACCAGGTTTTGCAGGAATTCCATTCAAGGCACCCTTATTCATTATGTTAGACATCCTTGTCCGTGCGGGTCGCACGCCTTCCGCGCAGATCAGACTGGTACTGCACTGAACCCGCTTGCTTCTGACGACGACCCAGTAATACCCAGAACTTCACTGTGACGGGCACTACCGGCAACCTGCAAGACCCATGCTAGAGCCATGCAAAGACCGCTTTGCAAGGAGCGACCGGGCGATCCTACCACCACCTTGCATGCTTGGCGCCAGCCCTGCAGACATCAAATTCGACACACCGCCAAAGCCGAAAAACGACTTGCCAGTCAGCAGTTGGTGCCTTAACGAGTTGCCGGTTACGTAAGCTGCTCAGCGTAGCCGACCGGCGCCAGCCCGCCAGGGTGATATGGAAATTTTCCAGAGCGTGGTCAAAGCGTTAACTGATGGCCTGATCATCAGAAATTTCGCCGATAGAAAATATCGAGCGAGCTGGCCAGCCCACTGGCTGCTTCGAGGAAGATCCGCTTGGTCAGCTGATACCTCAGCGCAACCGTATTGGCAGGCTCAAACACGCCGACCCCATAGCGAAGAGTCAGGCGCTCTGTCAGCCGGCCGCTGGCAACGACGCTCGTATCGGTACCGCTGCCCTCCGTATCAAGCTGGAAGTCCTGGATGCCAAGCCGTTGCGCCACATTGCCGGTAACCGACGCGCTGCCAGCAAGCCCAAGACCCAATGCGGCTTGGGCAAGCATATTGTTGTCGCCGGAGTCCGCCCCCAGCGGCCGGCCCAGGACCAGATAGGACAGTGCCTGCTCCTGACTCATGGCCGGCTCCGAAAACACGTCAACCCGCGGCTGTTCCGCGCTGCCGGTGATGCGCAGACCGGCAATGACGTTGTCTGCTTCTATCCGGCGAACCGCTTCGATATCGAGAAACGGCTGGGAAAGCACCCCGGTAAACAGCAGTTGGGCTTTGCGAATGGTCAGGCGCTGACCATAGGCCCGGTACCGACCATTGTTCAGAGTCAGCTCGCCGCGGGTATCCAGGTCGTCACCGATGTGCAGGTAACCTGCAAGATCTGCCGTCAGGCCGAACCCTGAAAAACGCAGACGGTCCTGGCCGACCTCGACCCGAACGTCCATGCGCATGGCGAGTGGCGCCCTGGCTTCTTCCGCTTCCTCGCCAATGATCACGACGTCTTTCGAAACGGTAACCGTCGATGGCGGCAGCTCTCTGACCGTGATATCTCCACGGGGCACACCAACCTTGCCAACAATGGCGAGCTGGTCGTCGGCCAACTGCAGGCGAAGATCCGGCTCTATCTCAAGCTCGGCGTAAGGCTCAACGATCACCGGCAAGCGGCTACCGCTGACCCGGATGTCCAGGTCCAGCGCGTTGCGCCAGTCCACCGTACCGCCTATCTGACCAAGCCCTTGATCACCGCTTCGCCAATCTCCGTCCAATCGCAGCTGCTCGCCATCTACAAGCGCGCGGACCTGCAACTGCTCGAAACTAACGGGCAGTTCGCTGCCAGCAATCTCGCCAGCGCTGAGGTTCAGCTCGCCATTGATCTGCGGTTCGGCCAACGTACCGGACAACCGTCCATTGCCATTTAGCTGCCCTTCCAGGCGATCTACCTGAGTCACGAAAGGCCTGGCAACCGACAGGTCGACGTTGCTCAGCCTGAAGTCCCCCGATATGGCTTTTGCTTCAGTGCTGGGATCGATCTGGAAACGTAAGTCAAGTTCACCGAGTTCGCCGCCCTCGAAGCGCAAACGACTGTCGACCTGCTGCGGCGCGAGGTCGCTGGTCAGCGCCAGCGTCGCGTAGGGGAAGGCCAGCCATTGCTCACCGTCGCGGATACGCAGCGTGCCCGGCCCGGCATCGACTCGTACCGTTCCGCTCGGGCCTGCACTTGGGATGTCCACAGCGAGATCGGCATTGATCTCTCCATCCCAACGCAGGTTGTCTGGGAGATATTCAGCAAGCGATTGGATCGGGAAGTCTCTGAGCCGATAGCGCAGCCGCGGGTCAGGCGCCAGCTGCTGATTCTCAGCACAAAGGGTTGCCTGGCCGGAACCCCAGCAGTGCGCGCCGAAGTTGATGCGTCCGCTAGCAAGCCGCTCGAGCGTCGCCGGTCTTTGAAGGGCCCACTGCTGACCTTTGGCATCCAGCTCGGCTCGCACGAATCGGCCCCGCCAATCCTCGCCTCGCAAGCCGCCATCCAAGGCCAGCTCAAGATTTAGCAAAGGCCCTTGCAGATCGAGCGCTGCTACATGATTCTCGAGTGTGCCGCTGGCATCCAGGCGCAGCTCGCCGATGTCGGTCTCACCCGCCCGGAGGCCGTCCGCGCTCAGTCGCAGCTTACCGCGCGCGCCTTCCGCAAGGTCTGCCGACAGCTGCAAGCGTTCCACCTGATTGTCCTGATAAGCAATCGCGCTGCCTTCTAGCGTCAGATCACCCTGTGGGTCCGTGGGCGTGCCTGAAAGATTCAGCTTTCCAGCCAGGCGTCCCCCGAGGTCCGGCCATAGCTGCGCAAGGCGAGGCATGTCCAGATTCAGATTTGCCTGCAGGACTTCTGCCCAGCGGCCGCTGCCCTGGATGCGGTTATCGCCCAGCCGCAGATCCACGCGTGGCAAATCCCAGATCGCATCCTCTCCATTCGCTTCCAGCTTGAGCAGCAGCGGTTGTCGACGCAGTGTGCCCTCGAGGTCGAGCTGCGCCTGCGCTTGCAGCTTGTCGCGCATGCTGCCGCGGCTGGTAAGGGTTCCGCGCAGCTGCCCAGGCAGCTCGGCAACCCAGTAAGACGGATCGAGCTGGCTCAGATTTAGCGAGGTGTCCCAGTCGACGCCGTCAGCGAATCCAACGCTCAGATTACCTTCGGCGCGCCCCTGCCCCGCCTGCAATTGAAGTTGCGGCAGATGGACGACCTCCAGATCACCGCTGATGGGGCTGCGCAGGGTGAATTCACCGGACGGCCCACTAAGCCCGGCGTCGAAATTACCCAGATAGTTGCCATCGTCGTATTGCAGCTGAGCATTGAGCGTTCGAAGTGCAACCGGCGGCTCGTCGACGTCGGGATAGAGTCGCCGCCACGGGAAATCCCGCCAGGCGAGCTCCGCATCGGCGCGTATCGCCTCCTCCCAGCCAACCTGCCCTTTGACCGTGATGCGCTGATCGTTGCCGGCGTCGAGCTGGAGTTGATCAAGCTCTGCTCCTGCTGCATCGACCAGCCCGTTCAACACGATACCGACTGCACCGCCCTCGCCTTGCAGACTGCCAGTGCCGGTCAGTTGATAGCCCTTATCCAAATCGCCCTCGGCTGACAACTCAAGTCTGTCCAGGCGCAACGCGTCAGGCAGCCCGGGGTTGGCCTTGAACCCTTCCACTAGCAGCACCAGATTGGCAGGCAGCTCCTGTTCCAGGGGCCGGACACGGCCGCTGAGCCTGGCATTGATATAGCCCTGGCTCTCTATATTCAGCATAAGGTGTTCACGCAACTCACCTGCGGCCCGCAACGCCAACGCCCATGGCTGCTCATCCGGCGAGCGAATCGCGGTGGTGCCACTCAATTCAAGCGGCCACTGGCCGCTCGGCTCCAGGCGACCCGTCAAGTCCAGTGACAAATCATCACGGCGCACCTGCAGTACGTCGATCTCCAACCCATCGCGGCGCCAATCAGCACGCAGCTGCAGGCTCTGCAACTGCGTGGCATCGTTAATTCGCATCTGTCCGACTTGCAATCGTTCGATACGCAACGCCAGCGGCAACTTCACGTCAGGCAGATCGAAAGGCTCGCTGCTCGGTTCATCAGGGCCTGGCGGGATAGTCACGTCAACATCGCCAGCTACCAGCTCCTCGATACAGAGCGTCCGCCGTAAGAGGCAGGATGGCGACCAGGCCATGCGTGGTTCGGCAACGATTACTTGTGTGCCGTCCTGTTCCCAGATCAGCTGCTGCGCCTGCCAGCGCCCGCCCAGCCGGCCCTCAAACGCTTCGATCTGAAGCCCGGGAACCTTGCCGAGCACCCAACGGCTACCGGCGGACGTACCAAGCACAGCGCCTACGCTGAGTACCATCAACAGGACCAATGCCAACAATCCGCCCAGCGTCCAACTGATGACTTTTACGCTGCGCCTCACAGCTCGGGCCCCATGGAGAAATGCAGGCGAACACCGCCTTCGCTATCGAGCGGATGAGCCAGATCGACCCGGATCGGTCCCACTGGCGAGACCCAGCGCACGCCCAGCCCCACGCTGCTCTTTAGCGTGGGGAAATCCAGTGAATTGAATGCGTTGCCCTGGTCGACGAAGGACGCGACCCGCCACTTCTCGGCAACCTGATACTGATACTCGGCGCTCAGGGCCAGCTGGTAACGACCACCAATGCGATCACCTTTGGAATTGGTGGGCGACAGGCTCTGGTAGTCATAACCGCGCACACTCTGATCGCCACCGGCAAAGTAGCGCAACGATGGCGGTACGTTGGTGTATTCGTCCGTCCAGTTGCCTCCAACCTGTACACGACCAAGGAAGCGATGCCGCCCCGCTGGCGTGGTCAGCCCTTTGAGCGTGGCATTGGCGTGAACAAGATCGGCGTCAGAGAGTAACCCGGACTTGGCGGCCGCCAGTTCGAACTCAAGCCGATAGCCCTTGCTGGGGTCGATGCGGTTATCGCTGCGTAGAAAACTGTAGGCAACACCGGGCATGAGCAAGGTACTAGTGCCCGAATCGTCACCCAGCTCGTATTGTTCGTGCCGCCACTTGAGCGACCACACTCGCTGCCACCCGCTGGGTAACTTGCGGTGCCACTCGGGCCCAACCGTCAGCAACTTGCTGACGCTGTCACTGTCGGCGATCTCTTCGTACTGATAGCCCGCGGCGTAGCGCATCTTGTCGGTCAGCGGCGGATCGAGCGGTACGTCATACCAAAGCCCTACGTTCTGTCGCGGCGCAGAAAGCTCGGTCTCGATCCCGTAACTGTGGCCTTGCGGGTTGACCCAGTGGCGGCGAAAGTCGAAGCGCATCCGCGGACCGACATCGGTAGAAAAGCCCAGACCAAACCCCAGCGTGCGCGGGTCACGGGTGGCAAGTTGCACCGCAACCGGGATGCGCTGCTGTTCGGCATTGGCGGGATTGGCGTCCACTCGCACGCCTTCGAAATAACCGCTCGATTGCATCGCCTGGTTAAGGTCGGCGATCAGTTCCGAATCGTATGGCGTGCCTGACTCGAACGGCACCATTCGAGCGAGAAGGTCGGGGTCGAACGGCGAATCGCCTTCGAAACTGACGTCACCCAACAAGTAACGCGGACCACTCTCGAATACCAGCTCCACATCTGCGGCGCTCTCGGCAGGGTCTACCGCGAGCCGCTGATTGACGAAGCGCCCGTCGAAGAAGCCGTAGCGCGATGCCTGATTGAGGATTTGCTGTTTGGCGCTCTCGTAATCGCCGTGATTGAGGACCGCGCCGGCCTTCAACCGGTTACGCGGTACGCGAAAGGCCTGCATCTGCGCTGCCGGGCCATCGACTCGCACAGTGATATTGCGCAGCCTTACCGGCTCGCCGGGCTCGATACGCACACGAAGGCGCGGCGTTTCGCCAGCGACGACCTCCGTCTCTATCGTGCTGTTGTAGTAGCCCAACGCCTGAAGAGCCTTTTCCGCCTGGGTCTGCGCAATACGGCTGTAGCGCAGCAGCTCCTGCTCGCTACGGTCACCGAGTTCGCCGATGTAGTTTTCGACGTTTTCGCGCAGCGCAGCGTTGGATGGCCGGATCGTGACGTCGAGGTCTGCAGCAGAAACCGAGGTTGCGACAAGGAATACGAGTCCGACCGGAACGGCACGGCGGCGGAGGAAGATAGACATGGCGAGCGATGCTAGCACGGCAGCCAACGGCGCTTTGCGCGGAAAAGACGCGCGTTGCGCGGCAGGGACAGCTTTACCCAATGCATATGAATACTTCATCGATCACCCGGCGTTTCGACTACCGAGACTCCGCAAAATTCGGCATCAGCCGCTGTTCGCTTCTACCGCCCTCGGAGCGGGATGGAAAAAAACATGCTCGACCACCGGCCCGATAGCGATTTGACCAATATCCTGATAGCCCTGCCGCTCGTAGAAATTCAGGTATCGAGGGTTCCCGGTATCGATAACCAGCCCCTCCGAAGCTGAGTCAGCCGCGCACCAATTGTGCAGCGCTTCGAGTAGCTGCTCGCCGTAATGCTGGCCCTGGAACTGTGGGTGAATAGCCATCAGCGGCAAGACGTGAAAATTGCCTGGAGGCAAGCACCCGAGCACTGTGGCGTGGTAATCCAGATAGCGTCGTGTGCAACGAAATCCTGCAGTCAGCAGCATTCGCATGCGCCATGCCCAGCTTTCGGTGATGTCGAGGCGTCGTTGCGGCGGTGCGATCAGGGCGGCGCCGATCAGTCTGTCGTCTATGACGAGGCCCAACGCGGGCTGATCCTGAAGAAGATGTTGATTGACCAGCTCACGCACCGTGGCCCGAACACGCTGGTCGTAACCGGGCCGATCGGACTCGAAAAGATAGGCGAAGGTCGGCTCGTGTCGATAAGCGTTATAGAGCAGCGAGCGGGCTTCTCTGGCGTATCCACTATCCAGCATTCGTACTTCGGCAGGCTTCGGCATTGCAACTCTCTTATTGGCATCAGGGCTGATCTCACGTTAGCACTCACAGCGCTGCCGCGCCTTGCCAAGCGACGGCGCGCCACGGCTCGCACCCGGTCATGCAGACCGACTACAATCGCGCTTTTGTTGGAGCCCGGCCGGATGAAACTTGTTTCCTTTAATATCAATGGATTACGCGCACGACCTCATCAGCTTTCTGCAATCATCGAAAAGCACCAACCCGATGTGATCGGGCTTCAGGAAACCAAAGTCTCTGACGAGCAATTCCCTCAGGACGAGATTGAGGCCCTCGGCTATCACGTCCATTACCACGGACAGAAGGGCCATTACGGCGTTGCGCTTCTGTCACGGCAGGCACCGCTCGAGATCCACAAGGGCTTTCCGGGTGACGGCGAAGAGTCACAGAAGCGCTTCATATGGGGCCGTTTTGCCGATGCCGCAGGCCATGAAGTGACAGTGATGAATGGCTACTTCCCACAGGGTGAAAGCCGGATTCATCCGACCAAATTTCCTGCTAAAACCAAGTTCTATGCTGACCTGCAGGCATTGCTCGAAGGGCGATTTACGCCGGAGCAGCCGGTGGCGGTCATGGGCGACTTCAATATCTCGCCTGAAGATTGCGACATCGGCATCGGCGAAGTGAATGCCAAGCGCTGGCTGCGCACTGGCAAATGCAGTTTTCTGCCTGAAGAGCGTGAATGGTTGGCGCGACTGAAAAGCTGGGGCCTGCAGGATAGCTTTCGGACTCTAAACCCAGAGGTGGTGGATCGCTTCAGCTGGTTCGATTACCGCAGCCGCGGATTCGAAGACGAGCCGCGCCGCGGACTGCGCATCGACCTCATCCTGACCACTGCTGGCCTGCACAACCGCGTTGTCGACTGTGGTGTGGATTACGACATTCGAGCAATGGAAAAGCCATCCGACCATTGCCCGGTGTGGATCGAGCTGCGCTGAGCAGATGTAGGCAATGCCGCGAAATACTCGTCATCAACTGCGAGTCGCGATGTCAGGATGCGATGCAGCCCACACGGATGCATCGCTCTTCGCGGCTGTCACAAAACCGTAAGCAATCCTTCTTAATCTCTCCTGCTTCTTTGATAGGGAGATTGAACAAATGGGCTTTCGAGCGTCCGCTGGCAGTTTGGGTATCCGGGCGCTTTGTCTGGCTTCGCTAGGCCTGCTTCTAATGGCGTCGGCCTCCTACGGGGCAACGACGCAGGTCGTTAAACGAGCCGCACCGCAGGGCGCCACCGTACTGAAGATTCAGGGTTCCAATACCGTTGGCGCGAAACTGGCGCCCATGCTGGTCGCAGGTCTGTTCGAGTCGAAAGGCTTTCACTCGGTACGAATAGCACCGGCCGCACGTGAGAACGAGCAGCGCATAACCGCAATCGACAGCTTGGGCACGCCCGTGCAGGCCTTGGTCGCCGCTCACGGGACGGGCACCGGCTTCGCCGGCCTGAAGGACAGCTCCGCCGATCTCGCCGCCGCCTCGCGCCCGATAAAACACGCCGAAGCCGAAAGCCTGGCGGCGCTGGGCAATCTGCGCAGTGCTAGCGCAGAACAGGTCATTGCCATCGACGGACTGGCGGTGATTGTCCACCCCGGCAACAGGGTCGGAGCGCTCAGCGTCGAACAGGTTGCGCGCCTGTTCGCTGGGGAAATTGCCAACTGGCGGGAACTGGGCGGAGACGACCGGGCGGTGGAGCTGCACGCTCGTGATGATCAATCCGGCACCTATGACACCTTCAAGGAGCTTGTGCTGGCCGGCCAGGGCAAAGTGCTGGCTGCCACCGCAAGCCGCTACGAATCCAACGACTTGCTTTCGCAAACGGTCAGCAATCGCCCCGGCGCCATCGGTTTCGTTGGCCTGGCCTCGGTCGGTACATCCAAGCCGCTCTCGATCACCGATGGCGATTCCCAGCCAATGCCGCCAAGCACTGCTCTGGTCGCGACGGAAGACTATCCCCTGTCACGGCGACTGTTCCTGTATGCCAACCCGAATGGCCAGTCGCAGTGGACGCGCGACTTTCTGACCTTCGTGCATAGCGCAGACGGGCAAGCCATCGTCGAGGAATCCGGCTATGTGGCGCAGGCCATCTCTCCGATCACCCTTCCCGTTCAGAGCAGCACACCTGAGCCCTACCAGCGGCTCGCCAGTGAGGCGCAGCGGCTAACGGTCAACTTCCGCTTTGAAGAAGGCAGCGCGCAACTGGACAACAAAGCCCAACGAGACGTAGCCCGTCTTATCGAATACCTGAACGCACACGACAAACGCATGAATGCCGCCGTCCTTGTCGGCTTTGGCGATGCTGGAAATGACGTCGCCCGGACGGCTCTGCTGTCCAAGCTACGTGCAATGGCCGTCCGCCGTGAACTTGCCAAGGGAGGAATACTTGTTCGTGAAATCAATGGCTTGGGTGGTGATCTTCCAGTGGCTTCTAACAGCCCAGCAGGTCGTATCAAGAACCGGCGGGTTGAAGTGTGGCTGTATTGAGTGCTGTGCAAAATCGTATCGGAGACTAGCCCAAGGTGTACTGTCTTGGCACCTGCCGCCCGACTAAGCTCGGGTGATGTCAAACGGCAGGAATAGCTCATGTACCTCGTCTGTGGCGAAGCGCTTTTCGATGTATTCACGGCCCCTTCGGACACTCGCAGCAACCGTCTCGATCTGGAAGCGGTTGCGGGCGGATCGCCATTCAATGTCGCCGTCGGGCTGGCGCGACTCGGTGCACCGGTGGCGCTGCTAGCCGGTATTTCAACCGACCCTCTTGGCCAGCGCCTGCGACAGGTGCTGGAGGGTGAAGGCGTCGACTCCAGCCATCTGGTCGATTTCGACGCACCTACAACGTTGGCGATGGTTGCGCTGGGGGCAGATGGCGCGCCCGTCTACAGCTTTCGAGGCAAGGGCTGCGCGGACAGGCTGCTGGAGCAATCGCACCTTCGCCCGCTGGGCGATTCCGTTCGAGGCATTCACTTTGGTTCCTACTCGCTGGTAACGCAGCCAATTGCTGACACCCTGCTCTCGCTCCTGCAGAACGAACAATCACGGCGCATTATTTCGTTGGATCCAAACATTCGCCTCAATGTCGAGCCCGATCTGCAACGCTGGCGAGACCGAGTTGAAACCTTTGCAGCACAGGCTCATGTCATCAAGGTCAGCGACGAGGACCTCGCCCTCCTGTATCCAGGCATAGCACCGGAAGGCGTCGCAAAACGCTGGCTTGCAGAGCAAGCAGAGATCGTCGTTCTGACCCGCGGCAGCCAGGGCGCGCAACTGTTCAGCAGGCAACACGGGCAGCTCCATGCCACGGCACAGGCGGTGACGGTCCGCGACACCGTTGGCGCTGGCGACACCTTTCAGGCAGCGCTTCTGACCTACCTGCACGAGCACGAGCTGGACACGCCACAAGCGCTTGCCGCGGTCAGCCCCGCCCAGCTGGAGCAAATGCTCAGGTTCGCTATCGCAGCCGCGGCGATCACCTGTTCGCGACGCGGCCCGGACCTGCCTTACCGATACGAAATCGACTGACGTGTTTGGCCATTACTCCCTCAGCAGCTATAACCCTTCGTGGCGTTTCACGACAACGGACCCTGTATGAGAGCGTTAAAGATTTCCGACCCGTCCTACGAGCTAATGGACGATCACCACGGCAATTCGCTGATCTACCGCGAACATGGTTTCCCCTGTCCGCTGGTGCGCTGGCACAACCACAAGGAATACGAGCTGCACCTGATTGTCGCCAGTGCGGGCAAGGTGTTCGTTGGCGACTACGTAGGTAATTTCGGTCCGGACAGCCTGTTTCTAACCGGGCCACATCTCCCTCACAACTGGATCAGTCAGATAGACGAAGGTGAAGTGGTGGCCAAGCGGGACATGCTGGTCAATTTTACAGACGAGTTGCTCGAGGCAGGTCACTCGGTCTTTTCAGAGCTTCGCGGCTTTACGCCAATGCTTGAGCGTTCGCGCTACGGCATCGAATTTCGCTGCGCCTCCACGATCGCGCAGGCGCGCCAGCTGATGCAACAGATAGCCGACAGCCGCGGTGCAACCCGTCTTGGCTATTTTCTGATCATGCTCGAGCTGCTGGCCAACTGCGAAGACTACCAATTGCTCTCCGGCGCCACATCAGCCCAACTCGGTGATGAGAACCATGCCGACCGGACCAACATGGCGGTCAACTACATCTTCGACAACTACATGCGTGAGCTGCCGCTGGAAGAGGTGGCCGGCCACCTCGGCATGAAACCCACTTACTTCTCGCGTTTTTTCAAACGAGCCACTGGCCGCTGCTACGTGGAGTTCGTCAACAGCCTGCGCATCAGCAAATCCTGCGAGCTGCTGCTGGATCAGAACAAACCCGTTACGGACGTCTGTTTCGAATCGGGCTTCAACAACCTCTCCAATTTCAATCGGCGTTTTCAGCAACTCAAGGGCATGACGCCATCGTGCTATCGCCGCCTCGTCGAGCAGCGTCTAACCGAGCAGAACCTGGTCGGCTGATACGCTTCCCAGCAGGCTAGGCCTGACGTCAAATTGCTCACTTGCCTACCGCCATTTGAGCCGCGTCGGGGCGAAAGCCTCGTCCTTGAGCGGTAGCGCGTGCTTTTATACGGTTTTTACCGTTCAGCACAGGTGGAAGCAAGCCGTCGACTGGAGTGCAAAAAAGTACCTAAACGAGTGCAGTCAGGGCTTTGTGACCCTGCCACCCCCAGCGTTGTAATGCTCGCGAGACGCTCGTAGCGCAGTACGCGGGCAACAACAAAAACAATAAGCGCTTCCACGGCCCTGCTGTGGAAGAGGAGTCCAGGAATGAAAACACGCAACTTGCTGCTTGCCACTGCCTGCATCGCCGCTACTGGTATCTCGCAGGCCGCCGAAACCATCACCGTCGCCACCGTTAATAACGCTGACATGATCCGCATGCAGCGCCTCTCCAAGACCTTCGAGCAGCAGAATCCCGATATCAAGCTCAACTGGGTGGTGCTCGAAGAGAACGTGCTGCGCCAACGCCTGACCACTGACATCGCAACTGACGGCGGCCAGTTCGACGTGCTGACGATCGGCATGTACGAAGCCTCGCTCTGGGGCGACAAGGGCTGGCTGGCGCCGATGAAGGATCTGCCAGAAGGCTACGATCTGGACGACGTATTTCCTTCGGTCCGCGAAGGCCTGTCGGTAGACGGGACGCTGTTCGCCCTGCCGTTCTATGCCGAAAGCTCCATGACCTATTACCGCACCGACCTGTTCGAGCAGGCCGGTCTGGACATGCCCGAACATCCCACCTGGACGCAAATGGCCGGGTTCGCTGAAAAGCTGCACAAGCCCGGCGAAGACCAATACGGTATGTGCCTGCGCGGCAAGGCCGGTTGGGGCGAGAACATGGCGCTGGTCACGACGGTCGCCAACTCATTCGGTGCGCGCTGGTTCGATGAGAAGTGGCAACCGGAGTTCGATGGGCCTGAATGGACCAATGCCGCCAACTTCTATGTGGATCTGTTGAGCAAGTACGGCCCACCGGGCGCCTCAAGCAACGGCTTCAACGAAAACCTGGCCCTGTTCAACAGCGGCAAGTGCGCCATGTGGGTCGATGCAACGGTCGCCGGTTCCTTCGTGACTGACGAATCGCAAAGCAAGGTCGCCGACAAGGTGGGCTTCACCTTTGCTCCGCAGGAAGACACCGACAAGGGTTCCGCCTGGCTGTACTCCTGGGCGCTGGCAATCCCGACCAGCTCGCAACAAAAGGACGCAGCCAAGCAGTTCACCGCCTGGGCAACCTCCAAGGACTACGCCAAGCTCGTCGCCGAAACCGATGGCGTCACCAACGTGCCGCCGGGTACGCGCGAATCAACCTACAACGACGAGTACATGGCCGCAGCGCCGTTCGCCAAGATCACCCTGGAGTCGTTGAAGCAGGCTGATCCCGCCTCTCCATCGGCCAAGCCGGTTCCCTATGTCGGCATCCAGCTGGTGACCATCCCGGAATTCCAGGCCATCGGTACCCAAGTCGGCAAAATGTTTGCAGCCGCCCTCACCGGACAGATGCCGGTCGAGCAGATGCTGGCCGCGGTGCAGCAATCCACGACGCGGGAAATGAAGCGCGCCGGTTATCCCAAGTAGGTAACCCCTTCTAACCGAAGGTGAACACCGGACAGGGCTCGCCCGAGCCCTTAAGGCCTTCTTACAGCCGGAGCACCCCCATGGCCACCTCATCCGCAGCCTTGCCCAAGGCACCTGTCACCGAAACGGCAAGCGAGCCGAGCGAGCGTAAGCCACGCCGCTTCGGCCCCAGCTGGTTCCTCGTCAGCCCGTCCGTTGCACTATTACTGCTGTGGATGCTGGTTCCGCTGTCGATGACCGTCTACTTCTCGGTGATCCGCTACAACCTGCTGTATCCCGGCGAAAACGATTTCGTCGGACTGGAGAACTTTCATTACTTTCTGACCGATGCCGGCTTCATGCCCGGCATGACCAACACGATGATCTTGGTTGGCAGCGTGTTGCTGATCAGCGTTGTGCTCGGTGTTTTGATCTCGGCTTTGTTGGAGGCGGCGGACTTCACCGGGCGCGGGATCGTTCGCGTGATGCTGATCTCGCCGTTCTTCATCATGCCGACGGTCAGCGCGCTGGTCTGGAAGAACCTGATCTATCACCCCGTATCCGGCATTCTCGCCGCGGTCTGGAAATTCTTCGGTGCCCAGCCGATCGACTGGCTTGCCCAGCACCCGCTCGCCTCGATCGTGATCATCGTGTCCTGGCAATGGTTGCCCTTCGCGATCCTGATCCTGATGACCGCCATGCAGTCCCTCGACCAGGAACAGAAAGAAGCCGCCCGCCTCGATGGCGCTGGCCCCATCGCGATCTTCTGGCACCTGACCCTGCCGCATCTGGCACGCCCGATCGCCGTGGTGGTGATGATCGAAACCATCTTCCTGCTATCGGTCTTCGCCGAGATCTTCACCACTACCAGCGGTGGTCCCGGCTATGCCTCAACCAACCTTGCCTATCTGATCTACACCCAGGCACTGCTCCAATTCGACGTCGGCATGGCATCGGCCGGCGGGTTGATCGCGGTGGTCATCGCCAATATCGCGGCGATCATCCTGGTGCGGATGCTCGGCAAGAATCTCACCGAAAAATACTGAGGACAGACCGATGCTGACGCTCAAACAAAGTCGCCGCCTCAATACCCTTGTGGTCGGGGTGTTCGCCTGGGCCGTGGCGCTGCTGCTGTTCTTCCCGATCTTCTGGATGCTGATGACCAGCCTGAAGACCGAGATCGACGCTTTCGCCACGCCGCCGCAGTTCATCTTCACGCCGACGCTGGAAAACTACCTGCAGATCCAGGACCGCAGCGGCTACTTCAAGTACGCATGGAACTCGGTGACCATCTCCTTCGGTGCCACAGCCCTGGGCATGCTGATTGCTATACCTGCGGCCTACTCGATGGCCTTCTACGAGACGAAGCGCACCAAGGGCACGCTGTTGTGGATGCTCTCGACCAAGATGCTGCCGCCGGTGGGCGTACTGGTGCCGATCTACCTGCTGGCCAAGCAGTTCGGCATGCTGGACAGCCGCGCAGTGCTGATCATCATTTACACGCTGATCAACCTGCCGATTCTGGTGTGGATGATCTACACCTACTTCAAGGACATCCCGCGCGACATCCTCGAAGCGGCGCGTATGGACGGCGCCACGCTGATGCAGGAAATGATTCGCGTGCTGCTGCCGATCAGCAAGGGCGGGCTGGCCTCGACCATGCTGCTGTCGCTGATCCTGTGCTGGAACGAGGCATTCTGGTCGCTGAACCTGACGTCCTCCAATGCTGCCCCGCTGACCGCCTTGATCGCGTCCTACTCCAGCCCTGAAGGGCTGTTCTGGGCGAAGCTTTCGGCCGTATCCACCCTCGCCTGCGCCCCCATTCTGATATTCGGCTGGATCAGCCAGAAGCAGCTGGTCCGCGGCCTGTCGTTCGGCGCTGTGAAATAACGCCGCCGAGCTGAGAAGAACAATAGAGGATTCCGAACATGGCAGACCTGAAAGTCCACAACCTGAAGAAAAGCTTCGACGGCAACGACATCATCAAGGGCATCGATCTGGACATTCGTGATCGCGAATTCGTGGTCTTCGTCGGCCCATCCGGCTGCGGCAAGTCCACCCTGCTGCGCCTGATCGCCGGCCTCGAGGAAGTGAGCAGCGGCCGGATCGAACTGGATGGACGCGACATCACCGATGTCAGCCCAGCCAAGCGCGACCTGGCCATGGTGTTTCAGACCTATGCGCTGTACCCGCACATGACGGTGCGCAAGAACATGTCCTTCGCTCTGGACCTGGCCGGTGCGGACAAGCAGGAAGTGGCCCGCAAGATCGAGGCAGCCGCCCGCACCCTGGAACTGGAGCCGCTGCTCGAGCGCAAGCCACGCCAGCTCTCCGGTGGTCAGCGCCAGCGTGTCGCCATTGGCCGCGCTATTGTGCGTAACCCCAAGGTCTTCCTGTTCGACGAGCCCCTGTCCAACCTCGATGCTGCCTTGCGCGTGCAGATGCGCCTGGAGCTCTCGCGCCTGCACCAGGAGCTGCAGGCGACCATGATCTACGTGACTCACGATCAGGTCGAAGCCATGACCCTTGCGGACAAGGTAGTCGTACTCAACGGCGGACGCATCGAGCAGGTCGGCTCACCCATGGAGCTCTACCACAACCCCGCCAACCTGTTTGTAGCCGGCTTTCTCGGCACGCCCAAGATGGGCTTTCTACAAGGCCGCATCAGTCGGGTCGAGGCCACCGGCTGCGAAGTGGAACTGGACGCTGGTTGCCGGCTGTACCTTCCGCGCAGCGGCCCCTCCCTAGCCGTGGGAGACGCCGTCACCCTGGGCATTCGTCCGGAGCATCTCAACCGCAGCACCGACGGCAACTGCCAGCTGGAAGTCAAAGCCGACGTCAGCGAACGACTGGGCAGCGACACCTATTGCCATGTCATCACCCAGGCAAACGAGCCGCTGACCATGCGTATCCGGGGCGACTTCACCCCCCGCTACGGCGAATCGCTGAAGCTGAGCCTGGACGCTGACCATTGCCATCTGTTCGACGGCAACGGTCTTGCGGTCGGCCAATCCCTGCAACAGGTGGCCTGACCCGCCCTCGGAAATCCAGCCCTCCAATTACCGCCAGATCGCCGCGCCCGCAATGGCAGCGATCCGGCCCTCGGCTTTTCTATTCTCACGCCCAGCGAGGCCTGACATGAAGTTGAAACGACAGAATCTGCCACAGCTGCCGGCGCATATCGCACGTCCTGCCTACGCCCTGGACGACGTCACCGCGGGGATCGCGCACATCGGCGTAGGTGGCTTCCATCGCGCCCACCAGGCGGCGTACACCGATGCGTTGATGAACACGGGCGAAGGGCTCGACTGGGGCATATGCGGCATTGGCACGCGCGCCGACGAATCGTCCATGCGCGACGCACTTGCCTCGCAGGATTACCTCTACACCCTGGTTGAACTCGACGACCGGCCCGATACCGAGGTCCGCGTGATCGGCAGCATTCGCGAGATGCTGCTAGTGGCCGAAGACGGTTCCGAGGCCGTGGTTGCCCGACTCGCCGATCCGGCGATCCGAATCGTTTCGCTGACCATCACCGAAGGCGGCTATTGCATGGATGACAGCACGGGCGAATTCAACGCCAAGCTGCCGCATATCCAGCACGACGTAGAGAATCCTCGAACCCCGATCAGCGTATTCGGCCTGCTGTGCGCAGCATTGGCCAAACGTCGCGGACAGGGGCTGCCGGCATTCACCGTGATGTCTTGCGATAACCTGCCGCACAACGGCGACGTCACGCGCAAGGCGACGCTTGCCTTCGCCGGCCTGGTCGATACCGAACTGGCGACCTGGATCGAGCGCAATGTCAGCTTTCCAAACGCCATGGTTGATCGCATCACGCCGATGACCAGCCTGGCCCATCGCAAGGATCTGAAGCAGCAACACGGCATTGACGATGCCTGGCCGGTGGTCTGCGAGCCTTTCGTCCAGTGGGTGCTCGAAGACAAGTTCGTGTCCGGCCGACCGGCCTGGGAGAACGTCGGCGTGCAGTTCACCGACGACGTCACGCCCTACGAAGAAATGAAGATCAAGCTGCTCAACGGCAGCCACCTTGCCCTGACCTACCTGGGATTCCTGCGCGGTTATCGCTTCGTCCATGAAACCATGACCGACCCCCTGTTCGTCGAGTACATCCGCCAGTACATGGACGAGGACGTCACCCCGCAGCTGGCGCCCGTGCCAGGGATCGACCTTACCCAGTACAAGCAGACGCTGATCGAACGCTTCTCCAATTGCGCCATCGCCGACCAGCTGGAACGCGTCTGTTCCGACGGCTCGTCGAAGTTCCCCAAGTTCAGCGTACCGACCATCGACCGCCTGATCGCTGACGGCGCCAATCTTGATCGCGCAGCACTGGTCGTGGCGGCCTGGGCGCTGTATCTACGCGGCGTCGACGAGAACGGTGACCGCTACCGGATCCCAGATCCACGGGCGGAGTTCTGCCAGTCGCTGGTGGAAGAGGATGAAGGGCTTGCCGAGCGCCTGCTCGGGCGGGAAGAGATCTTCGGCAATCACATAGGCCGCTCGCCGGCGTTCCGCGAGGCGTTCGAGCGCAACCTGCTGCGTCTGACCACATTAGGCGTGAGCGGTACCCTCGATCTGTTGCTGACCCGCTGACGGAGCAGACCATGTTTCTCGGTATCGATTGCGGCACCCAGGGCACCAAGGCATTGCTGCTCGATGCAGTCAGCGGAAAGGTGCTCGGCCAGGGTTCGGCCGGTCACGAGTTGATCAGCGGCGCGAACGGCCGCCGCGAACAGCACGTCGAGCAATGGACGGCTGCATTCGAAGCGGCAACCGCGGCGGCGCTCTCCGACGCCGGGGTGACGGGCGATCAGGTGCACGGGATCGGTGTCTCTGGTCAGCAACACGGATTGGTCACACTTGATCGCGATGGCCAGGTTCTTAGGCCCGCCAAGCTCTGGTGCGATACCGAGTCCGCCGAGGAAAACCAGCGGCTATTGCAGTGGCTGGCCGGTGAACGCGGTTCGCTTGAGCGGCTGGGTGTGGTCATCGCACCGGGGTACACGGTATCGAAGCTGTTGTGGATGAAAGAACAACATTCACAGCTGTTCGAGCGTATCGCTCATATTCTTCTGCCCCACGACTACCTTAATTACTGGCTGACCGGCCGCTGCTGCAGCGAGTACGGCGATGCATCCGGCACCGGTTACTTCGACGTCCGAAGCCGGCGTTGGGACATGGAAATACTGCGGCATATCGATGCCAGTGGGCGACTCGAAGCCGCGCTGCCGGAGCTGATCGCCCCTGATGAAGCTGTCGGCAGGCTCCGTCCGGAACTGGCGCATCGCCTGGGCCTGAACCCGGACGCCATCGTGTCGAGCGGGGGTGGCGACAACATGATGGGCGCCATCGGTACGGGGAATATCAGCCCCGGCGCCATCACCATGAGCCTCGGCACGTCCGGCACCTTGTACGCCTTTGCTGTAGAACCACGAATCAGCCCGCAGCCAGCGGTCGCCACGTTCTGCTCGTCCAGCGGTGGTTGGCTGCCGCTGATCTGCACCATGAACCTGACTAACGCCAACGCGGCGATTCGCAACCTGCTGGAGCTCGATCTACACCAGTTCAACGACCTCGTGGTGCAGTCGCCCATCGGCGCAGAAGGCGTAACCCTCCTGCCCTTCCTCAACGGCGAGCGCGTCCCCGCACTGCCCCAGGCCACCGCCAGCCTGCACGGCCTGACAACCGACAATCTGACCCGCGCCAACCTCTGCCGCGCTGTGCTTGAGGGCGTGACGTTCGGCCTGCGCTACGGGCTGGATCTGCTTCGCGAAAGCGGCATTCGCAGCGAACGTATTCAGCTGATCGGCGGCGGCGCGAAGAACCCGCAATGGCGCCAGATCGTCGCCGATATGATGGCCACGCCGGTGGTCTGCACGTCCCATAGTGAGGCTGCGGCGCTGGGTGGTGCGATACAGGCCGCATGGTGTCACGCCAGACAAAGCGATCCTCAAGCCAGCCTTATCGAGCTTTGCGACCGTTGCGTAAGTCTTGACGAAAAAACCGCGGTCGAGCCTGAACCCGAAGCCGTTCACGCCTATGAACAGGCCTACCGGCGTTATCGGGATCTGGTCAGCGCCACCTATGGTCAACGCACGCCGCCGGATCTGACGACAGTCACGCCGTGATGAACCGGCTCTGCTCTCGAGCCGGGCGTCGAGCGAGCCCGGGCTCGGAATCATTCGTGCTGAAGGCCCAGCTCGCACCTACGGGCAGCGCGCCGGTCGCAGGGCGGGCTTCAGCCCACCAAGCACCTCGCCGGTGGGCCGAAGCCCACCCTGCGGTCACTCTGAGCACAGTGTCGCCTTTAAGGGACTTGGTGCAGTCACTTGCAAAAGCTCGCACCTCGTAGCTCAACTGTCGGTGCATAAAAAAAGCAAAGCCACTTGAGTGGCTTTGCTTTTACTTTTTGCTCGGACCTACCGATGGCTTAGCGGCTGCGCAGCATTTCCCGCGAAATGTATTTGCCCAGCTCGTGCTTGGCGATCGATGCGCGGTGCACCTCGTCCGGGCCGTCCGCCAGGCGCAGGGTGCGCTGCATGGCCCACCAGTGTGCCAACGGGAAGTCTTCGGAAACTCCAGCGCCGCCGTGAATCTGGATGGCGCGATCGATCACCTTCAAAGCCACGTTCGGTGCCACGACTTTGATCTGCGCGATCTCGCTCGCTGCGATCTTGTTGCCGACGGTATCCATCATGTAGGCGGCGTTTAGCGTCAGCAGACGCGCCATGTTGATCTCGATCCGGCACTCGGCAATGTGGTCGAAGTTTGCGCCCAGGCGCGCCAGCGGTTTGCCAAACGCCGTGCGGTCGACCGAGCGTTGGCACATCAGTTTAAGCGCGCGTTCGGCGACACCTACCGAGCGCATGCAGTGGTGAATACGGCCTGGACCAAGGCGGCCCTGGGCGATCTCGAAGCCGCGGCCTTCGCCGAGCAGGACGTTCTCGTATGGCACGCGCACGTTTTCAAGCAGCACTTCGGCGTGGCCGTGTGGTGCGTCGTCATAACCGAACACCGGCAACGGACGCAGCACTTTGAGACCTGGTGCGTCCATTGGCACCAGAATCATCGAGTGTTGCTGATGGCGCGGCCCATCCGGATTGGTCAGGCCCATGAAGATCATCACCTTGCAGCGCGGGTCGCAGGCGCCAGAGGTCCACCATTTACGACCGTTGATGACCCACTCGTCACCCTCGCGAACGGCACGAGCCTGCATATTGGTGGCATCCGACGACGCCACGCCCGGCTCGGTCATGCCGAACGCCGAACGGATCTCACCGCGCAGCAGTGGCTCTAACCATTGCTTCTTCTGTTCTTCGTTCCCGTAGCGCACCAGCACTTCCATGTTGCCGGTATCAGGCGCCGAGCAGTTGAACGCCTCAGGGCCGAGGCCTGAGCTGCCCATGATTTCCGCCAGCGGCGCGTATTCGGTGTTAGTCAGGCCGGCACCCAGTTCCGACTCCGGCAGGAACAGATTCCACAGCCCTTCTGCCTTGGCCTTGGCCTTGAGCTCCTCGACGATGGCGGTCGGCTGCCAGCGATCGCCCTCTGCAACCTGCTGGTAAAAGACTTTTTCCGCGGGATAGACGTGAGCATCCATGAACGCTTGCACGCGCTCTCTCAGCTCTTGAACCTTCGGTGAGTAGGCGAAATCCATGGGCGACAACCTTCTGGCAGGTAATGTTTTGTAGTTTTGAATGCTAGAGGAGGCCTGGCGATTTATCTAAGCTATTTTCCTCGTGTATAAACATTCATCACCGATATATGATCGGCGAATTCCGATACACGCCGGAGAGCACAACAATGAACCTGAACAAGGTCGATCTGAATCTTTTCATCGTCTTCGACGCCATCTACACCGAAGCGAACCTGACCCGTGCCGGACAGATCGTCGGCATCACCCAGCCGGCCGTTTCCAACGCCCTCGCCCGCCTGCGCGAAACCTTCAACGACCCGCTTTTCGTGCGCACCGCACAGGGCATGGTGCCGACGCCCATGGCGCAGAACATCATTGGCCCGGTGCGCAATGCATTGCAGTTGCTGCGCGTGTCAGTGCAGGAAAGCCGGACGTTCAACCCGGCCCAGGCAAACAAGACTTTCCGCATCAGCATGACCGACCTCACTGAAGCCGTCGTATTGCCGCCGCTGTTCCAGCGTCTGCGTCGTCTGGCACCGAACGTGAAGATCGAAAGCATGCTCGCCAAGCGCCGTGAGACAACCAAGGAGCTGGCAGCCGGGCGCCTGGATTTCGCCATGGATGCTCCGCTCAACACCGACCCGCAGGTGCGTCACGTCAAGCTGCTGGAAGACCGCTACGTCTGCGCCATGCGCCGTGGTCACCCGCTGGCCAAGGAGAAGCTGAGCGTCGAGGAATACCTGTCGCTATCTCACATCCATATTTCCAGTCGCCGCAGCGGCCTGGGGATGGTCGATCTGGCGCTCGGGAAGATGGGACAGCAGCGCAAGATCGGTCTGCGCTCGCAGCATTACATGATGGCGACTCAGGTCATCCAGCACACCGACATGGCCGTAACCGTGCCGGAGCGTTTTGCCCGTCGCCACGATCTGCATCAGATCCCACTGCCCGTCGAGATTCCGCCGTTGGAGACGCACATCTATTGGCACGAAAGCACGGATCAGGATCCGGCCAACCGCTGGATGCGCGAACAGATGATCGAGATCGCCCAGCAGGTCACCGCAGCGCAGCAGGCAGACTGATCGCCAAAGTCGATGCAGCAAACACCGGCAGGCGCAACGCTTGCCGGTTGCGTGTCACGCGCTTTCGCGCATCACCACTTCGAAACCCACATCGATGCGTCGTTGCGAAGGCGATTCGCCCCGCATCAGACTGAGCAACATCTGCCCCGCCAATTTACCGATCTCACCACGGATGGTGCGCACCGTCGTCAGTGCCGGATGCATCCACGCCGCGGCAGGCAAGTCGTTGAAACCCGCGATCGCCAGCCGCTCTGGCACCGCCAACTGCAGCTGGCGCGCACGGAACAGTGCGCCAAGTGCGAGATCGTCGTTGTTGAAGAAGATCGCATCGATCTCTGGGTGTTGCGCGAGTAACCGGTCCAGCAACTCGGCGCCGAGCCCGATCGATGACACCTGCGGCGTCAGCAGTTCAAGTGCGGCATCGTAGCGGGACGCATCGCGCATCACCTGGCGGTAACCCTCGGCACGCTGGAGCGTCCGCGGGTCTAGCTGCGCAGCGGCGAACGCGATGTTGCGATAGCCGCGTTCGAGTAGCTTACGGGTCATGGCCGCACCCGCCTCGTACTGCGAAAAACCCACGCAGTACTCCTCCTCCGCATCGCTGAGCTCCATCAACGTGACGATGGGGCTGGTGTAGCTGCCGAGGACTTCACGCGCGGCGTCGCTGCGTTCGAAGCCGGTTACCAATAGCCCCGCCGGCTGGTGCGCCAGATAGGCGCGCAGCAGGCGCTCGTCTTCTTCTGGGTGATAGTGACTGACGCCGATCATTAGCTCGTAACCGGCAGGCATCAGCACCCGCTGAATGGCCTCGACGGTATCGACGAAGACGGCGTTAGAAAGGGACGGAATGATCACCGCAACCAGATTGGAGCGCGCGCTGGCAAGATTGCGCGCCGCAGTGTGCGGTACATAGCCCAGGGTCTTGACTGCCGTCATCACCCGTTCGCGCAGCGCATCGGATACCCGTTCGGGTTGCGACAGCGCACGCGAGGCGGACATCAGCGAGCAACCGGCGCTGCGGGCCACATCGGAAAGCGTGGCCCGTTCCAGGGAACGACGGCGGCGAGAACTCATAGCAACATCCAGCGACCAGGGGCAGAAATTCTAAATAACGGGACTGCGCCCCCGCAGGGGCGCGCCAGTTTACTTCGGGGCTTTTTCGATTTCTGCCTGGACTTCCTTGAACAGCGGCTCGCCGACCGTATCGACTACGGTCTGAATGGCCGGTTTGGCCTGATCGCGCATGCGCTGGATCTCATCCGGGCTGACCTTGTTGACCGCCATGCCCTGTTTTTCGATCTGAGCCAGGGCTTCACGGGCTTCGGCGCGGGTGTCTTCTCGTTCCGAATCACGCGACTTTTTCGCCGCATCCATGATGATCCCCTGCTCGGTCTCGGAAAGACCGTCCCACCAACGCTTGGACGCCGTGACGATCCAGGGGCTGTAGACGTGGTTGGTCACGCTCAGGTACTTCTGCACTTCGTAGAATTTCGAGGACAGAATGGTGTTGTAGGGGTTTTCCTGACCGTCAACCGCTTTGGTTTCCAGCGCAGTGAACAGCTCGGAGAACGGCAGCGGGACGGCATTGGCGCCCATCTGCTTGAAGGTGTCGATGAACACCGGGTTCGGCATAACGCGCAACTTGATGCCGTTGAAATCTTCCATCTTCTCGACCGGGCGAACGTTGTTGGTCAGGTTACGGAAACCATTTTCCCAGTAGACCAAGCCAACCAGCCCTTTGGCCTCGAGCGCATCCATGACTTTCTGGCCAACCGGGCCATCGAGCACGTAGTCGGCCTGCTTTTCACTTTCGAACAGGAATGGCGTATCCCAAACGGCCATTTCTTTTGCGATGCCGACCAGGGTTGCGGTCGAGCCGACCATCATTTCCTGTGCGCCACCCATCAGCGCGTTCTGCATCTGGTCATCAGAACCAAGGCTGGCCGAGGCGAAGGTACGGACCTTCAGCTTGCCATCGGAGGCCTTGGCGATTTCCTCGGCAAGCACTTTGGCGGCGCGACCCTGGTTGCTGTCCTCGTTGAGGCCATAACCGAAGCGGATCATCCGCGAGCGAACGTCATCGGCTGCCTGCGCCGACACGGCAGTGATAGCGCTGCCAAGGGTGGTGGCAGCCAACGCCGCTATGAGAAATCGTTTCATGCTGTCGTACCTTTTGTTGTTGTGGGTCGGATGAAGCTTCTTTGTCAGATGAGTTCAGGCGTCAGCGACGGCTCACCGTCGCTAACGCCTGCGTTTAACGCAGCCACTGCAGCGGCACTGTGATGATCGAGGGCACCGCAATCAGCAGCGCGACGATGACCAGATAGATGCCGAAGAACGGTGTCACGCCGCGCACCAGCGTTTCCATGCGCAGCCGCCCTATTCCGCCGACGACGTTCAACACCGTACCGACTGGCGGCGTGATCAGCCCGATCGAGCCAATCAGCACGAACATCACACCGAAGTACACGGGGTCGATACCGGCCTTCACGGCAATCGGCGCCAGCACCGGCCCGAGAATCAGGATGGTCGGCGTAAGGTCGAGCACCATGCCGACCGCGATCATCAGCACCATGATGGCGACCATGAGCAACTTCGGATCCTGCGCCAACGGGCCAAGCATGGTGGCGATTTCATCGGGCAGCTGAGCCAGGGTGATCATGTAAGCCGAAACGATCGCAGCGGCGCAGAGGAACATTACCGAGGCGGTGGTACGGCTCGCGCGGGTGAGCACTTCGACCACGCCGCTCCAGCTCAACTCGCGGTACAACAGTGTCGAAACGGCCAGCGCGTATACAGCAGCCACCACGGCGGCCTCCGTCGGTGTAAACAGCCCGCCGCGCAGGCCTCCGACGATGATCACCGGCAGCATCAATGCCGCCGCGCCATCGACAAGGGCCTTGCGACGCTCTGCGGCGGTTGCCTTTTCCTGCGGTGGTTCATCGATTCTGCGGGCAATAATCGTCCACGCGACGATGAGGCCCATCCCCATGATCAGGCCCGGCACCATGCCGGCTAGAAACAACTGGCTGATCGAGGTA
Source organism: Stutzerimonas stutzeri (assembly GCF_024448895.1). Classification (GTDB taxonomy): domain Bacteria; phylum Pseudomonadota; class Gammaproteobacteria; order Pseudomonadales; family Pseudomonadaceae; genus Stutzerimonas; species Stutzerimonas stutzeri_Q. The sequence continues at coordinate 218,660 of NZ_JAMOIC010000006.1, forward strand.
TTGGTGACCACACCATAAATGACGAAGGGCATCGAAGGCGGAATGATCGGCGCGATGATGCCGCCGGCGGCCACCAGGCCGGATGACGAACTCAACGGGTAGCCACGCTCGCGCATCATTGGCAGCAACAGCGTCGCCAGTGCGGCGGTGTCTGCCAGCGCCGAACCGGACATGCTCGCCAACAGCACCGAAGCAGCAATCGCGACGTAACCCAGCCCGCCACGCTTGTGACCGAAATAGGCCTGCGCCATGTTGATGATGCGGCGGGAAATGCCGCCGGCGTTCATCAGCTCACCCGCCAGAATGAAGAACGGCACAGCGAGCAACGGAAAGCTGTCGGCACCGGCCTGAAGGTTCTGTGCAATCAGCTGCACATCCCAGAAATCCAGGTACCACATCAACACCGCGCCGGTGAGGATCAGCGCGAAAGCGATCGGCATGCCGAATGCCATGAAGCCAAACAGTGAAGAAAGGAAAACGACGACAGTCATTCAGGAACCTCGGCGGGCGTTGCCCTGTTGTTATCGGGAGTCAGTCAGCCGTTACGTTGGCGTCGGCAGCATGCGGCTGTGGCTGTCCGCGCCAGACGTTAACGAGCTGCACCAGGGCCAAGACTGCGAGCGCGATCATGCTGACCATGACCGGCAACATTGCAACGGCTAGCGGGTAACCCACTACAGGACTGTTGATCGTCCAGCCGAACTGCATCTGGTTCCATCCACCCATGGCCGCCATCCCGCTGGCACCTGCCACCAGCAGCCAGCTGATCGAATCGACCACACGACGGAACAGGATCGGGAACCGATCACGAACCATGCTGAACGCCATCAACTCGCCGCGTCGCATGCTGGATGCAACACCGACAAAGACAAGCCAGACAAAGGCCAGTCGCGATAGCTCTTCGGCGCCGGTCCAGCCGGTGCCGAAGGCATAGCGAAGCACCACGCTGCTGAACACGACAACCACCATGAACGCCAGTAACGCTGCCATCAGCCAATCGGTAATGCGGTCGAAACCCAGGGCGAGCTTGCCGCTGTAGATAGGCGGGCTGGTCAGCTCGGCGCCCTTTCCAGCGTCACTGTTAGCGCTATCAAGCGGAGCCGCGGAATGGCCTTCGGCATCACTGATCTCAAGACCCGGCGCGCGCTGCATCCATTCAACGATCTCCGCCAGCACCTGCTCGCGCGGTTGGCTGGCATCGACCACCAGAACGCCGGGCTCGCCTTCTGGCGATTCAAGCGTGGCGAACTGGCTGTCCACCAGGGAAATCGGCATGAAATGCCCGGCACGCCCGCCGACTCTTTGCACTGCCGTGTCGTAATCGATGGACAGGTGAGCAAACCGCAACTCGGCAACCGCATCGCGCAACAGATCGCGATAGCGACGTTTGAGCGCCGAACAGGCCAGCACGAAGCCGACGCCATCATCAATGGCGCGCTGCATTTCGACGACCAGTTTCTGCAGCCAAACGACGCGGTCAGCGTCGGACAACGGCGTACCGGCGCGCATGCGAGCAACGTTTTCTTCAGGGTGGAAATGGTCGGCTTCGATGTGGCGAAAGCCCAGTGCGTCCGCGACGGCGTGGCTGGTTTCGGTCTTGCCCGAACCGCTGACGCCCATCACGACCAAGGCTCGGCCAGTAGCGGAAAAATCGCTGGGGGAGTGGGAATCCACTGTGGTCTCCGGCAGCATCGATGTGCTGCATTATGTTTGTTGGGCGAGATGGTAGCGCTAACATACAAATGCTTTAACTACCGTTCGTCGGGTCGTATAGGTAAAGCCGCGGAGGGTTAATTCGACTTGGCGTTTCGGTTTTCCGCCATGCTGACTACAATCGCCGCCGCCATTTAGGAGACGCGAAATGCCCAAAGCCATGGCCCGCCATATTCTGGTCAAGACCGAAGCCGAAGCCGCACAGCTGAAAAAGCGCATCGCCAATGGCGAAGCATTCGATGTGCTGGCAAAGAAGTATTCGACCTGCCCGTCCGGCAAGAAAGGCGGCGACCTGGGCGAGGTTCGCCCCGGACAGATGGTGCGCAGCATTGATCAGGTGATCTTCAAGAAACCGCTGCGTGACGTGCACGGCCCCATCAAAAGCCAGTTCGGCTATCACCTGGTACAGGTGTTCTACCGCGACTGATGCGCTTGTCTTACAGGCCGCGTGCCCTCTTCGTCAGAGAACCTCGTCCTTTCCGAAACGCTGGAGCTGCATTTCGCGCAGCCTGCTCAGGGTTCTGCGAAAGGCAAACGACAGATAGCCCTGAGTGTAGAGCTCATCCAGCGGGACCCTGGCTTCCAGGTACAACGGCACACGCCGGTCGTAGCATTCATCCACCAAGGCAATGAACCGTCGGACGCTGTCGTCATGCGCTGCAAGTCTGGGCAGTTCGCGGTCGCCTGCTGCTATCCGCGTCGCGCCGTCTTCGGTCCCTCGCGCAATGCGTCCGTCGCGTTGTTCACTGCCAAGCCTGGGCACGTCGCTGAGCAGAATCGTTGAATAGCCATCGCAGAGTTCGATGAAATCCAGTGCCGAGAAGGCCTGGCCACACAGTTCGGCGAAGCGGCACCAGATCACCGCTTCACTGCGCCTGACAACCTGCAGAAGCCGCCGCCCGAGCATCGCCGGCTCGGCGGTAGTCGCGCCCCGTGCAACCAGTTCGTCGAATACAGACCTCAGCGCACCATCGGCATCAGGCTCGCAGACCCAATAGCGTTGCTTGCCCGCACCGGACCGCAGGCGGTGGTCAGCACCACCATCCACGTCCGTCACCTCCATGTTTTGCTCGATCGCCTTGATGGCCGGCATGAAGCGTTCGCGATTGAAGCCGTCGGCATACAGCTGATCCGGCGGCTGATTCGAAGTAGCGACAATCACCACCCCCTCCTCGAACATCACCTGAAACAGACGGCCGAGAATGATCGCGTCGCCGATATCACCGACGAACAGCTCGTCAAAACAAAGCACCCGCACATCGGCGCTTAGCTCCTGTGCCAGAGCATGCAGCGGATCGGCTGTCCCGTTGAGCTGGAACAACCGAATGTGCACCCAGCGCATGAAGTGGTGAAAGTGCTGCCGCCGCGACGGAACCTGCAGGCTGCGATGGAACAGATCCATCAGCCAGGTCTTGCCTCGCCCCACGGGGCCCCAGAGGTAGACACCCTGCTGCGGGCTGCGAGGCGCGCGTTCATGCAAGGCTTCATGGCAGCGCTGCAGGCGCTCGACAGCCCGCAGCTGTGCCGCATCACTGACGAAGCCATGACGGGTGACGGCCTGTTGGTAGAGCGCAAGGGGCGCGTTTTCTTGCATTGGAATCCGCAATTGAAGATGAAGGTCGCGATGGTATCGCAGACGATTGGACAGGGAGACGATGCCTGCCAGCGCGGGCAATCAAGCGTGGTCCATCATCACCATCAGGGCTTGTCGCCGAATCTCATTCAATAGCTCGGTTTGAGCGAGGCACGCCACTTCCTGGGCTCTCACCAATGCGTAGAGCGGTACGGGAATCGAAGGATCGAGAACACGTGCCTGCACAGGCGGCCCGCTATCGGCCCTGGCGGTCAGCGGATCGACCAGCGCCAACCCCTGCCCCGCTGCAACCAGGCTTCGAGCCAGTTGGTAGGTCTGCACCCAGGTTTCGATGCGCGGTGGCGAATCAAGCGCTTCGAGATGATGGCGCAGCAGTCCTCCAAGCGCGTCCCTGGTATCGAGGCCGATCAGCGGAGCATCCGATAACTGTTCCAGGCCCACGGCTTGAGACAACTCGTCGTCCGACCACCAGCCCGCCGGTGCGATCACCATCATCTGCCCTTGCGCGAGGACTTCACTGCGAAGCCCCGGGTGTTCCACCGCTTGCAGGGTCAAACCCATATCGGCTTCCCGCAGCAGCAAGGCCTCGACTATCTCCGCGGTGTGCTGGGTCGCCAGATGGCACGGCGTGCGGGCGAAGCGAGCGCGCCAGTGTCGTAACGCCTCGGGCACCAGCGCCTGCCCCAGCGCGGGTGTACAGATCAGCCGCAGTGCGCGCTCCTCACCCCGCCCAAGACTGCCTGCCAGGCGCCGCAGATGCTGCAAATCCGCAGCAAGGCGCTCGGTTTCCTGCTGCAGGACGCGCGCCTCGGCAGTTGGCTGCAGCTTCCCGCGTACTCGACTGAACAGCGCGAAACCCAATTGCTGCTCTGCATGCTTGAGAATCTTGCTCGCTGCAGGCTGGGAGATATGCAACAGCTGCGCGGCGGCCGTCAGGCTACCGGTCTGCAAGATGGCCTGGAACAGTTCGATATGGCGAAGGCGCATGGGACATTCCTCTGCTCAAAGCAGCCGGAGCATAACCTTTGGTTATGGAATGGCTCCATCCTTTCATTGGCCGCTTCGTTCATCGTCGATCAGGCTTCAGGTTCGATATACCTATGGAGACGCCTGATGCGAATTGCGGTGATTGGCGCCGGTGTGGTCGGTCTGACTACAGCTCATGCACTGCTGCGCCGCGGCCATCAGGTCGATCTCATCGAAAGGCGCGACCAGGTTGCACTGGAGACGAGTTTCGCCAACGGCGGTCAGCTCAGTTACCGCTATGTATCGCCCCTTGCCGATGCAGGCGTTCCGGTGCAGGCCCTCGGCTGGATGCTGCGCGGAGAGGATGCCCCGCTACGCTTCCGACCCAGGATGAGCCTGCAGCAGTGGCGCTGGTGCCTGCGCTTTCTGATGGCCTGCAACCGCTCGACCAATCGGCGCAACGGCGCGCATTTGCTGCGCCTGGCGTTGCACAGCCAGCAGGTACTGCGCCGCTGGCGTGAAGAAGACGGCCTCACCGGCTTTGGTTGGCGGGCAAACGGCAAGCTGGTGATTTATCGGCATGGAGCCAGTCTGGCAAAAGCCACCGCGGGCCTCGATGCCAGCGCAGGTCAACAGCGCCTCGATCCTGAACAATGCGTCGAAATCGAGCCTGCACTGCAGCCCCTTAAAAATGAACTGCAGGGCGGAATCTACTCCCCTGGCGACGAAGTCGCTGACTGCCATCTGTTCTGCAAGCAACTGCTTGAACGCCTCAGCCAATCACCGGAGTTCCACTTGCGTTGCGGCCAGCCGATGGGCGAACTGGAGCGAGACGGCCTGCGGCTCCGGGCACTGAGGATTGGAAATCAGCAACTGGAAGTCGACCACCTGATTATTGCGGCAGGCGCAGCCAGCGTAGAGCTGTTGAAACCGCTAGGCATCGAGCTGCCGATTTACCCACTCAAGGGCTATAGCCTCACCGTTCCATTGAGCCCCGGCGCCCAAGTACCGCAAACGAACGTGACCGACTATGACAACAAGGTGGTCTACGCTCGCCTGGGTGATCAATTGAGGATAGCTGCGATGGTCGATATCGGTGGCTGGGACCTGGACATCGACAGCCGGCGAATCGCCATGCTGCAGCGGCTCGCCACTGAAACCTTCCCTGAGGCTGGCGACTATCACAATGCCAAGCAATGGGCGGGACTCAGACCGGCGACGCCGGAAGGCACGCCGCTGCTCGGCGCGACGGAACTCGAAAACCTATGGCTCAACGTGGGTCACGGCAGTCTCGGCTTTACCCTTGCATGCGGCAGCGCCGATGTACTCGGTGACCTCATCGATCAGCGTCCGGCCGCCGTGGCGCTGGATGGGCTGACGCTCAATCCCTGAATCATTCCCTTTAAGGAGAGCCCCATGACCCTGCAACGACTCAGAAGCAACGAACGCATGTCCGCCGCGGTTTCCTACGCAAATCTGGTCTTTCTCGCGGGCCAGGTACCAGATGACCGCGGCGAAGACGCAGCCGGGCAGACCCGTCAGGTGCTGGCCAAGATCGACGCCTTGCTCGCCGAAGCCGGTTCCGATCGATCACGGCTACTCAGTGCACAGATATGGCTCAAGGATATCGATAGCGACTTCGCAGCAATGAATTCGGTCTGGTGCGAGTGGCTGCCCGAGGGCTGCGCGCCGGCTCGAGCGACGGTGGAAGCACGCCTGGCCTCACCCAATGTGCTGGTCGAGATCATGGTGATCGCGGCAGCCGCCTGACCAGGCTTGAAACCGCCGCCGTAGGCAGTCAGTGCAATCAAAAACAACGACAAGAAAGGATTGACCATGAACCAGAAGATTCGCGTGTCCTTGCTGAGCTGCGCCCTGGCGGGCGTCCTGAACATCACGGCTGCATCCGCCCAGGAGCGCTTCGTTACCATCGGTACGGGCGGCCAGACAGGGGTGTATTACACCGCAGGTCAGTCGGTGTGCCGCTTCCTCAACCGCGCCGAGGCGCAGCCGCCGATCAAGTGCAACGCGCCCTCTACAGCCGGCAGCGTGACCAACATCGTGTCGCTGCAAAAGGGCGAATACGAATTCGGCTTTATCCAGTCTGACCACCAGCACAAGGCGCTCGAAGGTCTCGCCCCGTTCGATAAGGATGGTCCGATCGAGGAACTCAGGGCCGTTTTCTCCTTGCAAACCGAAATTCTGACAGTGGTGGCCCGCGAGGACAGCGGCATCAAGTCCTTCGATGATCTGAAGGGTAAACGCGTAAACATCGGCGTGCCGGGCTCAGGTAGCCGCGACACGTTCGATGAGGTGATGAAGGCCCGGGGTTGGTCCAACGCCGACTTTGCCCTTGCCGGTGAGCTCAAGCCGGCGGAGATGGCATCGGCCCTCGGCGACAACAACCTCGATGTCATCACTTACGTGGTCGGACACCCCAGCGGCGCCATCCAAGAAGCGCTGACCAACGTAAAAGCCCAGTTGATCCCTGTGCAAGGGCCGGAGATCGAGAAGTTCCTGCAAGGCGCCGACTACTACACCGCCGCCGAAATCCCTGCCGGACTCTACCCTGGCGTAGACGAGCCCGTGCCCTCCATCGGCGGCAAAGCAGTGCTCGCCGCCACCACTGAGACCGATCCGGATGTCGTGTACCAGCTTGTAAAAGCCGTCTTCGACAACCTGGAACGCTTCAAGCGTCTGCACCCGGCTTTTGCCGATCTCCAGGCAAAGGACATGATCCGTGTCGGCCTGACTGCACCACTGCATGAAGGCGCGCAGCGGTTCTACAAGGAAAAAGGCTGGCTCTGATATCACAGCGGTGATGCCGGGTGACGGGAATGACCCCACACCCGGACCCATAGCCGCTGGCAATGCTCTAAAAACAAGCGAAGCCGTCTGTCCAGCACTCGCTCTTTGTCATTAAGTTGTCGCACACACAGCCTAGCGTCACAGTTCCGTCGATTACCCTTGGAGCTGCGTCGTGACTGACGATAATCAAAACATAATGTTCGGCAACGGCGATGAACTGCCGAGTAACCGTTCCGGCAATCCTCACATTCAGGATGTCATCAATCTAGGCCGCCGCAAGGTTGTGGCAGGCGGCGCTGCATTCGGCGCCCTCGCCTTTCTCGGCGGACTGCCTTCGATCGCGGGCGCAGCCGAGCCGGCTAAGCTCGGGGGAGGAATGCCCTTTAAGCGTCGTACCCGCTTGCCCTTCGGTGCGGTAGGTGTGACTCGCGCCGACACCATCACCGTGCCCGCCGGTTTTTCCGCGAAGACGTTCATTCCGTGGGGCACACCGATCTGCGGCAGCTATCCCGCATTTCTGGAAGACGCCAGCAACAGCGCGGAAGACCAGGCCCAGCAGACCGGCATGCATCACGACGGCATGCATTTCTTCCCTATGGATGCGAGATTCAAGGGACGCAAAAGCGACCACGGCCTGCTCGTGCTGAATCACGAGTACATCGATGCCCCGCTGCTGCATCCCAACGGCCCGACCGTGGTCGACCGCAAACGCGTCGATGCCGATGAAGTGCGCAAGGAAATCAATGCACACGGCGTTTCGGTCGTCGAGGTGCGTCGTGGCCCGCAGGGGGATTGGTCGGTACTGCCATCGGCACGTAACCGCCGCATAACCGGCGCGACGCCGATGCGCATCGAAGGCCCGGCGCGCGGTCACGAACTGATGAAGACGCGCTACAGCCCGAGCGGTACATCCACCCGCGGCACGTTGAATAACTGCTCAAATGGTTACACCCCGTGGGGCACCTACCTGACCTGCGAAGAGAACTGGGCTGGCTACTTTGCGACCCGCGATGCCGAACTGCCGCGCCATCTGGAACGCTACGGCCTTCGTTCGAGCGGGCGCTACGGCTGGGAGACCCTTCGTGGTGACGAGTTCGAGCGTTTCGATGCCACCACCACAGCCGCAGACCCGCGCGCTGACTATCGCAACGAGCCCAATACGTTTGGCTGGATTGTCGAAATCGACCCCTTCGATCCGGACGCCACACCAATCAAACACACTGCACTGGGCCGCTTTGGTCACGAAGGCATCGTATTCGCGCCGACCAAACCGGGCTGGCCGCTCGTCTGCTACTCCGGCGACGATTCGCAGAACGAATACATCTACAAGTACATCAGTCGTGACAAGTACCGCCCGCAGCGCAGCGACGGCCGGCTACTCGACGACGGCACTCTCTACGTCGCGCGCTTCAACCCGGACGGCAGCGGCGACTGGCTAGCGCTGGATATCGAAGACGCGGCCTTCCAACAGGCTTGCGCTGCAGCAAACGTCACCTTCGCCGATCAGGGCGAAGTGCTGATCAATACTCGTCTGGCAGCGGACATCGTTGGCGCAACAAAAATGGACCGCCCGGAATGGGGTGCCGTACATCCCGACACCGGCGAGGTGTACTTCACGCTGACCAACAACAGCTCGCGGCAGGAAGCCAACGCAGCCAACCCACGCACGCCAAACCCAACCGGACACATCATTCGCTGGCGTGAACTTGGCAAGAATCAGACTGGCACAGCCTTTCAATGGGACCTGTATCTGCTCGCCGGACCGCAGAGCGATAGCCGCGATCCACGCGGTCGGCCGCTGACTGACGAAAACATCATGGCGAGCCCGGACGGACTCTGGTTCGATGACGAAGGTCGCCTCTGGATTCAGACCGACATGAGCGGCAGCCAGCTGAGCAGCGGCCCATTCGGCAACAACCAGATGCTGGTATCCGACCCGAAGACCGGTGAGACCAAGCGCTTCCTGGTTGGCCCCAAGGGCGCCGAAGTGACGGGCATCACCGCGACGCCGGACTTCCGTACGCTGTTCGTGAACATCCAGCATCCGGGCGAAGGCTCCAGTTCGACCGAGTACACCAGCACCTGGCCGGACGGCCCAGGCCGCAGGCCACGCTCGGCTACCGTGATCATCACGCGGGACGATGGCGGACGGGTGCTGTAACGCACCGCTCTCCCTATCAGAGCAGCCGCCGTTAACCCGGCGGCTCGCTCTCCGGTGGTGAGACCAGCCGCTTCTTTTCTGGGGAAGTAATCGGAAGCCTGCTTTCAGGTGAAGTAAACAGTCCCCACGAAGACATGAACAGCGCCGCGATGAGCGGGCCGATGACGAAGCCGTTCAGCCCGAACAGAGCAAGACCACCCAGCGTCGAGATCAACACCAGGTAGTCCGGCATCTTGGTGTCCTTCCCCACCAGAATCGGGCGCAGTATGTTGTCCACCAGCCCGATTACCAGCACGCCGTAAAGCGTCAGAATCACGCTTTGGACCACCATCCCCTTCATCAGAAAGTAGATGGCCACAGGCGTCCAGATCAGCCCCGCGCCCACTGCCGGCAGCAGCGACAGAAACGCCATCAGCACGCCCCAGAGCAACGCACCGGGGATGCCCAGGATCGCGAATATCACCCCCCCGAGAAAACCCTGTGTTACGGCAACGACGATATTGCCTTTGACCGTCGCGCGGACTACACGCGTGAACTTGCTGAACAGTCGGCGCTTCTGATTCTCGCTCAACGGCATCGCACGCTTGACCTTCGCGACCAGCTCCCGCCCGTCTCGAATGAGAAAGAACAACAGATAGATCATCACGAAGAAGCTGACCAGAAACTGGAAAGTCCCCTGCCCGAAGCTGAACGCCTTGGTCGCCAAGAACTGGCTGCCTTCCAAGGCTCCATTCGCCAGGCGATCACGCATCTGATCGACACTGCCAAGACCAAACCGTTGCAGCTGGTACTGCAGCGAATCGGGCAGCATTTCCTTGGCGGAGCCAACGAATGCTCGAACATCCAGCTCACCACTCTCGATCTGTTCATAAAGGGAGGAGCCCTCCTGAACCAGCAGACCGGTGATCAGAATGACCGGCAACACCGCAACCAACAGGCATACCAGCAGCGTGATGAGCGCAGTCAGATTTCGTTTGTCACCGAGACGGCGCTGCAGGTATCGCTGCAGCGGCGCGAAAATGATGGCGAGAATGACGGCCCAGAACACAGCCCCATAGAACGGAAAGAGTATCCAGCCGAACGCAATGCTCACGATGAGCAACAGAGCCAGAAAGACTTTCTGCTCGAGGGTTGAATTCACGATTGCATCCTATCGCTGCGGTTGTATCCCTTAGTCAGCGATTGCCGCCAGTAGTGCTGAGACGCAGATAAGTACCACTGGCGGGAGGTCGTGCGCGCCGACCTTGCGACGGCGCGTGGAACAGACTCAGCCTGGATGCTGCTCTGTCAGAGTGTCATCGCCGCAAACCAGCCGAATGCCAGCAGCGGCAGGTTGTAGTGCAGGAAAGTCGGGACCACGGTGTCCCAGATGTGGTTGTGCTGACCGTCCGCATTCAATCCAGCTGTCGGGCCAAGGGTTGAGTCCGACGCCGGCGAGCCCGCATCACCCAACGCGCCGGCTGTGCCCACCAGGCTGACGATGGCCAATGGGCTGAAGCCAAGCTCCAGGCCGAGCGGTACGAAGATCGCTGCGATGATCGGCACGGTAGAGAACGACGAGCCGATACCGATGGTGACCAGCAGGCCAACCAGCAACATCATCAGAGCACCGACGGCCTTGCTGTTGCCGATCCACTGTGTGGACGCGTCGACCAGGGTTTTCACCTCGCCCGTTTCGCGCATCACTTCAGCAAAACCCGCCGCGGCGATCATGATGAAGCCGATCATCGCCATCATCTTCATGCCTTCGGTGAACAAGTCGTCAGCCTCCTTCCAGCGCACGACGCCCGAGACGGAAAAGATCACGAAACCGACCAGCGCACCGAGGATCATCGAGTCCAGCCAGAGCTGAACGACGAAGGCCGCGGCGACGGCCAATGCGGCAACCAGCAACGTGAGCGGGCTGTAGCTGACACTGACGACCTTCGACTGATCGACCTTGGTCAGGTCATAGGTGCGCGGCTTGCGGTAGCTGAACATGGCAATCAGCAGACCGGTAAGCATGCCGATGGCGGGGATCAGCATTGCGTGGCTGACGTTGATGCCCTCGATATCGGCACCGCTCTTGGCCACGTTCGCCAGCAGGATTTCGTTCAGAAAGATGCTGCCGAAACCCACGGGCAGAAACATATACGGCGTCACCAGACCAAACGCGAGCACGCAGGCAATCAGGCGTCTGTCGATCTGCAGTTTGCTCAATACATAGAGCAGTGGCGGAACCAGAAGAGGAATGAAGGCGATGTGGATCGGAAGGATGTTCTGCGATGACACGGCCACTGCGAGCAGCAAACCAATCATCATCCATTTCACCGCACCGCCGGCCTGGGATTCCTGACTGCCAACCATGGCCAGCGCGCGATCCGCCAGCGCATGGGCCAGCCCGCTCTTGCCGATGGCTACCGCAAAGGCCCCGAGCAATGCGTAGGAAAGTGCGACAGTCGCTCCTCCGCCCAGCCCCTTGTTGAATGCAGCCAGGCTGCCCTCCAGTCCCAGACCACCCAGAACACCACCTGCAATGGCGCCGGCGATCAACGCCACCACTACATGGACTCTGCACAGGCTGAGAATCAGCATGATGCCGACTGCCGCTACCACTGCGTTCATTTCAACTCCCCGATGCGCCGCACGTCGATAAAAAGCGGGGCACTTTGCCCCAAGCCCGCAGGAGTGTCAAAAGCCCCATCGGAACAAGCGCATACGGCGTATCACGCCTGCGGTCATTTAACGGCGACAGCCGAACGCAAACCGGTAAAATGCCGCCCTTTGCCTGTCCGGATGGTTCAGTGGAAATATTCAAAGAGTTCACCTTCGAGTCAGCCCACCGCCTGCCCCACGTTCCCGACGGGCATAAATGCGGCCGCCTGCACGGGCATTCCTTTCGTGTCGCCATCTATCTGGAAGGTGAGGTGAATGCCCATACCGGCTGGATTCGAGATTTCAGCGAGATAAAAGAGATCTTCAAGCCGATCTATGACCGCCTCGACCACAATTATCTGAACGATTTGCCGGGCCTTGAAAATCCGACCAGCGAAAATCTCGCCAAATGGGTCTGGCAGGAATTGAAGCCGCTACTACCGGAGCTGTCGCGGATCCGCATTCACGAAACCTGCACCAGTGGGTGCGAGTACCGCGGGGACTGACCGACCTGAGGCGTTTGCCGCCGCAGGCCTTTATGTTTCACGCCTAAATGAATTCCGGGACGTCAGCGCAGCGAGAGCGACCATCTGTACCGCTCTCGGGCTTGATCACTAAACCGCGATCCACGACCGCTCCGATCAGCCCTCCAGAGCTGCGAGACGTTTGAGGAAAGACGCTTCATCTTCAACCGTGACACCCAGTTCGTTGGCTTTGGCCAGCTTAGATCCAGCGCCGGGCCCAGCGACCACAACGCTGGTCTTGGCCGATACCGAGCCCGACACCTTCGCTCCCAGGGCTTCGAGTCGCGCCTTGGCGTCATCACGGCTCACGGCTTCCAGAGTGCCGGTGAGCACCCAGGTCTGACCCGCCAGCGGCAAACCTTCCGCAGCCTTCCGCTCACTTTGCCAGTGCATGCCGAACTGCTTCAGCTGAGTTTCGATGGCACGGGCGCGAGCTGAGTTTTCCGGCACATCGAAATAGTCGCGCAAGGCGCGAGCTGCTTTCTCATTGAGGCGCTCGACCTGCCGCAGGTCGAGCCAGTCAGCATCGATGATGCCCTCGAGGCTGCCGAAACGATCCGCCAGACGCTGGGCGCCTGTTGCTGCAATGAAGGGAATGTTCAGCTTGTCGAGCAAACCGGCCAGCGTTGCACAGGCCGCAAACTCTGCATGCACATCGCCCTCCTCCTGCAACTGCACGCCTCGTTCACGCAGCTGCCGAATAACAAGTTGATTGTGTTCGTCCTCAAAGAAGCTGTGTATCTCATGAGCCACTTCAAGACCGATATCCGGCAGATAGACCAGCACGTCCGGCAAGGCCTGTGCGATGCGATCCAGCGACCCGAGGGCGCGCGCCAGCAGCTTCGCCGTGCCCTCACCCACATCGGGGATACCCAACGCAAAAATGAAACGCGCAAGAGACGGCGTGCGACTTTCATCAATTGATTTGAGCAGGTTGCGGCTCGACACTTCGGCAAAGCCTTCCAGCGCGAGCACCTGCTCGAAGGTCAGGCAGTAAAGATCGGCAGGTGAGGCAACGAGCCCGGCATCCACCAGCTGTTCGACGATCTTGTCGCCTAGGCCGTCGATATCCATGGCACGGCGGGAAACGAAATGAATGATCGCCTGCTTGAGCTGCGCCTGGCAGGCCAGACGGCCGACGCAACGATAAATCGACCCTTCGCTGACCGACTCGCGGCCTTTGCTGCGCTTTATCAGCTGCGTACGTTCGACGGCCGAACCGCATACCGGGCATTGCTCCGGTACGTGCACCTCGCGAGCGCTATCAGGCCGGCGTTCAGGAATAACGCCAAGAATTTGCGGTATGACATCACCGGCGCGGCGCACGATCACCGTATCACCGATCATCACGCCCAATCGGGCAACCTCGTCCATGTTGTGCAGCGTCGCGTTCGAGACCGTTACACCAGCGACCTGAACCGGCTTGAGACGCGCCACTGGCGTAATGGCGCCGGTGCGGCCTACCTGAAATTCGACGTCAAGCAGTTCGGTCACTTCCTCACGAGCGGGAAACTTATGCGCGATGGCCCAGCGTGGTTCACGCGCCCGAAACCCCAGTTCGCGCTGCTGGGCAGTCGAGTTGACCTTGAACACGACGCCGTCGATCTCGTATGGCAGGGCATCGCGCTTCTCGCCAATGGCGTGAAAATAGTCGCGGCATTGCTGCACACCTTTGGCCAGTTTGAGTTCACGGCTGATCGGTAAACCCCACGCCTTCAATGCCTGCAATATGCCGACGTGCGTATCGGGTAGGTCCCCATCGCTGCGACCGACTCCATAAGCGCACAATTCCAGAGGTCGACTGGCTGTGATCTTCGAATCCAGTTGTCGGAGGCTCCCTGCAGCGGCGTTACGTGGGTTGGCGAAGGGTTTACCGCCTGCCTCCAGCTGACGAGCGTTAAGCGCCTCGAAGCCCGCCTTGGGCATGTAGATCTCGCCGCGCACTTCCAGAACCGCGGGCCAGTCGCTACCGTGCAGCTTCAATGGAATGTTTCGAACGGTGCGCACGTTGGTGCTGATGTCCTCGCCAGTGCTGCCGTCACCCCGGGTAGCGCCGCGTACCAGCTTGCCATTCTCGTAGAGCAGGCTCACCGCCAGGCCGTCGAGCTTTGGTTCGCAGCTGTATTCCAGCTCGACGCCATCATTCAGCAGATCGCCAGCTGGGAGATCTAGCCCTTCCCGAGCGCGCCGGTCGAAATCGATCAGGTCCTGCTCTTCGAACGCATTACCGAGACTGAGCATGGGCACTTCATGCCGCACCTGGCCAAATGCTGCGAGCGCTGCCCCGCCGACACGCTGGGTAGGCGAGTCGGGCGTCACCAGCTCGGGATGCTCAGCCTCGAGTGCTTTCAGCTCCTTGAACAGACGGTCGTACTCGGCGTCAGGAACGCTGGGCTCGTCCAGCACGTAGTAACGGTAGTTATGGGCGTCGATGTCGCTGCGCAGTTCGGCGATGCGCTCTGCGGCGGTCTGGGCGGACGTCATGGTATGAGAGGCCATTTCAGCAGGCCGGATCGGCTGCGCGCGCAGCGCGTCGATCGACCTTAAGTTGATGTTCTGCGCAGGATTTTAGCTTGTTTGGTCAGCGGCATGGGCATTGGCGGGGGTGGCGGCGCCTGCCAGCAGACGAGATGGTCAGGCCGTACCCTGCGTGTGGGGGATCAATGAAGATGCTCGCCTCGAGGGCTTCATCCACTGCCCGCAATTCGGTCAAGCCCCCGCCAGGCTGATGCACGCCCCGCGCCCCGACTCAACATGGGCAAGGTACAGAGGCCAACTTGCTAGATAAAAAAACCGCTCACGAGAGCGGTTTTTTCGGATCAACGCTTGGTAGTCATCTGCCGCCGCTCGTAGTCGACGATACGCTGGCGATAATGTTCGATGGTCTGCGCCGTCAGTACGCTGCGCTGATCGTCCTTGAGTTCACCGTTCAGCTCCTGAGAGAGCTTGCGAGCTGCGGCAACCATTACATCGAAAGCCTGTTTTGGATGGCGCGGGCCAGGCAAGCCGAGGAAGAAGCTTACCGCTGGCGTGGTGAAGTGATCGATGTCGTCCAGATCGAAGGTTCCTGGCTTGACCGCATTGGCCATGGAAAACAGCACCTCGCCGTTGCCCGCCATGCTTTCGTGCCGGTGGAAAATATCCATCTCGCCAAACCGCAGGCCGCTTTCCAGAATGTTCTGCAGCAGCGCAGGGCCCCGGAAGCCATGCGGATCACGGGAGATCACGTTGATAACAAGCACTTCCTCGACCGGAGGCAGCTCGAGATCGGGATCGCTGGCATTGCTTTCACCCTCGTCGGCTACCGGATCGAGTAGCGTCGGGACTGGCGTATCGTCGCTCGAGAAATGCAAGTCGCCCTGACGCGGCTCTGTAGTTCTGCGCTTAGCGGGCTCACGTGCGCTCATGGATGGCAAGTCGGTCTCGTCCAGCGCGGGTTCGTTACCGCGACTCACGACCCGCGGCGGGCCCAGCAGCTCGGCGGATTCGTCTTCATCGGGCAGCGTGCTCGCGATGTTGCGGTCCAGTTTGAATTTCAACTTGCCCTTGCTACCGCGCATCCGCCGCCAGCCATCGAAAAGAATGCCGGCGATAACAATGATGCCGATGAGGATCAGCCACTCGCGCAGACCGATATCCATTAATGCTTGAACCCCTGAAATCGATGATAAAGACGCAGATTCACAGCCGCTGAACAGGCTCATCTGCGCATCGTAAAAATTGCGCCCTAAACTAGCACGACGAACGGTCGATGTGCACCGCCTGACGTGGCTCTTTTATTGATCTCCGCCCACCTTGGTCGTTGCCTGAAACAGGCGCCACTCAAGCTTCCACCAGCGCCACCGCCTGTTCCACATCGACCGTCACCAACCTTGAGCAGCCCGGCTCGTGCATGGTCACGCCCATCAGCTGGTCGGCCATTTCCATCGCGATCTTGTTATGCGTGATGTAGATGAACTGCACCTTTTCCGACATTTCCTTGACCAGGCGCGCGTAGCGTCCGACGTTGGCATCGTCCAGAGGGGCATCCACTTCATCAAGCATGCAGAACGGCGCCGGATTGAGCTGGAAAATCGCAAACACGAGCGCCAAAGCAGTCAGCGCCTTTTCACCGCCGGACAGGAGATGAATGGTGCTGTTTTTCTTACCCGGCGGACGCGCCATGATCGCCACCCCGGTATCGAGTAAATCTTCTCCGGTAAGTTCCAGATAAGCGTTACCGCCACCGAAAACCTTGGGAAAAAGCGCCTGCAGGCCTCCATTGATCTGGTCAAAGGTCTCTTTGAAGCGATTACGCGTTTCTTTGTCAATCTTGCGAATGACGTTTTCCAGCGTATCCAGCGCCTCGGCGAGATCGTCGTTCTGGGCATCAAGGTAGCGTTTGCGCTCCGATTGCTGCTGGTATTCATCGATGGCCGCGAGGTTGATCGGGCCGAGGCGCTGAATCCGCGCAGCCAGACGTTCCAGCTCCGCTTCCCATTCCGACTCACCCGCTTCGCCCGGCAATGTCGCGAGCACGCCATGCAGATCGAAGCCATCCTCGTGCAACTGGTCCTGCAACGCCTTGCGCCGAACGCTCAGCGCCTGCCATTCCATGCGCTGCTGTTCCAATTGGCCGCGCAGCAGTTGCGCCTGCTGCTCGGCCTGGGTGCGGCGCTTTTCAGCATCACGCAATTCGCGATCAGCATCCTCCATGGCCAGACGGGCCAGCTTGAGCTCGTCCTCGACGCTCATGCGCCGCTCCAGCAGTTCCTCAAGCTTCATGCGCAGCTCTTCGAGCGGCGCTTCGCCCTCCTCCAGATTAAGGGTCAACTGTTCGCGGCGTTCAACGGCACGCTCGAATTGCAGCTCCAGACGCTCTAGCGCCTGACGGATCGAATCGTGCTGAGCTTTAAGTGAGCCAATGCGTACCGCCAGTTGATGGGCGTGATCCTTTTGCTGACGCGCTTCCTGGCGGACCCGGTCAAGCTGCTCGCGAATACCGTCGCGGCTTCCCAGCAATGTTTCGCGCTGCTCTGTATCAAGCGCCATGGCATCCAGCGCGTCCTGCAGATGCAGGCGCGCCTCGCCCAGCTGTTCGGTTTCCAGCGCGCGCTGTTCGGAAAGCTCGGAGAGTTCTGCATCCAGACGGCGTCGACGCAGACTTAGCTGTTCGAGTTTCGCCTGGCTTGCGGACAGACGCGCATTCAACTCGCCCTGCTGGCGCGAAAGGTCCTGATGACGACGACGCTGATGCTCGCGTTGATCCTCGAGATCGCGTTGCGTCTCGCGCAGCTGACCGAGCCGCTCACCGAACTGCTCGACGTCAGCCTCTCGCTCGGCACGTTCAGCCAGCAGACGCTCCAGTTCCTGACCGCGGGCGAGTAACCCCGACTCGGCCTCCACGGCCCGACGAATCCGCAGGAAATGCCGGCCAAGCCAGTAGCCGTCACGGCTTATCAAGCTTTCTCCGTCAAGCAGCGAGCTTCGTGCCTCAAGTGCCTGACCAAGGTCTTCCACGGGTCGGATCCGGCCCAGCCATGGCGAAAGATCGGTGTTGGAGTCAACTTTGTCCAGCAGGCTTCCGTTCAACGCAACGGCCCCTGGAGCGGGGCTGACGAGACGAAGATCGCCTTGCTCAAAACCACTCAGGTTCAGGTCATCGAACCGATCCAGCATGACCGCCTGCAGATCCGCGCCCAATACGGTTTCGACCGCCAGCTCCCACCCCGGCTCGACACGCAGTCCTTCGGCGAGACGGGGCCGCTCGTCCAGCCCTTGTTCCTCCAGCCATTCGGAAACGCCCTTGCCGGGGTCCATGGCCGCCTGCTGCAACGCTTCCAACGAAGCGATACGGCCATTCAAACGCTGTAGCTCACCCAGTGCCTGCTGCTCCGCACGGCTCGCCTGCTGCAACTCGTCACGCAGCCGTTCAAGCTGCTCATCGGTCTGTTCCTGCTCGGCCGCCAGCTCTTCGAGACTAAGGTCTCCGACTGTGAGCTGCTCGCTCATCTCGGCTACCACGGCGTCTTCCGGATCACCAGCCAGGGTGGCGCTTTCCTCCTCCAGCCGTCGTTGACGCTCGGCCAGGCGCTCGAGACTTTGTTCAAGCTGCTGGATGCGCGATTGCTGCACTTCGGCCGCACGTCGCGGCTCGGCACTTTGCTGGTTGAAACGTTCCCAGTGCTCCTGCCATTGCTGCATGGCAGCTTCGGCTTCTTCGAGTTGGGCGGCGGTTTCCTCGGCTGCCGCGGCAGCGAGTTCCTGCTCGGGCTCAAGCATCGCCAGCTCTTCGCCCAGCGTGGCGAGAATGGTGCGGTCGTGCCCGAGGTGGGACTCGGTTTCCAACCGGGCCCGCTCGGCTTCACGCAGATCATCCTGCAATTGGCGCAAGCGCTGCTGCCCGTGCTGAATGCTCTGCTCGACCCGGGCGATATCGCCGCCGACCGAATAGAATCGCCCCTGCACGAGGTTGAATCGCTCGGACAGCTCGTGATGGCCGTCGCGCAGGCGCTCGATGCTGGCGTCTGCATTGCGCTGTTCGGCGACCTGGGCCTCGAAACCGACCTCCTGATCGCCGATCACCTGCTCTCGCAGGCCGACCTGATCATTCAGTGCCTGCCAGCGCAACGCTGCGAGCTGCGCCTTGAGCTGCCGCTCCTCGGTTTTGTATTCCTGATACTTCTCCGCCGACTGAGCCTGGCGGTGCAGGCGCTCGAGTTGGCGCTCCAGTTCTTCACGCAAATCGGTTAGACGGGCGAGGTTTTCGTAGGTGCGACGGATACGATTTTCCGTCTCACGGCGCCGCTCCTTGTACTTTGAGATTCCCGCAGCTTCTTCGATGAAATTGCGCAGATCTTCCGGCTTGGCTTCGATCAGCTTGGAGATCATCCCCTGCTCGATGATCGAGTAGCTGCGCGGCCCCAGACCGGTGCCGAGAAAGATGTCGGTAATGTCGCGACGACGGCATTTGACGCCGTTCAGGAAGTAGGTGTTCTGCGCATCGCGGGTAACCCGACGGCGAATCGAGATCTCGGCGTATGCCGCGTATTCGCCCGTCAGCGTGCCGTCGGAGTTGTCGAAGATCAGCTCGATGCTCGCCTGGGTGACCGGCTTACGGGTATTGGAGCCGTTGAAGATGACGTCGGTCATCGACTCACCCCGCAGGTTCTTCGCCGAGCTCTCTCCCATCACCCACCGGACGGCGTCGATGATGTTGGACTTGCCACACCCGTTGGGACCAACCACGGCCGCCATGTTGCTTGGAAAGCTGACGGTGGTTGGATCTACGAATGATTTGAACCCGGCGAGCTTGATGCTTTTCAGACGCATGAGGGCCTATCCGTGGCAGTCGGCGTGAAGATGTACAAGCAGAGTCGCCGTGGACATCGGGATTCCTGGCATCGAGTGAGTGCGCGAGAAAACGGCGGAGTTTATCACGCTGCCTTGCAGTCATTGCGGGGATGGGTGCGCAGTGTTTCGAAGCAATCGCGGGTCGATACGGACGTATCGTTAGGCCACGCCGCCTCCGCCTCAGACGTAAACGTGGGCTTCAGCCCGCCAATGGCGACGATGAATATGCGCGGCAGGCGAAACTGCGCGCAGTGAAACCCTGCAAGGGTGAAACAGGCAAAGCTCTGTTCAGGGTGATTTGGGGTCTCGTGCAGCTGATGGGCTGAAGCCCAACCTACTGTTGATCCACCAGGCTCTAACTGGCTTTTTTATCCAGCCAGAAGCTGGCGGCCTAACCCCCGGTAACGCTCATGAAACGCACCACTTGCACCTGCTCGTCAGCACGGAAGTCGTGCTTTTCGGGCTTGAGTTGAAGCGCGTCGACCAGCGCCTGACGCAGTCGTTCGCGGTCACCCGGATAGCGGCGCATGAGGCTCTTGAGATCCAGGGCGCCTTCGTGCCCGAGGCAGAGCACAAGCTTGCCCTCGGCCGTAACCCTCACACGGTTGCAGCTGCCGCAGAAGTTGTTGCTGTGCGGCGAGATGAAACCGACCTGGGTTTCGGTTCCCGCGACCTGCCAGTACCGTGAAGGTCCGCCAGTGGTGTGGCTGCTACGCACCAACTGGTGGCCCACCTCGATGCGCTCGCGTACCTCATCGCTGGAGCAGAAAGTGATTTCCCGTTCGTGGCTTGAGACAGCGCCTAGCGGCATCTCCTCGATGAAGCTGATGTCCAGACCCCGCTCGACGGCGAAATTCACCAAGTCCAGCACTTCATCATCGTTACGGCCTTTCTGAATCACGCTGTTGAGCTTGATTCGACTAAAGCCGGCATCGATAGCTGCGTCGATTCCCTGGACGACCTGATGGAGCATGTCGCGGCGTGTGAGTTCGGCAAACCGATCACGCTTGAGCGAGTCCAGGCTGATGTTCAACCGATTGACGCCAGCCTCACGCAATGCGGTGGCAAGTACCGGCAGCTGGGAGCCGTTGGTGGTAATGGCCAGATCCTCCAGCTCTCCCCTTGCGCCCAGGCGCGACAGCAGCCCGGTAAGCCCCTTGCGCACCAGAGGTTCGCCGCCGGTTACACGGATGCGTTTGACACCCAGGGAGATGAACGCGTCTGCCACGGCATATAGCTCCTCAAGGGTGAGGATCTGTGCGCGCGGTGCGAACACCATGTCTTCGCTCATGCAATAGGTGCAGCGAAAATCGCAGCGGTCGGTGACCGACAATCTCAGGTAGGTGATGCGTCGGCCGAATGGATCGACCAACTTCGAATCTGACATTTCGCTCTCCAACGGCTTGATGCGCAAGGCTAAGACTATGCCTCATCGCACACGGTAGCAAAGACTCCGGACCCAACGGTTGACCAGGAGCAAGCTCGAACGGTCAATCCACTACAAATGTCGTTTTTCGTTTGCATCGGAGGCGCTATGCAACGCCACGTTACGGTAGCGAGCCTTTCGCATGCCGATGGAACTCGGGATACTTGCCCCTAAAGTTCGCCAGGAGCTGTACATGGACAACGATTCCCTCCAATCGATGAGCTGGCGCGAACGCATCTACGTCATCATCTTCTTCACCAACACCCCGGCAGGAAAGCGCTTCGACACCTGGCTGCTGGTGGTGATCTTTGCCAGCCTCGTGGTAGTCATGTTCGACAGCGTCGCGAGCTACAGCGAGCGCTATGGTCTGTTGCTGGACGGCCTGGAATGGCTGTTCACCGGCATTTTCCTGATCGAATACCTGGTGCGCATCTACTGCCACCCGGAGCCACGCAAATACGTCTTCAGTTTCTACGGCGCGATCGACCTGCTCTCGGTCGTTCCAGCATTCATCGCGCTGTTGCTGCCGGATGCCGAATATCTGCTGGTGGTGCGCGCCATCCGGATGCTGCGTGTATTTCGCGTGCTCAAACTCACCCAGTACCTTAGCCAGGCCAACTTCCTGCTGGTCGCTCTGCGCGGCAGCAAGCAGAAGATCATCGTGTTCCTGCTCAGCGTCACCACCATGGTGCTGATCTACGGGACCTTGATGTATGTGATCGAAGGCCCTGCGAACGGATTTACCAGCATCCCCATGAGCATCTACTGGGCGGTGGTGACCATCACAACCGTCGGCTTCGGCGATATCGTTCCGCACACCCCGTTGGGCAAAGCCGTCGCGACCATGGTGATGATCACCGGCTATTCGATCATTGCCGTCCCCACCGGAATTTTTACTGCGGAACTTGCAACCGCGATGCGCACTGACAGCTTGCAGCACAAGTGCCCGAGTTGTGAAAAATTGAGCCACGAACCCAACGCAGCCTTCTGTAGCCGCTGCGGCAGTCAATTGTACGAACGCAACGCCGAGAGCTGACTGCACACTGCCGAGAGCGCCGTCTGACGTGCGCTCCACCGGCCGACCATGGCAACTGACTGCTCCATCCGAACCGCCTCGGCAGAGGGTTGTCACAACCTCTGACTTGCCAAGGGCTGGATGGAGACGCGGATGCCCCTGCTCAAACTGCTGCACTTCGCGAGCCTGCTGTGTTGGTGCGGCACCTTGCTTTATCTGCCGGCCTTGATTGCCGCCGGCACCCGGCGAACTGACCCGCTTTTCTATCAGGACCATGCCCACCTGACGCGCATGGTGTTCAACCTCATCGGAACTCCGGCAGCGCTGATCGCGATTGGCTCAGGCACTGCCTTGTTCCTGCGTGACGGCATCATGGCGGGGTGGCTGATCGTCAAGCTCAGTACCGTGGCGGGCATGGTGCTTTGCCATGCCCTGTGCGGTGTGCTGGTGCTGCGAGTCGAGCGTTCGCCCGAACTGAGCGTGAGCATTCGCTGCCGCTTTCTCGGGCTGGTGACTGCGACCTTCATCACCGCAACGCTATGGCTGGTACTGGCAAAGCCGTTCTAACCGATGACTCAAACCGCTCGACAGAAGCGAAAGCGCCCATGACCGAACGATTCAAGCCGTACTCAGAAAGCAGGTCAGACCTTGTCCAGATCGACCCCAACGGCATGCTCATAGACCAGGCGTCCGCCGAGATAGGCCGCCAGGGAAATCAGTGCCGCTGTGATGGCGGAGAGATAGAGTGCCCAGAGGTGAACGTTCTCGCCCTCGTTCTGGTAGCGCAGCAACCAGTTGAGCGATGCCAGCGAGAGCATCATGACCGCCAGGATCGCGTGGCACCAGGCCGTGATCTTCTGCCTGATCTCGCGCACGGTGAGCAAGTCGATCAAGCCGAAGATGCTTGCAACCCAGCCCCCCAGCGCACCCACACCAGCCAGCCAGAGGCCGGCGCGCCACCAGAAATCGTCCAGCGTCCAGATATGCGCAATATCCACCGGCAGCAAACCGGTCAGCGCCGCGACGGGAAAGTGGATAAGCATCGGATGCAGGGGATGCCCGGCAATTGCCGCGCGGCTATGAATGGAATCTCGGTAATTGGCCATCCGGCCCTCCAGCAACAGAAAGAGAGGGCCGCGCAGCCGTTCAAACGAGCCGGCGACCTTCTCAAATGGACCACGCTGGCGCTGGCAGTTCCTTTATTGAGTGCGTGTGAAGGTCCGCTGTCGGCACTCAACCCGGCGAGCCCCATGGCACGTCAGGTCGCGAATGTCTGGTGGGGGATGTTTGCCTTCGCCACGCTGGTACTGGTGGTCGTGAGCGCCATCTGGATCTACGCGCTGGCGCGCAAGCCGCGCGACACCAGCGAGATAGAGGCGCTGGCGATCAATCGGCGCTGGGTCATCGGCGGCGGCATCGTGCTGCCGAGCGTAAGCATCATCGTTCTGCTGATATTTGGGATTCCCACTGGTCGCAGCATGATGCCGCTGCCCGTCGACGGCGAGCAGCCGCTGAAGGTCGAAGTCACCGGGCATCAGTGGTGGTGGGAGGTGCATTACCCGGACAGCGGTGTCACCACCGCCAACCAGCTGATCATTCCGGCCGGGCGGTTGGTTGACGTGCACGTCACCAGCGCCGACGTGATCCATTCATTCTGGATCCCTCGGCTAGGCGGCAAGATGGACATGGTGCCCGGGCGTACCAACGTCATCCGCATCGAAGCCGGGCACGCCGGGATATTCCACGGCCAGTGTTCCGAATTCTGCGGGCTTCAGCACACCCATATGAAGCTTCATGTCGAAGCCCAACCGGCGGAGCAGTTCTCCGCCTGGATCGCCGCCCGGGAAAATCTCACGCATGAGCAACGCGCGCCGGGCGAGGCAGGCCAGGTCTTTGATGAACGCTGCGGCCAGTGTCACCGCGTTTCGGGCATCAGCGAAGGCAATCGTGCGCCCGACCTGACTGATCTGGCCACGCGGCCAAGCCTGGGAGCAGGCGTGATCGACAACGACAGCGAAGGTCTGCGTCGCTGGCTGCGCGAGCACAAAACACTCAAGTTCGGCAATGCCATGCCCACCCACGACGACGTTCCCCCTGAAACCCTTGACCAGATTGCCGATTGGCTGGAGACGCTTGCTCCATGAGTTCTTTTGATGAAAGCAGCGCGCCCTGCACGGACCCCGACCAGCTGAACGATCAGTTCAACAAGGTATGGGGCAACCCGCCCGGCTGGCGTGCACTTACCGTCGTCAACCACACCACCATCGGTCTGCGTTTCCTGGTCACGGGAGCGGTCTTTTTTCTGATCGGCGGCCTGATGGCGATGCTGATCCGCACCCAGCTCGCCCTGCCCGGCTATGTGCTGATGGAGCCGGAGGTCTACAACCAGGTCTTCACCATGCACGGCTCGGTGATGATGTTCCTGTTTGCCGTACCGATGATGGAAGGCCTCGCGGTTTACCTGATTCCCAAGATGATCGGCGCACGCGACCTGATCTTCCCGCGACTGTCATCGCTTGGTTACTTTTGCTACCTGTTTGGCGGGATCATCCTGCTCTCCAGCGTGTTCCTCGGGGTTGCGCCCAAGGCCGGCTGGTTCATGTACACGCCGCTCTCCAGCTCCTCGCACATGCCGGGCGTGAACTCGGACTTCTGGCTGCTGGGCATCACCTTCGTCGAGATTTCCGCGGTGAGTGCAGGCGTCGAGCTGGTGGTGTCGATCCTGCGCACGCGTACCAACGGCATGGCGCTGCACAAGATGCCGCTGTACGCCTGGTACATCCTGGTTATGGCGCTAATGATCGTCTTCGGCTTCCCGCCGCTGATCCTCGGCAGCATCCTGCTGGAGCTCGAGCGTGCCGCCGGCCTGCCATTCTTCGACGTAGCCAAGGGTGGCGATCCGGTGCTCTGGCAGCACCTTTTCTGGCTCTTCGGCCACCCCGAGGTGTACATCATTTTTCTGCCGGGCGCAGGCATCGTGTCGACGCTGCTACCGGTGTTCTGCCAGCGCCCGCTGGTGGGTTATCGCTGGGTAGTACTCGGCGTGCTGACCACGGGCTTTCTGAGTTTCGGGCTGTGGGTTCACCACATGTTCACCGTCGGTATCCCGGCTCTGGCGCTGGGCTTCTTTTCGGCGGCGAGCATGCTGGTGGCAATCCCGACCGGGGTGCAGATATTCGCCTGGATCGCCACGCTCTGGCTGGGCAAGCCGGTCTATCACGTCCCGATGCTGTGGCTGGTGGGCTTCCTGATCGTCTTTGTCTGCGGCGGCTTGACCGGCGTGATGGTGGCGCTTGTTCCATTCGACTGGCAGGTGCACGACACCCATTTTGTCGTCGCCCACATGCATTACGTACTGGTCGGTGGGATGTTTTTCCCGCTGATGGCCGGCCTGTATTACTGGCTGCCGCACTTCTCCGGCCGCATGCCCTCGGTGCGCCTGGGCCGCTGGGGCTTCTGGCTGGTGTTCATCGGCTTCAACACCACCTTCCTGATCATGCACTGGACCGGACTGATGGGCATGCCCCGTCGCGTCTACACCTACGACACGGGCCTGGGCTGGGATCTGCCGAATCTGATTTCGTCGATAGGCAGCTTCATCATGGCCATCGGTATCGGCACCATCCTGCTGGACATCGTGCTGCACTTCCGTTTTGGTCAGCCTGCGAAAACCAATCCGTGGAATGCTGACACCTTGGAGTGGGCAACCAGCCTGCCGCCGAGCCCTTACAACTTCGTCAGCCTGCCTGACGTGACCGACCGCCATCCGCTCTGGAAGGACCCCGATCTGCCGCACAGCATCGCGCGTGCAGAACATGCGCTGAAGACCATCGACCATGGCCGTCGCGAAACCTGGGGCTCCGACGCGCTGACCGGCGAAGTTCGCGAGATCATCCACCTGCCCGGCAACAGCTGGCTGCCCTTCATCGCCTCGGTGTTCCTCGGCGTGCTATGCCTGAGCCTGCTGAACAAGGTGTACATGCTGGCGCTCGTGGCAACGGTCGCGACGGTGATTGTGCTGTTCCGCTGGTCTTGGGAAAACGGTGCGCACCCGGCCGCGGCGCCAGATGCGCACACCCAGCCGGACGAACCTCCCCTGCATTCGCGCACATTCGACGGGCCAGGCCTTTGGGGCATGGGCGTCACCTTGCTGGCGGACGGCACCATGTACCTGTCGTTGCTGTTCGGCTGGTTCTATCTGTGGACCGTTTCGCCGGAATGGGTGGTGCCTAAGCACTCGAATCTGAACGGTTGGCTGATGCTCGCCAGCGCCATTCTGCTGACTCTGGGAACGCTATGGATGCGGATCATTCCGGCCAAGCTGCGCCGCGGTGATAGCAGCCGACTGCTGGTGAATCTGTCAATCGTGTCTGTGATTGGCACCGTACAGTTCGGAATGCTGCTGTGGGTGCTGCTCAGCGCCGGCCTGCAGATAACCGCGACAGCCCATGACGCGGTGATCTTCGTGATCCTGGCATACAGCCTGATTCATTGCGCCCTGGCGACAATCTGCACAATCTTGCAGGCCATGCGCGTGCATTACGGTTACGTCGGCGAGCTCGCGCCCTACGAGCCTGTGGTGGTCGAGCAGCTCTGGTATTACAACCTGGGTGTGATCTGGAGCGCCTATGCGGCAATCATTCTATTTCCATCGGCCTGGGGAGGCGCCTGATGAAATACAACCGCACATCCGCCTTCCATCCGGTTCAGATTCCGTTCGGGCTGACTATCTGGAGTTTGTGGTTCGCCGCGATGTATGGGTCTCACGCGGTGGTCTGCTCGATCGCGCCACCCGATCCGAATAGCGGCGTTCTCAATTGGCTGAACGCCAGTTTTGGCGTGGCGACACTGCTGGTGGTGGTGCTGTTGCTGTGGCTTGGACGGCGTTCGTGGAAGCTGTCCCGACCGCCGCATGAGCTCAACGAGCGGCAGGTGTTCGTCACAAAGGTGGCGTCAGGCATCCACTTTATTGCAGCTCTGTCGACGGTGTTCGTAGGCTTGCAGCTGGCGTTTCTTCCGCCGTGCGTATGAGCCCAGATGGCGACGCGACTAATCGACTTTCTTGCGAATCCAGTAGAGGTAAGTACCGTCTTCGGCCTGCTGGCCGACGAGTTCGTGGCCGAGAAAGACGCAAAACTTAGGGATATCGCGCTGCGTGGACGGATCGGTCGCGATCACCTTGAGCAGCTCCCCGCCCCCAAGGCCGCGCACCTTGTTGTGCAGCATCATTACCGGTTCGGGGCAATTCAGGCCGGTGGCGTCCAGCACCGCGTCGGCAGATAGTTCAGCAGATTGAGGCATCACGGGCTCCTAAAAACAGGGTGAGATTGTCGCCCAAAGTATTGCAGTGGTCATCCGTAGACCCTCACAGGCGTCGCAGATGACAGGTCACTTCTTCACGGTCGTGGTACAGCTGCTTGCAGCCAATGCTCGCTTTCACCCCTCGTTCGGCAAGCCCGTCGGCAATGCGTTCCAGCAGGCGTTTGACTTCGGCGTAGCGCTGTTTCATTGGCAGCTTGAGATTGACTACCGCCTCCCTGCACAAGCCTTCACCGATCCAGGTTTCCAGCAGCGCGGCGTTCCTGGCTGGCTTTTCCACGATGTCACAGACCATCCAGTCGACTGCACGCTTCGGCCTGAAGGCAAAGCCATCGGCGCGGTAATGACCGACCAGCCCGGACTCGAGCAACTCCTCGTTCATCGGACCGTTGTCCACCGCCATTACCTCGATCTCCCGGTTGACCAGCTGCCAGGTCCAGCCGCCCGGAGAGGCACCAAGATCGACTGCTGTCATGCCCGGCGCCAGCCGCTGATCCCATTGGTCGCGCGGAATGAAATGGTGCCAGGCTTCCTCAAGCTTCAGCGTCGAGCGACTCGGCGCCTGACGAGGAAACTTCAAACGCGGAATGCCGCCGGCCCACATTGCGCTGTTGTCTACATCGGCAACGCCAAGGAAGACTTCGCGGCCACTCTTGAACGTCAATAAAAGGCGCGGGCCGTTGCCCCCGTCCTTCAGGCGACCGCCCTTCTCCAGTGCTTTGCGCAACGGCGCTTCGAACTTGCGACAGAAATTGGAAAGCTCCTTACCGTCGTTGGTGTCGAAGACCTCCAGCCAGACGCTGCCAAACACTGGATAGCCCTTGAGCTGCTCCATCAGCACACCGATGCGGTCGGTTTCCGGCAGGTCAATCCACTGGCCCTGCGCCCACTGTCGCGGAAAAATCAACCGGGAAAAGCGCACGCCGCGCATCAGCCGTTGCGCGCCGTCAGCCTCGCTACAGACGAATTCGGCGTAAGCGCTGTTCGGCTTTGCCCGAGCATAGCCGGTCGCCTCGACCCGAGCCGCGTGATCGCTGATCTCGGCGCACGCCTCGTTCTCGAACCCGGGACGGCAATGCAGCAGCAATGTATTCATGAGAAATCCTGAGTGGCCAGCGCGCCGGCGCCATGCCATGCGACCAAAGGCGCGCATGATAGCGGACTGGGGAACCCCAGGCTTGCTGCTCCGGTCCAGTGAAACAGTTGCTGGAAATCGTGCCCCTCTCTAAAGCAGCGCAACAGACGCCGGCACACCTGGCGCAACGATTCCCCACTGTCGCCCGAGCAGGCGGCGCGTCATGGCGAAACGCTTCGCCAGAGACTAGTTTCAAACGAGAACGCTCCCTACATCAGTCAGCCCGGCCGTGCGGGCACAAGGAGAGACGAATGCCATCGCTGGATAGCCTCAATTGCCGTCGAAGCCTCGACGTCAACGGCAAGACCTACCATTACTACAGCCTCCCGGAGGCAGCCAAGCAGCTGGGCGACATCAGCCGTCTGCCCACTTCACTCAAGGTACTGCTGGAGAATCTGCTTCGCTGGGAGGATGACATCACGGTGCGAGCCGATGATTTCAACTCGCTGGCGGTCTGGCTGAAGACGCACACGTCCGAACGCGAGATCCAGTATCGCCCCGCTCGCGTCCTGATGCAGGACTTCACCGGCGTGCCTGCCGTTGTCGACCTCACTGCGATGCGCGACGCGGTATCTCGTGCCGGCGCCGACCCCCAGCGCATCAATCCGCTGTCGCCCGTCGATCTGGTGATCGACCACTCGGTGATGGTCGACCGGTTTGGAACCGACAAGGCGTTCGAGCAGAACGTCGACATCGAGATGCAGCGCAACGGCGAGCGATATGAATTCCTTCGCTGGGGGCAGCAAGCCTTCGACAATTTCCGCGTCGTGCCGCCAGGCACTGGCATCTGCCACCAGGTCAACTTGGAGTATCTCGGTCAGGTGGTCTGGACCAAGGAAGAAAACGGCGAAACCATCGCCTATCCAGACACCTTGGTCGGCACCGACTCCCACACCACCATGATCAACGGGCTCGGTGTGCTGGGTTGGGGTGTCGGCGGAATTGAAGCCGAAGCGGCGATGCTGGGGCAGCCGGTTTCGATGCTGATTCCCGAAGTCATTGGCATGCGCCTGACTGGCAAGCTCAATGAGGGCGTGACGGCGACCGACTTGGTGCTCACCGTTACGCAAATCCTGCGCAAGCACGGTGTGGTGGGCAAGTTCGTCGAGTTCTTCGGTCCGGGCCTGGATCACTTGCCACTCGCCGACCGCGCCACCATCGGTAACATGGCCCCGGAATACGGTGCCACCTGCGGCTTCTTCCCGGTGGACCAGATCACCATCGACTATCTGCGTCTGACTGGCCGCGATGAGGACCGTATCGCGCTGGTCGAGGCGTATAGCAAGGCGCAGGGCATGTGGCGCGACACCGATTCCCCGGACCCGGTGTTCACCGCGACTCTGGAATTGGACCTGGCCGAGGTCAGACCTTCGCTCGCCGGCCCTAAACGCCCGCAGGACCGTGTTTCGCTCGAAGACATCGGCGCTAGCTTCGACCTGCTCCTGGAAACCAGTGGCAAGATTCAGCAGGTCGATACCTCAGTGCCAGTTGCCGGCGAAGACTTCTCGCTCAAGCACGGCGCCGTAGTGATCGCAGCCATTACCTCCTGCACCAACACCTCCAACCCGAACGTGCTGATGGCGGCTGGGCTCGTCGCCAAGAAAGCGCTCGAGCGTGGCCTGAAGCGTGCGCCATGGGTGAAATCCTCGCTGGCCCCTGGCTCTAAAGTCGTCACCGATTACCTGGAACGGGCCGGCCTCACCACCTACCTCGATCAGCTCGGCTTCAACCTGGTCGGCTATGGCTGCACCACCTGCATCGGAAACTCCGGCCCGCTGCCGGACGCGATCGGGCAAGCGATTACCGATAACGACTTGGTGGTGTCCTCCGTGCTCTCGGGCAATCGCAACTTCGAGGGTCGAGTGCACCCGTTGGTCAAGGCCAACTGGCTGGCTTCGCCGCCTCTGGTGGTCGCGTTCGCGCTGGCTGGCACAACGCGGATCGACATGAACAGCGAGCCACTTGGCTATGACGAGCAGAATCAGCCCGTCTACCTGCGGGACATCTGGCCGACCAGCGCCGAAGTGAACGAAGCCGTCAGCAAGATCGACGGGCAGATGTTCCGCACCCGCTATGCCGATGTCTTCAGTGGCGACGAGCACTGGCGGTCGATCTCCTTCACCGCGGGCGACACCTATACCTGGAACAATAACTCCAGCTATGTACAAAACCCGCCGTTCTTCGAGGACATCGGGCAACCACTGACGCCGCCGAAGGATGTCGAGAGCGCGAGAATCCTGGCGCTGTTCGGTGACTCGATCACCACCGACCACATCTCCCCTGCCGGCAACATAAAGGCCAGCTCCCCCGCCGGCACCTATCTGCAGCAGCTGGGCGTGCAACCCGAGGACTTCAACTCCTACGGCTCCCGGCGCGGCAACCATGAAGTGATGATGCGCGGCACCTTCGCCAATATCCGCATCAAGAACGAGATGCTTGGAGGCGAGGAAGGCGGTAACACCTTGTACCAGCCAAGCGGCGAACGCTTGTCGATCTATGACGCGGCGATGCGCTACCAGGCTGAGGGCGTGCCGCTGGTTGTTATAGCAGGCAAGGAATACGGGACGGGGTCCAGCAGGGACTGGGCGGCCAAGGGCACTAATCTGCTTGGCGTGAAGGCGGTAATCGCAGAGAGCTTCGAGCGGATTCACCGATCGAATCTGATCGGCATGGGTGTCCTGGCGCTGCAGTTCGTGGGTGATCAAACCCGCCATTCACTCGGCCTGACTGGCAACGAGAAGCTGTCGATTCGCGGGCTGGGGGCCGACATCAAGCCGCGCCAGCTGCTGACTGTAGACGTCGAGCGCGCCGACGGATCACAAGACGCCTTCCAGGTACTTTGCCGCATCGATACGCTCAATGAAGTTCAGTACTTCAAAGCCGGCGGCATTCTGTATTTCGTACTCAGGCAGCTGATCGACGAAAACTGAGTGTCATGACACTTTGCGTTGAAGGCCCGTTGCAGAGCTTCTGCGACGGGCTTTTCTTTTGCCGGCTGTCGCATAGACGCTTAAGTCCAAAGGGAAGTGGCCGTTACGTTGCTTAGCACAACGGTCACAGGATTGACGTCAATCTGCCATCAATTCCATGAAATGCCGTCCGAACGGCTCGACCGGATCTATGAATGTGGCTTCGGCCACCTCGAACCGCCAGGCGTACCCCATGCGAAATAACCAGCCCGTCACTCAGCGCGAGTATGCATTTCCCGATCAGCAACGCCTGATCTCGACCACCGACCTGACCGGCAAGATCACCTACTGCAACGATATCTTTGCTGAAGTCAGCGGATACGACCGCAGCGATCTCATCGGCGCGCCGCATAACCTGATCCGTCATCCCGACGTTCCGGCTGCGGTGTTTGGCCATATGTGGACAACCCTGAAGGACGGCAAGCCATGGATGGGCATCGTCAAGAACCGCCGCATCAACGGCGACCATTACTGGGTCAACGCCTATGTCACACCGGTTCTGGATACGCAGCGCAAAGTCATTGGCTACGAGTCGGTCCGCACCAAGCCTACTCGCGAGCAGGTGCAACGCGCAGAAGCGCTCTACGCACGCCTTAACGCAGGCAAAAGCGGTGTGCCACGGCGTGACAAGTGGCTGCCTGTAGCGGTCAATTGGTTGCCCTTCATCGTCATCAGCCAGATCGGTTTCATGATTGGCGCATGGTTCGATCATGGCTGGGGATTCGCCCTTGCCGCGCTGCTTTCCGTACCCCTTGGGCTGGCCGGGCGCCACTGGCAGATGCGAGGCATGAACAGACTGTTGCGCCTGGCTCAGCAATCAACCAGTGATCCGCTGATTGCGCAGATGTACACCGACAGCCAGGGCGTCGAAGCGCAGCTGGAAATGGCGATGCTCAGCGAACATGCACGGCTGAAGACGTGTCTGACGCGCCTGCAGGACAGCGCCGTTCAGCTTCAGCAACAGGCCAAGCGTGCTGACGAACTGGCACACAGCTGTTCGGATGGCCTGTCTCGCCAGCACCATGAAACCGAGCAGGTCGCCGCGGCGATTACCCAGATGGCGGCTACCACGCAGGAAGTCGCCAGCAATGTCGCACTCGCGGCCGACGCCACGGAACAGGCCAATCAGCTTACCTCTCACGGTCAGAAGATCGGTTCGGATACCCGCAAAGCCATCGAGCTGCTGGCTCACGCGGTTACTGAAACGGGCGATGCCGTGTCAGCGCTGGCTCAGAACAGCAACGAGATCGGCACCGTGGTCGATGTGATCAAGAGCATCGCTGACCAAACCAACCTGCTTGCTTTGAACGCTGCTATCGAAGCAGCCCGCGCGGGAGAAAGTGGCCGTGGGTTTGCGGTCGTAGCCGACGAGGTCCGACAGCTGGCTCAACGAACTGCAGCGGCGACCGGACAGATCCATCAGTTGATCGAGAAGCTGCAACAGCAGGCGCGCCTGGCCGTGCAAACCACCGAGCAGGGTCGCAACCAGGCCAATCAGGGCGTGGAGCGGGTGATCGACGCGGACAAGGCGCTGGTCGGCATCAGTGAAGCCGTCGCTCGCATTATCGAGATGACTGCGCAGATCGCCTCCGCAACTGAACAGCAGAGCGCCGTGGCCGACGAAATCAGCCATAACGTGGGCAATATCGCCCGCCTGGCTGATCAGACGTCGGGCGATGCGCAAAGCTCGGCGTTGCTATCGGAAGATCTGGCGGCAACGGCGCAATCTCAGTACAGCCTGGTGGAACGCTTCAATCGCTGAGGGATTCAACCGAGCCCGCGACGGTCGCACCCTCTGCGACCGTCGCCCTGGCAGCGCTGCAGCGGGCGGGCCTGCTCATATGGCCTAGAGACTGATCAAGAACTCCGCGACGGCATTGGCCGCTGTATCCAGATGATCGTCGTGGGTGAAGCCTGATCGCTTCAGCGGCTTGAGGTCGTGATCAGCCGCCTCCAGCCAGCTCTGTCGAATCGCAGACGATAGCTGATAGCTTGCAACCCGATCCTGTCCTCCCAGGGCGTCTCTTTCTCCCTGAACGATCAATGCCGGCGTACGTAGCTCAGCAAGATGTGCCACGCGCGGCTTTTCCGGCTTGCCGGCGGCATGAAAGGGGTAACCCAGGCACACCAACGCATCGACCGCCAGCTCATCAGCCAGCAGGCTGGCCATCCGACCTCCCATTGACTTGCCCCCGATTGCCAGCGGACCTGCGGTTTGCTGTCGCACCAGCTGATGCACTGCACGCCATTGTTCAAGCAATTGTGGCTGCGGATTGGGTGGTCGTTTGCGCCCGGTGGTACGGCGCTCGGCCATATAGGCGAACTCGAAACGCCAGACCGCTATACCGCGAAACACCAGCCGCTCCGTCATCTGCTGCATGAATGGGCTGTCCATTGGCGCGCCAGCCCCGTGCGCCAGGATCAGGTTCGCCAGCGTGTCGCCATGGGGCTGATCAGCCCGGACGGGCGGGATGTCACTGCCCTGCGAGTATTGACCGGCGTCAATACCGGCCATTTGCCCATTGCCCATCCTTGCCCCCGCTTTCTACTGAAAGAAATGTCTGCTCATCGCAACAACAAAACATGCTCATTACCGTGGATGGAAGCCCATACATGAACACAGCAACCAGTACCGCCTATGACTACAAGGTGGTCCGCCAATTCGCCATCATGACGGTGGTGTGGGGAATCGTCGGGATGGGGCTCGGCGTTTTCATCGCAGCACAATTGGCCTGGCCGTTCCTCAACTTCGACCTGCCCTGGACCAGCTTCGGCCGCTTGCGACCGCTGCACACCAACGCGGTGATTTTTGCCTTCGGTGGCTGTGCCCTGTTCGCGACGTCCTACTACTCGGTCCAGCGGACCTGCCAGACCACACTGTTCGCGCCCAAGCTCGCAGCGTTCACGTTCTGGGGCTGGCAGCTGGTGATCCTGCTGGCGGCGATCAGTCTGCCACTGGGCTTCACCAGCTCCAAGGAATACGCCGAACTGGAATGGCCGATCGATATCCTGATCACCATCGTCTGGGTGGCGTACGCGGTCGTGTTCTTCGGTACCCTGGCCACACGCAAGGTCAAGCACATCTACGTCGGCAACTGGTTCTTCGGCGCCTTCATCCTGACCGTGGCGATTCTGCACATCATCAACAACCTGGAAGTGCCGGTCACGGCGATGAAGTCCTATTCGCTGTATGCCGGTGCGACCGATGCGATGGTGCAATGGTGGTACGGCCACAACGCCGTGGGCTTCTTCCTCACCGCGGGCTTCCTCGGGATCATGTACTACTTCGTGCCTAAGCAGGCCGAGCGTCCGGTGTATTCCTATCGCCTGTCGATCGTTCACTTCTGGGCGTTGATCACCGTTTACATCTGGGCCGGCCCGCACCACCTGCACTACACCGCGCTGCCAGACTGGGCGCAGAGCCTGGGCATGGTGATGTCGCTGATTCTGCTGGCTCCGAGCTGGGGCGGCATGATCAACGGCATGATGACCCTGTCCGGTGCCTGGCATAAGTTGCGCAGCGACCCGATCCTCCGCTTCCTGGTGGTCTCGCTGGCGTTCTACGGTATGTCGACCTTCGAAGGTCCGATGATGGCCATCAAGACCGTCAACGCCCTGTCCCACTACACTGACTGGACCATCGGCCACGTCCACGCCGGCGCTCTCGGCTGGGTGGCCATGGTCTCCATCGGCGCGCTGTATCACCTGATTCCAAAAGTGTTCGGTCGCGCTCAGATGCACAGCATCGGCCTGATCAACGCGCACTTCTGGCTGGCGACTATCGGCACCGTGCTCTACATCGCTTCAATGTGGGTTAACGGTATCGCGCAGGGCCTGATGTGGCGCGCGATCAACGAAGACGGCACCCTCACCTACTCCTTCGTTGAAGCGCTGGAAGCCAGCCACCCCGGCTTCGTGGTGCGGATGATCGGCGGTGCGATCTTCTTCGCCGGCATGTTGCTGATGGCATACAACACCTGGCGCACCGTACAGGCGGCCAAGCCGGCCGAATACGAAGCCGCTGCGCAGATCGCCTGAGGAGCTGACTGATGAAGAAGCACGAAATACTCGAAAAGAACGTCGGCCTGCTGACCCTGTTCATGATCCTGGCGGTGAGCATCGGTGGCCTGACCCAGATCGTCCCGCTGTTCTTCCAAGATGTCGTCAACGAGCCGGTGGAAGGCATGAAGCCTTACACCGCGCTCGAACTTGAAGGTCGCGACATCTATATCCGTGAAGGTTGCGTTGGTTGCCACTCACAGATGATTCGTCCGTTCCGCGCCGAAACCGAGCGTTACGGCCACTACTCAGTTGCGGGTGAAAGCGTCTACGACCATCCCTTCCTGTGGGGCTCCAAGCGTACCGGTCCGGATCTGGCACGCGTCGGCGGTCGCTATTCGGACGACTGGCACCGCGCGCATCTCTACAACCCGCGCAACGTCGTGCCTGAGTCCAAGATGCCGTCCTACCCATGGCTGGTGGAGGACACCCTCAACGGCAAGGACACCGCCGCAAAAATGAAAGCACTGCGCAGCGTCGGCGTGCCTTACACCGAAGATGACATCAGTGCGGCCGGCGATGCCGTCAAGGGCAAGACCGAGATGGACGCCCTGGTGGCTTACCTGCAGGTACTCGGCACCGCGCTTCAGAACAAGCGCTGAAGCAGCACGCTATCGAGAACGACGCGCTGCAAGGGCAGCCGTCAGAGATCTAACATCGCGGGCAGCTCGAGCGTTCGGGCTGTCCAGGAGTAACAGATGAACGCTTTCTGGAGTGGATACATCGCCCTGCTGACGCTGGGCACCATTGTCGCTCTGTTCTGGCTGATCTTCGCCACTCGCAAGGGCGAGTCGCCAGGGACGACCGACAAGACCATGGGGCATTCCTTCGATGGAATCGAGGAATACGACAACCCGCTGCCCAGGTGGTGGTTCATGCTCTTCATCGGCACGCTGGTGTTTGGCATTTTCTATCTGGTGCTCTACCCCGGCCTTGGGAACTGGAAAGGCGTAATGCCTGGCTACGAAGATGGCTGGACTCAGGACAAGCAATGGCAACGTGAGGTCGACCAGGCTGATGAGAAATTCGGTCCGATCTTCGCCAAATATTCAGCGATGAGCGTCGCCCAGGTGGCGCAGGATGAACGTGCCCTGAAGATTGGTGGTCGCCTCTTCGCCAACTACTGCTCGGTCTGCCACGGCTCGGATGCCAAGGGTGCAAATGGGTTCCCGAATCTGGCGGACAGCGAGTGGCGCTGGGGTGGCGATGCCGAAACCATCAAGATAACCATCCTCCATGGCCGCGTCGCCGCCATGCCAGCCTGGGGTCAGGTCATCGGTGAGGAAGGCGTCAAGAATGTAGCGGCCTATGTTCGCAGCGATCTCGCCGGCCTGCCGCTGCCGGAAGGCACCGCAGCCGACACTGCTGCTGGTGGTCAGGTCTATGCGCAGACGTGCTCGGTCTGTCATGGCGCAAATGGAGAAGGCATGGCGGCAATGGGCGCGCCCAAACTGACCAGCTCGGCTGGCTGGATCTACGGCTCCACCCTGCCTCAGCTGCAGCAGACCATTCGTCACGGCCGCAACGGCCAGATGCCTGGACAGGAGCAGTACCTTGGGAACGACAAGGTTCATCTGCTAGCGGCTTATGTCTACAGCCTGTCGCAGCGACCAGAACGCTTGGCGAAACAGTAAACCCCTACAGGGCGGCGTCGGACACCGCCCTGTTTTGGGTCAATATCTTGCGCTATGCGACGCTCTGTCGCACACCGTCCGACCCCTGCTCCGTTTGCCCACCCCTATTGCTGCTTTAATATTCTTCGTACTCGCCGTAGTCCCGCAGAATTACAAGGCGAAGCCCTCGACTCAACACATCGGCATGATGTGCAAAACGACCCTGTAAAGAGCATGGAAAACGCTTGAAATCAGGGTCCGAACGGCATGAGACGGCCTGGGCCTTGATTGCATTGCCCCCCTCCTTTCTCCATACTTGCCGCCGTTTTTGCCCCCTTGAAATGCCATTAGCGTGGAAGCCTTGCATGAGCACAGCAATAAGTGAGACTGCATATAACTATAAGGTGGTTCGCCAATTCGCCATCATGACGGTGGTGTGGGGAATTATCGGAATGGGCCTGGGCGTGTTTATCGCCGCGCAGCTGGTATGGCCGGCCCTTAACTTCGACCTGCCATGGACCAGTTTTGGTCGTTTGCGCCCACTGCACACCAATGCGGTGATCTTCGCCTTTGGCGGATGCGCGCTGATGGCAACGTCGTTTTACGTGGTCCAGCGGACCTCGCAGGCTCGCCTGTTCTCGGACGGTCTAGCATCGTTCGTGTTCTGGGGCTGGCAGGCGGTCATTGTTCTGGCCGTTCTCACGCTCCCGCAGGGCTTCACCAGCTCGAAGGAATATGCCGAGCTGGAATGGCCGATCGATATCCTGATCACGGTCGTCTGGGTCAGCTACGCCATTGTGTTCTTCGGCACCATCATGAAGCGCAAGGCACGGCACATCTACGTGGGCAACTGGTTCTTCGGCGCATTCATTCTGGTGACGGCGATGCTGCACATCGTCAACAACCTTGAAGTGCCGGTTACCTGGTTCAAGTCCTACTCGATTTACTCGGGTGCGACTGATGCCATGGTTCAATGGTGGTACGGCCACAACGCCGTAGGCTTCTTTCTGACCACCGGCTTCCTGGGCATGATGTATTACTTCGTGCCGAAGCAAGCTGGTCGCCCGGTCTACTCCTATCGCTTGTCCATCGTGCACTTCTGGGCGCTGATCACCCTGTACATCTGGGCCGGCCCGCACCACCTGCACTACACCGCATTGCCGGATTGGGCGCAAAGCCTGGGCATGGTGATGTCGATCATTCTGCTGGCTCCGAGCTGGGGCGGCATGATCAACGGCATGATGACCCTGTCGGGCGCCTGGCATAAGCTGCGTACCGATCCGATCCTGCGCTTCCTGGTGGTCTCGCTTGCGTTCTACGGCATGTCGACCTTCGAAGGCCCGATGATGGCTATCAAGACCGTCAACGCCCTGTCCCACTACACCGACTGGACCATCGGCCACGTACACGCCGGCGCGCTCGGCTGGGTAGCCATGATCACCATCGGCTCGATGTATCACCTGATCCCGAAAGTCTTTGCTCGCGAGCAGATGCACAGCATCGGCCTGATCAACGCGCACTTCTGGCTAGCGACTATCGGCACTGTGCTTTACATCGCGTCGATGTGGGTCAACGGCATCACTCAAGGCCTGATGTGGCGCGCGATCAACGAAGACGGCACCCTCACCTACTCATTCGTCGAAGCACTTGAAGCCAGTCATCCGGGCTTCATCGTGCGGGCGCTGGGCGGTGCATTCTTCCTCGCCGGCATGTTGCTGATGGCATACAACACATGGCGCACAGTACGTGTGGCCAAGGCGTCCGAATTCGACGCCGCTGCGCAGATCGCCTGAGGAAACGGATAGATGAAGAATCACGAAATACTCGAAAAGAACATCGGTCTGCTGACCCTGTTCATGATCCTGGCAGTGAGCATCGGCGGTCTGACCCAGATCGTCCCACTGTTCTTCCAGGATGTCGTCAACGAGCCCGTGGAAGGTATGAAGCCCTATACCGCGTTGCAGCTGGAAGGCCGCGACATCTATATCCGTGAAGGTTGCGTTGGCTGCCATTCGCAGATGGTCCGCCCGTTCCGCGCCGAGACCGAACGCTACGGCCATTATTCGGTAGCGGGTGAAAGCGTCTACGATCACCCGTTCCTGTGGGGCTCCAAGCGTACCGGTCCGGACCTGGCACGAGTCGGCGGCCGTTATTCGGATGACTGGCACCGCGCGCACCTCTACAACCCGCGCAACGTAGTGCCTGAATCGAAAATGCCTTCTTACCCCTGGCTGGTCGAGCATAGCCTCGACGGCAAGGATACCTCCAAGAAGATGCAAGCCTTGCGCAGCGTAGGCGTGCCTTACACCGAAGACGACATCTCTGGTGCGAAGGACGCGGTCAAGGGCAAAACCGAAATGGATGCCCTCGTCGCCTATCTGCAAGTACTTGGCACTGCACTCACCAACAAACGGTAACGCACCATGGATATCGGGATTCTTCGCGGCCTGGGCACCATTCTTGTTTTCGTCGCTTTCATTGGCGTCGTGCTCTGGGCTTATAGCAGCAAGCGCAAGAAAAGCTTCGATGAAGCAGCCAACCTGCCGTTCGCAGATGAGCCCGACGCCCAAAAGCGTGAAGAAGAAGCTTCCAGGAGTAAGAAATAAATGACCTCGTTTTGGAGTTGGTACATCACCCTGCTGAGTTTGGGGACCATTGCTGCATTGGTCTGGCTGCTGCTCGCGACTCGCAAGGGACAACGCCACGACAGCACCGAAGAAACCGTAGGCCATTCCTATGACGGCATCGAGGAGTACGACAATCCACTCCCGCGATGGTGGTTTCTGCTGTTCGTTGCCACGGTGATCTTTGCGCTCGGCTATCTGGCGCTGTACCCCGGCCTGGGTAACTGGAAAGGCCTGCTGCCCGGCTACGAAGGCGGCTGGACACAAGTGAAGGAATGGGAACGTGAAGTAAACAAGGCCAATGAGCAGTACGGTCCGCTCTACGCCAAGTTTGCTGCAATGCCCGTCGAGCAGGTTGCTCAAGACCCGCAAGCCCTGAAAATGGGCGGTCGTCTGTTCGCCTCCAATTGCTCTGTCTGCCACGGCTCGGATGCCAAGGGCGCTTACGGATTCCCCAACCTGACCGATCACGATTGGTTGTGGGGCGGTGAACCCGAGACCATCAAGACCACCATCATGGGAGGTCGTCAGGCCGCAATGCCCGCATGGCGCGACGTGATGGGCGAAGAAGGCATCCGCAATGTGGCCGGTTATGTCCGCACCCTCGCCGGCCGTGACATTCCCGAAGGGATCAACGTGGACATTGAGCAGGGTCAAAAGCTCTTTGCAGCCAACTGTGTAGCCTGCCACGGACCTGAAGGCAAAGGCACCCAGGCCATGGGCGCGCCTAACCTGACCGACAATGTCTGGCTGTACGGTTCGAGCTTTGGGCAGATCCAGCAGACGCTGCGTTACGGACGTAACGGGCGCATGCCGGCTCAGGAAGAAATACTTGGCAATGACAAGGTGCACCTGCTGGCAGCCTATGTGTACAGCCTCTCGCAGAAGTCGGAGAACTGATCCCATCAGCTCAGGCGCGACCTACAGTCGCACCTGACTCCGGTTATCGAGGCGTACCATTCGCAGCAGGTCAGCTAAAGATCCCGGTCGGCACGTATCGACCGGGACACTCACCCTCCGCCGTGGTACGCATTCGATGTCTAAACAGATCCCCGTCCATGATGTAACACCACCGGCCAAGGTCAACGCGACATCCGACCTCTATGCCGCCCGTGAAAAGATTTACACCCGCTCATTCTCCGGCCTGTTTCGCAATCTGCGTCTCGTTGGCGGTGCCCTCCTCTTCGCGCTGTACTTCGGTACTGTGTGGCTCAACTGGAATGGCCGCCAGGCAGTCTGGTGGGACTTGCCCGAGCGCAAGTTCTATATCTTCGGCGCCACCTTCTGGCCCCAGGACTTCATCCTGCTGTCGGCTCTGCTGATCATCTGCGCATTCGGATTGTTCTTCATTACGGTCTTCGCTGGACGGGTCTGGTGTGGTTATACCTGCCCGCAGAGCGTGTTCACCTGGGTGTTCATGTGGGCAGAGAAAGTCACCGAGGGCGACCGCAACCAACGCATGAAGCTCGACAAGGCACCAATGAGTGCCAACAAGTTTCTTCGCAAACTGGCCAAGCACTCGATCTGGCTAGGCGTGTCCCTGGCCATCGGCATCACCTTCGTCGGCTATTTCACGCCGATCCGCGAATTGGTGCCCGATCTGGTGACGCTACAGGTGGGCGGCTGGGCCTTGTTCTGGGTTGGCTTCTTTACGCTTGCGACTTATGGCAACGCCGGTTATCTGCGCGAGCAGGTGTGCATCTATATGTGCCCCTATGCACGCTTCCAGAGCGTGATGTTCGACAAGGACACGCTGATCGTTTCGTACGATCCACGCCGTGGCGAGCGACGTGGCCCGCGCAAGAAGGAGGCCGATTACAAAGCCATGGGGCTGGGCGACTGTATTGATTGCACCATGTGCGTTCAGGTTTGCCCCACCGGTATCGACATCCGCGACGGTCTCCAGGTCGAGTGCATCGGCTGCGCTGCCTGTATCGATGCCTGCGACACCATCATGGACAAGATGAACTACCCGCGCGGATTGATCAGCTACACCACCGAGCACAACCTGTCCGGTCAGAAGACCCACCTGGTACGTCCAAGGCTCATAGGTTACGCAGTAGCGCTTGTCGCCATGATGGGCGTATTCGCTTTCGCCGTCAGCGATCGCTCGCTGGTCAAACTCGACGTGCTCAAAGACCGTGTTCTCTATCGTGAAAACGAGCAAGGCAGAATCGAGAACGTCTACACACTGAAGCTGATGAACAAGGGCCAGAGCGAGCAGACTTTCGTAATCGAAGCGACCGGCCTCGACGGTTTGCAGTACGAGGGGCGCAGTGAGATCAAAGCCGAAGCCGGGGAGCTTGTCACCGTGCCTGTCGAGCTTTCCGTTAAACCCGAGGAACTCCCCTCCAGCACTAACGACATCGTCTTCCACGTCAGATCGCTGGACGACGCTTCAATCGAAGATGAGGCGGAAAGCCGCTTCATCGGTCCGACCATTCGATAAACAGGTAGTACATGAGCAACTCCGAGCCAGAAAAAAGCACCCGTTGGTACACACAGTTCTGGGCATGGTTCGTCATCGCGATCCTGCTGTCATCCGTGATTCTCGGAACGTCGATGCTGACAATTGCCATTCGAAATGCCGACACCCTGGTCTCGGACAACTACTACGACGCCGGCAAAGGCATCAATCAGTCGCTTGAGCGCGAGAAGCTCGCCGAGAGCATGGAAGTCAGGGCCACGCTTAACCTCAATGACGAACGCGGGCTCGCTGAAGTGCAATTGAGCGGCTCCAGCCAGCCGCAACAGCTGGTCCTTAACCTGCTTTCGCCCACCCAGCCCGAGCGAGATCGCCGCATGGTTCTGCAACCCCAAGGTGACGGGCTCTATCAGGGCCAGATGCCGGAGCCGGTGACCGGCAGACGGTTCGTCGAGCTTATCGGCCGTGAGGGCGAGCAGGACTGGCGCCTGTTCGAGGAAGAGGACATCGTAAGCGGCCAGACAATCGAATTGAGCTACTGACGCGTCGATGGCGAGCCCCGTCCCCTGTTATCACTGCGGACTTCCCGTACCGGCTGGCAGTACCTTCCACGCCTACGTACTGAATGAGCAGCGAGCGATGTGCTGCCCCGGCTGCCAGGCGGTGGCCGAAGCCATCGTTCAGGGTGGGCTCGAAAGCTACTACCTGCATCGCAGCGAGACCTCCATCAACCCCGGAGTCCTTCCGCGGGCACTCACCGAAGAACTCGAACTCTACGATCGCAAAGACGTGCAGGAGCCATTCGTCAAACACGAAGGTGAGCTCGCCAGCACTGCTCTCATGATCGAAGGGATCAGCTGCGCCGCGTGTGGCTGGCTTATCGAAAAACACCTGCGTGGCCTCGACGGCATCAACGAAGCGAGCCTCAACCTCTCCAACCATCGCCTGCGGGTCAGTTGGAACGACGCTGCCCTGCCGCTGAGCGAACTGCTCGCCGAGCTTCGCCGCATCGGTTACGCCGCGCACCCCTACCAGGCCGACCAGGCTGCCGAACGACTCGCGCAGGAGAATCGACGCAGCATGCGCCAACTCGGCGTGACCGGTTTGCTGTGGATGCAGGTCATGATGGCGACGATGGCGACATGGCCCGAATTCAATATCGACCTATCGCCGGGAATGGCCACCATCCTGCGCTGGACGGCCCTTCTACTGACGACACCTATCGTTTTCTACTGCTGCACCGACTTCTTCAAGGGCGCCGTCCGGGATCTGCGAACCCGTCACCTGACGATGGACGTCTCGGTCTCGCTGGCAATCGGAGGCGCTTACATCGCAGGTATCTGGTCGACGATTACCGGCCAGGGTGAACTGTATTTCGATGCGGTGGGGATGTTTGCGCTGTTTCTGCTAGCCGGACGCTTTCTCGAACGCCGCGCGCGTGAACGTACAGCCGCCGCGACCGCGCAGCTGGTCAATCTGCTCCCAGCTTCCTGCCTGAAGCTCGACGAACAGGGGCAGACAGCGCGCATTCTTCTCAGCGAATTACAACTCGGTGATCGAGTACTGATCCAGCCTGGCGGCCTCATCCCTGCTGACGGACGCATCCTCAGTGGGCAGTCAAGCGTCGACGAGTCTGTGCTCACCGGTGAATACCTGCCCCAACCGCGGAGCATTGGCGAAGCGGTTACCGCAGGCACGCTAAACGTAGAGGGAGCGTTGACGATCGAAGTCCTAGCGCTAGGCGACAACACGCGCCTTTCCGCCATCGTGGGTCTACTTGAACGCGCGCAATCCGACAAGCCGCGGCTGGCTGAACTGGCTGACCGCGTTGCGCAGTGGTTCCTGATCATCGTGCTGGTGACCGCTGCAGTGGTCGGGATCATTTGGTGGCAAATAGACCCTCAGCGTGCGTTCTGGATCGTCCTTGCCTTGCTCGTCGCGACCTGCCCCTGCGCATTGTCGCTTGCTACGCCGACTGCGCTGACGACGGCGACCGGCACACTGCACAAGCTCGGCTTGCTGCTCACCCGGGGACATGTACTCGAAGGGCTCAATCACGTTGATACCGTGATATTCGATAAGACCGGAACCCTGACTGAAGGGCGCCTGACCTTGGGCGAGATCAAGCTTCTTGCCGAACTGGAC
The DNA here is from genome assembly GCF_024448895.1 of Stutzerimonas stutzeri. Taxonomy (GTDB): domain Bacteria; phylum Pseudomonadota; class Gammaproteobacteria; order Pseudomonadales; family Pseudomonadaceae; genus Stutzerimonas; species Stutzerimonas stutzeri_Q. The sequence goes on from NZ_JAMOIC010000006.1 coordinate 263,122, forward strand.
GCCAATGCCTGTCTGGAATTGGCCGCAGCATTGGAGAATCGCTCCGAACACCCCATTGCCCGAGCGTTCGGTCGAGCTCCGCAAGCCGCCGATGCGGTGGACAGTATCCCTGGGTTAGGACTGCAAGGCACAGTTGCGGGACGCGTGCTGCGCATTGGCCAACCCGACTTCGTTGCAGCTGGTTATTCAGGTGCCGCGCCTGAGATTCCGGGCACGGACGGGCAGTGGTTGTTGTTGGGTGATACGCAAGGACCACTGGCGTGGCTTGTACTCGATGACCGTCTGCGCGACGACGCACCGGCGCTGCTTCAGGCATGCCGCAACAAGGGATGGCGAACCGTATTGCTGTCCGGGGACAGCTCGCCGATGGTCGGTGAAATCGCCCGGCGACTTGGTATCGAAGATGCCCACGCCGGCATGACGCCCACCGACAAGCTCGCTTATCTCCAACAGCTGCAAGCCGAAGGGCACCGGGTTCTGATGGTGGGTGATGGGGTCAACGATGCACCTGTTCTTGCCGCGGCGGATATCAGCGTGGCAATGGGCTCCGCGACCGATCTGGCCAAAACGAGCGCCGACGCGGTGTTGTTAAGCAATCGTCTGGACAGTCTGGTTCAGGCATTTGCAGTAGCGCGGCGCAGCCGGCATATCATCATCGAAAACCTCGCTTGGGCAAGCCTCTACAACGGCCTGATCCTGCCATTCGCAGCGATCGGCTGGGTGACCCCGTTGTGGGCGGCGCTGGGAATGTCCGCCAGTTCGCTGCTGGTAGTGCTCAACGCTCTGCGGCTGACTCGTTTACCAACGCCTGCAGCCCGACAATCCGCCCTGCCTGACGTAGGATAGGTCACTCGCTGGCTCAGCCAGACTTGCCGAGACGTTTCTGGAGGCCCTCATGGCCGCACTTTATATTCTGATTCCGGTTGCCGTGGTTCTCGTTGCATTGGCCATCTGGGTCTTTTTCTGGGCAGTCGAGAGCGGTCAGTACGATGACCTGGACGGCCCCGCTCACAGCATCCTGTTCGACGAGGAAGACCCAAAGCACCGCGCGGGCATCGAGCAAGCGGACAAAGGCCACGACGACGGGAAGCCCGACCGTGAGTGACCTGTTGCCGCTGCTGGTATCGGCACTGGTGCTCGGCTTGCTCGGCGGCGGACACTGTCTGGGCATGTGTGGTGGGCTGATGGGTGCTCTGACCATGGCCATCCCACCGGAGCAGCGCGCCAAGCGCTTGCGCCTGCTGGTCGCCTACAACATTGGCCGGGTGCTCAGCTATGCCACTGCCGGGCTGCTCATAGGGCTTGCCGGCTGGGCGGTCGCAAACAGCCCGGCCGCAATGGCGCTTCGCGTAATAGCCGCGTTACTGCTGATCAGCATGGGACTTTATCTAGCTGGCTTGTGGAGTGGGCTGACGCGCGTGGAAGCGCTGGGTCGAGGCTTGTGGCGTCATATTCAACCGTTCGCCAGCCGCCTTATGCCGGTAAAAAGCGTGCCACGGGCGCTCTTGCTCGGCGCACTCTGGGGGTGGCTGCCCTGCGGCTTGGTCTACAGCACCCTGCTATGGGCAGCAAGCCAGGGCGACGCACTGGACAGCGCGCTGCTGATGCTGGCATTTGGTATCGGCACCTGGCCTGTTCTGCTGGCAACCGGCCTCGCTGCAGAACGCCTCACCGCAATGCTACGCAAACGCGGTGTGCGATTGACCGGAGGCATCGTGGTGATCCTGTTCGGCCTGTGGACATTGCCCGGCCCTCACCAGCAATGGGTGATGGGCCATGGCAGCAGTACGCAACATCAGCAACCTGCGCACCATCATTAGAAGACGACCTACCGAAGGCGGCACGCGAGGTTAGTGGTGACAGGAACTCACCAGCCTCGCCTCCATGCCCTACCTCAAGGCTCTTTGGGCAACTGACGCTTGTGTGCGGATTTGTCATAGGTATCGACGATGATCTGCGCTGCCTCGTCAGGTACGGCGCGTCCCTGTAGGAATTCATCAATGTGCTTATAGCTCACGCCGTGCGCATCCTCATCTGGCTTGCCGGGCGACAACTCCTCAAGATCGGCAGTCGGCACCTTCTTGACCAACTGCTCAGGCGCTCCTAACGCAGCCGCGAGCTCGCGCACCTGGTATTTGACCAATCCTGCCAAGGGCGTCAGGTCGCAGGCGCCGTCGCCAAACTTAGTGAAGAAACCCATTACCGCTTCGGCTGCGTGGTCAGTACCGATCACCAGCCCTTGCCGTGCATTGGCAATGGTGTACTGCGCCACCATGCGCATCCGCGCTTTGGTATTGCCCAGAACAAAATCGCGCTTTTCGGGCGTCAGTTCATCAAGCGCCTCGGTTGCCCGCGACAGCCCTTGAACGGCCGCACCAATATTCACCGTATGGCATTCGTCTGGCTTTATGGTATCGACCGCAAGCTGCGCTTCGTCCTCGTCGTGCTGAACCTGATAGGGCAGCCGGACGGCAATGAATCGATAGTCATCGCCCTCTCCTCCTGCGCGCATACCCTCGACCGCACGCTGAGCGAGCAGGCCGGCAGTGGTTGAATCGACACCGCCGCTGATTCCAAGCACCAACGTCTTCAAACCTGACTCGCGCAGACAGGACTGGATGAACGCGACGCGACGATCTATTTCAGCCTGAACGGCAGCCGGCCCTTCGAAAGGGGGACATACGTTGAGTGCAGCAGCGATCTCTTGCTGACGGCTATGCATGAGTTTCTCCTATGCGATTGAGCGATACGGTTAAAGACCCTGACTTGCTAATCCGACCATAATTCAGCAGATAAATCTCCACCTACGTACCGTCGGTCTCGGCGCGCGTGCGCGGGTCAGGACTCGCTTGATACAGGTCAAGTCTACGCGTCTGCGCGGGACCTAGAATCCTGCTACCGCAGTCAAACCGAGACCGTAAGATGCTCGACGCCATTCGCTGGGATGCCGACCTGATTCATCGTTACGATCAGGATGGGCCGCGCAATATCTGCTATCCGACGCCTCTTCAGTTAGATGGCCACCTGAGCTCATTCGATTTTCTGCATGCACTGCGCAGCAGTCGCCAGGAAGGCCGAGCGCTTTCTCTATATATACACCTGCCTTTCTGCGCGGACGTTTGCTACCAATGTAACCGCAACAAGGTCATCACCAACGACCGAGGGCGCGCGCTGCCGTATCTGGAGAGACTGGAGAAGGAAATCGAGCTGGTGGCCTGCCATCTAGGGTCGGACCAGTTTGTCGAGCAACTGCATTTTGGTGGGGGGACGCCGACTTTTCTCAGCCATGCCGAACTGCGTAGACTGATGGCTCATATTCGTCAGCACTTCAATTTGCAGGATGATGACCATGCCGACTTCAGCGTCGCCATCGATCCGCGGGAAGCTGACTGGCCAACGGTCGGGTTATTGCGCGAGCTGGGCTTCAACGGCATCAGCATCGGACTGCAGGACCTTGATCCTGACGTGCAACGTGCCATCAACAGAGTGCAGACCCTCGAACAGACCCAGACGGTTATCGAAGCCGCCAGAACCCTGCAGTTCCGCTCGATACATGTCGAACTGGCCTATGGTTTGCCGAGACAGACCGCCGAAGGATTCGCGCGCACGGTAGACGCCATAATCGCCCTCCAGCCGGATCGCGTATCGGTGTCCAGCTATGCACACCTACCCGAGCGGCATATGGCGCAGCGGCGAATAAACGCAACCGAGCTTCCAACACCGCCGGACAAACTGGTCATGCTGAAACACAGCGTGGAATTACTGACCTGTGCCGGCTACCGATATATCGGCATGGGCCAGTTCGCGCTACCGGACGATGAACTCGCCATGGCGCAGGAAGACGGCACACTTCATCGCAACTATCAGGGCTACACGACCCATGGCCACTGCGATCTTATCGGCCTGGGCGTATCGGCCGTCAGCCACATCGGCGATCTCTACTGCCAGAACAACAGCGACATCACTCTCTATCAGCAGGCGCTGGACCAACGCCAGCTGGCTACCGTACGCGGGCTCCGCTGCAATGAAGACGATCAGATTCGCCAGCGCGTGATTCAGTCGTTGATCTGTAATTTCGAGCTTCGTTTCGACGATATCGAAAGCATCTTTGGAATTCGCTTCAGCGCATATTTCAAGGATATCTGGCCGTCTCTACAAGAAATGGACGCCGATGGACTGATATCGCTCAGGGAGGACGCAATCTCGATTCGATCAGCCGGCCGGCTGCTGGCGCATAGGGTATGCATGCAGTTCGAACAGCACCTGCCGCCCCGCCACTGCGCGCAGTTGTCTCGTGCGATTTAGAGCGCCTTCACAAAGCCCCTGCGACCCCTGTGACGATTGGCCTTGAGCACCTGCGTGAGTTACCCTTGCACACTTCGTAGGGTTTCTCAGGGTCTGCCAATGTCCGAGTCAATCAAGGTGCGCAAGCAGCCGCAAGCCAACTGCAAGGATTGCAGTCTTTCTGGCCTGTGCCTGCCGCTTTCCCTGAACATGCAGGACATGAAAGCGCTGGACGATATCGTCAAGCGCGGGCGTCCGCTGAAGAAAGGTGAAACGCTTTTCCGTCAAGGCGACACATTCAGTTCCGTATTCGCCATCCGCTCAGGGGCGTTGCGCACATTCAGCGTCACTGATTCAGGTGAAGAACAGATAACCGGCTTCCACCTGCCCAGTGAGCTGGTCGGACTATCCGGGATGGATACCGAGACCTATCCGGTATCGGCGCAAGCCCTCGAAACCACATCAGTGTGCGAAATTCCTTTTGACCGTCTCGATGAACTCAGCGTGCTTCTGCCACAACTGCGCCGCCAGTTGATGCGCATCATGAGCCGAGAGATCCGTGACGATCAGCAGATGATGATGCTCCTGTCGAAAAAAACAGCTGACGAACGTATCGCGACCTTTCTCGTTAACCTTTCAGCTCGATTCAGCGCACGCGGCTTTTCCGCCAACCAGTTCCGGCTGCCCATGTCACGTAATGAAATAGGCAACTATCTCGGCCTCGCCGTCGAGACGGTTTCGCGGGTATTCACTCGTTGCCAAGCCAGTGGCCTGCTTGAAGCCGAAGGCAAGGAAGTTCGAATTCTGGATTCGATCCGTTTGTGCGCCCTTGCGGGCGGAAACATGGACGCCTGATGGAGCCGACATGATTTTCGATGAATTCTCGATCAAGACGCTAATCCGCCCCGTCCCTGACTTCCCGAAGCCAGGCGTAGTGTTCCGCGATATCACGCCACTCCTGCAGTCGCCCAAGGCGCTGCGGATGGTCGCCGACAGCCTGATCCAGCGCTATGTTGAAAGCGACTTCAGCCACGTAGGTGCTCTGGATGCTCGTGGCTTTATCATCGGGTCGATCATTGCCTATGAACTGAACAGACCACTGATCCTGTTCCGTAAGAAGGGCAAGCTACCCGCCGACGTCCTAGCCGCCTCCTACACCACCGAATACGGCGAAGCCTTCCTTGAGGTGCACGCCGACAGCCTCTGCGAAGGTGATTCGGTACTTCTGCTCGACGATCTGATAGCCACCGGCGGCACGCTGGTTGCCGCTGCTCAGCTGGTTCGCCGGATGGGCGCACAGATACACGAAGCAGCTGCAATCATCGATCTCCCTGAACTGGGTGGATCGCGCAAGCTTCAAGATATGGGAATCCCCACTTTCACCCTCACCGCCTTCGAGCTGAACGAGCGCTAGGCGTGCGCAGCCAGCTGAAGACCGCCATTCGCTACGCATTGGCGCTCGGCCTTTTAGCGCTCTGCACAGGAGCGCTGGCGCTTGATCGCAACGCACTGCTCGATGATGCGAACATCCTGCTGCTGCCTCGGGAGCGTGGACTACCGAGTCTGAAATTGGTGAATGAACAGGGGCAAACGGTCACGACGGATTCCCTTAAGGATCGTTGGCACCTGTTGTTCTTTGGCTTCACCGCCTGCCCTGATGTCTGCCCTACGACCCTGAGCGATATGCGTCAGCTCCTGGCGAAACTGCCAGCCGATGTTGGCAGTCAGCTTCAGCTGATTCTTATCAGCGCCGATCCGAAGCGCGACACGCCAGAAGCCCTGCGGACCTATTTGAGTTATTACCGAGCAGGATTCAAGGGGCTAACAGGCGAAATGGAGCAGTTGCAAAAACTCTCGAAGGCTCTGGGCCTTCCCTTCGTTCCCGCACAAGATACGACCGGAAATTACAGCGTCAGTCATAGCGGCAACCTGGCCATCATCGGCCCGGATGGCACCTTACGTGGGCACATCCGCGCACCGTTCAAGCTTGAAGGATTGAAGCAGGCACTCCCGCAACTTATCGAAGCTGAGTGACGGCTCGCCAGTCAGGTCTGTTCAATGACAATCCAGAGTGTCAGCCAGCACATAGGCCTGAAATGCAACTTCATCGATCCATTGCTGAGTGACGCTGGCTAAGCGTTCCTGGGCCTGCGGGCTGGCTGCCACTTGTTCGAGCCGCTCTTGCACCCTCGGGTCTTCAGCCTTTATCCGCAGGTTCACGGTCCGTTCGCCCAAGGAAGGCAGCAGCCTGTTGTAACGGCGCCACTCGGGCAGCTCGGCTATCTGCTCCAAAAGGACTTGGTCACCAACTACCGCCTGGCACTCGCCAAGCTTCAGTCCGATCAGCGCATGCGCGGCACTCGGATAGCTACGCGCTATGCCTCCATAGGTCGCTTCGACAACGTCAGCATGCGGACTGCCATCTGTCACACAAAAGGGTTGTCGTGAAAGGTCTTCCCATCGCGCCGGACCAGAGGAGGCGGCAGTCAGGGCAGAGATGTGGCTGGAGTAATAGGCGACGCCGGAGTCAATCGCACCGAAATGGATATCGGCTTGGCTTGGGTCCTTACCAAGGATGATAGGGCGGCCTGCCTGTTCGCCTAGTGTCGAAAGCCATGCAGCCTCGAAGCCCTCCTCTACAGCTTCGGCATCAGCTGCCTTGAGGGGTCGATAAGCCCCTTCAGAAACCGCCTCGAGCGTAGCCGCGAACGTGCTGGCCGAAACCGGAACGGCCAGCATTATCATCAGTTGGAGCAGACGATTGGTCACGGTACTTCCTCAGACGTACTGGTAACGCAGCATCCTTTGCTTGAATTTTTCCAGGACGACTTGATCGATCAATGTCGCGAGAATCGCAATGACCAATATATTCATCATGACCCCGGCCATATCGGCGATCTCGCCCGAATAGGCTAATGAGCGCCCCAACCCCTGGCCGAAACCAATGAGCATCTCGGCGGAAATCAGCGCCCGCCAGGCGTTACCAAAAGCCAACTGCGCACCGGTTATGAGTTCAGGCATCACGGCGGGAAGATAGACGCGACGCAATAACTGCCAACGCGAAGCACCCATTACCCGAGCAGCCGCAACGTGCACTGGCTGGACACTTTCGGTGGCATTCATCACCGACAGCGCCATTGGGAAAAAGGCAGCGAGCGCCACCACGACGATAATCGGCAGGTTACCGAAGCCCATCACGATCAGAAACAAAGGCACCCAGGCAATCGATGGGATCGACTGCAAAATCACGATGGCCGAGCGCAGGATCTCGCGGAAGAAAAACAACACCCCCCCGAGTAACCCGAAACCGATGCCAAACAACAGTGCAAAGCTGTAACCACTGCCCAATCGACTCATGCTGCCGTACAGCCCCTCTCGGAACACGGGCTCCTGCACGTTGGCGAACAGACGCTCGAACACGACAGGAATACCGGGCATCAGGAACGCTGGAAGACTCCATGCCGCAATTTGCCAGATCAGCAGGATGAACAGGATGGCCAATACCACGGCCAGGTATTTTTTCGGACCGGTAAGACGACGTCCCTGACTCATCAGTGGCCTACCTCCGTCTTGATGCCCAGCAACCGCAGAATCTCGCGCCGCTCTGCAGCAAATTCAGAAAGGTCGTGGCTTTTTTCACAATGAGTGAAGTTGAAGGTTTTAAGCACCTTCGCGGGTCGGGCACTGAATACCAGCACGTGGTCAGCCAGATAGAGCGCCTCGTCAACATCGTGGGTGACCAGCAGAACGGTCGGCTGATGCTCGTCGATCAGCTCGCGCAGAACATCCTGAAGCGCCATACGAGTCAGTGCGTCCAACGCGCCGAACGGTTCATCCAGCAACAGGACTTCAGGCTTGGCAATGAAGGCCCGGGCCAGCGCGGTACGCTGGCGCATGCCACCGGACACCTGATGCGGATAGTAATGCTCGAAGCCGTCCAGGCTGACCCGGGCAAGCCAGGCCTTGGCCTGCTCAAAAGCATCGCCCTTGGCCACACCTTGAAGCTCCAGCGCCATTGCGACGTTGCCCTGCAATGAAAGCCATGGATAGAGGGCATGCTCCTGGAAAACCAGGGTTCGCCGCGGACTTGGTCCGGGAATTTTTTTGCCATCGGCGAGGACCCGGCCTGACGTGGGGTCCTCAAGTCCGGCCACCAGATGCAGCAACGTTGATTTGCCACATCCAGAAGGTCCAACCAGGGCCACTAGTTCGCCCTGGGCGAACTCACCGCTGAAGCCCTTGATGACCTCCAGCTGCCCAAAGCGTTTGTCTACTTCTTCAAACCTGAGCTGCATAGCGCGTTGAAGACCTCAAGTATTTGCCCGACTGCGGGGCTGAATGACACTGCCCGGCGCTAGGCCGGGCAGTTGATGGAGCAATCCGACGCTCGCTTCAGAGTTCGCGCGCCTGCTGCCAGGACAGATCGAGAATCCCGCTCGTATCGAACGGCTTGCCGTCACGAGTCTTCAGCGATCCAAGCTCCTGAAGAATGTCGGCCAATTCCTGGATACGGGCTACGTCGTCGCTGCCAAGCTTGGAGCTGAACGTTTGAGTGGCGATGGCTTCTTCGATGACCACTTCACGAGGCAGATCACCGCGATTGAGGGTCTTTAACGTTGGTTCTGCAATGAAGTAGTTGGCGATGAGCTTCGCTGCTTCAGCTGGCTGGCTTTCCAGCATTTCGATGGCTTCACGCTGGGCATCGAGCGACTTCCAGACAGCCTCTTTACGCTTTTCCAGGGTGTCGCCGGAAGTAATCACAACCATGCATGGGAAGGGCCAGACCTCACCAATCTCATAAACCTGCTTAACAGGCGCTACGAGCTGAGCAATTCGGTCATAAGGCTCAAAGAGGAAAGCTGCATCAGTACGACCCGACACCAGCGATTGAACAGCAACGGCTGGGCTGGTTCCCATGATGTTCACGTCGCTGGGGGTCAAGCCAGCCGCCTTGAGCGTAACGCCGCGCAGCACGGCGTCGGCGGTGCTGCCCTCCTTCTGCGAGGCGAGGATCTTGCCCTTGAGGTCCTCGATCTTCTCGATGCCGGTGCCTTCACGCGCGACGATGGAGTGATAGCCCTGCTGGGCGCCTCCAACGACCTTGAGGTCGGCACCCTTGGACGCCCAGGCAACTGCGTTGGTAAAACCAAGCACGCCTGTATCCAGCTGACCGCCAATGATGGCCTTGATAAGGTCGGTACCAGAGCTGAATTCCACGAGTTCTACTTCAAGGCCGTGCTTTTTATAAAACCCGCCCTCGTGGGCAACCATTGCCTGAGCATCATCCATTACACGGATGTATCCGACTTTGAACTTCTCCTGGGCCTGAGCAAATGCGCTCATTAGCACCAGTGCGGGAATTAGCCAGTGTTTAGCTTTCATCATCGACCTCGGATTCGTAGGCAGCGCTTCGCTTATAACGGAATCAAAGGTTATTGTTCCATATAGATATAAGCGTATTCTGGCTTAGAACTTTACACGAAGTGATGAGTGATCGGCACTACCTTGCTGCCATAAACCGCGAACTCATGGTTATAAGGGTTGAGTGGGCAGTCGGATACGTCAGCCTACAAAGTGATTGTGTTTCGCCCGGCCAACGCATGGGCGAGTGTGCCACCGTCCACGAGATCGAGCTCCCCGCCTAGCGGTACGCCGTGTGCTATACGGCTTAGCGTCAGGCCTTTGGGGATCAGCAGCTGAGCAATGTAGTGCGCCGTCGCCTCACCTTCAACGGTGGGATTGGTGGCGAGTATGGCCTCGCTAAAGCTTCCCTCCGCTACCCGTACCAGCAGTTCGGGAATACCTATGGCCTCGGGGCCCAGACCATCAAGCGGAGAGAGATGGCCTTTAAGGACGAAGTAGCGACCGCGAAAGCCTGTCTGCTCTACTGCAAACACGTCCACGGGGCTTTGAACGATGCATAGCAGCGCATCATCCCGCCGTGGGTCGGCGCACTGCGGGCAGAGATCGTCTTCGCTCAAGGTTCGACACTGCCGGCAGTAACCCACCTCTTCCATAGCACGGGAAAGTGCCTGCGCTAAACGAAGGCCGCCACTGCGATCACGCTCGAGCATTTGCAGCGCCATGCGCTGGGCAGACTTCTGCCCCACGCCGGGAAGAATACGTAGCGCGTCTATGAGCTGACGAATAAGCGGACTGAAGGACATGGGCTCACCGGTGGGGGACGAAGCGGAAGTTTGGCAGATGATCGGTATCGGGTTCGCCCCGAACCTTCTAGCTGATTCCGCCAGAGCGGAAGCTAAGGTTCGGGGTGATTAGTACGGGCGCCAGAACGGCGCTCGTGAGTGGTCAGAAAGGCATCTTGAAACCGGGCGGCAGTTGCATGCCGTCAGTCATGCCAGACATTTTCTCCTTGCTGTTCAGCTCGATTTTTCGCACAGCGTCATTCACCGCGGCGGCGATCAGATCCTCGAGGATTTCCTTGTCTTCCTGCATCAGGCTGTCGTCGAGACTGACACGCTTGACGTCGTGCCGGCCGTTCATGACGACGCTAACCAATCCAGCGCCGGACTGGCCGCTCACCTCTGCGTTGGCCAGCTCTTCCTGCATCTTCTGCATTTTTTCCTGCATCTGCTGAGCCTGCTTCATCAGGCCTGCCATGCCACCTTTCATCATGGGGATTTTCCTCGGATCAGGGTTCGGAATGTTCTACGGGTTCGATAGTGCCGTCACGAATGACGGCGGCAAACTGTTGCATCAGTTGTTGCACCACGGGGTCCGATTGAATCGATTGCTCCGCCGCGCGCTGCCGCTCACCGCGTCGGCGCGCGGCAGCCTGCGCAGGTGTTTCCTGTCGCGGCGTCTGTAACTCGATGTCCAGATTGATCGTGCGGCCGTGATATTGATTCAGTGCGTCATTCAAACGACGGTGCTGGGTAGCATTGAACAAGGCACTTTGTGCGGGATCGAGATGCATCAGCCAGCGATCTCCATCCACCGAGATCAATGTGCAGTTGGCCGCGATGCTACCGGTTAAACCACCGAGACCAAGCTTCAGAAAGATCTCCAGCCACTCGGCTGCCAGTCCGGTCGCCGGCTCGATTGCTGGGGAAGGCTCAGGGGCCTTTGCCTGCTCAGCCACGTCGTCAAGGCCGTCCATGAAGGCTTCGGCCTGGGTTTCCACCTCGAAGTAATCTTCGTCGGTCAACGGCGGCTCGTCATCATCAGGCTCATTCACCTCGATGACGGTCGCATGATGCTCGGGTGAGTCAGCCGGCGTGGTGAACTGCTCAACCGCTTCGGTCTCGACCGCTACCGGGGGAATTGCCGGCGGCTCATTCCAGGGCACATCGACAACTGGTAGCTCTCGGTCCGCCCCGGCCGGGGCCACTGCTTCCGAACTTGGCGCTTTCTTCAAGCCTGAGGGTACCGAGGTCGAGGCAGGTACCAGCTGGGCAGCCATGACAAGGTTTGTATCCGAGAGCGTCGGTTCCGATGGCTGTGTTGCTGTCGGAGCTGTCGGAGCTGTCGAAGCTGTCGAAGCTGTCGAAGCTGTCGAAGCTGTCGAAGCTGTCGAAGCTGGGACCGGAGCGGCCTCTGAATGTGCCGTGCCGGCCACTTCATTCGTTTTGGAATCAGTTGTGGCCGAACTGATTCCCAAGGTCTTTAGCGGTGTTCGCGGCGCGTCGTCACTGCTAGCGGGACGAAATGCAAGCATACGCAGCAAGACCATTTCGAAGCCGCTGCGAGGATCGGGTGCCAAAGGCAGATCACGTCGACCGATCAGGCCCATCTGGTAGTAGAACTGCACGTCTTCGGCGGGCAATGCCTGCGCCAGCGCGAGGACTCTGTCTCGATCGCCCTGCCCGTTATCCACCGCGTCCGGCAATGCCTGAGCCACCGCAACGCGGTGCAGCACATTGAGCATTTCTGCCAGCACACCGCCCCAGTCGGGGCCCTGCTCAGAGAGGTGACGTACTGCTTCGAGCAACGCTTTCGCATCACCTTCCAGCAGCGCCTGCAGCACACCGTAAACCTGCCCGTGATCGAGTGTACCGAGCATGCTCCGGACATCAGCCGCGAGGACCTTGCCTTCCCCGAAGGCTATGGCCTGATCGGTCAGGCTCATGGCGTCGCGCATGGATCCATCGGCGGCGCGACCCAGCAGCCAGAGGGCATCCTCCTCGAATGGCACCTGCTCGACGCCGAGCACATGGGTGAGGTGTTCGACCACGCGCTCGGGCGGCATGTTTTTCAATGAGAACTGCAGGCAGCGCGAAAGAATGGTTACCGGCAGCTTCTGCGGGTCCGTTGTTGCCAACAGAAATTTGACGTGCGGAGGCGGCTCTTCGAGCGTCTTGAGCAGCGCATTGAAAGAATGCGACGAGAGCATATGCACTTCGTCGATCAGATAGACCTTGTATCGCCCACGGCTGGGAGCGTACTGAACGTTGTCCAGCAGTTCGCGCGTATCCTCGACCTTGGTACGGCTCGCGGCGTCGACTTCGATAAGGTCGACGAAACGACCTTCATCGATTTCTCGGCAGACTGAACATTCGCCACAAGGCGTAGAGCTGATGCCGGTTTCGCAGTTGAGGCATTTGGCGATAATCCGCGCGATGGTGGTCTTGCCGACTCCGCGCGTACCGGTGAACAGATAAGCGTGGTGCAGGCGCTGGCTGTCCAATGCGTTAATCAGGGCCTTGAGCACATGCGTCTGCCCGACCATTTCGCGGAACGAGCGCGGACGCCATTTACGGGCTAGTACCTGATAACTCATAACACCATCGCGGGATAAAGCAGAGGACGGGTAATGCTAGCGGAGCAGGCCACAAATTGCATCCGGCCTGTGTTCGCCCTTCTCGCGTCAACAAGGTGTCAGGATTTCAACCGTGCACCCAACGCTCGGACTACTCGCTCAAGCTCAGGCGCGACGGAGCTGAACTCAATCTGCACGCCGTCCACTTCCCGACGCTGCGGGTAGTGCTTGCGAAGCTGGTCGAATTCCACGCGACGTTGATCCCCGTCAGCGCTCAGGCTTCGACGAAACGCGGCGTCATCCCGACGTGGGTCGTAGACGGCTCGGCAGATAGTCGCGAGTAAATCCTCAGGCTCGATCGATGCATCAAAAGACAGGCCACGAAGCGGTGCCGCGGGCATCAACTCAGCCAGTTCCACCTTCGGCTCCAGCCCCTTGCTGGCGCAGAACGCCTGATAGATCTGCGCCGTGCCGCGCAACTTACCGTCCAGGCTGTAACCGGCGATGTGCGGCGTCGCGATCCAGCACAGTTCAGCCAGCGAAACATCCACTTGTGGCTCCCCTTCCCAGACGTCGAGCACTGCCTGAATGTCCGTGCGACGCGCCAGCTGATCACGTAGCGCCAAATTATCTACGACCGCACCGCGGGCAGCATTGATCAGCCATGCCCCGGGACGAAGCTTTTCCAGTCGATTGGCATTCAGCAAATGGAAGGTCGAGTGCTCGCCGTCCAGCGTCAAAGGTGTGTGCAAACTGATGACGTCGCATTCCCGCATGATCTCGTCCAGATCAACGAATTCGCCCAGTTCGCTCGCCTGGCGCAGCGGATCGCAGACTCGGACATCCCAGCCCAATCCCCGCAGCACCTCTACCAGCCGGCCACCTACCTCCCCTGCGCCAATCACACCATAACGGCGACGCTTAAGCTCGACGCCTTCGCCTTCGGCCAGCGCCAGCAGACTGCCAAGCACGTAATCGACCACGCCGCGTGCATTGCAGCCAGGCGCGCTTGCCCAGCTAATTCCAGCCTCGTCGAAATAATCGAGATCGAGATGATCGGTTCCGATCGTGCAGGTGCCGACGAAGCGCACCGAGCTGCCTTCGAGCAACTCACGATCAACACGGGTCACTGAGCGCACCAGCAGGACCTCGACATCCTCAAGCGCGGCCTTGTTTATCTGTCGTCCAGGCATGCGGCGAATCTCCCCATGTTCTGAGAAAAAAGCGTCGACCAGTGGAATGTTTTCATCGGCAAGGATGCGCATCAGCATAGCTCCGTCATTAGCTAGCCCATTCTAGACCGCGTCGCGCAGCTCTGCTGCCTTCCCGATTGCACCTCGCGCGGCGTAGACTAGGCCGCTCCTGTATACAATCTGGATAACACGTAATGCCCACTGAGCTCAGACTCAGACGGGTGCGCATTGAACTGCGTACCCTCTTCTCCCTCGCCCTGCCGATGATGATCGCCCAGTTAGCGAATACCACCATGGGCTTCGTGGATACCTTGATGGCGGGCCGGGTCAGCCCACACGACCTCGCGGCAGTCGCCCTCGGCAACTCGATCTGGGTGCCGGTGTTTCTGCTGGTCACCGGCATCATTCTGGCGACCACCCCCAACGTCGCTCAGCGCTTCGGCCGAGACCAGCACGACCAGATCGGGCCGTTGGTACGTCAGGCACTGTGGATGGGGCTTGGTGTGGGGACGCTGTTCGCTGTGTTGATGTGGAATGCCGAACCGGTGCTGCACCTGATGAATGTCGAACCGGCCCTGATCGAGCCGACGATGGCTTACCTGCGTGCAGTTGCATGCGGATTCCCGGCGGTTGCGTTGTATCAGGTCCTGCGCTGCTACAGCGATGGGCTTGGCCACACCCGGCCGAGCATGGTCGTCGGGATTCTCGCGCTGATGCTGAATATCCCGCTCAACTACATATTCATCTACGGCAAGCTGGGCCTTCCAGCCATGGGCGGTGTCGGCTGCGGCTGGGCCACTGCACTGGTCATGGGTTTCATGCTGCTGGCGATGCTGTTCTGGGTACGCCGTGCCGCCTATTACCAGCCAAGCCTGCTGTTCGCCCGTTTCGACTGGCCGGACTGGTCAGTACTGAGCCACCTGCTTTCGGTTGGCGTGCCTATCGGTGTGGCGGTGTTCGCCGAGGCCAGCATTTTCTCGGTCATCGCGCTGTTGATTGGCGGCCTGGGTGCGACCGTTGTGGCGGGCCACCAGATCGCGCTGAATTTCACCTCACTGATTTTCATGATCCCGTTGTCGCTGGGAATGGCCATCACCATCCGAATCGGCCAGGCACTGGGACGCGGTACGCCGCGCGATGCACGCTTCGCTGCAGGCGTGGGGATCATTTCGAGCCTGGTGTACGCCTGCTTTTCCGCTGGCGCCATGCTGCTGTTCAGTGAGCAGATTCCCCGGATCTATACCACCGATTCAGCAGTGATCGCCGTCGCCGCCAGTCTGTTCTTCTACGCTGCGCTGTTCCAGTTTTCCGACGTTGTGCAGGTCACGGCAGCCGGCGCGCTGCGAGGGTATCAGGACACTCGCATGACCATGATATTCACCTTGTTCGCCTACTGGGGAATCGGCCTGCCGGTCGGCTACGCGCTCGGTCTGACCGACAAGCTTGGTGAGCCCACCGGTCCAGCAGGATTGTGGCAGGGGCTGATTGCGGGCCTCAGCTGCGCAGCCATTCTGCTTAGCATTCGCCTGGCACGAAGTGCGCGCCGTGCGATACGCCAGCAAGCCGCCGTGACGGCTTCGCATCGCTGACATCGCTCTTCATACCTCCATCCCGAGCAAGACCGCACTGAGCACCAGAAACAAGCTGAAAAGCGCGCGCAGGACTCTCTCCGGCAAGGCGTGCGCCAGCTTCACACCCAGGCTGATGCTGAGCAGCCCGCCTGCCGCTAGTGGCAGGCCTAGTGCCCAGTTGACCTGGCCATGACTGGCATAGGTGAACAGCGTTACCGCCGTGCTCGGTGCCGCCAGTGACAGTGAGAGGCCCTGAGCTACTACTTGAGACGCCCCGAAAACGCCGGTGAGAATCGGCGTGGCAATCACTGCTCCGCCCACGCCGAACAGCCCACCGAGGACCCCGGCACCAGCTCCCAACGCACTCAGCCACGGCCAGGGATAGCGAAGTTGAGTGCTGCCCACCTGTGTTCGCAGAAATACCCGCAGCAACGTGTAGGCAGCCAACGCCAGGAGGAATCCAACGAAGGCGATGCGCATGCGGCCGGGGTCCAACGAAACCGCGAAAGCAGCACCGGCAATGGCAAAGCAGAAGCTGGTCACGCCCAGCGCCAATGCGTGTCGAAACTCGATACGGTTGCGCTGGTGGTAGCGCCAGATCGCCAGAAGCACGTTGGGGACGACCATCACCAGGGCCGTGCCTTGCGCTACCTGTTGGTCCAAACCGAAGAGCACGCCGACGACCGGGATTGCGATGAGGCCCCCGCCGATGCCGAACAGCCCTCCGAGGGTTCCAAGCACCATTCCCAGCACGACATTCAGCCCAATCACTAACAAATCCATTTACTGTCACCAGCTCAAAAGGACGATCCTAGCGATGCCGGTCTGGCCGCGAAACGCAAAGCCACGCACAATGCTTGTGCACTATTGGCAAAACGACGACCTTCATGAAGTCTGATGCGCTCACCGAGCAACTGAAGCTATATCTCGACGTTCTTGAAAACGGCAGCTTCTCTGCAGCAGCTCGACTGCATGGATTAACGCCCTCTGCTATCGCGAGGCGTATCGACGCGCTGGAAGCATCACTTGGCTGTCAGCTCGTCAGTCGCAGTACGCATGCCGTCAAACCGACGTCTGCCGGACGCGCTTTTGCCGATCGAGCGCGACGTATCGTTCAGGAAATGCAGTTCGCGCGCGCTGAACTCTCAGCCTCTCAGAGCATTCCGGCAGGCCACATACGCATTGACGCTCCGGCACCCTTTGGTCGCCGTCATCTGGCGCCCGCGCTGGCCGACTTTCTTCAGGCGTACCCAGGCGTCGATATCCAGCTCCGGCTGATCGACAGCTTTATCGATCTGCAAGGGGACCACCTGGGCAAGGTTGACCTGAGCCTGCGCATTGGCCCACTTGCCGATACGCGCCTGGTCGCAACGCCGTTGGCGCCCCTTACGCGCATCGCCTGTGCCAGCCCCGGCTACCTGCAACTGCGAGGGATACCGCAAGTCCCGTCAGAACTGCCAGACCACGACGGCCTCGACTGGGATGGACTTTCGCCGCCGCATGCGTGGCGCTTCGGGCATGAAGGTAAACATATTCTGTTCAAGCCGCGGCGCTTGCGGATGGTGGCAAACAATGCCGAAGCACTGCTGAGCGGAGCCCTTAACGGCTTGGGGATTGCGCACCTTCCCACATGGCTGATCAGCGAATATTTGCTGCGCGGCGAGCTGCAGCCACTGTTCTGCGAGCACGGATTGCCACCACCGGAGCCCAGCGGCATATACGCTTTGCGCCTTACAAGGGAAACCGACTCGCGCAGCCGGCTATTGCTGGAATTCCTGAAAAATCGCTTCGGCCCGGTCCCACGATGGGACCAGGCGCTGCAAAGCGGCCTCGGTCTGGGTTGATATCAGACGGAACAGCCGGAGAGCTCCTGGGTGACACCCCAGCCATCGAGCACTCCGCCAAGCGGTTCGACAAGATCTTCGAGGTCCTGCTCGAAATCGCCGATGCCATCAAAGGTTGCGTACATTACTTTGCTGACCTGGAGGTCCCAGGCGCCATCATCGCGGGGAGAAATCTGAGTATTGACGCATTCGCCGCGAAAATTACTGGCCACGGCGATTGCTCGTTCGCGGTCAGGAAACACAGCGTAGAACTCGATTGGATGAACGCGAGCGAAATCGAAACCGCCCTCTTTCATCCGCAAAAGCACATTGCTGCTTACATCCTCATGGAAGGTGGTACTCATAAAACAACCTCCTCGCACTCATGGATGACAATTTCAGGAATGGAAAAACCTCTAGTACAGCGCAGGTGCCGGCAGGAGTCCGGCGTGATTTGACGTGTATAAGCGAAGTGCCCGAACGGCCGATCTATAGCTATCGGATGCACACGGCAGCATGGCTTGCCCGACTCAACCGCCCTTCGAACATACGGCCTCTGCATCGCTACTGCAATGGACAACCGAGCAGAGATATCGATCCGGCTGCCATACAGTCGGATCGATCAAGAGCGGTATGAATGAGAAAAGACCGAGATCAGTCGTTGCTGGGCTTGTTGATGGCCTGAAGCACGTACTGCGGAAGAGCGAACGCCCCTAGATGAACATGAGGATTGTAGTAACGCGTAACGATTCCACTGCCGGCAAAGCGCTGACAGAGCGTCTCCAGCGATAGCTTGCGACTGTCCGAATCGCAGGCGCCCCATGCAAAGGTCATCGCACCGCCGATGTAGGTCGGCACTGCGGCCTGGTAGAAATGCCAATCCGGGAACAGCCCGTTCATTCGCTTTGCAGTGGTCTGAACCTCGGCTAGCTGCATGAACGGCGTGCCATTCTGCGTGACCAGGATGCCGCCATCATTGAGGCAGCGACGGCACGCCTGATAGAAATTCTCGGAGAACAACACCTCGCCAGGACCGATGGGGTCAGTGGAGTCGGAAATGATCACGTCGAATTTTTCTTCGGTAGTCGCTACGAAGCGCATGCCGTCATCGATAACCAGATTTAACCGCGGATCGTTGAAGGCACCCTTGGAGTGCTCCGGCAGGAACTCCTTGCACATCTCGACCACGGTGCCATCGATCTCGACCATGGTGATGCTTTCGACATCGCGATGCTTGGTCACCTCACGCAGCATGCCGCCATCACCACCGCCGATGATCAACACGCGCCGCGCCAGACCGTGTGAAAGAATCGGAACGTGAGTAAGCATCTCGTGATAGATGAACTCGTCCGCTTCGGTGGTCTGTATGACACCGTCAAGCGCCATGACGCGCCCCATGCGAGCGTTTTCGAAGATAACCAGGTGCTGATGCTCGGTGCGTACTTCGTGAAGCATCTTGTCGACCGAGAATCGCTGGCCGTATCCCTCGTAGAGAGTTTCCTGATAGTCGCTCATGGGGTATCTCCCAGATGGATGGCATAACGGGGGAGCGCGCTACCCCCGATGGCAAAGAGGCGCATTCTACTTTGGTCTCATGACAGGTGGAACCGCGCCGTTCCAAAGCGCGTCAGGTGAAGACAGCCCTATCACTGAACGCTATCTTCGACGCATGACCATCGTCCATCTACCCTATAGCCCGCCCTGGAACTGGATGCAGTTCTATCAGCATTTCGCGTTGCGCCTGCTCCCTGGCGTCGAGGTCCTCGAGCTTGAACGTTACGTTCGCAGCGTACGATTCGGCGGAAATGTTGGATGGCTCAGCGTCCGGCCTGCGCCCGGCCAGCATGCCCTTGAGCTGAACGTGAGCAATTCAATGAGCGCACATCTGCCTGCCCTCTCGACGCGCGTTCGCAAGATGTTCGATCTCGATACCGACCCGAGCGAACTGGCCCGTCATTTCGCGACCGACCCGCATTTAGGCCCGCTGGTCGCGGCAAACCCAGGGCTTCGTTTACCCAGCGCCTTCGATCCCTTCGAGCAGGCTGTGCGCGCCATTGTCGGGCAGCAGGTTTCCGTCAAGGCTGCCGTGACCATCACCGGCAGGTTGGTTGAACGGCTGGGTGATGAATTGATCTGCGCGCCTGAAACGCAGCCGCAAGGGTTGCTCAAGCTGTTCCCAAGCGCGGAGGCCATCGCCGCATCCGAACTCGAAAATATCGGAATGCCCGGCAAGCGGGTCGCGACACTCCAACGACTGGCCGCCGCGGTAGCCGGCGGAGCGCTTGAGCTGGTTATCAAAGATGGCGTGGACCAACTGGCCCGGCGGCTGTGCGAGCTTCCAGGTATCGGGCCGTGGACAGCGCAATACATTGCATTACGCGGCTTTGGCGAACCCGATGCGTTTCCCGTCGCGGATCTCGGGTTACTTAAGGCTCCAATGTGGGGCAGTGAGGGGATTAGCGCCCGAGCGCTACTGAACCGGTCAGAGGCCTGGCGCCCTTGGCGAGCCTACGCCGCAGTTCATATCTGGCAGAACTATAGTGACGCGGCCTCCCCAGTGGGAGGAAAGGTCAAGGCGGCGGGATCCGCCCAATCACTTTCGGGGAACCCTTGATCGGCAGCGCAAGGACCAGCGCTTCACCGGATCGCGGGAACACCCCGGTCAGCGCAGTGACATTTACCTGATGGGTGACGAGAATTATTGGAGATTGGGCAGACAACGAGTTGAGAAACTCTGCCAGCTGTTCGGTCTGCGTGTCTTTCTGATTCTGACGCACAAAAAACGAATCCAGCAGGGGTAACGGTTCCACCTCATCGGCAAAACGCATTCGTTCTGCAGTCTCCAGCGCCCTGCACCAGCGGCTGCTGTACACCTTCGGCTGGTTTATACCGTTATTTCGCAGCAGCTCACCCCAACGCTTCGCCTGGCCACGACCATGGCCGTCGAGATTACGTTGCGTTGCACAATCTCCCAGTACGAATCCTGCAGGATCACCGATTCCAGGTGCGGAAGCGTGACGCATGAGGAGAGCCGCTCGACCATCTCGGATTTCAGCCCACCATTCGTCGCTGGCCGCCGCAATGTTCGAGCACAGCAACAGTGCGAAGATCGCTGCTAACGGCACGCTATAGCCTGACCTTGGCGTTACGCCCTGCAGCCAGGAACCACATGATCAGCCCGACTACAGGCACCAGTACGATGACGAGGCTCCAGATGATCTTCCGCCCAGCCTCGATCCGACTGCGACAGACCTGAATGATCGCAACGATATCAGCCACCAGGACGATCAATGCCAGCACGGTGCTCCAGGCCTCCACGACTCAGGGCCTCAGATTACGCTCATCGGGACGATTTCCACGCGGGCCCATGATGCCCCAGATGATCAGCCCAACCACCGGCAGAATGACGATCAGCAACACCCACATCGCCTTCTTCCCGGTTGTACTATCGCTGCGTAACACGCTGACGATGGCCCATATATCCAGTGCGAGGATCAGCAGGCCAAAAATACCGCCAAAGGCATCGGTCATGACAAGACTCCAAATTACGGTGTGTTCGTAATTAGGATGCCTGCCCGGTTTGAGGGTTCAGTGGGTATTTCGTCAGTACCGACCCGGGTCGATTGTTTCGAAGCTGGGAGCAACTTCGTGATCGCCCAGTTGCCCACCAGCGCGCACCAGGCCATAGGTAAGCATTCCCGCTTGTCGGGCGGCATCCAGCTCCTCGACAACATCCGAAAGAAAGAGGACCTGCTCTGGTCGCAGCCGGATCGATTCGGCTATCTGCCTATAGGATTGGCTCTCGCGTTTAGGCCCACAGCCGGTATCGAAGTAACCGGAAAAGAGCGGCGTCAAATCGCCCACCTCGGCACAGCCGAAAATCAGCTTTTGCGCCTGCACCGACCCCGATGAATAGACGTAAAGCCCATAACCTTGCTCATGCCAACGGCGCAGCGCCAGCACGGCATCCGGATAGACATGCCCTTTAAGCTGCCCTGCGCGATAGCCTTCGGCCCATACCATTCCCTGCAACGCTTTCAGGGGTGTTGCCTTGCGGTCAGCAGCGATCCATTCGAGCAGTATCTCGATGACGCGTTCGATATTCGCGTCCGGCTCGCCGCTATCAGCCCGTACCGCATCGAGCTGCGCCAGCACAGCGGGCTCCTGAGCGTGTGTCCGCACGAATCCGGGCAGATGCTCGCGCGCATAGGGGAAGAGCACGTCGAAGACGAAACTCACAGCGCTGGTTGTACCTTCAATGTCCGTCAGAATGGCCTTGATCGGCATGATCAATCCTCCAGCCGTGGAAAACGTCCGGCGATGTCTTCACCGGTGAACTGCGCGACCCAGCCTTCCGGGTTGTTGAACAGGCGAATCGCGACGAAGTGCGGGTGTTCGCCCATGTCGAACCAATGCCGGGTGCCGGCAGGCACCGAAATCAGATCGTTCTTCTCACAGAGCACGGCATACACCTTGTCCTCGATGTGCAGCGTGAACAGGCCGCGGCCGGCAACAAAGAAGCGAACTTCGTCTTCGGCATGCTGGTGCTCCTCGAGAAACTTGGCACGCAGTTCGGCTTTCTGCGGATGGTCGCTGGTCAGGCTGATGACGTCGACAGTCACATAGCCGCGTTCATTTTTCAGCCGCTCGATTTGCGGACGATAGGCAGCAATTACTTCCTCTTGGCTTGCACCCGCCCCGATGGGCGCACTGGCCTCCCACCGTTCGAGATGCACCCCGACATCCGCCAGCGTCGCGGCAATGTCTTCGAGATGGGTGAGGACTTTAAGCGGCTGCTCCGGAGCACTGTCCTGATATACGCTGAGAATGCTCATGCTGATCGTCTCCTGCCGGAATTGCGGTCCGGTCTTGTCATCAATGAAAAAAGCTCGCGGCTGCGCTGAAAATGGCACCAGTCAGCCGCGCCGTAGCATGCGCATCTTCAATTCGCAGTCGAACAGAAACTCGAATGCCTCGATCTGACGCAGGGCATCGTGCATACACGGGCCCCAGGTATATAGACCGTGCCCGCGGATCAGGTAACCGACGCAGTCAGGATGATCGTCCAGCCAGGGTTGCACGCGCGCGGCGAGGCGTTCGATGTTCTGATCGTTCTCGAAGATCGGAACCAATACCTGAGATTCATGTGTTGCCACACCAGTGAAGGCTTTCTGCAGCTCATAGTCGGCAAATACCAGCGACTCACCAAGGCTGATACGTGAAAGCACCGTCGCATTGACCGAGTGCGTGTGCAGTACCGCGCCGATCTCAGGCTTCCAGCGGTAAAGCTGGGTGTGCAGCAAAGTCTCTGCCGAAGGCCTTTTACGGGCCTCCAGGCTACGGCCTTTCATATCGACGGCCAGCAGGTCCTCCACGGCGAGTTGGCCCTTGTGCTTGCCGGAAACCGTCAGCAGCACCTCGGCGCTTGTCAGCCGCGCCGAATAATTGCTGCTGGTCGCTGGCGACCAGCCTCGAGCGTAAAGAAACTGCCCCGCCTGGATGATGGCCTGCGCCAGATTTTCACGAATGGCTGTCATACCACGGTCTCCTGCTTTGAGATGGCAATGATAACGGCCGCAGCCAGCGCCGCCAGGCTGGCGATGGCAAAGGTCCACAACGGGCCAAGCCCGGCCCAGCTGTAACCGGAGTAAAGCGCCCCCAATGCTCCGCCGACGCCTGCCAGCGTTGCATAGAGCGCTTGCCCCTGACCTTGTTGTCTAGGCCCGAAGCTGCGCTGGACGAAATGAATGGCTGCCGCATGAAAACTGCCGAACGTGGCAGCGTGCATCAGTTGCGCGAGCAGCAGGACGCCCAAATGATCGGCGAGCGTACCCAGTAGCAACCAGCGCAGTGCAGCCAGCAGGAAACTAGCGGCCAGTACCTGGCGCAACGAGAACCGTGCCAGCAGCGCAGCCATTACCAGAAAGATGAGAATTTCAGCTACGACACCCAGCGCCCAAAGCAGGCCGATGGTGCCCCGGCCATAGCCGAGGGCTTCGAGATGAATCGTGAAGAAGGTGTAGTAAGGGCCATGGCTGACCTGCATCAGCCCCACACAAATGAAGAATGCCAGCACACCCGGCCGGCTGAGTTGGCGCAGGAAACCGCCCTGCGCCTCAAGCTCCGGCCGTTCCGCTGGTACGGCATTGGGCACCCAGATGCTACTGACGACAATGCCAAGCATCACCACCATGACCGCGACCGGATAGATGTCCAGACTCAGATGCGCGAACAGTGCGCCCAGCCCAACAACGGCGACGATGAAACCGATGCTGCCCCAAAGACGGATCTGACTATAGCGGGATGCCTGATCGCGCAGGTGAGCCAGCGTGATGACCTCGAATTGCGGCAGAACCGCATGCCAGAAGAACGCATGCAACGCCATGACCAGGGCGAGCCAGGCATAGCTCTTGCTGTGAAAGATCAGGCTGAACGAGACCAGGGTACAGAGCGCGCCGAGCCGGACAATCGCCAGGCGACGGCCTGTAGTGTCGCCCAACCAGCCCCATAGATTAGGGGCCAGACAGCGCATCAGCATTGGAATCGCGACGAGTTCACCGATGCGCTCAGTGCTGAAGCCAAGATGCGCGAAATAAAGGCCAAGAAACGGCGCCGCCGAACCCAGCAGCGCAAAGTAGAAGAAATAGAAACCGGACAGACGCCAGTAGGGAATCAAGGCAGCCATAAGCAAAAGCCAATGCCGGAAGTGTCGCTGTACCGAGCGTCAGGACTCCGGCAACGGACTCAGATCTGACCCAGCACAGGCGTACCTACCAACACATCGGCATTCTGGCCGCGGTGGCGTAACAGATGGTCCAGCAATACAACGGCCATCATGGCTTCAGCGATTGGGGTTGCACGTATGCCGACGCAGGGATCGTGGCGCCCTTTGGTAATGACATCCACCGGATTGCCATCCACGTCAATAGAGCGGCCGGGTGTGGTGATGCTGGAAGTAGGCTTCAGCGCCAGGTGCGCGATGATGGGCTGGCCGGACGAGATCCCGCCCAATACACCACCGGCGTTGTTCGAAAGGAAGCCGCCTGGTGTCATCTCGTCGCGGTGTTCCGTTCCGCGCTGAGCAACGCTGGCGAAACCGGCACCGACCTCCACGCCCTTGACCGCGTTGATGCTCATCAGCGCGTGAGCAAGATCCGCATCGAGCCGATCGAAAATAGGTTCGCCAAGACCGGGCGGCACACCATCGGCAACGACGGTGATCTTCGCACCGACCGAATCCTGATCCCGGCGCAGCTGGTCCATGTAGGCTTCCAGCTCGGGCACCTTCTCGGGGTCGGCACTGAAGAAGGCGTTCTGATCCACGCTATCCCAGGTCTTGAACGGTATTTCGATCGGGCCCAACTGGCTCATGTAGCCGCGAATCTGGATGCCAAGCGTTGCCAGATACTTCTTGGCAATGGCGCCCGCGGCAACGCGCATGGCGGTCTCACGCGCTGAACTGCGCCCGCCACCACGATAGTCCCGCAGCCCATATTTATGGTGATAGCTGTAATCAGCGTGCGCGGGACGAAACTGATCCTTTATGGCCGAGTAATCCTTGGATTTCTGATCGGTATTGCGGATCAACAGCCCAATCGGGCACCCAGTGGTGCGGCCCTCGAAGACTCCGGAGAGGATCTCGACCTCGTCTGGTTCCTGGCGCTGGGTAGTGTGCCGGCTGGTACCGGGCTTGCGTCGATCGAGATCGCGCTGAAGATCCGCTGTGGACAACTCCAGGCCCGGCGGGCATCCGTCGACGATGGCGACCAGCGCCGGGCCATGGCTTTCACCAGCTGTGGTGACGGTGAACAGCTTGCCGAATGTATTGCCGGACATGCAGGGCGCTCCGCGATCGACCTAAACAGGGGGCGGAAGTATACCCGAGCCGCCACCGGTTTCACTGCTTGCAATGGCGGCGCATACTGCCCAACCGGCGAACCAACCGGCTTGTCACCTATCCAACCCGCTTCGCCTCTGGTTGTTGTCTGCTCATGCGTCTTTTCTTACTGCTCATATCGCTTGCCATGTTTACTCCCCTCGCAAATGCCCAAACGCTCCTCAACCAGGCGATGACCCTGCAGGTAGCTGACGGCGTTCTACATGGCAGCCTGTTGCTGCCAAAAGTGGACAACCCCATCCCGGTCGCGCTTCTGATCGCTGGATCAGGGCCAACCGACCGTAACGGCAACAATCCCATGGGCCGCAACGACAGCCTGAAGCGACTGGCGCAAGCACTGGCAAGGCGAGGCATTGCCAGTCTGCGTTACGACAAGCGTGGAATCGGGCAGAGCCAGCCCGTGGCGCCAGATGAAAGTAAGCTTTCAGTGGAGGCCTACGTAGCAGACGCCGAAGCATGGGCACTCAAGCTGAAAGCGGACGAGCGCTTTTCCAATGTATTACTCATCGGCCACAGCGAGGGCGCGCTGATCGCCAGCCTGGCCGCTCCGGCTGTACAACCCGCGGCATTGATCAGTATTGCCGGCAGCGGGCGTGCAATCGATCAGTTGCTGCGCGAACAGCTTCAAGGGCGTTTGCCGCCCGCATTGCTCGCCACAGCGTTCTATCTACTCGACGAACTCAAAGCTGGAAGACCACATGAGCAAGTACCGGAAAAACTGCAGGTATTGTTTCGTCCCAGCGTGCAGCCCTATCTGATTTCCTTGTTCCAACATGACCCCGCCGAAGCGTTCGCCAACACCACGGCGCCTGCACTCATCGTTCAAGGCACGCATGACATTCAGGTTGAGCGCAAGGACGCCGAACGCCTGCAACGGGCCAGGGCGGATGCCGAACTGGCAGTGATCGGCGGAATGAACCACGTTCTGCGAATCACCCCGGAGCATCCAGACAGGCAGACGGCCAGCTATAGCCAGCCCGAATTGCCTATCGCTCATGAACTCGCGGAACGGATTAGTCGATTCCTGCAAAAAAATGGCCTGGTGGCGGCCTCCAGTTAGGCATTTTCGCGCCGATACGCTCCATGCCTGCCGCATTGACTTCCCGGCCAGGCTCATGGATTCGGATATGACCGACAGCTCAACTACTCCCGACGAAAGCGAGGCCCCAGCGTCCGCTGTACCGCAACCGCATCCTTGGGCCGAGCTTGCCCCGGATCGTTTTCGGTTGCTGCGCCTGGCTCCTTTGCCCACTGACCGAGACTCCGGACAACGCCCGCTGCGGTTCGTCGAGCTGGGCCTGGTTGAACGGCATACACCACAGCTGAGCCTCATGAAGCTGTTCGTACGCCTGCCTGGTCAGATTTTGAGCAAGAAGCACAACATGCTGGAAATATGGGCCGACCATCGAGCCAAGGAGCTGCGCTTCGGTCCGGACACCGGATTGCACATCGAACCTGCAAACCGTGGGATTGGCCGCTTTCTGTTGGCGCAGGGCGCGCTCTGGGCTCAGAAGCGCTGGGCACATTATCTGGTCGAGGGCGGCGCCTTATCCGCCAAGGACATCACGAGCGACGACATGCGCTTGCGCCGGGACCACTGCCTCCAGAGTCAGGGTTTCGACGTTCTCTACCCAGAGGCTCAACAACTCAAGGCTACCTATGGTGCCGCCCGCGTCAGCTCCCTGCGGCCGGACTGGAATAGCGAAAAAGTGCAAATTCTGGAGCTGACCCATGCCGCCGCAATGCTCGAACAGGCTGACCGCACCCTGCTCGAGCAGGAAAACAAGATTCGCGATATCCAGGAACGGCTGAACAAGGTTCGTCGGGAGGATGGCACCCTGAGGTTCACCGTCGCCTGCCTTATCGTCTTCTCACTTTTTCAGGCCGGCCTGCTCATCTGGATCGCCACCCGCTAAGCGCGCGCTCATGGGCCATCTCGGCGATGCCGGACTAATCAGCGGAGCCGCTCGCGGAACAGCGCCTGATGATCCCGGCATTGGCTGGCAGCGAGCAGAAATACGCCGTGCCCGCCTTCGTTGAACTCCAGCCAAGTGAAATCTACCTCTGGATACAGGGCTTCTACGTGTACCTGACTGTTACCGACCTCGACCACCAGGGTGCCTTCCTCGGTGAGGTGATCGGCTGCCTCGGCCAGCATCCGCCGCACCAGATCAAGCCCATCGTCGCCACAGGCAAGTCCAAGTGCTGGCTCATGGTGATACTCATCGGGCATATCGGCGAAGTCTTCGGCGTCTACGTAGGGGGGGTTCGAGACGATCAGATCGAAACGTTGCTTGGGTAACCCATCGAAGCCATCGCTCTGCACCGTAAACACCCGCTCCTCCAATCCGTGTTGCTCGATGTTCCGATTGGCCACCTCCAACGCTTCAAAAGACAGATCGGCCAGCACCACCTCGGCCTCCAGAAATTCATACGCACAGGCAATACCTATGCAGCCGGAGCCGGTGCAGAGATCGAGAATTCGCGTGGGTTCATTTGCCAGCCAATGTTCGAAACGACGCTCAATCAATTGGCCGATCGGCGAACGAGGAATCAGCACTCGCTCATCGACGATGAAGGGAAGCCCGCAGAACCAGGCTTGCCCAAGTAGATACGCAGTCGGCACCCGCTGCTCGATACGCCGCAGCAGCAGGCCTTGTAGATGCTCGCGCTCGTCATCTTCGAGGCGGCAATCAAGATAGCTGTCGGCCATTTCCCAGGGGAGGTGCAGCGCGCCTAATACCAGCTGTCGCGCCTCGTCCCAGGCATTGTCCGTACCGTGACCAAAGAACAGCTGCTCGGCATGAAAGCGGCTCACAGCCCAGCGAATGTGATCACGCAAGGTACGCAGATTGGAAGGCGAAGCGGTCACGGGCGGCATCTCCTGTCAAAAACCCGAGAGTTTAGCCGAAGGTCGTATGGGTTTCTCTGGCTTGATGCGGCGCAGTGCTGGCCTCTGGCCGGTTATTGTCAATTCAGCTGACGAATCATCGGTTTGGGCAGTTCACATCTGTGTCATCTGGCGCCACAATCAGGCCCCCCTCAGAACAAGGAGTCAGTCATGTCCAAGCCACAGACTTTGCTTCAGCTCAGTGGCCGCAGTTATGCACCGGCGACTCTGGCGAACGCGACCCTTCTGGTGATTGACGCTCAAGAAGAATATCGGTCCGGTGCCATGGCCCTGCCTGACCTGAACCCGGCGCTCGACGAAATTACCCGACTGCTGGCCATGGCCCGCGAAGCTGGAGCACCCGTCGTTCATGTGCATCACCTGGGCATTCCGGGTGGATTGTTCGATCCGCAGGGGCTGCGTGGCCAGATCATGCCTGAAGCCGCCCCTCTATCAGGCGAGACCGTCATCGGTAAAACACTGCCCAATGCCTTCGCCGGCACGAAACTGCACGAACTGCTGCAGCAGCACGGTCGTCTCGACTTGATCGTATGTGGGTTCATGACGCACTCCAGTGTGAGCACAACCGTCCGCGCAGCCAAAGACTACGGCTATCGCTGCACGCTGGTCGACAAGGCCTGCGCGACTCGTGACCTGCCGATGGGGGACGGTGCTATCGAGGCCGCACAGGTGCATCAGATGGAAATGACCATTCTTGCGGACAACTTCGCCGTGTGCGTACCCGATGCCGGAGCAGTGGCATAAACCGACTCGAGCCCGGCTGCGTTACCTACAATGAATAAACTGGCCGGACGATTTTGTTCATGGCCCATTCTGATGAGGTAACCGGAATGAAAAGAACCGATGGATTCGACGCTCGTCGCCTCCGACCCCGTCAACACCGGAGCCTGGGATCTCGTCTAGGCGCAGCGTTCGGGCTGCTGCTGGTCATCGCTGGTGTTCTGATGCTGGGCGCTGGGGCAGCGTCTTTCCTCGACGACCTTCAGGCTTTCGTCAGTGTGCCTCTGGAGCGAGAAGCCGCCATAACGCTCATTTCCCTGGGCGCCGGTCTGTTTCTACTCGGCGTTCTCATCCGTAGCCGTGTGCGCCGCCGCCTTCTACAACCCAGTGGGTTGAGCATGTCCCCTCGGCTGAACAAAAGGCGTTGAGATAACCGCTCGACGACCGCGTCTGCCGCTCGAAGAAGCGCTTTCGGTTAAAATCGCCGGCCAATGCGGAGGCCTCATGCAAGAAGATGATTTTTCCCTGTTCAAATCGGCAGTTCGCGGCGTCAAACCGATAGCGCACGACCGTGCCGAAACGGGCAAACCGCGAAGCAACAAGGCGCAGGTCGACACTCGGCGGGCCAACGCTGTGGTTGGCAATAGCGAAACCAGAATCGATGGGCTTTCAGATCTATTCGTCATCGACGTTGCTGCAGAGGACGAGCTGTACTGGGTACGGGATGGTGTTCAAGAGAGCCAGATGCGCAAGCTCAAGGGCGGGCAGATCCCTTTCGAAGGCAGTCTCGACCTACACGGGCTGAGTGTCGAAAAAGCCCGCGAGCTGCTGTGGGACTTTCTGGCAGAGGCGTGCAAGTTCGAAATCCGCTGCGTGCGCGTGACGCATGGCAAGGCGGCACGCATCGACGGCAAGCGTCCACTGATCAAAAGTCACGTCAATACCTGGCTGCGGCAGCACCCTCAGGTGCTGGGCTTCACGTCGTGCTTGCCGAGGCATGGCGGCACCGGTGCGGTTTACGTGATTCTCAAACGGACCATGCTTGAAGGGCGTGACGAATAGCGACTCATCCGGCCCTGGCGCCGCCCTTCTCGACCCAAGCTGCTTGCGGCGTCGCCACTGACGCCCTAACCTTCGCACTCGCGCCCTATTGCAAGCCTGACAGGTAGTCACATGTCCATGGAAACTCATTACACCGCGATCCTTGGCCAACTAGGCGAGGACGTAAACCGCGAGGGTCTGCTCGATACGCCCAAGCGCGCCGCCAAAGCGATGCAGTACCTGTGCAAGGGCTATCAGCAAACGCTGGAGGAAGTCACCAACGGCGCTCTGTTCAGCTCCGACAACAGCGAAATGGTGCTGGTGAAGAACATCGAGCTCTATTCCTTATGTGAACACCACATGCTTCCGTTCATTGGCAAGGCGCACGTCGCCTATCTACCCAACGGCAAGGTACTTGGGCTTTCGAAGGTCGCTCGCATCGTCGACATGTATGCTCGGCGGCTGCAAATTCAGGAAAATCTCACCCGCGAAATTGCCGAAGCGGTTCAAAAGGTGACTGGCGCATGGGGCGTCGCTGTCGTCATCGAAGCCCAGCACATGTGCATGATGATGCGCGGCGTGGAAAAGCAGAACTCGTCGATGGTTACTTCCGTCATGCTCGGGCAGTTCCGCGAAAACGCCGCCACCCGCAGTGAGTTTCTGGGTTTGGTGAAATAGCCAGAGCCTGAGGGCGCCTTGTCAGGTGCTCTCACTTCCTTTCAAATCCCCCGTCCGCCTTGCGCGCTTGCTCAATCAAACATCCCCACATGTCGTGGATGACTAGCAACTCGTTGTAGCCAGGCACAGATGGCTGGATAGCCATTCAACGAGAACCCGCCCTCCTCCGCCACGTGCGTGTATGCGTACAGCGCAATGTCAGCGATCGAATAATGATCACCAACCAGGTAGGGCGTGCGTAAGAGCTGCTGCTCCATCACATCCAGCGCGCGATAACCATCCAGCTGCTTGGCTGCAAACTCATCAAGTCGATCATCTGGAAGCCCCAGATAAACTTTGATGAATCGCGCCACCGCAATGAAAGGCTCATGGCTGTATTGCTCGAAGAACTGCCATTGCAAGACCTGAGTTCGTAGCCGCGGATCCGAAGGGAGCAACTCACTTCCATCGGCAAGGAAATTCAGAATCGCATTGGATTCCCACAAACAGGTACCGTCTTCCAGTTCGAGAACAGGGATTTTCCCGTTTGGGTTTTTCTTCAGAAAAGATTCTTCGCGGCTCTCACCACGAAGAATATCTACAGGCACCCACTCATATTCCCGATCGATCAAATGCAGCATCAGCTTGATTTTGTAGCAGTTGCCAGACCGGTAATCGCCGTAAACCTTGTATCTCATATCTTCGCCCCTACGCTGTTAAGCAATAACCCGGATCTGACTCACGCAGCTTCAACCAGATTTGCTTCACGCACTACGCGCGCCAGACGGCGCACGCCTTCGTTCAACCGTTCCGGTGCAACATGACTGAAGTTGAGCCGGAGGTATCCAAGGTTTTTATCCGGATCGACGAAGAATGGCTCCCCCGGCATGAACACGACATCCTGCGCCAAGGCGGACGCCAGGAGAGTCCGGGTGTCCAGCGCCCGCTTCAGCCGCAACCAGAAAAACAGCCCGCCCTGCGGCAGCTGCCAGTCGGCAAGATCGGCAAAGTTCTCTATCAAAGCACATTCCATTGCGTCTCGACGAAGGCGATAGAAACGCCTCAACTCAGCAAGATGCGCCTGATACTGATCGCTTCCGAGCCACTGCAGCGCTTGCCATTGTCCGATTCTGTTGGTGTGAAGATCGGCTGATTGCTTCAGTCGGAGCAGATAAGGAAAGAGATCGGGCGTGGCAATCAGATAGCCAACCCGCAGCCCAGGGAGCAGCGTCTTGGACACAGTGCCGGTATAGATCCAGCTCGCTTTGCGCATGCGGCTGACAATCGGCCTGGCGCTTCCCTCGTCGAAAACCAACTCGCGATACGGCTCATCCTCGATCAGCGTCAAGTTGTATTCATCCAGCAATGCCGCGACGGCATCCCGTTTTTGATCGCTATAACGCACTGCCGAAGGATTCTGGAAAGTTGGGATGAAGTACGCGAAGGCCGGATGGTGGTGTTCCAGTCGCTGGCGTAAGGCGGTCAGTAAGGGCCCATCCGCTTCTTGCGGTACAGCCAGGCACTCGGCTCCGAACAGCTGAAAAACCTGTAGCGCTGCCAGATATGTTGGCGCCTCAAGCAACACCTCAGTGCCGCGATCAATGAAGAGCTTGGAGGCAAGGTCCAGCGTCTGCTGGGAACCGCTTACAATCAGGACCTGACTGGCCGAGCAATCAACGCCAATTGCTCGCGCCTGCGCAGCAATCGCTTCGCGCAGCGCTGGCTCCCCTTCGCTCATGCCGTACTGACCCATATTCGGCGGCATATCGGCCCAGTCCACTTTCGGCAGCATGGATTCGGCGGGCAGCCCTCCTGCAAACGACATCACTTCAGGACGCTGAGCGGCAGCAAGAATTTCACGGATCAGCGAGCTTTTGAGGCGGTCGACGCGTTCGGAGAAAGCCATTGGGCACCAGATGCAGGAACAGGAGAAATAAGTCAAACTACTTGACCGAAATTACGCCTGTGGCTGCAGATACGTCAATATGCCTGACCTAAAAAAAAGCACTGTTCAGCGGCAGATCATGGAGAGTTTCTTCCTGGGTTATCAGGCGTTCACCGCCAAGCCTGACGAGATGCTTGCACGTCGAGGGCTGTCCCGGGTGCACCACCGCATCCTCTTCTTCATCGCGAGCTATCCGGACCTAAGCGTCAAGGAACTGCTCGGTTACCTAGGCGTGAGCAAGCAGGCACTGAGTACGCCAATGCGCCAACTCATCGAGATGAATCTTGTAGAGAGCAGAACCGCTGAAGATGACAAGCGTAAGCGAATCCTGCGCTTTACCCCTCAGGGGGCGAAACTGGAACAGGCACTGCGCCGCGAACAGGTGCGCCTTCTGGAGCGCGCCTTCAAGCTGGCAGGCGACGAAGCGGTATCGGGTTGGCTCGAAGTCAATCAGGCACTAGCGACAGGCCCTACGCGCCCCTGACATTCAGCCGGGCATTCATCTCGCAGCGGCAATACGTCAGAGACTTCCGACATACCTTGCCGTAGCGCTAACAGCGCTCGCAGCGTCGATTAGACCCTTTCCTGCAGGCACAAAAAAGGGCGACCGAAGTCGCCCTTTTTCATGGATCGCAGAACTTAGTTCTGGTTTTCCATTTGCGCACGGATCAGATCACCAATGGTGGTCGGACCGGCAGTCGGCTCTACGTCCTGCTTAGTACGCAGTTCCTTCATCGCGTCCTTCTCGTCCTCGACGTCTTTCGACTTGATGGACAGGCTGATTACGCGGCTCTTACGGTCGATGCTGATAATCTTGGCTTCGACTTCTTCGCCTTCTTTCAGGACGTTACGCGCATCTTCAATGCGGTCACGGCTGATTTCAGAGGCTTTCAGTGTGGCTTCGATATCGTTGCCCAGATCGATGATGGCGCCTTTGGCGTCAACTTCTTTCACGATGCCGCGAACGATGCTGCCCTTGTCATTGACAGCGGCGTAGTTGGAGAACGGATCGTCTTCCAGCTGCTTGATGCCCAGGGAGATGCGCTCGCGCTCCGGATCAACCGACAGGATGACCGTGTCCAGCTCGTCGCCCTTCTTGAAGCGACGCACGGCTTCTTCGCCAGCTTCGTTCCAGGAGATGTCGGACAGGTGAACCAGACCGTCGATGCCACCGTCCAGACCAATGAAGATACCGAAATCGGTGATCGACTTGATGGTGCCGGAGATGCGGTCGCCCTTGTTGAACTGGCCAGAGAAGTCTTCCCATGGGTTGGACTTGCACTGCTTGATGCCAAGGGAGATACGACGACGCTCTTCGTCGATGTCCAGAACCATGACTTCCACTTCGTCGCCGACTTGTACGACCTTCGACGGGTGGATGTTCTTGTTGGTCCAATCCATTTCGGAAACGTGTACCAGACCTTCAACGCCTTCTTCCAGCTCAGCGAAGCAGCCGTAGTCAGTCAGGTTGGTGACACGGGCCACGACGCGAGTGTTCTCTGGGTAACGAGCCTTGATAGCAACCCATGGGTCTTCACCCAGCTGCTTCAGACCCAGGGAAACACGGTTACGCTCGCGGTCGAACTTCAGCACCTTGACGTCGATCTCATCGCCAACATTGACGATTTCCGACGGATGCTTGATGCGCTTCCAGGCCATGTCGGTGATGTGCAGCAGACCGTCCACGCCGCCCAGATCGACGAATGCGCCGTAATCTGTGAGGTTCTTGACGATACCTTTGACCTGCTGGCCTTCCTGCAGCGATTCCAGCAGAGCTTCGCGCTCGGCGCTGTTTTCGGCTTCCAGGACGCTACGACGGGAGACGACAACGTTGTTGCGCTTCTGGTCGAGCTTGATGACCTTGAATTCGAGTTCCTTGCCTTCCAGGTGAGTGGTATCACGCACTGGACGGACATCAACCAGGGAACCTGGCAGGAACGCACGGATGCCGTTAACGTCGACAGTGAAGCCGCCCTTAACCTTACCGTTGATAACGCCCTTGACCACTTCCTCAGCTGCGAAAGCCGCTTCCAGAACAATCCAGCACTCAGCACGCTTGGCTTTTTCGCGGGACAGCTTGGTTTCACCGAAGCCATCTTCAACCGCGTCCAGCGCAACGTGAACTTCGTCACCCACGCTGATGGTCAGCTCGCCCTGCTCGTTGTAGAACTGCTCGACCGGGATGACGCCCTCGGACTTCAGACCGGCATGAACAGTGACCCAGTCACCGTCGATGTCGACCACGATGCCGGTGATGATCGCACCCGGCTGCATGTCGAGGGTTTTTAGGCTTTCTTCAAAAAGTTCTGCAAAGCTTTCGCTCATGTTTATTCCTGCTGTTTTCGGACGAGGATCCGCCCAATCTCCACATCCCAGATAGAAGTGGGTTCATTCATATAAAAAAAGGCCTGCGGGACTAGATCTGGACTCCCACATGCCTCCTTGTTAACAGCTCTCGATATCGAGTAGCCGTCAGGCCGCCTCTCGGCGGTCGTTCTTCAGGCGAAGTCGCGATTGGCGACTTCGCTCAGAATCTGTCCTAGCACTTGCTCGATGGAAAGATTGGTGGAATCCAGATGAACCGCATCGTCTGCCGGTTTCAGCGGAGCCACTTCACGTCCGGTATCGCGCTCATCGCGCGCCCGTATCTCATCGAGAAGACTCGCGAGATTAACATCATCACCCTTGCCCTTCAACTGCAGGTAGCGCCTGCGGGCTCTTTCTTCGGCGCTGGCGGTCAGGAATATCTTCAAAGGTGCGTCAGGGAATACCACAGTGCCCATGTCGCGCCCGTCCGCGACTAGGCCGGGCGGCTCGCGAAATGCCTTCTGCCGCTGCAGAAGCGCCTCACGAACGACCGGCAATGCCGCGACCTGCGACGCCCCAGCTCCGACTTGCTCGTTACGAATTGCCTGAGTTACGTCCTCTCCCTCGAGAACGATCTGCATCCCGTTACCGCCTTTCGATGCGCCGAACTGCACGTCCAGATGAGCAGCCAATAGTTTGAGCGCCTCTTCATTGGTCAGGTCCACACCATGGTTACGCGCGGCAAAGGCTAGCAAACGGTACAGCGCGCCGGAATCGAGAAAATTCCAGCCCAGCTTGGCCGCCAGCAATGCGGCGACGGTCCCTTTGCCGGAGCCGCTGGGACCATCAATGGTGATGACCGGGACCTGCCAGATCATGAATTATCCTCCACACCTACCCGCATTCCAGCACGCTCTGCCAGTGCCAGGAAGTTCGGGAACGACGTCGCGACGTTCGCGCAATCATGGATACGGATCGGGGCATTGGCCCGAAGTGCGGCGACGCTGAAAGACATCGCGATACGGTGATCGCCGTGCGCCCAGACTTCACCACCACCGATGCCGGCCCCACCTTCGATGATAATCCCGTCTGGCGTTGGCGTGGCAATCACACCCAGCGCTTGCAGACCATCGGCCATAACCTGGATGCGGTCGGATTCCTTGACGCGCAACTCCTCCGCACCGCGTAACGTGGTCCGGCCTTGTGCACAAGAGGCCGCGACGAACAATACCGGGAATTCATCGATGGCGAGTGGCACGAGGTCTTCGGGAATATCGATACCCTTGAGCTGGGCAGCCCGCACACGGATATCGGCAACCGGCTCACCACCCACTTCACGGATGTTGGTCAGTTCGATATCCGCGCCCATCAGCTTGAGGATGTCGATTACGCCTGTACGGGTCGGATTCACGCCAACGTGCTCGAGCGTGATATCGGAACCAGGCGCAATGCTCGCAGCCACCATGAAGAATGCCGAGGAGGAAATATCGGCAGGCACCTCGATCTGCGCCGAACGCAAGGTGTGACCGGATTCAACCGTAGCAGTGTTGCCTTTGACGCTTACGGGATAACCGAAACCTTGCAGCATCCGTTCAGTGTGATCCCGCGTCGGCGCCGGCTCGGAGACGGATGTCTTCTCTGCGGCATAAAGGCCTGCCAGCAGCAGACATGATTTGACCTGGGCACTGGCCATTGGCATGTCGTAATGCATGCCTGAAAGCTTCTGACCACCGCGAATGGTCAACGGCGGTCGTCCTTCAGGGGCCGTTTCGATCACGGCACCCATCTCGCGCAGAGGTTTGGCGACACGGTTCATCGGGCGCTTTGATAGCGACGCGTCACCGGTAAGTGTCGTGTCGAACGGCTGCGCTGCCAGCAGGCCGGACAGCAGACGCATGGAAGTGCCCGAGTTACCCAGATAGATTGGTCCGGGAGGCGCCTTCAAACCATGCAGTCCGACGCCGTGCACCGTGACGCGACCCTGGTTTGGTCCTTCGATGACCACGCCCATGTCGCGGAATGCCTGAATGGTTGCCAGCGCATCCTCGCCTTCAAGAAAGCCCTCCACCTCGGTGGTGCCCTCAGCCAGAGAGCCGAGCATGATCGAACGGTGAGAAATGGATTTGTCGCCAGGTACGCGAAGGTGGCCGCTGAGGCTGCCGCCGGGATTGGCAAGGAAGATCAGATCTTTGGAATGCATAACGTCCACATAGGCTCTGCGAGCCAGTATTTTGCTGAAATGTTCCCGGGCCGCCTTGGCGCGCGTGAACACGCCCAATAAGGTATGCCCGTCTCCTTCATCGACCGCAGCGCGCAGTGCGTCGAGGTCGGCACGAAAATCGTCTAGGGTATGCAGCACTGCCTTGCGATTGGCGAGGAAGATGTCGTGCCACATGACCGGATCACTGCCTGCGATGCGGGTGAAATCGCGAAATCCGCCGGCGGCATAACGGAATATCTCAAGATTCTCGTTACGCTTCGCCAGCGAGTCCACGAGACCGAACGCTAATAGGTGCGGCAGATGGCTGGTCGCTGCAAGCACTTCGTCATGATGCTCAACACCCATGTGCTCCACATCTGCGCCAAGCGTACGCCATAGCCCATCGACAAGCGCCAGCGCTGCAGGATCAGTATCTTCAAGGGGCGTGAGGATCACTTTGTGCCTGCGGAAAAGCGTGCTTTTGGCAGCCGTTACACCACTCTGTTCCGAGCCGGCTATAGGATGTCCAGGCACGAAACGGGACGGCATCTGACCGAACTGTTCGCGTGCGCAGCGCACCACATTGCCCTTGGCGCTACCGACGTCTGTGAGCACAGCATGCCCAAGGTCGAGCAATGCGAGCTCGGCTAACAGACGCTCCATTGCGAGGATGGGGACGGCTAACTGAATGACGTCCGCACCCCGACAAGCTTCCTCGAGGCTGTCCGCGCAGCGATCCACCACGCCCAGGTCGACCGCCAGTTCCCGGGAGCGAGGGTCGAGATCGAAACCGACCACCTCCCCACAGCATCCGCTTTCACGCAGCCCTTTGGCGAACGAACCACCAATCAGGCCCAGGCCAACAACGACCAGACGGCCAATCATCGGCGTGCCTGCCGGCAGTTCATGTGCTCGACTCAATGTCCTAGCGCCTTGCGCAACGCAATGAGGAAGCGCGCATTCTCTGCCTCGGTACCAATGGACACCCGCAGGAAAGTCGGCATCCCGTAACCCGCGACCGGACGCACGATGACACCATCGCGTAGCAGAGTCTGATTGATAGGCGCCGCATCTCGACCCAGATCAACTGCAATAAAGTTGCCGCGAGAAGGAATCCAATCCAGCCCAAGCGCCCTGAATCCGGTTTCGAGCTGAAGCATGCCAGCAGCGTTGCAGGCCCGGCTGTCAGCCAGGTAGCCATCATCGTCAAGGGCGGCGCATGCCGCTGCGAGGGCGAGGCTGTTGACATTGAATGGCTGACGTACGCGATTCAGCACGTCGGCAATTGTCGCCGAGCTGATCGCGTAACCAACTCGCAAAGCGGCCAGCCCATAAGCTTTGGAAAAGGTCCGAGAGACCAGCAGATTGGGATGTGCGGCCAGGAAGTTCAGCCCATCCGGCAGTTCGCCGCCTTCGGCATACTCGATGTAGGCCTCATCAAGCACAACCAGAACCCGCTCGGGCACGCCAGTGAGGAAGCGCTCCAGCGCATCCGGACCGAACCAGGTGCCCGTTGGATTGTTAGGGTTGGCGATGAATACGACACGGGTGTTGTCGTCGATGGCAGCCAGCATGGCGTCGAGATCGTGCCCCCATTGCCGGGCCGGGACCGGCCTCGCCTGTGCGCCGACAGCCTGGGTTGCGATCGGGTAAACCGCAAATGCGTGCTCGCTGAAGACTGCATTGAGTCCCGGTGCGAGATAGGCACGCGCGACCAGCTCTAAGATGTCATTGGACCCGTTGCCGAGCGTTACCTGCTCGACGCCAACAGCGTATCGCTTGGCAAGCTTGCTCTTGAGGACGAAACCGTTGCCATCCGGATAACGGGTTAGCTCCTCAAGCTGCGCCTTAATTGCCGCGATAGCCTTTGGACTGGGCCCCAGCGGGTTCTCATTGCTGGCCAGTTTGACGATGGTAGCGGGATCGAGATCTAACTCGCGCGCCAGTTCGTCCACTGGCTTGCCCGGCACATAAGGTGACAGCTTTTGTACGCCTGGCTGTGCCAGGGCGAGAAAATCACAGCTCATACATTAAGCCCCAAGCTTACGCGGCCAGCGGCAAGAAAAAGCCATTGCGCGTGGCTTGTAGCTTGCCGCTTCCGGCTGTTTTTAAAGTACTGCTTTCGGATAAGACCCCAGCACCTTCAGCGCAACCGCTTCGCTGCCGATCTTTTCCAGGACGTCCTTGATGAGCGGTTCCTGGTGATGGCCGATGCAATCGATGAAGAAAACATAGGTCCACTTGCCGCTACGTGATGGACGAGTTTCGATACGTGTCAGATCGATGCCGTTGGAATGAAATGGCATCAACAACTCATGCAACGCGCCTGGCTTGTTGCGCATGGAAACGATGATCGAGGTCTTGTCGTCGCCAGTGGGTGGTACTTCCTGGCTACCGATGATGAGAAAGCGTGTCGAGTTGTCTGGGCGATCCTCGATCTTTTCGGCAATCTTGGTCAGGCCATAGAGTTGTGCGGCCATGTCACCGGCGATTGCTGCGGAATTCCACTCGCTCTTGACGCGCTTCGCCGCGTCCGCATTGCTGGAAACTGCAACCCGCTCAACGTTCGGATAGTGGGCATCCAACCACTTGCGACACTGCGCAAGCGACTGAGCGTGTGAATAAATGCGGGTGATTCGGTCGGTCTTGGTCGTTTCGCCCACCAGCAGATGATGGTGAATCCTCAGCTCGACCTCGCCACAGATAACGATGTCGTGCTCCAGGAAACTGTCAAGCGTGTGGTTCACAGCGCCTTCGGTAGAGTTCTCCACCGGCACCACACCAAAGTTGACTGCCCCGGCAACGACCTCCCGGAAGACTTCGTCGATCGCTGCCATTGGCTTGCTGATTACGGCCTGACCGAAATGCTTAAGGGCTGCCGCCTGAGAAAAGGTGCCTTCAGGGCCGAGGTAGGCGACGCGCAGCGGCTGTTCCAGCGCAAGGCAGGAGGACATGATCTCGCGAAACAAACGAGCCACTTCCTCATTATCCAGAGGCCCTTTGTTGAGCTCCATGATGTGCTTGAGCACCCAGGCCTCGCGCTCTGGTCGATAGAAGACTGCCTCTTCGCCTTCGGCAAGAGAAGCAGTCTTGACCCGAGCTACATCCTGGGCGCAACGGGCACGCTCGCTGATCAGCTCGAGGATTTTCTCGTCGAGGCTGTCGATGCGAACACGCAGCGCCTTGAGCCGGTCGACATCACTCATCAGCCGTGCTCCTTCTCGAATTCACGCATATAGGCAACCAGGACCTCGACCGCATCCAGGCCGACTGCGTTATAGATGGAGGCACGCATCCCACCTACCGAGCGATGCCCCTTCAAATTGAGCAGGCCTCGCGCATCAGCCCCAGCAAGGAAGGTCTTATCCAGCTGCTCGTCGGCGAGCCGGAACGGGACATTCATCCACGAGCGTGCATTAGTGGCGATCGGATTGGAGTAGAAGTCACTGGAATCGATCACGCCGTAGAGAAGATCTTTCTTGGCGCGATTCCGCTCTTCCATTGCCTCGACACCGCCCTGCTCCTTCAGCCACTGGAACACCAAGCCCGAGAGATACCAGGAGAAGGTTGCGGGGGTGTTGTACATGGAGCCGTTGTCGGCTGCGACCTTGTAATTCAACATCGTTGGGCAACTTGAGCGCGCGCGGCCGAGCAAGTCTTCGCGAACGATCACTACCACCAACCCGGAAGGGCCGATGTTCTTCTGCGCGCCAGCGTAAATCAGGCCGAAACGGGAAACGTCCAGCTTGCGAGAAAGGATATCGGAAGACATATCGACCACAAGCGGGGTATCGCCAACGTCGGGAACCCAGTCGAATTGCAGACCACCGATGGTCTCGTTACTGGCGTAGTGCAGGTACGCCGCATCTGCGCTTAGCTTCCACTCATTCTGACCGGGGATAGCGAAGTAGTCGTAAGGTTTGGCGCTCGCAGCAACATTGATATGCCCGTAACGATTGGCTTCTTCGATGCTCTTCCGCGACCAGATGCCTGTATCGATGTAGTCGGCGACGCCGTCTTCAGGCAACAGATTTAGCGGAATCTCGGCGAACTGCTGGCTGGCGCCACCTTGCAGGAAGAGCACCTTATAGTTCGACGGGATGCTCAGCAGGTCGCGCAGATCCTGCTCGGCTTTTTCCGCGATGGCGGTGTATTCGTCACTGCGATGGCTCATTTCCATGACGGACAGACCTAGACCTTGCCAGTCAAGAAGTTCAGCCTGGGCGCGCTGTAGCACGGCCTCAGGTAGCGCGGCAGGGCCGGCACAGAAGTTAAAGGCGCGTTTGCTCATCTTCGTTCTCTCAAAACGGTCGATACTTTGCTTGCACCGTCACGGCGATAGCCAGGTCCGGTGGTTGCTGTTCCTTCATCTGCAGCAGAGCCCACAACAAAACGACGGCGAGCCTTCAGGGCTGCGCCGTCGTTCTATCAGTTGTCGTCGTCGGTGGGGACTACGTCTGGAGGTACGTCACCGCCGCCGCCAAGCAGGTCATCTTCGCTTGGCTCGGTGCTGACGACCGGCATTTCCTTGTCCAGTGCGTCCTCGTCGATTACCGCCTCGATGTCATCCAGAACGTCTTCCTCGGAGGGTTCCTGAACCCTTTCGAGACCGACCAGATGCTCGTTCTTGCCCAGCTTGATCAACGTAACGCCCTGCGTGTTACGACCCAACGAAGAAACTTCGTCTACCCGCGTGCGCACCAGCGTTCCCTGATCGGAAATCAGCATGATCTCCTCACCAGGCTGCACCTGAACCGCGCCGACCAAGGGGCCGTTACGGTCGTTGGATACCATGGCGATTACGCCCTGACCGCCACGTCCGCGACGCGGGAACTCGTCCAGCACGGTGCGTTTGCCATAGCCGTTGAGGCTGGCCGTCAGAATCTGAGCATCCGGCTCTGGAATGAGCATGGAGATCAGACGCTGACCCTCCGGCAGACGCATACCACGGACGCCGCGGGCAGTACGGCCCATGGTGCGGACGTTCTTTTCCTTGAAGCGGATGACCTTGCCACCATCGGAGAACAGCATGACTTCACGGGCGCCATCGGTGACAGCCGCAGCAATCAGGGTGTCCCCTTCTTCCAGTCCGAGCGCGATCAGACCCACGCTGCGTGGACGACTGAACTGAGAAAGCGGAGTCTTCTTGACGGTACCTTTGGCAGTTGCCATGAAGATAAAGGTGCCGGTTGGCTCATCGACGGAGTCATCGGTCTCGTCGCCCTCGATGGCTTCTTCGACCTCGTCGCTTTCGCTGATGATTTCCGCGTCTTCGATATCTTCGTCACCGTTCAGCTGCTGCTGACGCGCCGCTTCGATATCGACCTGCAACATCGCGGTGATGTGCTCGCCTTCTGACAACGGCAGCAGATTGACCAGCGGACGGCCGCGCGAGGTGCGCGACGCCTCGGGAATCTCATAGGTCTTGAGCCAGTACACCTTGCCTTTGCTGGAAAACAGCAGCAGCGTGGTGTGACTATTGGCGACCAGCAGGTGTTCGACGTAGTCCTCTTCCTTGACCCCGGTTGCAGCCTTGCCACGTCCACCCCGGCGTTGTGCCTGGTAGGCGGCCAATGGCTGCGACTTGGCGTAGCCACCATGAGAAATGGTGACCACGCGCTCTTCTTCGGTGATCAGGTCGGCGAGCGTCAGATCCAGGCGCGTCTCGAGAATCTCGGTGCGACGCGCATCGCCGAAGTCGCGCTTCACGCCTTCGAGCTCTTCGCGGATCACTTCCATCAGGCGAACAGGGTTGGTCAGGATGCGGATCAACTCACCAATCTGCGTCAGGATTTCCTGATACTCGCTGAGCAGTTTTTCATGCTCAAGCCCGGTCAGGCGATGCAGGCGCAGGTCAAGAATGGCCTGCGCCTGCTCTGGGGAAAGGTAATACTTGCCGTCGCGCAGGCCGTATTGAGGATCAAGGCCCTCAGGCCGGCAGGAGTCGGCACCGGCACGTTCGACCATCGATTCAACGGCGCTGGATTCCCAGGCTTCGGCAATCAATGCTTCCTTTGCTTCGGCCGGCGTTGGCGAAGCTTTGATCAGCGCGATCACGGGGTCGATGTTCGAGAGTGCGACAGCCTGACCTTCGAGAATGTGCCCACGCTCACGCGCCTTGCGCAGTTCGTAGACGGTCCGACGAGTCACGACTTCGCGGCGGTGGCGAACGAAGGCTTCAAGCAGCTCTTTCAGATTCAGCGTGCGCGGCTGGCCATCGATAAGCGCTACGACGTTAATGCCGAATACGCTCTGCAGCTGGGTCTGAGCGTAGAGGTTGTTAAGCACGACCTCAGGCACTTCACCACGGCGCAGCTCGATAACGACACGCATACCGTCCTTGTCGGACTCGTCGCGAAGCTCGGTGATGCCTTCGAGCTTCTTTTCCTTGACCAGCTCAGCAATCTTCTCGATCAGCCGCGCCTTGTTCAGCTGATAAGGCAGTTCGGTGATAACGATCTGCTGACGGCCACCGACCTTGTCGATATCTTCGATGATCGAGCGCGCACGCATATAAATGCGGCCACGACCGGTGCGGTAGGCTTCTACGATACCCGCACGACCGTTGATGATGCCTGCTGTCGGGAAATCCGGTCCCGGGATGAACTGCATGAGCTCATCGATGGTGATGTCGGCGTTCTCGATCAGTGCCAGGCACCCGTCGATCACTTCACTTAGGTTGTGCGGCGGGATGTTGGTCGCCATGCCCACCGCGATACCGCTGGAACCGTTGACCAGCAGGTTCGGGACTTTGGTCGGCATGACCGCCGGAATCTGCTCGGTGCCATCGTAGTTGGGCACCCAATCGACGGTTTCCTTATCCAGATCCGCCAGCAGTTCATGCGCCAGCTTGGCCATCCGCACTTCGGTGTATCGCATGGCTGCAGCGTTATCGCCGTCGACCGAACCGAAGTTGCCTTGACCGTCAACGAGCATGTAGCGCAGCGAGAAAGGCTGCGCCATACGCACGATGGTGTCGTAAACCGCCGAGTCACCGTGAGGGTGGTATTTACCGATCACGTCACCGACCACACGGGCGGATTTCTTGTACGGCTTGTTCCAGTCGTTACCCAGCTCGCTCATGGCAAAAAGCACACGGCGATGCACAGGCTTCAATCCGTCGCGCGCATCCGGCAGCGCACGACCGACGATTACGCTCATCGCGTAATCGAGGTAGGACTGCTTGAGTTCGTCTTCGATATTGACCGGGAGGATTTCTTTGGCCAGTTCGCCCATGGAAGCCTGGTTCCTTATAGTCAGCAGGGTCCTGCGATTAAGCGCGGAATGGTATCACAGCTGGCGAGCCGGAGGCTCCAGGAAGCACATCCCGAGATATGAAGCCCGGGCTGTACTCAGATGGATCAATGCAGCCGTTTACGGCTCATCAACGCAGCGAGCTTGGAAGCATTGGGCCGCTCCACGACTCCTTTCTCCGTCACGATGGCGTCGATCAGATCAGCTGGAGTGACATCGAACACCGGATTGAATGCCTCGACATCTGCTGCGAATCGCTGTCCGTTGACCTCAAGCAGCTCATGACCGGCGCGCTCCTCAATGGGAATGTCATCGCCGGTTTCAAGATCCATGTCGATAGTGGAGCTTGGCGCCACCACCATGAACCGCACGCCATGATGCATGGCCAGCACGGCAAGCTGG
This sequence comes from Stutzerimonas stutzeri, assembly GCF_024448895.1. Classification (GTDB taxonomy): domain Bacteria; phylum Pseudomonadota; class Gammaproteobacteria; order Pseudomonadales; family Pseudomonadaceae; genus Stutzerimonas; species Stutzerimonas stutzeri_Q. Next base: position 308,046 of record NZ_JAMOIC010000006.1, read on the forward strand.
TAGGTGCCGATCTTGTTCGCAACGTCGCCATTTGCAGTGATTCGGTCAGCGCCAACGATCACCCAGGTGATGCCACGGGTTTTCATCAAATGCGCAGCAGCCGAGTCGGCATTCAGGGTGACCGGCACGCCCTCACCTGCCAGCTCCCATGCAGTCAGCCGGGAGCCCTGCAGCCAGGGTCGGGTTTCATCGGCGTAGACGCACTCGACCAGACCTTCAAGATGCGCACCACGAATTACGCCGAGCGCGGTGCCAAATCCCCCAGTCGCCAGAGCGCCGGTATTGCAATGGGTCAGTAGGTTCTGGGGGTTACCCTGGTGCTTGCGGATCAGATCGACGCCAAACTGTGCCATGGTCAAGTTGGCTTCACGGTCGCTTGCATGGATAGAGGCAGCCTGGGCTTCGGCAGCCATCAGCGGATCTTCGCCAGGCTTGAGGCGGTCCAGGCGTTCACGCATCTGATTCAGTGCCCAGAACAAATTGACGGCAGTAGGACGTGAGTCGGCGAGGGCTGCAAAATCGGCCTCAAGCGCCGCGCGCCAATCACCGCCTTCGCTAAGGCGCGCCTTGAGGCCCAGAGCCAACCCGTACGCCGCACTGATGCCGATGGCCGGCGCGCCACGCACGACCATGTCGCGAATGGCCGTAGCTACCGCGGCAGCCGAATCATAGCTATGCCAGATCTCTTCAAGGGGCAGCTTGCGCTGGTCGAGCAAACGTAGTTGCCCGCCCTGCCACTCGATAGCCTTCACTTTTTCGGCGGCCAACAAACGCTCGCGCATTGCAATCCTCTCTTGATTAGCGGCGGCCGTTGGCGAGTGCGTGTACACCGCATACCGATCTGCTTAAAACAAAGAAGCCCGAGCGCTTTCGCGCCGGGCTTCTTCGCGTGAACAGGTCGGGACGGCATCCCGCATGCTCGCCTTGCACCGTTACCCGGGCGCGAATCCTAATCGACTGATTTTACTAGCACAAGCAATGACGCGCCCGAGCAAAATCCTGCGCACTCGCTGGTCGAGCTCAAAGCGTGCATATACCGAAACCATTACAAACAATAAAGATTCGCATTAACATGCGCATCTAACCATATACTCGGTAAATGCCATGCACTGTCGCCTTCCCATGCGTCACCTTCTTCTGGCGCTACATACTGCTTGTATCATCGTTCCTGCCGTTTCGCTGAGCACGACCGCTCAGGCTCAAAATTTGAGCAGCGATGCTGAATCAGACGCTTCAGTATTTTAATTGCAACGCAAGCCGTGATCGCCAGCGAAGCTGAACGCGCTGGCCCCATCGATGGTTACGTTGCGACGCGTACGCAAACCGGAAGCAAGACGGACACCCCTGTTCTTCAGATTCCGCAGTCCATCAGCGTAATCACGGCGGACCGGATACGAGATCAGGGTGCGCGTACGCTTCAGGACACCTTGCGATACACCGCGGGCGTGCGCGGCGAGGCCTACGGACTCGATAGTCGTGGGGACTTTGCAATGGTGCGAGGCGCGTCGCCAGCTCTGTTCCTTGATGGTTTGCAGCAGAGCTTTGGCAGTTACACGAACACCCGTACCGATCCCTTCACACTCGAGCGAATCGAAGTGTTGAAAGGGCCTTCATCCATGCTGTACGGACAAAGCCCGATCGGCGGGTTGGTCAATCAGGTCAGCAAGCGGCCCCGCACAGCGCAGAAGACACAGCTGCAATTGCAGTATGGGAATTACGACCGTAAGGAGATCGCCCTCGATACCACTGGGCCACTAAACGATGACGGCAGCCTGCTTTATCGTGTAGTGGCCATTGCGAACGAGAGCGGCAGCCAGGTCAACCATGTCGATAGTGAGCGGCTGGTGCTAATGCCATCAATAACCTGGCGGCCCAACGAAGATGTGGAGTGGACATTGCTGGCCAACATCCAGCGGGACGAAAGCGTTCCAAGTTCCATGTTCTTGCCCCATCGTGGCACGGTTCTCGACGCTCCTTTGGGACGCTTTGACACGGACCTGTTCTCAGGCGAGCCGGGATTCGACGAATACGACACTGAACAGCTCGCCCTGACCTCACAATTCAGTTGGCGGCTGAATGACGTCTGGACCATGCGCCAGAATCTGCGCTACCAAGAGAGTGAAGTCAGCTACCAACAGATTTATGGCTGGGCCCCGGTTCTGCTGGGGGACAACCGTACTGTCAACAGGATCTTCTATGGCGCCAAGACCGACGTGGATGTCTGGGTTGCAGACCACAACGCCGAAGCGTTGTTCGATACTGGTGCCATCCAACACACGCTGTTGGTCGGTATGGACTATCAACATGCGCTGACTCATCAGAAACGCGCCGGAGGCAGTGCGACACTACTTGATCTGTACGACCCAGTCTATGGCACCTTCGATCCATCTATCGTGACCTATACCGATCAGCCGGATCAAACCCTCGCCCAGCAAGGTCTCTACCTTCAGGACCAGATGAGATACGAGCATTGGCTGCTGACGCTTGGCTTGCGCAAGGACTGGGCAGACAATCGCACTGAAGGCGGTACTCGGCAGAAGGATGACGCTGTTACCGGGCGCGTTGGGCTGACATACCTTTTCGACAATGGCATCGCGCCGTACATCAGCTATAGCGAGTCGTTCGTCCCTACGATTGGCCTGGATGCCAACAAGGAATCCTTCAAGCCGAAGGAAGGCGAGCAGTGGGAAATGGGCGTCAAGTATCAGCCAGCGGGAAGCCAGAGCCTCTATACCGCCGCCGTGTTCGATCTGCGAGAGCAGAATCGCCAGATGCCGGACCCAAACAACCCGAACAACACAGTGCAAACAGGCGAAGTCAGAATTCGTGGCCTCGAACTCGAAGCCTTAGCGGCGATCACACCGATGTGGGATCTGATTGCGACCTATACACGTCTCGACACTGAAATCACTAAAGGCGCAGCAGTGGAAGAAGGGTCTCGTATTGCCTCCATTCCTGAAAACATGGCATCGCTCTGGTCGCAACATCGCTTTTCGCTGTTCGGCGTTCCAGGCTTTGAAGCAGGTGCCGGCGTCCGCTATGTCGGCGCCAGTTGGGATGGGCGAGACACGTTGAAGACACCTTCGACCACGCTCTTCGATGCCATGCTTGGCTATCAATATCAGGACTGGGCATTCCGCCTCAACGCGACCAATCTTGAAGACGAAACCTACTACACCACTTGCCTCGCGCGCGGCGACTGCTTCGTCGGCAATCGGCGTACGGTAGTGGGTAGCGTCAGCTACAGCTTCTGATGAGCAATTGAAACAAGCGCTCTGCAAATCAAGTGGGCATGAGCGTTTGATCCAGCCCGCATCAGTGCGGGCTGGCTTCCGTATCAAGACATCAGCATCAGCCCCTATCAGGCGCAGAAAGCACGCCTGAATCTACGATTTCAAGATCGGCAGGCTGCTCAAGGGCAAGTTATGAGCGACAAGCGACGCTTCATCGCATCGACTTGACCTCCACTGAGGCAAAACAGAATACTGTATCCATATACAGTATTATGGATTTGCTGTTCATCATGAACTCCGTCGTCTCCCTAGATCGACTTATCGATGCACGCCGATTGTGGCGAGGCCAGACGAGTGTCGTATCGCCTAATACCCAGCCAACCGGGCATGCACCTCTCGATGCGGTATTGCCTGGCGGCGGCTGGCCTGAATCGGCATTGAGTGAAATCCTTTTCGATACCACGGGCATCGGTGAGCTACGGCTGCTCTGGCCGACCTTGGCGCGCTTGACTGCAACCGGCGAGCGCGTGGTGCTGGTGGCTCCGCCTCATGTGCCCTACCCCCATGCCTGGCTGAACGCCGGAATAGATTTGCGCCAGCTGACCATCATCCATGCATCGCCACGCGATGCGCTCTGGTCTGCAGAACAATGCCTGCGATCAGGCAGCTGTGGCGCGGTTCTGTGCTGGCCACAGCAGCCCGATGACCGTGCTTTGCGGCGCCTGCAGGTCGCTGCCGAAACCGGTCAGACATTGGCCTTCGCCTATCGTCCGCTGCAGGAAGCTGTGAATCCCTCTCCAGCAGCCCTGCGCTTGGCCGTTGAATCACAGCCGCCACAATTGCGCGTGCTCAAGTGTCGTGGCGGTCTGGCTCCGGCAGCTCCGATTCCAGCTTCGGCGTGGCACTGAGATGCTCTGGGCTTGCATCCTGCTGCCGCAGCTGGCCATGGATGGCGTGCTGCGAAGCCGGGCCGACCCGCAAGCTGCACTTGCACTCTTGGGCGGTACGCCTCAGCGCCGCGTGCTGCAGGCGATCAATCCCGCCGCCCGCGCACTCGGCCTCAAGCCGGGGCAAACCCTGATCGCCGCTCAAGCGCTAACCCGCGCTTTCGAAACTGCTGACTACGACCACACAGCAATCGAGAGTTGGCAGAAATTTCTCGCAGCATGGGCTTATGGATTTAGCTCGCAAGTGAGCCTGCATTACCCCCGTTGTTTGCTAATGGAAGTGCAATCGAGCCTGGGCCTATTCGGGCCATGGCCCAGACTGGAGGCTCGCCTGCGTGAGGAACTCAGCGCACTGGGGTTTGGACATCGCATCACTCTTGCGCCCAATCCGGCCGCTGCCCGAGTACTTGCCAATGTTCATGACGGACTGGCGGTAACGGATACCGAGTCGCTGCATAACGTGCTTTGCAACTTGCCGGTGGATCGTCTCGGGTTGTCCCGCGATGCAGCCACAGCGCTTACGCGCATGGGACTGCGGACGTTCAAGCAGCTGCTCGCACTTCCGCGTGACGGGCTCGCACGACGCTTCCCGCCTGAGGCGCTAAGGCATCTCGATACCCTGCTTGAGCATCGCCCTTTGGGTTTGGATTTCTACAGACCACCCGACCACTTCGAGGCGCGAATAGAGCTGAACTTCGAAGTCGAATCACATCAGGCATTGCTGTTCCCGCTGCGCCGGTTGACTGGCGATCTTGCTGCCTACCTGGCTGGGCGCGACAGCGGTGTTCAACAGTTCACCTTGCAGCTTGAACACCGCAAGCAGGCCGATAGCCAGGTGCCTGTCGGCTTGTTAAGCGCTGAGCGTGATCCAGCCATGTTATTCGAGCTCACACGCGGCCGCCTGGAGCACCTGCAATTACCGGCGCCAGTCCTGGCACTGCGCTTGGTCGCCCAGCAATTGCCTGCGTTCGTTCCAGAGCATCGCGAGCTGTTTGATGAGCGTCCGCAGCAATCCCTGCCTTGGGAGCAGTTACGTGAACGACTTCGGGCTCGCCTGGGCGACGACGCTGTGCAAGGGCTCGCCGCGCGTGCCGATCATCGCCCTGAGTGCGCGTGGCAGTCTTCGTACCCGAGTCGACTTGAATCATATCCACCTACCGGGGCTCGCCCCGGCTGGCTGCTGGCCGAACCACAATCAATGCATGAAGCATCGCTGCATATCCTCGCAGGGCCGGAGCGGATCGAGTCCGGCTGGTGGGACGGGGGCGACGTGCGCCGCGACTATTACCTGATCGAGACCCGCACTGGTCAGCGCGGCTGGGCCTTTCGCTCGCTCACTGGAGGGCCGCTGCTATTGCACGGCTGGTTCGCATGATTGGTGAGTATGCCGAACTGCATTGTTTGTCCAATTTCAGCTTTCAGCGAGGCGCCTCCAGTGCCAAGGAGCTATTCGAACGTGCCGCACAGCACCGATACCGGGCGCTGGCGATCACCGACGAATGCACGCTGGCTGGTATCGTCAGGGCCTGGCAGGCGTCGAAAAAATCTGAACTGCCGTTGATCATCGGCAGCGAGATGCAGATCGAACGCGGGCCTAAACTGGTCCTGCTGGTGGAAAATCTGGCCGGATACCAGGCCCTATGCCGGTTGATTACCCGAGCTAGGCGCCGCGCCGAGAAAGGCAGCTATAAGCTTCTGCCCGAGGACTTCACGGACTCCCTTGATGGGCTCATAGCGATCTGGCTTGCTCAAACGGACGATGCAGAGGCGCAGGGCTGCTGGCTACACGAACGCTTCAAGGATCGCCTTTGGCTCGGTATCGAGCTTCATCGCGGGCCAGACGATCAATCTAGCCTTAGGCAGCTGCAGAGGCTTGCTTCGCAAGTGGGAATACCGGCCGTTGCCTGTGGTGATGTACACATGCATGCCCGCGGCCGGCGCGCTCTGCAAGACTGCATGAGCGGGATCCGCCACCACACTCCGGTCGCAGAAGCCGGACGTTTTCTTTTTCCCAACGGCGAGCGTCATCTGCGGCGTCCCGATGAGTTGGCTCAACTGTACCCCGCCGACCTACTCGCCGAAACGCTACGTATCGCCGAGCGCTGCGTTTTCGATCTCGGCCAATTGCGCTACCAGTATCCGCGCGAACTGGTGCCCAGCGGCCATGACGCCACCACCTGGCTGCGAAAACTGGTCGAGGATGGCGCTCGCTGGCGCTGGCCTGCAGGTGCGACGGACAAAGCACGCGCGCAGATCGAGCATGAACTCCAACTGATCGCCGAACTGGAGTACGAGAGCTACTTCCTCACCGTTCACGATATCGTTCGCTTCGCCCGAGAACAGCACATTCTCTGTCAGGGACGCGGCTCGGCAGCCAACTCCACCGTGTGTTTCGTACTGGGTATCACTGAGCTGGACCCCGCCCGAAGCAAGCTGCTGTTCGAACGATTCCTGTCCCGTGAACGTAATGAACCGCCGGACATAGATGTCGACTTCGAGCATGAGCGCCGCGAGGAAGTGATCCAGTACGTGTTCCGCCGGTATGGGCGCGAGCGTGCTGCGCTAACAGCGGTGGCAAGCACTTATCACGCAACAGGTGCAATCCGTGATGTAGCAAAATCCCTGAGTCTGCCGGTGGATCAGATCAATGCGTTGGCTGATTGCTGTGGTCGCTGGAGTGATCGAATCCCTGATGATGAGCGCTTGCGCGAGGCCGGCTTCGATCCGGGCAGCCCCGTCCTGCGACGTGTGCTGGTACTCACCGGTGAGCTGATTGGTTTTCCCCGCCACTTATCTCAGCATCCCGGGGGCTTCGTCATTTCCGAACAAGCGCTGGACACGCTGGTGCCCGTGGAAAACGCCAGCATGGCTGACCGCACGGTGATCCAGTGGGACAAGGACGATCTCGACCTCGTCGGTCTGCTCAAGGTCGATGTGCTCGCACTTGGCATGCTCAGCGCGCTGCGCCGCTGCTTCAACCTCATCGAACACTATCGCGGTACGCGCTGGACGATCGCCACCCTGCCGCAGGAAGACCGTAAAACCTACGAGATGATCAGCCGCGCCGACACCGTGGGCGTCTTTCAGATCGAGTCCCGCGCGCAGATGGCCATGCTGCCGCGCCTGCGACCGAGGACTTTCTATGATCTTGTCATCCAGGTCGCCATCGTTCGCCCAGGGCCAATCCAGGGCGACATGGTTCACCCCTACCTGCGAAGGCGCAATAAGGAAGAGCCAGAAGATTATCCTGCCGAGGAATTGCGGCCCGTGTTCGAGCGCACCCTTGGTGTGCCGCTGTTTCAAGAGCAGGTAATGGAGCTGGCCATAGTCGCGGCTCAGTTCACACCGGGCGAGGCAGACGAACTGCGCCGCGCCATGGCCGCCTGGAAACGTCATGGCGGCCTGGAGCCTCATCGCCAGCGCCTCACCGAGCGCATGCTCGCCAGAGGTTATGAACCAGAGTTCACGGCGCGGATCTTCGAACAGATCAAGGGATTCGGCAGCTACGGTTTCCCCGAATCCCACGCTGCGAGCTTCGCCCTCCTCACATACGCCAGTTGCTGGCTGAAATGTCACGAGCCAGCCGCCTACGCCTGCGCCCTGATCAATAGTTGGCCGATGGGCTTTTACAATCCCGATCAGATTCTCCAGGACGCTCGGCGACACGGCCTGGAAATTCGCCCGGTGGATGTCCATCACAGCGACTGGGATTGCAGCCTCGAGCCGACGCCCACTGATCAGCCAGCGATTCGCCTGGGCTTGCGGCTGGTGCGTGGATTTCGCCAGGAAGATGCGCGGTGCATCGAGACGGCTCGTCAGCAGCAGCCGTTTTGCTCGATTGACGATCTGTGCTTGCGCGCCCGCCTTGACGCGCGGGCTCGCGAGGGATTGGCGGGCGCCGGCGCCCTGCGTGAACTGACTGGACACCGGCACCGTGCGCGCTGGGCGGTAGCGGGGTTCGAAACTCAGTTACCGTTATTTGCAGAGCACGCTGTCACTCAGGAAACAGCCGTACCTTTACCGCTGCCGACCGTGGGCGAAGAGCTGATGACAGACTACGCAGCACTGGGCACCACGCTGGGGCCCCACCCAATGGCACTGTTACGTGACAGGCTCAAGAACCAGCGGTGTAGGAGTTCACGCGAACTGGCGGATGTCGAACATGGCCGGCTGGTCAGTGTCGCCGGGCTGGTTATCGGCCGCCAACGCCCGCAGACCGCGAGCGGTGTCATCTTCGTCACGCTGGAAGATGAGTTCGGCATGATCAATGTGATTGTCTGGCGTGATCTGGCCGAGCGTTACCGGCGTGCGCTCATTCAGTCGCAAATGCTGCGCATCGATGGACATCTCGAATCGGCGAGCGGAGTACGCCACGTGATCGCTGGGCGGCTCCGCGATCTAACCTCGATGCTGACAGGACTGGACGTGCGCAGTCGGGATTTTCAATGAGCTGGTTACACGCAATCGAAGCCGCTTCTACGCCGCCCAACTAAGCCGCAGGTTGCTCACTCACACTCCCGGTCGCGTTCTCCAACCAACCGAGCAAGCGAATCGCATCCTGTTGATCGTCGCCACAAAACATGGCGTCGGCCTTGAAATCGGCGCAGACAGAGGGCCTGACTGGGTTACCGAATAGGCCACAGAGATTTCTGTCGGAAAGATGCAGGCATCGCTCCCCCGCCGGTTTACCCATGGGCATACCAGGCATTGGGGAGCTTATCGAAGGGGCGATACAACAGGCACCACAACCGGGACGGCAAATCATACCAGATACCGAAATGGAAAAAATCGGGCTGCGATGATAATGGCTGTCCAGGCAAAAAACACTTGCGGTCAAGAATCGGCATCTGAGCGCTTGCGGGCACTCGTCCGGCCCCCTAGCATTTGCCATCGCCCCGGAGTCAAACAGTCATGCCCATCTGGATTCAGACCGCAGCACTGCTCTGCGTGTCCAACCTTTTCATGACCTTCGCCTGGTACGGTCACCTCAAGACGCTCAATGGCAAACCCTGGCTGATAGCCGCGTTGATCAGCTGGGGCATCGCCCTGTTCGAATACCTGATCATGGTGCCCGCCAACCGCATCGGCTACACCGAGCTATCGATAGGCCAGCTGAAGATCATGCAGGAAGTGATTACCTTGGCCATCTTCGTGCCGTTCAGCGTGATGTACATGCAGCAACCCCTGAAGCTCGACTATCTGTGGGCGGGGCTGTGTTTGCTCGGTGCGGTTTATTTCATCTTTCGTTCGTAAACGGTACCCGATGGGCTTAGCCAACCGCTTCGCTCTTGAAAAGGGGATCTGGTGACGGCGCCGAACCGCTTCGGCATACTGGCCACCCTTTTCCGTCCCTAGAGATTTCCGAATGTTCAAGGTCAACGAGTACTTCGACGGCACCGTCAAATCCATCGCCTTCGACATGGCGGCCGGCCCCGCCACCATCGGTGTCATGGCGCCTGGCGAATATGAGTTCGGGACCAACCAGTTGGAAGTCATGCACGTCGTCGCCGGCAGCCTGGACGTGAAACTGCCCGGAAGCGAGAACTACAAAACCTTTGGTGCAGGCACCCAGTTCACTGTACCGGCGAACAGCAAGTTTCAGCTGACGGTAGCCGAGGCGACTGCGTATTTGTGTGAGTACCGGTAAACGATTTTTGCCGGTCTAGAGCTGCAAAGCTTAACGGTGGATGGATGAAGCGTCCTCCACCGATGCGCAGGCAACGGAGATACTTCAAAGCTCGATCCTGAGTCGACTTAACTCATTGAACATAGGCTTGATGAACGTGCTTCGACCCGTTTAACCGAGTCAACTCTCCAACCAGTCGCTCTCGCTCCGCACGATCGGATTGCTGAAGCTCGTCATACAAACACGACAGCTCTGCAAGCTGCTTACGCATCTCTGGGGCGAACGCATCTTCGTCGCACAACGCAGCCACCAAGGTGCGGCACTCTTCGTCCATCACCGCTATGGCTTCCCAATCGCCTGCCGCCAGACCGTCGCGCAGCCTGCCAGCCAACGTAGCCAATACCTGTTTGCGCAACAGCATGAGCGTCCTCAATGAAATCGAATGGTATGCAAGAACCCAGAGAACAAAAACTAGCGGCCCCGAAACCGCCGATTTACGCCTTTGGTGCAATCTGATCCCAAGCTAGCTTAATCTCGCCTAGCAGCTTGCCCACTTCGTTCAGCTTCTCAATATCATTATGCCGGCTCGCCTCAAATAGCCGCATTGTCATGTACTCGTAAAGGCTGTCGAGGTTTTCTGCCAGCTCACCTCCCACGCTTTTGTCGAGAGCTTGCCGCAGCCCACCAACGATGTTGATGGCCTTGCCAACAAGCTCGCCTTTTTCGGCAAAAGCAGCGCGCTCCATAGCGCCTTTCGCCTGGGCGATACGATCAAGACCACCCTGCATCAACATCTGGATCAAGCGATGCGGATCAGCCTCGTTGACCTGGACCTTTACGCCAACTTGCTGATACTGCTTCATTGCTGTCATAGCGTTCATCTGGATGAGCCCCTTGCCACATCAGTTTGCATGAAAAGCTTATCGGTCGAGCGCGCTCAAGCTTGATAGCGATCCCGGACTTTAAATGAAAAAACCGCCTAGCCGGGCGGTTTAGTTCATTAAAGGTAGGGTCTACCTCTTCGAATTGCTTGCCGCCCATGGGAGATTTTCAAGGGATGCTAGCAAGCTTGAGGAGGTGTTCGATAGTTGGCCAACCAACATATCCATCGCGTTGAACTGTTTATAAAGACGCTCCTGCAACGAGGTGATACGTCGATTGAGGTCTTCCTTCTGCTTGTCGATAACAGAAATGGTCTCGGTCATTTGCTTGTTGCGCTGTTCTAGAATGCCGCCAGTTTCAGTGTATGGCTTTAGCTTAGCATCGAGACGTGTCGCCAAACCCGTGTCGCCGGTGAATAGACCAGAAAGCTGATCGAAATTGTCTGCCAGTGCCTTGTCGAGCATTTTGCTATCGACCGCCAGGGTGCCATCTTTCTGAGTAGTAATACCAATATCAGTGAGGGCTCGGATGCTTCCGTCACCTTGGACTTTGACGAGCTCGTTGCGGATAGTACTGAGTAGCGCACGGGCAGTCGCGTCACCGACTAGCGCTCCTGTTACGGGGGCCTTGCCGTCACCCACGGGCGTGACCCTAGTCTCCGCACTGATGAAGCCGACAAGTTTGTTGTAAGCATCAACGAAAGACTGAACCTGCTTTTTGACACCGCCCTTGTCTAGGCCAACTGTCACCGTGAGCGGCGCGTCCGCTTCGGTTTTTGCCTGGAGAGTCAATGTCACGCCTTCAATAGTCTTGTCGAGCGTGTTTGATTTACTCGTTACAGGCAACCCATCGATGGTCAAGGATGCGCTAGCCGCCGCAGCCAGCACCTTTGGCGCGCCGGGGTCACCGGTAGCATCGGCTGGCCCGGCGAAAGCCAGCTTTCCAAGATCACCGGTGGCGTTCTCCACCTTAACGGTGATGTCCTCCAGCTCGCCCGTAGTCGAGCTGCTCAACACTAAGCGCGACCCATCATTGTCAGTCACGATGGTCGCCGTTAGCCCCCCCTCGCCTCCGGCCTTGTTTATAGCATCACGAATGCCAGCCAATGTATTGTTGCTGGCATCCACGTCTATAGCAGGCAATGCATTACTGCCAATACTGACTGTTAGCCGGCCAGTTCCGAGCGACACGGGAGCATCCAGATTGTCTGCAATAGCCCGCAACGCAACCTTGCTGCTGGTTGCGAGCTGACTTACTTCAATCTTGTAACTTCCAGCCCCAGCGGTTACGCCGGCAGTCACTGACAATTTATCTGGCTTGCTCGAAGTGGCAGAACGAGCCTGAAAAAGCTCGGGCTTGTTAAGCGCGCCCAATGCCGTTTGGAATTCCCCAATCGCACCTTTCAAGGCACCAACAGCAGTTATCTGCGTGGTGGTTTTCTTTTCGAGCCTGGCAAGCTGCGTCTCTTTTGGCGCACGCTCCGCCGCCACCATACTGGCGACGATGCTGTCGATGTCGATTCCAGAACCGATGCCTGATACGCCAGCCATAGCCTTACCTCGTCAAGAAATTGTTAGCCGGGAAGCCTCGATACAAAAATCGTACCGTCAAGCTTTGGCTTTAAACATCAAACTGCGCATCTCATCCAATCGCTCTGTAAGGCGAAGGATCTCTTCTGACGGTATCTGCCGAACGACCTTGCCCGAATCACCATCAATTACCTTAACAACTACATCGCCAGTAGAATCGTCGACGCTGAAGCTAAGGTCACGCTGGATACTCTGCACCTGCGATCGAAATCTTTCGACCAGGTCGGTCATGTTTTCTTGGCCTTTCGCCCCTTTGTCTTCATCCGACTTCTGGGGCTTATCGAACGAAGAAAACCCAGACTCCTTATGAAGGCTGGGCAACGATCCAATTGTTCCTGGCGATGGAATACCGCCCGTAATTTTTCCGACGTCCATTGATTCACCTCTCATGAATCAATGGAGGTAGAGCGCCGCCCTACCTCCATCGTCACCGCCTTCTGCCTGATTACTGCAGCAGACTCAGAACTGCCTGCGGCAGCTGCTTGGCCTGGGCGAGGATCGCAGTACCTGCCTGCTGCAGAATCTGGTTTTTGCTCAGGTTGGCAGTTTCTGCAGCAAAGTCGGTGTCCTGGATACGGCCACGAGCGGCAGATACGTTTTCACCAATGTTTTGCAAGTTCGCAATGGTGTTGTCGAACCGATTCTGCACAGCACCAAGAGACGATCTTTGATCATCGATGGAGGCAAGTGCTCCGTCAATGACCGAGATTGCGCTGTTGGCGCCCTCACGGGTCCCGACACTTACAGCGTTTACGCTGGCGAGCGTGCTGGTATTCGTCGGTGCTGCAAGCAAGCTATTCGTCGCAGCGTTCGAACTCACAGTATGGCTGCCGGACGAGTTAAATGTAATTTCGCCTTGCACAACTGTAGAGTTTGTGCCGCCTTCAGTCAGGGTTTGTACTGCGCCAAAGTTAGCGGTGTTGTCAGTATTACGACCTTGCACAGTGATAGCTTGCGCAGCAGCTGCATCGTTACTGTAAGCTTCGATCGCAATGTTAGAACCGTCGGTTGCAACCAGCTCCATGGAGTTGCCGTTAGATACTGCTGTGACACCAGTTGTCGACGCAAACTCGTTAATCTTTGAAGCAAGGCCGGAAAGGTCAGAAGTGTTGGAGATATTTACTGAAATCGCCTGGCCGTTTAGGTTGAAACTGCTGGTGCCAGCGGTGAAGCCACCTACCTGAGCCCTAGTGAGTGCGCTAGCACTTACACCTGTATTAGCAGTTTGTGCATTGACCGCTGAAACAATCGCCTTCGATGAGTCACCCGCGTTGACGGCCGCGGTAGCAGTACCTGTACCGCCAGTAATTGTCAGCGTTTGAGCTGTAACCAACGACGTGGCAGTGCCCGCTGTTGCAGTTGCGGCACCTGCAGACAGACCAGCAGAAAGGGTACGGTTAGCACCAAGATTGGTAGCCTTAGCGCTGCTAAGCGTTACACCGATTGTCTCGTTCGCATTAGCGCCCACTTGGAACTGTGCAGTACCAAAACTACCGTCTAGAAGTTTACGGCCACCGAAACTGGTGGTTTCGGCGATACGGGTCAGCTCATTCTTCAGCTGAGTAACTTCTTTTTGCAGCGAAGAGCGGTCAGTTGCGCTATTGGAGTCGTTTGCTGATTGCAGAGCCAGGTCACGCATACGCTGAAGAAGGTTAGTTGATTGCTGCAGAGCGCCTTCGGCCGTCTGAGAGAGGGAAATACCATCGTTAGCGTTACGAACGGCAACACCCAGACCGTTAATCTGGCTCGTGAGGCGGTTGGAAATTTGCAGGCCGGCGGCGTCGTCTTTGGCGCTATTGATGCGGCTACCGGTGGAGAGGCGTTGCATTGAAGTTGCCAAAGCGTTCGAGGAGTTGCTGAGATTGCGCTGAGTATTGAGCGACGCAATGTTAGTGTTGACTGTAAGAGCCATGATGTGCCTCCAAGGGCGCTAGTTACTTTGGTTGCCTGAGCTTGCGACTCCGGGCCGGCTTTTGCCCAGGCACCCATTGAGTTCGCATTCGATTAGCTTATCGGCGTCGTTTCGGTGAGCTTTAGGAGGCGGTGAAAATATTTTTAGTCAAGCCCCGAGAACACCTGGTACGACACCAGCGAACTCACAACCAAGCGAGCGCGCCTGCAGAGGTTTTCGGACAGCTAGCGAAATTCTTTAATGAAGAATGAGGCGATGCGACTGAAAGGGGCTCAACAACTGGACTTGCCCCTCACAAACCGGATACCGCAACCCCGTTAAGTTGATGCTGCGGCCAACCGCCTGAACTCCCGAGGCGAACGGCACTTCAGGGCGCTGTGCGCTTCGTTGTAGTGTACGAAAGCAATCGCCAGATTGCGTAGCGCAGTTAGTCGAACCGGCCTATGCATATGGGTGATGTAGTCGCGCTTCACCGTCTTCATAAAGCACTCAGCCATGCCGTCGTTCTGCGGGCTACACGCAGATGTGGTCAGCGGCATCAAACCTATCTCACGTGCTTGTTCAGCGGTGTACGCCGAGCCGTTATCGCTCAGCCATTGGATCGCAATGGCACGCCGCGCCTGTCCAAAACGTTTCTCGACGGCTTCGAGCCTGACGTCGCGGACGTCGTCACCGCGGTAGCCACCTCGGGCTGGCTACCGAACTGACCGCCTCGCGGTCGCGGCAGTCCTAGGCAAAAGTTACACGCAGCTTGGCGCCATCGCCACAACGAAATTAAAACCGTCCGAGTACCAACGGGTATTGCTCGTATCCAGCGCTACCTTACCTTCATAACGACGCGCCATACCCGGTTGCTTGCGACGCCTCTCCAGCAACAGGTCATGGCCGCGCATGACCCGATCTATCCGTTTTCATGGCAAACACCGGATCGGCCTGCTTCCGGAGAAGCCCCATAGCCGGCGATAGCAATAGCTGGGCAAGTCGGAGATTGAGGCATTGATCCGATCCACCAGCGCTGCGTCATTGAGCACACGTGGCCGCCGAGCTTTCTAATCTTTAGGGGCCTGTTTGATTCGAGCCGTCAATTGCGAACGAGACACACCGAGACTTTTGCTGACCAGTTTCACTTGTCGCTCCCAGGACACAAAGGTGAGTGTGCGATCCATTTTCGCAACCCATCCTGTGCCGCGAGGCCTCACCACCGATACCAGCAGTAGGATGGCGTTGAGCGAAGCGATACCCATCAAGTCCGAGCCCCATCGATGGGTATCGCAGGCTCGACCCATCCTACGGACACGACGCCTCGAACGGGCGATACCCACAGCTTTCTAGAGGACTTCGGCTTCCATGGTCTTCTTGGCTCTCGCGTACCATGTGAGCTTCCTCCACGCTGCAGCGGCGGCGCTCCTGGCCAAGCAATTCAATGTGCATCCCAATCATCGCCAATATATTTCTAAGCCAAACAAACGCTGTGAAAGGCGTCCATCTTCGAATGCTGGTGCAGGGAAACGGTGGAACATCTATAAGCGCTTGCTCGGCTGCACAGTCCGATAAAAGCTGTGTGGGACGATCACCAATTGATGTCAGTAGTGACTCATCCCGGCCTGAAGAAGCCTCAATGCCTCGGCATTAGTGGAGTCTATCGTCTCGCGAATATAAACATCCCAGCCCAAACGATCGGCCATATCACGGATCTGCC
>NZ_JAMOIC010000007.1 GCF_024448895.1 Stutzerimonas stutzeri
ACAGCATCAAGCACGCCCATGACCCGCCCCGCGGCAGCGGCAGCGGCAGCGGCAGCGGCAGCGGCAGCGGCAGCGGGTTGAGTTTCGGTAAAGAGGTCGTCGGTGTAGAGGCCTTTGAGCAGCGATCGGAATCTTAAAGTCGGTGCCCTATGCAACACTCATCGCTAAGGGCTGACCAAAGCCGGCCCTGGACATACAGCGGCGTTCATCGGGCTGCATGTTCCAGGCGAAGCTTCGACTTCTACAACTTACGAAGCATGCTCGACACTATCTGACAGCCATTGATTCAAAGTGCCCCAATTTTCTTCAGGTACTTCTCAAGCTTATTGGCTTCATTGTAGGAATCTGTCCGATCCCATATCTGGTCTATTCGAGCCGCAAGCTTTAGATCCTTACCATGATTGGTCATGTTCGCGACCATCACCAGCTGGTTATAGATGTGGCGCATATCGCCCCCATAGCCCGGCCCCATTGAATGCCACTCACCGTTTTTAGTGAAGTAGACAACGTCATCCACCACGCGGATCGACGCGGCATCCACCTTGTCCATGTCCTCCTTGAACTCATCCTGATCCTGGTTTGGCACCCTCATAAGGCCCCTCTCACCGTCCGGAGTCTTATCCGCCCAGGTTCGGGGCTTCGGGGGGTCCATGTAGGCTTTTATCTTGCCCAGATCGTTGTAGTCATCCGTCGCCGCAAACACCCGGTCCATCTCCTTCGCGCGCTCCTTGAAGGACTCATTCTTGGGGTCGGCGATATCGTGCAATCCTTTCAGGTAGCGAATGATTTCCGAATTGGTATCGTTGGTATCGGATATTCGTTGTTTAATGCCATCTTTAACAAAAACGACTGATCGGCCATCATCAGATATGGCAATCGTCCCTACATCCACCTTATCAATATCCTCAATAAAATCACTCGGGGTTCCAATCCTGTTGTGATTCACACTGCCACTATCGTTATACGTAGTTCCAAACGTAGCGGGCTCCTCACCATATTCCTTCGGGAATTTCTTTATGAGGTGCTCACGAAGCCTCTTAATATCGTTATAGTCATCGTTCTTGCTGTGCAGGTCCGTGACGTCTTTAGCGATGTCTTTATCGATATTTTTACCGTCAGGGCGAATCAGATCGTGCAAGTCACGTAGGTACGTATATATTTCTTTCGCATGACCACCCTTAAGGCTTCCGTGATTGTCCGTGTCCAACTTCCACTGTTTGCCGTCTTTGACAAAGTAGATAACGCTACTGTCCTCCGGATCCAGCTTTATCGTATCTACATCAACACGGTCAACGTCTCGCTTGAAATCTTTATAAGTGCCGGGTTTGGTGTCATCCTTGCCCAACATGCTAACAAAGTCGTCACTCAAAACACGCCTTAATTCGTCGATCTCGTTGTATCTGTCGGATTCATTGTGCAGGTCTGTCATGCGCTTGATGATGTTCTCGTCCCGCTTGCCTCCCGGATGAGCCAGTTCGTATAGATCGGTCAGATAACTAATAATCTTTGGGTTAAGTCCGGACTCGTTATTGCCTATCACGGGGTCTATAATTTGCTTGACCCCGTCCTTGACAAATATAACCCTGCCATCGTCCAGCAACTCAATAGACCCGACATCAACGCGATCCACATCCTCTTTGAAATCCTCAAAAGTACCGTTTGTGTACGCCTTCCCGCCGCCAATTTTGTTTCGGTAAGATTTATCATCTCCAAAACGCGGCAAGCCACTTTCATCACCGTCACTATCATGATTAATCACTACACCGTGCTTGTCGTCCCAGTTGTCAAACCAATCATCACCGGGGAGGTGGTCATTATTCCTGAGGTGATCAGTGAAATCCTCATACTGGTCCGGCCGGGCTTCCCACACAGGAATGTCAGCCGGAAAAGCTTCGAAGTAAGACTCTGAACCATAATCGTAATAATAGGCATAACGAGCATTTTGAGTGTAATTGAGCTTGTCCCCCCAATCATCTTCTGTGATGCCCAACTTACTCCAGTTATTAAACTGCTCGGCCCGCTTGTTAAGCTCTTCCCCCCTCTTTTCCTTGGCAACTTCACGGGCGATTATCCCTGCGATTACCCCAAAACCGACGCCGACAATACCTAATACGCCCGAAGCGAGACTAAGCCCCGCGGCAACTGCGGGGCCTGCCACCAAAGCCGCTAAACTGGTGCCGGCCATTGCTGCGATAGAGGCTCCGCCCAGCACTTGCATCGACTTTTCAGCGTATTCAAGCGAGGTGCCGCCGTTCTTCAACAGCTTGTCAATTCCCATCGCCCCCAGGGCCAAATCAAGAAAACCGCCCGCTGTATCAGCCACAATTCCGACGGGGCCCAAGATGGTTCCCACGAGCTTCAATTTGCTGGGGATATCCATGATCTTTGGATCAAGCCCCATGTCGCTGAGGGTGGCGTCAAGCCTAGAGTTGAGCAAAGAACGGCTGTTTGGATCCAGGTCGTCGACGGCAGCCTGATCGATGGATGCCGCTCCCGACCCGGCAGCACCAATGCGGCTGTTGCCATCCTCCATCGCCGTATGAAAACTCAAACCTGTTTCGGAATCGACGTTGGACTTGGCGGTAACAAAGCTCACGTCGCCTGACGCAACATCATCAAACCAGTGTGTAATATCAGCCATATTTACCGTTGACTGAGACCCATCTGACGATACAACCGAACGATAGTCATCAGCGCTGTACAGACCTTTAATTGATGCGTTGTCGGCGGCCACCTCAGGAGCCGAGCCAGGGAACCGTTTGTCAAACATCTCGCGCAGCTGCGTATTATCGCCAAACCCAAGCAAGTCCCTCACGCCCGGCTTATTGAATGCCGCACCGAATATATCCAGGGTATTACCAATCACGGCGGGAGACGTCGCAATACTGATCATGAACAAACGCGCGGCTGCCATACGGTCTTCAACCGTTTCGCCCTTGTTTTTCGAAAGATTATAGATGGCCGCCGTTGTAGCCAATATCCCGCCTATGGCCGGTATTACCCCACGACTCATCGCCGCTTGAATAAGCCCAGCCGCACCACGCCGCGTACTTAGCCCATCCGGGTTATTTGAACTGAGAACGTCGGACAGTCGCGAGGATATATCTTTCATGTCAAAGAAACCTTTGCCTTTGACTGATTCATACATCGCGTCGCCCAATATTTTCACCGCAGCCTTATAGCTATCGAGGCTGCGTTTGACGTCATCGGATAGGTTGCCTCCACCCTGACCATTCAAGTAGCCCTGGACTGCCCGATCCGCGAAGGTAATACCAAAGAGGGCAGACCAGGTGCTCGATAACCCAAGGGTTACTGTATCTGTGACCGCTGCCTTTAATGATTCGTCGGAATAGCTTCCATTTTTAACCATATCAGCGACATCATTAACCATATCGACGTCGACTTCGACGCCGCCTCCCAATTCGCTGGAAAGTTTGCCAAAAACCTCATCCGCCTTGGTTTCATCCAACATTTTTAACGATTTGA
Source organism: Stutzerimonas stutzeri (assembly GCF_024448895.1). Lineage (GTDB taxonomy): Bacteria > Pseudomonadota > Gammaproteobacteria > Pseudomonadales > Pseudomonadaceae > Stutzerimonas > Stutzerimonas stutzeri_Q. Next base: position 3,487 of record NZ_JAMOIC010000007.1, read on the forward strand.
AATCATTAGCAAATCGAACATTGGCGGCTGTTGGATCCATGCTTTTCAGCATGTCCTTGTAGTCATCGCCCATCATGCTATTGTAAATTTTGTTGGTCAGACCGTTCTTGTCAGCGATTTTGTCTATGGCACCTTCCATTAACTGGTCGACGCCTTTTTTCACGCTGTCATTATCGGACAAAGCTGCCAGCTTTTCGTAAATCTCCTCTTCCTTCAATAAGCCGTAGGTGTTGGCGCTATGCATAACGACGCCATCCCTGTCTTTCGTCTCACTCCAATCACCATCTGCTACCGTTATTGCAGGCTTATATAAATAACCTGTTTCCAGCGCGGTCTTTGCCTCAAGCAGCTCATAATATTGACGCCGTGGATCGCTTATATCGAGCTTGCCCCACTCGTCCTTCATCTTGTCCTGAAATAGCTCGCCAACCGTCTTTCCACCTTCCGTGGTCTTGGCATTCATGAAATCCGTCGCTTCGGAATCTGGAACGTTTACCGTGATGTCGTTATCCGCTCGACGAATATCACTACCAACTACCTTGTTTTCCAGAACAGAATGCTTAAAGGGCGTCAGATGCGCCGATACGGCGAAAGTCTTCCCGTCGTACTTATAGGTGTAGGTCGTATCGTCGGCCTTGGTGGGTTTAAGATTGCCGAGCGGGGGCAACACATCATTCTCTTCCACTACTATCCAGTCTTCTTCTTTGGCCTTTGCTCGAAACTCCTCGGCTGTTGCGGGCCCCTTGGATTTATCGCCACCTGTCCCGCTGTTTGAAGGGGTTTCCCCTTTGTCGATTTCCTCGAGGCGATCCTTTTTTTCCGGCGTATTGTTGGTGACCCGGGATTGGGTCAGGCCGATAATTGTTTCGAAAATCTCCGCCAGCCGAGCCTCGGCCTTAGTATTGTTATTTGCGACTTTCAATTGAATGCCCTCGATGCCAGCATGAAATCGGGACGGTACGAGCCAAGCTCGATCAGCCCTTTCAGCGTCGTCGACGGGCCATGAATCATCCGATCCGATGCCATTGCGGATTTGATCTGGAACACGCTACCAATTACGGCGCGTACAGCTGAAACGTTTGCGCAACAAGATTGAAGCTCTGCTTTCATCAGCGCTCAACAATCGAGGCGTTTAATTCACAACGCTTCACACCAGGAAACCGATCCTGGGCATGGCGCCTCTCGCACGGGATTACAGTGGATGACGATGACGCCGGCCGATTGATATCTGGTGCGTTGGCCTGATCAAGCCGCACTGACTGCTCATCAGAAGAAGCCCAAGCTATCCCCAAGCCACTACCGACACCCCACTCTCCACAACTGGTCCATCCGCGTCGTAAAACTCTGGCTCATCATCTCCCGCCGCATTCCCCAATCCGGTGCGGTGGGAACTCGCCCCGGCCTGAGCGTATTGCGCCCCCACTTCGCATTTACCGCATCGAGCACGCCCATGACGCGCTCCGCGGCAGCGGGTTGGGTTTCGGTGAAGAGGTCGCCGGTGTATTCGCCGCGTTGGCAGAGGTCCATTAGCAGTACTTCGGCTTTGCTGAAGGCGAAACCCTCTCGATAGACAAGCTCTAGCCCGGCGATGGCGGCGCGGGTGATGTAGCGGGTGTCGTCGGTGGGGTATGGCAGTTCGCAGACAATGCCTTTGGCGAACCTGGGTTCGTCGGGGTTGAACATGCCGGTGCGGATACTGACGCGTACGCGTTTGCACAGGGAGCGTTGCGCGCGCAGCTTTTCGCAGGCGCGGGCGGCGTAGGTGGCGACGGCTTCGCGGAGGGGGGCTAGCTCGCGCAGGCGGTCGCCGAACATGCGTGAGCAGCAGATCTCCTGCTTGAGCGGGATCACGTCTTCCAGTTCCACACAGGGCGTGCCGCGCAGTTCGCGGGCGGTCTTTTCGATCACCACGCTGAATTGTTTGCGCAGGGTCCAGGCGTCGGCATTAGCCAGGTCCCAGGCGCTGCGAATGCCCATGCTGTTGAGGTGTTCGGTCATGCGCCGGCCGACGCCCCATACATCGCTTACGCTCGTGATGCGCAGTACCTTGTCGCGCCGCTCGGGGTCGCGCAGGTCAACGACGCCGCCGGTTTGCTTCATCCAGCGCTTGGCCGAATGGTTGGCCAACTTGGCGAGGGTCTTGGTGTTTGCGATGCCGACGCCGACCGGTATGCCGGTGAGCCGCAACACATCGGCACGGATGCGGCGCCCGAGCGATTCCGCATCTGGCACGCCGGTCATATCGGCGAAAGCCTCATCGATGGAATACACCTCCACGGCCGGCGCGCGCTGTTCGATGACGGTCATCACCCGCTCGCTCATGTCCCCGTAAAGCGCGTAGTTGCTGGAAAACACCACGACGCCCCAACGCTCCAGATCACGGCGTACCTTGAAGTACGGCGCGCCCATCTTGATACCCAGGGCCTTGGCCTCTGCCGAGCGGGCGATCACGCAGCCATCGTTATTGGAGAGCACGACGATGGGCGTGGTGCGCAGGTCGGGCCGGAAGACGCGCTCGCAACTGGCGTAAAACGAGTTGCAGTCGATGAGGGCCAGCGCCCGCTCAATACTTGCCATGGGTGCGCACGCTGAATGGCACGACGCCCCAAACGTATAGCTCTTCGCTTTCCAGCAGGTAGCGCGGGGGGAATTTGGGGTTGGCCGAGCGAAGGATGATCTGGTCGCCTTGCCGGTCGAAGATTTTCACCAGGGGTTCGTTGTTAAGCGCGGCGATGACGACCTCCCCTTTCTCCGCCTCGCGCCCTCGATCGATGACCAGAATGTCCCGGTCAAAGATGCCGACGTGGATCATGCTGTCGCCGTCGGCTCGCGCCAGGTAGGTGTGGGGCGCACGGATGTTCATCAGGTCATCGAGCGAGAGCGTGCCTTCCATGTGGTCCTGCGCGGGGCTGGGGAAGCCGGCGGGTATGCAGAAGCTGAAAAGCGGCAGGACGATGGCGGACGGAGCGGCGGGCCCCAGGAAATGAACGGGCATGGTACAGACCTCATAACTGTATGTGCATACAGTATGGCGATGTCATGGCGCGGTCAATTGAGCCTGACGCACGGTGGTTCGACTGGTGACTTGGCTTCCCCAGTTGCCCCCCTGAGATCCAAGTGATTAGGGGTGAGGCGGCGCTAGAAAGTCACAGGCACAACAAACGGCGGCAAGGCGCGTCGGCTTAATACCCACAGATCTCCGCTTTGATTCTTTCGGTGTATTTCGCAACCTAAACGGACCGACAACACTCCCATTGCTTCGCCTCTGCTGTACGGAGCTCATCCATTACAAACAGGAGGTTCCAATGCATATTTTCAGTCCTTTAGCTGCAACCGTTTTACTGGCGGTGAGCGGCAGCGTCTTAGCCAATGAGCACGTCGCCGAGATTGAGCAGACCGGCAGAAATAACAACGCTGAGCAGACGCAGAGCGGCGTCCGGCAGCAGTCCTTTATTCGGCAGAACGGCTCTGAAAACGGGGCAATCACTGTCCAAGCTGGCACCAGCAGTGACGGCGGCCATGCGAGCGTCGAGCAGGTGGGCACCCTCAATCAGGTCGAAATCTTTCAGGTGAATGGAAGCCGTCCTGGCATGGCGAGCGCTGAGCTTTACCAAGCCGGAACCTCCAATAGCGCCACCCTTGAGCAGCATGAATACCTTGACGAGCTTTCCGTTACCGCGACCGTCCAACAGGAAGGGACTGGTAACCAGTTCGATGCCAGACAAAGGTGGGTAGGAAACGAGCTTGCCGTGGTTTCTATCGGACAGGGCAACGTTGTCGAGGTGGATCAGTCTGGCTTCAGCACAGCAGACATCCAGCAAAACGGAGACGAAAACATCGTGCGGCTGGAACAGCTGAGCGCTGGTTTCGGTGGTGGTTTCGCGGCGGTCGAGCAGGAAGGCGCAGCTAACCAAGCAGACATACACCAATACTCCGGGCGTTACCCTGCGGCCGATGTTTTCCTGCAGCAGGTTGGCGTCGCCAACGTTGCACAGATCGAAGCGAGAGACGGCAATAGCGTGCTGGACTATGTGCAGCAGGGCACTGGTAACGAGCTTGAGTCCTACATTGCTGGACAAAACAGCAGCCTTACCGGCTACTCGGAAGGCGAATACAACACGGTGATCACGTCACAGGTTGGAGACAACCACAGCCTGGATATCGCTCAGGTTGGTTCATACAACCACATAGACGCCTCCCAGAACTTCCACGCTCATGATGCGCTGATCAGTCAAACGGGTGACGGCAACCAGGCGTTCCTGACGCAAGCTCAATCGATCAACAGTCACTCCGCTAGCATCGTTCAAAACGGCAACGGAAACGTAGCGAACGTTCTCCAACAGTAAAGCCCTCCACACGGGCTCGAGCCGTACCTATGCGCTGGCTGTAAAAGCAGCGCATTCCGGCTTGTAGGAAGCACGGTGCAGAGCAACTTAACTAATGGATATCCATCGGAGCGCACCTTGAAAACAGTAGACCCGTCCGTCTTCATGCGGATTAACGATGTGCTTTGCCGGTTCTTCTTGGCCTTCGATAGGCGGGATTGGCCGGCGATGGTCGAGTGCCTAGCACCACAGGTCGCGATTGATTACTCGTCCTCGGGGCGGGAGCAGCCGACGACGATGACAGGGGAGGACTTCGTCAGCCGCAGGCAGAACGCCGTAGACACGCTGGCCAAGCACCACAGCTTTTCCAATCTATTGATTACGCCGGGCGCAGATGCACGCTCTGTCAGTGCGCGGTGCAATTACTTGATTCTCCGCTTTGACCCTGCTGGCTCGGACGAAGACTTCTTTCACTCGTGCGGCAGCTACGAATTCGGTTTCGAAGACATCGCAGGAGACTGGAGAATTTCAAGCATCAAGCAGGATGCGCTTCGGAGTTGGGGTAACGCGAGCCTGCATGGCGGTTCGTCACGAGAGAAAACCTGACCCGCCGACTCGGACAGCAAAAAGCCCCGCATGAGCAGGGCTTTCGACTCAGGCTAGCGTTTCAACTCCCAGGACAGGCCGGCAGTGCCGTCCGATTCTGCGTGCCGTCGTTACGTGTGAACTCGCAGCCGTAAGCGGGATTGGCTAGCGTGCGTGGATTGAGGACGCTATCGCCCGCCGGTTTGATGCCTTGCTGCTCCCATTGCAGCATCGCGGCCATGGCTTCGACCTGTTCCTGATAGGTGAAATCACAGTGGCTGGGCGCGCGGATGGCACGTTGCACCAGCAGGTCGCCGTTGCCGTTGGCCTCCGCGTTGCGGCGGTAGATCTGCTGATGCTTGAACGGCACGTACAGGTCGCCCAGGGTGTGGATGCTCACCACCGGGACGTTGAACTGGCCGTTGACCACGGGAATCCAGCGCAGGCCGTCCGGGCGGATGCTGTTGGCAGGCGCATGGCCGATCACACGGATGATCGAGTCATTGAATTCGCGTTCCTCGCGGGACATCGCCTTGTTCGTGTCGAACTGATAGCGCGTGGAGAGGTTGCCGTTCAGCGAATCGGCGAGGATGCCGTCAACCGAGCCATCACGACCACCCGTCCCCAACACGACGCTTTGCAGGCTGGTGCGGAAGCCCTCGGCGAAGATCGGCCGGTCGCCACCGCTGAGTTCACGAACCACACCCTCAAGCTTTTCGCCCTGCGGCGACGGATCGGTCGGGTAGCTATCCCAAAGCGCACCGATGATCTGCGGCAGCTTGGCCTGGAAGTCGGTCGCCGGGAAGCTGGTCGGTCCCTGCCCTGCAAGATGCTGGGCGGCCAGGGTGAAGTTCAACAGGTATTCGAACTGGTAAGCGTCGCCGGTTACGCCACACATGGGTACGGAGCCGTCGTAGACGACACGGTTGTTGGCGGTCGCGTAGGTTTCTGCCTCCACCGCCGCGGCTGCGACGTGGCCGCCCATGGAATGGCCGGTGATGTAGGTTTTGGTCGGCTGCGCCTTGCCGGTCAGGCTGCTGAAGGCGAGCGCCAGGGCGTTGGTGTCTTCGATACCAGCGCGCACATCGTAGAAGTTCTTGCTGTAGCTGGACGCGGCCCAGGCGTAGCCCTGTTGCAACAGCCAGGGGCGGATCGGTGGTGGTCCGACGGTCAGCTCAGGCCCCGTGCCTCGGTAACCGTGCGCGTACATGACCAGCATGCCGTTCCAGTTCGGCGGCACCTCGATCTGATAGGACGAGCCCTCGTAGACGCCGGTCCAGCGCTCGCTCGGCAGGCCGGGAAAGGCCGCGAGTGGCGAGACAATCGGAACGAAGGTACGTGAATCATGAAGGCGGGATTCACTGTTGGAGAGAGGTGGTTTGATCGGCTTGGACCGAGCCTGAACATCGGCGGCTATTCCGATCGTACCGACCAGCATCACGCCAGCGACGGCGCGCGCGCAGGCTGAAGCCAACTTGCTTGGGAGCATGGGAGTTTCCTCGGTTGTTTATTGTTTTTGTTCTTTCAGGGCGAGCTTTGCCGGGCCTGCCAAGCGCAAGCGGTACACGCACTTCGACTAACCGTGGCAGATAGCTTGGACCTGTCAAATGACCCAACGGCTCGGGAGATGAGCGGCAGTATGGTCATGGAAATATGACGACTGGGGTCTCGCTTATGGTTGGCCGGTCATTGCGAGCGGCTCACTTAACCCAAGCCTCTGGAATGGCTCCAGAGCGGAACGCGGAAATTGCGATTAAAGAAGGACCGGATGGCGGCCGCCACCCGGTCCGGCAGGGTTACGCCAGTATCAGCAATTACCCTTCTTGGCCTGGCCCGGTGGGCAATGTTTGCCGCCATGGCCGCCACCTCCGTCGCCAACATCGATGCCGATGCCTGGCAACCGAAGGCTGCAGCCTGTCATCAACATTGCCGCGAGCACGACGGCCACGGCACGAATCGTCACGGATTTCGCTTTCATTGGAATACTCCCTAATTTCCTAGCGGGGGCGCCGAATGTACGACGCCTGCAGAGCAGTATCCACCCCGACGAGCAGTAACAACAGGGTATTCACGCATGAAGCTGAACGCGGGGATCAACGCCGCCGTGGCGATGATCCCACGCACTGTGATCAACCGGCGCGGTACTCCGCATCGGCCGCTTCGAAGCGACGTTGGATGGTGGTTGCGGGCTCCTTACCCATCAGGCTCACGACGTAGATGGCGATGCTGGCAAAGATGAAGCCCGGGATGATTTCGTACAGCCCAAGGCCGATGAACTGCTTCCAGACCACCACGGTGATCGCGCCGACCAGCATGCCGACGAGCGCGCCGTTACGCGTCATGCGCTTCCACACCAGCGAAATCAGCACAACGGGACCAAAGGCAGCGCCGAAGCCCGCCCAGGCGTAGGACACCAGGCCCAGCACCTTGCTGTCCGGATTCGAAGCGATACCGATGGCAATCAGGGCGATCAGCAGGACCATGCCGCGGCCGACCCAGACCAGCTCGGTCTGCGAGGCGTTCTTGCGTACCATGGCTTTGTAGAAGTCCTGCGTCAGAGCACTGGAACTTACCAGCAACTGGGCGCTGAGCGTACTCATCACCGCCGCCAGCACACCGGACAGGATGATGCCGGCAACCCAGGGGTTGAACATCAGCTTGACCAGTTCCATGAACACGCGCTCGCCGTTCTCGGTCACGGCGTCGGCCTGGGCCGGGTTATCGGCGAAGTAGGCGATGCCGAGGAAGCCCACGACCACGGCACCAGCCAGAGTCAGGATCATCCAGGCCATGCCGATGCGGCGGGCGTTGGGGATGCTCTTCACCGAATCGGCGGCCATGAAGCGCACCAGAATGTGCGGCTGGCCAAAGTAGCCCAGGCCCCAGCCGAGCAGGGAAATGATGGCGATGAAGGAAAGGCCCTTGAACATGTCGAAGTTCGACGGATCCTGCGCGGCAATGGTGTCCATGGCGGTGCCCATGTCGCCCAGCGCAAGGATGACGAAGACCGGCGTGATCAGCAGCGCGAAGATCATCAGCGTGGCTTGCACGGTGTCGGTCCAGCTCACCGCGAGGAAGCCACCAATGAACACGTAGAGGATGGTGGCGGCAGCGCCGACCCACAGCGCCGTACTGTAGTCCATGCCAAAGGTCGATTCGAACAGGCGGGCACCGGCCACCACGCCGGACGCGCAGTAGATGGTGAAGAACACCAGGATCACCAGCGCCGAGAAGATGCGCAGCAAGCGGCTGGTGTCTTCGAAACGATGTGAGAAATAGTCCGGAAGCGTCAGCGCATTGTGGTTGTGCTCGGTATGCACGCGCAGGCGCCCGGCGACGAACAGCCAGTTCAGCCAGGCACCGGCGATGAGGCCGATGGCGATCCAGCTTTCAGAAAGGCCGGCGACGAAAATGGCGCCCGGCAAGCCCATCAGCAACCAGCCGCTCATGTCCGAAGCGCCTGCCGACAGTGCTGTTACGAAACTGCCGAGGCTGCGGCCACCGAGTATGTAGTCGTCGAAATTCTTGGTAGCGCGGTAGGCGATGAATCCGATGAGGATCATCGCCACGATGTAGATCACGAAGGTGATCAGAGTGGGGGTACTCACATTCATTGGTGTTGTTTTCCTTGTGCTGCGGGGACATGGCCCCCGCCTCCACTGACGAAGCGCGAACGCTTGTGGCGCAGCGCTGGCAACGGATGGTCGGGTTAAGCGCGAAAGCATAGCGTCTCGATGCGGCCGTTGCTCGTGACCGGACAGTTTTGTCGAGAAAAAGTGCAGGCGGACTGAGCGAGCAGTCGGGGGACGATTCGGCAGGCGGGTCGAAGCTGCGTTCGGGGTGAACCAGAAGCGCGGTTACTTATCGATGATCTGCCCGCGCATGGGCGCCAGACGCGCCAGCAGACGATTCTGGGTCGGGATCGGCACCGCCTCGGCGGTCATCGAGGCTTGCAGGACCGTAGGATGGGTTGAGCTTGCGATACCCATCTGAAAGGGCAGCAACCATGGTGTGGGGGGCGTGTGTCGTGGCGATGGGTATCGCTTCGCTCAACGCCATCCTGCGAGGGTGGACGAGCAAGCGTGGGCCGCGTGCGGTTACTGATCGATGATTTCACTGCGCATGGGCGCCAGACGGGCCAGCAAGCGATTCTGAGTCGGGATCGGCACCGCCTCGGCGGTCATCGAGGCTTGCAGGTTTTCCACCAGCGCATTGAAGTCGCTCGGTGTCAGTGCTAGCCCCTTGTGGCTTTCTTCCATGCTGTCGCCGCTGTACACGCAAGGCCCGCCCGCTTCGGCGCAGAGCTGTTCAACGAGCTTGTCACGCACACGTTGAATGTCGACGTCTCGGAAGTGCTCGAAGATGCGCGGGTCCCCGGCAACCCTCAGCAGCATGCCCTCGACGATCCGGCTGAGGCCCGGTTCGCCGCCGAGCTGCTGGTACAGGTCGTCATCGTTTGATGGCTGCTGAGCGCAGGCGGCGAGCAAGAGGCAGAGCAACACAACGATCCGGTTCATCAGAAGCTCCCCTGAACGGACAGGTAGGCACCGTCCTGGTTGTCCAGCGTGGCGATTTCGCCGAGCCGCGCATAGGCCAGAACTACGGCGAGGCGCTTGTTGGGAAAATAGCCGAGAAAGACGTCGGCCCAGTCGCTTTCGCCCGCGAAGTACAGGTTGTCCGGCTTCTCCCGGTACTCGATACCGACGGCCCAGCGCGGGTTGAACAACACGGCGGCCGAACCCTCCTTGAGCAAGCTGCGGCTGTCGCGGCGATCCCCACCGAAGCCTAGCAGGCCCAGCTCGTTGGCGCGGCTGTAACGCACTCCGCCGTTGAGCAGGAGGTTGTAGCCAAAAGCGCCGCCCAGGATCAGCCGACTCGCAGTGACATAGCCCTCGGTATCTTCATCGCGCTGGGCGCCGATCAGCGAGGGGATGAGAAATTGCTTCTGGCGTTTGTGCTGCAGGCCCAGGGAAACCTGGGGCAGGCGGTCGTAGATCAGATCACCGAAGAGACGGATTTTAACGCCAAAGATGTCCTGGCTGAGGCTGTTTTCCGGCAGCGACAAATCCCGCGCAAGCGTGCCGAGGTCGAAGCGTTGGCGGGCCAGGGACAGCTCCAGGCGATTGTCAAACGCGAACGCCATGCCGGCGACGTCCAGGCGGTAATCCCCGGTTTCGACGCGGGTCGCGAACACGTCACCGCCCCACTCGCCCCGCTCGCCATAACCGGCGAGCACGGCCCAGGGCGTAATGCCGCCGCCGGCCGCACCCTCGATACTGCTGGCGCCCCCGGTGGCCAGCAGACGGCCAGCCTCTGCATTGGCCAGCGAGGGTATGCAGCAGGCGGCCAGCAACAAGGCTCGAAACAGTCTCATGAGTGCTCCTTGAGGGGCCGGGCCGCCAAATGCGGCTGCTGCTTCAACCAGGCCTCGAAGGCATCGGCCGGCAATGGACGGCTGAAGAAATAGCCCTGCAAGGTGTCGCAGCCCCAAGCCCGCAGCAGATCGCGGGTTTCGCCATGCTCGACACCCTCGGCCACCACCTTCAGCCCCAGCGCATGACTCATGTCGATGGTGGAGCGCACGATGACCGCGTCGCCGCAGGTCTCGTCCAGCTCGCGGATGAAGGACTGGTCGATCTTCAGCTCTTGCACAGGCATGCGGCGCAGCTGCGCGAGCGATGAATAGCCGGTGCCGAAATCGTCTACCGACAGGCGAATGCCCAGCGCCCGCAACCGGTGCAGCATCGCCAGGGCGCGTTCAGGTTCACGCATCACGGCGCTTTCGGTGATCTCGAACACCAGCTGTTCGCCGGGGATCACGTAGCGCTGCAGCAATTCCGCTACCCGCTGGTCGAGCGTCATGCTGGCGAGGTCTTCAGCGGAGATGTTCAACGACACTTCCATATACAGCCCGCGGCCGTTCCAGACATGAAGCTGACGCAGGACCGCTTCGATGACCCAGGCAGTCAGCAGCTGGATGCTGCCGGTGCGCTCGGCCAGGGGAATGAATTCAGCAGGCGACACCAATCCGTAAACCGGATGATTCCAGCGCAGTAACGCCTCGGCCTGATAGACGCGCCCGTGCTCGAGATCGACCTTGGGCTGGAAATGCAGGAGCAGCCCGCCCACCTGAGCGGCGCGGCGAAGGTCGCGGATCAGCGTGATCTGGCGTTGATGGGCATCGTCGCGCCCGTGCTGGTAGAGCTGCAGGCCATCCGGCAGCTGGGCAGCGTCCTGCATGGCGATGCGCGCGCGACGCAACAACTCATCGACACTGCCGGCATCGTCCGGGTAACCGGCCACGCCGATGTGCGCCTCGATGCGCATCTCGAGCTCGGCGACACGCACCGGCAAGGCCAGCGCCTGCTGCACCGCGACAGCCGCGCTGAAGGCGTTGTCTGCCGAGGTATCGCTGACGATCAGCAGAAATTCATCGGTCAGCATGCGAGCCAGATGGTCGCCCGGCTGCAAGCCCGCCTGCAGCCGCTGGGTCAGTTCGCGCAGTGCTTGGTCGACGCCCTCGGAACCGCCGCTGTCCTGCACCGCATCGAGGTTGCCGATGCCGATGTGCAGCACCGCGGTGACGCGTCCAGCCTCGACGGCGCTAGACAGCAGTTCAGCGGCCAGCGAGCGATTGGGCAGCCCCGTCACATCGTCGTGGAGCATGTTGTGCGCAATCAGCTGTTCGCGCTCGGCGATGCCGCGCTGCATCTGGTTCAGTGCGTTGGCCAGACTGCCCAGCTCGTCGTTGCGGTCCAGCTCGATCGGCGTGTGGTAGTCGCCACGGCCGACACGCTCTGCGGCACGCGCCAGCGCATTCACCGGTTCCGACAGGCTGCGGGCAAGCAGCAGCGCACCAAGCAGCGAGGCGATCAGACCGGCAAGCGCAATCAGCAGAATTCTCGAGTCCAGCTGGTGAAAAGCAGCCAGTGCGTCGTCCAGCGAGCTGTGCACGAGGGCGATGACGGTATAACCGCTGCCATGAGACAGATCCACGTCTTCGTTCAGATAGCGCTCGCCGCCAAGCGTCAGCTCCTCGATGCCGTTGGCATGGACGTGGCGACTCCAGGCTTCGATCAGCTCGGCGTGGGTAGCAGGATCGAGCGTGGTTGCCAGCTTGCCGCTGCTGCCCTGCTCCCTGGCCAGGAAGGACACATCCAGCCCTGTCAGTTCCTTGAGTTCCCGCGCCAGCGCTTCGTCCATGGCGAACCCCATCACCACCCGCGCAATTGGCAGAGGCGCCCGCACTTCCGCCTCGACGAGAAGATGCGCCTGGTGATCGAGCACCACGACCAACATGCTCTGGCCCTGCTGCCGCGCGCCCCGGAGCTCAGCGGCGTAACGGAACGCATCGCCCGGGACGGCGGTGGACAGGCTCGACGCCAGAACCTGGCCGTCCAGGCCGAGCAGCATGGCTTCGCTGGCGCTGATCCGCGCCGCCTGATTGGCCATGGCCGATTGCAGGGTCGGGGTATCGCCGCTGGCCACCGCTTCCTTGAAGCCGAAATCGGCGGCCAGCACCTGGACGCCATCGCGCAGTTGACGACCGCGGATGTCGATCAGCCGTTCGAACACCCGCAAGCCGGACTCCAGCCGCTCGGCTGCCTGCCGACTCACCGCTGATTCGGTCACCAGACGCACGGAAAAATACAACGCGCCGATCACCACCAGCAGAAAGGCGGCGAGTATCCACGATAGGCGCGCGTGAAAGCTAAGGCTGCGGCGCGGCACGAGCGGCCTTCCTGAACGCATCGGCGAAAGGCGTGGGTGCCGGGGTCTCGGGTTGTAGCGCAGCGGTAACAGCTACCGGCAGCGTCAGCTCTATCGGTGCGGCGCCCATCTGCAACAGTCCGGCATCGATGGGCTGCATATCGACCAGCGCTGGATGCCAGAGCGTCGCGGGATAATGGCCGGCTGGCACGTTCAGCTGGATGCGCCCCTGCTCGTCGCTCACGGCGAACCAGGGGTCATCGGTGACGTACACGTAGCCAAGCATCCAGTCGTGGATGTTGCAGCCCAGGACTACCAGGCCCGGCTGGTCGAAGCTGACCGGCGCGCTCGGTGTGCCCTCGTAGAGTCGTAGCTCGAAGCGTTTCGTCGGTGAAAAGGAATAGACCTGATGCCGAATGTCATCGCGGTTGGGAAAGCTCACTTCCGTGCCTGTCGCAACGGCGAGGACTGCCGGTGAGAACTGCTTGTCAATCTGATCCATCACCGCAACAGCGGCGGACGTGCCGGTCGCTTTTCCGGCAAGACTGAGAACGGCACCCGCGACCGGCTGCCCCTGCGCATCGAAAACCTGCACGCTAACGGGCCGAGCCTGCAATGGCACAGCGAGCGATAAACACAGGAGGAAACAACTGAACCGCAGGACACTCATGACCATAACCCCGACTCCGCCATTGCGAGCACCGTGGACTGCAGCCTTTCCGTGGCAACCTGTTGGCCTGTTCAGGCTAGCGTATTGCCATCATTTCATCAGCAAGATAATTGCAACTTGATCCATCGATCCGACCGTCCAGGCCCAATCACCCAGGCTCCGCCCAAACAGATCGCGCGTCTGACTGTCTGATGCATAACGGCCGCACCAGCACTTGCGGCTCCATCGCAACCCGAGGAGATCCGCCATGACAGTCAATATCGATACCGCCACCGGTACTTGTTCCACCACGCTCGAAAGCGCGACCCATCGCAGCGCGATCGCGGATGTCCGCGTCAGCACTGATCCGGCAGCCCGCATGTCGATGGCCCACATCGCCGGCCATAGCGTTCACGTGACCGAAGACATGGCCGAGCACCTGATCGCCGCTGGCGCCAAGGACGAACGTGAGAACCTTGTTGTCGACGACTGAAAGCGCTGCATGAGCCAGAGCCGACCGACGGTCGGCGATTAGAAAAAAGAAACCCCGCTGCCGGTATCCGACAGCGGGGTTTCTTTGTCAGGCGGCCAGTGAATCAGTGGCCCTGATATTCCCTTTCAGCGTCTTCGAAGCGCTTGATCATGCTTGGCGTGGCGCCCGCACCGATCTTGCTGAATACGAAGATGGCAAGGCTGGCGAGGATGAAGCCCGGAATGATCTCGTACAGACCCATGCCGATGAATTCCTTCCACACCACCACGGTCACCGCGCCGACGACCATGCCGGCCAACGCACCGTTGCGCGTCATGTTCTTCCACAACAGCGAGATCAGCACCACCGGACCAAAGGCAGCGCCGAAGCCCGCCCAAGCGTAGGACACCAGGCCCAGCACCTTGCTGTCCGGGTTGGAAGCGATGCCCAGAGCGATGAAGGCGATCAGTAGAACCATCGCGCGGCCGACCCACACCAACTCGGTCTGCGAGGCGTTCTTGCGCAGCATGGCCTTGTAGAAGTCCTGCGTCAGGGCGCTGGAGCTGACCAGCAGCTGCGCGCTGAGCGTACTCATCACGGCAGCCAGCACACCGGACAGGATGATGCCCGCAACCCAGGGGTTGAACAGGATCTTCACCAGCTCCATGAACACACGTTCGCCGTTCTCGGAGACCGGGCCGGCCAGTTCCGGGTGGCCTGCAAAGTAGGCGATGCCGAAGAAGCCCACGGCGACCGCGCCCGCCAGCGTCAGGATCATCCAGGCCATGCCGATGCGGCGGGCGTTGGGGATGGTTTTCACCGAGTCGGCAGCCATGAAGCGCACCAGGATGTGCGGCTGACCGAAGTAACCCAGGCCCCAGGCCAGCAGGGAAACGATGGCGACGAAGGACAGGCCGTCGAACATGTCGAAGGCAGCCGGGTTCTGCGTGGCAATGGTGTCCATCGCGGCGCCCATGTCGCCCAGCGCCAGAATCACGAACACCGGCGTGATCAGCAGCGCGAAGATCATCAGCGTGGCCTGCACGGTGTCTGTCCAGCTCACCGCGAGGAAGCCACCGATGAATACGTAGAGGATGGTGGCTGCAGCACCGATCCACAGCGCCAGGTTGTACGGCACGCCAAAGCTGCTCTCGAACAGACGAGCCCCGGCGACCACACCGGAGGCGCAGTAGATGGTGAAGAACACCAGCACCACCAGTGCCGAGAAGATCCGCAGGGTGCGGCTTTCGTCATCGAAGCGGTGGGAGAAGTAGTCAGGCAGGGTCAGCGCGTTCTTGTTGCGCTCGGTGTGTACGCGCAGACGACCGGCGACGAACAGCCAGTTCAGCCAGGCACCAGCGATGAGGCCGATGGCGATCCAGCTTTCGGAGAGGCCCGCAACGAAGATCGCCCCGGGCAAGCCCATCAGCAGCCAGCCGCTCATGTCCGAAGCGCCCGCCGACAATGCCGTGACGAAACTGCCGAGGCTGCGGCCGCCGAGTATGTAGTCGTCGAAGTTCTTGGTTGCACGGTAGGCGACGAAGCCAATCAACAGCATGGCGCCGATGTAGATCAAAAACGTGATCAAGGTGGGTGTACTGATGCTCATTTTGTTCCCTCATTAGTTGTTGTGGATGGGCGCGAGGGTATTCCCGATCCCACCTGGCAGAGGGCGATGGCGGTTCGCGCCATCACCGGGACGGGCTCACCTGAGCCCATCAGAGGCGGAAGAGCGATCCGCCAACTGTTCTGGTTGTTGTAATGAGCCGGCGGTCTCTGAACCGAGCCGCCTGCCAGTTATTGCCGGGTCGACGATCAGTCGTCACCCAGCGACAGCAAGGACGCATTCCCCCCAACAGCCGTGGTGTTGGTGGACGTCGTGCGCTCGTTGGCGAAGCGCAGCAGGTAGCTCGGGCCACCCGCTTTCGGGCCGGTGCCGGACAGGCCACAGCCACCGAACGGCTGCACACCGACCACGGCGCCCACCTGGTTGCGGTTGACGTAGAGGTTGCCGACCCGCGCCAGCGCCTCGATGCGCTCGGCTGTTTCCTCGTTGCGGCTGTGTATGCCAAGGGTCAGGCCGTAGCCGGTCGCATTGATGTCAGAAACGACCTTCTCCAGATCCGCCGCATCGAAACGCACCACGTGCAGCACCGGACCGAACTGTTCCTTTTTCAGCTCGTGAATCCCGCCGATCTCGAACGCCACCGGCGCAACGAAATGGCCATTGAGGCTGCCCGGCAGTTTGGCTTCGGCGATCAACTTGCCTTCGGCCTTGAGCTGTTGGATATGCGCCAACAGGCCGTCACGCGCTTCGGCATCAATCACCGGACCCAGGTCGTTCTCGCGCAAGTGAGTCGGGCCGACTTTCAGCTGGTCCATCGCGCCTTTGATCAGCTCGATTACCCGATCAGCGATATTGCGCTGCACATAGAGCACACGCAGCGCAGAACAACGCTGACCAGCGCTGGTGAAGGCCGAACCGATGGCATCCTTGACCACCTGCTCGGGCAACGCGGTGGAGTCGACGATCATCGCGTTCTGGCCGCCGGTTTCGGCAATCAGGGAAGCGATGGCGCCCTCCTTCTCGGCCAGCTGGCGGTTGATGATGCGCGCCGTGTCGGTGGAACCGGTGAAGCACACGCCGACAACACGCGGATCGCGGCAGAACACACCGCCCAGCGTGGCGCCGTCGCCCGGCAGGAAGGCAATCGCCTCCTTCGGCAGGCCGGCTTCGAACATCAGTTCCAGCGCGCGAGCGGCGATCAGGCTGGTCTGCTCGGCGGGCTTGGCCAGCACGGTATTACCGGCGACCAGGGCTGCAGTGATCTGACCGAGGTAGATCGCCAGCGGGAAGTTCCAGGGACTGATGCAGACGAACACGCCACGGCCTTCATGGAACAGCTCGTTACGCTCACCGGTCGGGCCCTTGAGTTCTTCGCGCCCGAGTTTCAGACGAGCCTGCAGCGCGTAATAACGGCAGAAATCAACCGCTTCGCGGACTTCGTCGATGCCGTCCTGCAGAGTTTTGCCGGCTTCCAGCGTGCACATGGCCATCAGCTCGGCGCGGTTGGCTTCCAGCAGGTCACCAAGGCGTTCGAGAATCTGCGCGCGCTGCTCGATGGGCGTCGCGTTCCAGCGCGGCCAGAAGGCGGACAGACCATCGATGGCCTGTTTGGCCTGCTCGGCAGTGGCGAACTGGGCGGTGCCCACTTCCTGGCTGAGCTGATACGGGCAATGCACCTTGTGAGCTGTGCCGGTGAGCTTCTGCCCGCCGATCACTGGCGCGGCTTGCCACTGGCGATCGAGGAAAGTCTGGTAGGCGCTGGACAGGTCGTTCCACTGGGTCTGGATGTTCATGTTGATGCCTTGCGAGTTGATCCGATTGCCGTACAGCGCCGGCGGAAGCGGGATGCGATGGTTGCCGAGGGTCTTGAATTGACGCAGCTGGGTCACCGGGTGGTCGATCAGGGTTTCTACCGGGACGCGCGGGTCGACCAGCTGATGGACGAAGGATGAGTTGGCGCCGTTCTCAAGCAGGCGTCGCACCAGATACGGCAGCAGGTCCTTGTGGGCACCAACCGGCGCGTAGATGCGCACGTTCTTGCGGTATTTCTCGATCACGGTGTCGTACAGAGCGTCGCCCATGCCGTGCAGGCGCTGGAATTCGAACTCGCGCGGGACCTTCAGCTCGCCCACCATCGAGAGAATGCAGCTGACGGTGTGCGCGTTGTGGCTGGCGAACTGCGGGTAGATCACGCCGCGGGTGTGCTCTGACAGCAGATACCGGGCGCAGGCCAGGTAGGAGGTGTCGGTGCCTTCCTTGCGGGTAAAGACGGGATAGCCGTCGAGCCCCTGGACCTGGGACTGTTTGATCTCGCTGTCCCAGTAGGCGCCCTTCACCAGACGCAGCGGGATGCGCGCATTCAGCTCTTTACCCAGCAGCGTCAACCAGACCAGTACCGGCAGGCAGCGCTTGGAATAGGCCTGGATCACCAGACCAAACTCGCCCCAGCCGGCGATGGCCGGGTCGCGCATCAGTTTCTCGTAGAGTTCCAACGACAGTTCGAGGCGATCGGCTTCTTCGGCGTCGATGGTGATGCCTACATCGAGCTTGCGCGCCAGGATGGCCAGTTCGCGAACGCTGGCGAACAGCTCGGTCAGTACGCGCTCGCGCTGGGCAACTTCATAGCGAGGATGCAGTGCGGAAAGCTTGATCGAGACCGACGGACGTGGGCCCGAACCAACCTGCGGCTCGGCACCGACGGTTTCCACAGCCTGACGGTAGTCGGCCATGTACTTGCGCGCATCTTCGTCGGTCAGCGCCGCTTCGCCGAGCATGTCGAAAGAGTAGGTGTAGCCCTTCTCGCGCTCGGGGCGGCCGTTCTTCAGCGCTTCGGAGATGGTCCGGCCAAGCACGAACTGCTTGCCCATCAGCTTCATCGCCTGGTTCATCGCCGCGCGAATCACCGGCTCGCCAGAGCGCTTGACCAGCCGGCCGATCACATTCTTCGGGCGGCCGTCAGCGTTGTCCGGATCGACCACCTTGCCGGTCATGGCCAGCCCCCAGGCAGCGAAGTTGACCAGCACGTTGTCGCTCTTGCCCAGATGGCGTTCCCACTCGGCAGCGTTGAGCTTGTCGCGGATAAGTGCGTCAGCAGTGGCCGAATCAGGCACGCGCAGCAGCGCCTCGGCGAGGCACATCAGCATCAACCCTTCATGGGTGTCCAGGCTGTACTGGCGCAGCAGCGCATCGAGGGTGTCGACAGCATTGTCGCGCCCTCTCACTGCCTCGATTAGGCCGCGCGCTTCATTACGAATGGCTTCAATGCCCGCCTCGCCGGGGTCGGCCAGCTGCAAGAGCTCATTGAGGTAGATCGCTTCGTCAACGCTGTAATTGGCGCTGATAGCGGGGAAGAATTCGGCGGCTTTCAGGTTGGCGAAATCGCCCTGCAAGACTTGACCGGCTTTGAACATCGCGCCGCTCCTTTCGTGGAGTGTTGTTGTGTTTGGATCTGGTTCTACGACCACGCGCGGTCAGCAATGCGCGAGGGTTCGCCAAACGGGTAGGCGAATCTAAGGCGGGGGCGTTTCGGGTTGTTGCGCAAAACTACGGAACTTTTACAAAAACCTACGAGTTTTGATCCGCGTCAAAACGCTGTCATGAAAAGTCGCTAAAGCGGGGCGATAATGTGGGATCTGGACAATAAACGCACCGACCCGGTGCGTTTCAGGTGTTCAATCGTCGCTGCGCCGCAAGCGCTTCGGCGTTAACCCTAGGTAGCGACGGGTCGCGGTGGTCAACGCGCTCTGGCTGGAAAACCCACACTCTTCGGCGATCCTCACCAGCGGCAGCGGGCTCTCGCGAAGGAGCCTGGCGGCGCGGTCAAGGCGACTCTTGAGCAAGTACTGATGGGGCGTCAGGCCAACGCTGTCCTTGAATTGCACGTGAAAGTGACTGGGACTCAGGCAAACCACCTGCGCCAGCTCGGCTACGGTAATCCTGCGCGCCAGGTTGCTTTCGATATGCGCATCCAGACGGGCGATATCCAGCGGCCCTTTTGGTTGCTGGTTCGCTTCGCCGAACACCCGCAGATGCAGCGCACGCAGCAATACACCACCCAGAGCCCGCGCCAGTAACGGATCACTGCCGTAGCGTGCCAGCTCGGCACCGGCGTAATTGAGGAGATTGTGGAAGTCGGCATCCAGCGCCGGATAGCGCGGGATCTCGAACAGCTGCGCCAGCAGGCGTGGATCGTCTGCGCTGAGATCCTGCTCATCGAGATCGATGATGAGCATGCGGTTATCACCCTTACCGGCAAACTCATGCTCAGCGTGGCCTGGCACCAAGCAGGCGCGCATACGGCAAACCTCACCACCCGAACCGTCCACCTCGAACTCGGCACTGCCCGACAGCGACAGTACCAACTGGTGGTAGTCGTGAGCGTGTTCGTGGGCCTGATCATCAAGGCGAAGCAGACGTGCGTTGAGCATGGCGGGATACCTGGCGTATCGCCGCACTCTACCGGAGGCCGAGCGGTTTTTACAGCGTGGACAATAAGCGCCAAAACGGCTCTGGATTGAAATCATTCGGCGGATACCCATCTAAAGAGCACGTACTCGCAACAGGTGCCGCATGAACGACGAAAACAATCAGGATTTCGAGCAGACCAATACCACCGATCTGGCGCTGCCGGATCAGAACCTGCCCGACAAGCTGTATATCGTCCCGGTGCACAACCGGCCTTTCTTCCCCGCCCAGGTGCTGCCGATCATCGTCAATGAAGAGCCATGGGCCGACACCCTGGAGCTGGTCTCCAAGACGCCGCATCAGCGCCTGGCCCTCTTTTATATGGACACCCCGGCGCAGGACGCGGCGAGCTTCGATCCGGACAGCCTGCCCGAGCACGGGACTATGGTTCGTGTGCATCACGCCTCCAAGGAAGGGGGCAAGTTACAGTTCGTCGCTCAAGGCATGGCCCGCGTTCGAATCAAAGGGTGGCTGCGCCGTAAACCGCCTTACCTGGTGGAAGTCGAATACCCGCAGAGCGATGAAGACCCACGCGACGAAGTGAAGGCCTACGGTATGGCCCTGATCAACGCGATCAAGGAGCTGTTGCCGCTGAACCCCCTGTACAGCGAAGAACTGAAGAACTACCTCAATCGCTTCAGCCCGAACGAGCCGTCACCGTTGACCGACTTCGCCGCTGCGCTGACCACGGCGCCGGGTATCGAGCTGCAGGAAGTCCTCGATACCGTGCCCGTGCTCAAGCGCATGGAGAAGGTCCTGCCGCTGCTGCGCAAGGAAGTAGAAGTCGCCAAGCTGCAGAAGGAGCTGACCGGCGAGGTGAACCGCAAGATCGGCGAGCGCCAGCGCGAGTTCTTCCTCAAGGAACAGCTGAAGATCATTCAGCAGGAATTGGGCATCACCAAAGACGACCGCAGCGCCGATGCCGACGAGTTCCGTTCACGCCTGGAGGGCAAGGTCGTTCCGCCAGCCGCGCAGAAACGCATCGACGATGAGCTGAACAAGCTCTCGGTGCTGGAGACCGGTTCCCCGGAATACGCGGTGACCCGCAATTATCTGGACTGGGCGACGTCGATGCCCTGGGGCCTTTACAGCGAGGACAAGCTCGACCTTGAGCACGCGCGAAAGGTGCTCAATGCGCACCATGCAGGGCTCGACGATATCAAAAGCCGCATCATCGAGTTCCTCGCGGTAGGCGCGTTCCGCGGCGAAATTTCCGGGTCTATCGTGCTCCTGGTGGGCCCGCCCGGCGTTGGCAAGACCAGTATCGGCAAATCCATCGCCGAGTCGCTGGGCCGCCCCTTCTACCGGTTCAGCGTTGGCGGCATGCGCGACGAGGCGGAGATCAAGGGCCATCGGCGAACCTACATCGGCGCCCTGCCCGGCAAGCTGGCCCAGGCTCTGAAGGAAGTCGAGGTGATGAATCCGGTGATCATGCTCGATGAGGTCGACAAACTGGGCAGCAGCCACCAGGGTGACCCTGCGTCAGCCCTTCTGGAAACCCTCGACCCTGAGCAGAATGTCGGCTTTCTCGACCACTATCTGGACTTGCGCCTGGACCTGTCCAAGGTCCTGTTCGTCTGCACCGCCAACAGCCTCTACTCGATCCCCGGTCCGCTGCTGGATCGTATGGAGATCATCCGGCTGTCGGGTTACATCACCGAAGAAAAGCTGGCGATCGCCAAACGCCACCTGTGGCCACGGCAATTGCAACGCGCCGGTGTGCCGAAGAATCGCCTGTCCATCAGCGAAAGCGCACTGCGGCACCTGATTGAGGGTTACGCGCGGGAAGCCGGCGTGCGTCAGCTGGACAAGCAACTCGGCAAGGTCGTGCGCAAAGCGGTGGTCAAGCTACTCGACGAACCGGAAAGCAAGATCAAAATCGGCCAGAAGGATATCGAAGGCTATTTGGGCATGCCGTTCTGGCATCCAGAGCAGCTTCTCAACGGGGTCGGCGTGGTCACCGGGTTAGCCTGGAACAGCATGGGCGGCGCGACATTGCCCATCGAAGCCACGCGGATTCATACGCTCAACCGCGGTTTCAAACTCACCGGCAAGCTTGGCGATGTGATGAAGGAGTCCGCCGAGATCGCCTTCAGCTACGTGAATTCGCACCTCAAGGAGCTTAAAGGCGATCCAACGTTCTTCGATCAGGCCTTTGTGCATATGCACGTGCCCGAAGGTGCGACGCCGAAGGATGGGCCAAGCGCGGGCATCAGCATGGCCAGCGCCTTGCTGTCGCTTGCGCGTAACCAGGCGCCGAAGAAAGGCGTAGCCATGACCGGCGAGCTGACGCTGACCGGGCTGGTGCTGCCAATCGGCGGCCTGCGAGAAAAGGTGATCGCAGCACGGCGCCTGAAGCTCTACGAACTGATCATCCCCGAACTCAATCGCGGGGATTTCGAAGAGCTGCCGGACTACCTGAAGGAAGGCCTGACGATGCACTTCGCCAAGCGCTTCGGCGACGTGGTCAAGGTTCTGTTCTGACAGATGCGACGGGTCGTGTAAGTCATCACGGCCCGTTCAGTGCTTCATTTGCTGCCCTGCACACCCCCGTCTTCAATGCGAATGCCTTTACGCACAGACATTCGCACCTTATGGTTTGAGCCGACGCCCGAGCGTTTCCTTTCCTCCTTTGAGTCGGTCGCCCCATGTCTTTAGCACGCCTGCTGCCGTTCGCTCCCCTGCTCCTGCTTGCCGCCTGCGCCAGTACGCCGCCAACCAGCGTCGCCCTCAGCGATGACGCCGATTGCCCGCTGACCCTGCAACGCGGCCAGACGCTCATCGTCAGCCTGCCGAGCAATCCCACTACCGGTTACCGCTGGAGCCTGCGAGAGGTTTCGGCCGAGCAGCTCAAGAGCCTTGGGCCGGAAGTGTTCAGCTCGCCGAAGTCAGACATGATCGGCGGCGATGGCATGTCGACCTGGCGCTTTCAAGCGAACGAGCCAGGCAGCGGCCGCCTCTACCTGACCTATCAAAGGCCGTGGGAATCGGACGCGGAGCCGGCCGGACTTTTCGACTGCCGAATCGAAGTCGAGTAGCGCACGCATCGCCTGCCGACTGTCCAGTTGCCAAAGGCGATCGGGCTGGCTTTCCGCTACAATGCCGCCCCTGTTTTTCAGCCTGCCCAGACGCCGCCGTGAGCCACGAACCCGATCGCCTGTTCGCCAATCCACTAGCCCAGCCCCAGGACTTCGTCTTCAACGAAGATGTGGTACGGGTCTTCCCCGACATGATCAAGCGCTCGGTACCGGGCTACCCGACCATTGTCGAGAACATCGGTGTGCTAGCCGCTCAGTTCGCCCAGCCCAACACCTGTCTTTACGACCTCGGTTGCTCGCTCGGTGCAGTCACCCAGGCACTGCGCCGGCATGTGAAGACCGATAACTGCCAGGTGATTGCCATCGACAACTCCGCTGCCATGGTCGAGCGCTGCCGTGAATACCTGCATGGTCAGGACTCGATGTTCCAGGAGGTGCTCCCGGTTGAGGTGATCGAAGCCGACGTGCTTGCACTCCAGTTTCGGCCCGCCTCGCTGGTTGCCCTGAACTTCACTCTGCAATTCATCCCGCCTGAACAGCGGCCGACCCTGCTCGGCGAAATTCGCCAGGCGCTGGTTCCCGGCGGTGCGCTGATTCTGTCCGAGAAGCTGCGCTTCGAAGATGAGCAAGAGCATGAGCTGCTGACCGATCTGCACATCGCTTTCAAACGCGCCAACGGCTACAGCGAGCTGGAAATTGCCCAGAAGCGCAGCGCCATCGAAAACGTGATGAAGCCCGACAGCCTGGAAACCCACCGTCAGCGATTGCTCGAAGCCGGTTTTTCCAAAGTCGTGCCCTGGTTTCAGTGCCTGAATTTCGCTTCATTGATAGCCCTGCCATGAATCTTGACCTGACTCCCCTCGCCTGGCGCTTGGCCGGCACACCGCTTGCTGCATGGGCCAACGGCCTGCAAGCGCAACTCGATGCCAAGCTCGCCATTGGTCACGGTGACCTGCCGCGCTGGAGGCGTGCCGTCGACGCGCTGCCGGATATCCAGCCCAGCACCGTGGATCTGCGCGACGCGTTCCGGCTAGATGCCGATTGCGACGAAGCCACGCGCGCCATCACCCACGACGCCCTGTTCGGCCTCTCGCCATGGCGCAAGGGGCCTTTCGATGTCTATGGCGTTCACGTCGATACCGAGTGGCGATCGGACTGGAAATGGGACCGGGTTTCGCCACACCTGGACCTGAGCGGTAAGCGCATCCTCGATGTCGGTTGCGGCAACGGCTATTACATGTGGCGCATGCTAGGCGCGGGCGCCGACTCGGTTGTCGGCATCGATCCGAACTGGCTGTTCTTCTGTCAGTTCCACGCCATGAAGCGCTACCTCACAGAACTCCCAGCCTGGCATCTGCCCATGGCGCTGGAAGAGCTGCCCGTCAAACTCGAAGGCTTCGACACGGTGTTCTCGATGGGCGTGCTCTATCACCGCCGGTCCCCTGTCGATCACCTGCTGGACTTGAAAGATTGCCTGCTCAAAGGCGGCGAGCTCGTTCTGGAAACCCTGGTGGTCGAAGGCAACGAGCACACTGCACTGGTTCCGGAAGATCGCTACGCGCAGATGCGCAACGTGTGGTTTCTGCCTTCGGTGGCCGCGCTAGAATGCTGGCTGCGCCGCGCAGGTTTCGTCGACGTGCGCTGCGTCGATGTCAGCATCACCAGCATCGAGGAGCAGCGCAGCACCGACTGGATGCGCTATCAATCGCTGCCTGATTTCCTCGATCCTCAGGACCACAGCAAGACCATCGAAGGCTTGCCAGCGCCGATGCGTGCCGTACTCATCGCGCGCAAACCCTAGCGCTGCTTACTCAGACTTCGCTGTTCGGCCACAAGCTGGCGCAGCGGCGCGCCGGCTTTCTCCATCAAGCGCGGCCGGCTGAGATCACGCATTCGTAGTTGCCGATCACTGAGCCTGAGCAAGCGCCGATAGAGGCATCGCTTGCGCCAAGCCTTGAACCATTCGAGCGCCCATTCCTGCAGCTCAATGGGCCACATCGCCGGCAGGTACAGGTCCGGCATCGCTGGCCCACGGTGCCCGTGCGCCGACTCTTTTCTCATCTGCTGTTCTGAACACTTCATGGCATCCTCCTGCAGTGCAGGGTGCTCGGCGCACCCTTGCCTGCCGACAAGATTGTGTTGTCGACAGCTCCACACTGGACGCCCTTGACGTTTCAGACAAACGACTAGAATAGAACCTACGGTTAAACAAAATTGAAGGCCAACCCATGCCAGGCATGCCCGAGCAACTGCCCCAGTCCGCGATGCCATTGCTGGAAATAGACGTGCTGCGCACTTTCGTGTCGATTGCCGAAAGCGGCAGCTTCACCCGCGCGGCAGGGCAGATCTTTCGCACCACCTCGGCTGTCAGCATGCAGATCAAACGCCTCGAAACCATGCTCGGCTGCGCCCTCTTCATCAGGGAAGCACGCCGTATCACACTGACAGCCGAAGGCGAACGGCTGCTGAGCTACGCCCGCCGGCTGCTCAAGCTCAACGAAGAAGCAGTCAGTGCGTTCGTTACGCCCCGGCTGAACGGCCAGGTACGATTCGGTACGCCTGCCGATATCGGGACACATATCCTCCCGGGGCTTCTTTCGCTGTTCGCTCGGACGCATCCGGGCGTAGAGGTGAACGTTTCGGTGGGGCGCAGCGTTGACATGATCCAGCGGATAGACGCCGGTGAGCTGGACGTTGCGCTCATCAGCGTCGGAAACCTCGGCCAGGACGACTCGCGCGGCGACGTCATCCACAGCGAACCCTTGGTCTGGGCGGGCAGAGCCGGCGGCGTCGCGGCAGAACGCAACCCGTTGCCGCTGGCACTGGCCAGCCCTGAATGTGCCTGGCGACGCCAAGCTCTGGACGCACTCGACCGTGCAGGTCGTCCCCATCGCATCGCCTACTCCAGCGAGCAGTGCGCCGGACAGGAAGCAGCGATGATTGCCGACCTTGCGGTGGCGCCCTACCCGCTGAGTCTGGTCAAACCTCCGATCAAACGCCTCGACGAAGGTCCAGACTTGCCCTCTTTAGGCGAGTACCAGATCAAGCTACTGCGTGCCGCAGGGTGCAGCGAGCCGGTAGAAGTCCTCTCACGGCATGTGGTCGCAGCTTTTGCCGCTTACCACTGATAGGCCGCCGCAGAGGCGGCCGGGAATCGACAGGAGTTGTTATGGCGAAATGGCTGATCGGGGCAGGCCTGGCACTTCTCCTGCTAGGCGTAATCCTGCATTTCGCACCGGGTTTGCTGAGCTGGTTCGGCAAGCTACCCGGCGATATCCGCATCGAATCGGCGCGCAGCCGAACATTCATTCCGATCACCTCGATGATCATCCTCAGCGTGGTGATCACCGTCCTGCTGAACCTGTTCTTCCGCCGCTAAAACTCGATGGCTGCCCGACTTCAGATGGGCAACCGGCCGATTAGCCTCGAGCCGACGCGGAAAGAATCAGATGCTTCATCTCCTTGATGGCCTGCTTGAACCCAACGAAAAGCGCATGGGCAACGATGGCGTGCCCGATGTTCAGCTCATTGATCCCGCGGATCGCGGCGATGGCCTCAGCGTTGTGATAGTGCAAGCCATGACCGGCGTTGACGATCAGCCCATGACTCAGACCGGACTCGACCCCGTCGCGGATTCGCGCCAGCTCGCAGGCGCGCTCGGCCACGGAGTGGGCATCGGCGTAGCGCCCGGTATGCAGTTCGATAGCCGGCGCGCCAATGCGTGCGGCGGCTTCGATCTGCCGTGGATCGGCATCGATGAACAACGACACCTCAGCGCCACAGGCACTCAACCGTGTGACCGCTTCACGTATGCGCGCTTCCTGACCTGCAACATCCAACCCACCTTCAGTGGTCAGCTCCTGGCGCGTTTCCGGGACCAGACATACGTGCTCGGGGCGCAACTGCTCGGCAAACGCCAGCATCGCCTCGGTCACCCCCATCTCGAAGTTCATCCGGGTCTGCAGCGCGTCCTTCATCATCAGCACATCGCGATCCTGGATATGCCGACGGTCTTCGCGCAGATGGACCGTGATGCCGTCCGCGCCCGCCTCTTCGGCATCCAGCGCGGCCTTTACCGGGTCCGGGTAACGCGTGCCACGCGCCTGGCGCAGGGTGGCAACATGATCGACATTGACGCCGAGCAGGATTCGATTGGCTTCAGTCACGCGGGACCTCCTTCATATTCATGAACAGTTCACGGCTGACCAGGGGTCGACCGCCAAGATGCGGTGCCAGGGCCTGCCGCATCAGTCTTTTCGCAGCAGCCAGGGCCCCGGGCACACTCCAGTCGGCCTCAGCCATCGCCAGGAGTTCCGCCCCGTTGAAGAGCCCCGGCTGAAACTGCCCGACCGG
This sequence comes from Stutzerimonas stutzeri, assembly GCF_024448895.1. GTDB lineage: Bacteria > Pseudomonadota > Gammaproteobacteria > Pseudomonadales > Pseudomonadaceae > Stutzerimonas > Stutzerimonas stutzeri_Q. The sequence goes on from NZ_JAMOIC010000007.1 coordinate 30,650, forward strand.
CTCAAGCCCGGTATCGGGCAACAACCGATAGAGCCCCTGGCTAGCAATCGGCTGGTCGGCAATATCCCTGTCCAGGGCGAAGCCATAGCCGAGTTCGGTAAGCAGTCGCCACTCGAAGGAACGCAGGATCGGCTCAAGAGGACGCTTGGCGGCAAGTGCGGGCAGGGTTGCTGCGTAATGGTCGAACATAGCCGGATGCGCGTCTTCGGCGGGGAGTAGACGGATTAGCAATTCGTTGAGGTACATGCCACTGAACAGCGCATTGCCGTCAAGCCAGTAGGCCAGCCCGCCGCTTTCGAGCCGACCGACGCTCTTCAGCTCTCCGCGCCCACGAAACTCGACCTCCAGCGGAACGAAGGGTCGCGCCAGCGTGCCCGCTTTACCGCGCGCACCACGCAGGACTGCACGCAGCCGCCCCTGCGGCGTAAAAAAGTCCACCAGCGCGCTGCTCTCGCGATAGGGGCGACTGTGCAGCACGAAGGCGTTTTGAGCGGTCATCAAGAATGTGTCGCGTGCAGGAACGAAACGGATGGTTTGTGCTCGACTGGCTGCACGATTGGCAGCAGTCGAACACAGGTTTCAGGAGGCAGCCGCCTCAGCTGTAACCCAGCGAGTGCAGCGCACGCTCGTCGTCGGACCAGCCGCTCTTCACCTTGACCCAGAGGTTGAGCATGACCTTGGAGTCGAACAGTACTTCCATGTCCTTGCGCGCTTCCTGGCCGATGCGCTTGATGCGCTCACCCTTGTCGCCAATGATGATTTTCTTCTGCCCGTCCCGCTCGACCAGAATCAGTGCATGGATGTGAAGCACACGCCCTTGCTGCTTGAAATCTTCGATCTCAACGGTGATCTGGTACGGCACTTCGGCGCCTAGCTGGCGCATGATCTTTTCCCGCACCAGTTCCGCTGCCAAGAAACGGCTGCTGCGATCGGTGATCTGGTCCTCGGGGAAGAAATGCTCGTTCTCTGGAAGATGCGATGCAACCAGCTTCTCGAATACATCGAGGTTTTGCCCATGCTGGGCGGAAATCGGAACGATCTCGGCATTCGGAAGCTGCTGCGCCAACCACTCGAAGTGCGGTAACAGCTCGCCTTTATCTTCGACGCGGTCGGTTTTGTTCACCGCTACGATGAGCGGGCCTTCGACATATTGGAGGCGCTCAAGCACCGCCTGGTCCTCATCGGTCCAGCGTGTACGATCGACTACGAAGACTACGACATCCACATCTTTCAATGCCGATGAGGCTGTACGGTTCATATAACGATTGAGCGCCGTCTCGCCATTCTTGTGAAGACCGGGGGTGTCGACGTAAACGGCCTGAACCGCACCTTCGGTCTTGATGCCCAACATGTTGTGGCGAGTGGTCTGTGGCTTGCGCGAGGTGATCGCGAGCTTCTGACCCAAAACGTGATTGAGCAGGGTCGATTTGCCCACGTTGGGACGCCCGACGATTGCAACGTAGCCGCAACGGGTGACGGCGTCGCCGTCCAAATTTTGATCAATCATGTCCATTCTCCACGCCAAGGGCGATCAATGCCGAGGCAGCGGCAACCTGTTCGGCGATGCGCCGGCTTGCTCCCTGTCCCTGGGTCTTTTCGTGGAGCAGCGACACTTGGCACTCAACGAAGAAGGTCCGGCAATGCGGTTCTCCTTGTATTGCCACCACCTCGTACTTGGGCAGATCGCAGGCGCGCGATTGGAGAAACTCCTGCAGACGCGTCTTCGGATCCTTGTTGGTGTCGACCAGCGTCAACCCATCCAGTTCGTTGGCTAGCCATGCAAGCACCCGGTCGCGAGCCATTTCCATGCCCGCGTCGAGGTAGATAGCGCCAATTAGGGCTTCCAGCGTATCGGCAAGGATCGACTCACGACGAAAACCACCGCTCTTTAGTTCACCGGAACCAAGGCGCAGGTATTCGCCAAGCTCGAACCCCCGAGCGAGCACGGCAAGCGTTTCTCCTTTCACCAGCCGCGACCGCAGGCGGGATAGCTGCCCTTCCTTCGCTTGCGGAAAGTGGTTGAAAAGCGCCTCACCGGCAATGAAGTTGAGAATGGCATCGCCGAGAAATTCCAGACGCTCATTGTTGCGTCCGGCATAGCTGCGATGCGTCAGGGCCAGGAGCATCAGCTCCTGATCCTTGAATTGATAACCGAGCCTGCGCTCGAGACGGGCTAACGAAGTGCTCACGGCATCCTTAGGCGATATTCTTTGTCGAAGTTCGCCACCAGATCGAGGTTTCGAATCAGGGGCTCACGTTTCTCGTAATCCAGATGGACCTTGAATTCATTGTTCTCGATGACGACCTTGAGCGCTTCCTCGAGGTTGAGGTCGCGAATGCCGTTAACGTCCATTCCCTTGCGGACATGGCTGTAGAAATCCCGGACCGTCCGGATTTCCATCGACTTGTCACTTTCAACTCCGCTGATGATCTTGTCCATGGACATATAGTCGAAGTAATGCGGCATCATCTTGAATGCAGTACTGGCGATGAAAGCGACCAGTGCAAGCATCACGATCCAGCTCAGCATGGACAGACCTTTCTGCGAACGAGCAAAACTCATGTCGACCTCTATGTCGTAACGTTACCCACGAATCGGGGCTGTTCAAATATAGCGAGCCGGGCCAGATGAACCCGGCGCTGATTCACAGCTTAGTGAATCAGCCCGACGCGCGAGAAATGCGGGAGGTTGCTGAACTTCGGATCGGGCCAACTCATCCAGACCGCGAACGCCTTACCGACAATGTTGCGGTCGGGCACCATGCCGGCAAGATCAGCTGGAATAGCGGCATCCTGCCAATAGCGGCTGTCATTCGAATTGTCACGGTTGTCGCCCATCATGAAGTAATGACCTTCGGGGACACGCCACTCACGATCAGGTTCGACACGATAGCGTGCCATCTCCTTGCGGATCTGATGCTCGGCCTCACCCAGCTTTTCCTGATAGAGCTTTGCACTGCCCAGGCTTCCCGGCTCTTCGCCGACAAGCGTTTCGGGAACCGACTTGCCGTTGATACTCAGGCGCTTATCGCTGCTGTAGCTGACCACATCCCCTGGCAGCCCCACGACGCGCTTGATGTAATTGATGTTCGGATCGCTAGGGTAACGAAACACCATCACATCGCCGCGTTTCGGATCGCTGACATCGATGACTTTGGTGTCGACGACGGGCAGGCGAATGCCGTAGGCAAACTTGTTCACCAGAATGAAATCGCCCACTTCCAGCGTCGGGATCATGGAGCCTGACGGAATCTGAAACGGCTCGATAAGAAACGAGCGCAGCACCAATACGATCGCCAGCACGGGAAAAAACGATTTGCCGTATTCAATCAACACCGGCTCTTTATTCAGAGCATCAAGCGTCGTCTGGTCAGGCCCGGCCCCGGCACGGCCTTCGTAGTTCGCTATCGCAGCCCGGCGACGCGGCGCAAAATACAGCAAATCGATAAGAGCCAGAAAGCCGCATACCGCAACGGCAATTACCAGTAACAGCGGAAAATTGATCGACATGTCAGCTATCTACCTTCAGCACCGCCAGGAATGCTTCTTGCGGAATCTCTACGTTGCCGACCTGCTTCATCCGCTTCTTACCCGCTTTCTGTTTTTCCAGAAGCTTGCGCTTACGGCTCACGTCACCGCCGTAGCACTTGGCCAGAACGTTCTTGCGCAGTGCTTTGACGGTGCTGCGAGCCACGATCTGGCCGCCAATCGCCGCTTGAATCGCAACGTCGAACATCTGACGAGGGATGAGCTCTTTCATCTTCTCGACCAACATCCGACCTTTGTAGTGTGCATTATCTCGATGAACAATCAGCGCCAGCGCGTCGACTTTGTCACCATTGATCAGGATGTCCAGACGCGTCAGATTCGCTGACTGGAAGCACTCGAAGCTGTAATCAAGGGAGGCGTAGCCGCGGCTGACAGACTTCAGCCGGTCGAAGAAGTCCAGCACCACCTCACTCATTGGGAGGTCGTAACGAACCTGGACCTGCGAACCGAGAAACTGCAGATCCTTTTGCACGCCGCGCTTTTCGATGCAAAGCGTAATGACGCTACCCAGGTGCTCCTGCGGGACCAGAATGTTGGCCCTTACGATGGGTTCGCGCATGTCCTCGATCGAGGAGAGATCAGGCAACTTGGAGGGACTGTCGACGTATAGCGTCTCGCCGTTCTTCAACGCCAGCTCATAGACCACTGTTGGTGCGGTGGTGATGAGATCCAGATCGTACTCGCGCTCGAGCCGCTCCTGGATGATCTCCATGTGTAGCATGCCGAGAAAACCAATACGGAAGCCAAAACCCAGCGCGTCGGAGCTTTCCGGTTCGTATTGAAGGGCAGCATCGTTAAGAGTCAGCTTCTGCAGCGCTTCGCGGAAATCCTCGAAATCGTCCGAGCTGACCGGGAACAGGCCAGCATAGACCTGCGGCTTGACGCGCTTGAAGCCGGGCAGCATTTCCACGTCCGGCGTGTTTGAAAGCGTCAGGGTGTCGCCAACGGGGGCGCCCAGAATGTCCTTGATACCGGCAATGATGAAGCCCACTTCGCCAGCTTTGAGATCCGCCGTGCTGCTGTGCTTGGGGTTGAATACACCCACACTGTCGACCTGATGGGTCTTGCCGGTCGACTTCACCAGTACCTTGTCGCCTTTTTTGATCCGACCATGACGGACCCGCACAAGGGAGACAACACCAAGATAGTTGTCGAACCAGGAGTCGATGATCAGCGCCTGAAGCGGCGCATCGATCTCGCCGGTAGGTGGCGGAATAACCTGAACCAGGCGCTCGAGAACGTCATCAACGCCCATACCACTCTTGGCACTGCAAGCAACCGCATCGGTGGCATCGATTCCGATGATGTGCTCGATCTCGTCCTTTACCTTGTCGGGATCCGCCTGCGGCAAGTCCATCTTGTTCAGAACCGGCATGACCTCCAGGCCCTGCTCGATCGCCGTGTAACAGTTGGCTACGGACTGCGCTTCAACCCCCTGCCCGGCGTCCACCACAAGAAGTGCGCCCTCACATGCCGCCAGCGAACGACTGACTTCATACGTGAAGTCCACATGTCCGGGCGTGTCGATGAAGTTGAGCTGGTAGGTTTTGCCGTCTCGAGCCTTGTAATACAGCGTGACGCTGTGTGCCTTGATTGTGATGCCTCGCTCACGCTCAAGGTCCATCGAATCAAGTACTTGCGCGTTCATCTCACGCTCGGTGAGGCCGCCACACATCTGGATGAATCGGTCAGCCAGGGTCGATTTGCCATGATCGATGTGCGCGATGATGGAGAAATTGCGGATATGACTCAGGTCGCTCACAGCTCAACACTCGAATACGCCGCAGGCCGATTGCCCGCTGAAAATAGCCGCAAAGTGTACCTGATAGGTCTAATCAGCGCCACGCCGGACCCGGGCACCTATTCCACGCCGCCGATACGCGGCCTGTAGAAGGAATAATCACATCGTCAACAGAAAAAGCGGCCTGAAGGCCGCCTTCCGTTCGCATGAACCGGTCATTCAGCAAGTTTGAAGGTGATGAAACTCGCCCGACCCTGACGCAGCACTCGCATGGAAACAGAGCGATTCTTTGGCAATTGGTCAGCGACACGACCAAAGGTGGAGGCCGAATCAATCGCCTGATTGGCCAAATGGGTGATCACGTCCCCTGGCCGCAAACCGATCATCGCCGCCGGCCCGTTCGTCACCTCGGTAATTACCACACCACCAGGCAGATCCAGGCTGCGCCTTTGTTCGTCGGTCAGTTCGGACACTTTTACGCCAAGCCTGTTGCTGCTTTTCTCAGTGCTCTCACTTGCGGTCGCGACGTCGCCGTCCTCAGGCATGGCGCCGATCCGAACATTGAGCGTCTGGCGATCGCCCTCTCGAACGATGCCAAGCCTGGCCTGAGTATCTGGCTTGATCGTACCAATCAGATGGGGCAAGTCGGCCGACATATCAATATCGTTGCCGTCAACACTGAGGATGACATCACCCACCCTCAAACCACCCTTGGCAGCTGGGCTCCCATCTAGCACCTGAGCAACCAGCGCACCTGCTGGCCGCTCGAGCCCGAACGATTCAGCGAGGCCACGATTGACGTCTTGAATGACCACTCCCAGCCAACCCCTACTGACTTTACCGTCAGTCCGCAGCTGATCGGCTATATCCATGGCTATGTCTATCGGAATAGCGAAGGACAGGCCCATGAAGCCGCCCGAACGGGTAAATATCTGGGAATTTATGCCAATCACTTCGCCTTGCAGGTTGAAAAGCGGCCCGCCGGAATTTCCCGGATTAATGGCCACGTCAGTCTGGATAAAAGGCACATAGCTCTCATTTGGCAGGTTCCGCCCCGTGGCGCTCACAATCCCGGCGGTGACCGTATGATCGAATCCGAACGGCGAACCGATTGCCAGCACCCACTCCCCCGCTTTCAGAGAGCTGGACTTACCAAGTTTCACTGCAGGCAGACCAGTGGCGTCAAGCTTTAGGAGCGCAACATCCGTCCTGGGGTCGGCACCGACAAGAGTTGCCTCCAGCTCACTGCGGTCAGGTAAGCGGACAATGATCTCATCAGCATCGGCAACAACGTGGTTGTTGGTTAACACATAGCCGTCACTGGAGATGATGAAACCCGACCCAAGGGATTGTGCATCGGGCTGCCGCCCGCCGTGCGGGATTTCAGGGATGCTTCGCTCAAAGAACTCTCGAAAGATCGGCGGCAAGCCTTCGAGGTCTGGGAGATGAGGATTGGCCCCCTGTGCAGCCGCTTTTTGATTGGTACTGATATTGACGACAGCCGGAGAAGCACTCTCAACCAAGGGCGTGAAGTCCGGCAATTGCGCATAAGCTGCAGCCGTCTGGATTAGCAGAAACAACGCAATGATGGACGCGAAGCGATTCCGTAACACCTTCAAAGCCATACCCCCGATGATTTCCGCCCCGCTTATGCAGGCGTTGCCACCAGCATTGCACGCAATACGACAGGTTGTAGCGCTGGATCATCAGCTTTTCGCTGGCTTCGCTTGCGAACTATTAGACAAGCAAAGAAGAACCCGAACGCACTGAACAGAATTATGTACGGCTCCGCTAGCGCCATTTCAGACGCAGCTACGGCCGAAGCAAAAAGAGTCAATAACGGGAAAAGATAAACAAGAAAGGCGCCCCGCAGCAGCGCACGCTCGCGAATGCCAATGACAACAGCATCGCCTACATCGAGATGAAGATCGGACGAAGCCCGAATCAGACCTCGACGCTCGCGTATGCCTAGCCTATCGGTGAGCCCCTTGCCACAACCACTCCTGACAGAGCAGCCGGAGCAAGTGCTGCTGCGCTGAGTCTCGACCCAAACAGCGCCCGCTTCTACCGCAACGACGCGGCCAGGCTCTTCGATCATTGCGACGCCGGTTCGGACCCAGAGCGCATCGACAATGCCATTCGTTCGGCGGTCCCCAGAGGGATCTCGCCTACAACGGTGACCATCACATCACCGTTTGAAGTCGAAATACGCTTGGACACAGCAACCGTTGGCCCCATCTGGCTACGAGTGTCTTCGACGACAGCGCCGTCCAGAGCCTCGACAAACACGGATACGCGGGCGAGACCATCTCCATAAGAGAGCCAGGTGACCGGCTCTTCTGATGCCGGACTTGGGCGAACATTCGAATCGATCAGCTCAAACCCGTCAGGCACCCAATCAGAGCGCCATTCAGTATCAACCGTGTCTTGGTTGCTCGCTAGAGATACAGGCCGGCATTCAGAACCTGCCTGGACATCGTCCGCCTTAATAGAATCAGCGGAAAAATGGGTGAACTGAAACCGCTCTAACAATTGCCCGCCCTCGTCGAGAAGCAACGACTTGAGCGGCAGCGCCGTTTCCCGATCCAGATGCAGCTCAAAACCATAACGATGCTGATCACGCGGACTAATGGCTAGCGCCAAAGCAGGTCGCCCAGCAACTCGAGACTCACCAATAACCTTGAAACTATATGACTTGGATAGCATGTCGGGCTCAAGCTGCTGCTGGCGCCACGGCTGCGCGTATCGCACCTGGGACGCCATATCCTCGCTCGCGCATTGAACCTCGCCATTCACGAGAGACACTTCAGCTGCCGGACCATCCAACTGCAGCAGGCGCTCGCGCAGCTGCTCTCCGTCTACAAACTGCCATACGGAATGACTGGAAAAGCTCCCGTTGCGCTCGTAGACGAAAGTGCCTTCGTAACTTTGCTTTTTCTCAGCTGCCGCAAGCCTCTGCATCCAAGCATTAGCGTCATCAGCAGCAAAGGCCGGCATTGATAGCCAGCCTCCGAGCACCACATACAGCGGTATTACACGCATGTTGTTCCTTAACGATCTTCCATGCTTGCGGCACGCGCATACGGCAACGCACTTTCAGAGCCGGCACCAAATGCAGCTTGTTGTGCATGCTGACGCACGTACGAAGGCAACCTTTTCTCATGCCATCCTTCAGCGGAAGCCTCAGCGCCCGCTTCTTGAGCAGCTGGCGCATCCGCGCTTTCGCTGTAGCCTGCCAATACTGCCGGACCCTGGCTAGCCTGCGGAACAGCAATAGTAGGCTGAGCAGCCTGCTGTGCAATCTGCGGACCCGCGACTTCGCTCTGATTGTAAAGCCGCACACCCGCAAGCACCGCGACAGTTACAGAAGCTGCAACCGCAAGCCGACCAATATTCCGCCAAGCGGAAGGTTGGGTCTTGGCTGCGCTGAGGGCAGGTTCATCAGCCAAAGCTGCTGAGACCGCCGAAGCGATATCCAGGCGAGGCTCAATCAACTCCTTGTGCATTGCAGCACGAGCTAACTGATAACGCGACCAAGTCGACCGCATTTCAGTGTCACCGTCAGTGGCAAGCACTCGACGTAGTTCCAACTCGTCCGCTTCGTTATCCATCACCGCGGACAGCGATTCATGCAGGGCTTCACGACTCATAGCGGTTCCTCTCTTGGCTGTCGCCGCTGTCTCAGGATTCATGCAACAAGGGTTGCAATGCTTTATCGATGGCTTCCCGCGCCCGGAAAATCCGTGAGCGGACCGTACCCACCGGACACTGCATGACGTTTGCAATGTCTTCATAACTAAGACCATCAAATTCACGTAGTGTTAGAGCGGTACGCAAATCTTCTGGAAGTTGTTGGATAGTTCTATGAACTGTGTCCTCTATTTCATCCCTGAGCAGCGCTCGTTCCGGCGACTCGATATCTTTTAGAGCGTGATCGCCCTCATAAAATTCGGCGTCTTCGGAGCTTACGTCGCTATCAGGTGGCCTTCTCCCTCGCGCCACCAGATGATTCTTCGCGGTGTTAATGGCGATGCGGTACAGCCATGTATAAAAAGCGCTGTCTCCACGAAAATTCGCCAGAGCGCGATAGGCTTTGATAAAGGCTTCCTGTGCGACGTCCTGAGCCTCATGAGAGTCATGTACGAACCGCACGATCAAACCAAGAATCTTGTGCTGGTACTTCAATACCAACAAATCAAAGGCCCGCTTATCACCCCGTTGCACTCGCTCGACCAGTTGCTGGTCCTGCTCCTGGGTTAGCATAAACACTCCTCCATGACCTGGAAGGGGTGCTGCGCTCGCCTGCGAGCTGACCTGCCAGAATAGACCCGGGCTTTACACAAAAGTTCTCCCCCTCCAAGCAAGCATTCCTGCAACACACCTGATGGCATTGGCGAGCAGCACCTGGAAACGAACCGCCTCCAAAGCGCACTCGTGGCATCCACTATAAAAACCAACCGGCCACCCACTGATCGGCGCCCGGCCTGCATCCACAACTGTCTATAGAGATAGGCTTGCAAGAAAAGTTCCAAAGCAACCGCCAGTTCAACAAGGGCCGCTATTTTGCAGGCGGACGCGCCTATATACTAGGCCTCGCCTCAATGTGAGATCCGAAATGAGCCGACATTTAGAGTACGACGTCCTGGTCATAGGCAGCGGCGCCGCCGGTTTGACGCTGGCGCTCAACTTGCCAGGGACGCTGCGTATTGCGGTATTGAGCAAGGGCGACCTTGCCAACGGGTCGACTTATTGGGCCCAGGGTGGCGTGGCAGCGGTGCTCGACACCAGTGACACGGTCGAATCACACGTAGCCGACACGCTCATTGCCGGAGGAGGGCTATGCAAAGAAGAAGCCGTGCGGTTTACGGTGGAACATAGTCGAGAGGCAATTCAATGGCTGATCGAACAAGGCGTCCCTTTCACCAGAGATGAAGCCGATCGGGAGGCTGGCAGTTTCGAATATCACCTTACGCGCGAAGGCGGGCATAGTCACCGACGTATCATCCACGCCGCGGATGCCACTGGCGCTGCAATCTTCAATACCCTGCTCTCCCACGCCCATGATCGGACAAATATCGACCTCCTGCAGCAGCGGGTAGCGGTCGATCTGATCACCGAACGAAAACTTGGACTGCCCGGCCGACGCTGCGTTGGCGCCTACGTTCTGGATCGCGCAACTGGCGAGGTCGACTCCTTCCAGGCGAAGTTCGTGGTTTTAGCTACCGGCGGCGCGGCCAAGGTTTACCTTTATACGAGCAATCCTGACGGCGCATGCGGCGATGGCATCGCCATCGCCTGGCGTGCGGGATGCCGAGTCGGCAACCTGGAGTTCAACCAGTTTCACCCAACATGCCTGTACCACCCGAAGGCAAAGAGTTTTCTGATCACAGAAGCTCTGAGAGGCGAAGGCGCCATTCTGACACTGCCCAATGGTGAACGCTTCATGCCCCGCTTCGACACGCGCGCAGAGCTAGCCCCGCGCGACATTGTCGCTCGCGCAATTGACCATGAGATGAAGCGCCTGGGCATTGACTGCGTCTTTCTGGATATCAGCCACAAGCCCACTGCGTTTATCAAATCCCACTTCCCAACGGTTTATGAGCGCTGCCTCGAGTTTGGTATCGACATCACAAGAGAGCCAATTCCAGTGGTGCCTGCGGCGCACTACACCTGCGGTGGCGTGTTGGTCGATCAAGCCGGCAAAACCGATATACCCGGGCTGTACGCAATAGGCGAAACCAGCTTCACCGGTCTTCACGGCGCCAACCGAATGGCCAGCAACTCGCTGCTGGAGTGTTTCGTCTACGCGCGAGCCGCCGCACAGGACATGCTTGCAGAGCTGCCATCAATCGAAGGCCTCCCGTCCCTTCCGACATGGGATGCCAGCCAGGTTACCGACTCGGACGAGGACGTCATCATCGCGCACAACTGGGACGAACTCAGACGCTTCATGTGGGACTACGTGGGTATCGTCAGAACCACGAAGCGGCTCGTACGTGCGCAGCACCGGGTGCGCCTGCTACTGGCGGAAATCGATGAGTTCTATAGTAATTACAAGGTCAGCCGGGACCTGATCGAACTGCGCAATCTCGCAATGGTGGCGGAGTTGATGATCCGGTCTGCCATGTCGCGCAAGGAAAGTCGCGGCTTGCACTTTACATTGGATTATCCCGAGCAATTGCCAGAAGCAAAGGACACTATTCTGGTTTCGCCCACCTACGGCGACTGAACTTCAATCTGAGTCGCAGACGTCGATGCTGGTCGCGCGGCATTGCACCGCGCGGAATGCAGATCCCGTGGGAAAACCAGTCGCCCGGCACCCGGTAGCGAAGTATGACTACCATTGGCAGCGCAAGGCTGTCAGGCCTCAGCTGCACGGGCTGCCAGCCCGATTGGCGACTCCACAAAGACCATCCTTGCTCCGCGTGACGTAACGCACGCCACGATGAACGGCGTGACAGCAAGATCGACGTAGGAACGACCCATACCGCGTGAAGCACGCACACGCCCAGCAGAATCATTTGAAGCCAAAGCGGAACCGGCAGCACAACCAGCGTGATGCACGCCAACATCAGCACCGCCAGATATAGCGAGAGCAGCAGGCCCGACGCCCGCCAGCTGCATTCAAATACGGAGTTACTTGGGCTGGACACGGTCAAGGATCATGCGAACCATACAGCGCAGGTCCTCATCGTCTGGCTCGGCGCGCTCCATGAACCAACCAAACATATCCTGATCCTCGCAGCTCAGCAGCTTGCGGTAGCGACGCTGATCTTCTTCGTTTAGCTCCGGATAGACTTCCTTGACGAAAGGCACCAGCAGAACGTCCAGCTCGAGCATGCCGCGGCGGCTTTGCCAGAACAGGCGATTAAGTTCGGATTGTTCGACCATGCCAATGCTCCTTAGATGAAGCCCGGCATTATAGCGGCTGGCGGGACGACGCGGCACGTCTGTTCGCGACATGGAGTGGCAGCTGGCGCACACTGTGTTTCGTCAAGCTCCTGCTATGATGCCGACCCGGATTTCTTCACGGCGACTCTTCATGACCGACACTGCTTTTTTCTGCGTCTTGTCGCACGAAGGTGTGCTGGCTGTACGCGGCCCGGATGCAAGCAAGTTTCTGCAGGGCCAATTGACCTGCAACATGAATTATCTGAATGACCACCATTCCAGCCTGGGCGCTCGCTGCACCCCTAAAGGTCGTATGCAGTCCAGCTTTAGAATCCTGCCGGATGGCGACGGATATCTGCTGGCAATGGACCGTGGCCTAATTCAGCCGCAGCTGACTGATCTGACGAAATTCGCGGCCTTCTCGAAATCCAAACTCTTCGACGAAAGTGACGAATGGGTTCGCTTCGGCCTCGCCAACGGCGATGGCGCACTCGTCAGCCTGGGCCTGGACCTTCCACAGGAAGCTGACGAGGTCGTTACCGCTCACGGGCAGATCGCAATCCGCCTGATCGATGGCCGAGCGGAACTCTGGGTCCGCGCCAGCGAGGCAGGCACGACTCGGATACGTCTGGCAGCACAACTGCAGGAAGCATCGCTCGGCGCGTGGTTGCTGGCACAGGTTCGCGCCGGCGTCGGCCAGGTAGTCGCGCAGACCCGGGAGCTCTTTATACCCCAGATGATCAACCTTCAGGCGCTAGGCGGCGTCAGCTTCAAGAAGGGTTGTTATACAGGGCAGGAAATCGTCGCCAGGATGCAGTATCTCGGCAAATTGAAGCGCCGCCTGCATCGACTCAGCGCCGACAGTGTAGACGTGGAAGTGCCGTCGCCTGGGTTGGAGCTGTATTCCCCGGTGCATGGCTCAAGCGTTGGCGAAGTCGTGCTTGCAGCCAGTGCAGACGGCGCGATGGAGCTGCTGGCGGTCCTCCAGGAAGACGCGGCAGCTGACGGTCGGATATTTCTCGGTTCACCGGATGGATTGCCACTCACGCTTCTCGAACTGCCATACAAATTAGACGCGGACAAAGAAATCCAGCGCTGACTTAAAGCCATACCCAACACTGATTATCGATAGGGAAAGACATGAGCACTCTTGCCGACAAAGTCCAGCGGGAATTGATGCAGGCGATCGAAAACGACGAGCTGGTTCTGCCTACGCTTCCGGAAGTCGCACTTAAAGTCCGGGAGGCGGCAGAAGATCCAGACGTCAGCATCCCGACACTGGCAAAGGTGATCGGTAACGACACCGCCCTCACCGCGCGCATCATCAAGGTTGTCAACAGCCCGCTGTTGCGCACCAATCGCGAAATCAACGACCTGCAGATGGCGATCAGCCGTCTTGGCATCAACTACACGTCAAACCTTGCAACCGGATTGGCCATGGAACAGATGTTCCAGGCCACAACCGACGTCGTCGACCGCAAGATGCGGGAGGTGTGGAACAAAAGCACCGAGATCGCAGCCATCAGCCATGTGCTGTGCCGCAATTTCACCCGGCTTCCGGCTGATCAGGCGACACTTGCCGGGTTGATCCATCAGATAGGAATCCTGCCCATTCTGACCTATGCCGAAGAGCACAGCGCTTTGCTGAGCGATTCGATCAGCCTGAATCATGTCATCGACCGCATCCATCCAATAATTGGCGAGAAAATTCTGCGCGCTTGGGAGTTCCCGGACCCGATCGCAATCGTCCCCGGCCAACACCTGGACTTCTCTCGTGTATCGGAAAAGGTCGATTACGTCGATATCGTTCAGGTCGCGACCTTGCAAAGCTTCATCGGCACTACGCACCCTTACACGCAGCTCGACTGGAACCAGATCCCAGCGTTCTCCAAGCTCGGGCTTGATCCAAACACCCTGTTGCAGGAAGACGAAGACCTGTCGGCCGCCATGGACGCCGCCATGAGCATGCTTCAGTAGCGCCTCAGAGGGGTATCGCTCGATACCCTCCCCCACTCATCTTCCCTTTTCCGCATCCGCTTTTCCTGAACCTCGCCTGACCGCTCGCCCGGTACAAGGAACCGTCTCGTCCGCGCCCAGTCACAAAATAGACGGCGATCTTGCCGCATCTCGCTAGTGCCCTTGTGTTACCGATAGCGGCGCACCAGCTTGTCAGCTAGATGAAGGAGAACAAGATGAGAACCAAGACTTTCTTTTCAGGTACGGCAGCCGTTTTATTCGGCGTAGCCGCGAACTTCGCGTTGGCGGCCGACGGCGAAAACTTTGTCGACGAGGCGTCAGCAAAAGGCATGGCAGAAATTGAAACCGCCAAGCTGGCACTGGACAAAGGTACCGCCGAAGACGTCAAAACTTTTGCTCAAAAGATGATCGATGATCATACCAAGGCGAACCAGAAGCTTGCTGAACTGGCAGGCCAGCATGACGATCTTGAGATGTCGGACGAAGCCACTCTCATGGATAAGGCCAAAGCCATGATCCTGAAGTTGCGCGATGGTGAGAACTTTGACCAGGCTTACGCCAACAACCAGGTCGCGGCACACGAGCAGACCATCGAGCTGTTCCGTGAATATGCCAAAGATGGCGAGAATGCAGAGCTCAAAAAGTTTGCCGAAACCACTCTCAAGGATCTAGAGCAGCATCTACAGCACGCTCAAGAGCTGGCCTCTGCCCACGGCAGCAAGCAATAAGTCTAGGCTATAGGTCCAGACAGCGCCGCAGCCCGACTGCGGCACCACTCACACTTCCTCTGGCAGTTGCCAGTCGATCGTCACCAGTCCACATTGGCGAAGAAACTGATTCGCACGACTGAAGTGCCCATTACCGATAAATCCGCGATGTGCGGATAGCGGCGACGGATGAACGGACTTCAGCAATAAGTGTTTCGTCGGGTCGATCAGTTTGGCCTTGCTCTGAGCGTGCGCGCCCCAAAGCATGAAAACCACCCCCGAGCGTTGCTCGCTGACCACCTCAATTATCCTGTCGGTCAAGCGCTGCCAGCCCATTTTGGCGTGAGACCCTGCCATTCCCTGCTCTACCGTCAGCGACGTGTTGAGCATCAGAACACCTTGATCCGCCCAACTCTGAAGATACCCGTGACGCGGCATCTCAAGGTTCAGGTCCCGCTTGAGCTCTTTGAATATGTTTTGCAGCGATGGCGGGGGCGCAACACCTGGCTGGACCGAGAAGCACAGCCCGTGGGCCTGACCTGGCCCGTGATAGGGGTCTTGCCCCAGGATCACCACACGCACTTGTTCCAGAGGCGTTGAATTCAACGCATTGAATATCAGCGGGCCCGGCGGATAGACGACTTTGCCCGCAGCCTTCTCACGGCGCAAAAACGCACTCAGCTCCTTCATGTAGGGCTGCTCGAACTCTTCGTGCAACGCTTGCTTCCAGCTTTCCTCGAGTTTGACGCGCTCACCTTGATTCATGGCATGGCCCTGGCCTGACGAGGCGCTGAACCCTAAGAGAAGGCCCCGAATGAGTCAATGCGTACGGAGACAGGAGCGATAGCGCCAAGTTCTACCGGAAAATGCTGGCCACCTCACATTTGTAGAAAAGACATGTCATATACGACCAATGAGTGCGTGACGAATGGTCGCAGCGAACAGTAAAAAAGCCTCTCGCCAACAAAAAATACAATAAGGAATCTGCAATGAAACGGACTGCGCTCCTCGCTCTTGGGCTGGGGTTTTGTCTGGCAGTTGAAGCTGCCGATCCGATAACCCTCGGACTCAACTATCCCCGCACCGGCAGTTACAAGGAAGAAGGCCTATCGCAGATGCGTGGCGCTCTGCTGGCAATCGAAGAGATCAATGCCAAGGGAGGCGTCCTCGGGCGACCACTTAAGCTCTCCACTCGCAACTCTGCCTCACGCCCGGAGAAAGCAGTCGCCAACGTAGACAAGTTGGCTGACGAGGAAGCAGCGATGCTGTTCGGCGGTGCATCGAGCGCGGTCGCCATTGCAGCAGGCAAGCGCGCCAAAGAGCGTGGACTTCTCTATTTCGGCACCCTTACCTACTCCAACGACACGACGGGCAAAGATGCTCATCGATACATGTTCCGCGAATGCAACAATGCCTGGATGAGCGCCCAAGTACTGGGCCAGTACATGAACAAGCATTTGCCGGACAAGCGCTACTTCTACATCACGTCCGACTACACTTGGGGCCACACCAGCGAGAGCTCGCTGCGTCAGGCCACCAGCACTCTGGACACCGCCAAACACCCGGGCGTGAAAACGGCATTCCCTGGCGCCCGTCTTTCTGACTATCGGCAAGCACTGACTCAAGTCGCAGCCAGCGACGCGCAAGTGCTGGTGCTGGTGTTGTTCGGCGAAGACCTTGTGCGCGCGATGCGTATTGCAGACGAGATGGGCCTGAACAAGAAAATGCAGGTCGCGGTGCCGAATCTGACATTGAGCATGGTCGAAACCGCAGGGCCGGACATCATGCGCGGCGTACTTGGCACCGAGCCCTGGACATGGCGGGTTCCTGAGCTTGAAGGCTCGGTCGCCGGTCAGAAATTCGTCGAAAGCTACGACGAGCGCTACCAGACTCACCCGTCCAGCTCGGCTGCATCAGCCTATAGCATCGTTTACCAGTGGGCAGATGCGGCCACGCGGGCGCGCAGCATCGACAGCGAGCGGGTCATCGCCGCGCTCGAAGGGCATCGCTACAGCCTGCTCAAGGACGAACAGCAGTGGCGCACCTTCGACCACCAGAACGTGCAGACGGTCTATGCAGTCAAGGTCAAACCCCGCGAGGAGGTGCTCAAGGACCGGTTCAAGCAGGACTACTTCGAAATTGTTCACCGTCTCACCGGCGAACAGGCTGCGCCGTCACTTGCCGAGTGGCAGGCAGAACGTCGCGCCACAGGCCAGACGCTCGCGCTGCAATAGTTGGCTGAACGGCTCTAGCCTGCCCTCCTCCGTCCCATAGCCAGCGCTCCGCAGACGTGCGAGCGCTGATTGCCCTTCGCCGTAACCGCCCACACCCCGTCATCGTCCACGCCTACACTTTGGTTATCAGCACGGATCTATTGTCTGGGGCCGTCCGAACTGCGGGCGGTCCCGGATATCCGAAGCAAGCAAGAGCGAAGAGGATGACTACACATGAGCACAACCGCAGTCGAGCCCTACAAAGCCGGTGTTTTCGACCTGACCCATAAGCTGACGGTAGAGAAGCATGGCCATACCGCACTGATCACCATTAACCACCCCCCCGCCAACACCTGGGATCGCGAATCACTGATCGGCCTCAAGCAGGTAGTCGAGCACCTCAACCATGACGATGAGGTCTACGCGCTGGTCATCAGTGGCCAGGGCGAGAAGTTTTTCAGCGCCGGGGCTGATCTGAAGCTGTTTGCCGATGGCGACCGAATCCGCGCCCGCGAAATGGCCAAGCGCTTTGGCGAAGCGTTCGAGGCGTTGCGCGAGTTTCGCGGTGTGTCCATCGCCGCCATCAATGGTTTCGCGCTAGGCGGCGGGCTGGAGTGCGCGCTGGCGTGCGACATACGTATTGCAGAACAGCAGGCGGAGCTGGGGCTGCCAGAAGCTTCAGTCGGTTTGTTGCCATGCGCAGGCGGTACGCAGGCACTGGCGTGGCTCGTGGGTGAAGGATGGGCCAAGCGAATGATTCTCTGCGGTGAGCGTCTGACGGCAGATACGGCACTGCGCATTGGCCTGGTGGAACAGGTGGTTGCCACCGGCGAGGCGCGCGGGCATGCGCTTCTGCTGGCCTCACGGGTTGCTCGACAGAGCCCGGTTGCCGTACGCACGATCAAACCGTTGATCGATTCGATGCGCAGCCGAGGCCCTGTCAGCCTAGCTGCAGCGGAACGGGAAGCCTTCGTCGACCTATTCGAAGCCGAGGACACCCTGGAGGGCGTCACCGCCTTTCTGGAAAAACGAGATCCACGCTGGAGGAATCGCTAGGGCCGACTAGCGCTCTCAGGAAGATGTAAAACGCCGCCGGGCCTCGATGGCTCAGCGGCATCCAAGCCTCATGGCGTGCGGGCCAATCAGCGGCGGTAGTGCCTACCGTTGTAATCGTGACGCTGGTGCGTTCTGTAATCACGCCCATCACGAACGGGCGGACGGCGGCCATAGTTATTGGAACGGTCACGATCCCAGCGCTGCGGGCGATCCAATCCTGATCTGCGCTCGCCCTTCCACCCTTGCAACTGTCGAGCATCTCCCCGACGTTCGTGGTTCCAGTGCTGCCGGTCCGACCCGCGGTGACGCTCGTAATACTGCGGAGGGAGCTGCCCCTGATAGCGTGGGGGCAGATTTTGCGGGTACTGCCTGTGCTGAGGATAAGGGCTGCGGGGATCGTACTGTTGGGAGCGACTCTCGACTCGGTAGCTACCGCCGTCTGGCTGGTAGAACCAAACGCCGCCCCGCGAGTCAGCGCTCGCCTGAGCTGCAATGCCCAATCCCAAAACCATGACCATCATGCGAATCTTCATCGTGCACCTCCGGCAGCCGCCCTGCCTGAAAGCTGCGGCCTCGAACTATCAGACCACAGTCAAAACCGGCTGACACCTGGCTGCATGCCAGGTGCATGTCCGGATGTGTCAACGAATCGCAGCAAGAGCCACGCTGTACTCCCTGTGGCCTTGTACCCTCGCCACCGGTTCCCGATAATAGCGGCCTTTTAGCCTCGGCTCATGCAGAGCGCACAGGAACCCCGCGATGACCGAACTCGCTCTGATCATGGTTAGCGCCATTCTGGTCAATAATTTTGTGCTGGTGCAGTTCCTTGGCCTTTGCCCCTTCATGGGCGTATCAAAGAAGATCGAAACGGCCATCGGCCTGTCCCTGGCGACCACCTTCGTGCTGACGCTCGCAGCGATGTGCAGCTACATCGTTCAGCAATACATTTTGAAGCCTCTGGACCTGGAGTTCCTTCGCACCATCAGTTTCATTCTGGTCATTGCCGTAGTGGTGCAGTTCACCGAAATGGTGGTGAACAAGACCAGTCCGTTGCTGTACCGCGTGCTGGGAATCTTTCTGCCGCTGATCACGACCAACTGCATCGTGCTCGGCGTCGCGCTGCTGAACGCCAACAAGTCCGAATTCACCTTCATTACCGCAACAGCCAATGGCTTTGCGGCCGGACTGGGCTTCTCCCTCGTCCTGGTCCTGTTTGCCGCGATGCGAGAGCGGATCGCCATTGCCGATGTCCCCCGCTCGTTCCAGGGTGCAGCCATCGGCATGGTCACGGCCGGTTTGATATCGCTGGCGTTCATGGGCTTCAGCGGGTTGATCAAGCTATGAGTCTGGTCGTGATTGCCGTACTCGCATTGCTTGCATTGTGTCTGCTGTGCGGCGCAATCCTAGGTTTCGCGGCGGTACGTTTTCGCGTGGAAGGCGACCCCATCGCCGAGCAGATCAATGCGCTGCTGCCACAGACTCAGTGCGGCCAATGCGGCTATCCGGGCTGCAAGCCCTACGCCGAGGCAATTGCCGGCGGCGACAAGATCAACAAGTGCCCGCCCGGCGGCGAGTCGACCATCCAGGCCTTGGCTGATCTACTGGACGTCGAGCCCGAGCCTCTGGATGCGGTCGAAGGCGAAGTCCCGCCCCGTGTCGCCTACATTCGCGAAGCGGAGTGCATAGGCTGCACGAAGTGCATCCAGGCCTGCCCGGTCGATGCCATCGTCGGGGCCGCCAAGCAAATGCACACCGTCATCGTTTCCGAGTGCACGGGCTGTGATCTTTGCGTGGAGCCCTGCCCCGTCGACTGCATCGACATGATCGAAGTCGGCAGCAACCTGCAGAGCTGGAAATGGGACCAGCCGCTGATGCCAGGCCAGTTGATTGCCAGTGACAAGGAGCAGGCGGCATGACTTCGATGAACGTCTGGGACATCCATGGCGGGATTCATCCGCCCGAGCGCAAGGATCTCTCCAACCGCACGCCTATCCAGCAGTTCCCTTTGCCCGCCAGGCTTGTGGTCCCGCTCGCTCAGCATCTGGGTACGCCGGCCGAACCCTGTGTCGTTCTGGGCGAGCGCGTGCTCAAAGGGCAGAAGATCGCAGAAGCCAGTGGTTTCGTCAGCGCGCCGGTCCATGCGCCCACTTCCGGGACCATCGGCTTCATCGGGCCTCAGCCTTACCCCCATGTGTCGGGCATGCTCAGCAATGCCATTGTCATCGACAGCGATGGCCAGGACGAGTGGACAGAGCTGCAGCCACCGGCAGACTACAGGTCCATGCAACCCAGTGATCTGCTGGAGCTTATCCGTCAGGCCGGGATCAGCGGCCTCGGTGGTGCCGGCTTTCCCACTGCAGTCAAACTGACCGCCCCACCCACTCGCAAGATCCGTGCGCTCATCATCAACGGCACCGAGTGCGAGCCCTACATCACGGCCGATGACCTGCTGATGCGGGAGAAAGCGGCGGAAGTCATCGCAGGTATCGAGATACTGGCGCACCTGATCAAGCCAGACCAGGTGCTGATAGGCATCGAAGACAACAAGCCCGAAGCGGTAGAAGCCTTGCGCGCAGCTGTTGGCGAGCGCAATTTCGAGATCAAGGTGTTTCCGACCAAGTATCCATCTGGCGGCGAGAAGCAGCTGATACAGATACTGACCGGCGAAGAGGTGCCCAGCGGCGGCTTGCCTGCAGACATCGGCATGCTCTGCCAAAACGTCGGCACCTGCGTGGCCATTCATGATGCTGTGCTGCTGGGCAAACCGCTCATCTCGCGCATCACCACGCTAACGGGTGAAGCGCTGGGCCAGCCCATGAACGTCGAGGCGCTGATCGGCACGCCCGTAACGGATCTGCTGAGCTATGCCGGCCTCGACAAAGACCGCTTGAACCGGCTGATCATGGGCGGGCCGATGATGGGGTTCACCCTGCCGTCGATGGACGTCCCTCTGATCAAGACAACCAACTGCCTTCTCGCCAGCACCCTTGCAGAACTCCCCCCTCCACCCCCGGCGCTACCCTGCATCCGCTGCGGTGAATGTGCGGAGGCCTGCCCGGCCAGTCTGCTGCCGCAACAGCTTCACTTCTTCGCGCTTGGCCAGGAGCATGAGCAGCTCAAGGCTTACAACCTGTTCGACTGCATCGAATGCGGCGCCTGCGCCTATGTCTGCCCGTCGAGCATTCCGCTAGTGCAGTACTACCGGGCGGCAAAAGGCGAAATCCGAGGGCTGGAGCAAAAACAGCAGAAGGCCGAGCATTCGAAACAGCGATTCGAATTGCGTCAGGAGCGTTTGCGCCGCGCCGAAGAACAGAAGGAAGCCGATCGCAAGGCACGCGCCGAGCGTGCTGCTCGCGCCAAGGCGGCTCAGACCGAGACCAGTTCACCCACGAGCCAGGACGACCCATTAGCGCGGGTACAGGCAAACAAAGTCGTGCTTTCCGATGAGCAGAAAAAGCTCAAGATCGAGGCGAGCATGGCGCAGGTTGCTCTGAAGAAGGCCGAAAAGCAGCTCGCAGCCCACGCGACGCCGGAACTCGAAGCACAGGTCGCCCAACTCCGCGAGGCGGCGGCTCTGGCCCAGAAGGCACTCGATGAGGCGACGGCAGCATCAGCTCCTGCCCAAGCGGCGCCCGCTGTCGCAACCGACGAGGCAGCCAAGAAAGCCAAGATCGAAGCTGCCATGTTGCGCGCACAGATCCGCAAGCTGGAAAAGCTCGAAAGCCTCGACGCCGAACAGCAGGCCGAGCTGAGCAAGCTGCAGACGCAACTGGCTGCTGCAGACGAGGCGCTGGCAGCTACAGCCAGTAGCGCACCCGCCGTCCCTCCGGCCAAACCGGCACATGACGAGGCGGCCAAGAAAGCCAAGATCGAAGCTGCCATGTTGCGCGCACAGATCCGCAAGCTGGAAAAGGTCGAAAGCCTCGACGCCGAACAGCAGGCCGAGCTGAGCAAGCTGCAGACGCAGCTGGCTGCCGCAGACGAGGCGCTGGCGGCTACAGCCAGTAGCGCACCCGCCGCCACTCCACCCAAACCGGCGCATGACGAGGCAGCCAAGAAAGCCAAGATCGAAGCCGCCATGTTGCGCGCACAGATCCGCAAGCTGGAAAAGGTCGAAAGCCTCGACGCCGAACAGCAGGCCGAGCTGAGCAAGCTTCAGACGCAGCTGGCTTCAGCAGACGAGGCGCTGGCAGCTACAACCAATAGCGCACCCGCCGCCACTCCAGCCAAACCGGCACATGATGAAGCAGCTAAAAAAGCCAAGATCGAAGCCGCCATGTTGCGTGCACAGATCCGCAAGCTGGAAAAACTGGAAGCGCGCGACTCAGAACAGGATAAGGAACTGAGCCAGTTGCACGCGCAGCTGGCAGAAGCTGAAAAAGCGCTCGAAACGCCGACCGCCTCTGCGCCAGCTCCTGCAATCAAAACGCCTGGAGAAGTAGCGCTCAAGAAAGCAAAGATTGAACTGGCGATGAAACGAGCAGAGCTGAAGAAGGCCGAAAAGGCCGGTGCCGAAGACGCTGAACTGAGCAGGCTCCGGGATGGCCTGGCCACCGCCGAGCAGGCGCTGCACGATGCCGAGGCAAACTCCGGAAAACCCGTGCCCGAACTAATCCGTAGTGAAAAACGGCCCGTAGACGAACGGACTCGTACGGTGAAGACCGACCTCGCCTTCGCCCGAGCCGACCTTCGCAAGCTGGAGCGCGATGAAGCCAGCGATCCAGCAGCCTTGTCGGCTGCTCAGCTGCGTCTGACAGAGGCCGAGCACAAATTGCAGGCACACACCGATTCTTTGGGAGCGGACACGCCACAGGCGTAACCATTCCCAGGGCGACCAGTCATGGCGCCCTACACAGCGTTCAACCGGAGAGCCAATGGCCCTGCCCCGTATTACTTCACCCCACACCAAGGGCAACAACCGTACTCAGCGAGTGATGCTGCTGGTGCTGGCGGCCACACTGCCCGGCGTGATCGTACTCACCTGGCTCTACGGCGTCGGTACGCTGATCAATCTGGCCTGGGCAAGCGCCGTCGCGCTCGGTTGCGAAGCGCTCGTCCTCAAGCTCAGGCATCGCCCGGTTCCGTTCTTTCTACGCGACGGCAGCGCGCTGGTTACGGCCGTATTGCTGGCACTGGCGCTCCCTCCCTACTCGCCGTGGTGGCTAACCCTGATCGCTACCGGGAGCGCCATCGTCTTCGGCAAACAGCTCTACGGCGGACTGGGGCAGAATCCGTTCAACCCCGCGATGATCGGCTATGTCGTAGTGCTGGTTTCCTTCCCCGTCGAAATGACCACCTGGCCGGTTCCGCACGGCGTCGGGTTGAGTGCAGGGCTGCAGCACATTCTTGGTATCGCCCCGCTTGCCGATGGCTGGGCACAGGCGACCGCGCTTGATGTACTGAAGGTCAACAAGAGCCTGACCATCGATGAGCTCTGGGCAAACCCGGCATTTGGTCACTTTGGTGGCATCGGCTCGGAAGTCGTCAACCTCGCATTCCTCGCGGGCGGTCTCTTTCTCCTGCACAAACGCTTGTTCACCTGGCATGCCCCAGTCGGGATGCTCGTTGCATTGACGATCATGAGCCTGCTGTTCTGGAACGGCTCAGGTTCCGATAGCCATGGCTCCCCGCTGTTCCATCTGCTCAGCGGCGCAACCATGCTCGGTGCGTTCTTCATCGTCACGGACCCGGTGAGCAGCGCAACGAGCAATCAGGGGCGGCTGATCTTCGGCGCAGGCGTCGGCATCCTCGTCTACATCATTCGCGCCTGGGGCGGCTATCCGGACGCTTTGGCGTTCGCCGTACTGCTGATGAACCTGGCGGCGCCGACCATCGACTACTACACCCGCCCGCGCACTTATGGCCATCGCAAGGCCGAGCGCGGCTTCAAGCTGGGCGAATGACATGATGCTTCCCGAAATCAGCCGCTCGATGTTCAAGAACAGCCTGGTGCTAGGGCTGTTCGCTGTTGTGACAGTGGGTGCTGTGACCCTGCTTCAGCAATTCACGGCCGAACGCATAGAAGCGTCCGAACGCGCTGCACAGTTGCGTGCCTTGAATGAAATTCTGCCGAGCGGCAGCTACGACAATCAGCTGCTCGATAACAGTATCGACGTGCAGGATCCGCTTCTTGGGGCAAGGCAGCCATTACCCGCCTACATCGCTCTCAAGGAGGGCCGCCCCGTGGCAGTGATCCTGCAGGCGGTTGCGCCAGACGGCTACAGCGGCGCGATACATCTGCTGATCGGCGTGCTCGCGGACGGCCGGATCGCCGGCGTGCGCGTCGTGGCTCACCGTGAAACCCCGGGCCTGGGTGACAAGATCGAGCTGAGCAAAAGCCCTTGGATACGCTCGTTTGAAAGTCGGTCGCTGAATAACCCCGACGCTTCCGGTTGGGCTGTCAAAAAGGATCGCGGCGAGTTCGATCAATTCGCTGGTGCGACCATCACACCGCGTGCCGTGGTGGGTGCTGTGCACCGGGCATTGCAGTATTTCGATGCACACAAGCAGGAGCTGCTGACCGCTACCACTGCGCCGATGACGGCCGATCAGGCGCTGGAAAGCGAGGTCGTACCGGACGAGGTGACCACTCATTCGCGCGCCGGCGCCGCCGCGACCCGTGACGACCTGCAAGCCGACGATCCTCAGCCCGAGCCAGAAGGCCAACCTCAATGAGCAATCCCAGTTACCGCGAACTGAGCATCGACGGCCTGTGGAAGAATAACCCGGCCCTGGTCCAACTGCTGGGCCTCTGCCCGCTGCTAGGCGTCAGCAACTCGGCAGTCAACGCGCTGGGTCTCGGGCTCGCGACGGCATTGGTGCTGGTGTGCTCGAACATAGGTGTGTCGCTGGTGCGGAGCGTGGTCAACACAGCGGTGCGCCTGCCCGCCTTCGTGATGATCATCGCAGCGCTGACAACCTGCATCGAATTGCTCATGCAGGCCTATACGTACGAGCTGTATCAGATCCTCGGTATTTTCATTCCACTGATCACCACTAACTGCGTGATTCTAGGCCGAGCTGACGGCTTCGCTGCCAAGCACAATCCCCTCATAGCGGCCTACGACGGACTGGTAATGGGACTGGGGTTCGCGGTGGTGCTCGTTGTGCTGGGAGGTGTGCGTGAGCTACTGGGAACCGGTGCCCTGTTTGCCAACATGCACTTACTGTTCGGGCCGATTGCCGCCGATTGGCAAATCACGCTGTTCACCGACTACAAGGGCTTCCTATTGGCGATCCTGCCGCCAGGCGCCTTCATCGTGCTGGGTCTGTTGATTGCACTGAAGAATCGTATCGACCACCAACTGGCCGAGCGCGCCAAGGCCAGGCAGCCAGAAGCACCCGTGCAGAGTCGTCGCGTCCGTGTAACCGGCGTGATTGAATGAGGTCGGTTGGAACGCCATCATGAATGCTGCAAAACGCCTGGAAATCTTTCGTCGCTTCCATGAGGACAACCCCGAGCCTAAAACCGAGCTGGCCTACAGCACGCCTTTTGAGCTGCTGATCGCCGTGATCCTGTCCGCTCAGGCCACGGATGTCGGAGTCAACAAGGCCACCGCCAGACTCTACCCGGTTGCCAACACTCCGGAAGCCATCTACGCACTTGGTTATGACGGCCTGTGCAGCTACATCAAGACCATCGGCCTGTATCCCAGCAAAGCCAAGAACGTATTGGAGACCTGTCGAATCCTGATGGAAAAGCACGGCAGCGAGGTCCCGGACAACCGAGAAGACCTCGAAGCCTTGCCTGGAGTAGGTCGCAAAACAGCCAATGTCGTCCTGAACACGGCATTCCGCCAGTTCACCATGGCGGTCGACACGCATATTTTCCGCGTCGCCAACCGCACCAATATCGCGCCGGGCAAGAATGTCCTCGAGGTTGAACGAAGGCTGGTCAAGTTCGTTCCCAAGGACTATCTGCTGGATGCGCATCACTGGCTTATCCTGCATGGCCGCTATGTCTGCAAGGCTCGCAGACCTCAATGTGGAAGCTGCCGCATCGAGGATCTCTGCGAGTACAAGCACAAGACTTCCGACGATTGAGCCTCTACACGCAAAAGCTATCGCACGATTGAAAAAATCTTTTTTACGGCTACCACATTTGTCGCTATAAGGTGCGCCAACAGCGCGCCTATGCCGTGGAGTACTACAAGTGTCCGAAAAAGAAGATATTCAGATCGAAGACGACTTTGTCGCTGAAGACGAAGACGATGCCGCTGAAGCTCCGGTTGAAGTTGCCAAGACCAACCTCACCAAACGCCGCATCATCGACAACCTGCTCGAAGAGCGTCGTTTGCAGAAGCAGCTCAACGAGTTCGACTTCGATCTTTGAAATGTAAAAAGCCCCGTTGATAGGGGCTTTTTTGTAGCTTTCGAATGCTGTCAGTCTCGACGCGACGGAGACAGCAGCTCGACCTTGTAACCATCCGGATCTTCGATGAAGGCCAGGATGCTGGTGCCGTGCTTCATCTGCCCCGGCTCCCGGGTGATCTTGCCGCCGCGGCCACGGATGTCTTCGCACGCCTTGTAGACGTCCTCGACTTCCAGTGCGATGTGGCCGTAGCCATCGCCCAGGTCGTACTTCTCTACACCCCAGTTATGGGTCAATTCCAACACGCTGTTATGTGCTTCGTCGCCGTAGCCGACGAAGGCCAGAGTGAACTTGCCCTCCGGGTAGTCCTTGCGGCGTAGCAGGGTCATGCCCAGCACTTCTGTGTAAAAGGCGATGGATCGGTCCATATCGCCGACTCGCAGCATGGTATGCAGCAGTCTCATGGTGTGGCTCTCCTCATTCATAGCAAGGCAGAAAGCATAACCCCGGCTCATGGCCGGGGTTATGTCAGAGCCGTGTCCCGTTCCGTTAGAACTGGGTCCGGCCCTTGTTCGCGGCAATACGCATGCGCAGCGCGTTGAGCTTGATGAAGCCGCCAGCGTCGGCTTGATCGTAGGCGCCCGCGTCGTCCTCGAAGGTTGCGATGTTGGCATCGAACAGCGAGTCGTCCGACTTGCGGCCAGTGACGATGACGTTGCCTTTATAGAGTTTCAGACGAACCACACCGTTCACATTGATCTGCGAGGCATCGATCATCTGCTGCAGCATGCTGCGCTCCGGGCTCCACCAGTACCCGTTGTAGATCAGGCTGGCGTACTTGGGCATCAGTTCGTCTTTCAGGTGTGCCACTTCGCGGTCCAGGGTAATCGACTCGATCGCGCGATGCCCCTTGAGCATGATGGTGCCGCCGGGCGTCTCGTAGCAGCCACGTGACTTCATGCCGACGTAGCGGTTCTCGACGATATCCAGACGACCAATACCATTCTCGCCGCCAACCTTGTTCAGGTGGGTCAGCACTTCGGCCGGGCTCATTTCCTTGCCGTCGATAGCGACGATATCGCCCTTGCGATACGTCAACTCGATGTAGGTCGGCGTGTCCGGCGCATTTTCCGGCGACTTGGTCCAGCGCCACATGTCTTCTTCGTGCTCGGTCCAGGTATCTTCCAGCACGCCGCCTTCATAGGAGATGTGCAGCAGATTGGCATCCATGGAGTACGGCGATTTCTTCTTGCCGTGGCGCTCGATCGGGATTGCATGCTTTTCGGCATAATCCATCAGCTTCTCGCGCGAGAGCAGATCCCACTCACGCCACGGCGCGATCACCTTGACGCCCGGCTTGAGGGCATAGGCGCCGAGTTCGAAACGAACCTGATCGTTGCCCTTGCCGGTGGCGCCGTGAGAGATGGCGTCAGCGCCGGTTTCGTTGGCAATCTCGATCAGACGCTTGGCGATCAGAGGGCGGGCAATGGAAGTACCCAACAGGTACTCGCCTTCGTAAACGGTGTTGGCGCGGAACATCGGGAAGACGAAATCGCGGACAAACTCTTCGCGCAGATCATCAATATAGATTTCCTTGACACCCATGGCCTGCGCCTTGGCTCGGGCTGGCTCGACTTCTTCGCCCTGACCGAGGTCAGCGGTAAAGGTCACCACTTCGCAGTTATAGGTGTCTTGCAGCCACTTAAGGATCACCGAGGTGTCCAGGCCACCGGAATACGCCAGGACTACCTTCTTTACGTCGGCCATTGCCATCCACTCCCGGGATTGTAGGAAAGCGGGGATTCTACTGGTCGCGACGTTTGTTTTACAGGGCCGTGAACGCCGCCCGGTATCAGGACGACGGAGCGCCGCCAGCAGTAGCGGCCGTGGTAGTCGCGGGGCCGCGCTCCAGCTTAAGGGTCACCCGGCGGTTCTTTGCCCGATTCGCCTCGCTGTTGTTAGGCACCACCGGGTAGCGCTCACCATGAAAGCGCAGCGTGATCTGCTCTTTCGCAACGCCATTGGCAATCAGGTACTCCTCAACGGCCAGCGCCCGGCGTCTGGAGAGATCGCGGTTGGTCAGCCGGTTGCCGCTGTTGTCGGAATGACCATCGAGCTGGATGCGATTGACGCTAGGGTCAGCTTTGAGAAATTGCAAAATGATGTCGAGCTTGGCCTGTCCAAGTGCGTCGAGCGCAATATCGCCCGAGGGGAAGCCGACCTGTGACTGGCGAACCTGATCGAAATTAACTGGCAGCAGCTTGGCCGTGCAGGTCCGGAACTCTTCATAGGCTTTGCCGAATCGCGCCGGCAGCAACCTCACCTCCAACGCCTCCCCGCCCTGCCGCGTGCGGTGACGCACCACCGGACTGCGCCCCTCGAGCAATCCGCTTAGCAAACGCCCAGCTTGCAGCTGTGAACTGTTGAGCGGGAAATCGTCTCCGCCAATTACCGAAACCATGCCCAAATCGATGTCGCCGCGCTCAGGCTGCCAGGGTGCCGCCGCCGCTAATAAGGTCGCCGAACCGTTGCCCATCCAGCGATCAGGCGACTGCAAACGAAAGGTCGCCTCTTCGCCAGCGCGCCGGACGAATTCGCCTGCGCCGAAACCGGCCACCGGTTGCGTCAACCGACACTCGAACTGGTCGCCTTCCACCTGCCATTGCGCGCGCTCCAGACGTGTCTGGAACGTAAGCGCGTTGGCCGGTGAGGCCAGCAGACAGACGATGGTTAGAAGACGCAAGCGCACGGCAGGCTCCACGGAGATCAACATTCAAACGGGGTATCGGTGCCGGCCAGCAAAACTTGAACCCAACCGCTGCGCTGGCCGTGCCCTTCCCGCAGGCATTTGTTATGGCCGGACCTCCCGCCTGCGGCGATTTTTTCACAGCTTTCCGGTAGCATTCCCGCACGTTTTGCCCGCCTGGAACTCTGCATGTCCGACCGACTGACCTTACTGCGCCCCGACGACTGGCACATCCACCTGCGCGACGGCGCAGCGTTGCCTCACACCGTGGCGGACGCCGCACGCCAGTTCGCGCGCGCAATCATCATGCCCAACCTGGTTCCTCCGGTACGCAACGCGGCCGAAGCGGACGCTTACCGCCAGCGGATTCTCGCCGCCAAACCGGCGAGGAGCGGGTTCGAGCCGTTGATGGTGCTCTACCTCACCGACGCCACGCAGCCGGACGACGTCCGAGCAGCGAAAGCAAGCGGCTATGTCCATGCCGCCAAGCTCTACCCGGCCGGCGCGACCACCAACTCGGCATCAGGCGTGACCCGCATCGACAACATCTTTGCGGTGCTGGAAACCATGGCCGAAGTCGGCCTGCCGCTGCTGGTACATGGCGAAGTGACACGCGCAGAGATCGACATCTTCGATCGCGAGAAATATTTCATCGACGAACAGCTGAGCCGGGTGACCGAGCGCTTCCCGAGCCTCAGGGTCGTATTCGAACACATCACCACGCGCGATGCGGTGCAGTTCGTTGAAGGCGCCAGCAGTAACGTGGGCGCAACCATTACGGCTCATCACTTGCTCTATAACCGTAACCACATGCTGGTCGGCGGCATCCGCCCGCACTTCTTCTGCCTGCCAATCCTCAAGCGCAACGTCCATCAGGAATCACTACTCGACGCGGCAACCAGCGGCAACCCCAAGTTCTTTCTCGGCACCGACTCGGCACCGCACGCCCAGCATGCCAAGGAAAACGCCTGCGGTTGCGCAGGATGCTACACCGCGTTCGCCGCGATAGAGCTGTATGCCGAGGCATTCGAACAGCGCAACTCACTGGACCGCCTAGAAGCCTTCGCCAGCCACTTTGGCGCCGACTTCTACGGGCTGCCCCGCAATACCGAGACGATCACGCTTGTACGTGAACCCTGGAGCGTTCCGGCAAACCTGCCGTTTGGCGACCATAACGTGGTGCCATTGCGCGCCGGCGAAACCCTGCAATGGCGGCTGGAGACAAACGCATGAGTGACGAGCAGTTTGATGACGAGCTCGAAAGCAACAGCCCCGGCAAGCCGCGCTCGCCCATGGCGCGACGCTTCAGGGGATTTCTGCCAGTGGTCGTGGACGTCGAGTGCGGTGGCTTCAACTGCGCCACCGACGCTTTGCTGGAGATCGCTGCGGTAACCATCGGGATGGATGAGCAAGGCCTGCTATACCCACAGGAAACCCTGTTTTTCCGGGTCGAACCCTTCGCAGGTGCCAATATCGAGGCCGCTGCGCTCGAGTTCACTGGCATCAAGCTCGACCACCCGCTGCGCATGGCCGTCCCAGAATCCCAAGCGCTTAACGAAATCATCCGCAGTGTACGCAAGGCGGTAAAGTCAGCCGGATGCAAGCGTGCGATCCTGGTCGGCCACAACAGCAGCTTCGATCTGGGCTTTCTCAACGCGGCCATCGCGCGCTGCGACATCAAGCGCAACCCGTTCCACCCGTTCTCGAGCTTCGATACCGCCACCCTCGCCGGCCTCGCCTACGGCCAGACCGTGCTGGCCAAGGCCTGCCAGGCTGCAGACATCGATTTTGATGGCCGGGAAGCGCACTCAGCGCGCTATGACACCGAGAAAACCGCAGAGCTGTTCTGTGGCATCGTCAATCGGTGGAAGGAAATGGGCGGCTGGGAAGAGTTCGACGAATAAGCTCAGCAGAGAATCGGCGCCCGCACACCAAAGCCGTGGTCGACACGGTTTGCATTGCCTTCGATGGGGGGCTCAAGCCCACTCTATGATAAGGGCTTACAGAAACGAGAAAGGCCAGTCACTAGACTGGCCTTTTGGTATCCGCGCTCGTCTAAAGTGGCTTTCCGCGATTGCCGTGCTCGCTGACAAAGGCCTGCATCGCCTTGAGGTCATTGTTCAGAACGGTGCAGCGCTCGGGGCGTTCGAACAGGTCAGCCAGGTGTGCCGGCAGCTCAAGCGCTTTGCCAACGCCGGCTTTTTCAACCGCTTCCGGAAACTTGACCGGATGTGCGGTAGCCAGCGTCACCATCGGTGTCGCCAGGCTACGACGGCATTCACGCGCGGCGTAGACGCCAATTGCGGTATGCGGGTCCAGCAGCTCGCCGGTGGACTCGAACACCTCAGCGATAGTTCGGCAGGTCTGCTCGTCATCCACGGCCAGTGAGTCGAACAGCTTGCGGGCCTCGGTCCAACGCTCTTCCTCTACCGACAACTTGCCGCTGGCCTTGAAGGCACTCATCAGCTCGGCGACTGCAGCGCCATTACGGCCATGCAGGTCGAACAGCAGCCGTTCGAAGTTGGACGACACCATGATGTCCATCGACGGTGAAAGCGAGGGATGCAACGTGTCCTTGTCGTAACGGTTGCCGCTCATGAATCGATGCAGGATGTCGTTGCGGTTGGTGGCCACGACCAGCTGACTGATCGGCAGCCCCATATTGCGCGCCAGGTAGCCGGCGAAGATGTCGCCAAAGTTGCCTGTGGGCACCGAGAACGCCACCGAACGAGACGGCCCACCAAGCTGCAATGCCGCATGGAAGTAATACACGATCTGGGCCATGATCCGCGCCCAGTTGATCGAGTTAACCGCTACCAGGCGAGTCCCTTTGAGGAAGCCCTGATCGGCGAAGCTGTCCTTGACCATCTCTTGGCAGTCATCGAAGTTACCCTCGATGGCGATGTTATGAATATTCTCGCCAGCAATTGTCGTCATTTGCCGACGCTGCACCTCCGATACCCGGTTGTGCGGATGGAGGATGAAGATATCGACGTTGTCACAGCGACGGCAGCCTTCGATCGCTGCCGATCCGGTGTCTCCGGAGGTCGCACCGATGATCACGACCCGCTCGCCGCGCTTGGCCAGTACGTAATCAAGCAGACGACCCAGCAACTGCAGCGCGAAATCCTTGAATGCCAGGGTCGGGCCATGGAACAGCTCAAGTACCCATTCATTGCTGTCGAGCTGGCGTAGCGGCGCCACAGCACTATGGGCAAAAACCCCGTAGGTCTCCTGCAGGATCTGCTTGAAATCCGCATCTGGAATACTGCCGGTCACGAAAGGCCGCATTACCTTGAACGCCAGCTCGTGGTACGGAAGACCCGCCCAGGATGCGATCTCCTCGACGGTGAACCGCGGCAGATTTTCCGGCACATACAGACCGCCGTCGCTGGCCAGCCCGGCGAGCAGCACGTCTTCGAAATTCAGGGCGGGCGCCTGGCCACGGGTACTGATGTAGCGCATTTTTCAAACCTACGTTGGAAGCGGACTACAGGCCGCCTGAGCGGCCCGGCGTTGCTGATTAATTCAGTTGCTCGACACGGATTCGCACTACGCTGCCAACCACATCGTCCAGGGCCTCGAGCGCAGCGATGGCGTCGTTGATCCGCTGCTCAACCACGCGGTGCGTGACGAGGATAACCGGCACCAGTCCGTCCTGGACCTCGGCTTCCTTCTGCATGATGGACTCGATGTTGATGCCACGCTCGGACAGGATGGTCGCCACTTGAGCCAGAACGCCCGGATGATCCTTGGCCTGAATGCGAAGATAGTAAGCACTTTCGCAAGACTCGATCGCCAGGATCGGATGAGCAGAAAGCGAGTCCGGCTGGAACGCCAGGTGCGGGACACGGTTGTTCGGATCGGTGGTCAGCGCGCGAGCCACATCGACCAGATCCGCAACGACCGCCGATGCTGTCGGCTCCGTACCAGCACCTGCCCCGTAGTAGAGCGTCGAGCCGACTGCATCACCATTGACCATGACAGCGTTCATGACGCCGTTGACGTTGGCGATCAGCCGGTCCGCAGGAATGAGCGTTGGATGCACGCGAAGCTCGATGCCCGAAGCGGTACTGCGAGCGACACCCAGGTGTTTGATGCGATAGCCCAGCGCCTCGGCATAGTTGACGTCAGCAGTTGTCAGGCGTGAGATACCCTCGGTATAGGCCTTTTCGAACTGCAGCGGTACGCCAAAGGCAATCGACGCAAGGATGGTCAGCTTATGGGCGGCATCAATGCCCTCGACGTCGAAGGTCGGATCCGCTTCAGCGTAACCCAGCTCCTGAGCCTCCTGGAGGACGTCTTCGAAGGTGCGCCCTTTCTCCCGCATCTCGGTGAGGATGAAGTTGCCAGTGCCATTGATGATGCCGGCTAGCCAGTTGATCTGGTTGCCTGCAAGCCCTTCGCGAATTGCCTTGATGATCGGGATGCCGCCTGCGACTGACGCCTCAAACGCGACGATGACGCCCTTCTCACGCGCCTTTGCAAAAATCTCGTTACCGTGGACCGCGATCAGCGCTTTGTTCGCCGTGACCACATGCTTGCCGTTCTCGATGGCCTTGAGCACCAGTTCACGCGCCAGCGTGTAGCCGCCGATCAGCTCGACAACGATATCGATCTCAGGGTTGTTCGCCACCTCGAAAATATCGGCGGTAATGGGTGTGTCACCGGTGTTGCACTTGGGGTTTGCATGGCGAGCCGCAATCTGCGCGACTTCGATTCCGCGCCCCGCACGGCGCGCGATTTCCGCGGCGTTGCGCTCGAGCACATTGAAGGTTCCGCCACCGACGGTTCCCAACCCACAGATGCCCACTTTCACCGGTTTCAAGTTGCGCTCCCCATTGCCAGCGAACGGCCCTGCACAGCGGCCGAACAAAAGAGTCGCACATTACGAAGCGCACGAGATTTAGTCAAATCCGTGGCAGCGGTGGGCATCGCTATTCAGGCTTGCTCTGCAACCCCAGACGGTGATGCCACTGGCTGAGGGATTCATCCGGATAATCGTCGAAGCAGCGATCATCCGGCCCGATCTGCGGCTCCACCCAGGACGCCTTCGAAGCGAGCATCAGATGGGTGCACTCAGGAGGTGAAGGTAAGTCGCTATCTATTGCGGACGCCAGTGGATGTACTAGATCAGGCCAGTTCGGATCCCATAACCAGAGGGCGCTACCGCAGAGTTTGCAAAAGTGGCGCTGGCCATCACTCACGCTGCTTGCGCCCGTCTCGGCGTCAACCATGCGCGCCCGATAGACACTCAGATTCTCCCGCCCTTCGACGGCCAATGTTCGATTGTCGCCGCCCAGATTGATTGCATAGCCGCCCGCGCCCGCCGTCTTGCGACAGATTGAGCAGTAGCAACGCATGAACGGATATGGCTCGGCCGATTCGAGAGAAAAACGAACGGCCTTGCAGTGACAGGAACCTTCAAGCTTCATCTATTCGCCTCCTCGGTATGCCTTCAGGCTTTGAACACGAGATGCGTAACAGTTCACTCGAAGGCGAAAGAGCAGTGCCTTACATGACCGGGGACACTGCCCGCTGCGACTACTGCGCCTTCAGCGCGAGCTCAGCCAGTTGCGGGGCGGGCTGGTAGCCGGGAATGATTTGCCCGTCAGCAAGAATGATGGCCGGCGTCCCCTGAACGCCAATCAGCTGACCCAATTCGTACTGTTTGGCGACAGGGTTTTCACAACTGGCGGCCGGCACGTCTTCACGCGCCTTGGCCTTGTTCATTGCAGCCTGACGATCGTCGGCGCACCAGACGCTGGTCAGCGTGTTGGCACCATGACTTCCCATGCCCTGGCGCGGAAAGGCCATATAACGGACTTCGACACCCAATCGATTGAGCTCGGCGACTTCACTGTGCAGCTTCTGGCAATAGCCGCAGTCGGTGTCGGTGAACACGGTGATATGGGTCTTTGGATTCTTGGGGGCAAAAACCACCATCTCGCTGGCAGGAATCGCCTCGATGGTCTTTTCGACGGAGCGGTTCTGTGCCTGTTCGGTCAGATTGGCAGCCTGACCATCCTTGAACTGGAACATGTAACCCTGAATGACAAATTGACCGTCAGCGCTGGCGTAGAGCTGCCGCCCTCCTTTGAGCTGCACCTGATACACACCATCCATCGGGCTTTCGGCGATCGACTCGATGGGCATGTCGGGCTGAATGGCCTTCAGTGAGTCACGGATGGCCTTGTCAGCATCAGCAGCCAGGGCGAAGGTGCTGGCAAGACCGAGTGTCACGGCAGCAAATAAACGAATCACGCGCATGGAGTCTCCTGGCGACTTCGATCGGGGGAAGGCCGGCAGATTAACATAGCCCCAACCATCGAGCCCGTACCTCCATTCGCCCGGCAGTTGACTTTGTGGCCTACCGCGCACCTCCTGCAGCCTGGGTCAACCGCGCGGGTGATGTTGTGCATGCAGTGCCTGCAAACGCGCACGTGCAACGTGCGTGTAGATCTGCGTTGTCGAAAGATCACTATGCCCAAGCAGCATCTGGACAGTTCTAAGGTCGGCACCGTGGTTGAGCAGGTGCGTGGCGAACGCATGCCGCAGGGTGTGCGGAGAAATAGAAGTTGAAATACCGGCCTGCAGGGCATGCAACTTGATTCGATGCCAGAAGGTCTGGCGAGTCATCAGGTCACCACGCCGACTGGGAAACACCACATCACTGGGCTTGCCCGCAAGAAGCGCAGCGCGCGCATCAAGCATGTAACGCGTCACCCAATGCAGCGCCTCTTCACCAAGCGGTACCAGCCGTTCTTTGTTGCCCTTACCGAAAGTGCGCAATACGCCCTGGCGAGGATTGATCTGCTCCAGGCTGAGGCTGATCAGCTCCGTCACGCGAAGCCCGGTTGCATAAAGTACCTCCAGCATCGCCCGATCACGCATACCAAGCGGATCGCCGATATCTGGAGCACCCAACAGCGCTTCGACGTCTGCCTCCGACAGCGCTTTGGGCAAGGGCCGCCCGAGCTTAGGCAGCTCGACGCGCAGCGTCGGATCGACCGAAATCAAACCGTCACGCAGAAGAAACCGATAAAAACCACGAAGCCCCGAAAGCAATCGGGCGGTGGAACGCGCCTTGTAATTGCTGGATAGCCGCCAGGCGAGGTGGTCGAGGATCATCTCGCGCCCCGCCCCGATCAAACGAACGCCGCGCTCGTCGAGCCAGCCATTGAATAAGGCCAGGTCACTGCGATACGCGTCTCGGGTATTATCCGAAAGCCCCTTCTCGAGCCAAAGGGCGTCTAAAAACTGGTCGATCAGCGGATCATCAAGAGCAGGCATTGGCGGGCGCCACAAGAATTGAGCATTAGTGTTCCACAGCCAATAGCTGCCTCGCCAGATCAGTCATCGACGTTCGGAAGCACAGGGACCGGTCGATTATCCTCGCCAACGGCCACGAAGCTGAATGTACCTTTGATAGCCAGCTCGCGACCATCGCTGTACATGTTCTCGACGAACACTCCCACGTCAATCTTCAAGCTCGTGTTGCCTACTTTAACCACTCGACCAATCAGCTCGACAATGGAGCCGGCTGGAATCGGATGATTGAAGTCGATGCGATCGGAAGAAACCGTTGTCGGCAAAAACGGGTTGCGGTGATGAAAGAGACCTCATCCAGCCACGCAAGGGCGGTTCCCCCAAACAGGGTGTTGTGATGGTTGGTAGTCGGAGGAAAAACTGCCTTCGTGACGTGAGTAACGGACAGCTCGGTGCGTCGAAGGATTTCACTTTCTCTTGGAGTCATACCACTTCTCGGGTTTGTGGCCACCGTCGCGCTGCGATTCTTGTAGTTCTTGTCACCCCGCCATCTGGGCAGCACTGGATAAAGTTGAAATCAATGAACTCCAGAAACAAAAAAGCAGCCGGGAGGCTGCTTCTTTGTCTGCGAAAAGCGCCTTCTCAGGAAAGCTTTTCCTTGATACGTGCCGCTTTGCCGGACAGCGCGCGAAGGTAGTACAGCTTGGCCTTGCGAACATCACCACGGCGCTTGACGCTGAGGCTGTCAACCATCGGGCTGTAGTACTGGAAGGTACGCTCGACGCCAACGCCATTGGAAATCTTGCGAACAGTGAAAGCGCTGTTCAGGCCGCGGTTACGCTTGCCGATAACTACGCCTTCGAAGGCCTGCAGACGCTCACGCTCGCCTTCCTTTACTTTGACCTGAACAACTACCGTGTCGCCGGGGGCGAACGGGGGCAGTTCTTTGGTCATCTGCTCTGCTTCGAGCGCCTGGATAATCTTGTTGGTCATGCTGTGCTCCTAAGACACGCCTTCATGGCGTGCCATCGATACGTTAACTATCGTCCCGCTGACGGATGTATTCCTTCAGCAGCTTTTGTTCTTCCCCAGAAAGCGAGCGGCTATCCAGAAGATCAGCGCGGCGTTCCCAGGTCCTTCCGAGGGACTGCTGCAAGCGCCAGCGCCGGATGTGCTCATGGTTGCCGCTAAGCAGCACCTCAGGAACACGTTTGTCCGCATACACTTCCGGTCGTGTGTAATGCGGGCAGTCGAGCAGGCCGTCGGTAAACGAATCCTCCTCAGCGGAATCAGCATGACCCAACGCCCCGGGGAGCAAGCGGGTCACCGCATCGATCAGCACCATGGCTGGCAATTCACCGCCAGACAGCACGTAGTCGCCAATCGACCATTCCTCATCGACATGCGCTTCTATGAAGCGCTCATCAATACCTTCGTAGCGACCAGCAATCAGAATGAGCGCCTCATCCTTAGCTAGGTCGCGAACATCAGCCTGCTTAAGCTGACGCCCTTGAGGCGATAGGTAGATCACCTTCGCGCCCTCGCCAGCGGCCTGCTTGGCATCCGCCAGCGCAAGCTCGAGTGGCTTTATCTTCATCACCATACCCGGGCCGCCACCGAAAGGCCGATCATCCACCGTCTGGTGCCGATCCTCGGTGTAGCTCCTGGGATTCCAGCATCGCAGCTGAAGCAGCCCCTGCTTGACCGCGCGACTGGTGATACCGAAGTCACGGATAGCCGAAAACATCTCCGGAAACAGGCTGATCACCTCGACACGAAAACCGGACATGTCGCTCAGAAGTCCGCGTCCCATTCGACGTGCATCTCGCCTGCACCCAGATCGACCTTCAGTACACAGGGGTCGGTATAGGGCAGCAAACGCTCACGATCATCCAGGCTGCCGTCAAAAGGCTTGACCACCAGAACATCGTTGGCACCGGTTTCAAGCAGATGATCCACCCGCCCGAGCAACTGCCCAAGCTGGTTGATAACGGTCAGGCCCTGAAGCTGGAACCAGTAATAGTCTTCGCCGGACAAGTCGGGAAGTTCGCTACGAGGGATGCATATCTCGAAGTCGGCGTAGGTTCGCGCCTCCTCACGATCAGCAAGTCCGTTGAGCGTTGCCACCAGTATTTTCCCCTGGAGGCGCCCCTTGACCAGCTCAACCTGCTTGACTTCATCGCCTCGCCTAAGCGTCCAGCGTTTATAGCCCAGCAAGTTGTCGATCGGATCAGTGAAGGAATAGACCTTCACGTCACCACGCACGCCATGCACCGATACGATCTTGCCGATGACGATCAGGTCTTCGACCGGGGCTGACGTTGCGTTCATGTATTTAGGCAGCAGCCTTGGATGCTTCCTTCAGCAGCTGAGCAACACGCTCAGACGGCTGTGCGCCCTGGCTCAACCAATAAGTGGCACGCTCCTGGTTTACAGAGAGCTTCACTTCCGCACCCGAAGCGATCGGGTTGAAGAAACCGATACGCTCAACGAAGCGACCATCGCGCGGGTTGCGGCTGTTGGTCACGGTCAGGTGGTAGAAAGGGCGCTTCTTGGAGCCGCCACGGGCGAGACGAATAGTTACCATGTGAACATCGTTCCTGTAGTCGGTACAGCAAATCTGGAATGCAGGGCCCAAGGCCCGAAAGGCCGCATATTCTAAGGATTATCCGGACTTTTGCAAATGGCTTTTTCAAAATGAACCGCAGGCCCAGGCAAGAGGCCCGCTACGCCTCGGCCGCGAGCCGCAGGGTGCGCCGCGGCGAAGCCTGAATCTAGAACTTGGGCATCCCACCGCCGCCCGGGAACATACCGCCCATACCACGCATCATCTTGGCCATGCCGCCTTTGCCGCTGACCTTCTTCATCATCTTCTGCATCTGCTTGTGTTGCTTGATCAGCCGTCCGATATCCTGCACCTGGGTGCCTGAGCCCATGGCGATGCGACGCTTGCGCGACCCACTGATGATGTCCGGGTTACGACGCTCGATCGGCGTCATCGAGTTTATGATGGCCTCCATCTGCTTGAACTGCTTTTCTGCCGCCCCTTGGGCGTTGCCCATCTGCGACAGGTTCACGCCGCCGATAGACGGCAGCTTGTCCATCAGGCCACCGAGCCCACCCATGTTCTTCATCTGCTGGAGCTGGTCGCGGAAGTCCTCGAGATCGAAGCCCTTTCCTTTCTTGAGTTTCTTCGTGAGTTTCTCGGCCTTCTCACGATCCAGGGTCTGCTCGGCCTGCTCGATGAGGCTGAGCACATCACCCATGCCCAGAATCCGCGAAGCGATACGATCCGGGTGAAAGGGTTCGAGCGCATCGCTTTTCTCACCCATGCCGAGGAACTTGATCGGCTTGCCGGTAATATGGCGCACCGAAAGCGCAGCACCACCGCGCGCATCACCGTCCACCTTGGTGAGGACCACACCGGTCAGCGGCAGCGCTTCGCCGAACGCCTTGGCGGTATTCGCCGCATCCTGACCGGTCATGGCGTCGACGACGAACAGCGTCTCGGCCGGATTGATTGCTGCGTGAACCGCCTGGATCTCAGCCATCATCTCGGCATCGATAGCCAGACGGCCCGCGGTATCGACCAGCACCACGTCGATGTATTTGAGTTTGGCTTCGCGAATGGCCGCCTGCGCGATCTCGACCGGCTTCTGGCTGGCATCAGACGGGAAGAAGGTGACCCCGACCTCTGCGGCCAGTGTCTCTAGCTGCTTGATGGCCGCTGGACGGTAGATATCGGCCGACACGACCAATACCGACTTCTTCTTACGCTCCTTGAGGAAACGGGCCAGCTTGCCGACCGTAGTTGTCTTGCCCGCCCCCTGCAAACCCGCCATCAGGACTACGGCAGGCGGTACCACCCCCAGCGAGAGATCTTCGTTGGCCGCACCCATGAGTTCTTCGAGCTCGGCCCGGACAATCTTCACGAAAGCCTGCCCCGGCGTCAGGCTTTTGGAAACCTCCGTACCGACAGCCCTGTCCTTGACCTTTGCGACGAACTCCTTGACCACAGGCAGCGCGACGTCCGCTTCGAGCAGTGCCATACGCACTTCCCGCAAAGTGTCCTTGATGTTGTCCTCGGTCAGCTTGGCCTTGCCGGTAACATGGCGAAGCGTTTGCGAGAGGCGGTCGGTTAGGTTTTCAAACATGTGCCATTTCCACGCTGGGTGTGGTTAAGGGGACGGATTATAGAAGCTGCGACCCCTGAGCCGGTACCCCACAACCACGCATTTCATCAATACCGCCAAACGGCATATTCACAAGCGGAGCTGGCGCAGCGCGGCAAGGCGCTTCTCGACCTGCGATGCCCTTAACAGACTGCGCGGTTCACACACTTTTGTGCATCCTGTCTTTGTGCCACACTCAACGCCTTTCGAGCCTGCTAACAGACCTATGCACCCTCTGCTCCCGAGCTTAGCTGCCGCTTGCCTTTACGCCGGCGTCACCGGATATCAAGGCCTGCGCCTGGCGCAACGCACCGTCCCGGACAAACGTCTGCTTCTGGCCCTTGGCGCCCTGGCTCTCATTGCGCACGGGGTGAGCCTGTTCATCCAGCTGCTGTCGCCAAATGGCCTGCACCTTGATTTCTTCACCGCCTCGAGCCTGATCGCAGCTGCTGTGATCCTGCTGATTCTGCTGGCACTTCACCGCATGCCGGTCGAGAACCTGCTGTTGCTGCTATTTCCGCTGGGCTGCCTGACGGTGCTATTCGCGCAGTTCGCGCCATCGGGCACCGCGCCGGCCATCAGCGAGGAGCCGGGCATTCTTGCTCACATCCTGTTTTCAATCCTTGCGTACGGCATGCTCACGATTGCGGTGTTCCAGTCCCTGCTTCTGCTGCTGCAGGATCACCACCTCAAGCACAAGCACCCATCCGGACTCATCAAGAACTTTCCACCGCTCCAAACGATGGAGAGCCTGCTTTTCGGCTTTCTGCTGGCTGGCTGGCTACTGCTCTCGGCGTCGCTGATTTCGGGCTGGCTGTTCCTCGACAACCTCTTAGCTCAGCATCTGGTGCATAAGACGCTGCTGTCGGTAACTGCCTGGGTCGTTTTTGGTTTGTTGCTGTGGGGCCGCCACAAACTCGGCTGGCGAGGCTACAAGGCCATCCGCTGGACACTGGCAGGCTTCTGTCTGCTGATGCTGGCCTACTTCGGCAGCAAGCTAGTCCGCGAATTCATCCTGCATATCTAGGACCACCACGTGGAGAATCTACACCCCGGCTTTCTGGTCGGCATGCTGGTCTTCCTGTTGTTGTGTTCGGCTTTCTTTTCCAGCTCCGAAACCGGGATGCTCAGCCTTAATCGGTACCGCTTGAGGCACCAGGCCAAGGAAGGGCATCGCGGCGCAAAACGTGCCAGCGCGCTGCTCGAAAGACCGGACCGATTGCTCGGGACCATTCTGGTCGGCAACAACTTCGTCAACATCCTTGCGTCGGCGATAGCTACTGTCCTGGCCATAAAGCTGTGGGGCGAAGCCGGCATTGCGATCGCGACCATAGGCCTGACAATTGTCCTGCTCATCTTTGGTGAAATCACCCCCAAGACCCTCGCCGCTTTGCGGCCAGAGGCAGTTGCTTACCCTGTCAGCCTTCCACTGCTCCTGCTGCAGAAAGTGCTATATCCACTGGTGGCCCTGCTGAGCTGGATCAGCAATGGTCTGCTCAGGCTGCTTGGCGTCGACTTGTCCAACAAGGGCAACGACAGCCTCACCACCGAAGAGCTCCGTAGTGTTGTGCACGAGTCTGGAAGCGATATGCCGATGAAGCGGCAGAGCATGCTGCTTGGCATCCTGGATCTCGAACGGGTGACGGTCGACGACATCATGATTCCGCGCAACGAGGTTGCCGGCATCGATCTCGACGACGATCTTGAAACCATCGTGACCCAGTTGCGAACCACGCCACATACCCGCCTTCCTGTGTTTCGCAAGGACATCAACCAGATTGAAGGCATCGTGCACATGCGCCAGATTGCGCGCCTGCTCAGCCACGACCAGCTGACCCGGGAAAGCCTGCTGGACGCCTGCGACGAACCCTACTTCATCCCCGAAAACACCCCCTTATCTACGCAGCTGGTGAACTTTCAAAAGCAGAAAAGGCGCATCGGCATCGTTGTCGATGAATACGGCGACGTACTGGGGATCGTCACGCTGGAAGACATTCTTGAAGAGATCGTGGGCGAATTCAGCAATCAGGACGCGCTGCGCAGCCCTGACATACACCCGCAAGACGACGGCACGCTGGTGATCGACGGGGCTGCCTATCTGCGCGAAGTGAACCGCGCGCTGGGCTGGCAGCTTCCGTGCGATGGTCCGAAAACCATCAACGGCTTGATAACCGAAGCGCTTGAGCACATTCCGGATAGCGGCATCTGCTTACAGATCAATCAGTACCGGCTGGAAATCCTGCAAGCCGCTGACAACCGGGTCAAAAGCGTACGCGCCTGGGTAGTCGAGGACACCCAGGCAGCAGTTGACGCATCGTGATCAGCGTCACTGCCCTACGCGGGCGTTAGAGTTGAGTATCGATAGCCGAGGCTGCCCGTAACGCCTTGGCGCGCGCAGCTTCGATCGATTCGTCGCGAGCCAGCGCCACCCCCATGCGACGCTGCCCGCTAACGGCAGGCTTGCCGAACAGGCGCACGGCGGTATCAGGCTCAGCCATAGCGGCGGCCAGATTTCCGAAGCTCACCTGCTCTGATTCTCCTTCGACCAGCAACACCGCCGAGGCGGATGGCCCGAATTGCCGAATCGCAGGTATTGGCAGACCGAGGATTGCTCG
Organism: Stutzerimonas stutzeri; assembly: GCF_024448895.1. GTDB lineage: Bacteria > Pseudomonadota > Gammaproteobacteria > Pseudomonadales > Pseudomonadaceae > Stutzerimonas > Stutzerimonas stutzeri_Q. The sequence goes on from NZ_JAMOIC010000007.1 coordinate 73,897, forward strand.
GGCATGCAGGGCGAACTCGGAAAGATCCTGAGAGATAAGCGTGACCAGGCCGGTGTCATGCGGTCTTGGGGACACTTCACAGAACCACACCTTGTCACCTTTGACGAACAGCTCCACGCCAAAGATGCCGCGGCCACCCAATGCATCAGTGACCGCCAGCGCAATGCGCTCTGCTTCAGCCCTGGCGCCAGCCGTCATCGGCTGGGGCTGCCACGACTCTTGATAGTCGCCTTTTTCCTGGCGATGGCCGACTGGCTGGCAAAAGGTCGTTCCACCCGCGTGGCGCACCGTCAGCAGGGTGATCTCATAGTCGAAATCGATGAAGCCTTCAACGATCACACGCCCCTTCCCGGCCCTTCCGCCTGCCTGAGCGTAATCCCATGCCGACAGGACATCGTCCTCGCTCCGCAGAATCGACTGACCTTTGCCAGACGAGCTCATGACCGGCTTGATCAGGCATGGAAATCCAAGCACGCCAGTCGCCGCGCGACACTCTTCCAGGGAATCGGCAAAGCGATAAGGTGAGGTAGGCAACCCCAACTCTTCGGCCGCCAGGCGACGGATGCCCTCACGGTTCATGGTGAGCTGTGCCGCACGGGCGGTCGGGATTACCGTACAGCCTTCGCTCTCCAGTTCGACCAGAGTGGCGGTAGCGATCGCCTCGATCTCAGGCACGATGAAATGGGGCTTTTCCTGCTCGATGATCGCGCGCAACGCCGCGCCATCGAGCATATCAACGACATGATGCCGATGCGCAACCTGCATGGCCGGCGCATTGGCGTAGCGGTCCACCGCTATGACCTCCACGCCAAGGCGCTGAAGCTCGATTACCAGCTCCTTACCGAGCTCACCGGAACCGCAGAGCAGCACGCGGGTAGCGCTGGCGGACAGCGGCGTACCAATTCGGGGCATGACATTCCTCGATATGCAAAGTTTTGAATGTAAGGTCATCGATGCTCGGGCCTTGTGCGCTAGAAGAGCAGCCCGCTTGTACGGGCGCGCTCATGGCAGCGCAGCAATACCTGACGTCGTTCCAGATTATCCATCCGGCTCCAGCGACGGATCTCGTCGATGCTGCGCTGGCAGCCAGTACAGATATCGTCTTCGCCCAACGCACAGACGCTCACGCATGGAGAAGCGACCGGCTTGTCCACAGAGGTCAATCGTCCTGCTCCACAAGATCCCGCGCGTAGCGCTGAGCGTTGTGTACATAGTGAGCGGCGCTCGCTTCGAGCATTTTCTTCTGCTGCTCGGTCAGTTCGCGCACAACCTTGCCGGGTGAACCCACCACCAGTGACCCGTCAGGAATTTCCTTGCCTTCGGCGATGAGCGTATTGGCGCCAATGATGCAGTACTTGCCGATTTTGGCGCCGTTGAGAATCACCGCATTGATTCCGACCAGACTGTAATCGCCTACGGTGCAGCCGTGCAGCATGGCGTTGTGGCCAACCGTAACGCCTGTACCCAGCGTCAACGGATACCCCATGTCGGTATGCATGACGCTACCGTCCTGCACGTTGCTGTTCTCCCCTATGTGGATGAGCTCGTTGTCACCGCGCAGCACCGCGCCGAACCAGACATTGGCGCCCGCCTCCAGGCGGATCTTGCCAACCAGCGTGGCACCCGGCGCGACCCAGCTCTGCGGGTGGGTTTCTACACGGGAATCACCCAGACGATATTTCACGGTCACGTCCTCTTTCTGCTCAGATCAACATATGAAGCCGGTGGACGTCGCATTTCAATCCCGGCGTCATACACCAGATTAACCAGCTCGACGATCATGATGGCCGTCAGTCCCCAGATTTTGTATTCACCGTAGCGGTAGGAGGGGACGTACCAGGCGCCACCCTGATAGTCGATCCGATGGGTCACCTCACGTACGTCCTGGCAAAAGAAGTCCAGGGGAACGGAGAATACCGATGCGATTTCCGCGTCGTTTGGCCGGTATTCGACATAATCGGGAACGATACCGACGTAGGGCGTGACATGAATGCCGTGCAGGGAAACGAGACTGCTGAGCGGCCCAACGACCTCCACAATGCCAGGCGCAAGGCCGACTTCTTCCTCGGCCTCCCGCAGCGCGGTATGGATGAGGTCTCGGTCTTCTGGATCACGCCGGCCGCCGGGGAAGGCCACCTCCCCGCCGTGGGTAGAGAGGCCGCTGGCTCGCAGGGTGAGTACCAGTTCCGGCGAATCGCCCCGGGTGATTGGCATCAACACGGCCGCTTCAGGCATCCGTCCTTCCGGCTCCAGAAGATGCGGAGAGTAGTCACGCACCCGTTGGAGAATCTTGTCCAGCATGAAACTTCTCTATTTGTCTTTAACGGGCATCATGGCATGAATCAGCAAGGTGCCCAAGACAGGTGAAGGCGAAAGCCGGTGCCAGCGATGCTTGATTCGCTCCACTCGCCTAGATCGTTCCGGATTCACAAAACCTCTTGCGGCAGACACGCCTCCTAGCGATAGTCGGATCAGCCTTATCACGCCCTTCTTGCGCCCGATATCCCTAAGGAATCCTGATGAAATTCTGCAGCCAATGCGGCGGTTCGATTGTTGAACGTGTGCCTGAAGGTGACAACAGATCCCGTTTCGTCTGTGCATCCTGCGAGACGGTTCATTATCAGAATCCACGTATCGTCGCCGGCTGCCTGCCGGTCTGGGAAGATCATGTATTGCTCTGCCGCCGCGCAATTGAGCCCAGGCGCGGCTACTGGACGCTCCCGGCTGGCTTCATGGAAAACGGCGAAACGGTGCAAGAAGCCGCGGTGAGAGAGACCTTGGAAGAAGCTTGCGCCAGGGTTTCCGATCTGGCGCTTTACACCCTTTTCGATCTGCCCCACATCAACCAGGTGTACATGTTCTTTAGAGCAGCACTGATCGACGAGCATTTCTGTGCAGGAGACGAAAGCCTTGAAGTCAGGCTTTTCCGACAGGCTGAGATCCCTTGGTCAGAGCTCGCTTTCCCGACCGTTGGGCGTACCCTAGAATACTTTTTCGCCGACCGGGTGCAGCAGACCTTCCCGGTGCGTAACGAAGCCATCGAAGCAATGCGAGTGGCGCGCAGACAGGTCTGATGTCGTAAGGATTCAGGAAAGCTCCATGCGCTGGCTGTTTGCGATCTTCTGCTTTACGTTTGCTGCCCTCACCCACGCCACCGCCGCGCCGGCATTCGATGACACCTTCATCGACAAGGTCCTGGTGGTCAAATCCGAGCGCCAGCTTCATCTCATCAGCCGCGGCACCACGATGAAGAGTTATCGGGTATCGCTTGGCAAGCAATCAGGTCCTAAAGAGCGCGAAGGCGATCAGCGTACCCCCGAGGGTTTTTACTGGATCGACTGGCGCAAGAACTCCGACAAATACAACCTGGCGATGCACATCTCTTATCCCAATGCCAAGGACCTGGCCCGTGCCAGCCGCGAAGGCGCGCGCCCCGGCAGCATGATCATGCTTCACGGCACCCCGCTGGATGAGGAATATCCCGAATGGTTCTTCCATACGCTCGACTGGACCGAAGGCTGTATCGCCTTGAAGAACGACGACATGCGCGAGATCTGGAACCTTGTTAAGAACGGCACGCTGATCGAAATCCGCCCCTGACCAAACCGTCGAGCTGGCATCAAGCCAGGCAGCGCGATAACGTGAAGCCACTCACCTCGCCCCGGCCCCCCATGAAGAAGACGCGTTCCAACGAACAGCTGCAGCTGGACAACCAGCTGTGTTTCGCCCTCTATTCCGCATCGTTGCAGATGACCAAGGCGTACAAGCCCCTCCTCCAGCGCATCGGCCTGACCTACCCGCAGTACCTGGCGATGCTGGTGCTTTGGGAGCGGGATGGCATAACGGTTGGGGACATCAGTGCTCGACTTCTGACCGAGCCCGGATCCCTAACGCCGCTACTCAAGCGGCTGGAAGCAGAAGGCCTGATCAGCCGGACCCGCAGCAGCAACGACGAGCGCGTGGTGCAGCTGCACCTCACTGAGGCCGGACGTGACCTCGAGGAGCGCGCTCGCGACTTCCCAGCCTGCATGCTCGAGTGCACCGGCCAAACGCCAGAAGCCTTACTGGCTCTCCGCGACCAGCTTGTTTCACTGCGCAATGGATTGCTGAAAAGCGACTGACTGTCCGAAACCACACTTAACTTCACCGAAGCAATGCACCCGAAGAGGGAGCAAAAATATCGCTTGAGCATTTATCTTGCGCGATAAATATTATCGCGCTACATTCATTTCACCTGATTCACACATACGAGGAAACGAGCCATGCAAACTCTCAAGCCGCTTTACACTGCAACCGCTACTGCAACAGGCGGGCGCGATGGTCGTGCCGTATCCTCTGACAATGTGCTGGACGTCAAGCTTTCCACACCACGCGAGCTAGGTGGTCAGGGGGGCGACGGCACCAACCCCGAGCAGCTCTTTGCGGCTGGTTATTCAGCTTGTTTCATCGGCGCCCTCAAATTCGTTGCCGGACAGCAGAAACAACCGCTGCCCGCCGAGACCACAGTTACAGGTAAGGTAGGCATTGGCCAGATCCCCGGTGGGTTCGGGCTGGAAGTGGAGCTGAACGTCAGCCTGCCAGGCCTTGAGCAGACCGCAGCGGAGCAACTGACCGAAGCCGCTCATAAAGTCTGCCCGTACTCGAACGCCACCCGCGGCAATATCGAAGTGCGACTCAACGTTAGCGTATGACTGTGTCGGCAATAGCCTTTCCATAAAGAAACCCCGGCCTCGCAACAGGCCGGGGTTTCTTGTTTAGCGCCTTTCAGAACTGCATGTCTGTCAGCCGCCACACTTCGAACGCTGGTGTCTCATAGGGATGGGCATGCTTGAGCGCCTTGACGCTGTCGTGAATCAGCTCGTCTGCGACTACCATTTCGACCTTCCACTCAGACACTGACTGTAATTGGCCAACATGGCCCAGAAACGGTTTACTGCCTTCGAGAGGCCGATACTGGCCATGCCCAAGGACCTGCCAGCAACAACTGTCGTAGCTGCCGATCCGTCCCGCACCCGCCGCAAAAACCGCTTTCTTAACCGCGTCCAGATGGCTTTCCGGAACATAGAAACACAGCTTGTACATCAACATCTCCGCACAGGATGGTCAGGGCGCCCTATCCCCGCCGCATGGAACATATTCAGGCTCAGGTCTTCAACGCGCCTCAAGTCAATGAGACGCCCGCCCCGGTGCTTGGTTCGGCGTATCAGTCGACTGATTCTCAGACAAGAAAAAGCCCGAAACGCTTAAGCGCTTCGGGCTCCTTTCACTCAGTCAGGCCTCAATCCACCCAGACCCGAGCGTTACGGAACATACGCATCCAGCCGCCATCTTCCTGCCACTCATCCGGGCGCCAGGAGTTGGTCACGGCCCGGAACACTCGTTCAGGGTGCGGCATCATGATGGTGACGCGGCCGTCGCGGGTCGTCAGGCCGGTGATGCCTCGCGGAGAGCTGCTAGGGTTGGCCGGGTAGCGCTCGGTAACCTTGCCATGGTTATCGACGTAACGCAGCGCAACGGTCCCTGAGAGATCAGCTTCGAGCAACGCTTCCTCGCTTTCGAACTCCGCGTGGCCTTCGCCATGGGCGATCGCGATCGGCAGACGCGAGCCGGCCATACCTTTCAGGAAGATCGAAGCCGAATCCTGTACCTGCACCATGGCGACACGCGCTTCGAATTGCTCCGACCGGTTGCGGACGAAGTGCGGCCAGGATTCACTTCCAGGCACCAGCTCATGAAGATTGGACAGCATCTGACAGCCATTGCAGACGCCCAACGCGAAGCTGTCCTTACGCTCGAAGAAGTTGATGAAATCCTCACGGGCGCGGCTATTGAACAGAATCGACTTGGCCCAGCCTTCACCTGCGCCCAGCACGTCGCCATAGGAGAAGCCGCCACACGCGACCATCCCCTTGAAACGCTCAAGACTGATGCGCCCGGACAGGATGTCACTCATGTGCACGTCGACCGCAGCAAAGCCGGCGCGGTCGAAGGCTGCCGCCATTTCGGTCTGACCATTGACGCCCTGCTCCCGCAGGATTGCCACTTCTGGTCGCACGCCACGCTTGATATACGGCGCAGCGATGTCGTCGTTGACGTCGAACCCCAAGGTGATGCTCAGGCCGGGATTATCTTCTTCAAGCAGTGCGTCGAATTCCTGGTCGGCGCAGTCTGCGTTATCCCGGAGCCGCTGAATCTGATAGCTGGTCTCCGACCACTGCCGCTGCAGCAGACGGCGATCACCCGAGAAGACATCCATTCCCTCGAACTTTATCGCAACATGGCCGTTATTAACCGGCTGACCAATCACCGACACGCAGTCGGCTAAGCCTGCTGCACTGAACTGAGCGAGTACCACTTCAGTATCGCCCTGGCGAACCTGAACCAGCGCGCCCAACTCTTCGTTGAACAAAGCGGCGGGAATCTGCGCCGCCGACTCGACCAATGCGTCGAGATTCAAATTGAGTCCGCAATGACCAGCGAACGCCATTTCCAGCGCCGTGGTCAGCAGGCCTCCGTCGGAACGGTCATGGTAAGCCAGCAGCAGACCGTCGGCGTTGAGCCCCTGGATCACGGCGAAGAATGCCTGAAGGTCTTCGGCATCATCGACGTCAGGGGCTTGTCGTGCCATCTGGCCATAAACCTGCGCCAGAATCGATGCACCCATACGGTTCTGCCCACGACCCAGGTCGATCAGCACGAGGTCGGTTTCGCCTTTGTCGAGCCGCAGCTGCGGCGTCAGGGTCTGCCGGATGTCCACCACCGGCGCGAAGCCGGATACCACCAGCGAAAGCGGCGAGGTCACACTTTTGTCGACACCCTCTTCGCTCCACCGGGTCTTCATGGACATGGAATCCTTGCCGACCGGAATGGTAATACCCAGCTCCGGGCACAGCTCCATGCCAACCGCCTTGACCGTGTCAAAGAGGCGAGCGTCTTCGCCGGGATGACCGGCGGCGGCCATCCAGTTGGCGGAAAGTTTGATGTCGGAAAGCTTTTCGATGCGCGCAGCCGCAAGGTTGGTCAGGGTTTCGCCAATCGCCATCCGCCCGGACGCAGGTGCATCAAGCAGCGCCAGCGGCGTGCGTTCGCCCATGGCCATGGCTTCGCCGGTATAGACGTCATAGCTGGTCGAGGTTACCGCGCAGTCGGCCACAGGCACTTGCCAGGGGCCGACCATCTGGTCGCGCGCCACCATACCGGTGATGCTGCGGTCACCGATTGTGATCAGAAAGTTTTTACTGGCCACGGCAGGGTGGCGCAGCACGCGACTGATCGCCTCCGACAGGTCAACCTGCTCGGCCGCGAAGTCGTCGCCCAGCTCAGCTTCTCGGCTCGCGCTGCGGTGCATGCGCGGCGCCTTGCCCAGCAGAACGTTGAGGGGCATATCGACCGGGTCGTTACCGAAATGGCTATCGGAAACCGTCAGGTGAGGCTCGGCTGTGGCTTCACCTACTACGGCAAAGGGGCAGCGCTCGCGCTTGCAGATGGCCTCGAACCGCTCCAAATCAGCCGCATCGACTGACAACACGTAGCGTTCCTGGGACTCGTTGCACCAGATCTCGTGCGGCGCCATGCCGGGTTCGTCATTTGGCACATTGCGCAACTCGAAGCGCCCGCCTCGGCCGCCATCGTTGACCAGCTCAGGGAAAGCGTTGGACAGGCCGCCAGCACCGACGTCATGGATGAACTTGATCGGGTTCTTATCGCCCAGCTGCCAGCAGCGGTCGATAACTTCCTGACAGCGGCGCTCCATCTCCGGGTTGTCGCGCTGCACCGAGGCGAAGTCGAGATCCGCCGAGCTGCTGCCGGTGGCCATCGACGAGGCTGCGCCTCCGCCCAGACCGATGAGCATTGCCGGCCCACCCAGCATGATCAGCTTGCCGCCGACCGAAATCTTGGCTTTCTGCACATGATCTTCGCGGATGTTGCCCATGCCGCCAGCGAGCATGATCGGCTTGTGATAACCGCGGACTTCATCGCCATGTGGGGTGCTGATCGACTGCTCGAAGGTGCGGAAATAACCACTCAGCGCGGGCCGTCCGAACTCGTTGTTGAACGCTGCGCCGCCGAGCGGCCCTTCGATCATGATGTCCAGTGGCGTGACTATGCGTTCGGGCTTGCCGTATGGGACTTCCCAAGGTTGTTCGAAACCCGGGATGTTCAGATTGGAAACGGTGAAACCGGTCAGGCCGGCTTTAGGCTTGGCGCCGCGGCCGGTAGCGCCTTCGTCACGAATTTCACCGCCAGAGCCGGTAGCGGCGCCGGGGAACGGTGCAATAGCCGTCGGGTGGTTATGAGTCTCCACCTTCATCAGGATGTGCACCGGCTCTTGGCTGGCCGCGTACTCACCTGTGTCCGGATTCGGATAAAAGCGCCCCGCCACGTTGCCGACGATTACGGCGGCGTTGTCCTTGTAGGCCGACAACACGCCTTCGCCATGCAACTGGAAGGTGTTCTTGATCATACCGAACAGCGACTTTTCCTGGCTTTCGCCGTCGATGTCCCAGCTGGCATTGAAGATCTTGTGACGGCAATGTTCCGAATTTGCCTGGGCAAACATCATCAGTTCGATGTCGTGCGGGTTGCGCCCAAGGTCGCTGAAGCTGGTCACCAGATAGTCGATCTCGTCATCAGCCAACGCCAGGCCCAGAGCAACGTTTGCCTGTTCCAATGCAGCGCGACCGCCACCGAGTACATCAACGGCGGTCAAAGACCGCGGCTGGGCATGGCTGAACAGATCCGCGGCGTCTTCGAATTGCGCGAGCACAAGCTGAGTCATGCGGTCATGCAGCACCGCGGCGATCCGTGCTGCGTCGGCGTCAGATATTTCTCCGGCCACGTAGTAGGCGATGCCGCGTTCGAGCCGCTGGATCTTCTCGAGGCCGCAGTTGCGAGCGATGTCGCTGGCCTTGCTTGACCAGGGTGAGATGGTCCCGAAACGGGGAATCACGAGAAACAGCCGGCCGGCTGGCTCCTGTACCGGTACGCTTGGGCCATATTTCAACAGCCGGGCGAGCACTTGCTCCTCGTCCGCGCCAAGCGTGCCGGATACTTCGGCGAAATGAGCAAACTCGGCGTACAACCCGCTAACAGCGGGGACCTTTGCGGTCAGTTGTGCCAGGAGCTTACCGTGACGGAAGGCGGAAAGAGCGGGAGCGCCGCGCAAGATCAACATCGTCGGAACAGCCTCGGAGGGGGGAGCAGTCGGGCCGCGTATTCTAGCCCATGACAGCGTCCGAGGCTAAGACCGGCTGCAAGCGAATCCGTATCTGGACTGTCATCCAGATACGGTCAAGCGTCTTCATCTGTTATGCGATTGCTGAACGCTTGTGGCTTGCAGCTTGCGACTATTCTTGTCAGTGCAGGATCTGGCTCAGGAAGAGCTTGGTGCGCTCGTTACTCGGCGTGGTGAAGAAGGTTTCCGGGTCGGCCTCCTCCACGATTTCACCTTTATCCATGAAGATCACCCGATCGGCGACGGTGCGCGCGAAACCCATTTCGTGCGTTACGCAAAGCATCGTCATCCCGCTTTCCGCGAGACCGACCATAGTATCCAGCACTTCCTTGACCATTTCGGGATCCAGCGCCGAGGTTGGTTCGTCGAAGAGCATGATTTTCGGCTTCATGCACAACGCACGGGCAATCGCGACGCGCTGCTGCTGACCGCCCGACAACTGCCCCGGAAACTTGCCAGCCTGCTCTGGAATGCGAACCCGCTCCAGATAATGCATGGCGATTTCCTCGGCCTGGCGCCGCGGCATCTTGCGCACCCACATCGGCGCAAGCGTGCAGTTCTGCAGAACCGTGAGATGCGGAAACAGGTTGAAGTGCTGGAACACCATGCCGACTTCACTGCGGATCGCCTCGATCTGCTTGAGGTCGTTGGTCAGCTCTTCACCATTTATCACGATGCGTCCCTGCTGGTGTTCCTCCAGCCGATTGAGGCAACGAATGGTCGTGGACTTGCCAGACCCCGATGGTCCGCACAACACAATGCGCTCGCCCTGGGTGACGTTGAGGTTGATGTCCTTGAGGACATGGAATTGCCCGTACCATTTGTGTACGCCCTGCATCTGGATGACCGGTTCACCGGCCCGCTCAGGCTGCTCGGATTGAATGCGAGTGTCGTTCATGATGTCGTCCTTAATTCCGGTGGCCGGTGTCGAGCTTGCGTTCCAGATGCATGGAATAGCGCGACATACCAAAGCAGAAGATCCAGTAAACCAGTGCTGCGAACACGTACCCTTCGGTCGACATGCCCAACCATGCAGGATCCGAGGTGGCGCGCTTGATGCTGTTGAGGAAGTCGAACAGACCGATGATGATCACCAAGCTGGTGTCTTTGAAAAGTGCGATGAAGGTGTTCACGATGCCCGGGATCACCATCGTCAGCGCCTGCGGCAGAATCACCAGAACCATGCTGCGCCAGTATCCCAGGCCCATCGCGGCAGCCGCCTCGTATTGCCCCTTGGGAATCGCTTGCAGGCCGCCACGCACCACCTCGGCTATATAGGCGGCCTCGAAAAAGACCACCATGACCATGGCTCGCATGAGCTTGTCGAGATTCATGCCCTCAGGCAGGAACAACGGCAGCATCACTGACGACATGAACAGCACGGTGATCAGCGGCACGCCTCGCCAGAACTCGATGAAGGTGACGCAAAGCACGCGGATCGCCGGCATGTTCGAGCGGCGCCCGAGCGCCAGCAGAATGCCCAGTGGCAATGCCCCGGCGATGCCTACCGCCGCGATGACGATGGTCAGCATCAGCCCGCCCCAGCGGCTGGTCGGCACAGTTTCGAGCCCCAGAAAACCGCCGTGCAATAGCCAGTAGGCAACCAGCGGGTAGATCACCAGAAAGGCGATCCCGTAGCTGCCCTTGTGTCGCATCTGCCGCAGAAACAACGGCGCTGCACCGATGATGGCGAGCCACGCCGTGGCATCCACCCGCCAGCGCAGTTCCGGCGGATAGAAGCCATACATGAACTGGCTGAAGCGCGTCTGCACAAAGACCCAACATGCACCCTCACGGGAACAGTCGGCTCGAGTCTCACCAGTCCAGTCGGCCTTGATGATCGCCCAATCGATGAGAGGAGGAACGGTCAGCCAGATAAGGTAGACGCCGACCAGCGTCAGCAGCGTATTGATCCAACTGGAAAACAGATTGGCCCGCATCCAGCCCAGCACACCGATATTGGTGGACGGTGCCGGCAGGTCCGGTTTGAAAGTATGAGTTGTCATGCGCTCGTCCTTACCGCTCGATCAGCGCAATGCGCTTGTTGTACCAGTTCATCAGAAGCGAAATGCTGATGCTGATGGCGAGATACACACTCATGGTGATGGCCATGGTTTCGATGGCCTGACCGGTCTGATTCAGCACCGTGCCGGCAAACAGCGACACCATGTCGGGGTAACCGATGGCAGCTGCCAGCGAGGAGTTCTTCGCCAGGTTGAGGTACTGGCTGGTCAGCGGCGGAATGATCACCCTCATCGCCTGCGGAATGATCACCAGACGTAGCACCCGGCCTGGTCGAAGGCCCAGGGACGCAGCCGCCTCGGTCTGGCCGTGGCTGACCGACTGAATTCCCGCTCGAACCGTTTCACCGATAAAGGCAGCGGTATAGATCGACAGCGCCAGAACGATGGAAACCAGCTCCGGGATCACCACCCAGCCGCCACGAATGTTGAACCGCTGCAACTCCGGGACTTCCCACAGAAACGGTGCACCGAACAGTAGCGAGCAGAGCGTCGGAATCCCGATGAACAGCCCAAAGCTAACCCAGAACACGGGAAAGGGCTGACCGGTAGCGTGGCGTCGCGCCCGTGCCCAGCGGTTGAGCATGACAATCGCAACCAGCGCCACAAACATCGCGACCCAGAACGGCCAGAAGCCTTCCGCTGCACTGGGTGATGGCATTTGCACGCCGCGGTTGTTGACGAACACTGCGTCCCACAGGCTCAGGCTATCTCGCGGACCCGGCAAAGGCGCGAGCACCGCGAAGTAGACGAAGAAGATCTGTAGCAGTGGCGGGATGTTGCGGAACGTCTCGATATAGACCGTGGCGATCTGCCGTATCAGCCAGTTTGGAGACAGCCGGGCCACCCCGAGAATGAAGCCGATGATGGTCGCCAGGATGATCCCGACAACGCTGACCAGCAGGGTATTGAGCAGGCCGACCCAGAAGACGCGCCCGTAGGAGTCGCTCTCGCTGTAGTCGATCAGATGCTGGGAGATACCGAAACCGGCTGCGTTGTCGAGAAAGCCGAAGCCTGACGTGATGCCCCGGTGGGCGAGATTGGTTTGAGTGTTGTGAAACAGAAACCAGCCGACTGCGACGACTGTGATGACGGCGATGACCTGAAACAGCCAGGCACGCGCCTGTGGATCCGTAAGCAACGAGCCGCGCGTTGCCCCCGATTTGGCGATGGTTCGCATCAAGAAACCTCATACGGCACTGCCGGTGCATTAGCACCGGCAAGGCTCATCCTTGAAACAAGGCCGGCACACCGCCGGCCCAGCTCGGTCAACGCACCGGAGGTGCGTACTGCAGACCGCCATTGGTCCAGAGCGCGTTGAGACCACGTTCGATCTTCAACTCACTGCCGGAGCCAATGTTGCGCTCGAACACTTCACCGTAGTTGCCAACCTGCTTGACGATCTGCACCGCCCAGTCCTTTGGCAATTTCAGATCCTTGCCGTACTCACCCTCTGCTCCTAGCAGACGAGCGACGTCAGGGTTCTTTGTACTTTTTGCGGTTTCTTCGACATTTGCCGCGGTGACGCCCAGTTCCTCGGCATTGATCATCGCCAGCAACGACCAGCGAACAATGTCGAACCACTCTTCATCGCCCTGACGCACTGCTGGGCCGAGCGGCTCTTTGGAGATGACCTCTGGGAGTACGACATAGTCGTCCGGCTTTGCCAGCTTGATGCGCTGAGCGTAGAGCTGGGACTGGTCAGAGGTGAGCACGTCGCAACGACCCGACTCCAGCGACTTGGCGCTTTCATCGGAAGTGTCATAGGTGATCGGGGTGTACTTAAGATTGTTGGCGCGGAAATAGTCGGAGAGATTGAGCTCTGTGGTCGTACCGGCCTGGATGCAGACGGTAGCGCCGTCGAGTTCCTTGGCGCTGGAAACACCCACCGACTTGTTCACCAGAAAGCCTTGGCCGTCATAGTAGGTGACGCCAGTGAAATTCAAGCCCATGGCCGCATCGCGCGAACTGGTCCAGGTCGTGTTACGCGAAAGCACGTCGACTTCACCGGATTGCAACGCAGTGAAGCGCTCCTTTGCAGTCAGCGGGCTGTACTTGACCTTGCCTGCATCGCCGAAAACTGCCGCCGCGACCGCGCGGCAGATGTCCACATCGATACCCTTGTACTCACCCTTGGCGTCGGTATAGGAAAAACCCGGCAACCCGTCGCTGATGCCGCACTGCACAAACCCCTTGCTCTTGACCGCGTCAAGAGTCGCCCCCGCCTGTGCCAGACCGCCGGTGCCCAACAATGTCGCAGCGCCAAGCACGGCCAGTGTGGATTTAACCCTTATCATCGAAACCTCCAGTTTGCTTTTATTCTTGTGGTTAGCGTCTTCTGCCCGGATCACAGGCTGCCGCTCGATGTCCGTCGAGGGGACGAAGAAGAAACTGACCTCAGTCTAGCCGCCGTTTGGTTATCAGCAACACCCCTGATGTGCTTTGTCTTCAGCTGTACTGGAGACGCGTTCACACACCAGATACATCGTCCAAAGCAAGCGCCGTACCAGAATCCTGAAGCCGCCTCGCTTCTGGCCACGCGCTTCATTCGCGCGGCTGGTGCAGGTAATCTCGGTGCAGTTTGCTGCACTTCCACTGCGCGCTCGCACCAAATTAGCGCGCACCACCTGAACGGAGCCTTTCATGAGTGACCCGCTGATCATCGAACCCGCCACGACTGCCGACGCGTGCGTCATCTGGTTGCATGGCCTGGGCGCTGACCGCTACGACTTCCTCCCCGTTGCCGAAGCCCTGCAAAAGCGATTGCTGACCACCCGCTTCGTCTTACCCCAGGCGCCAACGAGAGCCGTGTCCATCAATGGTGGCTGGGCCATGCCGAGCTGGTACGACATTCTGGCGATGAGTCCCGCCCGCGCTATCGATCAGGCGCAATTGGAACACTCTGCCCAAAGCGTGATCGACCTGATCGAAGCGCAGCGCGACAGCGGAATAGACCCTGCCCGCATTTTCCTGGCTGGCTTCTCCCAAGGGGGCGCCGTGGTCTACCACACCGCATTCATGCGCTGGCCGGGCCCGCTAGGTGGAGTGATTGCGCTGTCTACCTATGCACCGACATTCAATCCGGACCTGAAGCTTTCGCCAGTACAGGCAAGCCTGCCGGTGCTGGTACTGCATGGTTCACGGGACGATGTGGTGCTGCCGGCGATGGGTCGTGCCGCTTACGATTGCCTGGTACAGAACCAGGTACAGGCGCAGTGGAAGGACTACTCCATGGCCCACGAAGTGGTGCCGGATGAGATTCGTGATATCGGACAATGGCTGGCTGACCGCCTGGGCTAGGAAAGGCCGTGGCGCTTGACCGCATTCAAAGAAAAATGTGACGCCGCGCGCCTGTCTCAGCCAGCAATTACAGCTACGCTTGGCGTGGGTAGATTAATACTCGATGCGCCTGCCTTCGTAGCGAGCATCGCGGCCAGAAGAAGCCGACCTAGCCAGTAATCGGACGCGTGCAATCTCATGACGAGAAAGTCAGCCAGCCGGGTGTTGCAGTCATGAAGCTAGCCGAATGGCGGGTTGAAATGCAGCACCTCAAAGGGGTGCGGCTGTTGGACCGGGTGGATGAACCCTGTCTTCGGTTGTTGCAGGAAGTATTCGAGCCCTTTGAGATCGAAATGGGCGAACTTCTGCTGTCCCCTCTCGAACACAACCGTTATCTCTATCTGCTCCTTAAAGGTGAACTCGCAGTCCACCTGGACACGCTCGATGGCAACCCTGTTCGGGCAATAGGTCCCGGAGACTGCGCCGGCGAGATCAGCTTCATGGACGATCTGCCTCCTTCGGCTTTCGTGGTTGCACTTGAACAATCAACACTGCTGCGCGTGCATCGCCGCTCGATGCAACTGTTGACCCGCTCGCCACAACTGATGCAAAACCTGGCTGAACTGCTCTGCCATCGGGTTCGCCTTAGCGACCGGCTGATCATCAACAGCGAGCAGAACGCCAACATCGACAAGCTGACTGGTTCGTTCAATCGCCGTTGGCTGGAACACATCTACGGCCGCGAAAGTGCACGCTGCTCACTAAGCGGTCAGCCACTCTCGCTTCTCATGCTCGACGTGGATCGTTTCAAGGATTACAACGACCGGCTCGGCCACCTTGCGGGGGATCATGCGTTGTGCATGGTGGTCAATACGCTCGGAAAGTTGCTTCGCCCGGCCGACAGTCTGGTGCGCTACGGCGGCGAAGAGTTCGTCGTGCTGTTACCCGAGATGGCACTCGACGATGCGAGGAACGTAGGCGAGCGCTTGCGCCAGAGCCTGGAGGACATTGCATCCTTTCATTCACCGATCGGCTTGCTGCCAGGGGTGACCATTTCCGTCGGCGTTGCACCCATGCGAATCAATGATGATCTGGACAGCCTCATCAACCAGGCCGACCAAGCGTTGTATCAGGCCAAGGAACAAGGTCGAAATCGGGTCTGCGGATAAAGCAGCGCGCTGAACCGACCCGGCATTGAGCAGGTCTTCGCCGGCTGTGCGTCTTGCATTACACTGATGGGCAAACCTAAAGATAAAGACGAGAATACCGTGCTCAAAGCACTCAAGAAGATCTTCGGTAAAGGCTCGAACGAGCCTGCCGCCCCCGAGCCTCATAACAGCACCGCTACTCATACCGAACCCAGTAGCCCAGCCCGCCCTGAATTGCCTGAAGCGCAGTCTGGTATTGCTCCAAGAGCTGCCCGGCCTAAGCCAGAGCGCGCCCGCAAACCTGCCGCCCCTCCCGCACCGGTCTGGAAGCTTGAAGACTTCCAGGTTGAACCAGTTGAAGGCAAAACACGGTTCCACGACTTCAAGCTCGCCCCCGAGCTGATGCACGCCATTCACGAGCTCGGCTTTCCGTACTGCACGCCGATCCAGGCACAGGTATTGGGCTTTACCCTCAAGGGACGTGACGCCATTGGCCGTGCACAGACGGGCACGGGCAAAACCGCGGCATTTCTCATCTCGACCATCACTCAGCTGCTGCAAACGCCGCCCCCTGGCGATCGCTACATGGGTGAGCCCCGTGCGCTGATCATCGCGCCGACGCGCGAGCTGGTGGTGCAGATCGCTAACGACGCGCTGAACCTGACCAAATACACCGGCCTGAACGTAATGAGCTTCGTCGGGGGCATGGACTTCGACAAGCAGCTCAAGGCACTCGAATCACGCTATTGCGACATTCTGGTGGCAACCCCGGGGCGTCTGCTGGACTTCAACCAGCGCGGCGAAGTGCACCTGGACATGGTCGAGGTGCTGGTTCTCGATGAAGCGGATCGCATGCTCGACATGGGCTTCATCCCGCAGGTCCGCCAGATCATCCGCCAGACACCGCCTAAGAGCGAACGCCAGACACTGCTGTTCTCGGCGACCTTCACCGAAGACGTAATGAACCTGGCCAAGCAATGGACCACCGACCCAGCCATCGTCGAGATCGAAGCGCTCAATGTCGCAAGCGACACCGTAGAACAGCATGTCTATGCCGTGGCTGGCAGCGACAAATACAAGCTGCTCTACAACCTCATCACCCAGAATGACTGGACACGCGTAATGGTGTTCGCCAATCGCAAGGACGAAGTGCGGCGCATCGAAGAGCGCCTGACTCGAGACGGGATCAGCGCCGTGCAGATGTCCGGCGACGTGCCCCAGCACAAGCGTATCCGCGCCCTGGAAGGATTCCGCGAAGGCAAGATCCGCGTTATGGTCGCCACCGATGTCGCTGGCCGCGGCATCCATGTCGACGGCATCAGCCACGTAATCAATTTCACGCTCCCAGAAGTGCCTGACGATTACGTGCACCGCATTGGCCGCACCGGTCGGGCCGGCGCCAGTGGCACATCGATCAGCTTCGCCGGGGAAGATGATTCCTTCGCGCTGCCGGCAATCGAGGCGCTGTTGGGGCGCAAGATCAGTTGCGAAATGCCCCCCGCCGAACTACTTGCACCCGTGCCGCAGAAACGCTAGCGCAAGAACAAACAAGGCGAGGCCGCATCTGGCCTCGCCTTTTTTATTGCGCCATGCCCTGGCACTGCGGCAAGACTGACCTGCGTCACATCGCGCTCAGGACGAGCATCTAAAGTGAAATGAAGACATTCACAGCAGGGGCAAGCCCATGGATAGCTTGGAAACCATGTTGCTACTGATCATCGTGAGCTTCATTCTCATGGGTGCGGGCTTCAACTTTCGCGAGCAGAAGTGGGGCGTTGCCCTGCTTGGCCTGGGCATCGTTTTCATGCTGTCGACATTACTTTATAAACTGCAGATCACCTTCAGCTAGTCGCCGGCACTGCCTTTCCAGCGATCGGCGGCGACCTGATCACTGCAACGCCCTTCGACCCAGCGCGGCCCATCTGGCGTGTCTTCCTTCTTCCAAAACGGAGCACGGGTCTTCAGATAATCCATCACGAATCGACAGCCATCGAAAGCGGCATCGCGATGCGCGCTGGCAGCTCCAACGAACACGATCGGCTCACCTGGACCCAATTTCCCTACGCGATGCAGGATTTCAAGCTTGAGCAGGGGCCAGCGCTCGCTGGCCTCGTCGATGATCTTCTGCAACGCCTTTTCCGTCATGCCCGGCGCATGCTCGAGAAACATTCCCGCGACGTCGTGCCCGTCATTGAAATCGCGCACGTAACCGACGAAACCGGTCACCGCACCAACACCTAGATTGGCGGCATGCAGCGCATTGAGTTCGACGCCAGGGTCGAACGCTGCCTGTTGGACACGCACTGCCATGTCAGCCTCCGGTCACCGTAGGAAAGAACGCCACCTCATCGCCGTCTGCTAGCGGCTCATCCAGGCTGCAAAGTTCCTGATTGCGAGCACACATCAGGTTTTGCTCGGCCAGTACATCCCACTCGGCACCGCGCGCCGTGAGATGGGCACGTAAATCATCGAGGGTCCGCAGAGACGCATCCCACTCTAGAGATTCCGAATCGGTGCCGAGGGCTTCGCGGTAACGGGCGAAATATTGAACCCGGATCATGCCGGCACCTGCCAATGGCCACTTTTGCCACCGAGCTTTTCCAGCAGCCGAACGCCATCAATGACCATGCCTTTATCGACTGCCTTGCACATGTCATAGATGGTGAGCGCGGCGACGCTGGCAGCCGTCAGCGCCTCCATCTCGACGCCGGTCTGGCCCGCGAGTTTGCAGCGGGCTTCGATCCGCACGCAGTCCGCGCCGTCCGCCTGGAGGTCGACCTTGATGCTGGTCAGCAATAGAGGATGGCAGAGAGGTATCAATTCATGGGTTTTCTTCGCCGCCTGGATGCCGGCGATGCGGGCGACCGCGAAAACGTCGCCTTTGGGGTGGCCGCCCTGCTGAATCATCTGCAAGGTCTCAGGAAGCATGTGGATCCTGGCCTCTGCTACTGCCTCGCGTGCCGTAACGGCTTTGGCAGTAACGTCGACCATATTGGCCCGGCCCTGGGCATCGAGGTGAGTAAGCATAAGTGGGCAACTCCGGATATCGATGCGGCATTGTAAACACAATGGCCGCACCGCATCCCTGCCCTACCGGAATTACATATGGGCTTCAGCGTACTCAGCCAGCACCGAACGCGGCACCCCTTGAAGGGTGATGTGCATGCCGTGCGGGAAGTCCTTGAATCGCTCGGTGAGGTAGGTCAATCCCGAACTGGTCGCTGAAAGATAGGGCGTGTCGATTTGCGCAAGGTTGCCGAGACACACCACCTTGGACCCACTGCCAGCCCGCGTAATGATGGTTTTCATCTGATGCGGCGTCAGGTTCTGGCATTCATCGATAAGAATCAGGCTTTGCTGAAAGCTACGCCCACGGATGTAGTTGAGAGATTTGAACTGCAGCGGCACCTTTTGCAGGATGTAGTCGACGCTGCCGTGGGTATTCTCATCATCCATGTGCAGCGCTTCGAGGTTGTCTGTGATCGCCCCCAGCCACGGCTCCATTTTCTCGGCCTCGGTGCCAGGGAGAAAACCGATGTCCTCATCGAGCCCCTGAACGCTGCGAGTGGCGATGATTCGACGGTAGCGCTTACTGACGACCGTCTGCTCGATTGCAGCGGCCAGAGCAAGGATTGTCTTGCCTGAGCCCGCAGCGCCCGAGAGGTTGACCAGATGAATGTCCGGATCGAGCAAGGCGAACAGTGCCAGCGCCTGATGAATGTCCCGCGGCCGGAGCCCCCATGCTTCCTGATGCAGCAACGGTTCCTGATGCATGTCCAGCAACAGCAATTCGTCCGCCTTGATGCCCTTGATCCAGCCTACGAACCCCTGTTCATCGAGAATGAACTCATTGATATGCACGGCTGGGAGATTGTCGATCAGCTGCACGCGATGCCAGGTCCTGCCGTGGCCCTGATGGGTGTCGACTTTGCTCACCCTATCCCAGAACGACCCGCTCAGGCTGTGATACCCGCGCGATAGCTGCCCGACATCGTCTACCAGTTTGTCGGTGTGGTAATCCTCGGAGGCAACACCGCAGGCTCGGGCCTTGAGCCGCATATTGATGTCGTTGGTGACGAGCACCACCGGGACGCCTGCGGTACGGCGTTGCAGGTCCACGACCTGGTTGATGATCTTGTTGTCGTTCAGGTCGTCCGGCAACGCGCTGGAGTCCGCGCCCTTGCTCATCAGGATCGAGAGGCTGCCACATGGCCCACTCTTGTCACGCTGGATCGGCACGCCAAGCTCAACCTGTTCGGGCGTCGCATCACCCAGCACCTTGTCGATCAGCCGAATCGCCTGCCGACATTCAGCCGAGACGCTGTGCTTGCCTGCTTTGAGTTGATCCAACTCTTCGAGCACAGTCATTGGGATGGCGACTTGGTGCTCTTGAAAGTTCAGTAACGCGTTGGGGTCGTGAATCAGGACGTTCGTATCCAGAACGTAGAGGGTGGGCTGAGTTGCGCGGGGTCTGCCGTAGTCATCCATACGCGATCACCTTTTCCGAGCCGGGACGACGGAGGGCCGAATGCGCTCCGCCGTAGAGAAAACCACCGTGCGCAAGGTGAGCGGACTTGGGAGGCAGGGGCTTGGGGCCACCCAGAGGCCGCCACCTGTGAGTGCAGGTTTCGGCGGTCTTGCTTCAGGTAATACCGCAAAACAGATGACAGGAAAAAGTCTTTTTCAGGCGTATGACGTTTTTTTATCAGAACGACGAATAGCGCTTGGCTCATGCCAGACGGAGGTCTAGGCTCAGGAATCAACCTGTGCGATTTTGCCGCAGCGAATGATTTCAGCGGTCATGAAAATAAGCTCGAATCCCCCACCAGCACGCCTTCGCATCGGCTTGCAGCAAGCGCCAGGTCGTTCGAGCAAGCCAGTTCGAATGAACACGCCCAACTGCCAGAGCTGACAAACCACGCAATCTTCATCGTGGACTGTATGACCCCGTCGCCCTGTACCTGCAGATTGCCTTCTATCTCGATTCACATCCTAAGTCCGCCTGACTGCCCACGCACCCACAAGGGTTGGAGCCGAGTGCCGACCTGTGCGATGACTGACAGCTAGAGCGATCGCAATCAGCTATTCGTACTTTTCCTCTTCAATCTGAACAACGTGCCTTTGCGCCTGGCGTGGCTAATCGAGCCCATAGCTGGAGCGTGGATAGGGATACGGCCTAGAATCGCCCAGACATTAAAGGAGACCGTTGCATGCTGATGGTGATTTCCCCGGCCAAGACCCTGGATTACGACACTCCACCGCCAACCCGACGCTTCACCCAACCCGAGCATCTCGACCACAGCCAGCAGCTGATCGACCAACTGCGCGACATGTCTCCCCAGCAGATCAGCGAGCTGATGCATTTGTCCGACAAGCTTGCTGCCCTGAATGTGGCCCGTTACGGCAGCTGGAACTCGGACTTCAACCCCGATAACGCCAAGCAGGCGCTGCTGGCTTTCAAAGGCGACGTTTATGCCGGGTTGAATGCCAGCGACTTCAGCGAGGACGACTTCGAATTCGCTCAGCAGCACCTGCGCATGCTTTCCGGGCTATACGGGGTGCTGCGGCCGCTGGATCTGATGCAGCCCTACCGCCTTGAGATGGGCACCAAACTCGCCAATCCCCGCGGCAAGGATCTTTACGCATTCTGGGGCGAGCGCATCAGCCAGTGGCTCAACGAGGCGTTGGCCGCCCAAGGCGACGATGTGCTGCTGAACCTCGCGTCGATCGAATACTTCGGCGCAGTGAAGCGCCAAGCGCTGAACGCACGCATCATCGAAGTCGATTTCAAGGACATGAAAAATGGCCAGTACAAGATCATCAGTTTTTACGCAAAAAAAGCGCGCGGATTGATGAGTCGCTACGTCATCAAGGAGCGCATCGAAGATCCCGAGCACCTGAAAGGCTTTGACTACGACGGCTATGGCTATAGCGCCGACGACTCATTCGCTGACCATCTCGTATTTCTGCGCGACGCCCAATCCTGACATCCCGCTCACCCGACCGCCCTCGCCTCCCACGGCGAGGGTGAACGGCCTCAGTTTAAAATCGCTGATCACGATTCTTACTTCGCTCACCGTCGCCACCCCACAATTATTCCGGCGCAACGTGATGCTCTCCCTTAACGTAAAAAACTCTCCGATCAGCGGTATAGACGTGGGGAACTATCGCAAGCCACTCGCAATCATAAGCGCGTACCGGCATTTCCAGATGGAAAGGGACGTCGCACATGAACGTGCAGTGGAATTCAGAGCAGGGTTTTCAAGGAGTCAGCCCGCGCAGACCTAAAGGGTCGCCAGGCATGACCCATCGTGAACAAACAAGCCGGATCAGCGCAGCCTCGGTATTCACCGTAAAGCGCCGAACGCGCCAAAAACAGGCAGAAAAAGCGCGTGCGAAATCAACGCCAGTCTGCTTGTACCAGATCGATAGAGGGCTTACAGGCACTCATTTCAATACCGCGATCAGCGCTGCAGCCTTCAACTCGGCAACTGACGACCATCAGGCATTACCCCAAATTTCAGGCTCGGAGCACGTAGTTCGCCCCGAAGATTGTTTTCCTGCTGGAAAACGAAACTTGACGGCGCGCGGCACCTGAAGGCCCGACCAGCAAATGTATGGTGAGCATGGAAGCCCATGTCGCCCAAATGGACAAGAAGAACTTCCCCCTTCTCAACGATTCAGGAGAAACAACATGATTCCGGTCATCCTCTCAGGCGGCAGCGGTTCCCGGCTTTGGCCACTTTCGCGCAAGGCGTTTCCCAAGCAGTTCCTCGCGCTGACAGCCGAGCAGACACTGTTCCAGCAAACCATCGAGCGGCTGGCCTTCGAAGGCATGCAACCCCCGCTGCTGGTCTGCAATCAGGAGCACCGCTTCATCGTCAAAGAGCAGCTGGCCGCGCGTAAGCTGAGCATTCAGGGCCTGATGCTTGAGCCATTCGGCCGCAATACTGCTCCAGCGATCGCCATTGCGGCAATGAAGCTAATCGAGGATGGGCGTGATGAGCTACTGCTGGTTTTGCCAGCGGATCATGTGATCGAAGACCACAAGGCGTTTCAGCGCTCTCTGGCCCTGGCGACCAACGCAGCCGAAAATGGTGAAATGGTCCTGTTCGGCATCCCTGCCACCAGCCCGGAAACCGGTTACGGCTATATCAAGTGCGACCATACCCAGCGCAATGGCCTGCCGGATGGCGTCAACCGCGTGACCAACTTCGTTGAAAAGCCTGATGAAGCACGTGCTCAGCAGTACGTTGAATCCGGTGACTACTATTGGAACAGCGGCATGTTCCTGTTCCGCGCCAGCGTGTTCCTGGAAGAGTTGAAAAAGCACGACCCGGACATCTACGACACCTGCTGGGTTGCCCTTGAGCGCAGCGCCAAGAATGGGGAAGAAGTTCTGATCGACCCGGCCACATTCGCGTGCTGCCCAGACAACTCGATTGACTATGCCGTGATGGAAAAGACCGAGCTGGCCTGCGTCGTACCGATGTCAGCCGGCTGGAGTGATGTCGGCTCTTGGTCGTCTCTCTGGGATGTGTTGGAAAAAGACGAGAACGGCAACGTGACCAGAGGTGATGTGATTGTCGAAGACAGCCGCAATTGCCTCGTGCACGGCAACGGCAAACTCGTAACAGTGGTGGGCCTGGACAACATCGTCGTGGTCGAGACCAAGGACGCGACCATGATCGCGCACAAGGACAAGGTTCAGGACGTCAAGAAGCTGGTCAACAAGCTCGACGCCATGAAGCGCTCCGAGACCCAGAATCACTGCGCTGTGTACCGCCCGTGGGGCTGGTACGACTCAGTCGACATGGGTGGCCGCTTCCAGGTCAAGCGCATCTGCGTCAACCCCGGCGCCCAGCTCTCTCTGCAGATGCACCATCACCGAGCCGAGCACTGGATCGTTGTATCGGGCACCGCCCAGGTTACCTGCAATGACAAGACTTTCCTCCTGACCGAGAACCAGTCGACCTATATCCCGGTAACGTCGATCCACCGTCTGGCCAACCCAGGCAAAATCCCGCTGGAAATCATCGAAGTTCAGTCCGGGAGTTACCTTGGTGAAGATGATATCGAGCGACTGGATGACGTGTACGGCCGCGCGCCTGACAACATTGCCAGTCAGTCTCGCTAAACTGCCGATGTGATTAAGAACCGCGCCGATTCCGGCGCGGTTTTTTATTAGCTGCAGAAAGTCTGGAGATGAAGGGGCAAACTGCGGGTCCAGCGCTGTCAGCCAGCTATAACTGAGAACAACAACAAGACATCCGTCTGTTTTTATTTGATACTCAAAGCCCGGCAACACGGGCCAACCCAGCTTCAAGTTGATTCGCAGACACCAGCCTCTGTCGAGGCGCCGCCGGTTCTGAGAAATACAACTACTCAATTAGCTCGTTCGGTTCCGCCCGCTTGCAGTGCCGCCAAACAACCATTTTAAATAGGCTGCCAGCCCTCGAACGGCTGTGCGACACCTTAGTCCCCTGGCGGCTACGCCAGAATGTTCAGACAGGAAAAGATAAAGAGTGACAAAAGAAGAACTACGCGCCGAACTGGAAAAGCAGGCAAATCGTTTCAAGACGGTATATGGCGGTGAGGTAACCACCTATGCCGCACAACCCGATCCTGAGCGAAAGCCGTGGCGTAAAAAGCAGACCATTCACGATCAGGCATTCAAGAAAGAGCTGGAAAAGATTGAAAAAGAGATAGCGCAGAAAGAACCACAATCCGAGTGAAGCAGCGCGATGCTTCTCCCGATGAGGAAGTTGCCAACCAGCTTCGGCAATTAGTGGTTTCGGGCAGCGTTATTGAGATCAGCGCCTTTTCCCAAGTAACGAGCCCATCAGCCCTCTCGCCAGTTGCCGACCGAGTTGTGACGCAGCCTGACGCGCAGCGCTCTTGACCACGCGTCCGAGCAAATCACCGAACGCATCGCCGGTCTCGGCCCTGGTCTTTTCGCTTTTTACCGCAGGCTCGGCCGCCACCGCCTTTTCTGCACGCTCAAGCAGGATCTCGTAAGCCGATTCGCGATCGACTGCCTTGTCGTAGCGCATACGCAATGGCGAGGCGGAGATCAAAGCACGCCGCTCATCCTCACTTAGCGGCCCAACCCGGGACTGCGGCGGTGCGACCGCTACGCGTTGCACCACGGCTGGCATGCCTTTGTTCTCCAGCCCTCCAACAAGCGCTTCGCCGATCCCCAGATCCGCCAGGGAATCGAGCGTGGTGAATGCCGGATTGGCACGAAAACCGTCAGCCACTGCACGCAAGGCCTTTTGCTCTTTCACCGTGTAGGCCCTAAGACCGTGCTGGATACGCAGCCCTAGCTGCGCCAACACCTCATCCGGCAGGTCAGTTGGCGACTGGGTGACAAAATAGACGCCTACACCTTTCGAACGAATCAGCCGCACGACCTGCACCAGACGCTCCTGCAGCGCTTTCGGCGTGTCGCCGAACAGCAGATGCGCCTCATCAAAAAACAGGGCCAGCAGTGGGCGATCCGCATCGCCGCGTTCGGGCAATTGCTCGAACAACTCGGCCAATAACCACAACAGGAAGGTCGCGTAGACCTTGGGTGCCTGATGCACGAGCTGACTGGCGTCCAGCAGATGAATGCGGCCACGTCCGTCAGCGGCCGGTTGCAAGATATCCTCCAGCGCTAGCGCAGGCTCCCCGAACAGGGCCTCGGCGCCTTGCTGCTCAAGCGTAGCCAGGCGACGCAGCAGCGCCTGGGTCGACGCACTGGTCAACAACGCCTGATCATCCCCCAGCGCCTGTGGATTCTGCTTGAGATAACTCAGCAGCGCCTTGAGATCCTTCAGATCAAGCAGCAGCAGACCTTCGCGATCAGCCACCTTGAACGCTGCATAAAGCGCGGCCTGCTGACTGTCGGTCAGCTCAAGCAAGCTTCCCAGCAGGAGCGGCCCCATCTCGGTCAGTGTTGTGCGCAAAGGATGGCCGGACTGACCCTGGACGTCCCAAAGCGTCACCGGATACGCCTGCGGCTTGTGTTCCAGCCAGGGCATGCTGGCGATACGCTCGGCAATCTTTCCCTGCGGCGCACCGGCAGCACCCAGCCCACAAAGATCCCCCTTTATGTCGGCTGCAAAAACCGCGACTCCCGCATCGCTGAACGCCTCAGCGAGCCGCTGCAGCGTTACCGTCTTGCCGGTCCCGGTCGCACCCGCAATCAATCCGTGTCGATTTATCAGCCGGAGCGGATGCGTATTCGGCTCGCCAGACGCCTCCGCACCCAAAACAAAACGATCACTTTGGCTCATACAATTGATCCCAGGGTTAGGAACTGGATGACTGGCAACGTCAGCTCGTAGGTCTGCAAGAAAACTTTTATTAGGCGTCGGCTGAAATTAGTACGTCCGGCGTTTGGTCCGCTTCATCGAAAGAGGATCGGTATAGTTTCCATAACGCATCAGCCCCAGGAAAATCCGTACCGAGTTCTGGCCCCAGATGATCGGGATCGTAGCGTTGCGTACATCCACTGCCAATGATCGGCGGCGCGGTTGCACTCGACTTTGCCAAAGGATCGCTCATGCACCCTCCGCGCCGGAACGACGGTCAGTTGAATACCAGCGTCTTGTTGCTATGAACCAGCACGCGTTCTTCCAAGTGATAGCGCAGGCCACGCGACAGCACCATCTTTTCAACATCCTTGCCCAGTCGCACCATGTCCTCGATGCTGTCGCGATGACTGACGCGTACCACGTCCTGCTCAATGATCGGACCTGCGTCCAACTCTTCGGTCACGTAATGGCAAGTTGCACCGATCAGCTTCACGCCGCGAAGGGAGGCCTGATGATAGGGCTTGGCGCCAACGAAGGAAGGCAGAAAACTGTGATGAATGTTTATCACGCGCTGGGCGAACTCTTCACATAATTCGGCAGGAAGAATCTGCATATACCGGGCAAGTACAATCGCATCTGCCTGCTGTTCACGAACGAGGCGCGACACCTCGGCGAATGCCTCTTCCTTACGCCCGGGTTCAACGGGCACATGAAAGTAGGGAATACCGTGCCACTCGACCATGCTGCGTAAGTCGTCGTGGTTGGAGATCACGCAGGGAATATCGCAATCCAGTTCACCGCTGTGCCACCGATGCAGAAGATCGGCCAGACAATGCGACTCTCTGCTGGCCATCAGCACGACGCGCTTGCGCTGCTGAGAGTCGGTAATTCGCCATTCCATGGAGAATTCGCGTGCAATCGGTGAGAAGGCCTGACGGAAGCCTTCTAGATCAAAAGGCAGCGAGTCGGCTCGAATCTCATGGCGCATGAAAAACCAGCCACTCTGATGATCCGAATGATGGTTGGCTTCCGTGATCCAGCCATTGTAGGTGGCGAGGAAATTACTGACCTTGGCAACAATGCCAACGCCATCGGGGCAGGCAATGACCAGCCTGAACGTGCGCATGAACAAAACTCCGACATGAAAAAGGTCGCGCATTCTAGCGCAGCGAAGAAAACCGCAACCAGATGATTGGCGCTACGTCATGGGCTTACCGGCACGGCGTTTACGCATCCCCACAGTCGCCGCATGGACTTCAGGGAGGGTTTTTAATAACTGTTGCAACGGCCAATCCGCATTTACTAAATGCCCATCACGGCCCGTTTATTACGACGCTCTGTGGTTTCCGGAAATATTTGATGACAACCCACAAACGCAAGTTTCTTGGCGAAGCGAACCAGCAAGTCATTGAACTAACGGGCGCACAGTAATAAGTGCGCGTTCCGGATAGCATCTTTATTCATCGCTATATTTACTTGTGCATTGCAGCTGTCTATGATTGCCAGCACTTGCGTTCAAACCTATACCAAGGAAGTGACATGTCGCTGATCAATGAATACCGCGCCACAGAAGAAGCTATCAAGGAACTCCAGGAACGCCTGAAGTCTCTTTCGGCAGACGACAAGCTGAAAAAGGAGCTTGAGTTCGAAGGTAAGCTGCGCGAACTCATGGGCGAATATCAGAAGTCGCTGCGCGACATCATCGCCCTGCTCGACCCAGATGCCCGGAACAGCAAGACACAGCGCACCACCAAGACGCCAACTGCAACCAAGCGGGCCCGCCGCGTCAAGCAATACAAGAACCCGCACAATGGCGAAGTTATTGAAACCAAAGGCGGCAATCACAAGACGCTGAAGGAATGGAAAGCTCAGTGGGGCTCTGACGAAGTTGAAGGCTGGGCTACTCTGCTCGGCTAAATACCTTCGCTGCATCCAAGCCATCTACGCTTCTAACGAAGCCAGATGGCTTTTTTGTGCCTGAAACATTGTTCAGCGGATGTAGCGCTCACGCATGACATTGGCATGCACCGCCCACTGCTGCAGCAAGACTTGCTGATCCAGGCTTGCTGAGGGCTGTAAAGCCTGCAGAGCAGCTTCGAATTGCTGCAATGTATTCGGTGCGCCGAATTCTGGAAGGGTCAAGCGTTGCTGGCAGAACGTCTCCCATCGCAGTTTTTCCGTTGAGGTGAGCGACTCGGGGAAATTACGCGCGCGATAACGAAAATGCAGTTCCGGTAATCGCGGATCATCAAATGGCGGTACTTCAGCCGAACTTCCATCGCTATCACGTACCTGTTCACAGAGCCGACGATCGCGGTCGCCAAGAAAGCCTTCGTACAGCTGTTGCTCAGGATCCGACAGTCCCGCGAATGCCTGTTCCTCATAGATATCGGCGAGCTTTGAGCTCCATTCCGGTAAACGGTCGCGCAGATCCCGAGCCCTTGACTCGCAACATTTCAGGTCGAGGCCCAACCGCTCTACATCCGATTCGCGCAAGACATTCATGGGCACCATCACCGGGCATCGATTGATGTGCACCAACTTCAATGGAATCGGAAGTTTCTCGCCCAGGTCTTCCCGCCGGGTATACAGCCGCTCACGAATATCCTCGCTGGTTTCCTCCCACAGCGGAGAGCATTCGGCGTTGAGGTCACAAACAATCAGAGCGTTGCGATTGCGCGGGTGCCAGGCCAGCGGCAGCACCACCGAAAGATAATGTCGCGCAGCAGAGAAGCGACCGGAAATATGCACCATGGGCTTGAGCAGCTGGATCTGCTCGATGACTGCATTCTTGCGCCGCAGTTTATACAGGTAGTCATAGAGTCTCGGCTGGCGGTCGCGAATCAACCGCGCCAGGCCAATGGTTGCTCGAACGTCTGATAAGGCATCGTGCGCCTGCAGATGCTCAAGCCCATTGACTGCACTCAGACGCTCGAGCTTCAGCGAGACGCGTCCGTCCTCCTCGGGCCAGTTGAGCCCTTCAGGTCGCAACGCATAAGCGGTGCGAACCAGGTCGATCAGATCCCAACGGCTGTTTCCGCCCTGCCATTCGCGCCCATAGGGATCATGGAAATTTCGGTACAGGGTGTAGCGCAATACCTCGTCGTCGAAGCGCAGGGTGTTGTAGCCAGCGCTGCAGGTGCCCGGCTGCGCCAGCTCCCGATGCAGTCGTGCAACGAACTCAGCTTCAGGAAGGCCCTTCTCGGCAAGGATACGCGGGGTGATACCGGTCACCAGACAGGCCGCAGGGTGCGGCAGGATGTCATCGCTCAGACGGCAATAGATGTTCAGCGGCTCACCGATCTCCTCCAGCGCCTCGTTAGTGCGGATACCGGCGACCTGCAGCGGGCGGTCACAACGCGGAGAAATGCCTGTGGTTTCGAAGTCGTACCAGAAGATGCTGGATGTCACGGGAGCCTCCCTCTCATTGTTCGGGCGCAGTCTAGCGCGCTTGAGCAGTTGACGATTGCGCCACGATTGACGAGGTGCGCCAGACGCACGGGCGCGTCGACTCAATGCGCAGCAACTTGCCGCCCGGCTCAAAACCGCGCACAGACGCTGGCCGAATCAGACAATTAGGTGGTTTCATAGCGGCTTCTGCCGGTCATGCTCCTGTGCATCAATCGGCCGGCCATACCGCGCGATCATCCCACTGTAATCCGTCATCGAGCACAACCATTGCCGCCCGTCTCCGCATCTCTGGACAACACACACAGAGTTGAAACGCCAGAAGGCATCGACCTGCTGCTGCGCCCGGCCGGCCTGGTGCCCCGGGCATTAGCGTTTGCCCTGGATCTGGTGATACGCCTGGCCTTGCTGGCCACGCTGGGGTTGGGTCTGGCCTCGCTGGGCCAGTTCGGCATGGGAGCCGGTTCCCTGCTGCTGTTTGTCGTGCAATGGTGGTACATGGTGCTGTTCGAAGTGCTGAACGACGGTAGAACGCCAGGCAAGCACTGGCTGGGGCTGAAGGTGGTTCATGACGACGGCACGCCAGTCGGCTGGGCGTCATCGCTCACGCGCAACCTGCTGCGGTTCGTCGACATACTGCCCTTCGGCTACTTTCTCGGGGCGATTTGCTGCCTCTGGCACCCGTCATTCAAACGACTCGGCGATCTGGCCGCCGGCACGCTGGTGGTCTATCGCGAGCGAGGCGGCAGCAAAGCGGCGCTTCCGACGGTCGAGGCCATCGCCGCACCCTTCCCACTCGAACTGACCGAGCAACACGCGGTGATCAGCTTTGCGGAGCGGCAGGAAAGCTTGTCCCCTGCGCGCAGACAGGAGCTTGCAGGAATCCTCGCTGCTCCCCTGGGGACTACGCCCGCGCTAGCCGAAGCGCAGCTCCATGGCATCGCCCGCGGCCTGGTAGGCCCGCCATGAAACAGAGCCAGTTCCAACATCAGCACCAGACCGAATGGGAGGCGTTCGCCAAAACCCTCGATGCGCTCGAACGAGGCAAGAAGCCCCCAGCGGCTTCCGTCGCGGCGTTCCCCGCAGCCTATCGACGTATTTGCCAGCAGCTCGCGCTGGCTCAGGCTCGTGGATACGGCACACGCCTCAGCGATGATTTGCAGCTGCTGGCACAGCGCGGGCACCAGCAACTCTATCGTCACCGCAGCCCGCTGTTGGGGCGACTGCTGGGTTTCATTCTGGGCGGGTCCGGAAGATTGATCCGGCAGGAATGGCGCTACCTCGCCGCGGCCAGCCTGCTGTTCTATGGCAGCCTTCTGGGAATGACTGTTCTGGTCTTGATCTTCCCTGATCTCATCTACAGCTTGGTCAGCCCGGATCAGGTTGCACAGATGGAAGCGATGTACGACCCCGACGCCAGCCGGCTTGGCCGCTTCGGCGAGCGTGGTTCGAGCGATGACTGGATGATGTTCGGCTACTACGTCATGCATAACATCGGCATCGCGTTTCAGACCTTTGCCGGTGGGCTGTTGTTTGGAGTCGGCAGCGTCTTCTATCTCCTGTTCAATGGGTTGATCATCGGTGCAATCGCAGGCCATCTGACCGGAATCGGCTACGACCAGCCGTTCTGGTCGTTCGTGATTGGTCACGGTGCGTTCGAGCTGACAGCGATTACCCTGGCTGGAGCCGCCGGGTTGAAGCTGGGCGGCGCGCTCATCGCGCCGGGTCGGCTCAGGCGTGGTGAAGCCCTTCGGCTGGCCGCCGCCCGCGCCGTACGGCTGATCGCCGGCGCCGCACTGATGCTCCTGATTGCTGCATTCGTCGAAGCTTATTGGTCGTCGATGACTTACCCGTCGGCGCTGATTAAGTACGCGGTGGGCGCATTCCTTTGGCTGCTGGTGGGCCTGTACCTGCTCTTGAGCGGCAGGAGTAACCATGCAGCTGAATGACGCGACCATGGCGATCCGCCCGCGCAGCGCCTGGGAGGCCCTGGATCTGGGCATCCTGCTGGCGCGGCGGCACGCCAAATTGTTGATGCTCAGCTGGGCACTGCTGACCCTGCCGGTATTCGTGCTGATCAGCCTGTTGCTTTGGCAACACCCGACCCTGTCCCTGCTGCTGTTCTGGTGGTGCAAGCCGCTATACGAGCGATTGCCGCTATACATTCTTTCCCGTTCACTGTTCGGCGATACCCCAACTCTGCACGCTAGCTTCAGGGCATTGCCGGGCGTGCTGCGCCCGCAGTGGTTTTCCAGCATGACCTGGCGGCGCTTCAGCCTGACCCGAAGCTTTGACCTGCCAGTCGTGCAGCTCGAAGGCCTTTCAGGCTCAACCAGGCAGCAACGCCTGACAGTGCTAAGGCAACGTGACAGCGGCCCTGCACGCTGGCTCACCATCGTCGGCGCGCATCTGGAAAGTGGTCTCTGGCTGGGTGCGATCGCGCTGCTTTATATACTTATTCCGCAACAGCTGCTGGCGGACTGGACCTGGCGGGACCTGCTGGAGCTGGACGGCAACTGGCTCTGGTTCGAACACTTGACCAACCTGTTGTACGTGCTGGTGCTGATGATCTGGGAGCCGATCTACGTTGCCAGCGGTTTCAGCCTTTACCTGAACCGGCGGACGATACTCGAGGCCTGGGATATCGAACTGAGTTTCCGCCGACTGCTACAGAGACTCACACCCTTGCTGCCCGCACTGGTGCTCGCCTTAGGTTTGATACTGAATCCGTTTGTGATGGACGTCGAAGCTGCCCCGGAGGGCGAACACACGACAACTGTCCCGGGCGCCGAAAGCGAACGTCTGCTCAATCAACCCCTGACCAGCACGGCGGCACAAGAACAGATTTCCCAGTTGCTCGATCAGCCGCCTTTCAGAAACCAGGAGACAGTGACCCGCTGGCGCTTCGGCGATGAACAGACGGACGCCGAACCTGGCTGGTTGGCTCGACTACTCGACTCCTTACTCGGCGCAGGCAGCCTGCAGCGCAGCATCAGCCACCTCGCAGCGGGTATCGAGGCGCTCCTGTGGGCCGCATTGTTCGGTCTGACGGCTTACACCATCTGGCGCTACCGAGACTGGCTAAGGCTGCATGCGCCGCGATTTCGCGTCGCTGGCAAAACGCGCCAGCGCACACCAGCTGTGTTGTTCGGGCTTGAAGTGCAGCCGGAAAGCCTGCCCCGGGACGTCGCGAGTGAAGCCGAGCGGCTATGGCTGGACAGTCCGCGCAAGGCGCTCGGCCTGCTCTACCGAGCCCTGCTCAGCCATCTGCTGCATGACCATAA
Organism: Stutzerimonas stutzeri; assembly: GCF_024448895.1. Classification (GTDB taxonomy): domain Bacteria; phylum Pseudomonadota; class Gammaproteobacteria; order Pseudomonadales; family Pseudomonadaceae; genus Stutzerimonas; species Stutzerimonas stutzeri_Q. The sequence continues at coordinate 106,573 of NZ_JAMOIC010000007.1, forward strand.
ATTGCCTCTGAGAACGGCCCATACCGAAGGAGAGATCCTGGAACTGTTGCGCCAGCATGATCATCCGGCACTCCTCGCCTATGCGCAGACGCTCACCGAGCACTGGTTGAATCTCGCCTATGGACATCAGGTTCCACCCATCTCGACAAAGGATCAGTTGTGCGGTCAGTGGCGAGCCATCTTCGGCGCAGGAGCGTTACAGTGAGTCGCCGTCGCATCGCGTGCCTGTTACTGGTCGCCGTACTGCTCGCAGCACTGCTCGCGTATGCCGCAAGCAGGGCGACCTCGTACCAGGAAGTCATCAAGCACGGCCCGGCACCACAGGTGCGCAGCGCGCCCTATCTGGCAGCAGAGCAATTTCTCGCTAAGCAGCAGCGCACGATCATTCGCGCCGAAAGCCTGGCCACACTGGCCGAGTTGCAGCCTGAAAAGCAGATTCTGCTATTGCTGGGCGAACGCGGGGAGATGACCTCGAAGCAAACGGAACAGCTGCTCGAATGGGTCGCGCAAGGCGGCCATCTGGTGTTCGTAGCAGAGCGTATCTGGGACGAGCGCGCAGCAAGCAGCGGCGATCTGTTACTCGATGCTCTTGGCTTGCAACAGTACGAGACGGCGGGAGAAGAATCTGCTGAACCAGCCAGGGAGCTGCCTGGCGCGGACAAGGGCGTCGAACTGACCCGGCTGTACCTCGAGAACGAAGACGCACCCGCCTATCTCGCGTTCGATACGGGCTTTCACCTCTACGATGCGGACAAGAAGGCCCACGCCTGGGCCAACAGTCAGGGTGCGACACACATGCTGCAATTGCAGCATGGCGCAGGGCTGATCACTGCATTGACCGATAGCTGGATATGGCAGAACGACCGGATAGGTCAATACGATCATGCCTGGCTGCTCTGGTACCTGACCCAGGACCGCGAGGTCACCTTCGTCTATCGCACCGGCCATGACAGTCTGGCCGAACAGCTGCTACGCCACTTTCCCGAAGCGCTCGTGGCTCTGCTGCTGGCTCTGGCGTTCACGCTCTGGCATCTGTCACACCGACAGGGCCCGCTAATCGACAGCGCGGATCGCAGCCGCCGGCAGCTTGAGGAGCACATTCGTGCAAGCGCCGATTTCCTCTATCGCCGTGCCGGACAAGGTCAGCTGCTGACCGGCCTGCAGCGCGACATTGCGGGCAAGGCGCAGCGCCGACATGCGGGTTTCGAAACGTTGGCGCGCGAGCAACAGTGCCGGGTGTTGGCGACATTCTGCAGCCTGCCCTTTGAAACCATCGACCATGCTATGCGACCGCCACCTGCCAAGCCGGTCAGCGTTGCCGAATTCACCTCACAGGTTGCCCATCTGCAAACCCTCAGGAATTCTCTATGAGTGAAGCCACAAGCGAACCGAACCAGGCCGCAACCGGTACCTCGCCTGCCGCCAATGCAAGCATTCAGCTTCAACGCGCCAGTCAGCTGGCACAGGCGTTACGCCTGGAGCTGCACAAGGCCGTCATCGGCCAGCAGGAGGTCGTTGATGGTGTTCTCACCGCTCTGATCGCAGGCGGACATGTACTGGTCGAAGGTGTTCCGGGACTGGGCAAGACCTTGCTGGTTCGTGCCCTGGCGCGCTGCTTTGGCGGAGAGTTCTCGCGGATCCAGTTCACCCCTGACCTGATGCCGAGCGACATCACCGGTCACGCCGTATACGACATGGCCACCGAGCAGTTCAACCTGCGCAAAGGGCCGGTGTTTACCAACCTGCTGCTGGCTGACGAGATCAACCGAGCGCCGGCGAAGACCCAGGCGGCGCTGCTGGAAGTCATGCAGGAGCGGCAGGTTACGCTAGAGGGCCGCGCACTGGCCGCACCACAACCCTTCCTGGTAATGGCCACCCAAAACCCCATCGAACAGGAAGGTACGTACCCACTGCCGGAAGCCGAGCTGGATCGCTTCATGCTGATGCTGCGCATGGATTACCCGCTGGCCGAAGAGGAGCTGGAGCTGGTCCGCCAGGTCACTCGCTCCGCGCGCACCGACATTCTGGACGTCAGCGGCCTTCGGGTTTTGCTGCAAGCAAAGGACGTCCAGGCCCTGCAGAAAATTGCCAGTGATGTGCCCCTCGACGATCAAGTGCTCGACTACGCGGTACGCATTGCACGCGCGACGCGCGACTGGCCGGGGCTGGCCCTTGGCGCGGGCCCACGAGCCTCCATCGCGCTGGTTCGCTGCGCACGTGCACGCGCACTGTTGCGTGGCGGGACATTCGCGACCCCGGACGATGTGAAAGGCTGCGCGGTAGCCGTGCTCAGGCATCGGGTCAGGCTGTCGCCCGAGACGGATATCGAAGGCGTTTCAGTGGACCAGCTGTTGCGCCAACTGCTCGACCAGGTGGCGGCGCCGCGACTGTGAGCCGATACGCCTCGAGGGCTTTGTGATGAGCCCATCCCGCCGCCTGGTCTATGGGCTTCTGGTGCTGTTTGCCCTTGCGCTGCCGCTGGGCCTGCTGTCAGCCGTGGACCGGGCCTCACCCGCCATTGCTACCACCGCCTGGTGGGGCTTACTGGTGTGTACCGGTGTTGTGGCGATCCTCGACGCGTGGCGCCTTCGGCGACAGCATTCGCCAATGCTGCAACGCACCCTCCCGGGCCATCTGGCGCTCTGGCGCTGGCAAGAGGTGAAGCTTCAGCTATGGGCCGCGACAGCTGATCCGCTGCAGATGGAAATCTTCGACCATGTGCCGGCTGGCATGGCATTCCAGCATTTGCCGCAGCGTGTGACCCTCCCGCCCGGCCAACGCTGCGAGATCGGCTACCGGCTATGCCCCGCTCAGCGAGGCCATTTTCTTTTCGACAACTGTGAGGTCCGGCTTCACAGCCCACTGGGGTTATGGCGCCAGCGTCGCCTGCTGCCGCTGGGATCGCAAACACGCGTGTTTCCTGACTTCACTCGTCTGCACGGCGCGCCGCTCATGGCAGTGGACAGCTGGCTGAGCCGCCTCGGCGTCCGGCAGCAACCGCGCCGCGGGTTGGGAATGGATTTCCACCAGCTTCGCGAATTTCGCGAAGGCGACACCCTTCGCCAGATCGACTGGAAGGCCACCGCGCGCAAGCGCGTGCCCATTGCGCGGGAGTATCAGGACGACCGCGATCAGCAGATCTTGCTGATGCTCGACTGCGGCCGGCGCATGCGCAGCCAAGACGGCACTTACTCGCACTTCGATCATGCGCTCAACGCCAGCCTGCTGCTGGCTTATGCGGCCCTGCGCCAAGGCGATGCGCTGGGCCTGTACACCTTCGCAACCGAGCAGAAACGCTTCCTGGCGCCGGCAAAGGGACAGTCGCAACTCAATGCCTTGCTCCATGGCGCCTACGATCTGATCAACACGCGCCAGCCCGCTGATTTCATGCTGGCCGCAGTCGATGTGCTGAAAAAGCAGAAGCGTCGGGCCCTTGTGATCATCCTCAGCAACCTGCGCGACGAGGATGACGATGACCTCCTCGGCGCCGTGCGCCACCTCTCCAAACGCCACCGCGTGCTGGTGGTGAGTCTGCGCGAGTCCGTGCTCGACGGTCTGCGCGAGCGGCCGCTGAGCAGCTTCGAAGACGCGCTGGCCTATTGTGGAACCATGGACTATCTGAATGCGCGCGGCCGTCTGCACGATAGGCTGCAGGCCCATGGCGTGCCGGTACTCGATGCTCGACCCCAGGATCTGGGGCCGGCATTGATCAGTCGTTACCTGGCATGGAAGAAAGCCGGAATGTTCTAGCGATTACCTGTTGCGCGACAACTCGCAAGCCCGGCTCAAATGCCGTGACAACGGTCTTCGTCAGCGGCGCGGCTCTGCGGCGCCTCGCCATGAGGCAGGCGAGCCGGCGGAATGCTCAGCATCGGCCGGAAGCTGAAATAGTGATGCAGCGCATCGATCATGTTGCGGATATCGCTGGGCGGTGTGTTCAGCACGAATCCCGAATCGAAGCTGCCTGGCGTGACATCTTCGCGCGACCAGCGGCAGGTGGCGCTGAAGTCGATATAGCGCAGCTGGCCGTGCTGTCCAGGAATCTTCAGACGCATCTCGAAGCGCGCATCGGTCATCATCGGATAGGGACTGATAAGCATCAGACCGGTCTCGGACAGATTGCCGATAAAGCCCAGCGGCTTATCGGTGAACCTATTGAAAACGTTGAGGTAATACGGCAGCTGGTGCCGCTGGATACTGCGTTGATTGAGCATATTCATCGGTTCCGGGCCTGCCGCCAATTTGATCGCCGCGACCGTTGCCAGCCGCTCAGCTGCAGTTCTGACTGATACGACTGGCCAGCTGCCGCCGCGTTGCCCCTATTTCTTCATCACTGTAGTAGACCCGCTCACCCTTTGCATCCGCACGGTAGTAGCGCCCACCCTGCGACAGCCTCGATAGCTGCTGCTTCCACTCGCGGCATGCACGCTCGCGCTTTGCATACTGCTCACTGGCCGCTTGCTCAGCGGCTTGCTGCTCCTGCCGACGCGCGTCGAAGAATCGCTCGGTTCTGGCCTCCCGCTCGCGGGTCGCCTCGTCGCGCTCGATGACCTGCGGTCTCACCTCGACCTGCTCAGCGCCAGGGCGCGAGCGCGAGTCGAAATGGACGTTTCCCTGGGCATCGACCCAGCGGTAGATCTCCGCAGTTGCCAATGGCGACGCAAAAAGCGCTACGAATACAAGCGGTGTAATGCGCATGGGTTCCTTCCCGCCCAGTCAGCCATGACTGGTATCGCTTCAGGGTTTGACGGCGTGGGTTACCACCCGCTCCTCCGGTTGATAGTGCCCTAACTGACGTAGTGTCTCCAGCCTCGCGCGACCGCGAAACGCATATTCAGTGGCTGGATAGCGTGTCTGAATGAAGCGATAGGTTTCCACCGCATCGACAAAGAGCCCGAGGCGCTCCAGACACTGGCCGCGCAGCATGGATATCTCCGGCTGAAGATTATCGCGCGGGCGACTGCGCCGCTCGGCCTGGGAAAGCTCCAGCATGACCCGGTCGCAATCACCCAGCTGATAGTGCTGGTAAGCGGCGTCCAGATGACGATCAAGTGCGTTTCTGCTGCTGCAGCCTACGCTTAGGGTGGCCAGAAATAATATGACGAGAGTGCGCATGGTAAGAATCCTCCGATCACGGCTTATCGACCACGGCAGGCAGAACTGCAGACCTTTCGGCGTATTTATAGCGGCCTTGAAACCCCTTCTGTCCTCACTCAAAGAGTAGTGCATGCCAACGATGACTACATCCGCCCGGCATAGTAGCCTCCCGGCCATTCTGAAAAAGGAGCAATGAATGATTTCGCGCCGTACCAAAATCGTCGCCACACTGGGCCCAGCCAGCAGCTCGCCCGAGGTGCTGGAGAAAATGATCCTGGCCGGACTTGATGTCGCGCGTCTCAATTTCTCCCACGGTGCGCCGGACGAGCACCGCGCTCGGGCTCAATTGGTACGGGAGATAGCCGCGAAGCACGGCCGCTTCGTCGCGTTGCTGGGCGACCTGCAAGGTCCGAAGATCCGCATCGCCAAGTTCACCAACAAGCGTATCGAACTTGCTGAAGGCGACAGTTTCCGCTTCTCCGTCACCCACCCACGTGATGCGGGTACTCAAGAAGTGGTCGGCATCGACTACCCGGACCTGGTGAAAGACTGCAGCGTTGGCAACGAGCTGCTGCTCGACGACGGCCGCGTGGTCATGCGGGTCGACAGCACCACCGCCGACGAGCTGCACTGCACCGTACTGATCGGCGGCCCCCTGTCGGACAACAAGGGGATCAACCGTCGCGGCGGTGGTTTGACCGCACCGGCGCTGACGGCCAAGGACAAAGCCGACATCAAGCTGGCCGCCGAGATGGATCTGGACTATCTGGCAGTCTCCTTCCCCCGCGACGCGGCCGATATGGAGCTGGCCCGCCGTCTGCGTGATGAAGCCGGTTCGAGCGCGTGGCTGATCGCCAAGATCGAACGTGCCGAAGCGGTAGCCGACGACGAAGCGCTCGATGGTTTGATCCGTGCCAGCGACGGCGTGATGGTCGCGCGCGGCGACCTCGGCGTTGAAATTGGCGACGCCGAGCTGGTGGGCATTCAGAAGAAGATCATTCTGCACGCCCGCCGCAATAACAAGATCGTGATCACCGCGACCCAGATGATGGAGTCGATGATCCAGAACCCGATGCCGACTCGCGCTGAAGTCTCCGATGTAGCCAACGCGGTACTCGACTACACCGATGCGGTGATGCTGTCTGCTGAAAGTGCGGCGGGCGAATACCCGATCGAAGCAATCAAAGCGATGGCGCGTGTTTGCGTTGGAGCCGAAAAGCACCCGACCAGCATCAAGTCCGGTCACCGCCTCGGCCAGCGTTTCGAGCGCAGCGACGAGAGCACTGCGCTGGCGGCCATGTATACCGCCAATCACTTTCCAGGCGTCAAAGCCATCATCAGCCTGACCGAAAGCGGATATACCCCGCTGATCATGTCGCGGATTCGCTCATCCGTGCCCATCTTCGCCTTCTCGCCCCATCGCGAAACCCAGGCGCGGGTCGCTATGTTCCGCGGCGTGCAGACCATTCCTTTCGACCCGGCTGCGCTACCGGCCGACAAGGTCAGCCAGTCGGCAGTGGATGAATTGCTCAAGCGCAACATCGTCAATGTCGGCGACTGGGTAATCCTGACCAAGGGAGACACGTATCACGGCACTGGCGGCACCAACACCATGAAGATCCTTCGGGTTGGCGATTCGCTGAGCTGATCAGCCTCTTGCAGGCATGATCGAGCCGGTCATGCCTGCAAGGATGCAAGGATGCAAGCCTTCTGAGTGTCACTTCTAACGACATTTAACGCGAGCTGCGCTCAGCCCTCGACCTGACGCGCGACAAAGGCATCGCTCAGAATCTGCCCCCTGGGCAGCCCCGCCAGATACATCCGTTTTGAACACGCCTCGACGAATTCACTGGCGCCGCAGATCAGCGCCATCTCCTGCCGTGACGCCACTCTCAGTTTCTGCAAGCCACTCTGCAGCTGCTCGCGATCGAGCACTTCGACGCTCAGGTTTTGATGTTTTTCAGCGAGAGACGCCAGCTCAGCCTGCAGATATGACCCGCCTCGACAGACGTGAATCAGCCGAATCGGCCCTTCATGCGCTTGACGTAATGCCTCGCGAAGAATCCCCCAAAGCGGCGCGAGTCCGGTGCCCGCTGCCACGAGTAAAAGCGGGCGACTCTGCCAATCGGGATCGTAGCGCAGCGCGCCGGCATGCAACTGGCCGAGCCTCAACCAATCGCCAACGCCAAGCGTACGTGCAGCCTTACTGAAGGCACCTGACCGGGAGCAGTCGAGATGGAATTCAAGCCAGCTGTCATCGCCCGGAAGACTGGCCAAGGAATAGGGTCGGGCAATGCCGTCTGCCGTCCATAGCAACAGATGCTGGCCAGCGTGATAGCGCAACGGGCGTTCGGGCACCAGTTGCAACCTAAGAACCCCTCCGTTGAGCCAGTCGAGACGCTGCACCCGCGCTGGTAATCCCTTACGAGCAGGGTCGAATACGGCAACGCTGAGATTTCCGGTGACGGCGCACTGGCAGGCCAACCTCCAGCCTTCCTTGCGCCGAGCAGGATCAAGCGCCTCCGGGCGAGCGTCCTCGGGCTCGCCGTCCAGGCAGCGAACCAGACAGGCATGGCAACTACCGGCACGGCAGCTGTAGGGCACATCCAGGCCAGCGCCATTGAGCGCGTCGAGCAGATTGCTCCCAGCGGCCACCGTCCACGTCATAGCCCCGTGGGTGATCTCAGGCATTTACCGTTGTCCAGCTGGCTTCGCAACGGTTGCGGCCGTTGCCCTTGGCTCGATATAGCGCCTCGTCAGCACGCTGCAAGGCTTCGTCGAGGTTGTCGCCCGCCCTGAGCAGCGTCAGGCCCACCGAGAGACTGAGGTGGCCGGGCTGCAATTTCACATCCAGCGGCTGAGCATTGGCGAATGCCTCACGCAGACGCTCGCAACAGGCACTGAATTGCTCGGCGTCAGTGTGCGGCAGCAACAGAACGAATTCTTCGCCGCCGTAGCGCGCAAGAATGTCACCGTCGCGCAGGCAGGAGCGCGCCACGGAAGCAAAGGTCTGCAATACCCGATCGCCCGTCGCGTGCCCATGCAGGTCATTGATTCGCTTGAAATGATCAAGATCGATTAGCGCAATGCCCGACTGATGTGCCGCACGTAACCGACTCAGCTCGGCCTCGGCCAGACGAATGAAGTGCCGACGGTTGTAGAGCCCGGTCAGTTCATCGGTCGAGGCCAGATCCTCCAGCTGTCGCATCATTCCGCGAAGCGTCTCCTGGTGAGCCTGGAGCGCAAACCGGCGCTGACGCATCCGCTGGCGCAACTTGTAGACGTAACCGACGAACAGGCACATCCAGATCAAGGTGACCAGCAGCACGCCGGTCTGTAGTAGTACAGCCTGAGGATCGGTCAATCGACCCTCGTAGGCGTCATGCAAGGCCATGCTTCCAAAGCTGAGCAACGCCAGCACTGCGTAGCGCGCAAATTTCTTCGGTGGAAGAAAGACCGCGAACATCAGCACCAGCACGTACAAGACGAGGAGAAACCCGCGGTTCTGGCCAAGATTGAACAGGAAAAAGGTCAGCCAGACCAATGCGACCAGCACTTGAGGCTCGGTCATGCTGGGATCTCTGAAACGCAGATTGTGGCCTCGGTAGAAAACCCAGAAAAAGCCCAGCTGGCTGAACAGGATCAGCAGAGAGCCGGCGATCGCAGATTCGATCGGCGCCTGATAGAAGCCGCCGACATAAGTAATCCATGTCAGCAACAAAGCCAGACCGTAGGTGGCAGCGGCCATGCCGAAGCGCTTGGTTACCAACAACTGCAGCGCCTGCTGATCGCTCTCGTCACGACTCGCGCGCATGGATTCCTTCCCATAGTGGCAATCCGACACACTTTACGCCGGACCTAGGAAAAAGCCCATAAGCCGCCGGATCAGTGGTACTGAAAAAATTCAGCTGTCCTTTCACTAGCAGACAGGGCAGTTCAGAACTTCGCGTTTTCGGCGGCCGCGCCGACCCCAGGCCGACGATTCGGCGCGACGCCCGGCCCTCGTCTACAGGCAGCGCCATGCCAGTTTTGATGTGCATCCCTTCACCTTTGGTCCGTGTGTACCCTTGGTCACAGCAGGTTATACTGCCGCGCCTTTTTCCAACCTGAGCGCGCTGGTTGCCTTCCTCGGCGCGCCTTGACTCCGCCCCGCCAAGAGGACGCGCTGCATGACCGTGATCAAGCAAGACGACCTGATACAAAGCGTCGCTGACGCTTTGCAGTTCATTTCCTATTACCACCCCGTCGATTTCATTCAGGCGATGCACGAGGCCTACCTGCGCGAAGAATCACCTGCCGCCCGCGATTCCATGGCGCAGATTCTAATCAACTCGCGGATGTGCGCGACGGGTCACCGGCCGATCTGCCAGGACACCGGCATCGTCACCGTATTCGTGCGCGTGGGCATGGATGTGCGCTGGGACGGCGCCACCATGGGCCTGGACGACATGATCAACGAAGGCGTTCGCCGCGCCTACAACCTGCCGGAGAACGTTCTGCGGGCTTCGATCCTCGCCGACCCCGCAGGTTCCCGCAAAAACACCAAAGACAACACCCCAGCTGTCATCCACTACTCCATCGTTCCAGGTAACAAGGTCGAAGTGGACGTCGCAGCCAAGGGCGGCGGTTCCGAGAACAAGTCGAAAATGGCGATGCTCAACCCGTCCGACTCCATCGTCGACTGGGTGTTGAAGACCGTTCCGACCATGGGCGCAGGCTGGTGCCCGCCCGGCATGCTCGGCATCGGCATCGGCGGCACCGCTGAGAAAGCAGCGGTGATGGCCAAGGAAGTCCTGATGGAGTCGATCGACATCCATGAACTCAAGGCCCGCGGCCCACAGAGCCGCATCGAAGAGATGCGTCTCGAGCTGTTCGAGAAGGTCAACCAGCTGGGTATCGGCGCCCAGGGTCTGGGTGGCCTTACTACCGTGCTCGACGTCAAGATCATGGATTACCCGACCCACGCCGCCTCGCTGCCGGTGTGCATGATCCCCAACTGCGCTGCCACCCGCCACGCACACTTTGTGCTCGACGGGTCAGGCCCGGCTGAACTGACCCCGCCGCCGCTGGATGCCTATCCGGAAATCGTCTGGGAGGCCGGCCCGAGCGCGCGTCGCGTCAACCTCGACACCATCACCCCGGAAGAAGTACAGAGCTGGAAACCGGGCGAGACCGTTCTGCTCAACGGCAAGATGCTCACCGGCCGCGACGCCGCGCACAAGCGCATGGTCGACATGCTGAACAAGGGTGAAGAGCTGCCAGTGGACCTCAAGGGCCGCTTCATTTACTACGTCGGCCCGGTCGATCCGGTCGGTGACGAAGTGGTTGGCCCGGCTGGCCCGACCACCGCGACGCGTATGGACAAGTTCACCCGTCAGATTCTGGAAAGCACTGGTCTGCTGGGCATGATCGGCAAGTCCGAGCGCGGCCCCATTGCCATCGAGGCGATCAAGGACAACAAGGCGGTCTACCTGATGGCGGTGGGCGGTGCGGCTTATCTGGTCGCCCAGGCGATCAAGAAGTCCAAAGTGCTGGCCTTCGCCGAACTGGGCATGGAAGCGATCTACGAGTTCGAAGTGAAGGACATGCCGGTCACCGTTGCCGTTGATACCAACGGCGAGTCGGTACACATCACCGGCCCGGCGATCTGGCAGCAGAAGATCGCCGAAAGCCTGGCGGTCGAAGTGCAGTAGCGTTTCGCCAATAAAAAAGCCCGGCTCAGTGCCGGGCTTTTTTATTACCGTAAGGTTTAGCGGTTGAAGCGTTCGACCAGCGCACGCAGGCCACGCGCCGCACCTTCCAGCTCGCGGCCGCGCTGCATGGTGAGATCCGCCTTACTAACATTGCTGTCGGTTGTCACGGCAATGCTGGTGACCTGCCGGGCGATGTCTTCGGCCACATGGGCCTGCTCCTCGGCCGCAGCGGCCATTTGCTGACTCATCCCGGTAATGCGACTGACCGCCTCGCGAATGCCCTGCAGCGCATGCTGGGCCTCGATGACCTGGGCCAACCCCTGCGCCGCCTCCTTGTCACCTACCTGAGCAATCGCCACCGCCTCGCCAGCCTTGCTGGTCAGCGACTGGATGATGCCCTGGATCTGCTGCGTCGAATCCCGGGTCTTGCTGGCCAGAGCACGAACCTCGTCTGCCACAACTGCGAAGCCCCTGCCCTGCTCACCGGCACGCGCAGCCTCGATGGCTGCGTTGAGAGCCAGCAGGTTGGTCTGCTCGGCGATGCTCTGAATCATCCCGGCGGCCGACATGATCTGCTGGGTTTCGCCGGCCAGTTCATTCACCGCATTGCCGATGCTGGTCACCGTATTAGCGAGCATTTCCATTGCCTTGCGCGAGCTGGCGGCAACCCGGTCGCCGTCATTTGCCAAGCCATTGGCCGTACCCGCCTCGGCCGCGGTTTGCTGAACATGGCTGGCGACTTCGGTGATCGACGCAGTCATCTGAGTAACGGCAGTCGCCGTCATATCGGTCTCACCCCGTTGCTGGCGCAGATCGTTCTCGGTCTGGCTGGCCAGCATCGACGTTTCCGCCGAAGCGCTTTCGACCTGTCCGGCAAGATCTGAAAGACGGGTCAAGGCGGTGCGCAAACGGGCATCTTCGCTGATCAGCGCCATTTCCAGCCGCGCCGCATTCCCGAACTGATGCGTGTAGGTCAGCGCAACGACCGGGTCCGTAAACGCTTGGGGAACGCGCTGCAGGATCCGCTCCAGCTGCCTTTCGGCCGAGACATGACAGCTCAAGCCCAGCGCGAAGAACAAACCAAGCACCACGACCACCTCAACTGCAGGCGGTAGCCAGAACATACCCGCTGTCGCCAGCGCGGCTGCGCTCATCGGCAGCGCCAACGCACGTGCCCAGCCTGATGCCCGTCGACCGAGCGAAACGGCAGGCTGCCCCGCCCGCAGGCGCTCGTAGAGCGCGGTGGCCTGTGCAATCTGCTCGGCAGTTGGCTTGACCCGCACCGACTCGAAACCGGTCAGTTTGCCGTCATCGAGAATCGGCGTCACATAGGCACTGACCCAATAGAAATCGCCATTCTTGCAGCGGTTCTTGACCACTCCCATCCAGCTCTTGCCAGCTTTCAGGTATCCCCACATCGCCTGGAATACCGCTGGCGGCATGTCGGGGTGGCGAACTAGGTTGTGATCACTGCCGATCAACTCATCCCTGGCGTAGCCGCTGATTGCAACGAACTCATCATTGCAATAAAGAATCTTGCCCTGCGTATCGGTCGCAGAGATCAGTCTCTGATGCGCCGGAAAGCTCCGCTCGGTATTACTCACCGGCCCGTTGTTTCTCATTCCTGATCTCCATGATGGCTAATTGATTCCAGACAGACTCACCGGTCATGACGAATCAATCTGTTACATGGATCGGGCGGAGATCGACGAACTTGAGCGAGCGCAGCAATTATCTGCAGAAGAGTGACCAGTGGATGTCGCGCGCGACTTTCCAGGGCTGATCGGACGGACTAGCTGCCGTTTTGAGGCAGCTTTATATACAGCGCTTCGACTTTAGCCCTGGCCCACGGGGTTTTACGAAGGAACGCCAGGCTCGACTTTATGCTTGGCTCACTCCGGAAGCAGCGGATGTCGACCCGCTCGGCCAGGCCGTCCCAACCGTAACGCGCATGAAGCGCGACGAGAATGGCTTCAAGCGTCACGCCGTGGAGTGGGTCTTTTGCCTGAGTCATGAAAATCCTGAACACTTGAGCGCTTGAAAAAAAGGCCCGCCAGCGGTTCGCTGGAGCGGGCCTTCCGAACGGACGTTGCATATTACAGGGTGATGCGGGTTCCGAGCAGCTCCAGAAAGGCCGCCAACCAGGCAGGATGGGCAGGCCAAGCGGGAGCGGTCACCAGATTGCCTTCCGTGTGCGCCTTGTCGACGGCGATGTCGACGAACTCACCTCCGGCCAGTCGCACCTCGGGCGCGCAGGCCGGGTAAGCACTGCAAGCGCGCCCTTTGAGTACATAAGCCGCAGCGAGTAGCTGGGCACCGTGGCAGACCGCAGCGATCGGCTTTTTCGCCTCGGCGAAGGCTTTAACCAAACTTAGAACCTGATCGTTGAGCCGCAGGTATTCCGGGGAACGGCCGCCTGGTACGACCAGAGCGTCATAGTCTTCGGCACGCACCGCGGCGAAGTCGAAGTTCAGCGCGAAGTTATGCCCAGGCTTTTCGCTATAGGTCTGGTCACCTTCGAAGTCGTGAATGGCAGTTCGCACGGTATCGCCGGCCTTCTTGTCCGGGCAGACCGCGTGAACGGTGTGGCCGACCATTTGCAAAGCCTGAAACGGCACCATGGTTTCGTAATCTTCGACGTAATCGCCGACCAGCATCAGGATCTTCTTCGCAGCCATAACAAACGCTCCATTGGTTAGTGATTTCAAGGGCGACCAGGCCTGCGCCATCAGCCGCTTCGATTGAAGATGTTGATCACCAGACGATCCAACAGCCCCCACATGCGCTGATAGATGCGCTGGCTCAGCGGTCGCGAGTGCCACTGTTGAAGATCGATTTCGATACTGCGGGAGAAATCATCCTCGAAACTTTTGGCCACCGAGGCACTGAAAGGCCGATCAAGGGTTTCGAGATTGGCTTCCAGATTCCAGCGCAGGTTCCAGTGATCGAAGTTGCACGAGCCCACACTGACCCAGTCGTCGACCAGTACCATTTTCAGGTGAAGAAAGTGTGGCTGATATTCATGAATCCGCACGCCAGCTCGCAGCAATCGCGGGTAGTAACGCTGTCCCGCGTAGCGAACCGAGGGGTGATCGGTATTGCGACTGGTCAGCAGCAGCTGGACGTCGACGCCGCGTCTGGCCGCGTGCATCAGCGCCCGACGCACGCGTCCAGTGGGCAGGAAGTAAGGCGTAGCCAGCCATATTCGATGCTCTGCGCGTCGCAGGTTGCGCAACAGACTGTGGAGGATGTCGCGATGCTGGCGAGCCGCCGAATACGCAACCCGCCCCATACCTTCGGCAAGTAACGGATTGGCCGGCACCTTGGGCAATCGTTGCGGCAGCGGCAGTTGCCAGATGCGTTTTTTCAGGCACAGCGTCCATTGCACGTCGAACAAGCGACGCCAGTCCGCCATCAAGGGGCCGGTGATTTCCACCATCGCTTCGTGCCAGTGTTCGTCTGGTTGTTCCGGACTCCAGAACTCGTCGGTAGCCCCTGTACCGCCGACATAACAGTGGCTGTCGTCGATCAGAATCAGCTTGCGGTGGTCCCGGTGCAGGTTACGAAACTTCAGATTGAGCTTGAGGGGGTTGTACAGGCGCAATTCGATGCCCGCATCAACCAACCGCTGCCGGGCTTTCTGTCCAAGCTTGAGGCAGCCGAATCCATCGAACAGGCAACGTACCCGCACCCCGCGCTCGGCGGCGACTACCAGGGCGTCGAATAGCCGCTCGGCACACTGCCCGTCCTCGACCAGATAAAGCTCGATATCAACCCGCCGCTCGGCAGCCTCGATGCTCGCCAGGATACGTGGAAAGAATTGCGGCCCGTCGATCAGCAACTGGAAGCGGTTGGCGTCTCGCCAAGGGAAAACCTCCCCAGCAAGCATCATGGTCGGCCGCTCCGCAGAGGCGCCGAATACCGGCCGAGAATGGGGATGCAGCTCAATAGTGAAATCCTTGTCCAGATGGATACGCCGAACGCAGAAGGCGTGATCGTCTCGTAAGAGGTAGACGGATGCTCGGTCTGTTGCAGCACGCCTGTTATAGGTCCGTGACGCCGCGATAGGTTCCCGAGCGTACCCGTTAGCTCAATGTCCCTGCACCTCGGCAGTCAGCCCAAACGCCGCTGCAGCCTGGGCAAGGCGTTTGGCTTGAGCACCACGCGCCAGCAGCAGTACGCCTCGATCTCGCTGCCAGAGCTGTAGCCAATTTGCCGGCCCCTTGGCCAGCGCGGCGTCGACGTCATTGGTAAGGGTTTCTAACTGCACACTCAGCGAAGCCAGCAGGAGATGTGTGGCTGCGTCCATCGGCGACAGTCTTGAGACTTCCGCCGCCCCGGCCAGAATCCCGGTCAACTGCAACTGCAGCCGTTGCGGCCAGCCGCTTTCGAGCCCGACGCCATAGAGCCAGCTGACCAGCGCCGTCAGCACGTGCAGGTCTTCCAGTGTCCTGAACGGCTTGACGTAGTCGTCCCAACCATCTCCGGCCAGGCGCTTGCAGGGCGCACTATCCAGAGCCAGGCGCCCGTGGGGGATGTCGGGAACCAATGGCAACGCCGGGCCGGCTTCGATGACCACGCCTCGCTCCCCGCAGCCGACCACGCACAGACTGAGCCGCGGAGGCTCTCCCGGCGCTTCATCGCGCGCCGGAACCAGCAACCAGCTCGCAGCCGCGCCCGTGATAACGAAATCTTTGCGCCCGGTCACCTGCAGCCCGACCAGTCGCGCCTGCATGTCAGCCGGACGCAGCTTTCGCTCCTCGGTAGCACACATCGCGCCAAGCCCTTCGGGCGCCGCCGGCCAGAGGCGACGCAAGGCCGCCTGATAGCCCGCGAGAAATGCCAGACCGGGCGTCGTCGCCAAGCGCCCGCCCAGCACGGCAAGTTCAAACGGGCCTGCCGGGCCACGCGCTTGCAGGGCGGCATACCAATCGTCCAGCGCCGGGGATTGCGGCAGCCGTTGCAGCGGACCGAGCAGGTCATGCCAGAGCATCGATGGACTCCACAGTTCAGCGAAGGATGGTCCCGATGTGCCGTCATCCAAGCATCATCGATTCGTAACCGCCGTGACACCGCCCCTGCCTAGCCTGAGCCGGCATCACTGATTGACGGAACGCCAACCATAACAATCAAGCGCTCCGAATGCATTGCCACGCCAAGGCTGACCAGGAGACAGGGCATGACGACCATCGATTTCCCTCGCATCACCCGACGCCTGCAGGCAGAGCGTCTGCACGGACATGCCGCGCTTCGCGAAGCGCAGGGTCTGCGCTATCGAGTGTTCAGCACCGAGTACGGAGCGCTCCTGCACGGCGCTGAAACCGGGCTGGACAGCGACGAGTTCGACGCTCACTGCAGCCATATCGGCGTGCGCGACCTCGACAGTGGCGAGCTCGTCGCTACCACACGGCTGTTGGACAACCTGACGGCACGAGGCCTCGGACGCTTCTACAGCGAAGGGGAATTCAACCTGGACGGCCTGGCGGAACTGGATGCGCCGATCCTGGAGATCGGACGCACCTGCGTGCACCCGGCCTACCGTAACGGTGCGACCATCGCAGTGCTCTGGGGCGCGCTGGCCGACGCCCTGAACCAGGGCGGGTATCGTTACCTGATGGGCTGCGCAAGCATTCCGATGCGCGACGGCGGAGTTCAGGCCCAGGCCGTCATGCAGCGCGTCCGCGAGCGCTACCTGAGCACCGAGCTGCTGCGTGCCAGTCCAAGGAACCCCCTGCCGGCGATGGACGTGTCGGAGAACGTAATCGCCGAGACACCTCCGTTGCTCAAGGCCTACCTGCGCCTCGGCGCGAAAATCTGCGGTGAGCCTTGCTGGGACCCGGACTTCCAGGTCGCTGACGTTTTCATACTGCTCAAGCGCGACGAACTCTGCCCGCGTTACGCCCGGCACTTCAAGGCCGCAGTTTGATGCCCAGGATCAGGCTCTACGCGCGTATAGCCCGGCTGGGCTCGGTCGTGTTGATCGGGCTGCTTATGGCGTGCGGTTTGAAACTGCGATCGCTGATCGGCGCCGCGCCGCGACAGGCGACCCGCCACCGACTTTGCCGATGGTGGCTCGCCCGGTTGGCAGCGGCCCTGCCATACGAGGTCCGTCTGACTGGCGTCCCGCCGTCTCAGCCGGCGCTGTGGCTCGCCAATCACCAATCCTGGGCAGACATTCCGCTACTGGGCAGGCTGCAGCCGATGGCGTTCCTCTCCAAGTCCGAGCTACGACATTGGCCGCTGCTTGGCTGGCTTGCAGCCGAGGCAGGAACGCTGTTCATCAGACGGGGTGGCGGGGACAGCGGCACGCTCAATCAGCAACTGGGCGGTGAGCTCGAACAGGGTCGCAGCCTGTTGATCTTCCCTGAAGGAACCACCACGAACGGCACGCTGCTGCGCACTTTCCACTCTCGATTGCTGGCATGCGCCATTGAAACCGGTACGCCGATCCAGCCGGTCGCGATCCGCTATGTGCGCGACGGCGAGCTTGATTCCATATCGCCCTTCATCGGTGACGACGACCTGCTGTCGCACCTGTTCAGATTGCTGGCGGCCGACATCGCTATCGTGGAGATACAGCTGCTGCAGCCGATCGACAGTCGGGACATGGAGCGCAACCGACTCGGTCGTGCCTGCCATGCAGCCATCGAGGATGCGTTGTACGGTCCCGCATGCGTTCGCGAAGCCGCCTGATGCAAGCTGACCGCAAGCTAGCGCTGCTAGACTCGGCGCATGAACTATCTCGCACACCTTCACCTTGGCGGTTCGCAGCCTGGCGCGCTGCTGGGCAGCCTCTACGGTGACTTCGTCAAAGGACCCTTGCAGGGCCGCTGGCCCGCCGATGTCGAGGCGGGCATACGCCTGCATCGGCAGATCGACGTTTTTACCGATAGCCATCCCGTGGTGCTGCAGGCCAAGCAGCGCTTCCCTCGTGAGCGCAGACGGTACGCAGGAATTCTGATCGACCTGTTTTTCGATCACTGCCTGGCGGCCAACTGGCACGACTACGCAGACATGCCTCTCGATGCTTTCACTTCACGGTTCTACCGGATATTGCGCGAGGAAGCCGAGTTGCCCGGTTCGCTGGCACTTATCGCGCCGCGTATGGCGGCGCAGGACTGGCTCGGCAGTTATCGGGAATTTTCGGTCATGGAACAGGTGGTGGCGGGCATGTGCCGACGCCTGTCTCGGCCAGAAGGACTTGCGGGCGGCGCCGCAGAGCTGGAGCAGCTATACGTGCCGCTCCAGCAGGACTTCCATGAGTTCTATCCGCAGCTACAGGCGTTTGCCCGGAACGGCGGCTGATCAGTCAGAACAGTGGATGGCGCAGCCTCAGCCGCGTAACGCTGCAGCGAATCCTTCCAGCCAGGGCTCGGCGTCGGTTTCAGGTGTTACTGTTTCGCTGGCATCCAGACGCAGCATTTCCATGACTTCCCGTACACCGAGCTCGGCGTAAAGCTCCCGGATCAGCTCGCCACCACCGCAGAAGGTGTCGCCATAGCTGGCGTCGCCCAGCGCAATGACGCCGCCAGGCAACCCTTGCCAGGCTGGAAACTGATCGCGGATAGCCGAATAGAGCGGCACGAAGTTGTCGGGTAACTCGCCCATGCCGGTCGTGGCGGTAACCACCAGTAACGCTTGCGGACCGAACGCCTGGATCTGTTCAAGTTGCGCACGCGGATCGTGCCAGGCATCAAAGCCCGCCGCCTTGAGTACCGTGGCGGCATGACGAGCGACGTCTTCGGCTGTGCCGTAGACCGTACCGGAGAGGATGGCGACTTTCATGCATGGGCTCCATTGCAGATTTTAAGCGCAGCATTATGCCGCATCCGACACATATGGCTGGGATCGCCACCTCTACACTTTGCCACCAGTGCCGGGAATTAAATCAGAGGAATATTGTCGCAAAGCGGTCCTGGCAGAGGATCTCGCGGACCGTCTCAACAGTTGAGCGCTCCGGAGCGACAGAGGCATGGGCAGGACTGACCTGCTGCCCTTGAGAGGGAAATCGAAATGCCGAAAAAGACCGTTCTGACCAGCGCCGAGCTGGCCTATATAAATGACCTGGTGAGCAGTACTTCGGCCGAGTCCGGTGAAACCCGTGCGGGCTTCAACGTCGACGGCGGCGAAAAGGCCAACGGCCTGCTCCTGCAGCTGGCCGCCAAGGCCAACCTGACCCTCGAAGCCGAGCTCGAAGACTATTGCATGTCGTTTCCGCTGAGGCTCAATCAGGATGAGTTCCAAGCCATTCACCTGCGGCTCGCCCCGCCGACCATTTACGAACGCGGGCCAGTGCTGCGGGCTTGGCGCCTGCATCTGGACGAGCCATTGCCGCTGCTCTCGGATGACGGCAACAAGACAGCGTTGAGCGTCCACGAGTTATCCCCAAATGGCCTGTTGGTGGACGTCGGCTCGAAACAACAGGCGCCCAAACATCTGCACATGCATCTTGCGATTCCGGGTGAGGGCTCGCTCGAGATCGACGCACACCGAATCCGCGATGCCGAAGGCGGTATGACCGCATACGAGGTGGAATACCCGCAGGACAAAGACGCCGAGCGTATTCGCTCCTATCTTTATGAACAGCATCAGCGGCTTCACCCGGACCTGCAGCCGGAACTGCCGAACGAGATGCTCAATGGCACGCCCGAGCACTCCTGAAGGCGCTGTACCGGGGTCCGGCGCAGACTGGTGTAAGCTGGCGCACCCTGCCTGCCGCGCTTCTTTCGCTGTAGGCAAACTTCACATTCTTAATCCGACGCCGTGAAAACCATGACCCAGCCATCGGCCCCGATACTGATCACCGGCGCCAGCCAGCGCATCGGCCTGCATTGCGCTGAACGCTTGCTCGACGAAGGGCAACCAGTCATCGTCAGTTACCGCACGCCGCGTGCAAGCCTGGATCAGCTCCGCGAACGCGGCGCCATAGCCGTGCCGGCAGACTTCTCGGGCGCAGCCGGCATCCTCGCCTTTATCGCTACGCTGAAGCAGCACACCACCGCGTTGCGCGCCATCGTTCATAACGCGTCGGACTGGCACAGCGAGACGCCAGGCGAGGAAGCCGCAGTGTTCCAGCAGATGTTCGAGGTACACATGCTCGCGCCCTACCTGATCAACACCCATTGCGCCGAGCTGCTGAATCACGGCGGCCCGGCGGACATCATTCATATCAGCGATGACGTCACCCGTGTCGGCAGCAAAAAACACATCGCCTATGCGGCCAGCAAGGCCGGACTGGACAACCTCACGCTGTCGTTCGCGGCACGCCTGGCGCCGGCCATCAAGGTCAATGGCATCGCCCCGGCCCTGATTCAGTTCAACGAAGGCGATGACGAAGCGTACCGCCGCAAGGCACTGGCAAAATCAGCCCTCGGCATCGAGCCCGGCGCCGAGGTGATCTACCAGAGCCTGCGCTATCTGCTCGATAACCCTTACGTCACCGGCACCACCCTGAGCGTCAACGGTGGCCGCCATCTGATCTGATACACAAGGAACCAATGCCTCGACTGGAACCCACGATGGCGCGAATCCGCGTCAAAGACCTGCGCCTGCGCACTTTCATCGGCATCAAGGATGAAGAAATACGCAACAAGCAGGACGTGCTGATCAGCTTGACCATGCTCTATCCCGCCGCCGAAGCGGTGCGCGACAACGCCATCGAGCATGCGCTGAACTACCGCACCATTACCAAGGCGATCATTCAGCATGTCGAAGACAATCGCTTCGCGCTGCTCGAACGGCTCACGCAGGAAATCCTCGATCTGATCATGCTGCATCCACAGGTGCGCTACGCCGAGGTCGAGGTCGACAAACCCCATGCCTTGCGTTTTGCCGAATCAGTATCGATCACCCTTGCTGCTCACCGTGACTGACAGACCTCAATCCAGACGCGCTGCTCGCGGCCCGCTATAGCCCTTCGGCGGTAAACGACGTGCGGGCTCCACTGCATGACCCGACGGACGCGCTAATAGTGTTTGGTCGTATGGCCCAAGGCACCGGTCAAGGTTATGATCCGCCGACGTCTGCAACGCCGAGACCCATGTAATGAATGATCAAGAACGCACCGAACTCGAAGCCGCCGCCTTCCGCCGCCTGGTTCAGCACCTGCGCAGTCGCCCGGATGCCCAGAACATCGACCTGATGAACCTGGCTGGCTTCTGCCGCAACTGCTTGTCGAAGTGGTACAAGGCCGCCGCCGATGACCTGGAGATCGAGGTCAGCATCGACGAGGCTCGCGAGGAGGTGTACGGCATGCCCTACGCGGACTGGAAGAAGCGCTACCAGAAAGAAGCGACACCCGAGCAACAGGCCGCTTTCGACAAGAGCCAGAAACCATGAGCAGCCTCAGGGATTTTCGCGCCAGCCTGCGCAACCGGAACCACCCCTTCAGCGAGACGTTGGCGTTCATCTCCAACGCTTACGACTATCAGCCGAGCCGCTTCTTCAACGGCAATGTGGAAAACGCGGCCGGCGAAAACGAAGGGTCGTGCAAGGCGCTTGGACTGGCGGTTCTTGAAGGATTTTCTACCGAAGAAGCTCTGCTGGCGTTCGGCGAGCACTATCAGTCGGTCCTGGAAAATCCAAGTGGCACCGACCATCGCAACATACGCGCACTTATGGAAACCGGGCTGCCAGGCGTGCGTTTCGGCCAGCAACCGCTGAGACGCAAGCCCGTCAACTTCGAAGAGAAATAAAAAAGGGCCGGCCATGCACTTGGGGAAGGCTTGATAACGGACGGCCCTGAAACCAAAGAGGCGTTTTCGAGGCCAAGTCTCGCCTTCAAACGCAACGCCGGCCATTCGGCAATCTCCATGGACCGGATAGCTGACGGCTATTGGACTGCTTGCCTAATCCGAGCCTTTTCCCCTACGGGCAAAGCCGGTAAGGTCCGGCCCGTTCCCATCCTGAGTGAGCCCCATGCCCATTACCGCCCTTTCCGGCCCGCAGTACCTGCGTGAAGGCCTGAAGCTGATCCTTAGCCCCGGGCTACGGCTGTTCGTGATACTCCCGCTTACGGTCAATCTGCTGCTGTTTGGCGGGCTGATCTACTTCGCCTTGCGTCAGTTTGGCGGCTGGGTCGATGTGTTCATGCCAAATCTGCCAGAGTGGCTGATGTTTCTGGAGTACATCCTTTGGCCGATGTTCGTAGTGCTCGTCGTGCTGATGGTGTTCTTCACCTTCACCATGCTGGCAAACATCATCGCCGCGCCGTTCAATGGGTTTCTTGCTGAAAAGGTCGAAACCGTAGCCCGTGGCGAAGACAGCTCCCCGCCTTTCAGCTGGGCCGAGCTGCTAGCGATGCTGCCACGCACGATCGGGCGAGAAGCCCGCAAGCTGGCCTATTTCGCACCGCGTGCGCTGGCATTACTGATCCTTTCATTCATTCCCGTGGTCAATCTGGTCGCCGCCCCCCTGTGGCTGTTGTTCGGGATATGGATGATGGCGGTCCAGTACATCGACTATCCCGCGGACAACAACAAGATGAGCTGGGCGGAGATGATGGTCTGGCTTCGGCAGCGACGCTGGAAGAGCCTGAGCTTTGGAGCGGTGACTTACGCTGCGCTGCTCATTCCGGTATTGAATCTGCTGATCATGCCGGCAGCGGTTGCAGGCGCGACGCTGTTCTGGGTTCGGGAAGGCGGGAAGAAAAACCTGGTGCCGGTGAAGGGCGAGTAGCCCGGCTTGATCAGGTAAAACTGCCCCGCGGCGCGAGCGGCTGAACGCACCGCGGGCAAATCGGATAACCCTTAGGCCAGGGTTTTCAGCGCCTCACGGCTGAACGGCAGAATGTCCTGCATGCGGCCTTCGCGCACTTTCAGTGCCCAGTCCGGATCGCAGATCAACGCACGTCCGACCGCGACAAGGTCGAACTCTTGCTTGTTCAGCCGCTCGAGCAGGCCCTCGATATTGGCCGGCTGCGCCACCTTGTCGGTCTTGACCATGAACTGCAGGAATTCACCGTCGAGGCCTACGCTACCCACGGTGATCGTCGGCTTGCCGGTCAGCTGGCGAGTCCAGCCGGCGAGGTTAAGCTCGGAACCTTCGAATTCGGGTTCCCAGAACCGTCGCGTCGAGCAATGGAAGATGTCGACGCCCGCAGCCGACAATGGCGCGAGAAATTCCCCCAGCGCTTCTGGCGTTGTGACTAGGCGAGCGGTGTAGTCCTGCTGCTTCCACTGCGAAAAACGGAAGATGATCGGGAAGTCCGCGCCTACTGCAGCTCGTACGGCCTCGATCAGTTCGATTGCAAAGCGCGAGCGGTTGGCCAGACTGCCGCCGTATTCATCGGTTCGTTGATTGCTGCCCTCCCAGAAGAACTGATCGACCAGATAGCCATGCGCGCCGTGAATTTCCACGCCATCCATGCCGATTGCCTTGGCATCGGCTGCGGCTTGGGCGAAGGCAGCAATCACCTCCCGGATGTCGTCTTTGGTCATACCATGCACGACGACCTGGCCGTCCTTGAGCTTTTCCATCGGACCGTAACCCGGGACATCGGCTTCTGGCTCGGTGCCTATCCGGCGCACATTACCCACGTGCCAGAGCTGCGGAACGATCTTGCCACCCGCGGCATGCACTGCATCGACAACGCCCTTCCAGCCGGCCAGCGCATCCTCGCCGTAGAATCGCGGCACATGGGGGTAACCATTGGCAGCCTTGTGCCCGACAGTGGTGCCCTCGGTAATAATCAAGCCGACCCCTGAGGCAGCACGACGGCGGTAATACTCGACCACGTCTGCTGTAGGCACGCCATTCGGTGAGAAGGACCGCGTCATCGGCGCCATCACCACGCGGGTAGGCAGCTGCAGGGTGCCGAGCTGGAACGGTTGGAAAAGAGCGTTTACGGCGGCAGTCATCGTGTTCTCCTATGGATCGAAAAAAAGGCGACCGGTCGTCTAACCGTTCGCCGAAAAAAATCAGCGAAACGTCAGCAGTCGCTCCAGCTGGGTCAGAAAAATTTCCAGAGGCGCGACCGAGCGGCCCACCTTCATTCGCAGCAATGCGCCTTCCCAGGCGTTGCCGATAAACTCGGCAAGCGCCTGACAGTCAGTATCGGGATCGAGCGCTCCCTCATCTCGAGCCTGCTCTAGGCAAGCCGTGAGTATGGCGACAGACCTCAGCAGAATGGATTCGACACGCTGACCAATTGGCTGCGAAAGCTCAGCCATCTCGAAGCTCAGGCTTCCTATGAAGCAGTGATACTCCGGGCATTCCTGACGAGAGAAGTGCGCCAGCAAATCGGTGTAATAGGCAAGGATGCACTCGCACGGGCGCAACGCCTGACCTGAAAGAGCCGCCTGATAGCGTCCGAGCCGAGGGGTGTAGATATGCTCCAGCGCCTGCAGGGCAAAATCTTCCTTGCTGGCGAAGTAATGATAGAACGACCCCTTGGGTATACCGGCGGCCTGGACGATCTCCAGCACACCGGTGCCGTGATATCCACGCCGGGTCATGACCTGCGCGCCTTTGGCCAGGATGAGGTCACGCTTGTCGTTTCGAGCTTGGCTGTTCATCGACCGAGCATATGACCGGTCGTCTCGGGCTGACAGCATTATCCATGGCGCTTATTTTGGAGACATCGCAGTGACGATGGCGTTAGCGGGGATCTTGAATGAGGGAATGGAAGGACTGGAGCCAGACGCAGCGGCGAGCTTCGCGTCTGGCTGAACAGATCAGGCGAGTGCGCTTTCGATCGCCTGAATCAACGCTGGATCATCCGGTGCCGTGCGGGGCGAAAACCGAGCCAGTACGCGCCCGTCTTTGTCGACGAGAAATTTCTCGAAATTCCAGCTGATATCGCCGGGGAAATCCGCTCCCTCGCCCACCAGCAAGCGGTACAACGGGTGCCGCTGAGGCCCATTGACCTCAAGCTTACTGCTCAGCGGAAAACCAATGCCGTACTGCTCGCTGCAAAACTGCAGAATCTCGGCATCGCTACCTGGCTCTTGTGCGGCGAATTGATTGCACGGGATGCCCAGCACCCCGAAACCACGATCTCCATAGCGCTCGTGCAGCTCTTGCAAGCCCGCGTACTGTGGGGTCAAACCGCATTCGGAAGCGACGTTGACGACCAGCGTCAGCTGGTTCTTGAAGGGTGCAAGGGGCAGCTCCTGGCCAGCGAGGCCAGGTAGAACCAAATCATGGAACGCGCTCATCTCACTTCTCCAGAGGGTAAAAAAAGCGCTCCGGCAATACCGAAGCGCTTCCATTGCTCGATCACCAGGATCGACGCCAGTCGCTGCCTGCTCGCCTTATCGGCGATTCATCAATGGTGATGGCCACCTTCGCCATGGACGTGACCATGGGCGATTTCTTCGTCGCTGGCTTCGCGCACTTCGACGATCTTGACTTCGAAGTTGAGGCGCTGTCCAGCCAGCGGATGATTGCCGTCGACGATCACATCATCGCCTTCAACATCGCGGATAGTGACGATCTGCATGCCGCCGTCCGGGCCTGATGCATGAAACTGCATGCCGACTTCCAGCTCGTCGACACCTTCGAACATCGCACGGTTGAGGGTGGCGACCAGCTCCGGGCTGTATTCGCCGTAGGCATCCTGCGGCTCGATGGCGACTTTCACCTCGTCACCGCCCTGCTTGCCTTCAAGGGCTTTTTCCAGACCAGCGATGATATTGCCTGCACCGTGCAGGTACACCAGCGGCGCGCCGCCGGCAGAGCTGTCGATCACTTCACCGGCATCATTGGTGAGTGTGTAGTCGATTGACACAGCCTTGTTAGCGGCGATCTGCATGAGGCGAAACCTTTATTGAGGAATGTGATGCCAAAGTCTAACCGCGAGCTGCGCCGATTGCGAACCGAGCCCGGATAAACGGGACCAGCCATCGCGCTACGCACTATTCCGTCCGCCCTGCGTCGGTGGGTGTCGCATACAACCTTTGGAGAGCATCGAAACGGCTCAGTCTGTGACAGAATCCGCGACGCAAACTAAGCGATCTATATCAACAATTACCACGCACCCAAGGAGCACCGATGTCGGCTCGAAACATCCTGGTGATTAACTGCGGCAGCTCGTCGATCAAGTTCGCTCTGGTCAACGAAACGCAATCGACCTTCCCTTTGCAAGGCCTGGCCGAACGCCTCGGCAGCCCGGAAGCGGTGCTCCATTGGCAATTGGGCGATGCGAAACAGAGCCTGGACATTCCAGGCGCAGACCATCGTGCAGCGCTGGAAAAACTGCTGCCACTGGCACAGGATGCCGCGGGCGGTAAGCTCGACGGCATCGGCCACCGGGTCGTGCATGGAGGTGAGCATTTCACCGGCTCCAGCCTGATCAACGAACAAGTCCTCCAGGCCATTCGCGACAGCGCCCAGCTGGCGCCGCTGCACAACCCGGCCAACCTGGTCGGTATCGACGCCGCCATCACGCTGTTCCCCGGCCTGCCGCAAGTCAGCGTGTTCGACACGGCGTTTCATCAGACGATGCCGGAACACGCATTCCGCTACGCGGTGCCGGAATTCCTCTACAAGGAGCACAGCGTTCGTCGTTACGGCTTCCACGGCACCAGCCACAGCTATGTGAGCAAGCGCGCCGCCGAGATGGCCAATCTGCCGGTAGACGACAGCTGCTGGCTTACCGCTCACCTGGGCAACGGCTGTTCCACCTGCGCCATCGTCAACGGCGAAAGTCGCGACACCAGCATGGGCCTGACTCCGCTGGAAGGCCTGGTGATGGGCACCCGCAGCGGTGATGTAGACCCCAACCTGCACAGCTACCTGAACCGGACACTCGGCTGGAGCCTCGAGCAAATTGATCGTGTGCTCAACCATGACAGCGGCCTGAAGGGCCTGTCGGGGCTGTCAAATGACCTGCGCACGCTGCAGGAAGCGCGGGCCGCAGGACATGCCGGCGCAAACCTGGCATTCGAAGTCTTCTGCTATCGCCTGGCCAAGTCGCTGGCGAGCATGGCCTGCGCGCTGCCGAAGCTTGACGGGCTGATCTTCACCGGCGGCATCGGCGAGAACTCGACCGCCGTGCGTTCCCGCACCCTCGAACACCTGAAGCTGTTCAATTTCAAGCTGGACGAAGAAGCCAACGCGCGTTGCATTCGTGGCGTCGGCGGGGAAATCCAGGCTCAGGGCAGCCCTCGGGTACTGGTCGTACCCACCAACGAAGAACGCCAGATCGCGCTGGATACGCTGGCGCTGCTCGACGCCTGATAGCGCGCCGAACGTCATGCTCATTGCACGGACCCGACGACCGCACCCGGCGTCGGGTTTCGTCTACCTGGCATCCCCCTTCGCTAGATAGGAGATCATCATGCATACGCTATTTCTCGCCCCCTGCGGTTTCGGTGGCGGCCTCAACTCCATCAGCCTCGGCTTGATTCGTGCTCTCGAGCGCGCCGGGCTGACGGTCGGTTTCTTCAAGCCGATAGCCCAGCCCTTCCCGCTGGACCAGGGCCATGAGCGCTCCTGCGTACTGGTGGAACGCACGCTGAACATCACATCGCCCGAACCGATCCCGCTGGAGCAGGTAGAACGTCAGCTGGCTGACGGCGAGCTCGATCTGCTGTTGGAAGACGTGGTCAGTCGCTACCAGGACGTCGCCGCAGGCAAGGACGTAGTGATTGTCGAAGGCATGGTGCCGACGCGTGAGTTCAACCACACATCGCGTATCAACACCCATCTGGCCAAGAGCCTGGACGCCGAAGTCATCCTCATCGCCGCCCAGGGCGGCGACACCCTCAAGCGTATGGCCGAACGCATCGAGATCCAGGCGCAGCTGTTCGGCGGCGCCAAGGATGCCAAGGTTCTGGGCGTGATCCTCAACAAGGTCAAGAGCGATGGCGGCGTACCTGCTTTCGTCGAGCAGCTCAAGGCCCAGCTCCCGGTGCTGGGCACTGCGGACTTCCAGCTGCTCGGTGCGATTCCATTCGACGAGACGCTCAATGCGCTGCGTACCCGCGATATCGCCGAGCTGCTGGGTGCCAAGGTCCTTCACGCCGGCGAGGCGGAACAGCGCCGCGTCAACAAGATCGTGCTGTGCGCCCGGGCGGTTCCAAACACAGTACAACTGCTCCAGCCCGGCGTTCTGGTCGTCACACCAGGCGATCGCGACGACATCATCCTGGCAGCAAGCCTGGCTTCGCTGAATGGCGTCGAGCTGGCCGGCCTGCTGCTGTGCAGCGACTTCGCGCCTGATCCGCGCATTCTTGAACTGTGCAAGGCGGCACTCGACGGCGGTCTGCCGGTGATGACAGTGCAGACCGGCTCCTACGATACCGCCACCAACCTATTCGGATTGAACAAGGAAACCCCGGCTGACGACATCGAGCGCGCCGGCAAGGTCACCGACTTCATCGCCCAGCACCTGCAACCGGAGCTGCTGCAGACTCGCCTGAGCACGCCGCGTAGCGAGCTGCGCCTGTCACCTCCGGCGTTCCGCTATCAGTTGGTCAAGCGTGCCCAGCAGGCGAACAAACGTATCGTGCTGCCCGAAGGCAACGAGCCACGCACCATTCGCGCTGCCGCGATCTGCCAGGAGCGCGGCATCGCCCGCTGTGTATTGCTGGCCAAGCCAGAGGAAGTTCAGGCAGTCGCTCGTGAGCAGGGCATCAACCTGCCGGCAGGCCTGGAGATTCTCGACCCCGACCTGATCACCAATCAGTACGTTGAGCCCATGTGCGAGATGCGCAAGGCGAAAGGCCTGACGCCTGACGATGCCCGCGAACAACTCAAGGACACCGTCGTCCTCGGCACTATGATGCTGGCTCTCGATGAGGTGGACGGGCTGGTTTCCGGCGCTGTACACACCACCGCCAACACCATCCGCCCAGCGCTGCAGCTGATCAAGACCGCGCCGGGCTACAGCTTGGTTTCTTCGGTGTTTTTCATGCTGCTGCCTGACCAGGTGCTGGTCTATGGCGACTGCGCGGTTAACCCCAACCCGTCCGCTACCGAGCTTGCTGAGATCGCCCTGCAGAGTGCCGAGTCCGCCGTCGCCCTCGGCGTTACGCCGCGCGTGGCCATGATCAGTTACTCGACTGGCACATCGGGCAGCGGCGCGGAGGTGGAAAAGGTTGCCGAAGCCACGCGCATCGCTCAGGAACGCGCACCCCAGCTACCTATCGACGGTCCGCTGCAGTACGACGCAGCATCGGTCGCCAGCGTTGGCAAGCAGAAGGCGCCGAACAGCCTCGTCGCTGGCCAGGCCACCGTGTTCATCTTCCCCGACCTGAACACCGGCAACACGACCTACAAGGCCGTCCAGCGCAGCGCCAACGTAATCAGCGTCGGGCCGATGCTCCAGGGCTTGCGCAAGCCGGTCAACGACCTGTCACGCGGCGCCTTGGTGGACGACATTGTCTTCACCATCGCGCTGACCGCGCTGCAGGCCGATAACCAGAAAGCCTGATTCGCCATACGCCCGGCCGCAACGGCCGGGCGTAGCGAATATTTCAGCAACGTTTTTGCCTTGCAGTTCAGCGCGCAATCAGTACGCTTGCCGCCTTTATTGACGGATATACGAGCCGATCGATGCTGAGCGTCCTTCCCGCCCCACTCAAGGGCGTCCTGGCTGGCCTGACCCTGGCACTCAATACCCTGTTCTGGTGCTGGCCGCTTTTTGCCCTTTCGCTTCTCAAGCTGGCGTTACCTGTTCCGCGTATCCAGCGCGCCTTGCGCTTTGGCATGCACTGGATCGCCGAATCCTGGATCGCGGTCAACAGCTTCTGGATGGATCAGGTCCACCGTATCGAGTGGGACGTACAGGGCCTGGACAAGGTCGACATGGGCCACTCTTACCTGGTCACCAGCAATCACCAGAGCTGGGCAGACATTCTGATGCTGCAATACCAGCTGAACCGGCGCATGCCGTTCCTGAAGTTTTTTCTTAAACAGGAGCTGATCTGGGTGCCGGTCATTGGCCTGTGCTGGTGGGCGCTTGAATTCCCCTTCATGAAGCGCTTCAGCAAGGAGTACCTGGCCAAGTACCCGGAAAAGCGTGGCGAAGACCTGGCGACCACCCGCAAGGCCTGCGAGCGCTATCGCACCAACCCGGTATCGGTCTTCAACTTCATTGAGGGCACTCGCTTCACAGAGGACAAGCACGTCGAGCAGGGATCGCCCTACCGCTATCTGCTCAAGCCGCGCGCGGGCGGTATCGCGTTCGTGATCGATGCCATGGGCGAGCAGCTGACCGCGCTGGTCAACGTCACCATTCACTACCCGGACGGCAATCCAAGCTTTTGGGATCTGCTTTGCGGAAGGGTCAGCCGGGTCGTGATGCGAACCGATGCACAGCCAATCCCGCCAGAGTTCCTGCGCCGCAGTTACGATCAGGACGAACGCTATCGGCTGAGCTTCCAGGAGTGGGTCAATGAGCTATGGAGCGCCAAGGATGCAGAGCTCGATCGGCTCCATCAACAATACCCGCCGAGGCGCCAGGCCTCGGACTGAGAGACGACCGGCTAGCTGGTCGTCTGGTGCTCCAGGTTGTTCCAGTCCACCTTGCGGGGAAACTCCAGAGCATCTTCGACCGCCAGACCCGGGGCCACGAGAAAGCCCTGCATCACTTGACAGTCATGGGCCAGCAGCCAGTCGCGTTGGGCAAGGGTCTCGACCCCTTCGGCGATGACTTCCAGCCCGAGATTCCTCCCGAGATCGATGATGGTGCTGACAACTGCGGCATCGCGCGGCGAATCGAGCATATTGGCGATGAACAACCGGTCGATCTTCAACGTGTCCAGATCGAAATGACGCAGGTAAGCCAGTGATGAATAGCCTGTACCGAAGTCGTCGACTGCTACTCTGACACCAAGCTCGCGAAGCTGGCGCAGCTTTTCGCAGCTCTGCTCCAGGTCCTGCATCAGCGCACCTTCGGTCACCTCCAGCTCCAGCTGGCGCGGATCGAGCTGGTACTCGTCAAGCAACCGGCGCAGTTCATCGATCAGCCCAGCGCGGCCGAACTGCACCGGGCTGACGTTGAAGCTCAGCACCAGCTTGTCGCCGAATCGCTCACGCCAATCCCGGCACTGAGCCAGGCCTTCACGCAGCGCCCACTCGCCAACCCGATCAATCAGCCGAGTCTCCTCCAGCAACGGAATGAAGACGTTTGGCTCAACTACGCCGCGACCGGCGTAGTTCCAGCGCAGCAGTGCCTCGAACCCGCGCAGCTCACCACTCTCAACCATGATCTGCGGTTGATAAGCCAAGGCGAATCCATTGCGCTCGATGGTGCTGCGCAGGTTTTCTTCCATCATCAGGCGCGCATGGGCGCGGCCGTTCATTTCGCTGGAGAAGAACCGGTACTGCTGACGCCCGTTGCGCTTGGCTTCGTACATTGCCATGTCAGCCGAGCGCAGCAGCTCTTCCACGCTCTGCCCGCAATCGGGGAAATGGGCGATTCCGATACTGGCGCCGAGCGTCACATCGGTGCCTTCAATGGTATGGCGCACCGAAATCAGTTCGATCAGCTTCTCGGCGACCTTGGCGGCATCTTCGGGATGATCCAGGGAATCCAGCAGCGCGGTGAATTCGTCCCCGCCCATGCGCGCGATGATGTCGTAGGGGCGCATGCAGGCTTCCAGCACACGTGCAACGCGGCACAGAATCTCATCGCCGGCGTCGTGCCCAAGCGAATCGTTGATGCGCTTGAAGCCGTCGAGGTCGATATAGAGGATCGCCATGCGCTTGCCGTTCCGGTCCACCCGCGCGAGTGCCGAATCAAGCGCCTGGTGGAATCCGCGCCGGTTGAGCAATCCCGTAAGCGAGTCGGTGACGGCCTGGGTTTCCAGCTGCACGTGCAGATTGCGCACCACCGACATGTCCAGCGCTATCACCACCATCGACCGCTGCTGCCGGGGCAGCGGCGACGACGACAGGGCTACCGGCAGCGTGCCGCCATCGGCGGTGTACAGCTGTGCTTCGTGCAACCGGTAAGTGTTGCCGCTGCGCCATTGCTTGTAGAAATCAGTATCGCGCCAGGCATCAGGCATCTGCGGAGACGCGAGGTGCTTGACCAGCGGCGTACCTTGCAGATCATCGACGCGGCTGTGCAGCATTTGCGCGATCGCCGGGTTGGCGAAGCTGATGAAACCATCCTCTCCGACCACGAGGATGCCTTCTGCAGCGTTGTTCAATACCGAAGCATTGAATGCTCGCGCACTGTCGAGTTGCTGGCTGAGCAGTTGCAGATCACGTCTGTTGTGCTCATGGCTGAGCAACGTATTGATCTTGTGCTTGAGCACCTGTGGATCGAAGGGCTTGAGAATGAAATCAACTGCGCCCGTCGCATAACCACGCAGCACCGACTCGCGGGTATGCGCGATCGCGGATACGAAGATGATCGGCGTATACCGTGCGTGAGGACTTCCGCGCATCAGTCGCGCCACTTCGAAGCCGTCCATGCCCGGCATCTGCACATCCAGCAGCACCAACTCCACATCCAGATCGAGCAACGCCTGCAGCGCAGCCTCTCCGGAGTTCACCGTATGGACCTGCCAGTCGCCATCACCGAGCAGCGCTTCCATTGCCACCAGGTTGGCTTCTCGGTCATCGACGACGAGCAGGGTACGCGTCCGCGGTTCAGATTTGGCCTGTGCCCGAGCCATTACCTAAGTCTCCAGGCGAGAGCAAAGCAGATTCCGACTTCGATTGTGTCCGCAAGGACACTAATCCGGCTTGAACGATGCGTCACATACTTCTCCTTACGGACTCTCGTGGGAACCATCATTGGGCTCCAGGCAACGCTGCAGCAGCTCAACCAGCCTAGCGCGCTCGACCGGCTTGACCAGGACGTCGTCGGCACCAGCCGCAACACTCTGGTCACGACCCTCCGAAAGGTCACCGACCACCAGCGCCACAATGGGTACCTGACAACCATAGTCGCTTCTCAACTGACGAATCAGTGAAGGGCCGCCATTATCCGGCACTGATATGTCAACCAATGCCAAATCAAACGCGTCTTCATCGAATCGTTCAAGTGCTTCGGAACGAGTGGTCGCTGGAACTACCTGCAGGCCCTGCTCATCGAGTAGTGCACTGATCGAGTAGATTGTCCGAACGTCGGAATCCACCAACAGTACGCGCTGACCCAGCAGAGGGTGCCCTACTTCCTCCATGCCCAACGCTACGGCCTTGACCGAGTTGGGCTTCAATGCATCTTCCATATGCTCCATTCCTTCTGTTTTTGACAACGCAACTGACGAATAGCGTTCAAGCCTCTGCAGATTCTTTTCCGACAGGGGCTCTCGGCTATTCAATACAACCCTGACATCCTTGAGTGCCCGCAGGCGGTCGAGTGCTTCGATCAGGTCCAGACCATCTTCTCCCGGCAGATCGAAATCGATGATCAGCACGGTGTAGCTATGTTCCGCATAAGCCAGCCTGGCTTCCTCACTACGCTGGCATTCGGTCACTCGATAGCCAAGCCGCTCGAAATACTCACGCAGCTGCCTGCGTCGCTCGGCGTCGGTCTCGACCAGTAGCAACCGAGTCGAGCTGTCTTCCTGCTTTGCCAGATCGACGAATAGCCGCTCCAGCTCGGATTGCGCGACCGGCTTGAGCAGGTAACGGGCGTCGTCGTCAGACCAGCCCTGCGGCTGCGGCACGCAGGAAATGATGTAGACCGGCATGTCCTGGTGGCGCGGGTCAGCGCGCAGCGCCCGGTGGACCTGCCAGCCGCTGATATCGGGAAGCAGAATATCGAGGATGACCGCCGCAAAACGCTCCTGGCCGAGCGCATCCAGGCCCTCCTGGCCGGTGCCGCAAATCACGCTGGAAAAACCGTGGGACTGTCCCACCTCGGCAACCACGGAAGCGAAGTCGGCATCATCCTCGACAATCAACAACGAGCCACCCTGCCCGCGCCGCTGCGATGGCCGCAGTGTCCGGACTTCAGTGGTAGCGGCCAGCTTCAACGGCAGGTCGACCGTGAAGCTCGAGCCTCTGCCGGGCGCGCTTTTAAGCCGAATGCCACCACCCAGGACTTCCGCCAATTGGCGCGCTATGGCCAGCCCGAGCCCTGTGCCGCCGTATTGCCGACTGATGGAACCGTCAATCTGCTGGAAGGCCTGGAAAATTCTTTCGTGCTGGTCCTCGGCGATGCCGATGCCGGTATCCATGACAGCGATCTGCAGCATGTCCTCGCTAATCGGTTGTACGCCAGGCACACGCGAGACATGGATATCGACAGAGCCTTGCTCGGTAAACTTCAGGGCGTTGGTGACGAGGTTACGCAAAATCTGCTGCAGCCTCGTCCTATCGCTGACCAGCGTCTCCGGGACATCCGCATCAATCCGCGACTTTAGGCTCAGCTCGTTCTGCCGGGCCATTGGTTCAAGGCTGGTGACCAACTCGGCCAGCAGCTCGGCGAGATTGAGCGGCTCCAGCTTGATCTGCATATGCCCGGCTTCGATCTTGGCCAGATCGAGGACGTCATTGATCAATTGCAGCAAATCGTGCCCGGCACGGTGAATGATGTCTGCATGCCTGACCTGTTTCTCGGTCAGGTTGCTGGCCGCGTTCTGCCGCAGCTGGTCACTCAGGATCAGGATACTGTTGAGCGGCGTGCGCAGCTCATGCGACATGTTGGCGAGGAACTCGGACTTGTAGCGATTGGCGACCATCAGCTCGTTCGCCTGATCACGCAGCCGCCGCTCTGCAGCCTTGCGGTTGCCGATATCGGTAACCACCGCCTGCACAAGTTGTTCATCGCCGCTGCGCAATGGCGAGATACCCACCTCGACCGGCAGCAGATGGCCATCTCGATGCCGCCCGAACAGCTCGCGGTTCTCACCCAGACGCCGAGGCTCGGGAGTTTGACCGAAGCGGTGGCGCACTTCGATGTAGGTCTTGCGCATCGACTCGGGGATCAACATTTCAACCGGCTGGTCCAGCAGCTCTTGGCGGCTATAGCCGAACAGCAGCTCGGTCTGGCGGTTGACCATCACGATCCGGCCATCATGATCGAATAGCAGGAAGGCATTGGGGGAGGCTTCGACTACATTGCGGAATCGCTCTTCGTCGCGCTTTCGCTGCTGCAGGTCGACCAGGTTAAGCAGGTGATGAACCGCTTTGTCACGCTTGAAACTGGTCAGGCTCAGCGCAACCGGGATGGGCGTTCCATCCTCCCGCAATGCCTGACTTTCATGATGATTGGTTTCCACGTTCGGTCCGGCGGCAGCGCCGTCCAGGGCACCTGGCACATAGCGACTGAGTCGCTCGCCAGCGAGCAGACCTGCACTGCTGCCCAACAGAGCGGCGGCACTCTGATTGGCCAGCTCGATTCGCCCCTGGTCATTACAAAGCACTGTCGCCACTGGAAGCTGCTCGATCAACTGACGGAACCAGGCTTCGCGCTCCTGAAGCTGAGCGCCCAGGGCCTGACTACCCCGCAGCGTGCGCTCGCGTAAAAACAGATAGCCGCCAATCAACATGGAAAACAATATCGCGGCAGTGAGCGCGGCTGCGAGATTGAACGCACGCCCTACCCTGTTCAGGATCGCCTCGTACTCTGGCGTGCTGGCGACTTCCAGCTGCCAGCTGCGACCATACATGTAGATGTTACGGGTGCGATGAAAGCCCGCGTCGGCGCTGACTGGCGCACGCCCAACCAGCAGCGGCTCGTCCGGTTCGGAGGCATCGAACAACTGAAGCTGAAACAGCTTGCTGCGCGAACCCAGTACACCTTCCATCAGATCCGTTAAACGGAAGGCGCCATGCAGCGTGCCAGCGAACGCACTTTGCCGCTCCTCGAGCGTCGTCACGGGCGATCCCGCGCGGTAGAGCGGTAGATAAAGCAGGATACCGACCTGAGCGTTCTGCTCGGTTTCCTGCTTGAGTCGCAGCGGGCCGGTAAGCATCGGCGTGCCAATGTTGCGTGCGGCTGTGATGGCTTCGCGGCGCGTTTCTTCGCTGAGCATGTCGAACCCGAGGACCCGGCGGTTGCGCCAGTCCAGGGGGTGTATGTAATCGGTGATCAGATATTCATCGCGATCGCCAGGCGGATACATGCGGAAATCGCCACGGTCGTTATCGCGGATATTTGCCAGCACCTCTTGCAGGTTTTCCGCGCGCGCGTAGCGTGCTAGCGAAATCGCCTGGATACCTGGATAGAAATCCTGAAGTTGAAGCTGATCGGAAGCCCGGTTCCAATCCTGAAGACTCACGGTATCGCTGCCGACGAAAAGCCCGGCCAGACCACGCAGGACCATTTCATAAGCGCGCATGCGCTCGCGCAGATTGTTTTCGACGTCATTAACGGCCAGGTTGAACCGCTGCGCCTGCTCGGCACGCACTCGCGCTTCCTGTACCTGCCATTGCCAGACGACCCATCCCCCGAGCCCGGCCATCAAGGCCAATGTCACTACCAATGGCAGCCAAGGCTTACGAGAATGGAGAGCGGAACGATCATCCATTCGACCTCCTCAGTGCCACAACATGGCGCGCTGTCACGAGTCTCAGAGTCGCGATTTTGCTAGAGGTTCAATGAAGGATCAGCAAAAGATATAAAGCTGGCGCCACAAAAATGGCAAAAGCGAGACCGTTGCGGTCTCGCCTGTTTCAATACCGCTTACAGAGGGCGCAGATTGATCTCGACGCGACGATTCTGTGCACGGCCAGAAGCTGTGTCATTGCTGGCGATCGGCTGACTTGGGCCGGCGCCGAACGACGAAATCCGCGAACCTGGTACGCCATTGCCTTCGAGATAGGCCGCGACGCTACGGGCACGACGGTTCGAAAGATCCTGGTTGAGTTGCTGGGAACCGGTGCTGTCCGTATGGCCGACAATGTCGATGCCATTCTTGTTGAATTCCTTGAAGACCTGAACCAACGAGTTGAGCGTTGGGTAGAAGCTGCTCGAGATATCCGCTGAGTTGCTTGGGAACGTAATGTTGCCCGGCATGATCAGCGTCAGGTTGTTGCCGTCGCGCTGAACCTGGACGCCCGTGCCCTGTAGGGTCTGACGCAGCTTGGCTTCCTGAGTGTCGACGTAGTAGCCGTAACCACCGCCGGCAGCGCCGCCAACGGTCGCGCCGATCAGTGCGCCTTTTGCCCGGTCTTTCTTGCTGGAGGTTGCAGCGCCAATCACCGCTCCACTGACCGCCCCGATACCGCCATAGATGCCGGCCTTGCCCGCTTCGCGTTCACCGGTATAGGGATTGTTGGTACAGCCCGCCAACAGAGCTAGGGTGGCGGCAACTGCGGTCAGGCTACTCATC
This sequence comes from Stutzerimonas stutzeri, assembly GCF_024448895.1. Taxonomy (GTDB): domain Bacteria; phylum Pseudomonadota; class Gammaproteobacteria; order Pseudomonadales; family Pseudomonadaceae; genus Stutzerimonas; species Stutzerimonas stutzeri_Q. The sequence continues at coordinate 143,546 of NZ_JAMOIC010000007.1, forward strand.
TTCTTCATCGTTACTTCCTTTGATCTGCGGGACGCCAGCCTGTCGAACGACGTTCCACAGCTGGAATACCGCGACAGGTTAACACTCACCCGCATGCAGAACCGGAACGTGCCGACGAACCTGCAACGATTCCGCAAGTCACGAGGAGACCGCACCGCGTCGTTGCACGGAGTGGCGCGCCAGGTCTCGGGCGGAGTGGGTTAATCAAGCGATCCCGCCCCAAAAGCGAGGGCGGTCTACTCACCTCGTTTCCGGGGCATTCTGATCATGCGGGCGCCTCACCATCATCGATGGCGAGGCCGGTGAACGGGAGGCTGTCCTAGACTGAAGAAATTGCGCTATTGCCCTCGTCGAGCCAACGCGCGATGTCTACCCGAATGCGCTTTTTGTCGAGCTTGCCAACGCTAGTCTTTGGAATATCTTCAACCACGGCGATCTGCTGCGGGATAGCCCACTTGTTGATCTGCCCCTGCTCAACGGCGGGCTCTAGAAACGCCTGCAATGTCCGCGCGTCGAGTTGTTTGCCTTCGCTCAACACCAGCAAGGCGAATGGCCGCTCTCCCCAACGTTCGTCTGGTACACCTACCACAGCCACGTCACGCACGGCCTCGTGACGACTGATCAGGCCTTCGAGTGCCAGCGAGGAAACCCACTCACCTCCGGTCTTGATCACATCCTTGATACGGTCGCGGATGTCGATATTGCCCATCGCGTCGATGGTGGCCACGTCGCCGGTATGCAGCCATCCTCCAGCCCAGAGTTCTTCGCTTTTCTCCGGGTTGCCGGCATAGCCCTGGGTCAGCCAGGGTGCGCGCAGCACCAGCTCGCCCTGAGACGCACCATCAGAAGGCAGGAAACTGCCGTCCGGCGCCTGAATCGCCGCATCTACTAGGACTACGGGCACCCCGGCCTTGAGACGGTAATTCGTCTGTTCATCCTCGCTGGCATCGCGCAGCTCATCGTTGATATGGGCACCTGCGATCAAAGGACAGGTTTCCGACATCCCATATGCGGCGACCAGTTGCATGCCACTGGCGCGGGCCGATTCATACAGGCCGCGTGTCAGCGCGCTGCCACCGATGGTGATCTTCCAGCCATTGAAGTCGGTGCCCTGCGCCGCCTTCGCTTTGAGCAGCATCTGGACGATGGTTGGCACGCAATGGGAAAAGGTCACCTTTTCCCGACGCCATAGTTCGATCAACAGCTCGGGGTCGTAACGCCCCGGATAGACCTGCTTGAGGCCCATCATGGTTGCGACGTAGGGAAGGCCCCATGCGTGAACGTGAAACATCGGCGTGATGGGCATGTATACGTCGCCGGCTGCCATCAGCTGCGGGTTCTCGCGACACCCGACCGTGACCGCGCCAGCCAGTGTGTGCAAGACCAACTGCCGATGGGTGAAGTAGACCCCCTTGGGATCACCGGTCGTGCCGGTGGTGTAGAACGTGGTCGCTACTGAATTTTCATCGAAATCGGGAAAGTCGTACTGTGGATTCGCGGCAGCAAGCAGACTTTCGTATTCCCCGACACAGCTGGGTAGATCAGTGCTCTTCTCCTCGGCATCGGTGATCAGTAGCGTCTTGTCGACGGTGGTGAGCTGCCCGGCGATCGCCTGATACAGCGGCAAAAACTCACTGTTGACGAGGACGAATCGGTCCTCTGCGTGGTTCATGGTGTAAAGAATCTGGTCGGGGGATAGTCGTACGTTGATGGTGTGAACCACAGCCCCGATCATCGGAATCGCGAACATGCATTCCAGGTAGCGATGACTGTCCCAGTCCATCACCGCGACGGTGTCGCCGGCCTTGACGCCAGCATCGGTCAGCACATTGGCAAGACGGGCGATGCGCTCCCCAAGGGTGCGGTAGTCGTAACGTAGCTGGTCACGATAGACGATCTCGCGGGTGCGCTCGTAGCGCTGCCCCGACAACAACAGGCTCTTGATCAGCAGAGGATACTGGTAGGCATTGGCGGCGGGTTTGATCACACGTGTCTGCAACATATGGCTTCCTGTTATTGATGTTATGAGATGCACACCAGGCATGGGCGCGATTGCTCGCCGGGCCGGCCATACCGCTTTTTCGGACCGCTGGCGAGACAACTGTTCGATCGCCGACTGCTCACCACAAAGCGGCTAAGCGCCGAAGCGTCAGGCGATCTCGCTGACTGCCAGTCGAATTCCGAGCCCAATCAGCACGGCACCGGTAACCCTGTCGAACCAGTGCCCCATGCGGCTGAAACCGGCTCTTACACGCTCACGACTGAACAGCCAGGCCACCAGGCAGAACCAGAGGCCAGTGGCGAACGCCAGATATACCCCATAGCCCGCCTGAACCGCGAGCGGGGTATGGGGGTCGATAACAACCGTGAATAACGATAGAAAGAACAACGTTGCTTTTGGGTTAAGACCGTTGGTGACGAAGCCGATAGTGAACGCCCGCCGGGGCGACAGGTCTTCACTCGAGCCTGAGGGCGCAATATCGCCAACCGCGACGGGCTTGGCCCGCAGCGCCTGAAAGCCGAGGTAGAAGAGATAACCGGCTGCCAACCACTTGAAGAGGTTGAACAGCATGATCGACTGCGAGACGATCAGGCCAATGCCAAGCAACGAATAACCCACGTGCACCAGGATGCCACTGCCAACGCCTATGGCGGTCCAGCTGCCACTGCGCTGACCCCGTAACACGCTTTCCCGGACGACCACCGCAAAGTCCGGTCCCGGACTGGCGACGGCAAGCACATGTACCAGGGCCACGGTGAGAAATTCCATCCAGTACATCTCGACAACTCCGTATTTCCAGGGCGGGACGAACGCCCGCCGATTCGAATGAGTAAAGTCCATGAGCAATCGCCGCGCCGTATTCCTTGATCTATCTCCACTCGACCAGGGCGACCTGGACCTGACGCCACTGCACTCGGCATTCACTGAACTGGTCTGCTATGAACAGACCAGCGAATCGCAAATCATCGACCGACTGGAAGGTGCTCAGGTCGCAATCGTCAATAAGGTCGCCTTGAGCGCCGACGTGCTCGCCGCCTGCCCAGAGCTCAAGTTGATTCTGGTCGCTGCCACCGGCGTAAACAACATCGATCTTGAAGCTGCGAAAAAGCGCGGCATTGCAGTGTGCAACTGCCAGGCTTACGGCACCGCCACGGTGGCGCAACACACGATAATGCTACTACTCGCGCTTGCCACGCGACTCCCCGATTACCAGGGCGCCGTTGCACGCAGCCGCTGGCAGGAAAGCGGACAGTTCTGCCTGCTGGATTTCCCCATCGTCGAGCTGGCCGGCAAGACCCTTGGCGTCCTCGGCCATGGCGAGCTGGGCAGCGCGGCGGCCAAACTGGCTGAAGCGCTTGGTATGCGCGTAGTGACCGGCAATCTGCCGGGCCGTCCGCCACGCGAGGATCGCCTGGAGCTCGATGAGCTGTTACCGCAAGTTGACGCACTGACACTGCATTGCCCGCTTACCGAGCAGACGCGCAACCTCATCGGTGCACGGGAACTGCAGCTGATGAAGTCTTCGGCTTTCATCATCAATACTGCACGCGGCGGGCTGATCGATGAGCAGGCGCTGGCCGACACCTTGCGCAGTGGGCATCTGGGTGGCGCTGCAACCGATGTACTCACCAGCGAACCGCCGAGCAATGACAACCCCCTGCTGGCAGCGGACGTGCCGCGCCTGATCGTGACGCCGCACAGCGCCTGGGGCAGCCGCGAAGCACGTCAACGCATCGTCGGCCAGCTGTGCGAAAACGCCGAGGCCTTCTTCGCCGGCACACCGAAGCGCCAGGTCGGCTAACGCTTCTGCCGCCAGGCACAACGCTGATAAGCTCGCCAGCTTTTGCCCGGAGGCATCATGGATCCCCGAAGCGAAGTACTGCTGCGCCAGGCCGACCTATTCAGCGGCAACCTGTTGCTTGCCGGTCTGCCGGCCGACGATCTGCTTGGCAGGTTGCCCGACGCCGCTGGCTGGACCTGGCATGCCGGCGACCACCAGCGACTGCAGACGCGCTTCAGCGGCCGCTGCACGTTCGCCATCGAACCTCCTCCGGTTTTCGATACAGCCGTGCTGTTTTTACCCAAGTCACGGGAACTCACCGAGTATCTGCTGAACGCGCTGGCAGCCAGATTGGCAGGTGGCCTGCTCTATCTGGTAGGTGAAAAACGGGCCGGCATCGAACGAGCTGCTCGCCAGCTGGCGCCCTTTGGCGGGGCTCGCAAACTCGACAGTGCCCGCCATTGCCAGCTTTGGCAGGTCAGGGTGACGAACACGCCAGAGGTCCCCAACCTAGAGCAGCTCGCGCAACGATTCGAACTGGAACTGTCCGACGGGCCATTGCAGATCGTCAGCTTGCCAGGGGTATTCAGCCATGGCCGACTGGATCGCGGTACAGCCCTGCTCCTGGATCATCTCAATGAACTCCTGCCGGGGCGTCTGCTTGACTTCGGCTGTGGTGCCGGGATCATCGGTGCATCGCTGAAGCGGCGCTATCCCGAGAGCGAAGTGGTGATGCTGGATGTCGATGCCTTCGCGGTAGAGAGCAGCCGCATGACTTTGCTCGCAAATCAGCTGCAAGCTGAGGTCATCGCCGGAGACGGCATTGACGCCGCACCCGGTGATTGCGCCGCCATCGTCAGCAATCCGCCGTTTCATCAGGGCGTACATACTCATTACGAAGCCAGCGAAACCCTGCTGCAACGTGCGGCTACCCATCTTCGGCCTGGCGGAGAGCTGCGCCTGGTAGCCAATACGTTTCTTAAGTACCCACCACTCATAGAGGCCCACCTTGGCCGATGCGAGACGATGATCAGCGCAGACGGCTTTCGCATCTATCGCGCACAACGCACCTGAGCAGACCACAGCGCGACTTGCACAACGTGCTGCCCTTGGGCAAAATCGCGCCCGTCCTGGGGGAGTAGTCTCCGGCGAGCGCTCAGCTCGCCCGGCATGCGTCAACATACTTGGTCCACAGACCATGGTGCATGCGACCCGCGCGACCTGCCTGCAGCTCGCGCCCGGTTTGACAAGACCCATGACACGTACACCTGACCCGGGGCGGGCAGGCGGTGCGTGTCATGGTGATTAGTCGACCCGCCCCCGCAAGGAAGTCTGTTGGAATCGTTCTACATCCCCACCCTGATCGTTGCGCTCGCCGAGATTGGCGACAAGACGCAACTGCTCGCCCTGCTCCTGGCCGCGCGCTATCGACGTCCCGTCCCGATCATTCTCGGCATCGTGGTTGCGACCCTCGCCAATCACGCTGCTGCCGGTGCCGTTGGCAGCTGGGTCTCTTCCCTGGTATCTCCTGCGATATTGAGCTGGATACTGGCCGCCTCCTTTGCCGCGGTAGCCCTGTGGACGCTGGTACCGGACAAGCTGGAGGAAGAAGAAGCGTCACGGGGTCGCCGCTTCGGCCCTTTTGCCGCGACGCTGATTGCGTTTTTCCTGGCAGAAATGGGCGACAAGACCCAAGTCGCCACCGTCATGCTCGCCGCGCAATACCCTGATTTCATAATGGTGATCATCGGCTCGACACTGGGCATGCTGATCGCCAACGTGCCGGTGGTGCTGGCTGGCAACTTTGCCGCTGATCGAATGCCACTCACTCTGATTCGCCGAATCGCAGCCTTCGGCTTCGCGGCACTGGCGCTGTATGCCGTCTATCAGGCCTTGAGCTTGAGCGGCACGCTTCCAGTCTGATACACAGCGCAAATTGCCGCGCCAAGGGTGCTGTTAGAGTGCGCGCTCTACCGCATTCTGGCGGCACTCGAGGGGAGCAGGCGGCATGTCACCGGAGGAACGAAAACGGCGGGTTCAGCAGCATATCGATCTAAGCTGGAGCAAAGGTCGACTGGCACTGGCTGAACAGCTGCAGAGCCGTTACTTCAGCTACAGGAGTTCGTTCATTTCTCAGCCGGTAAACAGTGCCGGTTTTGGCCTGATCGTGCGGGAAATCCGTCAAGCCATCCCAGACCTGGAAGTCGCGGTGGATGAATGCCTGAGCGATGGCAACCGTGTGGTCACCTCGAGCACTCTGTTCGGAACCCTGGAGAAATCCGTGTTCGGCCTCGCGCCGAGCGGCAAGATCCTGACAGTCGCGGCGATGTCGATCTGGACGCTCAACCCGAGCGGCGACATCGAGGAAATCAACACCTTGTTCGACCTTGAAAGCGCCCGCAGTCAGCTGGGTCTGGAAAGCCCGATCCCGGTCACCTTGCCACCAACCTGACCGGCTGGTGGCATCGCAGCCCTCAGCGGCGCTGCTGGTACAGCGGCATCACCTTCGGGATGGTTTGCTGCAGGGCCTGGGTCCGACTACTTGACGAAGGGTGAGTGCTGAGGAATTCCGGTGGCGCCGAGCCACCCGCAGCGCCCATCTTCTGCCACAGACTCACCGCAGCATTGGGATTGTATCCTGCACGCGCCGACAGCTCCAGACCAATAAGGTCAGCCTCGTTTTCGTTGCTGCGGCTGTTGGGCAGCGTCATCAGATACTGCACGCCCATGTTGGCCAGCTGCAGGCTGCCGTCACCGATACCGACCGCGGAACCGATCTGCGTGGCCATTTGAACGCCATAGGCCTTGGACATCGCTTCACGGCCGTGCTCGCGCAAAGCATGAGCGATCTCGTGACCCATCACGGCGGCGATCTCGTCATCGGTCAGCTTCAGTTTTTCGATCAGCCCTGTGTAGAAGATGATCTTGCCTCCCGGTCCGCAGTTGGCATTCAACTCCGGGCTGTCGATCACGTTGACCTCCCAGGCCCACTGCGCCGCATCGGGACGGAATGCCGGCACCTCGGCTATCAGCCGCTGGGCGATGGTGTTGACACGCTTGGTCACCGCGCTGCTTTTCTCCAGCTCACCTTTCTTAGACGCTTCGCTCAGGGTCTGCTGGTAGGACTGGGCATACATCTGGTTGACCTGTTCGGTCGACAGCATGCTGAACATGTACTGCTTGCGCTCGACCCCGACTGCACCGCCGCTGGTGGTGTTGACGGCCTGACAACCTGCCAGCAGAGAGGCTGCCAGAAAAATAGCTAATGGATGCGGCTTGAGCATGTCGCGTCTCCCATGAATTCAGCGCCGTATGCTAGAGCCAGGCTGCGCGTCGGGCAACTGGCGTTGAAGTGCCGGGCCGCCGCATCTCGCGTGCTGAAACGCAACAACCAGAACTTCAGCCTGGATGATCAACCGAGAGTTCCCCAGGGCGCGGTCAGTTGACGGGTGTCAGGCACTCCGGCGCGTCCAGCTTGGGGTCATTCACGAATGTCGCCAGCGGGCGCTCACGCAGCACCGGCTGCGGTGCATTCAGCAACGACTGCAGTGTTTCCACCGGAGTTTGCGGGTCGAGCCAGGCGGCCATGGCAGCCTGGTCCAGCATCAGCGGCCTTCGCTGATTTGCAGCTGAACGCGTAACCACTGCCGCACTGAGGTAGGTACGGCCCTCCACCGGGTAGGCTTCCCAGATCGCAGCGAAATACATCAGCGAGTCTTCCGCCGTCATCCAGTAGGGACGCTTGCGCGCTGTGCCGCGCCATTCGTAGAAGCCATTGGCCGGCAACGCGCCTCGGCGCAGGCGAAAAGCGTCACGAAACATCGGTTGCTCGGCCAGCGTTTCGGCACGGGCCTGGGCGGGCGTTCTGGTGAAATCAGCGAGCCAGGGGGGAGTCAGCCCCCAGCGCACGTCGCTCAGCTGCAGCTCCTGCTCGACTTGTCGGAGCATCAGCACCGTCGCACCCGGCGCCAGACTCCAGTGAGGTTGTTGATCGGCAGGGAAACCGGGCAGAGCGGCGAAGGTGGGACTCCAACGGAACAGGGCATAACGGCCACACATAAACACTAAACTCATTTGAAAAGGGCCGGATTACCATTGCTGCACTCGCCGAGGCGATATCAGCAGATCAGTTCGCCAGGGTAACTTTCGGGTTCATCGCCAGGCAGCGGCTCGGCGCCATTGTACTCAGCGATCAGCTGCCGCGCGCGCTCGGCCTCCGTATCAGCCACCATCAGGCTGAGCAAGCCGGCAACGGGCAGTTCACCGACGGCGCCAATCAGGTGCCGTCCGTTGAGGTACACCTCGATGCCCTCTGCGACCAGCATGCCGCGCAGCATTTCCGCTTCGAGTAGATCCCGGGGCTCGTATATCCGCTGCATCTACTCATCCTCCCGCAGCACATCCAGCTGCCAGTCACAGCCATCGGTCCGCAGGTCGAAAACAATCGGCCGGCAGCACACCGAACAGTCTTCGATATAGCGCTGGTCGCCGCCACTCAGATCAAGCAGCGCCTCAACCACTTCGCCACAATAGGGGCATTGATAATCCTGTGATTCGAGCATCAGCGTCTCCTGCTTCACTTGCCGCTATAATCGCCGCCAGTCTGTTGAATCGGCCCGGCGAATTGCCTTCCGCGCTGCGGAGTCCGCCTGGCGCTACGCCGTGATTCGTCGCAGCTTGCGGCACCGTGTTGACTACAACTGCACAGACATCCAATTCGACCCGAAACCACCGGGGTTATTCAGTTGTTACCCTTACAGAGAGCATGATGGACGAATTCGAAGCCATCCGACCTTATGCCGACGCGGAAGTCCCTGCTGTGATGGCGCGACTGTTCGCTGATCGGGAATTTCTCGACATCCTGGCGCACTTCCGGTTTCCCCGGCTGGCCGGCCCGATGGGCTGGATGCTTAAACCTCTTATAGCTCAACGACTGCGCCGTGAGTTCGCCAGCATTCATTCGGTCGATACGCTGCAGGCGCGGATCGAGATGTACCTCGATCGCACCATCGAGCGTGCCACCGACGGCATCACCTATTCGGGGCTGGAGAAGCTGCAGCCCGGCTGTGCCTACCTGTTCATAGCGAATCATCGCGATATCGTAATGGACCCGGCCTTCGTCAACTACGCGCTGTATCAGACCAAGATGCGTACACCGCGTATCGCCATTGGCGACAATCTGCTGCAACGGCCTTTCGTCAGCGACCTGATGCGCCTGAACAAGAGCTTCATCGTTCGGCGCTCTGTTACTGGCCGCAGAGAGAAGCTCGCCGCTTATCAGGTCCTCTCCGCCTATATCAATCACTCGATTCGCAACGATGGCGAGTCGATCTGGATTGCCCAGGCCGAGGGCCGCGCCAAGGATGGAGACGACCGCACCGACTCGGCGATCCTGAAGATGCTGCACATGAGCCGCAAGGAAGAGCCCTTCGCAGATGCACTGGCGTCGCTAAGGCCGACACCCGTATCCATCAGCTATGAGTACGACCCATGCGATCAGGCCAAGGCTCGGGAACTCTATATTCGCGCCACGACCGGCGGCTACACCAAGGCCCCCGGTGAAGATGACACCAGCATCGCACTGGGGATAACAGGCTACAAAGGCCGGGTGCACGTCGGTTTTGGCAAACCAATCACCGAGGTGGCGGAGGATGCCAAGCAACTGGCAATCGATATCGACCAACAAATTCTCGGTGGCTATCGCCTGTTCCCGGTGAATTACCTGGCGTATCGGATCTGGGACGCTCGTGACCCGGAAATCACGATCCCCGATATCAGCGAGCTATTCACGCCGGCAGAGATCGAGCGGGCCGAAGCTGAATGGGGCAAGCGTCTGGCGGCATGCCCAAGCGTCCAGCAGCCTTATCTGATTCAGCAGTACGCTACACCGGTTCGTAATCAATACCGGTTGAAGGCTGGCCTGAGCCTCTGATCATTTGCAATCGCCCGGCGGCTAGACCAGCCGGGTGAGCGACGACAACAGCCAGGCCAGCGCAAGGCTGCCAAGGCCGAAGCCATAGAAGAAGCGATCGATGCGCTGAGTAGCTGCGCTGGGCGACCTGTCGATGGCGCCCTGGCCTCCAGCCAGTTGCCCCGCATGACTTGCGAGCTGCCGACGCCAGCGCGTTGCCAATAACAGCCAGCCGCCTCCCAGCGCTATCAGCAGCGCCATCGAATTGAGCAGCGAAGCGACATTCGCCAGCCCGGAAAAATCGATATTCAGTGACAACCGAACCTCCACGAACACTGAAAGCACAAGCTCGGCGGTGGGCGCCGATGCGGTTGCGGAGTCTATCGAAGCGCCGCGGCCAGCTCAGCCAAATTCCGACCAAACGAAGCGCAACAGACAGATGGCAATTTGCCGGGTATTTGCGCCATTTATGCAGATGGGCACCGTCTCGATTGTTGACTTATAGTCCCTCGCAGCTTCACCCTCGCCTTGTCTCGAACAACCGAAATAGAGCGTGCGCCTGGTTCGAACAACCAGGCGGGACTGCCGCGGACTCGGGCAAACGGCAACTTGTAATAGCTGCATCTCTGGCGTGATTACCGGGCTATCGGCCCGCCACCTTTCGTGGAAGTTGCCACTGGCAAGCGTCGCGCTTACGGCATCGCTAGCCGGTAATCCGTTACTAGATCAACAGGACCGAACAATGAATAAAAACAAGTTTAAGTCGGGGGCCCTCACACTCTCTTTGCTGGCAAGCGCCGTGCTGGCAAGTGGAGCCATGGCGGCAGTATCTGAATCGGAAGCAGCGAAGTTGGGCGACAGCCTGACTCCGATCGGCGCGGAGAAAGCCGGAAACGCCGCGGGTACTATCCCGGCCTGGACAGGTGGCCTGGCTGCGGACGCAGCAGCCGTCGGATCGGACGGCTTCGTCAGCGACCCCTACCCGGACGACAAGCCGAAATTCACCATCACCGCGCAGAACTATGAGCAGTACAAGGACAACCTGAGCCCTGGCCAGATCGCCATGCTCAAGCGCTATCCAGACACCTATCGCCTGCCCGTCTTCGAAACCCGTCGCAGTGCGGCGGTGCCTCAGCGCATCTACGAGGCCGCAGGCAAGAACGCCACACAAACCAAACTGGTCCGTGGCGGCAACGGTCTTGAGAACTTCGATACGGCCGTTGCCTTCCCGATTCCCCAGGACGGCATGGAAGTGATCTGGAACCACATTACCCGCTACCGGGGCGGTTCTGCCCGTCGCACCGTGGCACAAGCGACGCCACAGGTGAACGGCAGCTACAGCCTGGTCAAGTTCGTCGACGAAGTGGTCTATACCGATACCCTGACCGACTACAACCCCGAGAAGCACGGCAACGTGCTGTTCTACTTCAAGCAGCAGGTGACCGAGCCGTCGCGGCTGGCCGGCAACGTCCTACTGGTTCACGAGACCCTCGATCAGGTCAAAGAGCCGCGCATGGCTTGGATCTACAACGCTGGCCAACGACGCGTCCGCCGCGCGCCACAGGTGGCCTATGACGGCCCGGGTACTGCAGCAGATGGCCTGCGCACCTCTGACAATCTGGACATGTTCAACGGCGCGCCGGACCGTTATGACTGGAAGCTGGTGGGCAAGAAGGAAATGTACATTCCGTACAATGCCTATCGCCTGGACTCTCCACAGCTCAAGTACGACGACATCATCAAGGCCGGCCACATCAACCAGGATCTGACCCGTTACGAGCTGCACCGTGTATGGGAAGTCGAGGCAACGCTGAAGAAAGGCGAACGCCACATCTATGCCAAGCGTAACTTCTTCATCGATGAAGACACCTGGCAGGCTGCGGTGATCGACCACTACGACGGTCGCGACTCACTGTGGCGCGTGGCTGAAGCACACGCCGAGTACATCTACAACGACCAGGTGCCGCTGTATGCCATGGAAACGCTGTACGACCTGATCTCAGGCCGCTACCTGGTGATGGGCATGAAGAACGAGGAAAAGAACCCCTACACCTATAACTACAAGGCCAACTCCAACCAGTACACACCGGCCGCACTGCGTAACTCCGGCGTACGCTGAGTCCTTACCTTCGGCATTCACGTGCCGCGAACGCCCCGCATCGTCGGGGCGTTTTTATTGGTAGCCCGGACACCCACCGATCGCGGCACTGAGCGACGCCGGGCAGCAAAGGTGGATCGTTCTACGCAGCGCGGACCCTCACTCGCCTGGTTTCGATAGCCAGAAAAAAACCCGCACCAGGGTGCGGGTTCTTCTAACTGCCAGACGCTTGGCGCTACGCGTATTACTGCGACAGAACCTGACCGATGTTCTGATCACGGAAGGCGCGGCTCAATGCATCACTCAAGACATCGCTGACCAGCTTGGTGTTGGTCTGCTCGTTCGGCGCCATGCCGAAACGCTGATTCAGCGAAGCGCCGTAACGCCCCGTATAGCGACGACCGCCGTTTTGCACTTCAACGCGGAATGTCGCGCCAATGGTCGCCTCAGTGACATACAAGCCTTCCTTGGGCGACTGGTACTTAAGCTCGGCGAGCGTCAATGTCAGCTGCGGGGCGTTATAGGCGTTAGGCGAAGGGGTGAAACCAAGCAGACGGACAGCTGCCTCGGCTTGCGCCTGAAGCTTGGGCACCACTCTGTCTTTCGGGACGATCACGGCGCTGGTCTCAGGATAAAGACCACCGCGCGTGCCCAGCGTTGGAGAGGAGCGACCATCCACAACCCTGACCGATACAGGCTGACCCTGGCCAACGGGATTGATGGTGCCATCGATTTTTGGATTGGGGTCTAACTGCTGAGGGCTGTGAGCACAACCGGCCAGAGCCAGGGCCGATACGGCGGCAAGACTGAACAACAGGCGTTTCAGCATGCTGTCTTTCTCCAGATCAAAGGGATGAATGGCGCGCAGTATAACCACCCGTGCAAGCGCCTGACAGCGGATGCGAAAAAGACCTGCAATGCGGCGATTCTGCGCATTCATCTGACGGTAACGCAGGTGTGCGATAACCCGGGCATTCCCTCAGGACAGATTCCCATGTCGCTCCTCACTGCACTGTTTCAACGCCCGGCGCGGCGCCATTATGCTCTGCTCGATGAGGACCAATGCTGCCGCATGCTGCTGACCTCCGAGCAGCCGCCTCGAAGCGGGCATTGGGTGCAGGTCGATGAAGTATGCCTGGGCTGGATCGGCCGGCCCTTGCCGCACCAAGCTCGCCAAATCGGGCATAGCCAAACCTAATTGAAATCCAATGAAAAAGCCGCGCGGCTATTGAAGCGGCGCGGCTTCTGGTGCAGCCGAGGCCTGGCTTAATCAGCCAGCCCCAGTCGCTTGTCGACCATCGTGGACACTTCGCGATAAGCCACTGCGTCGGCTTCCAGAACCTTCTCACGAGCCGGGAAGATCTCGGCTAGCTTGTTGGTCCAGGCTTCGCTCCTGGCTTGCTCCGGGAAACAGCGTTCGATCAGGTCGAGCATGATCGAGACGGTGACCGAAGCACCTGGCGATGCACCCAACAGCGCGGCGATCGAACCATCTTTGGCCGAAACCAGTTCGGTACCGAACTGCAGGATGCCGCCCTTCTTCGGGTCTTTCTTGATGATTTGCACGCGCTGGCCAGCCACTTCCAGACGCCAGTCCTCGGCTTTGGCTTCCGGGTAGAAGCTGCGCAGGGTTTCCAGCCGGTCTTCCATGGACTGCCGGACTTCCTTGATCAGGTAGCGGGTCAGATCCATGTTGTCACGCGCCACGGCAAGCATCGGCTTGAGGTTGCCTGGGCGAATTGACATCGGCAGATCAAGCGGCGAGCCATGCTTGAGGAATTTGGTGGTGAATCCGGCATAGGGCCCGAACAACAGCGATTTCTTGCCGTCGACGACACGTGTATCGAGGTGCGGGACCGACATCGGCGGCGCGCCTACTGCAGCCAGGCTGTAGACCTTGGCCTGGTGGTGCTTGACGACGTCCTGATTGTCGCAGCGCAACCACTGGCCGCTGACCGGGAAGCCGCCGTAACCCTTCCCTTCTTCGATATCCGACATCTGCAGCAGCGGCAGCGCCGCGCCGCCTGCACCGAGGAAGACGAAACCGGCGTCCAGCTCACGGGCGCCACCGTCGCGGGTATTCTTGATCTCGACGCGCCAGCCTTTGCCGTGGCGCGCAAGGCCGGTGACCTTTTGGAAATAGGACATCTTCACGCCTGGCTTGGCCGCCAGATAATCCAGCATCTGCCGCGTCAGCTCACCGAAATTGACGTCGGTGCCGTTCATCGCTCGGGTCGCGGCGATCGGCTCGTCGGCGGCGCGGCCGGGCATCATCAGCGGCATCCACTCCTGCATGGTTGCCCGATCTTCGGTGTAAACCATGTTTTCGAACGCGTGATGCGTTTTCAGCGCGTTGAAGCGACGCTTGAGGTAGTCGATGTTCTTGGTGCCACGGACGAAGCTCAGGTGCGGTACGACGTTAAGGAAGTCGCGCGGACTGCCGAAACCTTCGCGTCCCGTCAGATAGGCCCAGAACTGCTTGGAGACCTCGAACTGCGTATTGATGGTGACGGCTTTCTTGATATCGATCGAGCCGTCTTTGCTGTCCGGTGTGTAGTTCAGTTCACACAGGCCTGCGTGACCGGTGCCGGCATTGTTCCAGGGATTGGAGCTCTCAACCGCCCCGGACTCCTGCAGTTCTACAATTTCCAGCCTGATGTCGGGATCGAGCTCTTTAAGCAGTACGGCCAGAGTCGCACTCATGATGCCGGCTCCCACCAGCACCAAATCCACGGCTTCGCTATCGTGTTGCGTCATTAACGCGTTCTCCAGAATCACAGCATTAAACTGTCACGACCGCAGTACGCGATCATGTAGAACCACCAGCCAGGCGGCTGGAAACGGAGGGGTTTCCATGCCGCTGCTCGGGCTTGTGCCCGAAGGCAGGCACACGAGGCGCCTGCCCGCTGTCGGGAGAACGGCTTTTGGCCTCCTCCCTCTCGCTCCTAAGCCTCCCGGAGCAGGGCCACAGGCCAGGGCTCAACGGGACGCGTACAGCGAGAAAATCTTTGTGGCCGCCGGTTACTCGGCCAGTGCGGTTTCGCCAGCCTCGGGTATACCAACAGAGCGACTGAAATCAGCCGCGCGCGGCCTTGATCAGTTCGATGTAGGGCGCGGCGCGGCGTTGATCTGCTATCAAGTCAACGAAGTCATGCCCATTGGCGTCCTTCGCATTCAGATCCAGTCCGGCTTCGACAAAGAATCCGAGAAAACGCTCGAAATCATCAACACGCAATCCACGATAAGCCTTGATCAGCTTGTGCAGCGACCGCGGTGTTTCGTCAGCAGGCTCCGGTTCGAGAAACAATTTGATCGACTCATCGCTGACTTCTTCGCCGATCACTTTCTGCTTGTCTTTGCGCATGGTTTCTCCGGTCCGACGGGCCTTACGGGGGCGGCAGTTTACTCCGCGGGACGGGCGCACTCAACGCGTCAGGCGCCGATGCGACCAAGGTCGTACACGAAAATCCGCGAATTGACCGCGATGTTGCGCTCAGCCGGTCCGACACCGTCAGGCCTGTGCTTATACTGGCGCTTTGCGCACATGGAGTGTCTGGGATGAAGCTTCCGCCGCTGTTCGCCGCCTGGCGTCAGGCCCTGAGTTCAGGCTACGGAGGCCTGGCGCTGCGTGGCGACATCACGGCAGGACTGACGGTGGGCATCATCGCCATCCCGTTGGCGATGGCGCTTGCGATCGCGGTTGGAGTCGCACCGCAGCACGGCCTCTACACGGTGCTGGTTGCTGCACCATTGATTGCTCTAACAGGAGGCTCCCGATTCAACGTATCCGGGCCCACGGCGGCTTTCGTGGTCATCCTGTTGCCGATCACCCAGCAGTTCGGCCTCGGCGGCCTGCTGCTCTGTACCATGCTGGCTGGCCTGATCCTCATCACTCTTGGGCTGCTGCGCGCGGGCAGGCTGATCGCCTTCGTGCCCTACCCCGTCACGCTAGGCTTTACCGCTGGCATCGGCATCGTCATTGCGACCTTGCAGCTCAAGGACGTCTTCGGCCTGACCCTGACCGAGCAGCCCCAGCATTACGTGGAGCAGCTGGGCCTGCTGGCTCGTGCAATGCCCAGCGCCCAGCTGGGGGACGCACTGATTGCCGCACTCTGCCTCGGCGTACTGATCCTCTGGCCGCGCCTTGTACCGAAGGTGCCCGGCCATCTGGTTGCACTGGTGGTCGGCGCGCTGGCCGGCATGCTGCTCGAGTCGTCAGGCATTGAGGTCGCCACCCTGGGCGAGCGCTTCAGCTACATCGTCGATGGCGTTTCGCACCCCGGCATACCACCCTTTCTTCCGGACTTCTCCTGGCCCTGGCTCTTGCCCGGCCCGGACGGTCAACCATTGGTGCTCAGCTTCGAACTATTTCATCAACTGCTGGCGCCTGCATTCGCCATTGCCATGCTTGGTGCCATCGAGTCGTTGCTTTGCGCAGTGGTCGCCGACGGCATGACCGGCAGCAACCATGACCCGAATGCAGAACTTCTGGGACAAGGCATTGGCAATCTGGTCGCTCCGCTGTTTGGCGGCATCACCGCCACCGCAGCGATTGCCCGAACCGCGACCAACGTGCGTGCCGGCGCCTTCTCGCCGTTGGCGGCAATCATCCACGCCGGTGTTGTGCTGGTCGCCATTCTCTGGCTGGCACCGTTGTTCAGCTATCTGCCGATGGCCGCGCTCGCAGCGCTGCTGTTGATGGTGGCGTGGAACATGAGTGAGGCACCGCATGTGGTCAAGACGTTAAGAATCGCGCCCCGCAGCGACGTGCTGGTGTTGCTGACATGCCTGGTCCTGACAGTGCTCTTCGACATGGTCCTGGCAGTCGGCGTCGGCCTGCTTCTGGCTGCGGGACTGTTCATCAAGCGCATGAGCGAACTGACCGACACCACCAGCTTGCGTGAAGGCCAGAGCCGGTTGCTGCAGGACCTGCCCGAGCACGTCGCGGCCTACGCGATTCGTGGGCCGTTGTTTTTCGGCGCGGCCGAGAAGGCACTTAGCGTGCTGCGGCGTTTTAATCCGGACGTGAGGATCGTAATCGTCGACATCAGTGCCGTGCCGATGCTCGACATGACTGCCCTGGCAGCGTTGGAGAACGTGCTGCTGGACTATCGCAAGCAGGGCATCGCCTTGATCCTGTGCGGCAGCAGTGCGCGCTTGCGGCTCAAGCTGCGCCGAGCCGGTATCCACACGCTGGAAGGGCATCTGTACCACGTGCGCAATCTCGCCCAGGCTCGGGCAAAAGCTTTACGCCTGTTGCCCGGTGACGCCCAGGAGACCGCCCATTGAAGAGGCGGGCTAATTCGGAGGGCACCTGCCGCGCCGTCCGACCCAAGTTCTAGCCTGCGTACTTCTGCAGATTGGCCATCATTTCCTTCAACGCTTCCATGTTGTCAGCCGGGTGCGCTGCGTTTTCGAAATCACAGATCTGTTGCCAACTGGCCGCGACATCTTCCGCGTCGAACCCAGTCTTGGGGTCGAAGCCGGCACCGAGGCTGCGCTCCCAGCGCACCTTGCCCATCCAGCCACCGCCGACCTCGAACAGGCCGGAGGTTTCCTGACATTGCTCACTGGCCAGGAACACCACCAACGGACTTACCAGCTCGGGCTTGAGCTGCTCGAACACCTGCGGCGGGATCAGACCTTCGGTCATGCGCGTGCCGCCAGTTGGCGCAATGGCGTTGACCAGAATGTTGTTCTTGCGCCCCTCAAGCGCCAGCGTGCGCGTCAGACCATACAGCCCCAGTTTCGCCATACCGTAGTTGGACTGACCGAAGTTGCCGTAGATGCCGGAGGTCGACGCCGTGAAAATTACCCGGCCATAACCCTGCTCGCGCATGTGCGGCCAAGCGGCTCGGGTCACCTTATAGGCGCCTTCGACGTGCACCCGGTAGACCAGATCCCAGTCGGCGTCATCCATCTTGTGAAAAGTCTTGTCGCGCAGAATGCCGGCATTGTTCACCACCACGTCTATGCGGCCAAAGCTGTCCAACGCGTGCTGGATCACCTTGTCGCCCTCGGTCACCGAATCATGGTTGGCCACCGCAGTGCCGCCGGCCTGACGGATCTCCTCGACGACGCGATCAGCAGCCGAGGCGTTGGCTCCCTCGCCTTGGGCGCTTCCGCCGAGGTCGTTGACCACGACCTTCGCGCCATGACGGGCAAACAGCAGCGCGTGGGCGCGGCCGAGACCGCCTCCTGCGCCGGTCACGACGACCACCTTGTCTTCGAAGCGAATGGCTTCACTCATCGGGATTCCTCCAGCAGATTGTTTTTGGATGGGTAATTCGATCTGTACCGAGTCTCGACGAGGCCGGACTGCCCCACAATCAAACCGCCACGACTGAATGCCCGGGCATAAGGCGGCGGGATGATGTCAGCCCTCAAGGACGGGTCAGAAACGTCTTGACGGCCTCGGTGACTCGCGCCGGGTCTTCTTCCTGCGGCACGTGCCCGAGGTCGTCAAAAATGACCACCTGACTACCGGCAATGTCCTGTTCGAAACGGCGTGCATTGTGCGGCGGGATAAGCCCGTCGCGACCGCCCCAGATGATCAGCGTTGGCGTCTGAATCGATGCAATCCGACCGGAATTATCGACGGCTGGTACCTGCTTGAAGCGCTCACGAAGCGCCTCGCGGTTACCTTCGCGCAACGTCAGTTCGTAGTAACGATCGACCAGATCGGGCGTTACCCTGTCAGGATCACCGTAAACATTGCGGGTGCTGGACTCCACCAGCCGACGCGGCAAGATGTTGGCCATCAAAGGCGCCAGGCCCGGAATGGCCGCCAGCTTGAAACCGATAGGCACGGAAGTCGATTGACGCGGGTAGCCTGCTGCGTCGATCAGCACCAGCTGCGCCACCCGCTGCGGTTGGTCCAGCGCCATTTCCCAGGCCAGCTGACCACCAAAGCTGTTGCCGACCAGCACCGTGCGCCCGACATCCAGACGGTCGAGCACTGCCGATAGAAACTCGACGTAATGGGTCATGCGGTAGTTGCCGTCAGGAAAGGGACCGGTGAGGCCGAACCCTGGCAGATCGAGACTGATGACCCTCCGCTGCTGGCGCAACTCAGCAACCATGGCTTCCCAGGTATGCAGGCTTGCCGAGGTGCCGTGCAGCAGTACCAGTGGAACGGGATCGTCACGCCTGCCTTCGTCGCGGACGTGGACTTGCATGCCGGCAATCTCGATGAACCTTGACGGCTCCGGCGCCCACCGCTCGGTGAGACTTTCAACGGGCCGTGGCGGAGCCCAGCTGATCGTTACAAGCACTGCAACGGCAATAACCAGCAGCGCCGCGATGGCGAGCAGGAGTTTCATTAAGGTCTTCACGGCCTGGATCCTTGATTTAGCGAGTGGCAGCGCCAGATTGAGACAGGTTCTCTGTCGCGGCAAAACCATTCACCACTTGAATTGCCCCTGATGGCAGGGTGATGTTGTATGCAGAACGGCGTTGGTCACTAATTGATCAACATCCCACAAGCCACTGCGGCAGCGGCCTGGCGCTTCGTTTCCCCACGTTATCCACAGACCACCACACAGATATCTTGGACAAGTTACATGCAGCGAAGACGGCTTCGCTCGTTCCTCGAGCGGAGAAGATATCCCCAGAAAAACAGCGAGTTATAGAGCAAGCTGACATTCTGATCAATATTTGAACAACCTTAGCAGAGCCCCGGTGCTTGTGGCCTGCAGACAGTCATGAATAGCTTATCCACAGCACCGTGCACAGCTAATGGGTATAACTATGACGGATCGACTGTCGATGCTATGTGAAGAGCTTCGAGCCCTCTGTTCGGGGGGGTCGCTTAGCTTAGTAACTGACCAACCAACGTAGAGCCGCGTGCGAACCCGACATAGGCAGTATTGGCCGATTAGACTGGGCTCAAGCCAAGGTCTCCCAGCCGAACACAGCTAATGCTTGGTCATCATTCCCCGCAGCGCTACGCTTCCATCCCCGTTACAGATGGAGAGGATGATGACCCTGACTTCGATATGCGTCTTTTGCGGCGCTAGTGCCGGCCTCGACCCGGCTTATACACAAGCCGCCAAGACGCTCGGCCAGACGCTGGCCGAGAACGGCGTTCGACTTGTCTATGGTGGCGGCGCGGTAGGTCTCATGGGGGTCGTTGCCGATGCAGCCATGGCGGCGGGCGGCGAGGTCATCGGGGTCATTCCGCAGAGCCTCAAAGACGCCGAGGTGGGTCACTCCGGGCTTACGCGTCTCGAAGTGGTCGACGGCATGCACGCGCGCAAGGCGCGAATGGCTGAGCTGTCGGACGCATTCATTGCCCTCCCCGGCGGCCTGGGTACCTTGGAGGAGCTGTTCGAGGTATGGACCTGGGGCCAGCTTGGCTACCACCAAAAGCCTCTCGGATTGCTCGACGTCAACCGCTTCTACAGCAAGCTCAGCCACTTTCTCGATCATCTGGTAGAAGAAGGCTTCGTCCGCTTACCACACCGCGCCATGCTTCAGCGCAGCGATAGCGCATCGGAGCTGTTGCAGCTGCTCAATCAGTGGCAGCCCAGCGGCGAAATACGCTGGAGTGGTCAAAGCAACGGATAGGCCTTCGAAGTAGTCCGATGCGCACACTCGCACATTGATCAAAAACTGCACATTCGAGGCCAGGGCAGGCGCAGCGCAGCTCCACGCCCGCCCACCAGCTGTTATCCACAGGGCCTTCCACAGAGACCGTGGATAACATATGACTCTGCCATACAACGCCTGAAAAATTAGCTGTTATCGGTTGTAAGGCAGCGCTAAGTATGCTCTTCCGATGTGCCAAGAAATATTGAACAGCATTTGATCAGCAGCCTGGAATGTAAGCTGCGCGAGGCTTGCAGATGAAAGCCCCTATCTTATCCACAGATTGACCCACATAAATCCGGGATAACTCAACGGCCGTCTGAACATCTGTTGCTTCCGATAGGACACATAGATGTTTACAGGGGAGTTAGCGAACTCTCCCGCTCTGGACGGGCTCAAACTTCCTATAAAGCAATCAGCGGACGCGCGGAGTTCTCATGTCAGTTCAATACCCGGTCACCCCCGGCTTGTCGAAGGCCGCCGGAACAATCGCGCAATGATGGCTTTTCTAGGGTTGGTCTTAGCCGCATTCATCTGCTTTTCGCTGGTTTTCTTCGTGAAACAGCGCCAATACAACCACCCAGCGCTGCGCATGCCGTACCAGTTAAAAAAACCTTTGTTCGAGCCTGCTGAACGCAACCTATTGGGGCTCTTGCAACAGGCGGTGGGTAACGAATACCGGATTCTCAGTAAAGTGAGGCTCGCCGACGTCATTGAGGTCACTGCCATTCCCCGGCGAGCCCCTTGGTATAGAGCACACAATCGGATCTCCGCGGCCCGTATCGATTTCCTACTCTGCCATCCGGACACACTTGAGCCAGTCTGCGCTATCGAGATGGAGCCAGCGACAGAAGCCAATGCCTTCCTCGACGAGTTGTGCAACACGGTGGGCCTGCCGCTGGTGCGCCTGAGCCCGGAACGTGCTCGAGCTTATGACGAGGTGTGCGCAGACATCGAACAAGCTCTGGCGAACCACTCTCCAGCCGAACCACCCGTCTAGCGCCGAGAATCGCGCCTGCCTCTCGTGGTCGAAACAGACAATCGGTGAATAAGCCCATCGCCGGTGCGCGCACGCGCTGTTTCTGACGAATCACAAGGGGACTGCCATGAAATACCCACTCGTGTTGCTGTTGGCTGGCGCCAGCACGGTTTCAATCATGACCCAGGCGGCAGAAGGTACTGAACAGTGCCAGACCGCAGATGAAGCCCAGGTGTCCGCACTCTTTCAACGCTGGAACGACGACCTCGCCAGCGGCGACCCTAAACAAGTCGTGGAAAACTATGCCGACGAGTCCATTCTGTTGCCCACACTGTCGAATGTGCCCCGGCGGACAGCAGAGGAAAAGCAGGACTACTTCGTCCACTTCCTGGAAAAAAAGCCCAGCGGCACAATCGATGAGAGGATGATCCAGATCGATTGCAACACCGCGCTGGATGCCGGGATCTACACTTTCTCATTCGCTGACGGCAACAAAGTGAAGGCCCGCTATACCTTTACCTACAAATGGTATCCGGAGAAGGATCAGTGGTTGATCACCAGCCACCATTCGTCCGCGATGCCGGAAATCATTCCAGTGCTCGATTGAGCATTCAGGCTGCCGGTCGCACCGGCAGCCTGCTCCAAAGGCATGAAGCCAGCCGAGCAGCTGCTGGCGGACAAAACTGGCAATCCTGAGGTGAGCCACCTGCATCACCACCCTTTTCTTCTGACGTGAACACTCAATGCTGCTGAAATCGCGGATAACCGCCCTGATCGAACTCGTTTCACGATTGATCCGCCGCTATCCCGGCACCGTCGCGCTCTTCGGTTTTTGTTCAGGTATCGCCAGTTTCGTGCTGGTGGAACGTCACGCCGGGCTGGCCAAGGTCATCGCGGTAATCATGCTGGTCAGCTGGCTCTGGCTGATGCTGGAGAACAGCCTGCGTCAGGGACTCGAGCGATGGTTCGGCTGGAAAGTACCGCCCCCTCTGCTGCGCTACGTGACGCAGATGGTCCATCAGGAAAGTCTGTTCTTCATCATCCCGTTCTTTTTCATCACGACCACCTGGAACAGCGGCCAGTCTGTCTTCACCGTGCTTCTTGGCGTCGCTGCGCTGGTTTCGCTGGTCGACCCGCTCTACTACAAATGGCTTGCGCCCCGTCGCTGGGTCTATCTCGCCTTCCACGCACTGACCCTGTTTGCCGTCCTGCTCACGGCCTTGCCGATCATCTTTCACCTGTCCACACCGCAAAGCTATCAATGGGCCTTGGGCATCGCCGTCGCGCTCGCACTACCGAGCCTTAGCGGCTTGTTCGCAACCTGGAACTGGAAAAGCGTGCTGGGCATGTTGACGCTCGCAGCCGTGGTGGGCCTCGCCGGCTGGATGGGGCGCACCTGGGTGCCGCCCGCGACGCTGTGGCTGACGGATGTGGCCGTCACTACCACACTGGACAATGACTCACGCGAACCCGGCAATCGCCTGCGCCAGCTGACCAATCAGGAGCTGCATGGCAATGGGCTGTATGCGTTCACCGCAATCAACGCGCCTCGTGGCCTGAAGGAGCGGATCTACCACGAGTGGACGCACAACGGTCGCAGGGTCGACCGCATACCGTTGGACATCAGCGGTGGACGCGAAGCGGGCTATCGGGCATGGACCCACAAGCGCAATTTCCCGGAGCATGCCGAAGGCCGGTGGCGGGTGCGGGTGGTGACCGAAGCCGGACAGATGATCGGCATGCTGCGCTTCCGCGTTGTCGAATGAACCGCTGAAGCCGGACGGCACTCGAAACGGCAGACGTCCGTCGCCAAAACCCAGGGAGGAAACGCATGGAGTTGTGGGAAATTTTCAGCCGCGTTGTGGCATCGGAATTCTCCGACATTCCTGACTTCGAGCACGCTGTTCGGGTCTCCGTGCGGCTGATTCTGGCGGCCTTTCTCGGTGGCGTGCTGGGCTACGAGCGCGAATACAAGGGCAAGGCGGCCGGACTTCGTACTCACATGCTGGTATCGCTCGGCGCTGCGCTTTTCGTACTCGTGCCCCTGGAAGCCGGCATGGAAATCGACGACCTGTCACGGGTGATGCAAGGCATCGTCACCGGGATCGGCTTTCTCGGCGCAGGGACTATCCTTAAAGGGAGTTCGGTTCAGGATGTCAAAGGCCTCACCACTGCGGCCGGCATATGGCTCACAGCGGCAATTGGTGTCGCCGCTGGGCTTGGACATGAATCCACGGCAGTGCTGACCACAGTCTTTGCACTGGTCATATTTCTGCTGATGCCCGGACTGGAACAGCACGCGGCGCACCGGTCGGCCGGCATCACCAAAAAAGGTCGCGATCAGGACGGAGCCCCCTGAGTGCGACCGAAACGCTACCTGCGACAGGAGCAAACCATGCGAAACCTTCCGGCCTGACTGACGACAGGGACTTTCATACTTATCCTGGCCGGCTGCGGAGACACCGCCACGTTGCCGGTCGAAGCTGGCTATGGGCCGAATCCCGAGCTGCCCGCACCGAAGACGTCATTGGTCCCCACGGTCAACATTGCCGAAGCCACCGGTTGGCCCGACGGCCAGCAGCCGCACGCGGCGCAGGGTTTTCAGGTGCAGGCATTCGCGCGCGACCTCGATCATCCGCGTTGGCTGCATGTGCTCCCCAACGGGGACGTTCTGGTGGCGGAAAGCGATGCACCGCCCAAGCCAGAGGGCCAGGGCATTCGCGGCTGGATCATGAAAAAGGTCATGGCACGGGCAGGCTCGGGCGTTAAAAGCGCCAACCGTATAATGCTGCTACGCGACAGCGATGGCGACGGCACGCTGGAATATCGGAAGGTGTTTCTAGACGGGCTGAATTCGCCGTTCGGCATGGCGCTCGTCGGTGATCAGCTCTATGTCGCGAACACCGACGCTCTGATGCGCTTTCCCTATGAGGAAGGCACAACCCGAATCGAAGACCCAGGTGAAAAGATCGTCGACCTCCCCGCCGGGCCGATCAACCACCATTGGACCAAGAACGTCATTGCCAGCCCTGACGGATCTCGCCTCTATGTCACCAGTGGCTCCAACAGCAACATCGCCGAGAACGGCATGGAGGCAGAGGAAAATCGCGCGGCGATCCTGGAAGTTGACCCGGAGCGCAAAACGCTGCGGTTGTTCGCCTCCGGCTTGCGCAACCCCAACGGGCTGGCCTGGCAGCCAGACAGCGGAGAGCTGTGGACCACCGTCAACGAGCGGGATCTGATCGGCAGTGATCTGGTTCCCGACTACATGACTTCGGTGAAGGACGGTGGCTTCTATGGTTGGCCCTACAGTTACTTCGGTCAGCATCAGGACGACCGGGTGAAGCCACCGCGGCCGGATCTCGTGGAACAGGCCATCATCCCGGATTACGCGCTTGGCGCGCATACCGCGTCTCTTGGCCTCACCTTTTATGAAGGCACGTTGCTGCCGGAGCGTTACCGAAATGGCGCCTTCATCGGCCAGCACGGTTCCTGGAACCGCAAGCCGCGCAGCGGCTACAAGGTTGTCTTCGTACCTTTCCGGAATGGCGAGCCGAACGGCGCGGCTGAAGATGTATTGACCGGGTTTCTCAGCAGCGATGAGCAGGCCATGGGACGCCCGGTCGGCGTCGCCGTGGACAAGGCAGGGGCGCTGCTCGTCGCCGACGATGTCGGGAACGTGATCTGGCGTGTGACGCCTGATACTGATTGACCTTGGGCACAGCCTGGCGCGGCGTGGCTTTTCCGCGCGCCGCCTCGCGCCCGCAAAGCGCGACGATCAGATCATCACCGGCAATGGATGAGACAAACGTATCTCCTCTGGTGACAGTTCCACGCCGTACGCCAGGACCTCGACGCCCGCCTCCACCGCGTCGCGCAAAGCTGCGGCATAAAGCGGATCGATTTCGCTGGCAGGGCGAACAGCCTCGATACCTGTGAGATTCACGCAATACAGTTGCACTGCCCGCACGCCCTGGCGGGCCAGCGCCGCTAATTCGCGCAGATGACGAGCGCCGCGGGTCGTCACTGCATCTGGGAAGGCGGCCACAGCGGTATCACCAAAGCCCAGGGTCACGCTTTTGACTTCAACGAATGCCGGCCCGGCGGGATAGTCCAGCCGAAAATCTACGCGACTGTTTTCCACGCCGTAGGCCACCTCACGCTTGAGCGCGGTGAAGCCGTTCAACTCCTTGATAACGCCGGCCAGCAGTGCCTCTTCCACCAGCCGATTGGCTCTGGCCGTATTAACGCAGGCAAGCCGCCCCTGGGGGGTTTCCACCAGCTCCCAGGTGCCTGGTAGCTTGCGCTTGGGGTCGCTGTTGCGCTGAAACCAGACGCGCGCACCTTCGCCCATGCAATTGAGCATCGAGCCGGTGTTTGGGCAATGGATGCAGAGCGCCTCGCCGGTATTGGTGACGATGTCAGCGAGGAAGCGCTTGTAGCGCCGTACTAACGTGCCCTGCTCCAGCGGAGTGACGAATCGCATCAGCCAGCCCAACTCTGCAGCCCGCGGGCGATACGCTCAACGGCCTGCTCCAGTAGCGGCAGACTCTGGGTATAGGCGAAACGCACATGGTGCCCGGCCTGGTAACGACCGAAGTCCAGCCCTGGGGTAATGGCGACGAATTCGGTTTCCAGCATGTGCTGGCAGAAGGCATAGGCGTCTCCGCCAAAGGCGCTGATGTCGGCATACAGATAAAAGGCGCCTTCGGGTTCTACGGCGATGCCGAAGCCAAGCTCGCGCAGGGCAGGCAGGAGGAAATCGCGGCGCTTGGCAAACTCGCCGCGACGGGCTTCGAGGATGTCCAGCGTAGCCGGCTCGAAACACGCCAGCGCGGCGTGCTGGGCCATGGTCGGCGCACTGATGTAGAGGTTCTGCGCGAGCTTCTCCAGCTCGCTCACAGCCTCCGGCGGCGCGACCAGCCAGCCGAGCCGCCAGCCCGTCATGCCGAAGTACTTCGAGAAGCTGTTGAGCACGAAAGCCGCATCGTCGACCTCAAGCACACTCGTCGCATCGGTGCCGTAGGTCAGACCGTGGTAGATCTCGTCCACCACCAGATGCCCGCCGCGTTCCTTCAGTGCCGAGGAAAGGCCGGCCAGGTCGGCCCGACTCAACAGCGTTCCGGTGGGGTTGGCCGGTGAAGCAACCAGCGCGCCCACGCTGTCCTTGTCCCAGTAACGCTCGACCAGATCCCCTGTCAGCTGATAGCGCACGTCCGGGCCCACTGGCACCAGCTGGGCGGCACCTTCGATCAGGCGCAGGAAGTGCCGGTTGCACGGATATCCGGGGTCCGCCAGCAGCCAGTGCTTACCGGGATCGACCAACAAGCTGCTGGCCAGCAGAAGCGCACCGGATCCGCCGGGAGTAATCAGCACGCGTTCGGGGTCAATAGACAGTTGATATCGCTCGGCGTAGAAACCGGCAATCGCTTCGCGCAGTTGCGGCAGACCTCGGGCGGCGGTGTAGCGGGTATGGCCCGCCGCGAGGGCAGCCTGACCGGCCGCCACGATGGGGGCAGCGGTGGTGAAGTCCGGCTCACCGATTTCAAGGTGAATCACATCACGTCCCGAAGCTTGAAGTTCGTTGGCCCGCGCCAGCAACGCCATGACGTGAAAAGGTTCGATTGCACGGCTACGCGCGCTATATGACGAGGTCATCTGACCTTCCTGATGAGTACAAAGCGTGAATTCTACCCAAGGTCCCTCTGACACCGCAGCCACCGTGATATTCGGGAGTAGCGCACCCCGATACGATCTGGTAAGTTCGCCCGCTTGCAGCCGCAGGGCCGGCACGGGCCGGCAGAGGGATTCACTATCCTGCGCAATGGACATAGCGAGAGGCGTTCATCCATGCCCATTACCAAAACGACAAACAGCAACCAACTGATTCGCGCCTTCGTGCCCTATAAAGAGTCCAAGGGCGAGGAATACATGAGCGACAACATGCGCGCTCATTTCAGCGGCATCCTCAACAAGTGGAAGCTGGAGCTGATGGAGGAAGTCGATCGCACCGTGCACCACATGCAGGACGAAGCGGCCAATTTCCCCGATCCAGCGGACCGCGCCAGCCAGGAAGAAGAATTCAGCCTGGAACTGCGCGCCCGTGATCGCGAGCGCAAGCTGATCAAGAAGATCGACGAGACGCTGCAGCTGATCGAAGACAACGAATACGGCTGGTGCGATTCGTGCGGCGTCGAGATCGGCATCCGCCGGCTGGAAGCCCGCCCCACTGCTACGCTGTGCATTGACTGCAAGACGCTGGCGGAGATCAAGGAAAAGCAGATCGGTTCCTGATCCCGAACGGGGCGCTACGGCGCCCCGCTTCATTTCAGCCCCTGGCTGGCCGCATCATCCCGCCTCGATGTCTCTCCCCCGAGCCGGCTCATGTCCATACCCTCCTCTTATATAGGCCGTTTCGCGCCAACGCCGAGTGGCTACTTGCACTTTGGCTCGCTGATCGCTGCCCTCGCATCCTATCTCGATGCCCGTGCCGTCGGTGGCCGCTGGCTGTTGCGCATGGAAGACCTCGACCCACCTCGGGAAATGGCTGGGGCCCAAGCGGCTATTCTGCAGGCGCTCGAAGCTTACGGGTTCGAATGGGACGGGCAAATGGTTCGCCAGAGCGAACGACTCGATGTCTATAACAGCGTGATCGACCGGCTCCTGCGTGACGGCCATGCGTACGCCTGCACCTGTTCACGCAAGCAACTGGAGCCTTTTAACGGACTCTATCCCGGCTTCTGTCGGGAAGCCGGACGCGCTCCCAGCGGCGCCGCCATTCGCGTGCGCGTTCCGGACCGCGAATACGGATTCTGCGATCGCACCCAGGGTGAATACCACCAGCGCCTAACCCGCGAGGTCGGCGACTTCGTAATTCGTCGCCGCGATGGGCTGATCGCCTACCAGTTGGCCGTGGTACTGGACGATGCCTGGCAGGGCATCACCGACATCGTTCGCGGTGCCGACCTGCTCGACTCCACACCGCGCCAGCTCTATCTGCAGGAACTTGTCGGCCTGGCAAGACCGCGTTATCTGCACGTCCCGCTGATCATTCAGCCCAACGGCCACAAGCTGGGCAAGCGCTATCGTTCGCCGCCACTACAACCCGCCGAGGCCACCCCGCTGCTGCTCCGGGCGCTGCGCGCCCTCGGTCAGACAACCCCATGCGAACTGGAAGATGCGCTACCAACCGAAGTCCTGACCTGGGCCATTTCAAGCTGGGACGCCAAGCGTATTCCACAGTGCCGCACACTGCCCGAAGCCCAGCTGCGCTAACGTTCCTCCTGGCTGCGCCGGTGGAAACATCGCTCATTACCCGCCGATGTGGCTTGTGGCGTGCCGCTTCCTTTACCATCCGCGTACTTTCGACACGAGTTCCAGCATGTATATCTACCGACTGGTGCTGCTCCTGGTGGTGGGGATCTATTTGTTTTCCCCCGCGATCATGGACTGGTGGATCGACCCCAATGGCGCCTGGTACCGGCCCTATCTGCTGTGGCTGATCCTCATCGTGGTGACTTTCATTCTCCAGAGCCAGCGCGATGCCGACGAGCTTTAGCCTCAGCCACCTGATCCTGATCAGCGTTGCCTACCTGCTGGTGCTGTTCAGCGTGGCATGGGTCAGCGAGCGCGGGCTGATTCCGCGCTGGATCATTCGCCATCCTCTGACCTACACCCTGTCACTCGGCGTTTACGCCAGCGCCTGGGCGTTCTATGGCACCGTTGGCCTCGCCTATCAGTACGGTTACGGCTTCCTGGCCACCTATCTCGGCGTCTGCGGCGCCTTCCTGCTCGCGCCGGTACTGCTCTACCCGATTCTGAGGATCACCCGCACTTATCAATTGGCCTCGCTCGCGGATCTGTTCGCTTTTCGCTTCCGCAGTACCTGGAGCGGCGCGCTGACCACCATCGTCATGTTGATTGGCATGCTTCCGCTGCTGGCGCTGCAGATACAAGCAGTGGCCGATGCGATTGGCATCCTCACACTCGAGCCGCTGCAGGAGCGAGTCGCGCTGGGCTATTGCGTGATGATCATGCTGTTCACCATTCTCTTTGGTGCCCGACATATCGCCACGCGGGAAAAGCACGAGGGACTGGTATTCGCCATCGCCTTCGAGTCGGTGGTCAAGCTGCTGACCTTTGGCGCCATCGGCCTGTATGCGCTCTTCGTGGTGTTCGGCGGCCCGCACCAACTCGAGATCTGGTTGCTGCAGAACCAGTCCGCGCTGCAGGCTTTGCATACGCCCCTGCAGGAAGGTCCGTGGCGAACCCTGCTGCTGGTGTTTTTTGCCTCGGCCATCGTCATGCCGCACATGTACCACATGACTTTCACCGAGAATCTCAACCCGCGCGCCCTGGTCAGCGCCAGCTGGGGCCTGCCGCTGTATCTGCTGCTGATGAGCCTGGCAGTGCCACTGATTCTCTGGGCGGGCCTCAAACTTGGTGTCAGCACCAATCCTGAATATTTCACCCTGGGCCTTGGCATTACGGCGCAGAGCGAGACCCTTACCTTGCTTGCCTTCGTCGGCGGACTGTCGGCATCCAGCGGCCTGATCATCGTCAGCACCCTGGCACTGTCGGGCATGGCGCTCAACCATCTGGTGCTGCCGCTGTACCAGCCACCAACCGAAGGCAACATCTACCGCTGGCTCAAGTGGACTCGCCGCAGCCTGATCCTGGCGATCATCATGGCCGGCTATGGCTTCTATTTGCTCCTGGGTGCCGAGCAGGACCTTTCCAACCTGGGCATCGTCGCGTTCGTTGCGACGCTGCAGTTTCTTCCCGGTGTCCTGTCGGTACTCTACTGGCCGACCGCCAACCGTCGCGGGTACATTGTCGGTCTGCTGTCCGGCATCGCCGTCTGGGTCGTTACCATGCTGCTACCGCTGGTGGGCAATCTCGATGGCTTCTACATTCCTCTGTTCAACGTCGTCTACGTACTCGATGACACCAGTTGGCACCTGGCGGCAATCGCCTCGCTGGCGGTCAACGTGCTGGCGTTCTCGCTGTTCTCGCTATTCACTGAAACCAGCGCCGAGGAACAGGCTGCAGCCGAAGCCTGTGCAGTGGAAAACGTCCGTCGCCCTCAGCGACGTGAACTGGCTGCCGCCTCGCCGCAGGAATTTGCCACGCAGCTGGCGAAACCGCTGGGAGCCAAGACCGCGCAGCGCGAGGTCGAACAGGCGCTGCGGGACCTGCAATTGCCCTTCGACGAGCACCGGCCTTACGCATTGAGACGCCTGCGTGATCGTATCGAGGCGAACCTGTCCGGGCTGATGGGCCCGAGCGTGGCTCAGGACATTGTGGAGAATTTCCTTTCCTACAAGAACGGTGCAGACGGCTATGTCACCGAAGATATTCACTTTATCGAGAGCCGCCTGGAGGACTACCACTCCCGCCTGACCGGCCTGGCAGCCGAACTCGACGCGCTGCGCCGCTATCACCGGCAGACATTGCAGGAACTGCCCATGGGCGTCTGCTCGCTGGCCAAGGATCAGGAGATCCTGATGTGGAACAGGGCTCTGGAAGAACTCACTGAGATCCCGGCGCTTCAGGTCGTAGGCTCACGGCTCTCCACTATCGCCGAACCCTGGCAGAGCCTGCTCAGCGGTTTTACCCAGCAGGGTGAAGAACACTTGCATAAGCAGCGACTTCAACTGGACGGCCACAGCCGCTGCCTGAACCTGCACAAAGCCGCCATCGCCGAACCGCTTGCGCCAGGCAACAGCGGCCTGGTGTTACTGATCGAGGACCTTACCGAGACCCAGCAACTGGAAGACCGGCTGGTCCACTCTGAACGCCTCGCCAGCATCGGTCGACTGGCCGCAGGCGTGGCGCATGAAATTGGCAACCCGATCACCGGCATCGCCTGCCTGGCGCAGAATCTGCGTGAGGAGCGCGAAGCCGACAATGAGATCAGCGAGATCAGCAATCAGATCGTCGAGCAGACCAAGCGCGTCTCACGCATCGTCCAATCCCTGATGAGTTTTGCCCACGCCGGCGGGCGGCAGCAGGACCTCTACCCGGTCAGCCTGGCCGAAGTGGCACAGGATGCGATCGCCCTGCTTTCGCTCAATCGCCGCGGCACCGATGTTCGCTTTTTCAACCTCTGTGACCCTGACCATCTGGCCGAAGGTGACCCACAGCGCCTGGCTCAGGTACTGATCAACCTGCTGTCCAACGCCCGCGATGCATCGGAACCCGGTGGCGCGATCAGGGTACGCAGCGAGGTATCCGAACAGACCGTCTACCTGATCGTCGAAGACGAAGGCAGCGGTATTCCGCAATCGATTCAGGACCGACTGTTCGAACCCTTCTTCACCACCAAGGACCCGGGCGAAGGGACCGGGCTGGGCCTTGCACTGGTCTATTCGATCGTGGAAGAGCATTATGGCCAGATCAATATCGACAGCCCGGCAGACCTGGAAACCCAACGCGGCACGCGTTTCCGCATCACCCTGCCGCGGCATGTCGAGGCGACAGGTGCCCGTGAGTAACGGGGCGATGTTCGCTTTTCGCCGCGTTCCGGCGACCACTGGCACAGCGCATAGCTGGGCCTTTGACGACCAGGACGCCGACACGACAATGCCCTGCACTGGCACACCTACGCCGCACTGCGGCAGCTTGCACAGCCTTGGGAACTATCGCCAGATGATTTCGGTTCCCACCCGCTCATAGCCGCCTTCAGCCCGTCGAGAGAGTACTGATGTCCCATATTCTGATCGTCGAAGACGAAACCATCATCCGCTCCGCCTTGCGTCGACTGCTCGAACGCAACCAGTACGAGGTCAGCGAGGCCGGCTCGGTACAGGAAGCCCAGGAGCGCTTCAGCATTCCGGGCTTCGACCTCATCGTCAGCGACCTGCGCCTACCCGGCGCGCCTGGCACCGAGCTGATCAAGCTTGCCGAAGGCACGCCAGTGTTGATCATGACCAGTTATGCGAGTCTGCGCTCAGCGGTGGACTCGATGAAAATGGGCGCGATGGACTACATCGCCAAACCCTTCGACCACGACGAAATGCTTCAGACCGTGGCCCGCATCCTCAATGACCGACAGCAATCAGCCGCGACGCCGGCAGCAACTGCGCGCACGACAGCCACAGCGGCAGGCGCAGCCACGCAGGACGGTTCGGCCAGCGGCGAAATAGGCATCATCGGGCGCTGCGGTCCGATGCAGGATCTGTTCGGCAAGATCCGCAAGGTCGCCCCGACCGACTCCAACGTACTTATTCAGGGCGAATCAGGCACGGGCAAGGAGCTGGTTGCCCGCGCATTGCACAACCTCTCGCGGCGCGCCAAGGCCACGATGATCTCGGTCAACTGCGCTGCGATTCCAGAATCTCTGATCGAGTCCGAACTCTTCGGGCATGAGAAAGGTGCCTTCACGGGCGCCAGCGCCGGGCGCGCCGGCCTGGTTGAAGCAGCGGATGGCGGCACACTGTTCCTCGACGAGATTGGTGAACTTCCGCTGGAAGCTCAGGCCCGCCTGCTGCGCGTCCTGCAGGAAGGCGAGATTCGGCGTGTCGGTTCGACGCAGTCACAGAAGGTCGATGTGAGGCTGATCGCCGCGACCCACCGAGATCTGAAAACCCTGGCCAAGAACGGACAGTTCCGCGAAGACCTCTATTACCGGCTCCATGTGATTGCTCTAAAACTACCGCCCCTGCGCGAGCGTAGTGCCGATGTTCTGGAGATCGCGCGAGCATTCCTCGCGCGGCAAGGCGAGCGCATGGCCAAGGAAGACCTACACTTTTCCCGGGAAGCCGAGCAGGCCGTACGGCATTACACCTGGCCGGGCAATGTGCGAGAACTGGAGAACGCCATCGAGCGGGCAGCGATTCTCAGTGACAGTGAAGAAATCAGTGCCGAGCTGCTGGGCATCGATATCGAGCTCGATAACCTCGATGACGACTTCGACGAGCCTTGCGCTGCGCTTGGTACCTCGATCTCTACCAGCAATGAGCCAACCGAAGATCTTTCGCTGGAAGACTACTTCCAGCATTTCGTACTCGAGCACCAGGATCACATGACCGAGACCGAGCTCGCTCGCAAGCTCGGGATCAGCCGCAAGTGTCTGTGGGAACGCCGTCAGCGGCTGGGCATTCCGCGGCGCAAATCGGCTACCGCTGGGTAGTGCGCTGTTACCGCCACTACCTAGACGTAACAAAATGCGGGGTTATCGGTAACGAACACCTGCCGACATTTGGACCATCCGCAGCAACAGAATCCTCAAGCTATTGATTTAAAAGAGTTTTCAAAAACTGGCACGGCGAATGCTTTATATCTGGCACAACAACAATAACAAGCAGACCCACAATAAGAACAAGACGTACCGGCTCTAGCAAAATAAAGACAATAAGGCAGAGACGTAGCTAACTGATTCTTTTGGAGAGGAAGTGCCAAATGGGGTTTTGCCCCGCGACCAGGCTGAGAACAACAAAAACTGCATAAGCAGCGCCTGAACTGGTTGGATCAATGATCGATGGCAAATCAGCGACCAAAGAAATCCGTTTGCTCTTTGCTCCCAACGTAGGAGCGATTCCCGGACGCAGTAGCGGAAGGGAACGGGTGATCAAACAAAAACAACACGCCCGAAATACTAATAACAACAAAGCACGCGACATCATTTAAAGGGGGAGCTTAGGCTCCCCCTAGTGCTTTCTGGCTTCGGCCGTTGCTTTGACACCTCCCCGCGCTTCGTTCACCATCCCGGTTCCCGGTGCTAGAATCCACGCTCGTTTCGTGGCAATTCCCTTCGCCACCTTGTCATTTCGCCACACAGTGCCTCTCATGCTGAAAAAGCTGTTCCAGTCTTTTCGATCTCCTCTGCGCCGCTTCCCGCATCCTCGTCGCACACCCGAAATACTGTCCAGCCGGCAGCATTCGCTGCACCGTGATGACCTCAGCCGGCATGCCGTCAGTGTGGTCGAGCGTCTCCAGCAGGCGGGTTACGAGGCTTATGTCGTCGGCGGGTGCGTCCGCGATCTGCTGCTGGATCTGGACCCCAAGGATTACGATGTCGCGACCAGTGCTACCCCCGAGCAGGTTCGAGCTGAATTTCGCAACGCGCGGGTGATCGGCCGCCGTTTCAAGCTGGTCCACGTGCATTTCGGGCGGGAAATCATCGAGGTCGCAACGTTCCGCGCCAATCACCCGGAAGTAGACGACGATGACGCCAGCCATCTGGCCTCACGTAACGAGAGCGGTCGCATCCTGCGTGACAACATCTACGGAACGCTCGAGGACGATGCCCAGCGCCGCGATTTCACCATCAACGCGCTGTACTACGATCCATCCAGCGAACGCATCCTCGACCATACTCACGGCGTCAAGGACATCCGCAACCGCCTCATTCGCCTGATCGGCGACCCCGAGCAGCGTTACCAGGAAGACCCTGTGCGCATGCTTCGCGCCGTTCGCTTCGCCGCAAAGCTGGACTTCGAGATCGAACAGCATAGCGCCGAGCCCATCGCTGACCTGGCCGACCTGCTGAACGACGTCCCCGCGGCGCGACTCTTCGACGAGATCATCAAGCTATTCCTTAGCGGCAAGGCCGAACGCACCTTCGAACTGCTGCTGGAATACGACCTGTTTGCCCCGCTGTTTCCGGCCAGCGCCGAAGCACTGGAAGACAACCCGGAGTACGCCGGCACACTGATTCGCAATGCCCTGGCCAACACCGACCAGCGTATCGCTCAAGGCAAGCCCGTCACGCCCGCGTTCCTGTTTGCCGCCCTGCTCTGGCCCGCCCTTCCTGCCCGCATCGCCGAGGTTCAGGCACGAGGCCTGCCGCCGATCCCAGCCGCTCAGGAAGCCGCTCACGACATCATCTGGGAGCAGTGCCAGCGCACGGCGATCCCGAAGCGATTCACCATGCCCATGCGAGAAATCTGGGACATGCAGGAGCGCCTGCCGCGTCGCCAGGGCCGTCGCGCAGATCAGTTGCTGGACAACCCGCGGTTCCGTGCCGGTTACGATTTCCTCCTGCTGCGTGAGAGCGCTGGCGAAGAGACCGATGGGCTGGGCGAGTGGTGGACCGAGTATCAGGAGGCCAATGAAAGCGAACGTCGCACCATGATTCGTGGCCTCACCAGCAAGGACGACGGCAGCGGCGCGCCGCGCAAGCGTCGCCGCAGTAACCGCCGCAAGCGGGGCCCGAACGAAAACGCGCCTGCTTCTACAGACTGACATGGAACGCGTATACATCGGCCTCGGCAGCAATCTGGCCGAGCCACGACAGCAACTGCGCGGTGCGCTTGACGCTTTGGCGAGCATCGCCGATTCGCAGCTATCCGCAGTTTCTTCTCTATATCTGAGCGATCCGCTCGGCCCTCCCGAGCAGCCACGTTACAACAATGCCGTCGCAGCGCTGGACACCTCGCTGTCACCGCTGGATCTGCTCGATGCGTTACAGGCCATCGAACGGGCTCAGGGCCGCGAACGCAAAGCCGAGCGCTGGGGACCGCGGACACTTGACCTCGATATCCTGCTATTCGGCGATCGCTTGATCGATGAGCCCCGCCTTACGGTCCCGCATTACCACCTGCATGCCAGAGCCTTCGTCCTCTATCCGCTCGCTGAAATAGCACCGCAGGATCTGCGCCTGGCCGATGGCCGTGCGCTTTCCGAGCTACTTGCAGCATGCCCATTCGCAGGCCTCGAGCGCCTCGACGTGCCGCTGTAACCGGCGGGTAACAGGTGTAACGCACGGGTAACACTCGCGATTGACTTAGCCCCCCGCCATCAGGACTATAAGCGCCCTCTGCCGGCACGCATCGACCTGAGGCCAACCCGCCTCACCGCTGACGCTCCGACTGCAATGGTGATTCTTCAGAGGCTCTAGGAGGACGGCTTTCATGCCAGACGTAACCCTGACAACCCTGCAAAGCCTCAAGCAGAAGGGCGAGAAGATCGTCATGCTCACCTGCTACGACGCGACTTTTGCCAAGACCGCCTGCGAAGCAGGTGTCGAAATGCTGCTGATCGGCGATTCTCTGGGCATGGTCCTGCAAGGCCACGACAGTACGCTCCCAGTCTCGGTCGACGAGATGGCTTACCACACGGCCTGCGTCAAGCGCGGCAACCGTGGGGCCATGATCGTCGCCGATCTGCCCTTCATGGCCAACGCGACCATCGAGCAGACGCTGGATAACTCGGCGACGCTGATGAAGGCCGGCGCACACATGGTCAAGGTGGAAGGCGCCGCCTGGTTGGCCGAGTCCATTCGATTGCTCGCCGAACGCGGCATTCCGGTCTGCGCGCACATGGGGTTGACCCCCCAGGCGGTCAACATCTTTGGCGGTTACAAGGTTCAGGGCCGCCAGGAAGCTCAGGCGCAGCAGATGATCGCTGACGCCAAGGCACTCGAGGAAGCCGGTGCGGCGATGTTGCTTCTCGAATGCGTACCCAGCGAGCTGGCTGCGCGGATCACCCAGGCGGTGACGGTTCCGGTAATCGGCATAGGTGCCGGCAGCGACACGGACGGACAGGTGCTGGTGCTGCACGACATGCTTGGCTTGTCACTCACTGGCCGTGCACCGAAGTTCGTCAAGAACTTCATGCACGAGCATGGCGATATTCACGCTGCCATCGCTGCCTACGTCAACGCCGTGAAAGCCGTTGAATTCCCGGCGGCCGAACATGGGTTTTCCGCATGAAAGTGGTCACCACCGTAGCGGACCTGCGCGCCGCAGTAACGCGCGCGCACGGCGAAGGCAAGCGCATCGGCTTCGTACCGACCATGGGCAACCTGCACGCCGGCCATATGGCGCTGGTGGAGACTGCCGGCCAGCGCGCCGACTTCGTTGTTGCCAGCATCTTCGTCAACCCGTTGCAGTTCGGCGCGAACGAGGACCTTGCCAGCTATCCGCGGACTTTGGCTGCCGACCAGGAAAAGCTGATCGAGACTGGCTGCCATCTACTGTTTACCCCCACCGTCGAAGAGATGTACCCCAACGGCCAAGCGATGCAAACCATCGTTCGCGTGCCGGGTGTGTCCGAAGGGTTGTGTGGCGGTAGCCGCCCAGGGCATTTCGATGGTGTCTCCACGGTGGTCAGCAAGCTGTTCAACATGGTGCAGCCGGATCTCGCGGTATTCGGCGAAAAGGATTTCCAGCAGTTGGCGGTCATCCGCACCATGGTGCGCGACCTGAATATGCCGATCCAGATCATCGGCGAACCCATCGTACGGGCCGACGACGGGCTGGCGCTTTCATCGCGCAATGGCTACCTGAGTGCTGAAGAGCGCGCCGCTGCTCCCGTGCTTCATCACACCCTGTTGCAAATGGCTGATGCGATTCGCCAGGGTGAGCGCGACTACCCTGCCCTGCTTGCCTCTGGCAAACAGGCGCTGCAGATAGCAGGGCTTCGCCCGGACTACCTGGAGCTTCGCAATGCCCTGGATCTTCAGGCGGCGACCACCGAACATCGCGAGCTGGTGATCCTGGCCGCAGCCTTCCTCGGCAAAACTCGTCTGATCGACAATCTCTTAGTGGAAACCGGCCCAGCCGCTTCCTGACCACAAGCCGATTATCGGCACCAACTGCGCCCAACTCCGGTATTGATCGCACTCCGGGGTTCGGGCACACTCTGCGCCGCTTGCGCACCCGGAGGACCCCGCCATGCACGCCATCATGCTCAAGGCTAAACTGCACCGCGCCCAGGTGACCCACTCGGTACTGGACTACGAAGGCTCCTGCGCCATCGACGGTGACTGGCTCGATCTGGCCGGAATTCGCGAATACGAGCAAATCCAGATCTATAACGTCGACAACGGCGAACGCTTCACCACCTACGCCATCCGCGGCGAGGAAGGCTCGAAAATCATTTCCGTCAACGGCGCGGCTGCCCACAAGGCTGGCGTCGGACATCGCCTGATCATCTGCGCTTACGCGCATTACAGCGAGGCCGAACTGGCCAGCTTCAAGCCACACGTACTGTATATGGGCGCAGACGGCGAGCTGAGCCACACCAGCAACGCTATTCCGGTTCAGGTTGCCTGAGCGACCTGATGCTCCCAGAAGCCCGCAACGCCATTCGCGCTGCGGGCTTTTTTGTGCCCGAGGGCTTTCCCTTGAAGGCCTAAATCTGCAATGGTCCGGTTGTTCCGAGCGCGATCGATGTCGCACGTCAAACGCTTCGGAACGCCGCGCGTTTTTGCCAGTCAGACCAATCTTGGTGGTGCAGGATGCACCGCCGCCGTTGCGGTCCATCCGCAGCGGTACGCGCCTGCTGCATTCAGGACGAATGCGAGCGTGCCAGCATGATCGAATGACTGTCCCAACGAATTGCCGAGCCGCAGACAGTCCGCCAAAGCAAAGGAAGCCGCACACCCATGAGCTACTACCAGAACCCTCTCGATGCCACCGGCCTGTCGTCCTGGAAGGCCTTGGAAGATCACCGCCTGTCCATGCAGAAGTTCAGCATGCGTGAGGCATTCAAGGCCGACCCGACCCGCTTCGATGACCTCTCGGTTTCCTGCTGCGGTCTGTTCCTCGACTATTCGAAGAACCTGATCACTCCGGAAACCCGCACGCTGCTCGTCAACCTGGCCCGTGAAGCCGGGGTCGAGCAGGCCGCACGTGCCATGTTCGAAGGTGAGCGGATCAACGGCTCGGAAAACCGTCCGGTTCTGCATACCGCCCTGCGCCGCCCAATGGGTGACTCGGTCATGGTCGACGGGCAAAACATCATGCGCGACGTGCATGCTGCTCTGGCTCAGATGACCGATATCGTTACCCGCATCCACAACAATCTGTGGCGCGGCTTCAGTGACAAGACCATCACAGACGTAGTGAACATCGGTATCGGCGGTTCATTCCTCGGTCCTCAGCTGGTCTCCGAGGCGCTCCTGCCATTCACCCAGCACGGGGTACGCACGCATTATCTGGCGAACATCGACGGTAGCGAGTTCCGCGAGGTGACTGCCAAGCTGAACGTCGAGACCACGCTATTCATCATTTCCAGCAAGACCTTCGGCACGCTGGAGACACTGAAAAATGCCCAGGCCGCACGCACCTGGTACCTGGGCAAGGGCGGCACCGAGGAAAAGCTCTACCGCCACTTCATAGCCGTCACGAGCAACAAAAAAGCCGCGGTCGAGTTCGGTATTCGCGAAAAGAATATCTTCCCGATGTGGGACTGGGTCGGCGGCCGTTACTCCCTGTGGTCGGCGATCGGTCTGCCGATCGCGCTGGCCATCGGCATGTCCAACTTCAAGGATCTGCTCTCCGGCGCATACAGCATGGACCAGCATTTCCTCAATGAACCGTTCGAAAGCAACATGCCGGTCCTGCTGGCGATGCTGGGTATCTGGTATCACAACTTCTGGGACGCCCAGAGTTATGCCTTCCTGCCGTACGACCATTACCTGCGCAATTTCGTGAAGCACCTGCAGCAGATGGACATGGAGTCCAACGGCAAGAGCGTGCGTCAGGACGGTACACCCGTTTCCTGCACCACGGGCCCGGTAATCTGGGGTGGCGTCGGTGCCAACGGTCAGCACGCCTACCACCAGCTGCTGCATCAAGGCACCCCGCTGATCCCTGCTGATTTCATCGTGCCAGTCGTCAGCCACAATCCGGTTGCCGATCACCACGAATGGCTCTATGCGAACTGCCTGTCGCAGAGCCAGGCGCTGATGCGTGGCAAAACCCGTGAGGAAGCCGAAGCCGAGCTGCGTGCCAAGGGCCTGAGCGAAGCCGAGATCGAGCGACTGGCACCACACAAGGTGATTCCAGGCAATCGTCCGAGCAACACCGTGGTGATGGAAACCATCAGTCCCGGCCGTCTCGGCGCGCTGATCGCACTCTACGAACACAAGGTCTTCGTTCAGGGCGTGATCTGGGGCATCAACTCCTTCGACCAGTGGGGCGTGGAGCTGGGCAAGGATCTGGGCAAGGCCGTTTATGGCCAGATGACCAGCTTCGACGGACAACCCGCCGAGGACGCTTCGACCCAGGGCCTGATCGACTTCTTCCGCGGACGTCATCGCGGCTAGATTCGACTCGCCGGACAGCGCACAGCCGCTGTCCGGCACCCTTCGCCCCACCTCTCTCCGCCATCTCGCGTAGCCCAGCAGCTGAAAGCTAGTCGGTCAAGACCGGGTAACAGCAGCACTTCAGGTAACATCTGCGGCCCAAACCTCCCGAGAAATCTCCGTGGATTTCATTCGTCGACATATCGAGTCGCAGGTGCTGAGCCTCACAGGCCTGGCGATTGGAGGCGTCGACTACGAAAACCCGCCAGGTGACCCAGGGCTGTTCGGACCCGACTCTGTCTGCTGGCGCGTGCATGGCGACTTCACCTCGATGCTGGTAGGCGGCATCGCCGCGCTGCTACTGCAAGCGTTGCATCCGCTCGCCCTGTCGGGGGTCTGGGACCATTCGAACTTTCGTGAAGATTTGCTCGGCCGACTGCGCCGTACCGGTCAGTTCATATCCGCGACAACCTTTGGAAGCCAAGCCGACGCAGAGCGATTGATCGAGCGCGTCAAGGCAATCCACCTGAAGGTCACCGGACATGCTTCGGATGGCCGACCTTACGCCGCCTACGACGCGAAACTGCTGACCTGGGTGCATGTAGCCGAAGTCAGCTCTTTCATGAAAGCTCACCTGCTCTACCTGAACCCCTCGTTGTCGTCCGCCGATCAGGATCGTTATTACGCCGAGGTGGCGCGGATTGCCGAAGCATTAGGCGCGCGAGACGTGCCGCGCTCGCGTCAGCAAATCGCGGACTACTTGCACGCAGTTCGCCCGCAACTGCTGTGCGATGAGCGCTCCCGGGAGATCGTGCGAATCTTGTTCGAAGCGCCTGCGCCCAGCCGCCTCGCAGTCCCCTTCGGCGCACTGATGATGCGGGCTGGCGTGGATCTTCTACCCGACTGGGCCAGCGCAATGCTTGAGCTAAGCCAACCCCAGCGCGAACGCCAGCTTATCCGTGTCGGTGTCTCCCGAACCGCGCCCGTGCTGCGATGGGCCGTCCGCAGTGGCTCGGTGCATAGAGCCCGGCGGCGCATGGGTTTGCCGATTCGCTAGCGTGACCGGCAGGTTCCACGTGTGGAGGCAGGTCCAGGGCTGTGCCAACATGTTCGCCCCGCGGTCGCCCGCCCCGTCACGAGGTCAATCAGATGCAGGAAGTCGTCATCGTCGCCGCCACCCGTACTGCCGTCGGTAGTTTTCAGGGGGCGCTGGCCAGCATCCCAGCCACCGCACTCGGCGCCGCTGTGATCCGCCGCCTGCTCGACCAGACTGGAATCGAGCCAGCAGAGGTGGATGAAGTAATCCTGGGTCAGGTGCTAACAGCAGGCTCTGGCCAGAATCCGGCTCGTCAGGCGGCCATTCATGCTGGCCTGCCTCACGCGGTTCCAGCGCTGACACTGAACAAGGTTTGCGGCTCCGGACTCAAGGCATTGCATCTTGGCGCGCAAGCGATCCGCTGCGGCGATGCCGAGGTGATCATCGCCGGCGGCATGGAAAACATGAGCCTGGCCCCCTACGTCATGCCTGCCGCCCGTACCGGGTTGCGCATGGGCCACGGCCAGCTGATCGACAGCATGATCCAGGATGGCCTGTGGGATGCGTTCAACGACTATCACATGGGCATCACCGCGGAAAACCTCGTGGAGAAGTACGACATTTCCCGCGTAGAGCAGGACGGGTTCGCCGCCGCTTCGCAGCAGAAAGCCGTAGCGGCAATCGAGGCGGGACGCTTTCAGAATGAAATCGCACCAATTGAAATCCCTCAGCGAAAGGGCGATCCGCTGATCTTCGATACCGACGAACAACCGCGAGCCGGCACCACTGCTGAAGGCCTGGCCAGGCTCAAGCCGGCATTCAAAAAAGACGGCAGCGTAACGGCAGGCAATGCTTCGAGCCTCAATGACGGCGCTGCTGCCGTGCTGCTGATGAGCGCTGCAAACGCAAAGGCGCTGGGCCTGCCCGTACTGGCGCGCATCGCCGGTTACGCCAATGCCGGTGTCGACCCGGCGATCATGGGCGTCGGCCCGGTATCGGCTACTCGCCGCTGCCTGGAAAAGGCCGGCTGGACGCTCGACGAACTCGACCTGATCGAAGCCAATGAGGCCTTCGCCGCCCAGGCCCTGGCGGTTGGCAAGGAGCTCGGTTGGGACGCGCAGAAGGTCAACGTCAACGGCGGCGCGATCGCAATCGGTCATCCTATCGGCGCCTCGGGCTGCCGCATTCTGGTGACGCTCTTGCACGAAATGATCCGTCGCGATGCCCATAAGGGGTTGGCGACGCTGTGCATCGGCGGCGGCCAGGGTGTTGCGCTGGCTATCGAGCGCTGATCGCTCCGCCATCCGTGCGGCAGCGATTTCCGATAAACTGCGCGGCCACCTTTCCGAGTCGCCGCGCATGCCTTCTCTCCAACAGGCGCTGCGCGCCGCCATTAACGAGCGTGAAGCCCTGCTGGCCGAGCTGCATGCCCAGGGCACCGACTGCTACCGACTGTTTCACGGCAGCCAGGAAGGCGCCCCAGGCCTGACCGCCGACCGTTACGGCCCGCTGTTGTTGGTTCAGAGCTTTCATCAGCCCCTCGAGCGCGACGCGCTCCTGGCCATGCATCAGCAGGTGTGCAACAGCCTCGGTGAACCCTTGTTGCTCGTTTACAACGACCGCTCCCAGGGCAACTCACGTATCGATCGCGACGACTCGGTGTATCGCGCCGATCCCGCCGCGCTTGGCGAACAGATTGGCCATGAGTGGGGCCTCCGCTATCGGATTCGCGCGCGTCATAGCGGTCAGGA
Source organism: Stutzerimonas stutzeri (assembly GCF_024448895.1). Classification (GTDB taxonomy): domain Bacteria; phylum Pseudomonadota; class Gammaproteobacteria; order Pseudomonadales; family Pseudomonadaceae; genus Stutzerimonas; species Stutzerimonas stutzeri_Q. The sequence continues at coordinate 186,668 of NZ_JAMOIC010000007.1, forward strand.
TCCCTTGCTGTTTCTCGACCTGCGAGAAGTTCGCGGGTGGATCAAGGGCAACAGCGCTGGCAAGTCGGTACTGAACCTCTTCGCTTACACCTGTGGCGTGGGTCTGTGCGCGGCAGCGAGTGGCGCTCGTGAGGTGGTCAATCTCGATTTCGCCGAGAGCAATCTTGCGGTGGGCCGAGAAAACGCTGCACTCAACCCTGAGCTGACACCGATGCAGTTCATCCAGTCGGACTATTTCCCTGCAATCCGCCAGCTAGCCGGCATGCCGATCCCGCAGCGTCGTGGGCGGGCGCTTCCAGACTATCCGGAACTGACACCCAAGCAGTTCGACCTGGTGCTGCTCGATCCGCCGGCATGGTCGAAAAGCGCGTTTGGTACGGTCGATCTGCTGCGTGACTACCAGAGTTTGCTCAAGCCTGCGCTGCTTGCGACCACGGACGGCGGCACGCTGGTGTGCTGCAACAACCTGGCGAAGGTCAGCCTGGAAGACTGGCGCGAACAGGTGTTGCGGTGCGCGACGAAGACCGGTAAACCCGTACGCGATTGCCAGGTGCTGTCACCGGGCCTCGACTTCCCGTCCGCCGATGGCCGACCGCCATTGAAGGTGCTGCTGCTGCAGCTGTGACTTGCGGCCGCAACCGGTACCTCAGAGGAACCCAGGTGCCGTGCCATACTCCAAGGCAATCCACCGCCCGGAATGTAGGTCCGCATGCCCAATGGAATGAAGCGCGTGTTCATCGGCCTGATGACCGCACTGGTCGTTTACTGCCTGCTCGGCTTTCTGATCCTGCCCGGCGTCGCCCAACGCGTCGTCAATCAACAGCTGATCCAATATGCAACCGTTCCGGCACGCCTGGAGCGGATCGAGTTCAATCCTCTCAGTCTCGAACTGAGCCTGTACGATCTGCACCTCGGCGAAGCGGATCAGCCGCAACTCGGCTTCGAACGCCTTTATGTCGATCTGCAGTGGAGCAGCCTGTGGCGCCGTGCTCTGCAGATCGAAAACATCGAGCTTGTGCAGCTACACACGGAAGTCGTGTTCGACAAGAATGGCTCGCTCAACCTGGCGCGACTATTCGACCTGCCCGCTAGCGAAAAAGAACCTGCCGAGACCGAAGGCGACCCTTTTGCCTTGCGCATCGGCCGCCTGCAGCTCGTAGAGGGCTCGGTGCGTTTTGCCGATCAACGCCCTGCCGAGCCCATCGACTTCCTCCTCGATTCTCTCAACTTCGAGCTGCTGAACTTCGCTACAAGGTCCGATGACGCCGCCGACGCTGTGCTGGTTGCAACCGGCCCCAGCGGCGCGCGCGTTGACTGGAACGGGCAGATCAATCTGTCGCCGATCAGCTCTTCCGGACGTTTAGCAATCAGCAACCTGCAACTCAAGGACTTCTGGTCCTATGCGCGGGACGCCGTGCCGTTGCAGTTGAATAAAGGCCGCCTGAATTTTGCCAGCGATTACCGGCTGGACCTGGCTGAGCGCACCGATCTACAGCTGAGCAACCTGAGCGCCGAGTTGGCGCCGCTCAGTCTCGATACAGTCGAAGGCCAGCCACTCGTGCGACTGGAGAACATCCAAATAAGTGAGAGCTCGCTGGATCTGGCCAAGCAGCGAGTAGTGATAGGCAAAGTGCGTAGCCGCGCATTGGAGACTTGGGTTACACGCGAGCGCGACGGCGAGTTGAACTGGCAGAAGCTGCTAGCGCCCTCTTCCCCCGACAAGGGCGGCGACGGCCAAGACCAAGACCAAGACCAGCCTCAGCAAGCCACATCACCTACGCCCGAGACCAATACCGAGCAAGCAACTGCCCCCTGGCAAGTCGTGCTGAAGGACACCCAGCTGCGTGACTATCAGCTACACCTGAGCGACCGTGTACCGGCGGAAGAAGTCGATCTGGAACTGGGGCCACTTGATCTCGATGTATATGACTTCGACAGTCTTGGCACCTCCCCCTTCAAGCTGGACCTGAATACTCGGGTGGGCAACCAGGGCGTAGTCCAGGCTGCGGGGCAGTTGCAGCTTCAACCCGCCACGGGGCAATTGAGCATCAGCACCCAGGACATCGACCTGCGGATCGCTCAGTCCTACCTGACGCCCCTGGTGCATCTGGAACTGCGCAGCGGAATGCTAGCCAGCCAGGTGCAGCTTGAGCTGACCGGGACAGAGCCACTGGCGTTCGAACTCGCTGGCGCTGCGCAGGTGACACAGCTGCATACACTGGACACGATCAACAACCGCGACTTCGTGAAATGGGAGCGCCTGGAGGTCGACCGTCTACGGTATCAACATCCAGAAATCTTGCAGATCGAGCGCTTGGATCTGAACCAGCCCTATGCTCGCTTCATTATCAATCCCGACCTCACCACCAACATCAACGATCTGCTGGTGGACAAAACTGCAGCCGTCACTGCCGCGCCCGAGGCAAAGTCAGAAGCTGATGCGCAGGGCGGGGAACAGGTCGAGCCGCTGGCGATTCGCATCGGCGGTGTCAATATCAACAACGGCTCAGCCAATTTTTCCGACCTCAGCCTGCGACCTCCTTTCATTACCGCGGTAGAAGAGCTCAACGGCCGGATTGGCGAGATCAATAACCAGGCGCAACGGCCGGCTACCGTCGATGTAACGGGCAAGGTCGACCGTTACGCACCGGTCAGCATCAAGGGCAGCCTGACGCCGTTTGATCCCATGCAGAGCCTGGATATCGCAACCCAGTTCCGCCAGGTCGAACTGACTACCTTGTCGCCCTACTCCGGGAAATTCGCCGGCTACCGCATTCGCAAGGGCCGAATGGACCTGGATTTGCACTACCGTATTAATCAAGGAAAGCTGAACGCCGAGAACAAAGTGGTGCTGCAGCAGCTGCAGCTCGGCGAACAGGTGGACAGCCCGGAGGCAGTCGACCTGCCGGTGCGACTGGCGGTCGCGTTGTTGAAGGACAGCCGGGGCACCATCGCGCTGGAACTGCCCGTTCAAGGTGACCTGAACAATCCTCAATTCGACGTCATGCCCATCGTTTGGCAGACATTGCGCAACCTTGTCAGCAGAGCCGTCAAAGCGCCTTTCAAGTTTCTCGCGGGTATTGGCGGCGGCGAAAAGAGCGATCTGAGTCAGGTGCTCTTCGCGCCTGGCAGCGGCGAACTTCAAGCGCAGGCGCGCGGCAATCTCGACACCCTTGCCCGTGCACTGCAGGAACGTCCGGTACTGCGTCTGGAAGTGGAAGGTCAGAGCTCACCAGCCGCCGATGGACCATTGCTGGCCGAGCAGTGGCTCCAGCGTGAGTATCAGCAGACCTGGTACAAAATCCTGCAAAGGCGCGGTGACAAGGTGCCTGCTGACGCCGCAGAGCTGGAAATTGGCGACGAGGAGAAAGCAGCCATGCTGGAAGGCATCTACCGCAGTCGCTTGGGCCAACAACCTCCCACTCAGTGGAATGATCTCGATGAGCAGGCACGCAGTGAGAAACTGCGCGAAGCGGTTATTGCCAGTCGGGCTGACAGCACTGCACTGCTGCGGCGACTGAGTCGCGCTCGCGCCTCATCGATCAAGGACTATCTCGTGGATAATGCCGGCCTCAATGATTCGCGCGTCTACCTTTTGGACACCGGCATAGCTCAGGACGTGGAGAACGATCAGGTGCCCACTATTCTGCATCTGGGGGTTGAGTGAGATGTTGGCCGTCGTCAGCCGTACATTGCTGGTTTTGAGCCTCGTGGCGCCTTTGGCGCATAGCCAGACGCTACGTTGCGGCACTCAGCTAGTCAGCACAGGAGACAGAGCCTTCGAGGTCGAGCGTAAATGCGGCGCGCCCCTGCAGCGTGACCTGGTCGGTTACACCCTCGGCGCTTATGCCAGACAGGAATTCGTCGTCGAAGAATGGATATACGGCCCTAACAACGGCATGCTCAGCATCCTCACCTTCGAAGGCAACCGCCTTAAGCGCATAGAAACCCGACGCGCTAATTGATTACAGGGAGTTCCATGTCTCGGTTACCGCTCCTCATCGGGTTAGGCACGCTGGTATTCGCCTGTGCAGCCCAAGCAGCTTCTACTCACCGATGTGGTAGTGCGCTGGTCAGTCTCGATGCTTCCACTGGCGAGGTCCGGCAAAAATGTGGCGATCCGACCGATGCAGCAGCGGTCGGCTACAAGGAGGTGCTGGACGATTATGGGTTCCGCCATGAGGTCCAGATCGAAGAATGGACCTATGGTCCAAGCAATGGGATGTACCACTTCCTCCGATTCGAAGGTAATCGCTTGCGCCGTATCGAAAGCCAACGCGGCCGTTGAAATGGCATAAAAAAGCCCCGCCGAAGCAGGGCTTTTGCAGATGCATCGCTTACGCGAGGACCTACGTCCAAAGCTTAGTCAGCAGCTTTCAGACCATCAGCCGAGACTTCGCGAACGCCTTCGATCGCTTTTGCCTTACCGATGGCGGCTTCACGCTCTGCTTCGGTGGCTACAGTGCCGGAAAGCGATACAACACCTTCATTGGTTTCGACCTCGATGTCCATGCCAGGGGTGGCATCTTCAGCGAGGAGGGAAGATTTGACCTTGGTGGTGATCCAAGTATCGGAGGTGGCGTCGCCAGCATCCTTCATAGTGTCGTTGGCGGCCAGCATGACCGTATCAGCCTTATCCAGCGCTGGGGTGGTGTCGGCGAAAGCGGCACCAGCCATCGGCAGGCTCAAAGCAGCGGCGACGGCAGCGGCGGTCAGGGAATTCTGGATCATGTTCATAGTGGCACTCCTGTTTTCTTCAGATGTCTGCGGCATCAATCCGACCGCAGATTCATAATAGATATCGCAATCGACGTGCCATCTTGGATATATAAAATATCCTTAACAATCAAGTAGTTGAAAAACACAGTAGCTTAACGCCACTAGCACACTGCAAGTTTCCGCTTTGTGAGGCGTGCGATTTGCATGACCTGCACCGACTTTCCAACCGGATACAGCTGCAAACTCTCTTAAGTTGCCATAACGAAAAAAGGACCCGAAGGTCCTTTTTTCTACCGCATGACTCAGGCTTACGCGCCTGAAGCTTCTGCAGCGGCCACGTCCTTGATGGACAGCTTGATGCGGCCGCGGTTGTCCACGTCCAGCACGAGCACCTTCACTTCCTGGCCTTCCTTCAGTACGTCGGTAACCTTCTCCACGCGCTGATCACTGAGCATGGAGATGTGCACCAGGCCGTCCTTGCCCGGAAGGATGTTGACGAAGGCACCGAAGTCAACGATGCGCTCGACCTTGCCGACATAGATCTTGCCGATCTCAGCCTCTGCAGTGATGCCCAGAACGCGCTGCTTGGCAGCCTCTGCAGCCTCTTTGGTTTCACCGAAGATCTTGATCGAGCCGTCGTCCTCGATGTCGATCGACGCCTTGGTCTCCTCGCAGATGGAGCGAATGGTGGCGCCACCCTTGCCGATGACATCGCGGATCTTGTCCTGATCGATCTTCATCGCAATCATGGTCGGTGCGTTAGCCGAGAGCTCATTGCGCGACTGACCAATGACCTGATTCATCTGACCCAGGATGTTCAGGCGCGCTTCCAGCGCCTGGCCCAAGGCGATTTCCATGATCTCTTCGGTGATGCCCTGGATCTTGATGTCCATCTGCAGCGCAGTCACGCCCTTTGCGGTACCGGCTACCTTGAAGTCCATGTCGCCCAGGTGGTCTTCGTCACCAAGGATGTCGGTCAGCACGGCGAATTTTTCACCTTCCTTGACCAGACCCATGGCGATACCGGCAACGGGCGCCTTCATCGGCACACCGGCGTCCATCAGTGCCAGGGAAGCACCGCAGACGGAGGCCATGGAACTGGAACCGTTGGACTCGGTGATCTCCGAAACCACGCGAATGGTGTAGGGAAACTCATCAGCGCTCGGCAGCATTGCTGCAACCGAACGACGGGCCAGACGGCCGTGGCCGATTTCGCGGCGGCCGGTAGCGCCCATGCGGCCACATTCGCCCACCGAGTAAGGAGGGAAGTTGTAGTGCAGCATGAAGGGGTCTTTCTTCTCGCCTTCAAGGGTGTCCAGCAGCTGCGCGTCACGGGCAGTACCGAGGGTGGCCACGACCAGCGCCTGGGTTTCGCCACGGGTGAAAAGCGCTGAACCGTGAGTCTTGTCGAGTACGCCGACTTCGATGTTCAGACCGCGCACAGTGCGGGTGTCACGACCATCGATACGCGGCTTGCCGTTTACGATGTTCTCGCGAACTGTACGGTATTCGATTTCACCGAAGGCTTCTTTGACTTCGCCGGCGGAGGGCTGGCCTTCTTCACCGGAGAACTTGGCAACGACCTGGTCTTTCAGCTCACCCAGGCGCGCGTAGCGGTCCTGCTTGATGGTGATGGTGTACGCCTGCGAGATGGCCTCGCCGAATTCGCTACGAATCGAGCTGAGCAGCTGAGTGTTTTCAGCCTTTGGCTGCCAATCCCAGGTTGGCTTGCCGGCTTCGGCTGCCAACTCGGTAACAGCCTGAACGACTGCCTGGAATTCGTCGTGAGCGAAGAGCACCGCGCCCAGCATCTGGTCTTCGGTCAGCTCTTTGGCTTCCGACTCGACCATCAGTACGGCATCTTTAGTACCGGCGACGACCATGTCTAGGCTCGAGGCCTTGAGCTGCTCATAGGTCGGGTTCAGCAGGTAACCGGTTTCTGGGTGGAAAGCCACACGAGCAGCGCCGATCGGGCCGTTGAAAGGAATACCGGAGATCGCCAGCGCGGCGGAAGTACCGATCATCGCAGCGATGTCCGGATCGGTTTTCTTGCTCGTCGATACGACGGTGCAGATGACCTGGACTTCGTTCTGGAAACCTTCCGGGAATAGCGGACGGATCGGACGGTCGATCAGGCGCGAGGTCAGGGTTTCCTTTTCGGAAGGACGCGCTTCACGCTTGAAGAAACCGCCAGGAATCTTGCCCGCTGCGTAGGTCTTTTCCTGATAGTGGACCGAAAGAGGGAAAAACCCCTTGCTTGGATCGGCAGTCTTGGCACCGGTGACGGCGACCAGAACGGCCACGTCGTCATCAACGGTGACCAGAACAGCACCACTGGCTTGACGGGCGATACGGCCAGTCTCGAGGGTTACGGTCGACTGACCGAATTGAAATTTCTTGATTACCGGGTTCACGGTGGTTCCTTCTCTATGTTGCCTTGGGGGAAGCTTTTCGCACGCCTCGCGGGCCATGCCACGCGCGAAGCGCTTTTTCGAATTCTTGGGCAATGTCGGGTATCGAACCCGGACGCTGTCCAGAGGGTGTATCTCTGAAAGGCAAAAGCTGGAAGCAGGGACGAGCCCCACTTCCAGCTTTAGCATTCAGCTTCGCACCAGCATCGCTTAGCGACGCAGACCCAGACGACCGATCAGGGTGCTGTAACGAGTAGTGTCTTTGCCCTTCAGGTAATCCAGCAGCTTGCGGCGCTGGTTAACCATACGGATCAGACCACGACGCGAGTGGTGATCTTTACCGTTGGCCTTGAAGTGACCTTGCAGCTTGTTGATGTTGGTGGTCAGCAGGGCAACCTGCACTTCCGGCGAACCGGTATCACCTTCAGCTTGCTGGTACTCGCTAACGATCTGAGCTTTTTCTTCAACGCTAAGTGCCATGATGGGCTCCTTCTATGAACAGGCCGGGACATGTCCCGTGTTTTAAAAGAGGTGTGACCGTGCCTGCCAACAGCCAACCTCGTAGCGCGGCGCACCCCAAGGGCGCACCACGTATCGGTCATTCCGACCGAATCAGTCGACGCGGCGCAATGCGCCCGTCTTCGCTCACTTCACCAATACCAATGAAGCGACCATTGTGATCCTGCACCCGCAGCATGCCGAACTTCGGCGCTTCAGGTGCACGTACCGGCTGACCGTGAAGCCAATAAAACGAGCTGTGCTCAGAAAGCTGCAGCAGCGGCCAGTGCTCAAGTCCGCTATCGACCGGCTTGAGGAAAGCGTCTACCGCCTCTGCCCCGCCATCGGCGTGAACCCGCTCCAGCTCTTCAAGGCTAACTGTTTGAGATAAATCAAAAGGCCCGGCCTGAGTTCGTCTCAGTTCGGCCACATGAGCACCACACCCTAACGCATGACCTATATCTTCGACCAAGGTCCGGATATAGGTACCCTTGGTACAGGCGACAGCTAGACGCGCCCGGTCCGCTTCAAACGACAGCAAATCCAGGCGGGCAATGGTAACAGAACGAGGCTCACGCTCCACTACCTCTCCTGCGCGTGCAAGCTTGTATAACGGCTGTCCGTCACGCTTGAGCGCCGAGTACATCGGCGGCACTTGCTGCAGATCGCCACGGAACTGCGGCAGTAGCGCCTCGAGCTGCGCCTGGGTTGCTGTGACGGCCTTACGCTCGATCACCTCTCCCTCGGCATCGGCTGTAGTTGTGGTGACACCAAGCTGGGCAACGGTTTCATAACCCTTGTCAGCATCAAGCAAATACTGCGAAAACTTGGTCGCTTCCCCAAAACACAACGGCAGCACACCAGTTGCCAGCGGATCAAGACTACCGGTGTGCCCGGCCTTCTCGGCATTGAGCAACCAGCGAACCTTCTGCAAGGCGGCGTTCGAAGTGAAACCACGAGGTTTATCGAGAAGAATGATGCCACTGACCGCGCGGCGTACACGTTTTACCTGGGCCAAACCTTACTCTCCAAGATCGTCGCTGTGCTTGCGGTCTTCCGCTACCGCCCGCTCAATGAGCGACGTCAATTCGACACCTCGACGCACACTGGCGTCATAGTTGAAATGCAGTTGAGGCACGGTACGTAGCTTCATTGCCTTGCCTAGCTGCATCCGCAGGAAACCGCTGGCATCGTTGAGGATCCGAAGATTGCCCTTGACCGCATTTTCGTCATCGTCCTTGCCCATGACAGTGATGAAGATCTTGGCATGGGAAAGATCACGACTGACCTCGACTGCCGTGATGGTTATCAGGCCCAGACGAGGATCCTTTACTTCACGCTGAATGAGCTGCGCCAATTCACGCTGCATCTGGTCGCCGATACGCTGGGTACGGCTGAATTCTTTGGCCATTAAATCTGCCTTGAGCAGCAAGCTGCTAAATCTGAAAACTTAGTGCTGCAAAGGCAAACGGCAAGCTTCCAGGATCGCGCCTGAGAGCTTGCCGCCGATTTGCCTAACAGCTGCTGTTAGAGCGAACGCGCCACTTCGACCTTCTCGAACACTTCGATCTTGTCGCCAGCCTTGACGTCGTTATAACTCTTCACCGCAATACCGCATTCCATGCCAGCCCGGACTTCGGCAACGTCATCCTTGAAGCGACGCAGAGATTCCAGCTCGCCTTCGAAAATGACCACGTCGTCGCGCAGGACACGAATCGGACGGTTGCGATGCACCATACCCTCGGTGACCATGCAGCCCGCCACAGCGCCGAACTTAGGCGAACGGAAGACGTCGCGCACTTCGGCGATGCCAAGGATGTTCTCGCGAACATCGCTGCCCAGCATGCCGGTCAGCGCTTTCTTGACGTCTTCGATGATGTCGTAAATCACGTTGTAGTAACGTAGATCCAGACCTTCTTGCTCAACGATCTTGCGCGCACCAGCATCGGCACGGACGTTGAAGCCGAACAGCACGGCATTGGATGCCAGCGCCAGGTTTGCATCACTCTCGGTGATACCACCAACACCACCACCGATCACGCGCACCTGGACTTCATCGTTACCCAGGCCGCCGAGCGACCCCTGCAACGCCTCGAGCGAACCGCGGACGTCGGATTTGAGGACAATATTGAGCGTCTTCTTTTCTTCCTGGCCCATGTTCTCGAAGATGTTTTCCAGCTTGCCGGCATGTGCACGGGCCAGTTTCACTTCGCGGAACTTGCCCTGACGGAACAGGGCCACTTCACGTGCCTTCTTCTCATCAGCCAAAACGCTGAGCTCGTCGCCCGCATCCGGCGTACCATCGAGACCGAGAATCTCGACAGGGATAGACGGCCCGGCTTCCTTGATCGACTTGCCATTCTCGTCAAGCATGGCGCGGATACGACCGTAATTGGAGCCGACCAACACCATGTCGCCTTGACGCAAGGTGCCTTCCTGAACCAGGACCGTTGCAACCGGCCCACGTCCCTTGTCGAGACGCGATTCAACCACAACGCCGCGCCCTGGAGCGGACGGGGTTGCCTTGAGTTCGAGAACCTCAGCTTGCAGCAACACCGCTTCGAGCAGGTCGTCAACGCCGGTACCCATTTTCGCGGAAACCGATACGAACGGGGTGTCGCCGCCCCACTCTTCGGAGGTAACGCCGTGCGCTGATAGCTCGCTCCGGATCCGGTCCAGATCAGCCCCTGGCTTATCGATCTTGTTAACTGCAACGACCAGCGGGACACCTGCAGCGCTGGCGTGCTGCACAGCCTCAATGGTCTGCGGCATCACGCCATCGTCGGCCGCGACTACCAGGATGACGATATCGGTAGCCTGAGCACCACGGGCACGCATTGCGGTAAACGCGGCGTGGCCAGGGGTGTCGAGGAAGGTGACCATGCCGCGATCCGTTTCCACATGGTAGGCACCGATGTGCTGCGTGATACCGCCCGCTTCGCCAGCAGCCACCTTGGCGCGACGAATGTAGTCGAGCAGCGACGTCTTACCGTGGTCGACGTGACCCATAACGGTCACAACCGGAGCACGTGTAATCGCCTCACCTTCGAATTTCAACAGCTCAGCCAGCTGCTCTTCAAGCGCGTTGTCGCTGACCAGTTTGACCTTGTGGCCGAGCTCTTCGGCGATCAGCTGGGCGGTTTCCTGATCAAGCACCTGATTGATGGTCACCGGGGTGCCCATCTTGAACATGAACTTGATCACTTCGGCCGCTTTAACCGACATTTGCTGAGCCAAATCGCCAACCGTGATGGTTTCACCGATGGCAACTTCACGAATGACCGGACCGGTCGGGCTCTGGAAGCCATGCGCGTTGCGCTTCTTCAGCTTCGATTTGCCACGCCCACCGCGACGGAAGCCGTCAGCGTCGTCTTCGCCGCTACGCGCAGTACGCGACAGCGGCGCCTTTGCTTTCAACGAAGGACGATGTTGAGCCTGCTTGCGATCACGACGTTCGTCGTCTTCACTACGGGCCTTGTCCGGACGACGTGGCTCATCCTTTTTGCGATCCTCAACAGGAGCAGTAGGCGTAACCGGTACGGACTCAGGCGCAACAGCTGCGACAGGCTCGGGAGAGGCGGCGGCTGGCGTTTCAGTCTTGGAAGACTCAGCCTGACGGCGCGCTTCTTCCTCGGCCCGCTGCCGTGCTTCTTCTGTCGCCTTTTGACGAGCAGCTTCCTCGGCGGCGCGCTGTTCTTCCATCTCGCGCTGCTTCTCGGCTTCGATCTCATCAGGGCTGCGCTTGACGAAGGTCTTCTTCTTGCGCACTTCAACGCTGATGGTCTTGCTATTACCCACTTTCAACTTGGTCGTGGTCTTGCGCTGCAAGGTGATCTTGCTTGGCTCGGCCACTTTGGCCCCATGGCTGCTCTTGAGGTGCGCCAACAGGGCTTGCTTCTCGTTATCGGTCACTACTTGCTCGGCGCTGGTGTGCGACAGTCCTGCCTCACGCATCTGCTGTAGCAGTCGCTCGACCGGTGTGTCGACCACCTGGGCCAGTTCTTTCACCGTGACTTGCGTCATGCATCTCTCTCCTCAGGCCGCTAATTACTTACTCGAACCAATGGGCTCGGGCGGCCATGATCAGCTTGCCGGCACGCTCTTGATCTATGCCGTCTATGTCGAGCAGGTCGTCAATCGACTGCTCGGCCAGGTCTTCGCGGGTGATAACACCTCGCATTGCCAACTCGACCGCCAGTTCCTTGTCCATGCCTTCCAACGCGAGCAAATCCTCGGCTGGCTGGGCGTCTGCCAATTTTTCTTCCGTTGCGATCGCTTTAGTCAGCAGGCGATCTTTAGCGCGGGTTCTCAGCTCATTGACGATGTCTTCGTCGAAGCCTTCAATGCCGAGCATTTCCTCCATTGGGACGTAGGCGATCTCTTCGAGCGAAGTGAAACCTTCCTCGACCAGTACTTGTGCCAGCTCTTCATCGACATCCAGCTCTTCGATGAAATTGCGCAGGATGTCGCCTGTTTCTTCCTGTTGCTTACTCTGTATATCCGCTTCGGTCATCACATTCAGCGTCCAGCCAGTCAACTGGCTGGCGAGGCGAACATTCTGGCCACCACGGCCGATGGCCTGAGCCAGATTGTCTTCGCCTACCGCGATATCCATCGCATGGGCGTCTTCATCAACGATAATCGCGGCTACTTCTGCCGGGGCCATAGCGTTAATAACGAACTGTGCCGGATTCTCGTCCCAGAGCACGATATCCACACGCTCACCACCGATTTCGCCAGACACAGCTTGCACTCGCGAGCCGCGCATACCAATGCAGGCGCCTTGCGGGTCGATGCGCTTATCTTTCGAGCGAACAGCAATCTTGGCCCTGGAGCCTGGATCACGTGAAGCAGCCATCACTTCAATCAGGCCCTCGGCAATTTCCGGCACTTCGATCCGGAAAAGCTCAATAAGCATCTGCGGCGCTGTACGCGAAAGGATCAGCTGCGGACCGCGATTCTCGGTGCGAATCTCCTTGAGCAGCGCACGCACTCGGGCGCCCACACGGAAGGTCTCGCGCGCAATGATATCTTCTCGGGCCAACAGTGCTTCGGCGTTGTTACCCAGATCAACGATCACGCTGTCACGGGTCACTTTCTTCACTGTGCCGGAGATGATTTCACCGAGCCGGTCCCGGTAAGCCTCGACGACCTGAGCGCGCTCGGCCTCGCGGACTTTCTGCACGATGACCTGCTTGGCAGTCTGAGCAGCAATTCGGCCGAACTCGATGGAGTCGATCTTTTCTTCCAGCACGTCACCAACCTTGGCATCGGCTTCTTGAGCCTGCTTCATGTCGGTGGTCAGTTGATGTGCCGGATCGTCGAAATCCTCTTCCTCAACCACAGTCCAGCGGCGGAAGGTTTCGTAGCTACCGTTCTGCCGATTGATCTCAACCCGCAAGTCCACTTCGTCTTCGAAGCGCTTCTTGGTAGCAGTGGCAAGAGCCAGCTCCAATGCTTCAAAGATCACACTGGCCGGTACGCCTTTTTCGTTGGATACCGACTCCACAACCAGCAGTACTTCTTTGCTCATCGTACGCCTCGCCTATCGCAATCCATTGGGGTCCGCGGGATCCGCGATTCACTCAAAACGGGGAATTATGTTGGTCTTGTCGATCATATCGATCGGCAACAGATATTCGTGATCGTCGACCAGCACCACCACATCCTGCTCCTCGATCCCGCGCAAAAGACCCTGGAAATTGCGCCGACCATCGAAGGGCGAGCGCAGCTTTATTTTGACTTGTTCACCAACGTTTGCCGCGTACTGCTCAAGCGTGAACAGCGGCCGATCCATTCCAGGAGAAGACACTTCAAGCGTGTAATCAGAGCTGATCGGATCTTCGACGTCGAGAATGCCGCTGAGTTGACGACTGACCTTTTCGCAGTCATCGACCAGTATCCCGTCAGGATGATCGATATAGACGCGTAATAGAGAATGCCGACCTTGTGAAATGAATTCGATGCCCCAGCATTGGTAGCCAAGAGCCTCGACTACTGGGGCCAACAAGGCCTGCAACTGTTCTAGCTTGCTCGACATCGAAGTCCCTCGTGCATGCCGTACAAATGAAAAATGGGCGAAACGCCCATCCATGATGGTCGCCTGTGAATGCCGGCGACCTGGCTTGAAGCTAATAAAAAGCCCCTCGACAGGGGCTTTTCATCAACTGGTTGCGGGGGCTGGATTTGAACCAACGACCTTCGGGTTATGAGCCCGACGAGCTACCAGACTGCTCCACCCCGCGTCAAACTGGGCACGAATTATACGACCGCACCTAAACCAGGTCAACCCAAACCCTAAAAACAAGAAAGCCCGCATATGCGGGCCTGCTTGTTTGGTACCGAGGAGGGGACTCGAACCCCTACAGCCTATGGCCACTACCACCTCAAGGTAGCGTGTCTACCAATTCCACCACCTCGGCAAAAACCTTTTACTGCTGCCCTTCTACCTCCGGGACTTCATCTGCAGCCGCACCAGAAGGAGCGGACTCCAGAACCGGTACATCCTCAACAGCTGGCTTGGCAGCCGGCACTTCCAGCACCGCCGGATTAGGCAGGCCTGCTTCTGACATCTGATCCGCCTGACGGGTTGCGAAAAAAGCAAGCCCCAAACTTGTCACGAAAAAAACGCCGGCAAGTATAGCAGTAAAGCGACTGAGAAAGGTAGAAGAACCTTGGCTTCCAAATACGGTCGCCGAAGCACCGGACCCAAAGGATGCACCCGCATCCGCTCCTTTCCCCTGCTGCAGCAACACCAGCACAACCACACCAATGGCAACCAGCAGATGCACCACAATCACAACAGTCTGCAACATCTGATCAGTTCCCTGCGGCGCGACAAATCGCACCGAAATCATTCGCTTTCAGAGAGGCACCACCGATAAGCCCCCCATCGATATCAGCCATTCCGAACAACTCCGCGGCATTCTCCGCTTTAACGCTACCCCCGTAGAGGAGACGAATGCCGTCGGCAATCCGCTGATCCTCGCGAGCTAGCTGAGCCCGAATAGCTGCATGCACTTCCTGGGCTTGCTGTGGAGTTGCCGTAAGGCCGGAGCCAATGGCCCAGACCGGCTCATATGCCACAACCGCATTCTCGAAAGCTTCAATGCCCGCATCAGCCAATACATGAGCAAGCTGACGCTCCACGACATCTACAGTCTGCCCGGCTTCGCGCTGCTCAAGCGTCTCACCGACACACAGCACCGGAGTGATTCCGCATTCCAATGCTGCCATAAACTTCTTGCTTACCATCTCGTCACTATCGCCCAACACTAGGCGACGCTCAGAGTGCCCCACCAAGACCCATTCACAACCAGCATCAGCCAATTGAGAAACAGACTCTTCACCTGTAAGCGCGCCGAACCCAACGTCCGTCGCACAATCCTGAGCGCCAACACCAATCGAAGTGTTAGTAAGCCCATCGACCACTTGCATCACGTGAAGAGAGGAAGGAAATACCACAACCTCAACTTCTGCAGGGAAAGCTTGCAAGCGAAGTGACTCGGTCAGCTCTGCGACGCTGGCGCGGGTACCGTTCATCTTCCAGTTACCAGCTACCAGTGGGCGACGCATGTCTTACCTCGTCGGTCAAAGTGGGCGCAGATGGTACTCAACGAAAACACCTCTGGCAAGCGGCAATCACGCACAAACTTCAGTAACCGCATTCGCCAGCTCTTCAGCGTACAAACGAACCTGCTTTTCATCATCGCCTTCGACCATTACCCGCACCAACGGCTCGGTGCCAGACTTGCGCAGCAACACCCGCCCGCGCCCCGCCATCCGCTCAGTGACACTGTCGCTAACTGCTTGCACCTGAGCATGAGTGATCGGGTCCTGATTGCCGCTATAGCGCACATTGATCAGAACCTGGGGGCATTTCTTCCACGCTAGACGCTCATGTGCAAGGTTCTGGCCCCGACGCTTCAATGCCAGGACAACCTGCAACGCCGCAATTATTGCATCGCCAGTAGAAACATGCTGTGCGCAGACTATATGCCCGGAATTTTCCCCCCCGAGCACCCAATCTCGCTCAAGCATCTCGGCCATCACGTAACGATCGCCCACCTTGGCGCGCACGAAGGGTATGTCCCGCGCCTGAAGCGCGAGCTCCAGCCCAAGATTGCTCATCAGGGTACCGACAACGCCCCCCTCCAAGCGATCCCGATCCTGCAGATCCGTCGCTATGATGTAGAGCAACTCATCGCCATCGACCTGAGCACCAGTGTGATCAACCATCATTACCCGGTCGCCGTCACCGTCGAACGCGATGCCAAGATCAGCTCCATGATCGACGACTGCTTTCTGAAGCTGCGCGACGTGAGTGGAACCGACGTCGGCATTGATATTCAAGCCATCGGGCTGCGCCCCGATAACCACGACGTCCGCACCTAGCTCTCGAAAAACGCTCGGAGCCACCTTGTAAGTGGCGCCATGGGCGCAGTCAAGAACGATTTTCATGCCCGAAAAGTCGGTACTGGTCGGCACGCTGCTCTTACAGAACTCAATGTAACGACCAGCAGCATCATTGATTCGTGAAGCCTTACCAAGCTGGGAGGAGTCGACCACGGTCATAGGGGCATCGAGCAGCTCCTCGATCATTAACTCAACCTCATCGGGCAACTTGGTTCCTCGGCCAGAAAAGAACTTGATGCCGTTGTCGTGATGAGGGTTATGAGAAGCGCTTATGACGATCCCTGCCTCTGCATGGAAAGTCCGGGTCAAGTAGGCAACTGCCGGCGTGGGCATAGGACCCAGGAGCAACACATCCGCGCCCGCAGCCGAAAGGCCCGCCTGCAGGGCGGATTCGAACATATAGCCCGAGATACGGGTGTCCTTGCCGATAAGGATCCGGCACTTACCATGCTTTCGAAATGCCATGCCTGCTGCCCAACCTAACTTGAGCATGAACTCCGGCGTAATTGGGAACTGGCCGACATGACCCCGGATGCCATCCGTACCGAAATATTTTCTACCCATGAAATCCCTATTCGGCCGCTTCAACTGCGGCAATCATTCGAACCACATCAACCGTTTCGGCCACGTCGTGCACTCTGAGAACGGACGCGCCCTTGGCGACAGCCAAGGCTGCCAGCGCGAGACTTCCGTTGAGACGATCGGCAACGTCGCGCTGCAATGTCTGGCCAATCATACTCTTGCGAGACACACCAACAAGCAACGGTCGGCCGAAAGCGTGGAGCCGCTCCATGTGCTTAAAAAGACTCAGATTGTGCGACAGAGTCTTGGCAAACCCGAATCCCGGATCAAGCATGAGCCGATCTCTCGGGATGCCAGCGGCAGCACATGCATCCATCCTGTTGCGCAGGAAGCTCACGACATCGCTCGTGACGTTTTCATACCGTGGATTGTCCTGCATGTCACCAGGCTCGCCGAGCATATGCATCAAACACACCGGGAGACCCGAGGCGAGAGCCGCATCCAGAGCACCATCCCGACAAAGCGATCTTACGTCATTGATCAAGCCAGCCCCGAGACGCGCGGCCTCGCGCATCACCGCCGGTGTCGATGTATCAATGGAGATGATCACATCCAGCTCCCGAGCGATCGCTTCGACAACTGGCGCAACACGCTCCAATTCTTCTACCGGGGCGATCGGCCGAGCTCCGGGGCGAGTTGACTCCCCACCGATGTCAACAAGTGTAGCTCCAGCCTTGACCATGGATTCAGCGTGACGCAACGCCACGTCAATATCGACAAAGCGCCCACCGTCAGAGAACGAGTCAGGGGTGACATTCAGAATACCCATCACATGTGGGCGTGATAAATCAAGAACCCGGCTGCCACAAGGCAGCCGGGTCGGGTGCAACGTTCCAGTCATCTACTGCGGCCTTAGCTCAATGCTCGCCAGCGGGGCCGCCGATGGGTGTCTGAGGGCGACCGCCTTCAGGCTGGACGGGGGTGCCGGTCGGTCCGGAACCGTCCTGCCAATCCCTCGGCTCGCGGGGGGTGCGACCTGCCATGATGTCATCGATCTGATCGGCATCAATGGTTTCATACTTCATCAATGTCTCAGCCATGACGTCTAGCTTATCTCGGTTATCTGCCAGGATCTGCTTGGCAGTGCCATAACACTGGTCAATGATGCTGCGCACTTCCTGATCGATGAGCTTTGCAGTATCACCGGACACGTTAGCGTGCTGGCTACCGGCACTGCGCCCGAGGAAGACCTCACCTTCTTCCTCTGCGTACATCAGCGGACCGAGCTTCTCGGACAAGCCCCATTTGGTCACCATGTTCCGAGCCAACTGAGTAGCGCGCATGATGTCGTTGGAGGCCCCAGTGGTAACCCCTTCGAAACCTAGTGTCATCTCCTCAGCAATCCGCCCGCCAAACAGTGAGCAGATCTGACTGATCAACGCACGTTTGGAAAGACTGTAGCGATCTTCCTCTGGGAGGAACATCGTGACACCTAGAGCCCTGCCACGCGGAATGATCGAGACCTTGTAAACAGGATCATGCTCAGGGACAACACGCCCCACGATTGCATGCCCGGCTTCGTGATATGCGGTGTTGAGACGCTCCTTGTCGGACATGACCATCGACTTGCGCTCCGCGCCCATCATGATCTTGTCCTTCGCCAGCTCAAACTCCTTCATTTCGACCACACGCTTACCAGCGCGGGCGGCGAACAGGGAGGCTTCGTTGACAAGATTCGCAAGGTCGGCGCCCGAAAATCCAGGCGTACCACGAGCAATGAGTGCGGGCTCAACCGTGTCACCAAGCGGAACCTTACGCATGTGAACCTTGAGGATCTGCTCCCGCCCGCGAATGTCTGGCAGACCGACCACGACCTGACGGTCGAAGCGGCCCGGGCGCAATAGCGCAGGATCCAGCACATCCGGGCGGTTAGTGGCGGCAATCACGATGATGCCATCGTTCATCTCAAAACCGTCCATCTCGACCAGCAGCTGGTTCAGCGTCTGCTCGCGCTCATCATGGCCACCACCAAGACCCGCACCACGATGACGACCCACTGCGTCAATCTCGTCGATGAAGATAATGCAGGGCGCGTGCTTCTTGGCCTGTTCAAACATGTCGCGAACACGACTTGCACCAACACCCACGAACATTTCAACGAAATCTGAACCGGAAATAGTGAAGAAGGGGACTTTGGCCTCGCCAGCAACCGCCTTGGCCAACAAGGTTTTACCGGTACCCGGGGAGCCAACCATCAACACGCCACGCGGAATACGGCCACCCAGACGCTGAAACTTGCCTGGATCGCGAAGGAACTCTACCAGCTCCGTAACTTCTTCCTTTGCCTCGTCACAACCGGCTACGTCAGCGAAAGTAGTCTTGACCTGGTCTTCGGAAAGCAGTCGCGCCTTGCTTTTACCAAAGCTCATCGGCCCGCCCTTGCCTCCGGCGCCACCTTGCATCTGACGCATGAAGAACATGAAGACCGCAATGATCACCAGAATCGGGAAGCTGGCAACCAGGAGCTGAGTCCAGATGCTCTGCTGCTCAGGCTGTTTCCCTTCGATCACCACATTGTTATTGATCAGGTCGCCTATCAAGCCGTTGTCCTGGATAGCCGGACGAATCGTCTTGAAGCCCTCCCCATCACTCCGCTTACCGGTGATGACGAACCCATCGACGGTCACGCGCTCGACGCGACCCTCTTTGACCTGCTCGATGAAATCCGAGTAGTTGAGCGTTTGCGGCTCTGTCGGGCTGGAAAAGTTGTTCATCACCGTCACCAGGACAGCGGCAATGATCAACCAAAGGATCAGGTTTTTTGCCATGTCGTTCAATTCACTACCCTCTAGAGCAGGCGCGTAGTCGGGAGCCTGCATGACGGCCGATGGTTCGCTCTCGGCCTAACTTACTACACAACGTCGCTAAACGCGCAGCTTGGTCTGTAACCCGATATGAAACATCCTAGACCGTAAAATCGACGGCGGTACCGGTCGGCCCGTATAAATCACATGCCCGTTAAGACCGCGGAAGATGCATCTCGTTGCCATCACCTTTATAGCCACGCGCTAACAAGTACTGTTCACGCGAGCGATCTCTCGAGGACAAGGGCTTTCGCATCTGCACCTTGTCGAAATTCTGCCGTACATCCTTCAGGTACGCATCAAAGCCGTCACCCTGGAATATCTTGATCAGAAAGTCGCCACCCGGTCGTAATACGCGCATTGCCAGATCCAGAGCCAACTCGCACAGAAACATCGCACGCGCTTGGTCAGCAACCTTCACCCCACTCATATTGGGGGCCATATCGGAAATCACAAGGTCCACCTGCGTATCGCCGATTGCATTGAGAATTTCGGCAAATACCTCGTCTTCCGTGAAATCTCCTAGAACGAAGGTCACATCAGCAATGCTGTCCATCGGCAGAATGTCAGACGCGATAAGGCGCCCACGATCACCAATGACACGACTAGTAACCTGCGACCATCCACCGGGGGCGGCCCCGAGATCAACAACGGTCATACCGGGACGGAGGATCCGATCCTTCTCCTGAATTTCAAGCAGCTTGTAGCTTGCCCGGGATCGATAGCCGTCGCGCTGCGCCATCTTCACGTACGGATCGTCGAAATGTTCTTTCAGCCAACGCGGGCTGGTCTTGGAGCGTGCCAAGCTGATACCTCATCTGTGCGGCTCAGGGCGTGTCAGTTACACTAGCCGACGTTTTCAGGGTTCTGACGCAAGGGTCGAATTATGCCGCTCACAAACGAGCAGAAGAAACAGTACAAATCCATCGGCCATCATTTGAAGCCGGTGTTGATCGTGTCGGAGAACGGCTTGACCGAAGGTGTCCAGGCAGAACTGGAGCGCGCCTTGAGCGACCATGAGTTGATCAAGGTCCAGCTTCGAATCACCGAACGTGACGATCGGCGAGCGTTAATGGAAGAGCTGTGCAAGATTGGAAGCTGCGAGCTGGTCCAGTCCATCGGCAAGATGGCGCTGATCTATCGTAAGAATTCGAAGGTCAACAAGCAGCTTTCCAACGTCCATCGCTTTCAGGCCTAACCCCGCTGCAAAGCGGTTCCGGTCATGGCCGCTCCCTTCCAGGAGTGGCCTGCAGCACAAGAACCAGGCCGCACATGCCGATGACCAGATAACTGAACACCAGCCAGTATGGTGACTGAACTACCCCAGCACCCACCGCGAAATAACTTGCCGCAAGCAACAGTACCGTCAGCAGCAGCTGGCCGCGCAAGTCTTTCCAAAGGCTTTGCAAACCAGCGAGCTGAATCAGCACCACGGACTGCAGCACGACACAGAACGCCGCGAATCCCACCATTAACGGGCGAAGTGTGCTCCCAATTTCCTCGATGAGCAGCGGCGCAAGGCCGATCTTACTGAGCGCCGGAAGCACGACGAACTGAAGCAGCCAAAGACCGCCGACCCAGAACGTCTGGGCCAGCTGCCAGCTTATCGTACCCGCGCGCAACGGCTGACGCTCAGAGATGGCGAACCTCGACAATCTCGAATTCCACCAGACCGCCAGGAGTCTTGACCACCGCGACGTCACCCTCCTCCTTGCCGATCAGTGCGCGCGCGATAGGGGAGCCGACCGAAATTTTGCCCAGTTTGATTTCCGCTTCGTCCTCACCAACGATCTGGTAGGTCACGCGCTCATCGGTCTCAACATTGGCAATCTCGACTGTGGTGCCGAAAATCACTTTGCCAGTGTGCGGAATGCTGCTGACATCGATGATCTGAGCGTTCTGCAGACGCCCTTCTATGTCACGGATCCGCGCCTCGACCATGCCCTGCTGCTCACGAGCAGCGTGATACTCGGCGTTCTCCTTCAGATCGCCCAGTTCACGCGCCACACCAATATCGTGACTGAGTTTGGGTCGAAGGACCTTGGTCAGATGATGCAATTCTTCTTCCAGGGCGTGAGCGCCCTGAACCGTCATAGGGTATTTGGTCATGCCTTGATTCCTGCATGGAGATCCTGCAAGCGGCGCACGGTCTTCTCAGGACCGAATTTCAGCGCCTCACAGATCGCTTGCCCACCAGCAAGAGTGGTGGTGCAGCAGATCTTGTGCTGCAGAGCGTTACGACGGATCGAGTAGGAATCAGCAATGGACTGACGCCCCTCGGTGGTATTGATGATCAGAGTGACCTCATCATTCTTGATCATATCTACAACGTGTGGGCGGCCTTCGGTGACCTTGTTCACCCGGCGAACTGGCAGGCCCGCCGCTTCGATGATCTTGGCCGTACCCGCAGTGCCGACTACCTCGAAACCGAGTTCGATAAGATCACGCGCGACTTGGGCCACGAGAGGCTTGTCATCGTCACGCACGCTGATGAACGCACAGCCGCTGTTGGGCAGTATCTCGCTGGCGCCCAGCTGCGCCTTGGCAAAGGCTTCCGCGAAGCTGTCACCGACACCCATTACTTCACCGGTAGATTTCATTTCCGGGCCGAGGATTGGATCAACGCCAGGGAACTTGGCGAATGGGAAAACCGCCTCTTTCACGCTGTAGAAGTTGGGAATGATCTCTTCGGTCAATCCGGCCTCAGCCAAGGTTTTGCCAGCCATGACTCGTGCGGCAATCATCGCCAGCGACACGCCGATGCACTTGGACACGAACGGAACAGTACGCGAAGCGCGCGGATTCACTTCAATGACGAAGATGTCCTCGCCTTGAACTGCCATCTGAACGTTCATCAGACCGACAACACCCAGCTCAAGGGCCATTTTCTTGACCTGATCCCGGATTTCGTCCTGGATATGCGCTGGCAGCGAATACGGAGGAAGCGAACATGCGGAGTCACCGGAATGCACGCCGGCCTGCTCGATGTGCTGCATGATTGCGCCGATTACCACATGCTCGCCGTCGCATACCGCATCGATATCGACTTCGATTGCGCAGTTGAGGAAGTGATCAAGCAGTACAGGACTATCGTTCGACACCTTTACCGCTTCACGCATGTAGCGGCGCAGCTCTTCTTCCTGATACACGATTTCCATCGCACGGCCGCCAAGGACGTATGACGGGCGCACAACCAGCGGATATCCGATGACCTTGGACGCCGCCAGCGCTTCTTCCTCGCTACGCGCGGTTGCGTTTGGTGGCTGACGCAGGTTCAGGCGCTCGACCATCTGCTGGAAACGCTCACGATCCTCTGCACGGTCGATGGCATCAGGGCTGGTACCAATGATCGGCACGCCAGCCTCTTCCAGGGCGCGAGCAAGCTTAAGAGGCGTCTGGCCGCCGTACTGCACGATCACGCCCTTCGGCTGCTCGACACGCACGATTTCCAGCACGTCTTCCAGCGTTACCGGCTCGAAGTACAAGCGGTCGGAAGTGTCGTAGTCGGTCGAGACGGTTTCGGGGTTGCAATTGACCATGATGGTTTCATAGCCGTCGTCGCGCATAGCCAACGCGGCGTGTACGCAGCAATAGTCGAACTCGATGCCTTGACCGATTCGGTTGGGACCACCGCCGAGAATCATGATCTTGTCGCGACTGGACGGGTTGGCCTCGCACTCTTCCTCGTAGGTCGAATACATATAGGCCGTATCGGTGGCGAACTCAGCGGCGCATGTGTCGACGCGCTTGTAGACCGGCAGCACCTTCAACTTGTGACGATGGGCCCGCAGATTCTTTTCGGTAACGCCGAGCAGTTTGGCCAGTCGAGCGTCGGAGAAGCCCTTGCGCTTGAGCTTGTACATCACATCGCGATCGATGCTGGAAAGACCCATGGTCTTGATCCGCTCTTCTTCCTTGATCAGATCTTCGATCTGGACCAGGAACCACTCATCGATGCGCGTCAGATCGAACACTTCCTCGACCGTCTTGCCTGCACGGAATGCATCGCCCAGATACCAGATACGGTCCGCGCCTGGAACGGTGAGTTCACGTTTGAGCGTGCCTTCGCTTTCCGGGTCAGAGAGGTCGAGCTTTGGATCGAAGCCGGCCACCCCAACCTCGAGCCCGCGCAGTGCCTTCTGCATCGACTCCTGAAAAGTACGCCCGATCGCCATGACTTCACCGACAGACTTCATCTGAGTCGTCAGGCGGGCATCGGCCTTGGGGAATTTCTCAAAAGCGAAACGAGGGATCTTGGTGACTACGTAGTCGATTGCCGGCTCGAAGGACGCAGGGGTACGACCTCCGGTAATGTCGTTCTGCAGCTCGTCGAGCGTATAGCCAACCGCGAGCTTTGCCGCAATCTTGGCAATCGGGAAGCCGGTGGCTTTGGAAGCCAGGGCAGACGATCGCGAAACACGTGGATTCATCTCGATCACGACCATGCGGCCGGTGTCCGGACAAATACCGAACTGCACGTTGGAGCCGCCAGTTTCAACGCCAATTTCGCGCAATACCGCCAGCGAAGCGTTACGGAGGATCTGATATTCCTTGTCGGTGAGCGTCTGTGCCGGAGCGACAGTGATGGAGTCTCCGGTGTGAACGCCCATCGGATCGAAGTTCTCGATGGCGCAGACGATGATGCAGTTGTCCTTCTTGTCACGGACCACCTCCATCTCGTATTCCTTCCAGCCAATCAGTGACTCATCGATCAGCAGTTCGCTGGTCGGCGACAGATCAAGGCCGCGTGCGCAAATCTCTTCAAATTCTTCGCGATTGTAGGCGATACCACCGCCCGTGCCGCCCATGGTGAACGATGGACGGATGATGCAAGGGAAGCCGACTTTTTCCAGAACGCCGTAGGCCTCGTCCATGTTGTGCGCAATACCGGAGACCGGACAAGCCAGGCCGATATTCTTCATGGCCTTGTCGAAGCGTGAGCGGTCTTCGGCCTTGTCGATGGTATCGGCATTGGCACCGATCATCTCCACGCCGTACTTTTCAAGCACGCCGTGCTTTTCCAAATCCAGCGCGCAGTTCAGAGCCGTCTGGCCGCCCATGGTCGGCAGCAGCGCATCTGGGCGCTCTTTCTCGATGATCTTGGCAACCGTCGCCCACTTGATCGGCTCGATGTAGGTTGCATCCGCCATCGCCGGATCGGTCATGATCGTGGCCGGGTTCGAGTTGACGAGAATGACGCGGAACCCTTCCTCGCGCAGCGCCTTGCACGCCTGAGCGCCGGAGTAATCGAACTCGCACGCCTGGCCGATAACGATCGGGCCTGCGCCGAGGATCAGAATGCTTTTGATGTCTGTACGTTTTGGCATGGTCTCTCTCGAATTCTGTGCTCGGCGGTCTTAGCGGCGCTTGGCCATGGCATCGATGAAGCGATCGAAAAGCGGCGCCACATCATGCGGGCCGGGACTCGCTTCGGGATGGCCTTGAAAACTGAAGGCGACTTTGTCCGTGCGTTCAATTCCTTGCAGCGTGCCATCGAACAGCGACTTGTGCGTCGCGCGAAGATTGCTCGGCAGGCTGGCCTCATCCACAGCGAAACCATGGTTCTGGCTGGTGATCATCACCACGCCGGTGTCCAGGTCCTGCACAGGGTGATTTGCACCGTGATGACCGTTGGGCATTTTCACGGTCTTGGCACCGGAGGCCAGTGCCAACAGTTGATGGCCAAGGCAGATACCGAAAACCGGGATATCGGTTTCTAGCACTTCCTGAATCGCCTTGATCGCGTAATCGCAAGGCTCCGGATCTCCCGGACCGTTCGCAAGGAAAACGCCATCCGGCTTCAGTGCCAGCGCTTCGCTTGCACTCGACTGCGCGGGCAGCACGGTGACACGGCAACCGCGCGCGACCAGCATGCGCAGGATGTTGTACTTCACACCGTAGTCGAATGCCACGACGTGATAAGGGAGTTCGCTGGCCGGGATTTCAGCGTGGCCATCATCCTTCAGGCACCAGACCGTGGAGCGCCACTCGTACGCTTCCTTGACGCTGACTTCTTTGGCCAGATCCATCCCTTTCAGACCGGGAAAGCTGCGCGCCAGCTCCAGCGCCTTCTCTTCGGTGGCATCGACGCCTGCCAGGATGCAACCGTCCTGGGCACCCTTCTCCCGCAGAATACGCGTCAACCGGCGCGTATCGATGCCAGCGATGGCAACGGTTCCGTTGGCTTTGAGGTAGTCAGGAAGGGATTGTTTTTCGCGCCAATTGCTCGAGGTCAATGGCAGGTCGCGGATCACCAGGCCCGCCGCCCAGATCTTCCAGGATTCGGCATCTTCCGGCGTGGTTCCGGTGTTGCCGACATGAGGATAAGTGAGGGTGACAATTTGCTTGGCGTAGGAAGGGTCGGTGAGGATTTCCTGATAGCCGGTCATGGCGGTATTGAACACCACCTCACCAACGGTTTGCCCATCGGCGCCGATGGATTCGCCGCGAAAGATACTGCCATCGGCAAGGGCCAAAATGGCTGGCGTAGGGGCTGGCTTAGTCAAGAGACCTCCCAAAGATCAAGGCTGAAGCAGGCGCAGATTGTAAAAAAGCGGGATGACGTGTGAAGGTCATCCCGCTTTTTGTTTGAGTCATTTCTGCGCAACTTTTAGTGGACACACTAAAACGGGAAGCTTACAGAAAACGCCTTTTGAGGTCTAGCCGAAATCAACCCGAACGCCCAGCCTAAGGCATCATTCAGCGCAGACCCAATACATCCTGCATGTCGTAGAGGCCTGCCGGCTGTTGTTCCAGCCACATCGCGGCGCGCACTGCGCCTTTTGCAAAAGTCATCCGGCTGGACGCCTTGTGGGTGATCTCGACCCGCTCACCTTCGGCCGCGAACAGGACCGTATGATCACCGACGACATCACCGGCACGCACAGTAGCGAAGCCGATGGTTTCTCGCGCCCGTGCCCCGGTTTGGCCTTCGCGCCCATAGACAGCCACCTTCTGCAGGTCCCGACCGAGCGCTTCGGCGACTACCTCTCCCATACGCAGTGCGGTACCCGATGGCGCATCGACCTTGTGGCGGTGATGCGCTTCGATGATTTCGATGTCGGCGTCATCCCCCAGCACCCGAGCGGCTGTATCGAGCAGCTTCAGACAAAGATTGACCCCTACACTGAAATTTGCCGCGAATACGATGGGAATTTCCCGCGCTGCCGCAGTCAGCTTGTCCTTCTCTTCGACTGAGAAACCAGTGGTGCCGATGACCATGGCTTTACCGGCCCGACGGCATACCTCGAGATTCTTCAGGGTGACAGATGGATGAGTGAAATCGATCAGCACATCGAATTCCTCGACCACCCTCGCCACATCACCGATAAGCGGAACCCCCAGGCGGCCGATCGCTGCAAGCTCACCGGCATCTGCTCCAACCAGCGTACTGTCCGGACGGTCGATGGCTGCAGTCAGCCCGGCAGCACCGCCAGTCTGCTGAACCGCCTCAACCAGCGTTTTGCCCATGCGCCCGGCGGCGCCCATCACTGCTATACGTCGCATAGAAACAGCTCCAAGCTGCAAGCTTCACGCTGCAGCGGCGCTTACGCGCCGCATGCAACCGCGCTGAGTTAAAGGTCGCCGAAAAAGCGCTTCATACCCTCGAACCAGCCGCTGGCCTTGGGCGAGTGGGAACTGTCGCTTTGCAACGTCTTGCGAAACTCGTCGAGCAGCTCGCGTTGGCGCTTACCGAGATTGACCGGTGTCTCAACCGCGACCCGACACAACAGATCCCCAGCGGCGCCGCCCCGAACAGGGGCCACGCCCTTGCCACGTAGTCGGAACTGTTTACCTGTCTGAGTCCCTTCCGGGATTTTCAGTTTGACGCGACCATCGAGCGTCGGCACTTCAAGCTCGCCACCCAAAGCCGCATCGGCGAAGCTGATCGGTACCTCGCAGTACAGATGCTTGCCGTCGCGCTGGAAGATGGGGTGCTCGCGCACATTCACGACAACGTAAAGGTCGCCTGCAGGTCCACCTTGCGCCCCCGCCTCGCCTTCGCCGGTGAGGCGGATGCGGTCGCCCGTATCGACACCTGGCGGCACCTTGACCGACAACGTCTTCTGCTCTTCAACCCGACCCTGACCATGACAGCTTCCACAAGGATCGGAAATCATCTTGCCGCTACCGTGGCAGCGCGGACAGGTCTGCTGGACGGAAAAGAAACCTTGCTGCATACGCACCTGGCCTATGCCGCCACACGTGGTACATGTTACCGGGGCGGTACCTTTCTTCGCCCCAGAGCCATCGCACGGCTTGCACTCCACTAGCGTAGGCACACGAATGGTGACAGTGGTGCCGCGCACCGCTTCTTCCAGATCCAACTCGAGGGTGTAGCGCAGATCGCTGCCGCGTTGCGCGCCCCCACGCGAGCTGCCGCGCCCACCTGCGAAGAAGTCGCTGAACACATCGCCGAAGATATCGGAGAAGTTAGCATTGCCGTACGCAGCACCCGCACCGGCGCCCATCTGCGGATCGACCCCAGCATGACCGTACTGGTCGTAGGCCTGACGCTTGCTCGCATCCGACAGCACTTCATAAGCCTCGTTGGCTTCCTTGAACGAGTCTTCGGCGGCTTTGTCTCCGGGATTACGGTCCGGATGATGCTTCATCGCAAGGCGACGATAAGCCTTTTTCAGCTCCGCCTCGCTGGCGCCACGCTCGACGCCCAGCACTTCGTAATAATCACGTTTGGCCATAAATTTCCTGAACCTTCAAATTCGTACCCTCCAGACACGCCGACGCGGGAGCAAGCCCCCGCGCGGCGATCAAACCCGTCACGGCAGCGCCGCTGGGTGTTGGAGCGAAAGGCAGCGGCCACCATTGGTGGCCGCTGCTCTCCCCCACGTCATGGGGGTCATAAGCCGCGGCTTACTTGTTGTCCTTGACCTCTTCGAACTCCGCGTCGACAACGTCGTCACCAGCTTGTCCACTGTCACCAGCCTGCTCGCCTTGGCCGCCCTGAGGCTGCTCGGCGTACATCTTCTGAGCCAGAGGCGTTGACGCCTGGGACACCGCTGCGATCTTGGCTTCGATCTCGGCCTTGTCATCGCCTTTGATAGCGACTTCCAGCTCGCCAACAGCCTTCTCGATGCTGGTCTTGTCTTCCTCAGAAGCTTTGTCGCCCGCTTCAGTCAGCATCTTGCGGGTTGCATGTACCAACTGATCACCCTGGTTGCGCGCGGTAACCAGTTCTTCGAACTTGCGGTCTTCCTCGGCATTGGCCTCGGCATCGCGGACCATCTGCTCGATTTCTTCCTCGGACAGACCCGAGTTCGCCTTGATCACGATGGACTGGTGCTTACCCGTTGCTTTGTCTTTCGCAGATACATGCAGGATGCCGTTGGCGTCGATGTCGAAGGTGACCTCGATCTGCGGAACACCACGAGGGGCTGGAGGGATCTCAGCCAGATCGAAACGACCCAGCGACTTATTCTGCCCCGCCTGCTTACGCTCACCCTGCAGCACGTGAATGGTCACCGCGCTCTGGTTGTCGTCAGCGGTCGAGAACACCTGCGACTTCTTGGTCGGAATGGTGGTGTTCTTTTCGATCAAGGCAGTCATCACGCCGCCCATGGTTTCGATACCCAGGGTCAGCGGGGAGACGTCGAGCAGCAGCACATCCTTAACGTCACCGGCCAGAACGGCACCCTGGATGGCGGCACCCATTGCCACAGCCTCATCCGGATTCACGTCTTTGCGCGCTTCCTTACCGAAGAACTCAGCAACCTTCTGCTGCACGAGCGGCATACGAGTCTGGCCACCGACCAGGATCACGTCGTCGATCTTCGACGCATCGATGCCTGCGTCCTTCATGGCCATACGGCAAGGCTCGATTGTGCGCTGTACCAGGTCCTCGACCAGCGCTTCAAGCTTGGCGCGGGAAATCTTCACGTTCAGGTGCTTCGGACCGGTTGCATCTGCGGTGATGTAAGGCAGGTTGACGTCAGTCTGCTGGCTGGAGGAAAGCTCGATCTTGGCTTTCTCGGCAGCTTCCTTAAGGCGCTGCATCGCCAGCGGATCACCCTTGAGGTTCATGCCGCTTTCCTTCTTGAACTCGTCGACGAGGTAGTCGATCAGGCGAATATCGAAGTCCTCGCCACCAAG
The DNA here is from genome assembly GCF_024448895.1 of Stutzerimonas stutzeri. GTDB lineage: Bacteria > Pseudomonadota > Gammaproteobacteria > Pseudomonadales > Pseudomonadaceae > Stutzerimonas > Stutzerimonas stutzeri_Q. The sequence goes on from NZ_JAMOIC010000007.1 coordinate 216,207, forward strand.
GAAAGTGTCACCGTTGGTGGCCAATACTTCGAACTGATGCTCGCCGTCGACTTCGGCAATCTCGATAACCGATACGTCGAAGGTACCGCCGCCCAGGTCATAAACGATGACCGTGTGATCGCCCCGAGCCTTGTCCATGCCGTAGGCCAGCGCAGCCGCAGTCGGCTCGTTGATGATGCGTTTGACGTCCAGACCGGCAATACGGCCCGCGTCCTTGGTCGCCTGGCGCTGGCTGTCATTGAAGTAGGCAGGGACGGTAATCACCGCTTCAGTGACCGGCTCGCCGAGATAGTCTTCGGCAGTCTTCTTCATCTTTTTCAGGATTTCGGCAGAAATCTGCGGCGGCGCCATCTTCTGACCGCTGACTTCAACCCAGGCGTCGTTATTGTCCGCCTTGACGATCTTGTAAGGGACCATCTGGATATCTTTCTGCACGACGTCCTCGTCGAAACGACGACCGATCAGACGCTTCACCGCATACAGCGTGTTGTGCGGATTGGTCACCGCCTGACGCTTGGCCGACTGCCCGACCAGGATTTCGCCATCATTGGCGTACGCGATGATCGACGGCGTGGTGCGGCCGCCTTCAGCGTTCTCGATCACCTTGGCCTTGCCGTTTTCCAGAATGGAGACGCAGGAGTTGGTCGTTCCCAGGTCGATACCGATAATCTTGCCCATGTCTTTCTCTCCGAACTTTGATTGGTCCGCGCCTGTTTACCGGCTGCGGGTAACACAAAAACGCTTGGCTACGAGATGGGGGTCAGTAGCCGAAATTCAAGCCTTCTCATCAATCGAAGGCGGTGTTTCTGCTGGCGCCTTGCTGACGACGACCATGGCCGGACGCAACAAACGACCATTGAGCAGGTAGCCCTTCTGGAAGACTTTGAGCACGCTTCCAGGCTCGGCATGGGTGCTTTCTTCCATCGCCATAGCCTGATGGTGCTCGGGATTGAAGGGCTCGCCCTGAGGATCAAGCTGGACCAGCTGATGGCGCGCCAGGGTGTCGAGGAGCAACTTGAAGGTCAGCTCGACACCTTCACGCATCGGCTTGACCGCTTCATCGCTGGGGTTCGAAAGCTCCAGGCCGCGCTCAAGGCTGTCGGCCACGGCCAACAGATCACCGGCAAACTTTTCGAGGGCGAACTTGTGCGCCTTCTCGATATCCTGCTCGGCACGACGCCGAATATTCTGCAGCTCGGCGGCAACCCGCAGCGACTGGTCCTGCGCAGCAGCCAGCTGCTCCTCGAGGGACTGCACCCGTGCAGCCAGATCCTCGGTCATTTCGGCTTGCTCGCTTTCATTATCTTCGGGGGTCTGGTTGTCCAGGTTCTGCTCGTCGGCCATGCGGTCCTCCTCATCGATACGTCTGCGGGCATTGGCCCGCTCTTGTGCCGCTATATGGGGGCGGGAAATTCTGCTTCAAGGGCAGACTAGTAACTCGATCAGGACGCATAGAATCAGGCGCCACCGAGCAAAGCACCTGTGTGCGCTTTGTTTACAGAGCGCAAGACTCCTATCGCTTGAAGCGCCACGCAAAAGCACTGTATAAATAGCCAGTCACCCACGCAGGAGTCCTGCCATGCTGGTTCACCTTTCTGTTCACAACTACGCAATCGTCGAGCACCTCGACCTTGAGCTGAAGCGCGGCATGAGCGTGATCAGTGGTGAAACCGGCGCCGGCAAGTCGATCATGCTCGACGCATTAGGGCTGACACTCGGCGACCGCGCAGATAGCAGCGTCGTTCGAATCGGCGCTGACAAGGCGGACATCCTGGCCAGCTTCGATCTGGACGATATCCCCGACGCCCGCGCATGGCTGGCGGAGCGTGATCTGGACAACGATGGCCCATGCATCCTACGGCGGGTCATTACGGCCGAAGGTCGTTCTCGCGGCTACATCAACGGAACACCGTGCCCCCAAGGCGACCTGAAAGCGCTCGGGGAATTTTTGATCGACATCCACAGCCAGCACGAACATCAATCCCTACTCAAGCTCGACACCCACCGACGCCTGCTCGACGAATTTGGCGGGAGCCAGGACTTGGCGCGACAGGTATATCTTGCAGCGCAGCGCTGGCGGCAGACTCGACAGACGCTGGAGCGCCTGAGCAATAGCAGCGACGAGCAACGAGCGCGCCATCAGCTGCTGAGCTATCAGCTGGAGGAGTTGGAAACACTCGCCCTTGGTGAGAACGAACTCGACCAGCTCGAGCAGGAGCACAAGAATCTCGCTAATGCCGAACACTTGCTGGGCGCCTGTCAGCAGGTGCTGGACCTATGCAGCGAAAGCGATGCGGGCAACGTGCTATCGGCGCTGACTTCGAGCCTTCAACGCCTGACCGCATTTCAGAATCAACCAGGAGCCTTGGGCGAAGCCGTCAACCTTCTATCCAGTGCGCAGATCCAGGTAGAGGAAGCCGTGGGCGAGCTGAATCGGTTTCTCGACCACTTCGATTCCGACCCGCAGCGCCAGCAAACGCTGGAGGAACGTCTCGACAGCATCTATACGCTGGCGCGCAAGCATCGCGTTAAACCGCAGGAACTTCCGACGCTGCAGCAGGGCTTGTTTGAAGAGCTGGAAAGCCTCAACGCCGATGATGATGCGCTTGAGCGGCTGGGCGAAGAGTTGGCCGCATACGCTCAGCACTATCGTGAGAAAGCCGAGGAACTGAGCGCTGCTCGCCAACGTGCTGCTGAGTCACTCGCAGTTGCGGTCGAAGCGGAAATTCAACGACTAGGAATGCCCGGCGGCAAATTCAGCGTTGTGCTGAAACCCACATCAGTCGATGACCTGATGCCGCAAGGACAGGAGCAGGTGGAGTTTCTCGTCAGCGCCAACCCCGGGCAGCCGCTGCGACCCCTGGCGAAAGTGGCGTCCGGCGGCGAGCTTTCACGGATCAGCCTGGCCATTCAGGTGATTACCGCCCAGACCTCGAGGACACCGACCCTGGTATTCGACGAAGTCGACGTCGGGATTGGCGGCCCCACTGCCGAAGTGGTCGGCCAGCTGCTGCGTCGACTTGGCGAGCGCGGCCAGGTGCTAACTGTCACCCATCTACCTCAGGTGGCGGCGCAAGGGCATCACCATCTCTTCGTGCACAAGGCGCGCGGCCGGGACGAGACCCACACGGCAGTGGCGGCTCTTGAAGGCGCCGAGCGGGTCGAAGAGATCGCTCGGATGCTCGGCGGGGTTGATCTGACCGAGCAGGCGCTAGCTCACGCCCGGCAGATGATCAGTTCTGCACAACCCTCCTGAACAGAGACAAAAAAGGCGACCAATGAGGTCGCCTTCGCAGTTTTGTCAGTCCGGAATTAGTCAGCCTTCTTGCGGACGTAGAGCACCAGATTGTGATCTACCAGATCGTAACCATGGCGTTTGACGATCTCCTTCTGCAGCTTTTCGATCTCAGGATCGAAAAACTCGATAACGTCCCCGCTATCGACGCAGACCATGTGGTCATGGTGACCGCCGTCTGCCAGTTCGAACACCGCATGGCCGCCATCGAAGTTATGCCGAACCACCAGGCCCGCCGCCTCGAACTGGGTCAGCACGCGGTATACGGTTGCCAGACCGACGTCTTCGCCGGCTTCCATCAACGCCTTATAGACGTCCTCGGCGCTCATGTGGCGCTGATCAGTGGTATCCAGCATTTGCAGGATCTTGACCCGTGGCAGGGTTACTTTGAGACCAGCTTTTCGTAGTTCGCTATTTTCGACCATGGTTGGCTTTCTCGCTGCTGCTGTTTCGCAGCCTCCTTCAATACGGGTATGATCCGGGCTTTGCCCAGCCAAGATAGTGGAAGTCACCTACCGATGCAAAACACCAAGCTCATGCTGTCCAGCCTCACGCTCGTGGGCCTGTTCGCACTCGCCGGTTGTTCATTCCCCGGGGTTTACAAGGTCGACATTCAACAGGGCAATGTCGTTACGCAAGACATGATAGACCAGTTGCGCCCGGGAATGACCCGTTCGCAAGTACGGTTTATCATGGGCAACCCACTGATCACCGATACCTTCCATGCCAATCGCTGGGATTATCTGTACAGCATCCAGCCAGGTGGCAGCCAGCGTCAGCAGGAGCGGGTAAGCCTGGTGTTCAACGCCAATGACCAGCTGGCGGGTCTGGCCGGTGATTTCAAGCCAGGCGTAAGCCGCGACGAGGCCATCCTGGGCACTGATCGCAGCGATCGTCCGGCAACCGAAGCGCCTGCCCGTCCGGCACCGGAAGCGGTTGAGCCAGGATCTTTGCTCGATCAGATTCAGCGCGATGTGGATGCAGCCGAGCCCGTGCCGGTACCGACTCCGGACCGCCTGGAAACCAACTAAGCAACACCTGCAGACACAAAAAAGCCCGGCTCGCCGGGCTTTTCATTGCGCCACTCCGAGGCAAGCTACCCCTTCGCAACGTCTTCAGCCTTGTTTTGCGCGGCCCTGGCTGCGCGCTGCTTTCGAACTTCTTTCGGATCAGCGATAAGTGGGCGATAGATTTCCACTCGCTCCCCCTCTTCTACTGCACGCTCGTTCGGCTTGGGTACCGCCTTGCCGAAAATCCCCAGTGGTGCGGTCGCGAGGTCCAGCCCCGGAAAAAAACCGTCCATGCTGGAACGCAACGCAGCTTCTCTAACGGACGTCCCTTCTGGTACAGCAATGCGCAGCAGCTTCTGCTTGTCGGCAAGCGCATAGACCACTTCCACGGCGATCATCGGCTTATCCATACAGCTGCTTGGCCCGCTCACAGAACGCGTCGACTAGCGTATTAGCTGCCTGGTTGAACAACGGGCCAAGGGTTGCGCGGACCAATGGCCCGGCATAGTCGAAGGTCAGGTCGAGGCTGATCTTGCAGGCCTTCTCACCCAGCGCCTTGAACTCCCAGATGCCATGCAGATGACTAAATGGACCCTCTTCCAGCGTCATCTCGATACGTTTGCCTGCCTGCAATTCATTGCGCGTCAGGAAGCGCTGACTCATGCCAGCCTTGGCTACCGTCATGCTGGCCTGCATCTGAGTCTCGCTGCTGGACAGGACTTCAGTAGCCGAACACCAGGGCAGAAATTGCGGATAACTGGCTACATCATTGACCATGTCGAACAGCGCGTGCGCCGGATAGGGCAGTAACGCTGAACGTTGAATATGCGTTGTCATTCAGTCCCTTCTACTTCGTCAGTCGACAATCGGCAGCTGCAATCAAGGTCTACAGCTTCTCGCCGAAGGCAAGCGTTGAACCCATATCCGCTAGAAAGCGCGCATTTGAGTATGAGCAAGCATAAAGATGCCCATTGTCGGGGATAAGCGCACCCCTCTCAAGTTTCGTACCGTCGCAGCATGCAGGTTATCGCCAGCCGCAACGCGACTCCCTATAATGCGCACCCTATGGCCAAACAGAAGAAACAGTCCCCCGGGACCATCGCGCTAAACAAGAAAGCGCTACACGACTACTTCATCGAACAGAAATTCGAGGCCGGCCTCGTTCTGGCCGGCTGGGAAGTGAAAAGCCTTCGTGCTGGCAAGGCGCAGCTGGTGGACAGCTACGTCCTCCTCAAGGACGGAGAAGCCTGGTTGATGGGCTGTCACATTACTCCGCTTACCACGGCCAGCACCCATGTCATCGCTGACCCGACCCGAACCCGCAAGCTACTGCTCAACAAGCGCGAGCTGGGCAAATTGTTCGGTGCCGTGCAGCAGAAGGGCTACGCCTGCGTCGCGCTATCGATCTACTGGAAGAAGCACTTGGTCAAATGCGACATCGCATTGGGCAAGGGCAAGAAGGAGTTCGATAAGCGTCATACCGAGAAAGAGCGCGACTCTGATCGCGAGATTCAGCGCGCCATACGCAGCAAAGGTAAGGACGACTAAGCCCCGGTACGGAGCGGGTTCAGCCCGCTCGTACGCCAGCCACGCCGCCACCATCACTGCCGATTCAACTCTCCAGATTTTTCTCTGAACGCCCCTGTCGCCGCTGGGCTCGTGCCAAGCGCTGCGCCTCCTGCTGCCCTTCGGCCAGCACTTCCTGCACATAACTGATGTGTCGATGAATCACATCGCGTGCCTCGCTGGCGCGTCGCGCGATGATGGCGTCGTAGAGCTCCTGATGCTGGCTCATGAGCATGTCCCGCGTTTCATTGCGCAGCGCGTACATGCCACCGATGTTTGTCACAACGTTACGCTTGAGCAGATCAAACAGACCTCGGATCGTATGCAGCAGAACGGCGTTGTGACTGGCCTCGGCGATCGCTAGGTGAAAACGCGCATCGGCGGCACCTTCCTCCGCGCGCGTCACCGTACCTTCGCGCTTGTAGCAATCCTGCAGCGCCGCGAATGCTTCTCCGAGACGCTGCTGGTCGACCTCCGTCGCTCGCAGCGCTGCGTAATAGGCGCACCTGCCTTCCAGAGTATGGCGAAATTCAAGTAAGTCACGCTGCGCATCGGCGTTATTTTCAAGCAAATGCAGCAGCGGATCACTGAAGGTCGAGCCCAGCGATTCCGCGACGAAATTGCCGCCACCATGACGGCTCACGAGCAACCCCTTCGCCGCCAGTTTCTGGATTGCCTCGCGCAGTGACGGCCTCGACACCCCGAACTGCTCTGCCAGGACGCGCTCGGCCGGCAGTCGCTCACCGGCCTTGAGCGTACCCTCTAGGATCATGGTTTCGAGTTGTTCGACGATGTTATCGGCCAGCCTTCGCTGACGCACCATTCCTACTTCCATGCCGCCTCTCGATTGGTTTGACCACTTGCATGCAGCGAAGCGTAGCCAGCGACTGACGTCGCAGCAACCGCTACCCCTGCGACCAAAGTCTATAGCCCGCTAATTGACGAAGCTGTCAGACACCTCTTACGCTGGCCAGACTCAGCTGTAAATTGGTATTACCAATTTACAGCTTGCAGTCACCAACAAGAAGAGGACACATCATGCGGTCTCCAGCTGTCTGCACATTCCCGGTCCATTCCGGCCCCTGTTCACTTAATCCGATCATGGGAGCCTGAGATGTCTAACGGTCTGCTCGCCCTGTTTGCCTTTACCCCGATCCTACTGGCCGCGGTGTTGCTGATCGGCCTGCGCTGGCCCGCCAGCCGCGCCATGCCCGTCGTGTTTCTGTTTACAGCCGCCATCGGCTTGTTCATCTGGGACATGAGCGTAACGCGGATCATTGCATCGACCTTGCAGGGCCTGGTTATTACCCTTGGCCTGCTCTGGATCATCTTTGGCGCAATCCTGCTGCTGAATACGCTGAAGCACTCGGGCGGTATTACCGCAATCCGCGCCGGCTTCACCACCATCAGCCCCGACCGCCGAATTCAGGCCATTATCATCGCCTGGCTATTTGGCTGCTTCATCGAAGGCGCATCCGGCTTCGGTACACCGGCTGCGATCGCGGCGCCACTGCTCGTCGCGGTCGGTTTCCCTGCGATGGCAGCGGTGCTCATGGGCATGCTCGTGCAGAGCACCCCGGTGTCGTTCGGTGCCGTCGGCACTCCCATTGTGGTTGGCGTGAACAGTGGCCTCGATACCGCCACCCTCGGCGAACAGCTGGTCGCTCAGGGATCAAGCTGGCCGATTTTCCTGCAACAGATCACCAGCAGCGTAGCAATCACCCATGCAATCGTCGGCACCGTCATGCCGCTGATCATGGTCATCATGCTGACGCGATTCTTCGGCAAGGAAAAAAGCTGGAAAGCCGGCTTTGAGGTGCTGCCTTTTGCACTCTTCGCGGGGCTGGCATTTACGCTCCCCTATGTGGCTACCGGTGTGTTTCTCGGTCCGGAGTTTCCATCGCTGCTGGGCGGCCTGGTCGGGCTGGCAATCGTCACCACTGCCGCCCGCTTCAACTTCCTGACGCCGAAGTCCACCTGGGATTTTGCCGACGCGAAAGACTGGCCTGCAGAGTGGATCGGGACCATCGAGATGAAGCTGGACGAGCTCGCCGCCCGTCCCATGAGCGCCTTTCGCGCCTGGCTGCCCTATGTACTGGTCGGCGCGATTCTGGTGATCAGCCGCGTCTTCCCTCAGGTCTCCACAGCGCTCAAATCCGTTTCCATCGCTTTCGCCAACATTCTTGGCGAGACAGGCATCAGCGCCAGTATCGAACCGCTCTACCTACCCGGTGGCATTCTGGTTGCAGTGGTCCTGATCACCTTCTTCCTGCACGGCATGCGCGCATCGGAACTCAAGGCTGCCGTCAAGGAGTCGAGCAGCGTGCTGCTGAGCGCAGGCTTCGTCCTGCTGTTCACCGTGCCGATGGTGCGCATCCTTATCAACTCCGGCGTCAACGCTGCCGACCTGCCGAGCATGCCGATCGCCATGGCACGCTACGTAGCCGACAGCGTAGGCGGAATCTATCCGCTGCTTGCACCCTCCGTCGGCGCGCTGGGCGCATTCCTCGCCGGATCGAATACTGTCAGCAACATGATGTTCAGCCAGTTCCAGTTCGGTGTGGCGCAGTCACTGGGTATCTCGGGGGCAATGATCGTCGCGATTCAGGCGGTAGGCGCTGCTGCGGGCAACATGGTCGCCATCCACAACGTGGTTGCAGCTTCGGCCACCGTTGGCTTGCTGGGCCGCGAGGGCATCACCTTGCGCAAGACCATATGGCCTACCCTGTACTACGTGCTGGCTACCGGCGTGATCGGCATGATCGCAATCTACGTGATAGGCGTAACGGACCCACTGGTCGGCGTCTGATGCAACGCGCGCTTTGCCCCGATCTATCGGGGCAAAGCAGTTTGAATCTTCGACCCTGTACCCGTGCGCTGCGTCAGCCCGCTTACAGGGCAGCGTCATTTGAGACACCGCTTGCGTCCAAGACGTGAGCATCTCGGGACCTACTTCGTTTCACTCGGTGAGTACACACGATGATCATCTCAGCCTCTACGGATTACCGCGCTGCCGCAAAACGCAAACTCCCCCCTTTCCTGTTCCACTATGTCGATGGCGGTGCCTACGCCGAGTACACGCTCCGTCGCAACGTCGAAGATTTGGCCAGCATTGCGCTGCGCCAGCGCGTGTTGCGCAACATGTCGGAACTGAGCCTGGAAACCCAACTGTTCGGTGAAACCCTGTCGATGCCGGTGGCCCTCGCGCCAGTCGGGCTGACCGGCATGCTTGCTCGCCGCGGCGAAGTGCAAGCGGCTCGGGCTGCGGACAAGAAAGGTATCCCCTTCACCCTATCCACCGTATCGGTCTGCCCGATCGAAGAGGTCGCTCCAGCAATTAAGCGGCCTATGTGGTTCCAGCTGTATGTGCTGAAAGACCGTGGCTTCATGAAAAACGCCCTGGAGCGCGCCAAGGCAGCCGGAGTCACTACACTCGTATTCACCGTGGATATGCCGACACCCGGCGCCCGTTACCGCGATGCGCATTCCGGCATGAGCGGCCCGAACGCCAGTATGCGCCGGATGCTGCAAGCCATGACTCACCCACTCTGGGCCTGGGACGTGGGCCTGCATGGCAAGCCGCATGATCTGGGCAACATCTCCACGTACCGGGGCAACCCAACGGGCCTGGAAGACTACATCGGCTGGCTGGCAACCAACTTCGATCCGTCAATATCCTGGAAGGACCTGGAATGGATCCGCGAATTCTGGGACGGCCCGATGGTAATCAAGGGCATCCTCGATGCAGAAGACGCTCGGGACGCCGTAACGTTTGGTGCAGACGGCATCATCGTGTCCAACCATGGCGGCCGGCAGCTGGACGGTGTGCTGTCCAGCGCCCGCGCCATGCCGGCCATCGCTGACGCGGTCAAAGGTGATCTGAAAATCCTGGCCGATTCTGGCATCCGCAGCGGTCTGGACGTCGTGCGCATGATCGCCCTGGGCGCCGATACCGTCATGCTTGGTCGCGCCTTTGCTTACGCCCTGGCGGCTGCTGGCGAAGCAGGCGTAACCAACCTGCTCGACCTTATCGAGAAGGAGATGCGCGTCGCCATGGTGCTGACCGGGGCCAAGTCCATCAGCGAAATCACCACCGACTCGCTGGTTCGCGAAATCGACCGCTACCAGACCAGCCGCGTCGTGGACTAAGCAACACTGATACAAAGAGAAGGCCGCGCGGCACTCCGACGCGGCCCGCTTTCCTACCCGGAGCCTCTGATGAACGCGCCTGCCACCTTACCGACCGACTTCCTCACTGCAGTCGAAAAGCTGATCCCGGCCGAGCGGCGCTTCGATGACCCGTTATCGACGCTGGCTTTCGGCACGGACGCCAGCTTCTATCGGCTCATACCCAAGCTGGTGGTGCGAGTCGAATCCGAGGCCGAAGTGACTGGACTGCTCAAGCTCGCGCACGACATGAGAGTGCCGGTAACCTTTCGCGCCGCCGGCACCAGCCTGTCCGGGCAGGCCATTTCCGATTCGGTTCTGATCGTCCTTGGCGATAACTGGAACGGCCGCGAGATCCGCAATGGCGGAGAGCAGATACGTCTGCAACCCGGCGTCATCGGCGCCAACGCCAACGCGGTACTGCTGCCCTTTCAGCGCAAGATCGGCCCTGACCCGGCCTCGATCAACGCCGCCAAGATCGGCGGCATTGTCGCCAACAACTCCAGCGGCATGTGCTGCGGCACGGCGCAGAACAGCTACAAGACGCTCGCCGGTCTGCGCCTGGTGCTGGCCGACGGCACGGTAGTCGACAGTGAAGACGCCGCCAGTGTTGAATCCTTTCGCCAAAGCCACACCGCGCTGCTCGATCAATTGGCTGAACTTGGCCGGACGACGCGCGCTAACACCGAACTGGCGGCCAAGATTCGCCACAAGTATCGGCTGAAGAACACCACCGGCTTCTCACTCAACGCCCTGGTCGATTACGACGAGCCGCTCGACATCCTCAACCACCTCATGGTCGGTTCAGAGGGCACACTCGGATTCATCAGCGCAGTCACCTACGACACCGTGCCGGACCACCCGCACAAGGCCAGCGCCCTGGTCGTATTCCCGGACGTGGAAACCTGCTGCCTTGCCGTCCCGATACTCAAGCAGCAACCTGTATCAGCGGTTGAACTGCTGGATCGTCGCAGCCTGCGCTCGGTCGAAAACAAGGCCGGCATGCCTGAGTGGGTAAAGGGATTGTCGATCAATGCCTGCGCATTACTGATCGAGTCGCGCGCAGCGAGCCAGACACTGCTACACGAGCAGATCAACCTGATCATGACGTCCATCGCGCATTTCCCTGTGGAAAAGCAGGTCGACTTCAGTGAGGACCCGGTCGTTTACAACCAGCTCTGGAAGATCCGCAAGGACACCTTCCCTGCCGTCGGCGCGGTGCGCCAGACCGGCACGACGGTCATCATCGAAGACGTGACCTTCCCCATCGAGCGCCTTGCCGAAGGCGTGAACCGGCTGATTCAACTGTTCGACAAGCATGCCTACAGCGAAGCGATCCTGTTCGGCCATGCACTGGAAGGCAACCTGCACTTCGTATTCACCCAGGGCTTCGAGGATCCCCAACAAATCGGGCGCTATGAAGCCTTCATGCAGGACGTCACCCAGCTGGTCGCCGTGGAATTTGGCGGCGCGCTGAAAGCCGAGCACGGCACAGGCCGCAACATGGCGCCCTTTGTGGAGCTGGAATGGGGCCATGAGGCCTACCAGCTGATGTGGCAGATCAAGCGGCTGCTCGATCCGCGGGGCATCCTCAATCCAGACGTGATCCTTAGCGAGGATCCGCAGATACACCTCAAACACCTGAAACCGATGCCCGCTGCTGACGAGATCGTCGACAAATGCATCGAGTGTGGATTCTGCGAACCGGTCTGCCCTTCAAACGGGCTGACCCTGACACCACGTCAACGTATCGTGGTCTGGCGCGATATCCAGGCGAAAAAACGCGCCGGTGTTGATACCGTTGAACTCGAGCGCCTCTATGACTACCACGGCGTCGAGACCTGCGCCGCAACCGGCCTCTGCGCTCAACGATGCCCAGTGGGTATCAACACCGGCGACCTGGTGCGCAAGCTCCGCGGCCGCAACGCCGACAATACCCGCGCGGCAAACTGGCTGGCCGGAAACTTCAGCACCGCCGTGCAAGGCGCACGCTTCATGCTGCATGTCGCCAACGGCGCGCACCTGATGATGGGCACTCGCCTGCTCGGCAAGACCTCCGCCGCGTTCTCCAAGGCCAGCAAAGGCCGAGTCCCGCAATGGACGCCGGCGATGCCCCAGCCATTGCAGCGGCTGCACTTGCCTAAACCGGCAACGGACGACCAGCGACCGCGCGTGGTCTATCTCGCCGCCTGTGTTTCCCGAGCCATGGGGCCCGCAGCGCGAGATCAGGAACAGGAGCCGTTACTCGACACCACCCGCACGCTTCTGGAAAAAGCGGGCTATCAGGTCGTCTTTCCGGAGGACCTGAATGATCTCTGCTGCGGCCAACCCTTCGCATCCAAAGGCTATGCCGAGCAAGCCGAGCAAAAACGTCAGGAGATGCTCGATGCGTTGCTCAAAGCCAGCCGCGGAGGACTTGACCCCATCTACTGTGATACCAGCCCCTGCACGCTACGACTGGTACAAGACCTGGCAGATGAGCGGCTACAGATTTTCGACCCGGTGCGCTTCATCCGTACCCACCTGCTCGACAAGCTGGAGTTTGAGCCGCAGGCCAGTCCCATAGCTGTGCACGTCACTTGCAGCACGCATCATCTCGGCGAAGCCCAGGCGCTGATCGACATCGCGCGCCGCTGCGCCAGCGAAGTGGTGGTGCCAGAAGGTATTCATTGCTGCGGCTTTGCCGGCGACAAAGGTTTCACCACCCCAGAGCTCAACGCCCACTCGCTGCGCAGCCTCAGGGACGCGGTGCAGACCTGCGAAGAAGGCATCTCCACCAGCCGCACCTGCGAGATCGGCCTGTCTCAACATGGTGGGATTGATTATCACGGACTGGTCTATCTGGTTAACCGAAACAGCCGAGCCAGAGCGGGTACAGCGCCGGATTGAACCCAAGCGTAAGCGGCAGCGCTCAACTTCAATGAAACGCTCGAGCGGAGCCGCAGTCCGATATTGGGAGCCCAGGAAACGAAACGGGCTCAACTCACCTCGGCGCCGCCACGTATTTGCAGAATCAGGCAGGCCCGCCGGGAAGTTAACCCCCTGGAGGACTCTCATGAAAAAATTCGCCCTACTCGCCGCCGCAGCTCTGATCGCCAGCCCCGCTGCGTTTGCCGCCGACAAGGATCTCTGCCAGCTCAACATGCAGGAGATCGACGACAACATGACCACCAACCAGGCCACACTCGGCGAGCCTGCTCGTACCGAAATCGAAGATCTGGTCAGCCAAGCCAAACAGGCTCAGCAAGCCGGCAACACCGAAGAGTGCATCGCCCACTCCACCAAAGCACTGCAGGAACTCAAAGGCCCAGGTAGCACTGGCTCGGGCGGCACTGCTGGCTCAGGCTCAGGCTCGAGCAACTAAGTCGCACAGGGCAAGGCCGCTCCGCTATTCGGCCTTGCCGGTTTCACCCTTGAAAATCGACAGACTACCCTTATCTATTGCATCAAGCGTTCGACGTAACTCCTGTGGAGGCGTACACTGCGCAACACATGAGGCTGCTACACGCTTCATGGGGCCGATTAGGATTCGACGCCGGTAACAAAGCTCTAGGTGCATGCCGAGTTGGTAACAGAACTCGTAAATCCACTGTTGCAACTTTCTATAGTTGCCAATGACGAAAACTACGAGGGCTACGCTCTCGCTGCGTAAGCGGCGCGACTAGTCCTTCTGGTAGCTTCGGCTCCAGCGATCACTAGGGGATGCCTGTAAACCCAAAGTGATTGTCACGTAGAACAGGATCGCCGCGTAGTACGTTGTGGACGAAGCGGCTAAAACTTACACAACTCGTCCAAAGCACCCTGCCAGTCGGGCGGCTGCGGATTAACTTAATAGACACGGCTAAGCATGTAGTACCGACAGTGGAGAACTGGCGGACGGGGGTTCAAATCCCCCCGGCTCCACCAAATTAAAACCCCTGACTTTTCGCGAAGTCAGGGGTTTTTTGCGTTAGGGGTTAAGGATTGCACCGATACATGGCTTTCACGGCTACTTCGCAAGCCGACCGCTCCATGTATCACTCGTATTGCCCCTGGATTCGCTCCAGCTCACCCAGACGTCTCAACTGCTCTAACGCCCCGGCCCAGGCTGCTACTACCTCGTCATCGCTGTCTTCGCTGAAGGCTATATAAAGCGACGCGCGATATATCTCTACTGGTACCCGGCGCAGAGTATCGGGAGGCATGCCCATTAGGCGGGTGTAGTGAGCAACCCCTGCATCGGTATCACCGACGACTATTTCGGCGCGCCCTGCTAACAGCATGCGGTAGAGCTGCGGGCTTCGCGCTGCGCTTTTATCGAGATTGTTGAAGCCCATCGATTCAAGTAAGTCTGGCACTAAGCCAGCATGTCGAGTTGTGATTTTCGGGACGGATTGCAAATGCGCTAGGGAATTCACCGGCCGGGGCGTATTAGCCAACTGGTAGGGATGAATAGACACTTCGACAATAGGGCCAACCCACTTGTACAGCGGCTCGCGCCCCGCTGTCAGGAACAACGAGTACATGATTGTCTTGGGCCGATTCTGCAAAGCATGAGCGGATCGCATACTGGGCAGCATTACCATCTCAAAGTCATCACCGGTTAGGGCCATGATTGCCCGAACGATCTCGGTAGCCATCCCGGTGAGCTGGTTGTTCTCGAGATAATTGTATGGAGCCCACTCTTCGGTAACGACCCGATACTGATCGGCCCTGGCGAAAGTGCCGAACAGCAGCAAGCAAAGCAACGCAGCGATGAGTGTCAGAAGCTTCACGTGGTGTGCCTGTTGTGCCGTGCGGTTTTTGATAAACCCCGTTCACTGGGTCATACAAGCATAGACCCTGCACGCGCCTGAGGGCCTCAGCGCTCGGCGTCTACTTTCAGGCTCTCCAGCGCCCGCGCCAGGCTCGCTTGGGACAGTTCCCCCAGGTGACTGCCGATCTGGCGCCCTTCGGCGTCGTAGAACAGCGTCGTTGGCAACGCCGATGAGCCGATGTGCTGGCCAAGCCGCCCGCCGGTGTCGAGCAGCACGTTATCCAGCCCGTATCGCTCCCCCTGCAGAAATTCATTGATGAGCTGTGCCCCTTCCCCCTGATTGACGAAGAGGAAGGTCACGTCTGGCTCGTTGCGCTGTGCTTCGGCCAGTACTGGCATTTCCCGGCGACACGGCGGACACCAGGTCGCCCATAGATTGATCACCAGGGGTTTGCCGATGAAGTCATGCAAGGCGACCGGCGCTCCCCGATGGTCCCGTAGGCCGATATCGGGTAACCGCGTGCCCTGCTCGAAGGCGTGATAGGCAAAGGTACCGAACCCCCAGCTCATGACGCCGACCGCGAGTGCCCATCCCAGCGGCTTGCGCAGCGTGCCCTCGCGCCAGCAGAGCCGCACGCCAAGAAACAAGGCGACCAGCACACCCGGCCAGGCAATGAGCCGCCATCGCGGATATCGATCACGCGCCAGGGCTCGTCACGGAAATGCTCGACGTAGACCAACACGAACGCCAGCCGAGCGATCAGCAGCGCCACCAGCAGCAACCGGAACAGCTGCTGCTCGGGGTTGCGTTCGCTGCGGCGCCCGACCCACCAGCCCGTCAGCATCGAAAGAAACAGACTCACAAGTAACAGGACATGAGGCACGGCCAGCGCCAGAGGCCCCACATTGATGGTCAACATCCGACTCGCGTCATCATTTGAATCCAGAATGAGAAAATGCGGTGAGTGCGTCACCGGGGCACGCACGCATCAAGCATACCGGCAATGCAGGCGTCAGCTGCCTATACGCCCAGGCGGAACCATTACCGAATTTCACCGGACTGGACGCCAGTGCAGCGTTTCCACGAGAGGAAAACGTGAACGCGGGGAGACCACGTCAAGACCTAACCGTTCAGCGGGAAACCACCTTCAGGCGATGAGCGGATGCTGCCAAACGATCGCCAGCTGTCAGAATGACATCACGGCTGCAGAGGCGCAGCCATTCTTCTGAATCGAGCACGAGCCTGCTAACCATGTCTTCCGAAAAACTCTACACCATTGTCCTGGAGCACAGCCTGGAGGTACTTCTCGAGGCCGCCACGATGGAGCAGGTCGAGGCGTTCTGGGATGCGTATGACACGCGCTACTTTGGTCTGCGCATGGAGGAAGAGAACAGCCACCACGCGCGCGTGATCGTGACTGATGAAATCCCCGAGGAGGAGGAGGAGGCCGAGCTCTGCATCGGCTGACCCCACGTCATTCCTCGTCGATAAGTCGCGCTGCCATGGTCTGCTTGCTGTCCAGCTGAAAGAACAATGTTGCAGCCAGCATCGACATCGCACCGATGCAAAGGAACGTCAGGTGGAAGGCGTCCAGCACCGCCTCCCCGTCTGCTCCCGGCACGGTGAAGCCACCCAACAGCGCTCCCGCCGACGCTACACCCAGACTCATCGACAGCTGTACCACGACCGAGAGCAGGCTGTTGCCGCTGCTGGCGTTCTGGTTGCTGAGCCCGACCAGGGTCACGGTATTCATCGCAGTGAACTGCATCGAATTGACCATACCGATCAGGCTAAGGTGCACCAGCAGCAGCGCTGTAGCCGTGTCAGCGTCGATGGTCGCCAGACTCGCGATCAGGCTGCCCAGTAGCAGCGTGTTGCCGATCAGGATGCGCCGATAGCCGAGGCGATCAATCAGCGGCTTCGCCAAAGGCTTGATTGCCATCGCGCCGAGGGCCAGCGGGATCATTGTCATACCGGCCTGCGCCGGCGAATATCCCAGCGCAACCTGCAGCAATAACGGCAGCAAAAACGGCAATGCGCCGCTGCCCAGCCGGGCGAACAGGTTGCCGAAGATGCCGACAGCAAAGCTTCTGGTATGGAACAGCGTTGGGCTGAACAGGGGTTTATCGATGTGCCCGGCGCGAAGCCAATAAGCGGCCAGGCATGCAGCGCCGATCACCATCAGCAGCAGAACGCGTGCATGCGGCATATGCATCTCGCCGAGGCCTTCGAGGGCGATGGTTATCAGCACCATCGCACCGCCGAACAGCAGAAAACCCACGGTATCGAAGCGGATCCGCTCGGCGCTTTTCAGATCTGGCATGAACCGGAACGCTGCGATGCAGCCGATCAAACCCACCGGCAGGTTGATCAGGAATATCCAGTGCCAGGATGCGTATTCCACCAGCCAGCCGCCCAGTGTGGGGCCAATCAGTGGACCGACCATTCCCGGCAGCGCGATAAAGGTCATCACCCGCACGAATTCGCTTCGCGGGTAGGCCCGCAATATCACCAAGCGCCCCACCGGCAGCATCAGCGCGCCGCCCACCGCCTGCACGATCCGCGACATCACCAGCTGGTTGAAGCTATCGCTGATCGCGCAGAGTAACGAGCCAAGCGTGAACAGCAGAATGGCGGAGAAGAATATCCGCCGCGTGCCGAAACGATCCGCCATCCATCCGGACGCCGGTATCAGCAAGGCCACCGTCAGCATGTAGGCGATGATCACGCCCTGCATGCGCAACGGGTCTTCGGCGAGATCGCGTGCCATGGCCGGCAACGCAGTGTTGAGAATGGTGCCGTCGAGGGTCTGCATGAAGAACGCAATGGCGACCAGCCAGGGCAACACACGGGCAGTTCGAGCGTCCAGCACAGCGGTTTGCATGAAATCTCCCGGCTCGAAAAAATGCCTATGGTAGGCGATGCCAGACCCGAGTTGCCGCAGAAAAAGGACATCCGTTACTCACTCGGTACATCACCAAGCAGGAAATGCGCAGCGTCATCAGGGTGTGACAACGCAACGCACCATAACGCCTTCAGCACCCATGAGCCGCGCGCTTGAGCGGTTCAGCCCCCGCCTTCGACCCGCAATCCGGGTATACGTAACAAACTATTTCCTACAGAATTGACGCGAATCATTATCGTTAACCCTCGCGAATGCGAACCTCTGTTCGTCATTCCACAACGCCCCTTCTGGAGGCCTCATGCGCATTCCCGCAACACTCGCCATCGCTTCGTTGCTCCTCACTCCCCTCGCTCAGGCCAAGGAGTACCCCATCGGTGAACCTCAGCAATGCGGCGGTATGGAAGTCGGTGCGGTGTATCTGCAACCGGTCGAGATGGAGCCCGCAGGCATGATGCTCGATGCCGCCAAATCCGACGTTCACCTTGAAGCCGACATCGCTGCGACCGAAGACAACCGTAACGGCTGGCAGGAAGGCAGCTTCGTCTCTTACCTGAACATCCGCTATTCGCTGAGCAAGAAAGGCTCGGACGAGAAGATCGAAGGCGACTTCCATCCGATGGTCGCCAACGACGGGCCGCACTACGGCGACAACGTCAAGCTGATGGGTCCAGGCAAGTACTCGCTGACCTTCACCATTTCCCCGCCGGGCGGTGATCACGCCATGTTCGGCCGTCACGTAGACAAGGAAACCGGCGTCGCCCCCTGGTTCGAACGCTGCGAGCTGAACTACGAGTTCACCTACGCCGGCATCGGCAAGAAAGGCGGTTACTGAGCCGGAGGTCAGCATGCGACGCGTCCTGCTTCCTGCCCTCGCCCTGCTCGCTGCTGGCTTTGCCGGCGGCGCCCAGGCCGGGCTGCCCACCTACGAGCTGACCATTCGCGACGGCCACTTCGAGCCGGCAACCATCGAGGTACCGGCTCGCCAGCGCTTCAAGATCGTCGTGATCAATGCCGGCTCCGGCCCAACCGAATTCGAGAGCACGCCCCTGCGGGTAGAAAAGGTGCTCTCGCCCGGCGTCACCTCGTTTGTGGTTATCCATCCGCTCAAGCCGGGCCGCTACCCCTTCTTTGACGAATTTCACATGGATCTCCCGGAAGGGGAAATCATCGCCAAGTAGTTCCCATGGTCTGCCGGGCCGTGGCGTCGTGACAGGGATGCGAGACGCCACAGCCAAACCGTCAGGCCATACATCTGGAGACACGACATGGGCCAATCAATGTTCATCGTCTGGCGCGAAAGCGTCGAGGCCCTGCTGGTCATCGGCATTCTGCATGCCTGGCTGAGTCAGCAACCGGACAATCGCCACGCGCTGCGCATGCTCTGGGGCGGCGTGGTCGCCGGGCTGGGCCTGGCTTCGTTGCTGGGCTGGGGCATCCTCAGCGCAGGTGACTGGCTGGCAGGCCCGGCAGGTGAATGGTTCCTGTGCGCCATGCTGCTGGTCGCCAGCCTGCTGATCCTGCAGATGGTCGGCTGGATGCATCATCACGGGCGCGACCTCAAGCGCAACCTGATCGACAACGCCGCTGCAAAGCTCAGCCAGGGCAGCGGCGTCGGGCTGCTGGTGCTGGCGATGTTGGCAGTGGCTCGCGAAGGCAGTGAAACCGTGGTGTTTCTCTACGGCATCGGTCACCAGCAACAAGGCTCGGACCTGACCGGTTTCGTCATCGGGGGCGTGCTCGGGTTCGTGCTCGCGTTGGCTAGCTATTTCGCTCTGCAGGCCGGTAGCCGGCTGTTCTCCTGGAAACGCTTCTTCGCTGTCAGCGAAGCGCTTTTGCTGTTGCTCGGTGCAGCCCTGCTGATGGCCGGGCTGGACCGTTTCAGTGGGCAGTTGATGGGCATGGATGTGCCTGAATTCTTCTATACATTTCTTGGTGATCCGCTGTGGGACACCTCAGCACTGCTCGATGACGGCGGCACGCTGGGCAGCACCATCGCCGGACTGACCGGTTACCGCGCCATGCCCTCCACGGCAGCGGTAGGGCTAACAGCACTTTACTGGCCGGCAGTCTGGCTCTGGTTGAGACCACGCGCGCAACCCCGGCTGGAGGCTCAGCCCGCATGATTGCCGCCTCGTCGTGGCTGGCGCGGGCGGGTGACCTGCTGCGCCAGCATGCCCGAACCATCCGGCTGATTCAGTGGCTGGTGGTGGGTTTCTATCTGGTGCTGCTGCTGGTTCCAGCGTTTCTTTCGCTGCCGCCCTCCGAGGCGCGCATGCTCGACAGCGTTACGGTGTTCGCCCAGTTCTTGTTCTGGGGGCTCTGGTGGCCGTTCGTGCTGCTTTCGATGGTGCTGTTCGGGCGCCTCTGGTGCGGTGTGCTCTGCCCTGAAGGTTCGCTCAGCGAATGGATCAGCTGGCGTGGGCTGAACAAGCGCACCCCGCAGTGGATCCGCTGGAGCGGCTGGCCGACCATCGCGTTCGTGCTGACCACGGTGTATGGCCAGCTGATCAGCGTTTATGACTATGGCCAGGCCGCAGCGCTGATCCTTGGCGGCTCCACCGTAGCGGCGATGGTGGTGGGCTTTCTGTACGGCCGCGGCAAACGCGTCTGGTGCCGTCACCTGTGCCCGGTCAGCGGTGTATTCGGGCTGCTGGCGCGGCTGGCGCCGGTCTATTACAAGGTCGATGAAGAGCGCTGGCAGGCCAATCAGGGCCCGCATTTGCCGACTCCGAACTGCGCGCCACTGATCGACATTAGGCGGATGAAGGGCAACAGCGAGTGCCACGCCTGCGGCCGTTGCAGCGGTCAGCGTGGCGCGGTCACGCTGGCGGCGCGCTCGCCTAACGCCGAGATCATCATTGCCAGTGACCAAGGTGCGCGCGAGCATCAGCACTGGGACAGCACCCTGCTGCTGTTCGGCATGATCGGCCTGGCCATGGGCGCCTTCCAGTGGACGGTCAGCCCCTGGTTCATCACCCTCAAGCAGACGGCTGCCGAGTGGCTGGTGGATCGCGAGATCTTCTGGCCGCTGGAGGCAAACGCGCCCTGGTGGCTGCTGACTCACTACCCACAAGCCAACGACGCCTTCACCTGGCTCGATGGCGCGGCGATCCTCACCTATATCGGCGCTTGCTCACTGCTGATCGGCGGCGCGCTTTGGCTGTTGCTGCGTGCCGCAGTGCGCCTGATGAACCGTGATGATCGAGTATTCCAACACCTGGCCCTCACGCTGACGCCGCTGGGCGGAGCCGGGCTGTTCCTCGGCCTCTCGGCGACGACCGTCAAACTGCTGCGCTACGAAGGCTTCATCCTGGCCTGGGCGCAACCCGCCAGAGCGCTGTTGCTGGCGGGCGCCATCGCCTGGAGCCTTTATCTGGCCTGGCGCGTGATCAGCCGCTATGGCTCCGATGGTCTGCATCGGCTGTCGGCGTTTGGTTGCGTGGGGTTGGCCACAGCGGTGGTTGGTTACGGCTGGTACCTGCAGTTCTGGGGTTGGAGCTGATTTCTACAATCCGAACGGTGGGCTGAAGCCCACCCTACTTGGCTGCAGCTGGAGCCGGGCGCCACGTAGGATGGCGTTGAGCGAAGCGATACCCATCGTTATCGCAGCCCACCCAGCCCGCCGGCGCTAGCACCTGAATTAACAGTCTATGCAGGACTTCGGCGAGCGCCTCGGGTCTCTCCAGCCACAGGGTCGGCGAGGCCGCTGCCACGGATTGCAAGCAGCGTGATGCGCGGGATACCTTGCAGCATTCCTCTGCGAGTCAGCGCCATGCCAATCAACTGGATCTGCAAACACCATTCCGAACTCGACACGCAGCAGCTCTACGCAATTCTTCGTCTGCGCGCGGAAGTCTTCGTGGTCGAACAACAATGCGTGTACCTGGATGTGGACGGCCAGGACTTGCTGGGCGACACCCACCACCTGATGGCTTGGCAAGCGCAACAATTGGTCGCCTACCTGCGCCTGCTCGATCCGATCCAGCAAGGCGGCGACGTGGTCATCGGCCGCGTCGTCACCGCGCCTTCGGTACGCAGCCAAGGCATCGGCCGTGAATTGATGGTGCAAGCACTGGAGCATGCCGAGAGATATTGGCCGGGCGAGCCGATCTACCTGTCAGCTCAGGCCCACCTGCAAGGCTATTACGGCCGTTACGGCTTCGAACCGGTGGGCGAGGTGTATCTCGAGGACGGGATTCCGCACATTGGCATGCGCCGGGATCTCGGATAAATCACGCAGAAGGCCGATTGGGACCCAGCATCGTCTGGCAACTGGATAACAAGACCGGCTGCCGCCAAAGGGACAGGCCTGAAGGCTGTATCTGGTCAGAAGCTAATCGGCCCATGGCGCTAAGGGACCGTAGACCGTTCACGCAGAACGGTGGGCTGAAGCCCACCCTAACTGACTGATCGTCAGTCCCATCCCTTGTAGGAGCCAGCTTGCTGGCGATCTTTGTCGAGCGACTTAAAAGCCGTGCAATCATCCTGATTGCGAGCGAGCTCGCTCCTACGAAAAGCAGCCTGTGAGTGCCGTTCCCTGAAGGCTGTACTGACAAGAAGGTAATCGGCCGCACGGCGCCCAAGGGGCCGTGAATCGTCCACGCAGAACGGTGGGCTGAAGCCCACCCCACCTGACTACGGCTGGTATCTGCAGTTCTGTGGTTGGAGTTGATCGTCAGTGCTACCCCTGTAGGAGCCAGCTTGCTGGCGATCTTTGTTCAGCGACTTAAGAGCCGTGCAAGCACCCTGATCGCGAGCAAGCTCGCTCCTACGAAAAGCCCGCAATGCCGCAATGCCGCAATGCCGCAATGACGACCTTCTCCCTTACCCCCGCAGCACGAACGACGGAAACAGGCGCCCCATCCGGTCCCACAGCTTCTGCTGGTCATACGGCGGACGGCTATCGGCAAGGGAATCGTCGAGCATTCGAGCGGTGCGCACGCATTGCACGGCAAAGCGTTCGACACCCAGAGCACGCAGCCGCTGAGCCATGTCCCAGAGTCGGTCGGCATCGAACAGCTGCCAGTGCACCGTGGTTCTGCATTCGTGGGCAACGTTGCTTTCCAGCAGGTGCTCAAGGCTTTCCCAGTTGGCCTTGCCGCTGCCCTCGACACCAGTGATCAGCGTGCTGTGCTCGGGCAATGCCTTGATATCGAAGCCCACCCAATCCACCAGCGGTAGCACCTGATTGAACAGTCTGGGCTTGATCCCGGCGCTGTGCAGTCCGATCTTGAAGCCCATCGCGCGGACTTCTGCGATCGCCTCGGGTAGCGCCAGCTGCAGGGTCGGCTCGCCGCCGCTGAAGACAACCGCCTCCAGCAACCCGACCCGCTCTCGCAGAAAGCACAGAATGTCTTCCCAAGGCTTTTCCTGCTCACCGCAGGCCGGGATCAGTCCTGGATTGTGGCAATAGCGACAGCGCCAACCGCAGCCCTGGCAGAACAGCACGCAGGCCAGATGATCGGGAAAATCCAGTGTGGTCAGGGGGACTAGCCCCCCGACCCTCAGTCTCGCGTTCACGCAACGCTTACCCGCGCCGCCTGTTCGGTGAAATGCGTGCGCTCCCGATGCTCCGACTGTTTGCCGGGATTGAAGGCGGTAACCGGGCGGTGATAGCCCATGACGCGAGTCCAGACTTCACAGCGCTGGCGTTGGGCTTCGGGTAGTTGAGTGGCTTGGGTCATGTGTCGCTCCTTCAGTAGTGGATGGTTTGTTGTAGGGGCTAGGGTCGATGCGTCGGCTGACGCATCAGGTGATCGCCAGCAAGCTGGCTCCTACAGGTTGGTCCTTGTGCATCTATGCCGCAGCGCGCAACCGAGGCGCCCCAGCCCCACTGACTTAGGCGCAGCAGCTTTGTTGCTTGGCGATAAGCACCTCGTCGCATTTCGGGCAGAACTCGTGTTCGCCGCTCAGGTAGCCGTGCACCGGGCAGATGGAAAACGTCGGGGTAATGGTCAGGTAAGGCAGGCGGAACCGGCCGAGTGCTTTGCGAACCAGGTTCTTGCAGGCCTGCGCCGAGGAGATCTGCTCGGCCATGTACAGGTGCAACACCGTGCCGCCGGTGTACTTGGTCTGCAGCTCGTCCTGTAGCGCCAGTGCTTCGAAGGGATCGTCGGTAAAGCCAACCGGAAGCTGCGAGGAATTGGTGTAGTACGGCGCGTCCGCTGATCCGGCCTGAAGAATGTCCGGGAAGCGTTTGCGGTCCTCTTTGGCGAATCGGTAGGTCGTGCCTTCGGCGGGCGTCGCTTCGAGGTTGTAGAGGTGGCCGGTCTCTTCCTGAAAGCGCACCAGCACCGCGCGAACATGATCGAGCAGCTCGATGGCCATGGCGCGGCCTGCCGGCGTGTGAATCCCCTCGGCATCTTCGGTGAGGTTGCGGACCATCTCGTGCAGACCATTCACACCGATGGTGGAGAAATGGTTGCGCAGCGTGCCGAGGTAGCGCTTGGTGTAGGGATAGAGCCCGGCATCCATGTGATGCTGGATCACCTTGCGCTTGACCTCGAGGCTTTGCATCGCCATCTCGAGCAGTGCATCGAGATGCTCGAAGAGCCCCTTGCGATCACCCTGATGCAGATAGCCCAGCCGCGCGCAGTTGATGGTCACCACGCCCAGCGATCCGGTCTGCTCAGCGGACCCGAACAAGCCGCCGCCACGCTTGAGCAGCTCGCGCACGTCCAGCTGCAGCCGGCAGCACATCGAACGCACCTGGTTGGGCTGCATGTCCGAGTTGAGAAAGTTCTGGAAGTACGGCAGACCGTAGCGCGCCGTCATCTCGAACAAGCGGTCAGCGTTTTCGCTATCCCAGGGGAAATCGTGAGTGATGTTGTAAGTCGGGATCGGAAACGTGAAAACCCGGCCCAGCCCGTCGCCCGCCTGCATCACTTCGATATACGCACGGTTGATCAGCTCCATCTCGGCCTGCAGGTCGCCATAGGCGAACGGCATCTCTTCGCCGCCGATGTACGGAATCTGCTCGCGCAGGTCTTCCGGGCAGACCCAATCGAAAGTCAGGTTGGTGAACGGCGTCTGCGTGCCCCAGCGCGACGGCACGTTGAGGTTGTAGATGAATTCCTGAATGGCCTGGCGAATCTCGGCAAAGCCCAGGTTGTCCTTGCGCACGAACGGTGCGAGGTAGGTGTCGAAGGAGCTGAACGCCTGAGCGCCGGCCCACTCGTTCTGCAGCGTGCCAAGAAAGTTGACCATCTGCCCCAAGGCGCTCGACAGATGCCTGGGTGGCCCTGCCTCGACGCGTCCTGGAATTCCGTTGAAGCCTTCATTGAGCAAGGTACGCAGCGACCAGCCGGCGCAGTAGCCGGCCAGCATGTCCAGATCATGGATATGCAGGTCGCCTTCGCGGTGCGCCGTGCCAATCTCCGGGCTGTAGACCTCATCCAGCCAGTAGTTGGCCGTGACCTTGCCCGAAACGTTGAGGATCAGCCCGCCGAGCGAATAGCCCTGATTGGCGTTGGCACGCACGCGCCAGTCCTCGCGGGAAAGGTATTCGTTCATCGATGAGGCGACATCGACGATCGCCTTGTGGTCGCGGCGCAGCCGGCCATGCTGCTCACGGTAGACGATATAGGCCCGTGCAGTCCCGTAATGGCCAGCCTCCATCAAGACACGCTCAACCGCATCCTGAGCCTGTTCCACCTCCACTACCCGCTGCGTCAGGCGTGTCAGTACATGAGCGGCCAGCGTCTGGGCCGTGACCTGATCGAGCTCGCCTGTGGCCAGGCCGGCAGCCTCGATGGCGGCGCCAATCTTTTCCAGCTCGAAGGGCACCAGACGCCCATCCCGCTTGCGCAACGACACCGGTCGATTAACTTGATCAAGCCCCAGCATTACGCCTCCATCACCATATGTAGTTAAAACAGACTGGTTAAACACAAGATGATGGGGAATGTAGGCAATTGCGGCAGAGAACGAATTGACCATCGTCAATTCGACCCGGATGTATTTCAAAGGACGCGGCAAGCGGCGGTGGCCGGCAATCTTGTCCGTGATCAAGGAGGCAGGTGGACGCGTGCTTCTAGGATGCAATCTCGAACAATCCCGGACGCGTACCGGTGGAGGAAACATGCTGACCGAAACATCCCTCGTTGCGGACCTTCGCCGGCACCACCTGTTCAGCCGGCTACCCGAGGCGGCGCTGCAGGAAGTGTGCACCTCCGCCAATCTCAAGCGACTACCTGCTGGCGCCTCGCTGTTTCATCAAGGCGACAAAGCCGAGCGTTTCTACTTTCTCTTCAGCGGCCAGGTGAAATTGCATCGGGTGGTCTGCGATGGCCAGGAAAAACTGGTAGAGGTCATCCGGGCTGGCGAATCCTTCGCCGAAGCCTTGCTGTTCACCGGCGCGCCGAACTATCCCGTCAGTGCCACGGCGCTCAAGGCCAGCCTCGTCGCCAGCCTCAACGGCCCGCACTACCGACGCATGCTCGAACAGCACCCGAGCATCTGCCTGGACATACTCGGCACCCTGAGCATCCGCCTGCATCAGCGCCTGAACGAGATCGACACCCTGACACTGGCCAACGCCAGCCATCGTGTGGTGCGCTTTCTCTACCAGTCGCAGGAGGACGACAGCGGCGTGGTGACTCTTGATGTACCCAAGCGTTTGATCGCCTCCAAGCTGGGCATCCAGCCGGAGACCTTTTCGCGCATCCTGCACCGCCTGATCGAGTCGGGAATGATCAGCGTGCAGCGACGACGCATCGAGATTCTCGACAGCCGGGGCCTCGCCGCCTATCACGATTGATCTGCGGCGGATTGCCCCAGCTTCTTGATGATCGTCATGGGTCACCAGGCGTTCGCCCGAGATACTGCCGTCAGTCTTTTCTGATCGGGAGAACAACATGACCACGCCTCGCCTGCCCCTGGTGTATTCCTGTTCGGGCTGCTCCAACGTCGCGCAACTGGCCAACACCCTCGCGGTGCGGCTCGACCGCGCCGGGCTGGCAGAAATGTCCTGCATCGCCGGTGTGGGCGGACGGGTCAGTTCGCTGGTCAACAAAGCCAACTCTGGCCGGCCGATCCTGGCAATCGACGGTTGTCCGCTGCACTGCGCACGCGCCTGCCTGGCCCAGCACGGCGTGATCGCCGACGTCCACATCACGCTCAGCAGCTACGGCCTGCGCAAGCGCTATCGGGACGACTGTTCCGAGGCCGAAGCGAACGCGCTTTTCGAAGACATGTGCAACATCATCGCCAGCGACCGCATGAAGCCGCGGCATCGGCTGCATTCGGTCTAACGCAGGGCTGGGCAGGCGAACATCGGCGGCTCGACACATCCAATCACGCGTTCGCCGGCTGCGCACGGCCGGCTTGAGCCACCTCTTCCCCAGCGCCTTGCAGTAGCTTCCACAGCCACGGCGGCAGCATGTCCGGGTCCAGGCTGTCGATCAGGTTCTTGATTGCCAGGCCCAGTTCAGTGTCGCCTTCGATCACCAGCCGTCGCCGGAAGAACAAGGTGTCCGGGTCCTCCTGACGGCTGGCGAGCAGCAGAAATTCCCGCCAGTTGCCGCGTATGGTCACCTGCACGGCGGCCTGCTCGGTGATGCGCAGTTTCTGACGGTCGCACGTCAGGCACCAGGCGAGCTTAAGATCGGCGACTTCGAGCCGCATCCAGTTACCTTCAAGCGCCTCGAACGCCCCCTCGGCCAGCGGCTCCGCAAAGACTTGATTGAGGCTGCGCTCGAGCGCAATGCGTTGCAGCAGAAACGGCGTTCGCGCCGCCAGCGGCAGCAGATGCTCGCTCAGCTTTAGGAGGTGTGCACGGGGCTTCAGCATAATCCGGCCTCCTCGGCACGCAGCATCCCAGGCTGGCCGTGCCAGTAGCCGTTGCAACCGTCCACGGCGAGCGGCGGCAGACCGCCATTGCGAACCGCGTCGAATGCCTGCACGACCTCGATCATGCCCGATGCGCGCGGGCTCAAACGCAGCAGGTCGGCACCACTGTCCACCAGGGCAGGATAATCAGCCAGCAGGTTACTAACCGAAGCCGACATGGTCTGGATGCCATTGATAGTGAACAGCGCCTCGCCTTCCTGGCTCAGCAGCGGGATGCCTTCTGGGTAGTTTTGGCAGCAGAACTGGCAATCATCCTTTGGCCGATTCTCCGCACGGGCCGTGAAGCAGCGGGCCGAATAGGCCAGCGGCAGATGACCGTAGGCAAATATCTCGATCTCCGGCATCGCGACACCCAGCTGGGACAGCTGCTCGCGGGCGCTGCTGATCATCGCTCCGGAAATTTCCACCGGCGGCACCCAGCGCCGCATGCCGCTGTTGACCAATTCAGCCAGCGCATAGCCGTTGTAGAGATTCAGTGCCGGGCCACCGACAAAGGGCAATCGCTTCTCGGACAGGTACTGCACGGCGCCCATGTCATTGGCTTCTACCAGCAGCTCACCGTTGTCGCAGAGCCGCCGCAGGCTGGATAGCTCGGACGCGGCCTCGACCAGCGTCAGGCCGGACAGCACCAATTCGGCGCTCGACTGCTGCGCCAGCTCGCGCGCCAGCCCGAGCCAGTCGTCCAAACCCATGTCACGCCGCTTGGAGCAGACGGTTTCGCCGAGATAGATGACATCCAGCGACATGCCCACCATGTCGGCGTAGAAGTCCAATGTTTGCTGGCGATCCCAGTAAAACAGCACGGGCCCGAGGCTGAGCTTCATGATTGATTCCTTGCAGAAGTGAGTTACTGCCACGCGCGGTGGTAGGCGCCGAGAGTCGTTTGCGAGCCTTCCGAGAGTCCGTCAAGCACCTCGCGCCAGCCAGGCTGCACGGCATAACGCTGGGGCGCCCGCAGGTAGGCATCCAGCGCTGATCGCCAGACGCGGGTGACCTGCTCGACGTACGCCGGGCTGCGCTGCCGGCCTTCAATCTTCATGGCGGTCACACCAATGCTGGCAAGCTCGGGGATCAGGTCCAGGGTATTGAGGCTGGTGGGTTCTTCCAGCGCATGAAAGCGTTGGCCATTGACCATGAAGCGACCCTTGCACAAGGTCGGGTAGCCGGCAGACTCGCCCTCGGCGTAGCGGTCGATCAGCACATTGTTCAACCGCGAGGTCAGGCCCTCGGGCTCCTCGCTCCAACGCACCGCCTTGGCCGGGGAGCACACGCCACAGAGGTTCGGCGATTCGCCTGTGAGGTAGGAGGATAGGTGGCAACGTCCTTCGGCCATGATGCACAGGCTGCCGAACGCGAAGACTTCGATGGGCACCGGGCTGCCGGCAGCCACCTGTTTGACCTGCTTGAGCGACAGCACCCGCGGCAGCACTGCGCGTTTGATGTTGTAGCGCTGCTGATAGAAGGCCAACGCGGCGGCATTGGTCGCCGACCCCTGAACTGAAAGGTGCAGATTCAGTTGCGGGTGACGCTTGGCCGCGTAACCGAGCACGCCGGGATCAGCCGCGATCAATGCATCGACGCCCAGGTCGGCCGCCTGATCCACCGAGCGCTGCCAGCGCGCCCACCCCTCCGGCTGGGCATAGGTATTGACGGCGATATAGAGCTGACGACCTTTCTCGCGGATCAGTTGCAGCCCCTTGTCGAGCTGCTTGGCATCCATGTTGAGGCCGGCAAAATGACGGGCATTGGTGTCGTCGCGAAATCCGACATAAACCGCGTCGGCACCCTGCTGAACGGCAGCCTTGAGCGCGGGCAGGCTACCTGCTGGACAAACCAAGTGCATGGCAACTCCTAGACATGCGAACTCATGCGCACCGCATCAGTAACAGCGGTGGCCGTCCGGGTCGGACGGAAAGCGGGCAGTCTAGGTAGGCCTCACCCGACGGGCATTGATAAAGGTCAAGGGTGACACGGCGGGCGAAAGCGAGGACGAGCGGGTGCTGCTGGAAACGCCTGGACGGGGGAAAAGGCGTGAAGTGCGCTCGTGAGCGATACCTTTGCCCAATGGGCGAGTAAGTTCGCTGCCTGCTCGGCGTCGGCGCTACAACCGTAGCCCCGATGCCGAGATTGCATCCAGCGACTCACAGCTCCTCCGAGGGGAAGATCTGGCTACCGAAATTCTATTCGCTGGGCACCCGCAAGCAGGCGCGGACTTCACGACGTCTTCAGACCCCCTCGCTACCTTCGAACTCTTCTGTGGCCCGGGCAACTGCCTGCCGCCAGTCTCCCGACTCTTCGGCCAGCATGCGCATGGCCTTGAGGCTGGCTTCGAACGCCTGCTGGTAGTGCTGTGGATTGTTCTCGCTGGCGGCCCGATCAGCATGCGCCTGGGCCTCTGTCAGTAGTGTTTGAAACTGGTCACGGTCCAAAGCCATGGGAATCTCCTCGATCATAGTGGTTGGATCTTAGACCACCACGACGCTCGGACGTCCCGGCCGCTTGGCGGTGCGGCCTGCCGACCTTGCCCGTTCCGGCCCTGGCATCTAGATCATTTCAGCTTGAGCCGTCTTGCCAGCTTGTGCAGGTTGCTGGAGTCGACTTCGAGCAAGCGCGCAGCCTTTGCCCAGTTCTCACCGCTGGCCTCCAGCGCCCGCACGATGGCCTGGCGCTGAGCATTGTCGACAGCCTCACGCAAGGAGACGATTTCTGCCTCGGTCGGCACCGGCGGCGTATCGGCCAGCGGCACCAGTGCGCCGGTGTGCTCGCTGTCCAGATCCAGCAGGTCCGGCTCCAGAGTCAGAATATCGCTGCGCGACGCCCCCCGGCTGAGCAGGCGCAGGGCGGCACGGCTGATCACATGTTCCAGCTCCCGAACGTTGCCCGGCCAGGCGTAGCCGAGCAATGCACGCTCGGCGGCTGGCGACAGGCGCATGCTGCGCAGCCCTAGCCGCGCACGATTGAGCTCCAGGAAGTAGCCGGCCAGGATCAGCACATCGTTGTCGCGCTCGCGCAACGGCGGAATCGGTGCCGGATAAACGGACAGGCGGTGATAGAGATCAGCGCGAAAATGGCCGTCACGCACGCTTTCGCGAAGGTTGCGATTGGTGGCCGCGATGATGCGGACATCCACCTGACGCGGCTTGTCGGCGCCGAGGCGCTGGATCTCGCCGTTCTGCAACGTGCGCAGCAATTTGGCCTGAACCACCAGCGGCAGCTCGCCCACTTCGTCCAGCAGCAGGGTCCCGCCGTTGGCCGCATCGAAGCGTCCCGGTCGGTCGGTGGTCGCGCCTGAAAACGCACCCTTTACGTGCCCGAACAGCTCGCTCTCAGCCAGGGATTCAGGCAGCGCGGCGCAGTTGACCAGCACCAGCGGCTTATTGCGCCGGCGGGAATGTCGATGCAGCCAGCGTGCAAACAGCTCCTTGCCGACACCGGTTTCGCCAAGCAGGAGCACCGGCAATTCGGAATCGGCCACCACTTCCAGTTCACGTAGCAGCTCGCGGATTACTACGCTCTGCCCGAGGATTTCACCGTCCCCCGGGAGCGGAGTGGTTTCCAGTACGTCACTGCGGGCCAGACGCAGACCGCGGTTCTCATGTTCGAGACGGGTGATGCGGATAGCGGCCTCGATGACCAGCGTGTAGCGCTGCAGATCGCGCCGCGCATCGTCATCGAAGGTGCCCGCATGCAGTGCATCGAGGGTCAGCGCGCCCCACAGCTTGCCCTCGACGTACAGGCTGACGCCCATGCAGTCATGCACCGGCAACGGCTCACCCACATGGGCATCGAGCAGCCCGTCATAGGGATCGGACAAGCGGCTATCGGGCTCGAACCAGGTGGGCTCGCGCTGCGAAAGGATGGCAGCCAGACGTGGATGCTGAGCAACGACGAAGCGCCTGCCGAGCGCCTCTTTCACCAGCCCTACCGCTGCCAACGGACGCAGCGTGTCGTCATCCAGGCGCAACAACACTACCGCGCCACAGCGAAAGCGCTGATGCAGCGTATGCACCAGGCGTTGCAGGCGAACCGCATTCGGCAACTCGGTCACAAGGTCGGCTAGCAGCGCTTCTTCCATCATGGTTCTGAATACCCTCAAGGTTTTAATAACCCTATACCTTTCAGGTAAATTTCACCAACAGAGTATTTTTAGCTAAAACAATCAATAACTTAGAGATGGCACAAGGCTTGCGATGTACATGTGGATCTTTCACTCACGGATACGCAACCATGACGACCGCGCTTACCGAGCAAACCCTGGGCAGCCTGGCTTGCCTTATCCCTGGTGCGACCCGCGTGTTTCGCCAGTACAAACTGGACTTCTGTTGCGGCGGCAACACGCCGCTTCGCGATGCTGCCTTGCAGCGCAATCTCGATGCCCAGGCGATCGCCGACGAGCTCGCCTCGCTGACAACGAACCCTGAGTCAGACCCTGACTGGCGCAACACATCGGCAAGCGAGCTGATCGAATTCATCCTCGCGCGTTATCACGAGCGGCACCGCGACCAGCTC
This sequence comes from Stutzerimonas stutzeri, assembly GCF_024448895.1. Taxonomy (GTDB): domain Bacteria; phylum Pseudomonadota; class Gammaproteobacteria; order Pseudomonadales; family Pseudomonadaceae; genus Stutzerimonas; species Stutzerimonas stutzeri_Q. The sequence goes on from NZ_JAMOIC010000007.1 coordinate 248,244, forward strand.
CCCGAGCTGATTCGCCTGGCCAACCGCGTCGAACAGGTGCATGGCAACAAGGCAGACTGCCCGGTCGGGCTCGCCGAACACCTGTGGAACATGCAGCAGGAGCTCGAAAGCCACATGCTCAAGGAAGAGCAGATCCTCTTTCCGATGTTGAGACGCAACGTTCAACTGCCGCAGACCCAGGGGCCGATCGCCGTCATGCGCTACGAGCACGATCAGCACGGCGCTGCACTGGCGCGCCTGGCCGAGCTGACCAACGACATCACCCCGCCGGCAAACGCCTGCAACACATGGCGCGCGCTCTATCGCGGGCTCGAGGAGTTACGCGGAGATCTCATGCAGCACATCCACCTGGAGAACAACATTCTGTTCGCCCAGGCCGCCGCACAGTAAAGCCAGGCCATCATTGCGAGCCCTGGCGCCCGCCCCTGCTGTACCGGAGGTGAATATGAAAGCAGTCATCCAACCCATGGCCTGGGGTCTCGCCATGGCCTCGATGCTGGCACTGGCCAGTGGTGTAGCACTTGATGTGGTCGTGGGCAGCACGCAAGCGGCTGTCATGCATGACGACCATGCTACCCATGCCGCGCCGCCTACCGGGGATCATCAGCAGTGGCCAACCGATGCAGCGCTGCGCACTGGCATGACGCGCCTGCGCGAAGCGGTCGACCGTGCAATGCCAGTCGATCCGGCGGAGACGCTGGATGAGCGCCAGGCGCTGCGGTTGAAGAAGGAGGTCGAGGACAGCGTCTCCTACTTGATCGCCAACTGCGAGCTGTCCGAGCAGGCGGACGCGGCGCTGCACGGACTGCTCGCCGATCTGCTCAAAGGCGCGAAAGCACTGGCCGAGCCCACTGAGCGGGCAGCGGGATCCCGGCAGATCGTTGACGCGCTGCAGCACTACCCAGCCCTGTTCGCCCCACCGCACTGGAGCGGCCAGCTCGAAGCGGCGCATTGAATGCCGGTCCGCCCAGGGCCTGCCGCTCGTATGCTTACCTGTCCACCCCTCTCCACCGAGGGTGGGCTAGGTAAATCTGCAAGGCCAGGCAGTCATTCGACCCGTCCTGCATCAATACTTGGGGCATGGCAATTGGGCTAGGCTCTGTAAGGACAAATAACTGCGCTGCGGTGACATCGCTTACGGCGACCCGCTGCCAGTCAACTTTGCGCACCGCCGCTCACAGGCGGGCAGCTAATTATTAGAAACAGGATGCCTTTGCATGGTGCTTCACCGCGTACACAACCAGATCCTCCGCAGCCACCACCTCTTCGAACCCCTGAATGACGAACAGATGGACGAGCTGATGGGCGCGAGCCAGCTGCTCAATCTCGACAAGGGCGACAACCTCTTTCACCAGGGCGAACCGGCTCATGCCTTCTACTTCGTGATTTCCGGCGCGATCAAGATCTACCGGCTGACTCCGGACGGGCAGGAAAAGGTGTTCGAAGTCATTGGCAACCGCCAGACCTTCGCCGAAGCCATGATGCTGATGGACACGCCCAACTACGTCGCCTCGGCCCAGGCCGTATGCCCGACGCAGGTGTACCGCTTCTCTAACGCGGCGTACATGCGCCTGTTGGAAGCGAACCAGAAGCTGTCATTCGCTCTGCTCGGCAAACTGAGCGTGCGCCTGCATCAGCGCATCAATGAGATCGAGACGCTGTCGCTGAAGAACGCCACCCACCGCGTAGTGCGCTATCTGATGACGCAGCTGGCGCGATTGAAGGACGAAGGCAACAGCTTTGAACTGCCGATGGCCAAGCAGCTGATCGCCGGCCATCTGTCGATCCAGCCGGAAACCTTTTCACGGATCATCCGCCGCCTGATCGACGAGGAGATCATCACGCAGGAAGGTCGACAGATCACCGTGCTCGACCGACAGCGGCTGGAACAATTCGAGTGATGGAAGCCGCGCCGCGGGTTTCCTTTCTGCTCCGCAGGCCCTTGCGCGGCGCAGTTCAAGCGGCTTTTTCCAGTGGTTGATTGCGGTCAATCTGAAACCGGCATGGCGCATGGCAAGCTGCATGTAGATAAAGAGGATGCCGCCATGCCCAATTGCTTGTACTGCCAGCAACCCAACCCGCCGCAGGAAGCCGAGTGCAGCAACTGCGGCATGCCCCTCCCCGCCCATGCCGACACCGCCGGCGAACGGCGCCAGCGCAATTTCTTATGGTTCTGCATCGGCCTCACCATCTTCTGCGCGGTGATGATCGTCTGGCTACCGCGTAATCTCTTCTAGGCCGAATGGCCAGGCATGCTCCGGCCGTAGGGTGGTTCACGCCCCGCCGCTCCACCGGGCAACCCCACGGTGGATGTAAAAAGCGACATCCACCCTACGGAACAAGATGGGGCGATCTGTAGGGCGGGCGTCAGCCCACCGGTGGTATGAAGGTCCGTAGGGTGGATCACGCCCCACCGATCCACTGGGCAACGCCACGGTGGATGTAAAATCGACATCCACCCTACGGAACTGACCTAACGCGCTCGTCTTTCAGCTGAACACCCAGCTAACCCGTAGGAGCCAGCTCGCTGGCGATCCAAAGTAGCGGGATGCACCTAACCTCTCAGCGGCCCGAACCCGCCTGATCGCCAGCAAGCTGGCTCCTACAAAAGGCAACGCAGCGGTAGGGTTTGCGGTGCGCTGCC
>NZ_JAMOIC010000008.1 GCF_024448895.1 Stutzerimonas stutzeri
AATGCCTGCAACCCGGTGCAACCGTCTGCAGCTTTGCCATCAGCCACGGCATCAACGCCAACGTCAATGCAAGTGGCTACCGCTTTATCGAGATCTACTACCCGCTCCTTTGCCGGCTTTCGTGCCAGTGAGGGCTGCGCCCGCCCGGCCAGCTGAAGCATCGGTGACTATTGAGTTACCGCTTGGCGAGCAATCGGTCACGGTGAAATGGCCAACCCCCGATCCTGAACGCTGCGCCCGTTTTGTCCGTCCATGGGCTCGGCCAGTGATTCGCATTGATAGCGTCTGGATTGCCACCGAGCCGATGGCCATACGCGCCGGCACCAAGATCGCGTTGGCCCGTGTAGTGGCGGTATTCGGTGCGGCGAAGCCGCACTGCACCTATCTCTTTGCCAATCGCCGCGCCGACCGCATGAATGTTCTGGTGCATGACTGCGTAGGGATCTGGCTGGCGCGCGGCGGTCGAGAACCAGATCCGGCCGTAGGCACTTGGGCGCTCGAACTGGCGGTTTGCCGGGTCACTGCGCAGCAGCAAACGAGCGGAGGCAATCATGAGCCTGATCCAGTCGGCGCGGATAAATGGGCATGATCCGTACGCCTACCTGAAGGACGTACTTACGCGGCTGCCAACGCAGCGGGTGAGTGAGAAAGCCAATTGCTGCCGCATAAATAGATCCAGGCCTGAATCATGCAAGGTGAGTCCGGCATACGCTTACGCTACAGGCGCGCCGTGACGGTCTCCTATATTCGCCACCCTCACGATGATGAGCGGGCGAGACGTGCCGGTGTCGCGGCAGATCCGAATGCAGAGAGCCCGCTTTGGCGTCGGTGCTATGGTGAGAGCGCTGAGATGACCAATCGAGACCGTGGATGCGGTCTAAACTGAGATATGTCCGCACCCAGCAGGCAGCTATCGAGTAAGTCCGGCGTCACAGCGGCCATTACGATCATGCTTTCAGTCATTTATCCAAGGATTATCGTAACCGGCCCTCTATCGGACCAGGCTACTTGTAACCCCCCCCAGCCTTCAGGTTTCCGTATTTTCTGGTTCAGAACCTGGCGCACTTCTGGGTTCCACCCACGCCGGCAGCCTTAAGTTACGCCTTGTTCAAATCGAACAGCACGTCCAAAGGTGACCCAGCGTGCCACGCGCGGTCTGTTAAGCTTACAGATCCTGCTGCAACTTGCGGATCTCGTCCTGCTGACGCTTGAGTTGCTGCTCACGCGATTCGAGTTGGGCTTCAGCTCGCTTGGCTGACGCCTTCTCGATTTCCTGCTCGGCGGTGCGTAGGGCTATAGTCTGTTCGGCAAGCTCGATACGACGCTTGGCCAAATAGGCCAGCTGATCCACCTTTTCCTCGTCTGCGTCACCCATATAGGCTGTGTTGGCCATATCCAGTATTTTGCCAGCATCTTCGGTTTCAAGCGCGGCGAGCTCGCTCGAACGCGCATCGGCTTGCAGCTGCGAATATTGCGCGCGCGCTTGCTCGAGGTTCTGGTTGGGTTGAGAAGAACAGGCTGCCAAGCCGATGGTCATGGCCAGCACGGTAGAAAGGGGCAAAAGTTTATTCATAGCGAATCATCCTGCATTAAAGGCGTTGGGGTTGAACGTGGTGATCACTGGCCGCGCATGCTTTCTTCACGCAACTCCTGGATCCCCTGGTTGGCATCCTCTACGGCCTTCTTCGCCTTGGCTGCCTGGGCCTTGCGCTCGGCAACGCGAGCGTCCCACTCGGCTTGTTCGGCCAGTTTGCGCGCTTCGTCGTAATTTTCCTGTTGCATGGCCAGTTCGGCTTGCTTCCATTTTTCCCTCGCGGCACGCATTTCGACCGCTGCGTACTCGGTACCGCCGGCGCTTACGGCGCTAAGAACTGCAGATTCGGTTACAGCGAATTGTTCGTTCGGCGGATTTCCGGCACAACCAACCAGCAGCAGACCTCCCAGCGCAACAGTCGCCAGCCTGGAAAAATGGGCTCGCGATAGCGGGCGTTCGATGGTGTTCATTTTCATTGACCAGTCTCCAGTAAGATAGGGAAATGGAGTCCAAAAGTAAGGATTGTGGAAATCCTGGATTTTTCCTACAACGAGCGCCTTTTCACCTTCAGGCGATAGGCGATAGGCGATAGGCTGGGAGTAACTCTTTCAATTGCGAAGGATGTCCATGACATTCGACAGTTGATAACGCTCCTTGGGCAACCAGGAAGCGGAGTCACAATCCCCAATGGTAAGCGTCCAACCCACCTTGTGCCTTACACCGAACTTCGCAGCAGCAGCAGCTCATCGAGCCGGCTGTGCGGCCAGGTGTGCAGTTTTTCCAAGGTTTCCTTGAGCCAGGCATCGGGGTTCAGGCCGTTGAGCTTAGCGGTGAGCAGCATGCTGTAGATCACCGCCGCATGCCGGCCGCCTCGTACGAATCCAATGACATCTGGTTTATTGCCAACATGCGTTGTAATTCGCGGATCCGCTTCATCGCATCGCCAGCCCCGAAGCGGCACCACAGCCTCGCCGGCACTGACTGCCGACAGGCTGCCGTACTGGTAGAACTTGCGCCAGTGCAACAACTGGTTGGGGCTGATGCCACTACGCCGAGCCACGAAGGAAACGCTTTGTCCCGGCTTAAGGCTCGACAGTGCCGCTCGATAAACCGTGAAATCGGATCAAGCCACGTTCAAGCGTTGCCTCATCCCAGCGCAACGGCGTCAGAATGCCAAGCCGAGTTTGAAGCCGATCTCGTCGTTTTTCAGTTCGGTGTCTCCGGCTACATCATAGGCGTCATCGAGTTCATAGCGCGTTTGGGTGTAATAGACCGAGGCCATGACCGGCAAGCCGCGGTATCCTTGGTTCCACAGGAAACTCAGCTCCGCGTATGGGTGGGCGCGATCTTCCAGGTCGACCGTATCACCGCCAACGTCATCCACGTCCAGTTTCGTCTCGCCATCGATGGTATAGCGAGCCCCCGCCTCGAAGCGCATCGTAGTGCTGCTGAACTTGTGGTTGTAACCGACCGCGGCTTTGGCGAATGGGCCTTTGGTGGTCAACTCCACGTCGGAGCTTCCATCGGGCTCGAAGCGCGACCAGGCATAACCGCCGCCGACGATGACATCGACGTAGTTGTCTCCCTGCAGCGCCGCCCGAAGTCCCAGATCAACATCGAACTGGCCTTCCAGCAATTCGCTATCATCCTTCTCGCCGTATTTTGCGGCCACGCCGGCCTCATAGACCAACCCGCTTTCGCCCGTCATCTTGTTGCCGAAACTATAGAAGAGCCCACCCTTGGGAAGATTTTCGTCCTCTCCATCGATCGGGTCTATGTCCGACTCCAGCTCGTATTCATTGTAGCTCCCGGATATACCGAATGTGGAAATAGGGTCCGAAGGCGTAGCCGCTACAGCACAAAATGGAACGGATAGAACCCCGATTACAGAGGCGTTCAAAAATAGGTTACTGGTCCGCATTGCCATTTGATCACCCTCTCTCTTCATGGTTGGATTGTAACTAATGGCTTGGAATCTCCATAACCTGCAAAGTTCGAAATATTAGACGCGAGACTCTAATATTTTCAAACTCATCAATATGTACCGACATATGTATTAAAGAATGTAAAAACGTATTGGTTAATTGGCTTTGCGCACCTCATCTCAATGAAGTAAATGCACCGGAAATTGTTCGGCCCGATGCAATCCAGCTATGAGCACAGTGTCAACGATCGCCTGAGTGCAATTGCGGAGCAGATGCTTGCGGCAAGCCACCATTGATAGTTCGGTCATTCAGCAGCGCTACGCCCCGCGCATCAATGCCAGTCGAGTTCGGCAACGCCGCCGCAACGCAACAATCACTGAGTCGATACGGTTTCTCCAGCCGTCTCTTCCCAGCCGGGCACACCACGACGGATCAATTGGGAAAACTGCGGATGATCACCGGCCTGCCGGGCCCGCTCGGTTATTCTCCCACGCCGTTGCAGTTCCTCTAGGCCGAGGTTTGCCTTGAGGCCGGCGACATCCCGTACGTAACCTGGCAAATAACCCGTCAGCAGCAATCGATAATCCATCGGCAACCCCTGGGCGATCTGACGCATCATCTCGAAGACGATGGTGGTGCAGTTGGCGGTAATGGTGTTGTAGAAACGAGGTTCTTCCTGCAACTGATTTGTCTGCTGGATGTAGGACAGGAAGAGCGCCCGCATCGCCTCTTCGGACATATTTACCCGATACAGATAGACATCTTCGTTGCGAACGTTGGTGCGCACCCGCAACGCGTCTCGCTCGTCGGCGGCAACGATGCTCAGTTCGAACTGTTTGAAGAAGCCGCCAATTTCCGAATAGCTTTCGCCACGCTCTTTGCGGATTTCCACCGTGAATACCACGAACTGGCCATCATCGAAGCCGAACGAGACCAGAACGTGAGCGATGGCCGGCATCCCCCAGTAAGAGGTCGCCAAATCGACCGACGTCAGCTGATCCAGATCGTAGCGGCGGGTTTCCCAACGTGGGTCATAGTCCTCGTCGCTGCGCCAGTCGAAATTGCGCACGTTGTGCAAGGTTACCTGACTGCCCTCCGCACGTCCGTGGGTCATTCCCATCAGATCATCGGTCCAGACCCGATGGTTCGAGGGCTCTAGGGAGTTCCACCAAACCTGCAACAGCGCGAACAGCGACAGGTAGCCGCAAATCGCAATCCAGGGCCGAAGCCGCCAGAGCGCGATGAGCAGCGCCGAGGCGAGGATGCACCACAGGGCTATCGACGCGCTCTTGCCCGCAGCCATCATCGGCAACTGATACCACAGCGCCATGCCCCCCCAGGCTGTCGCCAGCAGCATTGCCAGCGAAGCCAGCACCTGCAGGAAAACACGCAGGGTCATGGTACCGGTCCCGCGAACCGGTCGCCGTCGGACTCGTGCAGATGAACGTGCAGAATGCGGCGGATTTCCATGATGGCCTCGGGCGTCTCCTGCACGCTGTGGCCGAAAGGAATCACGATTTCCGACTCTGCCGCGGCCAGATGGGCACTGGAATACGGCACCACACCATCGCTGGAATCCAGCAGTGACAACGCGGGGGTGTAGTTGCCGATGATCGAGTGGTAGCGCACCGCAGGCGAGATGGGCAGGTCGGCGCTCAGCCTGACAAAGGGGTCGTTGCTGCTGAGATTGTCGATGCTGTTGAGTGGCCGGGTCAACACCTCGGCATTGGCCGAGCCCGGGACGATCAGCAATTGCGCAACATCGGTGATCCGCCCAAGCACCGAGGCCGGCAGCTTGACGAGGCCAGCGGCCCAGCGGGAAATGCGGTTCTCGGCGAATGGCGTGCCGCGGTGCGGGGCCGCGACGAAGATCGCGCGGCTGACATCGGGCAAGGGCTCGAACCTCACATAGGGGCCGACCTCCTTCTGCACCCGCTCGAGCCTACGCCCCTGAAGCGGATACCTCTCAAGCAGGGCGTCCCACAGACGATCTCCGGAAGACGACAGCATCAACCGCGACAGCACCCCACCCATGCTATGCCCGATTACCACCATATCCCGAGAGGCCTGGGCCGTTCCGCTCGGATCGAAGTGCTCAAGGGTCTGCTCAAGGGCCGTACGGATCGCCTTGTTGTTGAATGCCAGCGGGGCGTTTGTCGGGTAATAGACTTGCCAGATCTGGTAGTTTTGCCGCAGGGCTTCGTCGCCCAGCACCTCGTTGGCGACATTGATCCAGGCTTCCGGACTGCTGGCCAGGCCATGCAGCATGATGATGATGCGGCGGTTCGGATCGTAGGGCTGCATCAGATAGACGTGTGGCTTTTCCAGTACCTCGCCCTTGCCCACTAGTGTCAGCAATGACTGGGAGGCAAATCCCGAACGAGCCAGCCAGAGCCCGTAGCCAGAGGTGAAGCTAGCCGCCAGTGGGATCTCTCGCCCGGCCATCGTGATGCTGTCCTGGCGAAATGGGTCGTAGCCGACGATATGCACCCTTTGCGTGCTCAGAACCTCGTCCAGGGTCGCTCCTGGAAAACTCGCCACTGCAGTGACGGCCGGGAACGGCGTCTCGCTCCAGGCCAGCTCCGCACTGTCCTTTCTCACCACTCTGCGGTCAGTCATGGCGACCAGTTCTGCTCCCAACCCGTCCCGCCGATACTGGTTACGCAAGCCCTTAAAGGAAAGCGAAGCCGCTGGAATCAGCGCCTCCGGCAGGTCCCGGCCGCCAGCCAGACGGACATCGCCCACCGTACCCTGAATCTGCCAGCGGCCGCTATGCAGCACGAAGTTGCCCTGGCCTTCGCCAGCCTGTGGCGGGTTGCCTTGATAGCGCGCAAAGAGCCCAGTCAACGCCTTTTGCACGGAGAAGTTGTAATAGTCGCGCACCTGGGTCTGCCTATCGTCCAGGGCCCTCTGCCCCACCGTGCGCTCGGTCATGAACAGGTAAGCGTAAGCGTGCCGGGCGCTTTCCAGGTAAGCATCCAGCATGGCGTCGGTCTGCGCATCGGTCTGCGCCGATCGATCCAGCCGCAACGCTTCCTGCAGCCAGAGTTCGGCCAATACCGACAGCCGTTGCTCGTCGCCCAGCGCTTTCGACTCGCCCAGCGTTCGAAGGCAGACGGCAGCGGCTGCCTTGCATTCGTCCTGGCCGATGCCGACCACCTGCAGCGCGGTCCCCACCGAAGAGCTGAGTTGCCCTGTGCTCAGCACATCCCCGCGGCGCAGGGAGATGTAGTCCCTGGTTTCGAGGGCGGACACCTTGACCCCGGCGCAACCGCTCAGCATCAGCAGCAGAAGCACGAGGAACGCTCCCCGCCGGAGGATGGAGCCATATAACTGTCCGCGGAGCGGAGCTGGTTGACGATTCAAACTGAGGAACTCGAATGCGAAAAAGGAAGCGGCCACCGGCACTCGCAGTACCGGCGCCATGCATGGCTTTTTCGGCCGCCAAGAATACGGAGCCTGTCACGCACCGCCGAAAGTGATGTACATCTTGTATCCCAGCACCGAAAACACACCGACGACGCCCAGTCCGATCAATGCAACCCCCCAGTTCCTCTCGCGCGCGGCGAACCCGACAGTCATCGTCAGGAACGCCACCAGCAGTATGGAAATCATTACATTCAATTCATCCATTTCCAGTTTCTTCCTGTTGAGATGGTTTGCTTGGGCCGCGCAGAGCCCCTCGTCAGCATTACAACCAGGTCGAGAGCGTGATCGAGCCGAACTGGTCGTGCTCCTGTTGTCCCTCGAACTCGCGGGTGCGCCAGACGCTGGCGAACGCCAGTTGCCAGCGGCTCCAGGTCAGCACGCCGCCGAGCGTGGCGTCGCCGACCCATTCGCGGCGATCCACCGAATGGCTGTCCTCGAAGGTGTTGCCGTCGAGGAGCATGTTCTGCGCCATGTAGCGTCCCTCGAGATTGGCGAAGCCGTACCAACCGAACCCGCTGCCCGCGTGGAAGAACTGGTTGCCGCTTTGCCCAGGAGTGACCGAAGGAATGCTGAAGCTACGCTGCAGGTTCTGCCCGAGCCGCGCCCCCAGGCCTGTCGATGCGTAGGTGTACAGATTGCCGAGCGAGAAGCCCAGGCTGGGGCCGTATTCCAGCTCCAGCCCGCCCATGCGCTTCTGCAGCCACCAGCGGTGCTGATAGGCCAGATTGACGAAGGGCTCGTTCTCCAATTGATGTTCCCAGCCGTTGGGCTCGTCGCTGCCGGTGGCCTTGTGCACGGCGCGCTGCAATCGCTTGCCGCCCGCAGCCGGGCCGACGATGCCGACGTCAAGGTGCAATTCCTCGGCCGAACGCCAGCCCTCGTGCGGGGTGTCGGAGAACATCGACACCCCGGCGAACATCAGTCCCGCATACGGACGGTCGTCCTCGATCAGTCCATTGTTTTCGATTTCCTCAGGGGTATAGATCTGATGGCCAAAGCGATAGGCGACATTGTCCACCGCACTGCCCGACCAGCCCGGCAGGAGATCTGCGAGACTACGGCTCCAGTGATCCTGTTCGGGCTCGAAGCCCCAGATTACTTCCAGCCCGTTGCTGTAATGACCATCGCTTCCCGAGGAGATGATGTCGTTTTCCGCCTTGATCGACAGCGTATCGGCTTCTGCCGCGGCACAAGCGACCAGCAGCATGACCAGCAGGCCTGGCCGGAGTTGGGTGCGGTATTTCATCAATGATCCCTCTTAATATGTTTCAAAGGAACGGGGTGCTCCTCGCTCGCGTGGATCGCATCCGCCTGCCAGCCCCCCCCCAGCGCCTGGTAGAGGTTGATCAGGTTGCCGATGCGGTTTTCTTCGATCTGGATCACCGCCAGTTCGGTGTTGAACAGGTTGCGCTGGGCGTCGAGTTCTTCGAGGTAGGAGGAGTAGCCACCGCGGTAGCGGTCGCGGGCGATTTCCAGCGACCGCGCCAGAATCTCGCGCCGCGCCTCGACGCGCTCTGCCTGGGCGGCGAACTGGTGGATGCCGGAAAGGGCGCTCTCTACTTCGCTGAAGGCGTTCAGCGCAGAGGCTCGATAACGGTAAGCGGCCTGATCGCGCTGAGCGGTAGCGATCGCAACCCCCGCTTCCAGCCGTCGGCCATTGAACAAAGGCGCCAGTACGCTGCCGCCCAGCCCCCAGACCCGCTCTGGATCGTAGTCCAGCGCGTTGACGAACAACTGGCCGATGTTCGCGGAAAGCTGAACCTGCGGCAGAAAACGATCACGCTCGGCGTCGAGGCTGAGATCGCTCGCGGCCAACAGCAGTTCGGCCTGACGGATGTCGGGCCGGCGCCGCAACAGCTCCGACGGCAGAGCCGCGGGCACTGCTGGGAGGGCGATGGTGTCGAAATGGCTGCCGCGCGTGACCGCACCGGGCAGCGTGCCGGTCAGCAGACGGATGGCATTCTCCTGCTGGCGGATCGCCTGTTCCAGTTCGGGAATAAGTTGTGCGGCGGCCTCGTATTCAGACTGCGCCTGGGTCAGCTCCAGTTGCGAGGTGTAGCCGAGGCTCGCCCGGTCGCCGGCGATGCGCAGAGCCTCCTGGCGGGATTCGGCGGTCTGGCGGGTCACCTGCAACTGGTAGTCCAGCGATAGCAGTGAGATGTAGGCCCTGGCCAGGGTGCTGACCACCGCGAGGCGCACCGCGTCGTGATCCGCTTCGCTGGCCTGGTAACCCAGCTCGGCCGCTTCCCGCAGCTTGCCCAGACGGCCCCAGACATCTACCTCGTAGGATACCTGCAACTCCGGCTGAAAGGCCGTGGTGTGCTGGATTCCCGACGTGCCGAGATCACGGACGCGCTGCCCGCCAATCACGGCATCGACCCTGGGCAGCAGGGACGAGCGCGCCAGCCGAACCTGCTCGCGCGCCTCGTCGACCCGGGACATCGCCGTGAGGATGTCGGTGTTCGAGGCCAGTGCGGTTTCGATCAGGCGGTTCAGTTGCGGATCGGCGAAACCCTGCCACCAGCGCAGTTGGATGGCCGACCTGGCTGCCGTGCCGTCGCGCCAGGCACCCGGCACCTCGACCTGCGCCGCCGGCGGTATCGCCTGCCGAGCCGGCGCGCAAGCGGTCAGGGCCATGGCCAGCAGCAGGGGGGACAACGCCCGGCTGACCCTGTCGGGCCGCGTCATTGCACGCCCTCCTCGTCATCGGCGCTGGTATCGACATGGACGACCACCGAGAGGCCCGGACGCAGGCGCTCGGCCAGCGGCTGCTCGGCATCGATGGCGATGCGCACCGGCAGCCGCTGAACCACCTTGGTGAAGTTGCCGGTGGCGTTGTCGGGCGCCAGCACGCTGAACTCCGAACCGGTGGCAGGCGCCAGCCGCTCGACCCGTCCGCTGAGCGAGGCGCCGTCCAGCGCATCGATGTCGAAGGTGACCGGCTGGCCTACGCGCATGTGGTAGATCTGGGTTTCCTTGTAATTGGCGATGATCCAGAGTTGCTGCGGAACCAGGTAGAGCAGTTGCGAACCCGCCGAGACGTACTGTCCGAGGCGCACCGTGACCTGGCTGACCTGGCCGCCTCTCGGCGCCTTGATCAGGGTGTTGGCGAGATCGATTTCGGCCAGGCGCAGGGACGCTTCGGCCAGCGCAACCTGGGCCTGGAGCCCGCCCTTGGAGACGCCGGTGGCCTTGAGGCTTTCCTCGGCGATCTGGATCGCGGCTTCCGAGCGCTTCACATTGGCGGCGGCCGAGCGCGCGGTGGCGCGAATCTGGTCGCGCTCGCGAACCGAAACTGAGCCCCGCTCGGACAGCTCGTTGACGCGCAGTTCATCGGCCCGCGCACGGTCAAACTCAGCTTTCGCCGCGCCGATTTCGGCGCGTCGGGAAGCCAGCGTCGCCTGATCGGAGGCCTGCGTCTGCACCACGTTATCCAGTTCGAATTGGCGCGCGGCCAGCTCCGCCCTGGCCTGCGCCACCTTCTGCCGATAGATGCGGTCGTCGATCCGGATCAGCGCCTGTCCCTGCTCCACCGTTTGGAAATCCTCGACCAGGACTTCAGAGACATAGCCGTTGACCTGCGGTGCCAGCACGGTGATCTGGCCCCGGACATAGGCGTTTTCCGTGGTGACGATGCCGCTGGTAAACGGCGGCAGCCGCCAGGCGTAGAGTATTGCGAGAATCCCGACCAGGGCGACGCCCAGCATCAGAACCACGGTGCGGGCCCTGGGCCTGATCGTCTTCGGCGGCTCGCTCTCGACCGGCCCGGCATCGGCCGGCGCGGCGGATTCCTCCACGGCCGGGGTAGCGGGCAGATCTTCGCGGGGCTTCTTTTCGTCGGTCATGGCTCAGGTATCTTGGATATCGGTAGGGGGAGTCACGCTGGCCAGGCTCTCGCGCTTCTTTTGCCGGGCCGCGCGCAGAATGTGGAAGAGCGACCAGCTCAGTACGCTGATGGCCACCAGCCCGATCAGGCGGAACACATCATTGAAGGCCAGCACGTTGGCTTCGCGGCGCACCACCTGGCTCAACTGTGCGGAACCCTGCGCCTGCCTCAGCAGCGGATCGCTAATCAGCGGCGCATAGAGTTGCCCCTGCAGTTGCAGGCGCTGCGCCACGATCGGGTCGGCCGGGTTGATCTGTTCGGTCAGATAACTGGAGTGGGTCTTCTCACGCACCACCTGGAAGGTGCCGAATACCGCGGGGCCGGCGAGACCGCCGAGGCTCTGGGTAATCGAGAACAGCACGGCGAAGCTCACCAGATAATTCGGCCCGTTCTTCAGCGCCTTCATGACCCCCGTCAACATCAGCGGCCCCATGAACAGGCCGCCGGCGAAGGACAGCATGCCCTGGCTGAGAAACATGTCGTGGGGGCGGGTCAGGTTGGTGGCATCGGTATCCAGAAAGCTGCCCGTCGCGATCAATACGATGGACAGGACGATCTGCGCGACGATGGTTCTGGGGCCGAAGGTCAGCGCACTGACGACGATGCCGAGCACCAGGCCGATCAGCATCACGGTATAGAGCCCCCGCAACTGATCGGCCCCCATGCCGAGCGTCTGCAGCAACCCGACCGCGCCGTAGTTCTGCTCTGCCAGGACGAAGCGCAGGGCGATCGCGCCGACGGCGAAACGCAGGGTGTCGGCCATACCCAGCCAGCGCGTCTGCACCAGCGGATGTTTCCGATGATGCTCGATCGTCAGGGCGGCGATCATCAGCACCAGCCCGGCGATCAGCGCATAGGCGATCCAGGGCTGCTCGAACCACCACTGCACCCGCCCCTGGGCCAGCACGGCGGCGAACAGCGCCAGCGCCGGAGCGATGAGGAGGAACGTGAGAAAATCCAGCGGTTCGAATGCCTTGATGTGTTCGCCCGGCGGCAGCTTGAGCACCACCACCGCCGCCAGCGAGCACAGCGCGAGGCCCGCCTCCAATACGTACAGGCGATGCCACTCCCCCAAATCCAGCAAGGCCGGGGACAGCAGCCAGGCCAGCGGCGTCGCCAGTTGGGATATGCCGATGCCGATGATCAGCCCCTTGGGCATGTCGGCCTTGCGAAACGCCTGCAGCATGTAGAGCACGGCCAGGGTGCTGACCGTGGCACCGGCGAAACCGCTGACCGCCCGAACGAATACGGCCATGCCGAAGCCTTCGACGAAGATATGAGTAACGGTCACGAGCGCGTAGATCGTCAGGCCGATCTCCGCGAAACGGCGCAATCCGTATTGCTGCCGAAACTTGATCAGCAGGAGATTAGTGGAAACGTTGACCATCAGGTAGGCGGCGGGCAGCCAGGCGCCCTGCTCGGGCGTCAGCCCCAGCTCCCCCTGGATGGCGGCGAGATTGGCGCTAAACAACGCATTGCCCAGGCCGCCGGTGATGCCAACCAGCATGGCGACGAGCGCATAGGCGAGCCTGACCGGATTGCTGTGCAATGGCGTCGACGGCGAACCCGGCATAGATGGTCGCTCGTGAGGCTCCCAATTCGGATTGGGCTTCAAATACTGGGGCTGGGCCATGCGAGTCGATCTGGGATGAAGCTGCGCATGTTACTTAACTAGAAGTTTCTGTCTAGTATTACTGCACTCTTCGCTGCGTTCCGCTAGCATTCAGGCCATGACCCCAGAACTAGCGCCCACCACGCGTCCATCTGTGAAAGCAGGCCGGACGCCCCGCAAGCCACAGCAGGACCGTGGACACGAGCGTGTCGCCGCCATTCTGGATGCCTGCGCGAAGGTGTTGCAGCGCGATGGCGAAGCGGGCCTGACGATGCATCGTCTCGCCAAGGAGTCGGGCACCTCCATTGGCTCGCTCTATCACTTCTTCCCCGACAAGCACAGCGTCCTCGCCGCCCTCAATCAGCGTCACACCGACGCGCTGTGTACCATCACCAAGCGACTGGAGCAGATCGACGATCACGTCTGGAAGCGCCTTTCTACAGCGCAGATGGTGGAACGGCTCATCGTTCCCTTTCTTGAATACATTGCTCGTCACCGGGATATCCAGTTGCTGCTCAGCCCGACCCTAGGCGATCGGCAGCTTCATTCGCCAGCGCTTCGCGCCGCAGTGCGTTCCATCTACGAAAAGGTTCTCCACATGAGGTTGCCCGACGCAAGTGCCGAAGATTTGCGCGCCTATAGTGCGGTTCTGTTATCCATACCATCCGGGATGTTCCATTCGGCTCCTGAGACGAACGAAAGCCTGGAGCGGATCTGGCTACAGGAGATTCCGCGCGCCCTGATTGGCTATCTCAATGCGCTTGGGGACTGAAGCGAGAGCATCATTTCATCAGCAGAGGAAAGACGCTGCAGATTCAGCGCGGACAGTCTCCTAGCACCTCGATCGCTCGCGGGGCCCGGTCATTGGGGGAGCGGCTCATTCCTCATACTGCTGACGTCGACCAGCTATTATTGAACTTCCGGATCGCGGCTTGCCCTCCCCTCGCCGCGTAATAAATCAGCCGCAGGTCACGGTCGACGTTGATCGTCAGGGACGTATGGTCGAAGACGACCGGGCCAACCTCGGGAACGCTCAGATACCGACCCCCTGACAAGGGCCGTGGATATCCTGCTGGCGCCACCAGGCCCTAAGTCGGTATCAATCTTTTCCAGAGCCTTGACCAGGGTGCCGATGTCCGGATCGAGCGGAGCCCTGACGAAGTCGCGGCGAAAGCTCGACAGGATCTGCAGCGCCTGATCCTGCCAGGGATCGAACAGGGCGCGCATCGAAGGCGCGGTAAACAGCAGCCAGAGCAGGTTGCGGTGCTCGGCCGGAAAGCTCGAGAAACCAAGCAGGCGATCCGCCGCAGCATTCCACGCCAGAACGTCCCACCGCAGGTTCAGCACGTAGGCCGGGCAACGGCAGATCGGCCATCAACCGATGCACCAGGGGCGGAACCACGCACCAGGTCTTGCCGGCTCTGGCGGCAGACGCTGATGGGCCAGCAGAAACAGATGGCGACCTTCTGTCGCATCGAGCTTGAGCGTCCGGGCCAGGTTCTCGAGAAACGTCACCGATACACCGATATCCCTCCCTGCTCAAGCCAGGTGTACCTGGACAACCCTACCCCTGCGAGCGCGGCCACCCTCTTCGCGTCGAAGGCCCAGTGTACGGCGCCTGCCGCCCGACGGCAGGCCAACCTCCTCAGCCGTAATGCGTTCACGGCGGCTGCGCAGGAAGTTCGCAAGCTCGGTGCGGTTTCGTTCGAACTGCGTGGCGCGGTCATCCGGTGACCTCAGTAACTCGATAACGCCGCACTTGGGCTGGCGAACGTCACGCAATACCCATTGCAGAGCGCTCAATCATGGGTTAAGCGGGCTGATCGATAGGAGACAAACGGATGTGACATTATTGCTTCGCGACAGCTGGTCATAGATGTCGCCCAACCAGTCCCGCACTTCCACGACACTGATCCCCATCTGTGACCAGCGCCCCTGGCCCAAGCCCCACGACAATGACCAGCAACCGGTCGATTGTCTAATGCAGCAACGACTATTGGAGGTGTTTCACGGTGACCCGATGGCGCACCGACCAAGGCTGAGTTTACCGGCAAGTCACTCGATCAACGGTCTAATCAGCGCGACAGAAAGCGAGAGCTAATTCAGCCCGGCAAGCTCATACAGAATGCGTTTATCGACTACGTCAATGGCAAGCTCCGGCATAAGTGCCTGAGCGAAGCTTAGTTCGATCCTAGCCGAGGGCTCAGCATCACTACGCCATACCACTCGACTTCCAGCGCTAGGAACGTGTTTGCTCGCCATGTGCGAGCTACTAGAAAAGCAGGCCTGAAAGGGACACTACTGGAGGTAATGCATAAAAGCATGGGTGCCCGTTCGAACATTCAACACCCGCCGTTATCTCAACGGACGTATGCGCTTGCTGGCCTACCTGAGACGAAGTGACAAAAAAGCAGAAAGTGCTAAATATCGCAATACGCAAAATTTTCATGGCTCATGCCCCTTTTTATTCTGTGCGTGGGTGAATGTCCAAGTCTCAAGATAGGCTTTAGCAGGCCCTAGCGCCACTACCACTCGGAGCTTTTTAGGCGTTATCAGCACAAGGGTATAACTAATGCCGCTGCTCTAGCGGGTCACGGCTAAGCGGGACCAGCGAAAACGATCACTAAGCCCACAATCAGGATCGTCGACTAATCATCCATTCCGCCAGCGTAGCGCCCAGTAGTTCAGGGTCAGTTACAAACGGTTCATGTGGCGTATCAATTTCGATGAGGTCCTCACAGCCTAATCTTTCAGCGAACTTGCGCTGCCATGCGGGCGGCAAAATGCCATCCCTGGCTGTCAGGATGTAAACCGAAGGTACGGCGTTTGCGTAGCCTTCTCGGGCCGCCGGCTGGGTGGCTATTGCAGGAGGCGTAACGTCGGCGGCTGCTTCCCCCAGCAACCAGGTAAGCTGCGCGTCGCTCATGTCAGCACCAAACATTGCTTTCTGCATGTCAACTGGCGCGGTAGTAACAGGATTCAGCGGCCAGCCAACCTCTTCCGGGTTCTGGCCATGCAAGGACGATCCGAGCAGCTCCATGATCGATTGACCTTCGGCCGGTACCGCCGTTGCGAGGTAGACAAGCCGCGAGTAGAGCGACTGGTCCTCAGTGGCCATCATTGGCAACAGAACACCTGCAATCGAGTGGCCGAGCAGCACGGCGTCGCGAACATTCGCAGCTCTCAGCTCGTCGTTGAGTTCCTTGATGATGTCGCCAAAGGTCAGCGTCGATACATCCCGGCCACGCTTCGTGCCGCAACCTGGCATATCAAGACAGATGACCCGCTCGAACAACGCCTCGCGCTGCTTGATCGCGTCGACAAAAAACTTCCAGCACCAAGACCCGTGCTGCCCGCCGTGAAGCAATACCAGATCGGTCATCGGTCCGCCCCCTCTGCCATCCTGGCCTCGCGTCGGCCGTCTGCCTGTCGATCCAGCTTCATCGACTTTTCATACGAACCTACCGCGACGGCATAGTGATCAACCTTTTCCAAAAAGGTCTTCTTGTACTCGGTTTGGCCGGTTACAGGGTTGCGCCATATATAGGAGACTTCCCCGGTATCGCCCTGCGCCATCGCCTGCAGCATCCGTTTGCCTATCGGCTGGCCGTCGGCGGAACGTAACGCCTGGAAGTCGGTGCCTACCAAGCGTCGTATGAAGCCATGGGCAATAAACTTCTTGGTGTTCAAATCAACGACGAATGCGTAGAGGTCATCCTGGCTCAGCGCCTTGTCTTGCTTGTTGATTCGGCCAAAGACCGTCTTCGGATCAGCTGCTACTTCGTTGGCGACTTTTTTAAGCAGTTCCTTTGCCGCTTCACTGCTGGAGCGAGGCATGTAGTAGCCGACCGAAATGATGCGGTCGCCAACTCGCTGGTAGAAAACCTTTTTGCGTTCGACCTTGCCATGCTGCCAGTTCCACCAACGGTAATCCGCGCTGCGCACCGTGCCGTCTTCGGGCTCCTTCAATGCGGCTTCGAACGCAGCCTTCAGGTCTTCATCCAGAACATTGGTGACCTGCTTGCCGATCAGCGTTGCGGAAGGGCCACCACTGGCGAGCATCACCCCGGAGGTATCGACAACATAGATGTAGAGCTCACCATCGATGTAATCGCCTTGTCGGCTGAACTTGGCCAACGCTTTGTCGCCTTCCGCCTGGTAAGCCGTCACGGATTTGCCCAACAGCGCCTTGGCGCGTTCGGCCTCAGCGCTGTAGTCGTCCGCCTGACTGACGGGCTGGGCAACGCTCAGCAACGAAACCGCACTCAGGCACAAAGCAAGAAAGACTCGATAGAAGCCCATGGGTGTCATTCTCCTAGGTCCCGCTGGCTGGCATTTGGAAATGTCACAAAGCGCGGCCAATAATTTCTTTCATGATTTCCGAGGTACCGCCATATATACGCGCCACTCGGGCATCGACCCAGGCACGGCTAATCTTGTATTCGCTCATGAATCCATAGCCGCCATGAAGCTGAAGGAACTCATCGAGCAATTTGCCCTGCATTTCGGAACCCAGCAGTTTCGCCATGGCTGCGACGTCAGGTGCAAGCTCGCCACGCATGACCTTTTCCAAACAATCATCAACGAATACACGCAGCATGGTCGCCTGCGCCTTGGCCTCCGCCAGTTTGAAGCGTGTGTTCTGGAAATCCAACACCGGCTTGCCGAACACTTTGCGCTCGCGCGTGTAGTCAATGGTTTCTTGCAGCAGCGTATCGATTGACTGCGCTGCGCGAATCGCGATGATCAGCCGCTCCCAGGCAAGTTGATGGGTGAGGTACTTGAAGCCCTTGCCCTCCTCGCCCAAGCGATTACCTGCCGGCACGCGCACTTCATCGAAGAACAACTCGGCGGTGTCTTGTCCTTTGAGACCGATCTTTTCCAACCGACGCCCTTTGGAAAACCCCTCGCGCTCTTCTTCGATACAGATCAGCGTCAGCTCTTTAGCGGCTGGATCGAGCTTGGTTGCCGTAACAATCAACCCGGCATTGCTGCCGTTGGTAATGAAGGTTTTCTGTCCGGAAACGATGTAGTCATCGCCATCACGTCGGGCCAGTGTGCGCATCGAACGCAGATCGCTGCCGATGCCCGGTTCGCTCATGGCGATTACGCCGATCAGCTCACCGCTGACCATGCGCGGAAGCCACTTGTGCTTCTGCTCTTCACTGCCATAAGCGACGATGTAGGGCGCGACGATTTCCGAATGAGTGGTAAACCCGACGGCGGTCGCATTGGCCCGCGCAAGCTCCTCGATCATTACGGCGGAGTGGCCGAAGTCGCCACCGGATCCACCGTATTCTTCAGGCACGGTCGAACAGAGCAACCCCAATTCGCCGGCCTTGAGCCAGACCTCCTTGGGCACGATGCCGTTCTTTTCCCACTCATGCAGGTTCGGTACGATTTCGCGATCAACGAAACGCCGGGCCATTTCGCGGAACATATTGTGATCTTCGCGGAAAACTCCACGCATCATTACTACTCCTAAATTCTTCGTTGCTTCTGCACAGGCGCTAATTATCGATCCAGGTAGTCAGGGTTACGCTTCTCGACGAAGGCAGCCACCGCTTCATGATGATCCTCTGTGTGATGCGCCAAGGATTGGTACGCCGCGGATAGCTCCAGCAATGAGTCGAGTCGCATATGCTGGCCTTCGCGCAATAGGCGCTTGCACAGCCGTAGCGCATGCCCAGGATTGGCGGCGATCCGCTGAGCCAACGCCTGCGCTTCCGCCTGCAGCGTTTCATGTGTGCAGACTTGCTCCACCAAACCCCACTCCAATGCCTTCGCAGCATTGATGGTGTCGCCGGTGAACGCCATCAGGCTGGCCTTGGGGATTCCGATGATTCGCGGCAGCAACCAGGCGCCGCCATCTCCCGGAACGATGCCAAGGCGCACGAAGCTCTCAGCAAACAGCGCCGAGCTCGCAGCCAGACGGATGTCGCACATACAGGCCAAATCGAGGCCCGCACCGATCGCCGGGCCGTTGACCGCAGCGATTATGGGAATGTCTAGCTCATACAACGCGATCGGGATCCTTTGAATACCGTCACGATAGGTGTTGCGCAGCTCATACGGCGAACCGGCAAAGATACCCGCGCGGTCGCGCATGTCCTTGACGTTGCCACCGGCGCAGAATGCACTGCCATTACCGGTCAACACCATTACCCGCGCCGTGCGGTCGCTGCGCAACTGAGCACAGAGATCGACGAACTCCTGAATCTGTTCGGGGGAAGTCAATGCATTGCGGGTTTCGGGATGGTTCATGCGAACGGTGACGATGCCGCCATCACGCTCGATTTGCAGGAATGTACTCATAGTGGTTTCTCCGCAAGGGTTGAGAGCGACTGGCTGGCATGGCCAGTGATCAGCGGCCAATAGCCTCCACTACCTGATGAGAAGACCAGCTGGCCGATGCGCTGGCTCCAGACGCTGGCCGAGCCGAACTCGCTGCGCCAGGCCCACAGCCGGCGGGAAAACAGATGCAGCGAATATTCCTGGGTAAAGCCGATGGCACCGTGCACCGAATGGGCAATGCCTGCGCCAGCGCTGGCCGCCTCGGCACAGCTGACCTTCGCAGCCGCAATGGTCAGCCCCGCAAGTGCGGCATCCGACTCAGCAAAGGCTGCCTCGGCAGCGACGTTCGCGGCTGCCGTCTGTTCGGCGAATACCGCAAGCTGCTGTTGAATGGCCTGGAATGCACCAATTGGCCGCCCGAACTGTGAGCGCTCAGTGGCGTAGCTCGATGTCATATCCAGCAGCGTATGCAAAGCACCAGCAATCTGCGCCGAGCGCAGCATGGCGCCACCCAAAAGCAGCACATCGGCGGACAGCTCGCCAGGCAACGGAGCGCAAGCCAATACATGAGCATTGTCGAAATGCAGGGAGTCGCGAGGCTCTCCCGCGACGTTCAAGCTAAGCGTCTGACCGGCCGCGCTGGCTACCGACAGCAGCACGACGCTGGGCGTCTCGCTAGTCGCATCGGCTACAGCGACCAGCGTCTCGACATGACGACCCCACGGCACGTCCCGCACGGTGCCGTGTACCACCCCTCCATTCAGACTCAGCTGCGCATTGGCTGAAAAACTGATGGCCGCGGTCCTCGGCTCAAGCCCGGCCTTACCCAGCAACCAGTTGGCCAATAGCGCTTCGCCCAGCGGCACAGGCGCGGCGTACCGTCCAGCAGCGCGTGCCAAGACATACACATCACCCCATCCCGCTTGTGCTCCGCCAAGGGATTCTGGAACAGCAGCCAGCGCAAACCCGGACTCTTCCACCGCTGCCCAAAGCTGCGCAGGCCACTCGCCGCCTTCGCAGCCTTGTACGTATTCAAGTGTCGCCAGATCAGCGAGCAGGCGCTCGATAGTCGATTCGAATAGTTCTCGCATGATTATCGCAACCCCAATCCGCGCGCGATGATCCCGCGCAGGATTTCGCGGGTGCCTCCGCGCAGTGAGAAAGACGGTGCCATTTGAGTCAGGTAGGCAAGAACCTGCGCGTGTTCGCTACCGCCGTTCTGACAAGGCTCAGCTTCGAGCAGCAATTGGGCGATCTCGGGTATTTCCTGTTCGAACTGGTTACCCAGGTCTTTCACGCATGACGCAGCCCAGGCTGGATGTTCGCCGGCAGCCAATTGTGAGGTCACTGCCAGCGACATGTTGCGCAACGTCAGCAGCTTCGCGGTCAGTCGCCCAATTTCGCGGCTTTGCAAAGCGTCCGGCGCTGTGCCCATCCCGGCGATCAACGTTTTGAGCAGCTCTATACAGCTGAGAAAACGCTCCGGGCCGCTGCGCTCGAAAGCCAATTCGGCCGTTACCTGGTCCCAGCCTTTGCCCTCGGTCCCAATCAGCGCGTCTGCATCGAGTTGCACATTGTCGAAGAACACCTCATTGAAATGCTCGCCGCCAGCAAGATCGCGGATTGGCCGAATGGTGATGCCCGGCAACTTAAGATCGACAATGAACTGCGACATGCCTTCGTGACGCGCCGCTTGTCTTTCACCGGTGCGCACCAAGGCGATCATGTAGTGCGAGTGCTGCGCGTTGGTCGTCCAGACCTTTTGCCCATTGAGCAGCCAGCCGGCGTCATTACGCACAGCTGAAGTCTTGATCGAAGCGAGATCGGAGCCGGAGTTCGGTTCGCTCATGCCGATGCAGAAATAACTCTCACCACAGCAAATCGATGGCAGATAGCGCGCTCTCTGCGCCTCGGTGCCGAATCGGTTGATCAGCGGTCCGCTCTGCCGGTCAGCAATCCAATGCGCCGAAACCGGCGCGCCGGCTGCGAGCAACTCTTCGATGATCACGTAACGCGCAAACGGACCTGCCGCGGCGCCGCCATACTGCTCGGGCAACGCCATGCCAACCCAGCCCTGGGCGCCTAGCTTGCGACTGAAGGCAGCATCGAAACCCATCCAGGACTGCGCTCTGGCTGTCGCCGGATAGTCGGCAAGATTGCTTTTTAGAAACTCCCGCACCTCAGCCCGAAGGGACTCGGCCTCGGCGGGAATTTTGCTGTAACTGAACTGAGTGATAGACATGTGCACGCTCATCAACTGGGCGCAAGGCTCTAGAACTAGCCCCAGGGCAGGCGCACTCGCGAGGCGTTAGTACCTATCGCAAATGAACCTGCCCCAACGGGGAGTTGCCGCGCCTTGCCGATACTTTTTACGGCCTGTTAGAGAGCAGTTCCGGCATCAGCCTTCTCGAACATCGCGTTGATGTCCCCCGACGTGACCGGCTTGCCGTCATTGCGTCCGTGGTCGGCGCCGCCGAGCCCCAATGCGGGCTCGATCTTGACGTGCGTCGCTTTCTTACGAAGCTCGCCTACCGTGCAGTTCTCGCGCCCATGAATGGAGAATGGATCGAAGGAGAATTCACGCATGGCGTTGAGGTGGGTGACCTTGTCGATGGTTTCCTTGGACAGGTGCTGCAGCCCTTCCCATGCGGACTCCGGCGAGTTCGGCCAGGTGCAATCCGAGTGCGGGTAGTCGCTTTCCCAGGTAACCATGTCTTCGTTCATGAATTTCAGGTTCTGCAGACCGAAGTTATCCTCGATGAAGCAGGTGATGAAATGCTTGTGGAAGATGTCGCTGGGCATCTGCCCGCCGAAGTTCGAGTTGGTCCACGCGTTGTGGTGGCGGTGCGTGAAATCGGCGCGCTCGAGCAGATAAGGAATCCAGCCGATGCTGCCCTCGGACAGCGCCATGCGCAGGTTGGGGAATTTCTTCCACATCGGTGCCCAGATCCAATCGGCCGCGGAGTTGGCGATGGAAATAGGCATGGACGTGATCCAGGCATCGATTGGCGAAAGGTCAGAGGCATGATTGGCCTTTACACCAGTACCAATGTGGCAGCAGATCACGACGTTATTATCCGAACAGGCTTGCCAGAGCGGATCCCAGTAATCGCTGTGGATCGACGGGTAGCCGTGGATCGCCGGATTGTCCGACAGTGACAGCGCATGCACACCCTGTTTCGCCAGGCGCGTAACCTCGGCGGCGGCGGCCTGCATGTCCCACCAAGGAACGAGCATCAGCGGAATGAAGCGGCCCGGCGCAGCGTTGCACCAGTCGTGCAGATGCCAGTCGTTGTAGGCCTGGATCGCGGCCAGGGACACGGCGCGATCCGGATGATTCTGGAAACGCTGACCGGCAAAACCTGGGAACGTCGGGAAGCACAGCGAGCCGAGCACGCCGTTGGCGTTCATGTCGTCGACACGATCAGCGACGCTCCAGGTACCGCGACGCATCTGGTCATAACCCAACGGCTCCATGCCGTACTCTTCCTTCGGTCGGCCAACTACCGAGTTCAGGCCCATGTAGCCGGTGGCCTGCTCTTCGAAAACCCATACATCACGGTCGCCGCGCTTGACGACATGAGGCTCGCGCCCTTTGAAGCGCTCAGGCATGTGGCGAGCAAAGGCGTTTGGTGGCTCGATGGCATGGTCATCAACGCTGACGAGAATGAGATCTTCAACCTTCATTGTTCTTCCCCTTCGCAAATGGGTTTGTTGTTGTGTTCAAAGCATAGAACACGTTGCGATCAAATTAAACACATATTTAGATTGTGTTCAAATCTAATCTTGAGAGCGAACACATTCTTTTACTGTTACCAGACACCACGGGATTCAACGAGGGGAAAACAACAAGGCAGGCGCCCTTCCCTGCGGGGCAGGAAAGGGCTGGATGTGGCGTGAGGGCAGTAAGCCCGTGCCTCAATCCCAGAGGACGTGGAGGTAGTGAGGCCCGCGCAACTGAGCGCCGATAATCTCTGGTGCAGGCTTCGAAGGATCCAGGCGGATATTCGGCATAAGGTCGAGGATCGCGTTCAGTGCGCAGTTGAGTTCCGTCTTCGCGACGAATTGCCCGATGCACATATGCGGCCCAAAACCAAAGCCGAACGAGGGTTTTGGTCGTCTGTCGATGTCGAATACGTCGCCGTGCTCGAAGGCATCCTCATCACGGTTCGCCGAGGTGACGATGCACTGCACCATAGCCCCTTTGGGAATCTGCACACCGCGGATTTCCATGTCCTTAGCTGCCTGACGCACCTTGAAGGTGGCGACGGGCTCCAGCCGCACCGCTTCATCGATGGCCTTGGAAACCAGGCTGCGATCGTTGCGCACCCGCTCCAGTACGTCAGGGTTCTCGAGCAACAACGTCATCAGCGTACCGAACGTACGCGTAGTTGTTTCGCTGGCCGCCGGCAGCAGCGAACGCACAAAGGTTGCTATTTCATGATCATCGAGCGAGCGACCCTCATACTCTGCACGGATCAGCCTACTGATCAGGTCATCCCCTTCAGCGCCGGAGACGCGGCGCTCAGCCACTACCACCTTGACGACGTCGTACAGCGCCTTAGCAGCTTCCATCGCGGCACCACGCGCGGCGGCGGCTTTTTCCGGATCCACTTGCGGGCCGGCAAGGATCGCCAGCGCCCAGGCAGCATATTGTTCGATCTCGTCCGGACGATCCTCAGGGAAGCCGATCAGGGAATAGATAACCCGAATCGGAAAATACAGGGCAAAGTCCATCAGATCGCCGCCTTTGCTCGGCACCAGCGGCTTAATGTATTCCTCGCGGATAACGCGGTCGATCTTGGTTTCTTTCCAGCGGTTGACGGTTTCGGGCATGAACACCGGCTGCAGCAGGTTGCGAATGTTCTTGTGCGCGTCTCCATCCATCGCCGTGAGGATCAGCCCGTCAAAAAACGCGCCCAGGCCTTCAGCGATAAAACCGCTGGTGAAGTTGCTGGCATCGCGCATCACTGCCATGACATCGTTGTATTTGAACAAGGTGAACGTAGGGCGGTTGGCGTCCAGCCCGGCGATGCTCGGCACCCCCAGACGCGCCATGAAGTTTTCTTCAAGAACCGGCGAATTCATGCGCATCTCGCGATATACCGCATGAAGGTCCACATCGCTTCCACGATAGTTGCTGGCGACGTCCGCGAACGCCTTGCCTAGATTGTCCCGCGCCTGTGTAGACATTGTTCTTCTCCTTGTTATTGTTCAGGCATACGCCGTTGCGTCTAAAAGCCGCCTGCATAGGCGAGATACTAGGCTCAACCGACTACTTATTGAACGGCTTTTTACATTTCGATCAAATTTACTGGACGGTCTGCTCCACATCCATCCCAGGGCGTCGCCCCGCTCAATACGCCTGCTGCACATAGGTCATCCGACCGCCCGCCAGCATCAGCGCGCAATACATGTTCAGTTCGACCACTTGAGCCACGGAGAAGAACTCGGCGAGACGCGCATAGTGTTCGTCGCTGATGGCCATGTAATCGCTGGCGAACAATTCAGCGAAGATCAAAGCAGCTCTTTCAGACGGCTCGAAACGATCGCTATCTGAAGAAAGACAGGCGATGTCATCTTCCGTCACTTGGTCGGATTTACGAGCGAGTTGGCACGCTTGGCAGGTGGTGATGCTGGCGATTTTCAGGCGCACTAATTCACGCAGGCGCTCATCGAGCAGGCTGTCCTGATGCAGGCTTTCCAGCAAACCAAGCCAGGCTAATGCTGCACTGGGCCGATGCGCCCAGACCTGAACAGGTCTGGGCGAGCTCAGCATTCGACTTTGCTGGCCGCGCGCAACGGCGCTACGCAACTCTTTCGGCATTTCATCCAGCGGAACGAAAGACACGCGCGCCATAGCCGCTACCTCACTGTCGGAAGATCAGTCGAGCCGCTCGATAATCGTTGCAGTACCCAGGCCGCCAGCGCAACAGATCGCCTGCAGGCCATAGCGGGCGCCCCGCCGCTCAAGTTCATTGAGCAGCGTAGTCATCAGCCGCGCGCCACTGGCACCCAGCGGGTGACCCAACGCAATGGCTCCGCCGTTGACGTTGAGCTTGTCATGCGGCACACCGGTTTCTTGCATCCAGGCAAGCGGTACCGACGCGAAGGCTTCGTTGACCTCGAAAAGATCGATGTCATCGATGGACAAACCAGCCTTGTCCAGCACCTTTTTGGTCGCCTCGATAGGGCCGGTCAACATCAGTGTTGGGTCTGCACCTACGGTCGCGAAGGCGCGGATGCGCGCGCGAGCCTTGAGGCCCAGCTGCTTGGCGGTGTCCGCGGACATCAACAGCAGCGCAGCAGCGCCATCGGATATCTGCGATGAATTACCTGCAGTGATCCGTCCATTCTCCGGGCGGAAACTGGTTTTCAGCGTCGAGAGCTTTTCCCTCGAGGTATCGCGACGGATGGTTTCGTCCGCCGCCAGATCAGCTGCTGGTTCGGTCAGCGCGTGCTCACGCAACAACTCGACCGGTACCGGAACGATCTGGCTATCGAAATAACCCGCATCAGCTGCCTTCGCGGCACGCTGATGACTTTCGAAAGCGTAGTCGTCCAACGCTTCGCGACTGAGTGACCATTTGTCAGCCATCCGCTCGGAGGCCTCGCCCTGGCTCGTCAGCTCGTAACGCTCTGCCGCCATCCAACCAAAGGCTTCGCCGTGGATTTCACGATTGCTACCCATGGGCACGCGGCTCATGTTTTCCGCACCGCCTGCAACGATGACATCAGCCATACCAGACGCGATAGCGCCTGCCGCAGCATGCACCGCAGCTTCGCCCGAGCCACACTTGCGGTCGAGTGTCAGCCCCGGAATCGTCACCGGCCAGCCAGCGCCGAGAAGCGCGGTGCGGGCGATGTTTGCTGATTGCTCACCGATCTGCGTAACACAGCCGAAAATCACATCGTCGACCTGCGATGGCGATAGGTCGACACGCTCGAGCAGCTTGCCGATGACCAGCGAACCCAGATGGTCGGCTCGCACGCCCGCAAGACTTCCACGGAAACGACCGACCGGCGTCCGCACCGCATCAACAATTACGATGTCTTTCATAGCGCACTCGCCTTGAGGCCGGAGCCCGGCACTCGGTTACCGTCCTCGTAACGATAGACGCCATGCCCCGTCTTGCGACCCAGACGTCCGGCGGCAACCATCTTGATGATCAGCGGACAGGGTCGGAATTTCTCTCCCAGTGTCTGGTGCAAGTACCGCAGCACCGACAAGCGAGTATCCCAACCTGTCAGATCGCCGAGTTCCAGCGGCCCCATCGGATGGTTGAAACCCATGCGCAGCGCAGTGTCGATATCTTCGGCCGTCGCCGTGCCTTCCTGCAGCATGTACATGGCTTCGTTACCAAGTAGAGCGGACATGCGGCTGGTAGTAAGGCCGGGCGACTCGTTGACGGTGATCGAAGTCTTGCCGATCGCATCGCACAGGGCCTTGGTACGCACGACGACCTCGTCAGTGGTGGCTAGGCCGCGCACCAGTTCGACCAACTTCATCTTGTGCACTGGATTGAAGAAATGCATGCCAACGACCCGGTCGGCAAAGCCGGGCACCGATGCGGCAATCTCGGTGACGCTCAGCGCTGAAGTATTGGTCGCAATGATCGCGTTCGGTGCCAGCAGAGGCGCAGCCTGACCGAGAACGGCTTTCTTCACGGCCAGCTGTTCGGAAACGGTCTCCACCAGCCAGTTGGCGCCAAGCGCCGCCTCGCTCAAATCACCACAGGTAATCAAATTCGCCAGCGAAGATTGGGCGACCTCATCGGTAATCTTTCCCAGCTTGACGCCGGTGCTGAGGATGTTTTCGATGTTGCCTTTGGCACGAGTGAGCGACTCGGCGTGAGTATCCACCAACAAGGTGGCGAATCCTGAACTGGCGAATGCATGCGCAATGCCGGTACCCATCAAGCCGGCACCAACCACTACAATTTTGTCTTCTTTATTAGTCATTTAATTCGCTCTCGATTTAGACGCTGGGCTTTTCGCCAACTACGTTACGTAGCGTACCTATGCCTTCCACGGTCGCCTCGACCACATCGCCAGGGTTTAAATACACGCCAGTTCCCATCCCGACTCCGGCCGGCGACCCCGTGAACAACACGTCACCGCAAGCAAAACTGGAGCGCTGGTGGACGAAACTGATCAACTCACCAACATTCCAGGTCATTTCGCTGGTAGAGCTGTCCTGACGGGTTTCGCCATTTACTTTCAAAGTCAGCCTGAGAGCTGGAGACCCCGCCGGGAACTCATCCTTGGTGACGATCCACGGACCAAGTCCGGTGGTCTTGTCCTGGCTTTTGGCAGCGAATAGATCCATTCCGATGCCCGGCGGACCGCTGAGCTGCAGGTCGCGGGCGCTTACATCATTGCCAACGGTATATCCCAGGACGCAACCCAAGGGATCAGCCAGGTCGATTTCGCTGCTGCCAATGACTGCCACCAGCTCGACCTCGTGATCGAGCTTTTCGGTCAGCGGCGGAAAGCGAATCGGATCGTGGGCTCCAATGAGTGCACCGTAGGCCTTGAGGAAGGCCACGGGCTGTACCGGCGCGCTGAGGCCAAAATCCTCGGCGAGGTGCTTGGTGTAATTCGCCCCAGCGACAACCACTCGATTAACGGGCTCGATCGGCGGTAACAAGCGAACCTGGGAAAGCGGCGCTGGCCGCCCCAGCAAACGCAACGCACTGACTCCCTTGCCTTGGGCGATGGCAGGAGCCCACTCGGAGAACGGGCCGACAATGGGAGTGACTTCGTCCTGTTGGATATCGACGATCGCCCAAAAGGGTTCTCCCTCATTGTGGGAACAACGCGCCAGCTTCATCAGACACCAACCTTCCCGACTTTAGCGGGATCAAGGCGCAGCAATTCGCACGCGTTCTTCCAGCGGATTTTCTGCAGGTCTTCGTCCGATAGGCGCAGCCCCTCGGTCAGGTCGTGGCGGACTGCGTCGCTGCCACCGAAGTTCGATCCATAAAGAACCCGATCCGCGCCGATGACATCGACCATGGCCTGACGCATGGGAAGCTCGTGCAGCTCCACGTCGAAATAGAAGTTGGGCAGGTAATCTAGGAATGGCTTTTTGTTGTGGAAAACGTCTAGGTTCGGGTTGGTCTGGGCAAGCCGACCCAGCTGATAAGGAACGAAGCCGCCACCGTGGGTGATGTAAATCTTCAGTTTCGGGAAGCGATCGAGCACTCCGCCGTTAATGAGGTACCACAGGCATTTGGTTTCGTCGTAATTCATGCCGAGGATCGCGGTCGTTTCATACCTATCGGTATTGGCGTCCTTGCCCCAGGTCACGGACTGGTTGTATCCGTGAACGAAAATCGGCAGGTCCACTTCGCACAACGCTTCCCAGACCGGATCAAGCTCTGGCGAGTCATATTCCAGCCCGCCGAAGTTAGAGCCACCGGCGCTCAGGCCTTTCGCTCCCAGTTCGTTGCAGGCACGGCGGATTTCCTTGGCCGCTTCAAGGGGTACGTTCAGCGGAGCGTGCGCCCAGAACATCAGCCGGTTGGGCGCTGCCGAGCAATACTCAGCCATCACGTCGTTGACCTTGCGAGCGAACGGGACAGCGAACTCGGCTTCGGTCCAATACATGTAGCAATGGCTTGGAACGGACAGAACCTGAGCATCCTGCCCCGCCGCATCCATAGCCGCGAGGCGGTTGCTCGGGTCGCGCCATTTGGCCATGTACTCTTCGACGTTCAAGGTCTCGCCGCGGGCATGGGCCTCGCGCAGGGCTTTCTTACGTTCTGGTGCGCCTAGAGAAAGAATCCACTCACCAACACGCAACTTGATATCGCCATCGGGCTGCGACTCAAAAGCCGGCCCCCAATGGGGATGCTGGTCGTAGTAATCAGGGTGTGGCGCGTGGGCGTGAAGATCAATAAGCATGTCCGGTTACCTCAGAAATTGGCACTTTTTAAAATTATGTGTAGCGCAGTGCAGCTGCGCCGTATAACCGGGGTCTACTGCCCCTGAACGGCAGCGTGCAAGCCCCATGGACAGATCATAAAATTAATCTGGTCATAAATCAAAAAACTGTTCAATTTATTTTTATAGCTACGCCGGAAGCAGTGTTCTAGAGCGCCTCCCTGCGGAAGCCATCACCACACAGGAACGTAAAAGCGCTCGAATCGCGGTTCCGTTCGCATTTCGGCTGAAAAAAATGGCGCGCAAAAAAAAACAGAACCCTCGGGAGGAGAGCTCTGCTTTAGGTGTAGCGGGTAGTGACGGACTAGCGGCGCGAGCGCGAGGTCGATCCGATTGTCAGGGCCGCGATCAGCTTCTTCACACGAACGGGAAGCATGCGACGGTTCGCTGACTCGGACACCAGCGTCTCGCTCATCACATAGCGGATGATCAGTTCGCTGATCAATTCGCGATCAAGCCTGACGCCAAGTCGCTCGTCCCACTCGTCGAAAACGATGTCGAGCACATCTTGGAAACGAACAATGGAGTCATGGAAAATTCGGCGGAAGAACCCCAGCGCATATTCAGGCGCGACCGTCAGCAGGCGCTGCGCGCGACTTTGCTCGAGGTAATTGTCCAAATAGACGATAAGCGCGTTGAGCCGCGCATCCGGATCGGCGATATCTCCCAACGCCTGGGTCAGCGATGTATGGAAACTGTCGCGCTTGTGTCTGGAGAAGGTATCGAGCAGGTCGTCTTGCGACGAGAAGTATCGATAGAACGTCCCACGGGAAACACCGGCGACCTGGCACACGTCAAGGATCGAAATGCGATCAGCACCTGATCGCAGCACTACTTCTTCGGTGGCCGCGAGGATATTGGAGATTGTCTCTTCCGACCGGCGGTTGGGTTTTACCTTGGCGCCAGAAGATGAAACGCCAATGCCCTGACGAACGGTTTTCTTGACGGTACTCACAGGTTTCACACGGGGTGCGGCCTTCTTTTTCGACGGAGGTGACGCTGCTTCAGCAAGCTGATTTGCGCGCTTTGGCATGGGTGCACGGGCTCATAACAAGAAAGATACGCAACACTAGCATATGAAATAGGCAACATAATCTAGATTTGTTCAACTTTTGCCTAAAGACATTCTGTGAATTTGTATTTAGAATCGAATTCTCCCTTCAAAATAACATCGGGCGATCCAGCGACTGGCGGCGCCCCACAAGGAGAAGAGCCATGAGCGGCACGGGAAATTCAGACACCTGGGCAGTAGGCGAAAGAGACACTGTTATCGCAGCGCTTGAGCGCGCTGTGGCGCGGCATCCAGACAAGGTTCTGCTTGATTTTAGTGGTGAGTTATACACATACAGAGAAACTGATCTACTTTCCACCAAAATGGCTCGTTCGTTGGCTTCGCTGGGTGTGCAGGCAGGCGAAACGGTACTGACGATGCTGAACAACAACATCGACGCCGTCGTGACATGGCTCGCGATCAACAAGCTTCGCGCCGTTAGCGTGCCGATCAATACCGCCTTGAAGGGCGAGTTTTTGCGCCACCAAATAGCCGACACCAATACCAAGGTGGTGATCTGCGAGGCGGCTTATCTTGATCGTATACTGCCGCTTGCATCGAAACTGCCTGAGGTGCAGAGCATTCTTTACCGTGGCCAGCTGGAATCGCTTCCTGAGTGCGCCATTTCGGTCGCTTCGCTGGATGAGTTCCGCGGCCATGACGAAACGCCTTTCGAGACCAAGCCTCAGCCATCCGATCTCTCCTGCCTCATCTACACCTCAGGAACCACGGGACCATCGAAAGGCTGCATGATCAGCTACAACTTCATGTGCAACCTGGCGCGCCTGCAATTGCGGGCCGGACCTGCGAACGAGAACGACGTAACCATCACGCCGCTGCCGCTGTTCCATATGAATGCCCTGTGCGTGTCGATTATTGCCAGCATTCTGGTGGGCGCGCGGGCAGCGATACTGCCGCGCTTCTCCGTTTCCAACTTTTGGCAAGAAGTCGAACGCTCCGGCGCCACCATTGCGTCAATTCTCGGTGGCATGGGCGGGCTGCTGGCAAAGGCGCCTGAAAACGACGCGATGAAGCGGTGTTATGGCCAGATCCATACGGCTCGCGGCAATCCATATACCGAGGAGACCAAGAGAATATGGCGTGAGCGCTTCGGCACCAAGCTGGTAGGCGGTAATGGCTACGGTCTCACCGAGGCCTGCGTGATTACCTCGCTTGCGGGTGGCGAATATGCGGCGCCTGGCTCGTCAGGCAAGCGCATCCCGGACTTCGATGTACGTATTGTCGATGATGAAGATCGTGAAGTACCGGCGAACACGTCCGGTGAGATTGTGGTGCGCCCGCTGCGCCCGGACATCATGTTCCAAGGCTATTGGCAGCGTCCGGAGGACACCCTGAAGCTGATGCGCAACATGTGGTTCCACACGGGCGACATCGGCAAGTTCGATGACGACGGCTTCTTCTATTTCGTCGACCGGAAAAAGGACTACCTGCGCAGGCGTGGCGAGAACATTTCCAGCTTCGAGATGGAGGCCGCCTTCGCCGTGCACCCGGGCATTTCCGAAGTTGCGGTACACGCCGTTCCGTCGGACAAGGGTGAAGATGACGTAAAGGTCACCGCGGTATTGCACGATGGCGCGACGCTTCAGCCAGAAGAGTTATTCAGGTGGGCTACCGACTCGGTGCCTTACTACGCGCTGCCACGGTACATCGAATTCCGCGGGACGCTGCCGAAAAATCCCCAGGGGCGAGTGTTGAAATACCTCCTTCGGGACGAAGGTAAAACAGCCTCGACCTGGGACTGGGAAGACACGGATATCAAGGTCGATAAGCGCTAAGAATGCTGCGAGGGGCTGGACACAGCCCCTTTCCCGCCTCGCAAAGCAACCGGGGCGGGCTAAGGAATGGGAATGGCATGTGGGCGCAGCGAGAGCTGCGCCCACAATTGTTTCAGTACTCCCGAACTGGAACGTCTTTAGGGCGGGAGTTGTAGCCCGGCAAGTGCAGGCCGCCATCCACGTGAATGGTCTCGCCAGTAATGAAACGCGACATCTCCGATGCCAGGAATACGACTACCGGGCCGATATCCTCCTCCGGATCGCCACAGCGTCCCAATGGCCTCATCGAGGCCGACATTTCAGCGAACCCCGGGTTTTCCGCCGCCAGCTTATGAAAGGTAGCGCCCATGGCTGTGGGCGCTACGGCATTGACGCAAATATTGAATCGCCCCCACTCCGAGGCAGCGCTGCGGGTCAAGCCGACGATGGCTGATTTGGCGGTGTTGTAATCGCCATGCAGCCACGCACCGATCTCGGTGTCGATGGAGTAGAAGTTGACTATCTTTCCACCGCCGCGTGCCTTCATATGAGGCAGCGCAGCCTTCATCGCCCACCAGGCCGCCCATACCGTGGAGTTAAGCGTTTGGGCCAGCATCTCATCGGTCTTATCTTCAAGCAGGACGTTGGGCGTAGGCGCGAAGGCGTTGTTCACCAGGACATCGAGCCCACCGAATTCATCCACGGCAGCCTGAATGGCCGCCTCGATGTCTTCCTTGCTGGAAACATCGGTCTTCACAAAGAGCGCCCTGGCGCCCAACGCTTTCAGCTCTTGCGCAACGGCTGCGCCGCTTTGTTCGTCCAGCTCCGCAACTACCACCGCAGCGCCCGCCTTGGCGAAGCTCAACGCCACACCTCGACCTATACCGCCGCCCGCGCCAGTGATAAGCGCCACACGCTCTCGTAACAGTTTCATAGCCCCTCCTTTCTTGTTGTTAGATAGACAATTTTTACTATAGTGTTCAAATATACTCTTGTCCGCATCATCGGGCATTATTCAGTAATAAAAGGATAACTAGATGAGTACGTTTCGCCGCCGAGTGGACATAGTGACCAGCGAAGAACACGGCGAAGGTGAAGTTCGCGCGGCTCTCGAAGATGACTTTCACCACTTTCGCGTATGGGCGAAATACCAAGCCGGCGCACTGATTGCTGTCGGTGGTGAAGCGATACGGTACCCCTACACCGCTTGCCTGCAGGCAACCGAGCCCCTTGAGCGCCTGGTCGGCATGCCGCTCAGCCGGGTCGCCCATTCGGTAACACGCCAGACGGACGCAACGCACCAGTGCACGCATCTACTCGATCTGGCAGGGCTGGCGATTGCCGCAGCTGCCCGTCAGAGTCGCAGGCGTCGTTACGATATCGAGATTCCTGGCCGGGTCGACAATCGAACAATCGCGAGATTGACGCGAGATCAGGACTGGAAACTGGACTGGTCCGTGAATGGTCCGCTTATCGAGGCTCCCGAGACTTACGCCGGAGTCAATCTACGCGAGGGGATGGCGCGCTGGGCGTTGCAAACATTGTCGGAAGAGGAAGCGGAAGCTGCTTTGATACTGCGCCGCTGTACGCTCATTTCGTTGGGACGGGAACGTGACCTGGACAGGCAGATACATGCAGTCCCGAGCGGCCTCTGCTATAGCCAGCAACCCAAGCGAGCGGAACAAGCCATACGCATGAAGGGTTCGACGTGGGATTTCGAATCGTCGCAAGAACAACTGTGTGCTAGTGATCAGGATTGGCTGAACAGCCGAGGATCATAGCGAAGGACGAATTGCGCATAAGACGGCCCGCACCCCGAAAGAGGTGCGGGCTCGTCATCAGAGGAATACAGCGAGGTTTGGAGTGCCCAGAACGGCCTGGTCGATAATGACTTCGCGCCGCGCCAGCTTGAAGCCGTCTTCGCGCATACGCAGCACGTCGCGACGCTCACCACTGATGATGTCGACGTGGTGGTCCTTGAACCGGCTGCGCGTCAACAGCAGATAACTGGTCACCACATACTCATCAGGGTTGGCGGTTTCCTCGACGAACACATTCGTCACCAGCCGCCGGGTACGCGACGGCGGATCTTCCGCCCAGGCACTCTTGCCGGAAAGGCGAAGCACACGCCCCATGATCGACCGATAGTCATCGTGGTAATGCTGAACGGTACGCACGATGCTCGCCGACAGCTCGGACTGGGTGCGGGTATGCCGCAGCGGCACGGTATAGATCAGATCGGTATCAAGCCGTGCTGCCCATTCCTGCAGACGAATCTGATCCAGTAGCGTTGCTTCCTCGTAAAGGAAGGTCACGGCCTGGTTGTAAATATCCGCCCCGACCGGCACACGCTTGATACCGACCGGAGAGCCCGGCTGGATCTGGTCCTCGCCGCGTTGTTGAACTTCTGCCATGGAAATCTCCATTACTTTTTATTGTCGTGACCCGGGCCAGCGAGTGCCTATTTTTCGTCCGAAGCGGTCATCAGTTCGTGCCAGTACTGCCACCAGTGCCACTGGGTATCGTCTTTGGTAAAGCCTTCGTTGACGATGCCAGGGCCAGGCCATCCTTCCGGGGCGCCGGTTTCGAAGCAGGCTTGATACTTCAGAGTGCTCTTGCGCCCCATCGCGCCCTTAGCGGCGTGAGTCATGTGTGGCCAAGTATCTGAGTCGTCCTGCTCGACCATGCCGGATGTGCCGAAAAGCTGGATAGTCTGCTTGAGCATTTTTTCACGAAGCTCTGGCGGCGCATCCTTCTCGGCGAACACCCAGTTGACGAACTCAAGCTTATCCGGCCCTTGAGGAACATAGGCGTGTAGGGTCATGGAGCCAACTACGCTGCCATCCGGCTGCGGGATATATACGAAGCCAAACAGGATATTCGGGAACATGCCTCCCACCTGCGGCGGCATGCTGGTCAGCACCTTGAGCTGATCTTCACTCAAATTACGCGCCAGCTGCTCGACCATGTCACACGTCATGCCGGCAGGTGGCAGCGCGTTCAGTTTTTCCTCGACCGACAAGGTCGCTGGATCCAGGCCCGTCAGGCGCTTGATCTTGCGCGCCAGATCGATACAACGGAGTGCATGGCCGTGGGGAGAGCTGATCTCAACGCCGATCATTTCTGGACTCAGGTCGGTACCCTCGCCCTCGCCTTCGCCTTTCTTGGCGTAGTTGCCCACTTCACCCAGCCAGCGGTGCAAGGTCAGGGTATGGAAGCCATCGGCGGCGGACTGTTCGCCAGCGGTCTTCCAGTTGGCGTTCACGATGAACCGCTGCGGTGGGCCCAGTACCTCCATGCCCTTGTCGCTGCGGCAGAAGAGCATGTCGTAATACCACTTGGCGTCGCCCAGGAACTCATCGAAAGACGGGCCGTCGACGTTCCAGGTTGCGAAGATCAGACCGCCATAAAGCGTTACGCGCGCCTTTTTCAGACCCAGTTCTTCCTTGGCCATCATCTTGCCGTGCATGCACTCGCGCTCGACTGGCGAGCCGATGAAGTCACCATTGGGCCGGAACGCCCAACCGTGGTAAATGCACTTGTGAATTTGTGTATTACCGCAATCAGCGGTGCTGATGCGCATGCCGCGGTGCGGGCAGACGTTGAGCGAGACGTGAACTTCGCCTTCTTTAGTTCGGGCGGCAATCACCGAGTCCGAGCCCATGTCGCGCACGATGAAATCGCCGGAGTTAGGGATTTCAGATTCGTGGCCGAGCAGGACCCAGATCTTGCCGAAGATCTTTTCCATCTCCAGCTCATAGATCTCCCGGTCGCTCAGGACACGCATTTGTACTTCACGTGTCGCTGGGTAGATTAAATCCGAGACCTTGGTTCCATCGGACAATACGGGGCTCGTTGTTGTTAGCATGATTGCCTCCTGTTTATAGGCATAGCCGCTAAGGGCGATTGAGACAGACTGAATATAAGACACTTTTCTCTAAAATGTACACTACATGCCCATATTATTTATGTGACATCTTGCTGCTGAAACCCGGCGAGGCTAGCTCATTCGTTGTTGATGGCCGTGCCGACTCGAGTTCGCAGCACGCCAATACCCTGCACTTCCAGCTCCACCAGGTCTCCCGGCTTGAGATAGCGCAGCTGCTCCAGCCCGCAACCATTGCCCACAGTGCCGGAACCGAGGAATTCGCCGGGGTACAGCGTTTCCGAGCGTGAAACATGGGCGATGACGTCTTCGAATTGCCAGCGCATGTCTCGAGTGTTACCGCGCCCCCATTCTTCGCCGTTCACCCGCGCCACCATTTCCAGGTCATAGGGATCGCCTAGCTCATCAGAGGTGACCAGGCAGGGCCCCATGATATTGGCCGTATCGAAATCCTTGCTCTTGGCCGGGCCAAGCATTCCAGACATTTCTTTCGCCTGCGCGTCGCGCGCGCTCATGTCGTTGAAAATGGTGTAGCCGACAATATGCGAGCGGGCTGCGTCACGGCTTATGTCCTTGCCCCGCTTACCGATGTAGCAGCCGAATTCCAGCTCGAAATCCAGTGCCTTGCTAAAGCTCGGCCACTGAAACTCATCGTCGATACCGACTACCGCAAAGCGGTTGCATTTGTAGTAGATGGGCTGTCGATTGAAGGTCTCGATTACCCGATCATCGGCCCCCGTGTTCATCGCTTTCAGCGTTGCTTCCGGGTCCGGCGTACGCAGGGCACGCGCGCGCCTGGCGGCCGCGAAACTCTGTTTGAGATGCAGTTCGAAGCATGAACAGTCACGCATCTGCGGCGGCGGCTGGATCGGCGCTCGCAGCTTGACCACGGCGCGTTCGATGACAGCCTCAGAAGGCGCCTTGGCTACTAGCGCCCGAGCTTGTTCGAGCGCCTGCTCGCCGCCTTCGACCAACGCCAGAACGCTGGCGAATTCGGGGCTCTCGCGACCTTGCATGCTGCGATAGGCAGTCTGCAGGTCGACAATCAGCCCATCGTTTTCGATCAATGCCCCGGCGCGCTCGAAGCCGGCGCCATCGATATAGGTTACGAGTCTCATACGCGACCACTCACAGGCAGGCAGGCGCCGGTTACGGCGGCCGCTTCGTCCGACAGGAGAAACGCGATCACCGATGCCAGCGCTGTTGGAGATACCCAGCGATCAGTATCGGCGTCCGGCATGTCGGCGCGATTGGTCGGCGTATCGATGATGCTCGGCAGTACGGCGTTGACAGTCACGCCCCGGTCCTTGACCTCCTCTGCCAGCGCCTCGGTGAGACGAACCACGCCAGCCTTGGACGCCGCGTAGGCGCCCATACCCATGCCGGCCTTGAGTGCGGCCAGCGCGCCGACGTTGACGATCCGACCCGCGCCGGTTGCAGTGAGATGGGGCAGCGCCGTCTGGGAGGCCACTACCGCAGTGCGCACGTTCATTTGATACATGCGATCCCAGGTGTCGAGGCTTCCGGATTCAAGCGTTTCCCAGGCGAAACCGCCGGCTACGTTGACCAATCCATCGATGCGCCCGAAGTGCTCGACTACCCTGTTAAATGCCTCCGCTGCCGCGTCGACGGACGTCAGGTCAACGCCGCCGATGGCATGCAGCTGTGCCGCCTCTGGTAACGAACCGGACGGCTCGGCGCGGTCAAGCAGCACCACCCGGGCGCCTCTGGCCAGAAGCAAATCGCCAAGGGTTCTTCCAAGCACGCCGAAGCCGCCTGTGACGACAACGGTCTTGTCCTGCAAAGACTGGGACATATTGAAATCCTCTTGTTTTTGTTCCACGACGCACCGCTCGAAGCAATGCCAACTCCAAACGAAATATGACACTTTTCGATTTTATGTACAAATGATAACGTAGCCGAAAGACGCGCACCTGGATGGAAATGTCGATGCCGAGAAAACTACCCGCGTTGAACGCCGATACCCTCGCTTTCTGGCAGGGAGGCAAGCAAGGCGAATTGCTGATTCATCATTGCGAAGCATGCTCTCAGTTTTTCCATCCTCCCGGCCCCATATGCCCTCGCTGTGCAAGCTTCGAGGTCGGCCCACGCTCAGTCTCAGGTAAAGGAACGGTGGTGAGCTACACGCTTAACTACCAACCATGGACCGCCGAACTCGATGTGCCTTACGTGGTAGCGATCATCGAGCTGATCGAGCAATCGGGTCTGCGCTTCGTCAGCAATATTATTGGGATGGATCCGCAACAGGTGCATATCGACATGCCAGTCCGGGTCAGCTTCCTGAACGTCGAGGATGTCTGGCTGCCCATGTTCGAAAGGGATCAATGAATGTTCGATCGTCGATACGATAAACAAGTCGCCATCACTGGCATTGGCCAGTCGGAAATCGGTCGCCCATCATCGCTGTCAGCTATGCGCCTGACGCTGGACGCCTGCCTGGAAGCCATTGCTGATGCAGGTCTGGAGCGTAGCGACATAGATGGCGTCGCGTGCTGGCCGGGGGACAACAACAATGGCGACCCCTTCTCGCCCGTTGGCCCAAGCGCCCTCAAAAGTGTACTGGGTCTGAATGTCAATTGGTTCGGTGCGGGCTACGAAGGCCCCGGGCCACTGGCCGGCGTGATCAACGCAGCCATGGCCATCGAAGCAGG
The DNA here is from genome assembly GCF_024448895.1 of Stutzerimonas stutzeri. Taxonomy (GTDB): domain Bacteria; phylum Pseudomonadota; class Gammaproteobacteria; order Pseudomonadales; family Pseudomonadaceae; genus Stutzerimonas; species Stutzerimonas stutzeri_Q. The sequence goes on from NZ_JAMOIC010000008.1 coordinate 38,013, forward strand.
CCTGTGTAAACACGTGCTGGTATTTCGCACCATCACCGAAGCATCAGCCCGCATGACGAACAAGCAGGCCGGCGCACTCACCAACAAGACCCAGGGCCGCGACAGCAGCTTCGCATGGCAATGGTTCACGCCATTCAACGTGCTGTCTGGCATCAACCTGATGGCGCTCTACGCGCAGCGTCATTTTCATGAGTACGGCACGCAACCCGAACAGCTGGCCCAGATAGCATTGACCTGTCGCCGCAACGCGATGCGCAATCCCAAGGCACTCTATCGAACGCCAATGACCATGGACGACTACATGGCATCGCGGATGATTTCGACTCCGCTGCGCATGTTCGATTGCGATGTACATTGCGATGCGTCGACCGCCATCGTGCTGTCACGGCGGGATGCGGCGCGCGACACACGCAACACACCGATTCGCATCGAGTCCATTGGAGCGGCCTTGAATCAGCCGTGGTCCTGGGATCAGATCTCGCTTACCCAGATGGCGGCCTTCGACGTAGGGCGGATGATGTGGGACCGCACAGACTATGCTCCACAGGACGTCGACTCGGCGCAGCTATACGACGGTTTTTCAATCCTCACCATGATCTGGCTGGAGGCGCTGGGACTCTGCCCGACCGGCGAAAGCGGCGCATTCGTCGAGGGAGGTCAGCGTATCGCCCTTGATGGCGAACTGCCCATCAACACCAACGGCGGTCAGCTCTCCGGCGGTCGTACCCACGGCCTGGGCTATGTGCATGAAGCCTGCCTGCAGCTGTGGGGGCGAGCCGAGGGGCGGCAGACTACAGAGAACCGCGTCTGTGCAGTGGCTGCTGGCGGCGGCCCATTGGGCGGCAGCCTTTTGCTGGTTCGGGAATAATTTAGAAGAGAACGCCGGCTAGTTCGCCGCAGAATTCGACGAGGGCATCACCCAATTCGGCGATGCCCTCCTCGTCACGCTGGCCGCGGAACATCACTGCCGAAACCGTGAAGTCGATGCTACCGTCGGGCGAAAAGACAGGCGCCGCAACAGCAAGAATGCCCACCGAAAAATGGCCGTCATCTGTCGCCCAGCCACGCTTCTGAGCCTCTTGCACTTCCTCCCGGTACATATCGAAAGGCATCGGCCGAGCCCAGCGGATGCTGTCGTAGGTCGCGCGTGTTTCGGGACTGTCGAGTTCGATTTGAGTAGCGAACAACCTGCCGCTGGCACCCATCAACATCGGCAGACGCTGCCCCTCGGCCATATCGATACGAACGTCCGTGGGACTCGCCGCAGAGCTGACGATCACAATACGGTCCGCACCCAGGCGCCGCCACAACGTGACAGTGATGCTCTGCCTCGCAGCCAAACTCTGTAATAACGGCTTCGCCAGCTGTACCCGCTGCCCCTGCGTCACCAACTGCTCAACAAGACGCGCCAGCCCTATCCCTGCCGAATAGCGCTTCGACATAAGATTGAAATCCACCACGTCTTCCGCGACCAACGTACGCAGGATGTTGAAACAGGTGCTTGGATTGATTGAAAGCTGGCGTGCTATATCAACGGAGCGTTCGGGCGTACCGACTTGACTTAGATGCCGCAAGATACGAATCGCATTAGCCACCGGCTTGACCAGAACAGCATTAGTGACCTTTTGATCGTTCAAATCCAAAACTTCGTTGCTGTTCATGCAGATCCCTAACCATGCTCGCCTTGAGATGCATTCTATACCGAGAATTAAACATCGCAACTAATTCCACATACGGGTTCGCGAGTACTAGTCTTCAGAGATCAATCCCAGGAGGCGCCTGGTATATGTAACGACGCGTTGCAAGACTGTCGCAACGGAAGCGCTGCAGTCGATGCTCTCTCGACTCGTCAGCTCTGGTGACTCTAGCTCGCTGTCGCAAATATTCGAGCCAGGATTCGACGATGAAACGTTCGACGTAGAGATTCGCTTCACCAAGGTCGCGGTAAAGCCGCCAATTCTGCGCGCCGTTTCGTCGCCTGGATTGACCAACGGCATATGCGGTGCGGACGAAAAGCTCGCGCTCGGCATCATTGACTCGGTAGCTGATTTCGACCGAAACCGGACCATCGGAATGGGAAACATCGCGGGCCAACACCAGCTTATCGGTCTGCTGTGCTTCAGCGAAATCGGCTTCGTTACCCAGTTCTATCGTGCCGTTACGGGTGACGAGAAGGCCCAGCAGAATGGTCGCGGCAGAAATGATAAGCGCGTTATTGAGACCTACATACTCGGCCAACGCACCCCACATCACACCGCCTAGCGCCATGGCACCCATGAGCATCAATAAATACACCGAGGCGACCCGGGCGCGCACCCAGTTCGCCGCGTAGGTTTGCACTACAGTGGAAATGGTCGCATTCACCGCCATCCAGCCCATGCCAGCGAAAATCAACATTGCGTACACAACGTAGCGGTTATGCGTCAGCGCAGCAGCTAGTGTTGCGGCTGCAAACGCGATCGCGCCTGAAGCAATGAGCGTGCGCAATGTAAACCGGCGATACAGTTTCGTTAGATTGAGAGCGGCTAATACGGCCCCTCCTCCCATGAACGCCATAAGCAAGCCATACCCACCGGCGTCCATACCCAACTCATCCTTGGCAACCAAAGGCATCAATGCCCATAGCGCGCTGGCACAGCTGGTGAAAACGAACACCTGCTTTAACGCATTGAACAGGACAGCCGAGTGCCGGATATAACGTAAACCGCTACGCATGCCGCCGCTAAAGGTTTCAGGTGGCAGATCATGAATCTGGCGGCTTGATTTCAAGGTGAGAATGAACAAAATCACGGCTGTCATGCACAGCGCGATGACCAGAAACACCGAAGCAGCATTCCAATAGGCGATCAAGACACCTGCAATCGCGGGACCCAATGCCCGGGCCGCATTGGTCGCGATGCCATTGAGCGATACTGCGGCCGGCACCTCACTTCGCGGCAACACATCGACAATCGTCACCATCCAGGCGGACATTCCCAAAGCGCTGCCCGTGCCCAAAACAAAGGTGAGCAGCAGCAGAGTCCAGGCCCCAAGCGAGCCCGTATAAGCAAGCAGACACAAAATCGCGGCGGCGCCGAGCATGGCCGCTTGCGTAACGATCAACCAGCGCCTGCGATCCACCAGATCTGCAATTACCCCACCCGGCAGGCCAAACAGAAAGACGGGTAGAGTCATCGCCGTTTGTACCAGCGAGACCATCAGCGGTGACGACGAAAGTGTCGTCATGATCCACGCCGCACCTACGGTTTGCATCCAAATGGCCAGGTTTACAACAGCGGCTGCAAACCAGAGACCTCGGAATACTCGGTGACGGAACGGAACCCAGGGTGATCCCTCTTTCATTGCAGCTCCTTCACGCGAGTTTGCGAACAATTGGCGCGCTCAGCCTTTAACGTCATCACCCGCAGGCAACCCAAGTCGCCCAACTTCACGTCCCGGATGAAGCACACGCCGCTCACCGACCCGATTGCATAATCGACCGACTCCATCGATACGCGCGTCGAGCTGATCACCGGGCTCAAGGAAATTACCCGTTTCCAGCGCCACGCCATGGGTCGAGCCAGTGAAAACCAAGTCTCCGGCGCGAAGTGTTATCCGTGCATCGAGGTAATTCAGCAGCTCGTCCACTGGGAAAATCATGTTCTTGGTGCTGTCTTGCTGACGCTGTTCGCCGTTAACGCTCAGTTGCAGATTCAGTGCCGGCTGACCGGGACCACCAAGCTCATCGAGCGTGACTATCCAGGGGCCAACTGGCGTAGTGCGATCCATAGCCTTTTGCGTAAGCAGATCGAGACGGCCGATCTGCCGGCCCGCATCCCGTGCGCTGATATCGTTGCCAACCGTATAGCCAAGCAAGCACGCGCTCGCCTGCGGCTCGTCCAGCAAGGGACGCGCGACCACCGCGACCAGCTCGACCTCATAATCAAGCTCGCGGGTCACTGCGGGGAATTGAATGTCATCGCCCGCGCCAACCAGCGCGGATTCCGGAATCGAATACGCCAGGGTATGTGCCGGCGCTCTACTACCTAGCCGCTCGAGATGGCTCAGGTAGTTGAGGCCTACGCCGAAGATCCGCCCGCCAGGCTGAAGTGGCGGTAGCAGGCGGCAAGCCGATAGAGGAATCCACTCGGCGTCGAGATCCAGCGCCGCTTCCCCTTGCTCGCCGAGCAAAGGCGCCCACTCCGCGAAAGGCGCTCGAATGACTCGCAAGCGAACGTTGTCAGCATCCAGCAAGGCCCAGACAGCCTCGCCGGCAACTGCCACGCGCGCGATACGCATCTCAGCGCTTACTGGCCAAGTATTCCGCGTCGAGTACCTCTTCAGGCGTTTTCACGCTCGGGCCGAGGATAGGGCCAACCATTTCGTGCCCCCATACGCTCAGCACTTCTGGATTGAGTTCGAACGGATCGCCCTGCCATGGCTCGATCTCGGCAATGGTTTCGATGGCGAAGCCCGAAGGCGTGAAATGGTAGAAGGACACGTGCGGGTCCTGGGCATGCTGGCCGAGCGTCATCATCATCGGCAGCTCGCGCTTACGCACGATGTCATACGTCTCGCCAACGTCGCGGATGCTGTCGACGACAATACCGACATGCTGCACACCCATACGGCCCGGACCGAACCCGTATGCGATGTCATGACTGGTGTGATGGTTCAGCTTGGAACGGAAGAACCCGGTGCGGCCCTTGCCGGCTCCCGCGCCATACCAGCTGAAGCCCATCACGTTGATCAGGAAATTCTCGAGTTCGGGGCCGTACTCCGGCGTGATCACTACCACATGGCCGGCACCGCGCTCGTTGGCAACGAAGCCGCCATGGCAGCGACCCGGCATGAAGGAGCGTGGCGTCCACTTTTGCGCGTAGAAAAGCTCATGCTGATAGCCGACCGGATCGCGAAAACGGATCAGTTCTCGCACGCCGCGCTTCTCGCACAGCTCCGCATCACCGCGGGTAAATTCGACGCCGGCAGCGGTGAATTTCTTCAACGCATCCTCGAAGGCCATCCGTCCGATCGCCTCCCAGCCTATATAGGCGAGACGGTCGACCTTACCCGGGTGGAAGGCAAAACGATGGCGACGATCATCGATCTTGAAATAAATCGAATCGGGGTCGCTCTCGGGACTGCGGCCGATCCCGAAGCCCATAACGTTTGGGCCATAGTCACGCCACTCATCGAGTTTGGTGGTTTCGAAGCCCATGTAACCGATGCCGATGATATCCACGAGAATTCACCTCTTGTTGTTCTAGGTTTCCGCGGACGCCATCGGCGCCCGCACGAGCACTGCTAGATTGCGAGCAGCCCGCCGTCTATGACGAAATCCGATCCGGTAATGAACGAAGCCTCGCTGGAAGCCACAAACAGTGCCATGGCTACCACCTCTTCAGGTTCACCGGGACGGTCCATCAGCACACCGTCAAGCAACGCTGCACGCGCTTCAGGATTCTCCAGAAACGCACGGGTACCAGGCGTCGCGACGAACCCTGGGCTCAGACTGACCGCCCGTATGCCCACCGGCGCACCTTCTACCGCGAGCTGGCGGGTAAAGGACACCACCGCACCCTTGGCAGCCGAATGCGCCGAGATGCCAGCGACCTTGGAGCCGCCCCAGGCTGCAGTGGACGAAATATTGATAATCACACCACGCTGCTCGGCGAGATGATGCCAAGCGTATTTGGTGGTGTAGAACAGCAGATCCAACTCATTACGGATGGTGTAGTGCCAGTCCTCGATCGACATCTCGCTAACCGCGCCAAAACGCGCGGCCGAAGCGTTGTTATAAAGGATGTCGATGCGACCATGCTCAGCCACGGCGGCGTCGATCCAGGCCTTGGCCTGTTCGTGATCGCCAAGATCCAGCGGCGCCATTCCATATAAACGAAAACCCTGCTCCTGCATCAGCGCAGCGGTTTCCTCGTGAGCCGGCCCGTTGAAGTCACAACCGACCACAATGGCGCCTTCCTGAGCGAAACGCAGCGCCGCAGCCCTGCCCTGCCCGCCGCCAGTACCGGTGATCAACGCAACCTTGTTTTGTAAGCGACCTGCCATTGTGTCCTCCCGATACTTCCGATCTGCCCTGAACGTTCCTGCTAGCGCTCAGGCCAATTCGTCGTTCATTTGATTTCTTCGAGCCAAATCGCTTCGGCAGGGCAGGCCGCCGCACCTTCGCGGGCTTCCTCTTCGAGCTCTGCCGGAACGAGGTCGCTGTCGAGATACACAAGGCCATCGGCATCAAGCTTGTAGATACTCGGGCAGACGGCCGCGCACAAACCATATCCACAGCAACGGCTACGGTCGGCGATTACTTTGAATTGCGCTTTTTCTGAACTCATTTCTTGTCTCCTTATCAGGCCCAGCTATCCGAGATAATGAACACTTATTGTATTTTTGTACATTATTTTTTAGCCTCAACGCCACGCGCACTTGAGCTTCGCCCCGACCTCGGTAAAGAGGCATCTACAGATACCAGAGCGCGGGTTTTTCCTGTCAAGCGCTCACTGGTCGCATCGCGTCCGCTGCGCGGTGGCTGGTATATGTTCGGCTCGTGACAGCTAGACAAGATCGCCAGAAACGACTTATTCTCGTATCAGTATTTAATTTCACTGTCAGAATTTAACATCATTGCGATGCGTTTCGCTTGGCTAAACAAAACCTATAAGGAAGCCAAACCATGACCACTTCGAAGAGCGAAGCGGCGATCGATACCCTCGAATTCCGCCAGAGCTGGAAGATCCTGATTCTCGCAGTGGCGGGCGTTGCTATCAGTATCAACGCGGCACTTCTCTATGGCTTCGGCACCCTTGTCGTACCGCTGGGCGACGCCTTTGGCTGGAGCAAGAGTGAGCTTCAGGCAAGCATCACATTCCTGTTCGGTGGCGCGGTCATTTCGCTGCAGCTGGTCGGCTGGTTCAACCTTCGCTACGGCATGAAGCGGGTGACCGTCGTTTCCCTTCTACTGCTCTCCCTTGGTTACCTGGCAACTACGTTGCTGAACGGGTCGATCTGGTCGCTGTATTTCGCTTTCGCCGTGTTACCCATTCTTGGCATGGGCGCGCTGGCAGTCACCTGGACTCAGCTGCTCAGTCTCTGGTACGACCGCAACCGTGGTCTTGCCTTGGCGATCGGGTTGTCGGGCACAGGCATCACGGCCGCAACTATTCCTCCCTTGATGGCGTGGGGAATTGGCCAATGGGACTGGCGCGCCGCGTTCGTAATTCTGGCTCTGCTCAATCTGCTGGTATTGCTTCCGCTCATCCTGCTGTGGTTCAAGGTTCCAGGCGTTGCCGGGACCCAGTCAGACAATAAGGAGAGCGATCTCCAGAAGCTACCCGGCATGTCCTTCCGTGAAGGCATGACGTCACGCAAGTTCTGGACCTGCAATCTAGCGCTCGGGCTGGTGATTTCCTCGATTGTGGGCATGGTCACCAGCACGGTACCGATGCTGCAGTCCAGAGGCTTGTCGGCAAGCGATGCGAATCTGATCTTCAGCGGCTTTGGCTTTTCGCTTATTTTCGGTCGCATGCTGATCGGCTACCTCCTCGACCGTGTGTGGCCGCCCGGAATATCAGCCATTAGCCTAGTGCTTCCTGCCATCGGATGTGCGATCTATCTCAGCGGGACGGGTGAATTCTCTTCGCTGCTGCTGGCGGCAGTTCTGGTAGGTTTTGGCGCCGGGGCGGAGTTCGATATAGCCGCATTCCTGATCGCACGTTATTTCGGGCTACGCGAGTACGGTCGGCTGTTCGGTGTGCATCAAGGCTTGAACACCGTGGCCTCTGCTCTCGCCCCGCTGCTGTTTGCCTACATGCTGAGCAGCACCGGAAACTACAACGCCATGCTGCTCTATTCAGCCGCCTGTTGCGTCGTTGGCCCGTTGTTGTTGCTTACATTGGGACGGACGCCGCGCTTTGCCACGTCTCCCATGCTGGCCCATCCCTGACCCTAAATAAAACGGAGCAGACCATGCCTACCTTGACCTTTATTGAACACAACGGCACGCAGCATCAGGTTAGCGGCGACATCGGCCAGTCGGTGATGCAGGCCGCTACCTTTGCCTCGGTTCCCGGAATCCCGGCGGACTGCGGGGGGGCTTGCGCCTGTGCGACCTGCCACGCCTATGTCGAAGAATCCTGGATGGAAAGACTTCCCGCCGCCGAAGGCATGGAGTCGGACATGCTGGACTATGCATTTGAGCGCCGCGATAACAGCCGATTGACCTGCCAGCTGGTGATCAGCGAAGCCATGGACGGGTTGGTCATACACCTGCCCGAGTCCCAATTCTAAGCGCCGAACGCTGGCGTAATTCTAGGAGGTCCTATGTCACTCGCCTCAGTGGTGATCGTCGGTGCCGGCCACGCCGGATTTCAGGTAGCTGCTTCGCTACGTCAGGAAGGCTATGACGGAAAGATTACCCTGATCGGTGATGAGCCTGGCCTCCCGTACCAGCGACCGCCACTGTCGAAGGCCTACCTGCTCGGCAAGATCAGCGAGACCAGCCTGCTCTTCCGTCCCGCCGAATTCTTCGAGACCCAGCGTGTCGAGCTGCTGCATGACCAGGCCACGGCGATAGATCGCCTGAATCGCAGGGTCTTGCTAGCTTCCGGCGCCGTCGCCACGTACGACCACCTGGTGCTCGCTACTGGCGCGCACAATCGTCCACTGCCGGTTCCCGGCGCTGAGCTTCAGGGTATTTTCGGGATCAAGACCAAGGCTGATGCCGATGTGCTGGCGCCGTTGGTAAAGGAAGCGCGAAATGTCGTAGTGGTGGGCGCTGGCTTTATCGGCCTCGAATTCGCAGCAGTCGCAGCAGCCCTTGGCGCTACCGTGCATGTGCTGGAACTGGGCGATCGCCCCATGGCTCGCGCGCTGTCGCGAGAGATGTCGGAGGTATTCCGGGATGCGCATGAGAATTGGGGTGTCCATTTTGATTTTCGTCAGGGCTTGGCACGCATCGTCGGGGACAACGGACGGGTATGCGCCGTGGAGACCTCCGATGGCCGTACGCTGCCGGCCGACCTCGTGGTCTTTGGCATCGGCGTGATCCCCAACGTGCAACTGGCGACCGAAGCAGGCCTGCAGATCGAGAACGGCATCAAGGTCGACGCCAGCCTGCTCACCGTTGACCCGCAGATTTCCGCCCTTGGCGATGCCGCTTGCTTCCCCTGCCTGTACAACGATGAGCAGCCAACCCGGCTCGAATCGGTGCAGAACGCCGTCGATCAGGGCCGCTGCATTGCGGCGCGACTGATGGGCAAGCCCGCGCCCTATTCAGCCTTGCCGTGGTTCTGGACAGATCAGGGCAACCTAAAGTTGCAGATCGCCGGGCTCTCTACCGGTTACGACAGCGCTGTGGTTGTAGGCTCGGTCGAAGCGCGTGAACTATCGGTGCTGTGTTTCCGCAATCAACATCTGGTCGCGGTGGAATCTTGTAATCGCATGGGCGATCACATGGCGGCACGCAAGATTCTCGCCCGCCCGCCCAGGCTAACCCCACAGACAGCCGCTGCCGAGGGCTTCGATCTGAAAGCCTGGGAAGCGGCCAATCGCGACTGAATCCGGATGGCGCGCAGACACTGACCATTACTCAAGGAACATGAAATGAGCAGAACCTGGTTCATTACTGGGGCTTCTCGCGGCCTCGGTGCGGCGATTGCTCAGGCAGCGCTCGCTGCTGGTGACAATGTAGTGGTCAGCGCCCGCCGGCTCGAACAGCTGGATCACTTCGTCGCGCAAGCGCTCGAACGAGTGCTTGCGGTGGAGCTTGACGTTACGCGAGAAGACCAAGCGATAGCGGCGGTTGATGCTGCCGTTACGCGTTTCGGACGAATTGATGTGCTGGTCAACAATGCCGGTTATGGGCAACTTGCACCCTTCGAAGAAAATACGCCCAGCGATGCCGAGCGGCAGTTCGCCACCAACGTCTTTGGCGTGTTTAACCTATGCCGAGCCGCTTTGCCGATCATGCGTAAGCAGCGCAGCGGCCATATCTTCAATGTGTCGTCAGTTGCGGGTTTGGTCGCCATGGGCGGCGCGGCGTTGTACTGCGCCTCCAAATTTGCCGTGGAAGGATTTTCCGAGTCGCTGGCTCAGGAAGTCAGCCAATTCGGCATCAAGGTTACGCTGGTCGAGCCTGGCGTATTTCGTACGGATTTTCTCGACCCAAGCTCCGCCGCTTTCGGCACCAATGGGCTTGAGGACTACGCAACCTTTACCGCAAAGATCAAGGCAGGCTCAGCCGCCAACAACCATCGCCAGACAGGCGATCCCGCCAAACTGGGTGAAGCGCTTGTGCAACTAGCCAGTATGGAAAAGCCGCCGCTCCGTTACGTCGCGGGGTCCGACGCTTATGCAGCGTTCACCAGCAAGCTTGACAAGTTGAAAGAAGAAATCGAGCAATGGCGTGACTTGTCCGCTTCATCTGACGGCGCTTCCTAGCCGAAACGAAGCCCGCATGCTCGAGCGGACGCACAGGTTCGCTCGGTCCCCTTCCTTCCTCTCGAGGTAAAGGCCAGCGTCGTCCATCTCAGGAGCAAGCCGCTTGGATACCGGAACTACAACCCCCACGCGGCTCAACCTGTCGATCATCTTCATTGTCTGCTTCAACTTCATGTCCTACGTAGCCAATGGACTGCCCCTGGCCGTGCTGCCCGGCTTCGTTCTCAACGACCTGGGATTCGGCACTGTCTGGGCAGGCATCGTCATCGGCACGCAGTACGTGTCAACCCTGCTGTCACGACCACTGGCCGGAGTGCTTGCCGATCGCTTCGGCGCGAAATGGGCTGTCATCGTCGGGCTGACCGGCCTAGCGCTTTGCGGCGTACTGACCACGGTGGCGATTGTTATGCACGCCTCGCCCTCGCTCAGTGTCTCGATCCTGATTAGCGCTCGCATCATTCAGGGCATCGCTTCTGCCATGATTTCCACACCCTGCTGTACCTGGGCCATCGGTTTGCATGGCAAGGCGCATACCGCACGGGTGATGTCCTGGAACGGCATCGCCGCCTATGGCGGTATCGCCGTCGGTGCGCCTTTGGGAGTATTGATCAGCGATCAATTCAATCTGGCCAGCATCGGACTGTGCATTGTCTTGCTCGGCCTGCTTGCGCTGCTCCTGGCGGCAGTTAGACGTCCAACGCCGCTGTTGCGTGGCGAACGGCTGCCCTTTTTCGACGTATTCTGGTCGGTGACGCCCAACGGCTTGGCTTTGGCATGCAGTTCGGCCGGCTTTGGCAGCCTGACCGCCTTCATCGCCCTGTATTTCGACAGCCTCGGCTGGGCCAATGCCGCCTGGTGCCTGACTGGCTTCGGTGCCGCTTTCATCGTCGCCCGGCTCATCACGCCCAACGTGGTGGTACGTTTCGGTGGCTACCCAGTCGTGACGGTTTGTCTGCTGGTACAGGGCCTCGGACTACTGCTCGTCTGGTTGGCTTCGTCGCCTGAGCTAGCTATTTTTGGAGCCTCGCTGACTGGCATGGGCGTGTCCTGGGTTTATCCCGGACTGGCCGTAGAAACCCTGGCGCGTACGCCAGACGCCAATCGCAACTCCGCGTTGAGCGCGCTTTCGTTGTTCTTCGACCTGGCTGTCGGGTTGGCAGGTCCCTTGATGGGTCTGGCAGCAGCCAGCCTGGGCCTTGGTCAAGTGTTTCTCGGCTCGGCATTGCTAGCAGGCATCGGTTTTATACTGGTGCTGGCCCTGCGCAGGCGGCACGCCCAGCCACTTCTGACATCCTGAGCCGGTGCGGGGCAGCCTATGCCCCGCGCACAATGTCTCACTGGATCAGGAAGCCCCCATCCACCGCCAATGTATGTCCATTGACATACCCGGCGGTGGGCGAACAGAGCCAGACAATCGCACTGGCCGCTTCATCCAACTGCCCCCAGCGCTTCATCGGATTGGTCCCAGCCACAAGCTCGTGCTTGCTTTCCCCAGGAAATAGCCGATCCGACATTTCTGTTGAAAACAAACCGGGAGCCACCGCATTTATGCGAAGCCCCCTTGCCCCGTACTCGATCGCAGCACTGCGCGTGATGCCCAATACGCCGTGCTTGCTGGCATGGTAAGCGACGCCCAGCGAGCCGCCATTGACGCCCCCCACCGACGAGACATTGACGATAGCAGCTCCATCCTGCTCGAGTAGATGTGGAATCGCATGCTTCATGCACAACCATGTGCCTTTCAAATTGACTCCGATGACCGCATCCCACTCATCCTCGGAATAATCAGCGGCAGGGACAAAGGGGGTTCCCTCGATACCAGCACTGTTGACCAGCAAATCGAGTCGTCCCCACAGCGCCACCGTGCGCGTAACCAGGGCCTGCACATCCGCGGTTCGACTGACGTCAGCCTGAATAAATTCCGCCTCGCCGCCCGCCTCGCGAATTGTCGAGACAGCTTTCTCGCCCGCTGCCACGCGGCGCCCGGAGACCACCACCCTGGCGCCTTCCTGGGCTAGAGCGAGTGCGCCTGCCAGACCGATCCCGGTCGTTCCACCGGTTACCAACGCCACTTTCCCATTGAGTTTGAGATCCATGTGTATTCCTTCTTGTTAGACACTGCCTTCAATGTAGCTCCGCAGAATCGATACACAAGCCGGAAAATCGTCTAACTATCGGGACGACAAGTTTCTCCAAAAGGTGGGCCCTGCGAATGCAGGGTCAGGCTTCGATGAAGTAACGTGCGCTCAGAAAGCCATCCTTGAGCTTGTATAGCTCCAGGGTATGGCTTGGCGGTTCTCCCGAAACGCGGTTGTTCTGATGGTGGCAGGCTGCTTCGAGCCCTGAAACGATTGCCAGCTTTATCTCGATACGGATCTTGTCCCGTTGCTGGTCCCACATCTGGTTGAGCGCAACCCACGGATCCTGAGATGGGTAGCCCACATATTCGATGCTCAGCCCCCGCGTAGCGATTTTCCGATAGCAATCTAGAAATGCTTCCTTATCGCCTGCGTTCCAGTGAGTGACCTGGGCATGCAGGAAATTTTCGAGGTCTTGGGTATTGGAGTCGTTCATATTTCGTTCTCTCGACTGGTGGTGGACACTTAAGCGTTGGCCCGGGTTAACAGCACTTGCTGGTAACCGCCCTGGAAATAGAGCAATGGCGCCCGTTGCGGATCGAGCCATGTGTGGTGGATGCGTCCAAGAAAGATGAGGTGGTCGCCGGCATCGACGACGCTATGCTTCTCGCACTCAATACTGGCGGCAGCGTTCTGGATGATGGGCACCTTGAGCTCCCAGGTTTCCCAGGGAGTCGCGGCGAACCGGTCCTCGGCTCTGCTGGCGAAGCGCCGCGAAATGTCCTGCTGCTGCGAATTGAGCACATTGATAGCGAAAGCCTCGCTGCGCTCGAAGGCATTCAGGCTGGCGGAGCGCTTGTCCAGGCAGAACAGCACCAACGGCGGATCCATGGATACCGAAGTGAAAGAGTTCGCGGTCAGACCGACCGGCCTGCCGCTGGCGTCGGTCGTGGTGATCACCGTGACGCCCGTGGCGAAGGCACCGAGCGCCCGCCGTAGCGTCAGAGCGTTAGCCGCCGGGGTGCCGGCGCTCAGCTCATCGGCAATGAATGCCAGTATGTTTCGATCCAGCGCATCCAGATCGTCGGCGAAAAACAACGCACCACGCCCGCTCTCCAGGCGTAACCTACGCGCAGCGGGCGCCTGCCGGCCGATGCGCTCCAAAGCCGGGCTTGCGATCGGCCCTTCGATCAGCAGCAGCGGTAATCGCAGCTCGCTCCACGCCGGCTCTGCTGCGGCGGCATGCGGGTACAGCCATACGCGCGGATCGCTGTGCCAGTACCAACGCCCATCGGCTTGCTGCCGCAGATATTTGTGCAGCGTCGAAAGGCCTATCGACGCTGCCTGGCTCGCAATCGAGCGAATGGCCGCGTCAAAATCATCGCTGCCACCGGCTAGGCAGGTTTCCAGTATTCGTCGCTCGCATTCCTGCCCGGCATGCGGGTCGGCGATCACCAGCGCACTGGCAATTTCCAAGCCTTCGCGCCGTGCTTCGCTGATCGCCGCAAGTGCCGCTAGGCCTCCCAGCAGCGAGCCCACCACAGCCGGCGTACCGGGCAAAGCATCCATCACGACTCGAATGTCGGCGGCCAGCACACTCAGCGAATAGTCGCAATGCCATTGGCTGGCGCCGTGGCCACGCAAGTCCAGAGAAACCACGTGGAACCCGGCCAGTATCAGTCGCCGAGCCAGATGCGCCCATTCATGACGCGTCTGCCCCGCGTCATGCAGTAGCAGCACCGTCTGGTGCGTGGGGTCGCCTCCCACCTGCGCGGCCAATGAAATGCCGTCGTATCCCACGAGAAACTTGAATTCCATCGTATTTACCTCCGATACCTGTGTAGCGGGCGCATCCCGTTCCAGAGCGCTGCGGTTAGCGCACCGTTTCCCTGGCCGTAACGGCTTCCGGATTGAGACTGCGGTTGGACATAGGCTCGTCCATTACCTCGAAGCCGCCTTCATAGAAGTCGCCGAGGACCGTCAACATGCGTTTGTTGAAGTCGTAGGTATGGCTGCGGACAGCCCATGGGATGCCGTGGTCGTAGAGCTGCACCATGGTGTTGGCCATCGTGCGATGCAGTTCGCCGTTGTGGTCATAGGCATCGACCAGAGCGGCTCCGGACAGGTCTTCGTCCAGGTAGTACACGCGCTTCGAATAGGCATGGCGCATGCCCTCCTTAAGCGTCGCCTCGACCACCCGTACACGATGCAGCTCGAAGCGCTCGCAAGCAGGATTGATATGGGTGCCTGTGAACTGACCTTCGCCGTTGCAGCGCTCGCTGGGGGTATATAGGTCATAGTTGTTATAGGGAATGTACATCTCCCGGGTGCCCAGGTATTTGAAGTTGAAGCGGTCCATACGCCCGGAAAAAACGAACAGTTCATCGAACAGCAGGCCGCCCCCGAGGCTTGCCACCGGCGTGTCGTAGGCGAACTCTGGCGCCAGTTTCACGCGGCGCTGGCCGGCGGTATAGCTCCAGGCACGCCGAGGCTTGGCGAGCGGATCAATGAAATCGAGCAGGCCGGTGATTTCCCCCGCCTTGCGTGCCGGCGCCTGGGTGATCGAATAGGTTCGCCAGTACATTTGCGGGTCGCGATCAGCCAGCGCCGTCTGGTAGAAGGTGCGCTCGCTGAAGGTCTTCTGGTCCGCTGTCATGGTGCGGGTTCCATTGACATCGATGCTCCAGGAACGGTTGTGCGGTGCGATAATGGCCGTCTCACCGTAATAGCTAAGCATCTGGTTCCACATCACTTCGTAACCATTGGCCGGCAGCGGAAAAGGGATACCGCCGCGACAGGCCTCGCTGACGGCAAGGTAATCCCTGGCGGTTTTGCAAACACTCGCGTTACGCTTCGTGGCCTCCAGCACATGCTGCGGATATCCCGCTGTACGGTGGGTCGGATAGATGGGCATGTAATAATCGGGATAGGTTTTGAGCAATTTGCGCTGGCCTTCACTCAACTTATCCGTATATTCGTGCATGTTATTCGCATCGATGCGCAGCAGCGGTTTCTCGTCCTGGAACGGGTTCTTCCAATAACCGCTTGCGGCCTCGAATCCTTCCGGCGCGGCACTCAACCCACCGCTGTAGGCTGGAATGCTGCCTTCGGCATTGCCGGCACGGAGACTGCCGAAAAGTGTCAAGTCGTCACCTAGCCGAGCTGCATCGGGATTGCCCCATGCCTGGTTGGCCAGCAACAGACACATTGCTGCGTTGTATGCGACGCGGTGCAAGACTCTCATTGGTTTTCTCCTGCGTGTCCCTGCCAATGCGGGGATCGATTGTTGTTGTATTAATCAGGGGAACACTTCCGCCCTCCCGGCGTTTTGTCTCCAGAGACAGAACAGGGACGAGTGGCGGGCCGCACGCCCGGCCGCGTACAGAGTGCGCAGCCGGCGAAGCCGGGAACTACAACAGCGCCGGTCTCAGGTGATTACACCTCCTTATATTCCTTTGAATATGCTGATCAGGTCTGCCACCAAGGCAGGTCCGCGGCATGCAGGTTGAGCTCCGCCAAGGCAATTTCGATCGCCTGGCTGGCCGCTTCCGGCTGCATCCCGAAGCCACGCATGATCATTACCACTAGCTCGTGCCGATATGCATCGCTTGTTTTTTGCTCATGGGTGATCCGCCGCGAGCCCTGAATGGTGGCGCCAATGATGTAATCGGTGGCCACATCCAGCGATTCGAACTGCACGACACCACTGGCCTTCGCCTCACGTAGGCAGCAGGTGACGATGCTCATCAGCCGGTTGCTGCGTGACAGGTAGTCGACATAGTCGACCCGCACGGTGAACTCGGCGCGGCGCGGCTGCATGCCGGCGTGAGTGAGGGAAATCAATGGGCCCGCCACGACACGCGCGGCAGGGTCCTGCAGACCTGCGAAAACGCGCTCATAGGTACCGATCATCTCATCGGCCATCAGCTGCCCCAGTTCGGTGAGTACTTCTTCCAGCGAGTCGTAGTATTTGTAGAACGTGCCGCGAGACACGCCGGCCTTAAGAATCACATCCTCTATAACCGGAGGCTTGGTGCGCGGGCTGAGAAGAAATACGTCCAGCGCAGCGGACATCAAGCGCTTGCGCATACGCTCGCGTTTCTCGCGGGCTACCCGCACGCGAAAATCCGCGCCCCCGCTGCCTTCCAGTGTCTGTTGAAGTTCGTCATTCATTTTGGGTTTTGCCTTGGTGAGAGGAATCCTGGCCTGCACGGCCTATTCTCCCCCGATATTGCCCAGCAGAAGCAGATTGGAATCGAGCCCGGTCATGGCTCTCCCGTACAGCTCCAGCGAAAGCCGGGTATTGAGCGCGGTGTGGCGGCTACCGACGTTGAGATCGCGCCAGAAACGCTGCAATGGATTGCGGCTGGCGAAGGCTGCCGGCCCGGCGATATCCATCAGCCGCTCCCCGGCGCGGCGCAACAAACCCATGGCAAAACCGCAGTCGGCCTGGATGCGGGCCTTTTCATAGCCATTCAAGGGGCGCTTTTGTGCGGTTTCGTCGATCTGCGCCGCCGCGCGGCGAATGTGTAACCAGGCGGAGTCGATTTCCATCGCAGCCTCGCCGAGCTGCTGCACGAACACATGCGATTGAGCCTGGCTCTCATAGTGCCAGCCGGTGACCGGACGCTTCGCCAATTGCCTCTTAACCTGATCGAGCAGTGCCCCAGCCGCCCCCAGCATGGGCGCCAGCACACCGAGCGGGAACAAGGGTTCAACCGGCCAACGATCACGCGGTTCGAGTGCAACTTGCGCCGCCACACCCGGCGCGGAACCACTGCGCAATTGGGAATAGCGCATCACCAATGCCGGGGCGACCTCGACATCTTCGGCAACGATAGTGTTGCTGCCCGAGCCACAGACCCCTGCCACATGCCAAGTGTCTTCAATGCGTACCCTGGGATGCTTGAGCGGCAGTACCGCAAAACCGCTATCGATGACATCTCCGTTCTCGTCGATGATTTTCACGCCGTTCATAGCGTAATCGGCATGCAAACAGCCGGAGGCATATCCCCAGCGCCCGCTGACGCGATAGCCGCCGGGAAACGCGATGGCGCTACCGGTTTGCGCGGCCACGCTGCAAAACAGCTCATCGCCGCGCTTGAACAGCAAGCTGGATACCGCCTCAGGCATCGACACCGCCGCGGCAGTCACCCCTGAAAGCAGGCTGAACGCCCACGCCGTGCCCGGACAAGCCTTACCCAACTCGGCGACGGTTTCGATATGAGTGATCAGCTTGTGACTCACGCCACCGGCACGCCTGGGGAACATCATGCGGAACAACCCCGCCTGACCAATCGCCTCGATCACCGCCTCGGGAACCCGGCCTTCGCGTTCACACTGCTCAGCGTATCGGGAGACCAGCGGCAGCAACGCATGGGCGGTAGCGACCGGATCGTGCGGCGCCGTGACTGACGTTAAGTCCTGCATATAAACACCTTGTGATCCATTCATAATGACGTTTTCGTCACAATAGTCATGATGTCTATTTTAATCAAGGCGATCGAGAAGATATTCACTGCAGCGCGCTCATGAGGCGCTTGGGCCTGCGGTAAGGGTGCTGGCGCACCAAGATGAATTGCGGTGGCTTCGTGTCGTGCGATCGAAGCCTAGTCTGGCAACGGCGGCAGTCTTGGCGGGCGCTGGCGATAGCCGACGCGCTCATTGACCCAGATCCTTAGTAAATGGGTTCGGCGCGGATACTCGCCGCCACGACTGGAGCTCAAAGCGAAGTTCGGCCTGGAGGACATCAACGCCCCGACAAGATGACCGCGATCTTCTACGACGACGGCAGCACCCTAGAGTTATACCGACCTGGAGCGCACCTGCCAGGCCATCACCAAGTTTTCCGAGCGTGGCGCCGCCGAGTGCCTCGCAACAGGCGTTGGACGATGGAGCAGAGCCAGAATCGGTCAGGAACTGATGCGTGCCCAGGCGATGACCGCCTGGAACTACATCAGCGAATGGTTCGAGAACGACCAGGTCAAGATCGCCCAGGGCCATTGATCCAGATCAATTCTCAAATTGGATTCGTCAATGATACTCGCCAACAAGTTGCACACTTTTATGCATTTCTGTGCAGCCAAGAATAAAAACAAACTATGGGAGAGCACGCATGACCAACACGAACCCCATCCTGAGCGACGGTACGAAAATCTCGGACCTCATCGATCTCGAAAAGCATGAAGTGAAAATGCGGACCCTGTCCGACCCCGAGCTTTATGCCCTTGAAATGAAGAAAATCTTCGCCAAGACCTGGGTCTTTCTCGGCCACGAAACCGAGATCCCGAACAAGGGCGACTTCATCGTCCGCGACATGGGCTCCGACTCGGTGATCGTCGCCCGCTCCAGTGACGAGCAGATCCATGTCTCCTTGAACGTCTGCCCCCACCGCGGTATGAGGATTTCCACCCTCGACGGCGGTAATGCCGCAGCCCATGTATGTATCTACCACGGTTGGACCTTCAGGCCCAACGGCGACTTCATCGCCGCACCGATGGAGAAAGAGTGCATGCACGGCAAAATGCGCACGAAGGCCGAACTCGGTTTGCATAAGGCTCGTGTGTCCGTCTACGGTGGTCTGATCTTCGCCACTTTCAATATCGACGGTCCGTCGTTCGAGGACTTTCTCGGCGATGCCAAGTGGTATTTCGACACCCTTTGGTGCCGCACCACCGCCGGCATGGAAGTGCTAGGCCCGCCGCAGCGCTTCACTATTCGTGCCAATTGGAAGACCGCTTGCGAGCAGTCTGCCTCGGACGGCTTTCACGTCCTGACCCTGCACCGCTGGCTCGCCGAGGTCGGCCCCTACACCAAAAAACCGGATGCAGACGGCAAAAGCGGCGACCTCAGCCCGGAGATGTATGGCACCGAAGTCTGGACCGAACACGGGCATACCATGCGCTGCATCGAACTGGACCGCAAAATCCAGCGCCTCACCGGGCGCGACCCGTCAACCATGAGCGCCGAAGAAAAACTCACCCTGCTGCCACCGCCAGGCATTACCCGGGAAATGGTGCCGGAGCTGCTCAAGCGCTTCAGCCCGGAGCAGTTGCACGTCATGAGCTGGCGTCCGCCGCAGGTGGGCAACTTCTTCCCCAATGGCCTGTTCGAGTTCATCTACCTGCCGCAGCCGGACGGCACCGTGCTCGGTGCCATGGCGCTGCACGCCTACGTGCCCAAGGGACCGGACAAGCTGGAATTCGTCAACTGGATCCTCGCCGAGAAGGATACCCCGCCGGAAATCAAGGCGCGCATGCTGCGCCAGTCGATCCAGTTGCTCGGCACCTCCGGCATGGTCGAACAGGATGACTCCGACACCTGGCCGCATATGACGCTGGCGGCTAAGGGGGCGGTCAGTGAAGACAGCACCCTGAAGTATCAGGCCTTGTACGAAGACGACGCCAAGCCTACCGACTGGCCCGGCCCCGGATATGTTGGGGAGGGCTTCACCAAGGATGATACCCAGTGGCAATGGTGGAAGTACTGGTACGCGTTGATGACGGCTTGACTGCCCCATCCTTGCACACCCAGCCCGGCTGCACAGAGCAGCCGACGGCACCCCAACTTCACGGAGAACGCCATGAATGACTTACAGACCCTGCTCGCACCCACTCCTCTGCCGCCAACAGACCGCAGCAAGCGCATCGCCAGCAGCAGCCCGATCCATAGCGAAATCGTTGACTTTCTCTACGACGAAGCCGAGCTGTTGGACACCCTGCAACTCAAGCAGTGGAGCGAAATTCTGACCCTGGATATCGAGTACAACGCACCGCTGCGTCTCACCCGCCCCAACCGCCTGCAACAACAGACCGTGGTGCGCAACGTCCAGCACCTGCATGAGAGCCATGGCTCGCTGATGGTGCGCATCATGCGCATCACCGACACCCGCAGTGCCTGGGGCGAGGACCCGCCTTCGCGCACCCGGCGTCTAGTCAGCAATGTCCGAGTGTTCGGCACCGACAAGGCTGAGGAATACAAGGTGCTGAGCTACCTACTGGTGACCCGCAGCCGCTTCGACTTCGACGACTTCGACCTGATCCCCTGCGAACGCCACGACATCCTGCGCCGCGAGAACGGCCAACTGAAACTGGCGCGGCGAGAAATCCTGCTGGATCAGGTTGTGATCGGCACGCCGAACCTGGGCATTTTCCTCTGACCTGGCGGTAACGGCCATCGGGGCGTTCCGTGACACGAAACCGACAAGGGAGAACAACAACAATGAAACTCGAAGACATGATCCTAGTCAGCGTGGATGACCACGCCATCGAACCGGCCGGCGCCTTCGACCGCCACATGCCGGCACGCTTCAAGGGCCGCCAACCGCGCGTCGAGCAGCACGGCGGCCGCGACGTCTGGGTATTCGAAGGCCAGGCCACCGGCTACATGGGCCTCAACTCGGTGGTCGGCCGGCCCAAGGAAGAATATGGCATGGAGCCGCTGGGCTACGAGCACATGCGCCGCGGCACCTGGGACATCAAGGCCCGCGTCGACGACATGAGCGCCAATGGCATTCTCGGCTCGATCTGCTTTCCAACCTTCCCCGGCTTCGCCGGCCAGCGCTTCCAGAACCACCCGGACCGCGCCGTGTCCCTTGCCGCGATCCAGGCCTATAACGACTGGCACCTGCACGACTGGTGCAACGTCGCGCCGGGACGCTTCATCCCGCTGATGCTGGTGCCCTGGTGGGACATGCAGGCCGCTGCCGCCGAAGTCACCCGCCTGGCGAAACTCGGCGTGCATGCCCTGTCACTGTCCGACAACCCGGCGCTGCACGGCTTCCCGTCGATCCGCAGCGACTACTGGGACCCGTTGTGGAAAGCCTGCGCCGACAACAAGGTGGTGATCTGCTGCCATATCGGCACCGGCATCAAGGCCGAGCACGCCTCCGAACTGTCGCCGATCGACGCCTGGATCACCTCCATGCCGATTTCCATCGCCAACTCGGCCGCCGACTGGATCTGGGCACCGATGTGGAAGAAATTCCCCGACCTGCGCATGGCCCTGTCCGAAGGCGGCATCGGCTGGATCCCCTACCTGCTGGAGCGCGCCGACTTCACCCACCGCCACCATCACGCCTGGACCAACGCCGACTTCGGCGGACAGCGGCCCAGCGACATCTTCCGCAAGCACATTATCACCTGCTTCATCGAGGACGATTTCGGCCTGCGCAACCTGCCGGACGTGGGCGAGGACATGGTCACCTGGGAATGCGACTACCCGCACTCCGACTGCACCTGGCCGAATTCGCCGGAAGTGGCCTGGGAAAGCCTGCGCAAGCTGCCCGAGCCGACCATCCACAAGGTCACCCACCTCAATGCCATGCGCGAGTTTTCCTATGACCCGTTCGCCCTGCTCGGTCGGGAGAACTGCACGGTCGGCGCCCTGCGCGCCCAGGCCAAGCACGTCAACATCGAGCCGGCGCTGGGCATGGGCGGCGCCGCGCCCAAGCGCGAGAGAGGCAAGCCGGTGACCTCCGGCGACATCAACGCGATGTTCGCCCAGGCGGATGCCCAGACCGCGCTGTAAACACGGCCATGACGACCCTCC
Organism: Stutzerimonas stutzeri; assembly: GCF_024448895.1. Classification (GTDB taxonomy): domain Bacteria; phylum Pseudomonadota; class Gammaproteobacteria; order Pseudomonadales; family Pseudomonadaceae; genus Stutzerimonas; species Stutzerimonas stutzeri_Q. The sequence continues at coordinate 60,071 of NZ_JAMOIC010000008.1, forward strand.
CGGCGCACGGTCAGGAGGGTCCGTTTCATAACAACAAGAGGCCATCATGGACATCATCGGCATCGGTTATCTGGGCTTTGAAAGCCCGAATCTGAAGCCCTGGCGCGAGTACGCACTGCAGGTGCTCGGCCTAGGTCTGGGTACGCCCCCGCCGGGCGATCCCGACACGCTGTACCTGCGCAGCGACGACCGCCGTCACCGCATTGCCTTTCACTCCGGCCCCATAGACCGCATTGCCTATATCGGCTGGGAAGCACGCGGGAGGCAAGCCTTCGACGCCGCCGTGGCGCGCTTTCGCTCAGCCGGGGTGGCCCTGGAGGTCGGCGACGCGGCGCTGTGCGAGATCCGCGGGGTGCGCGAACTGGTGCGCTTGCGCTGCCCGGCGGGCTACCGGCACGAGCTGTTCTACGGGCAGAAATGGACGCCGCGCTCGTTCGTTCCCGGTCGAGCGCACGGCGGGTTCGTCGCCGACGAACGCGGCGTTGGCCATATCGTCCTGATGACACCGCACTACGGCCCCGAACTGGAAGCCTTCTTCACCGACCTGATGGGTTTCCACTGGTACGGCGCCGGCGCCGGCAAGGGCCGCACCGGCTTCTTCCGCGCCAAACTCAACGACAAGACCAGCCACGACATCGCCTTCGGCCATGCGCCGGGCATGAAGGGCGTGCAGCACATCGGCCTGTTCGTCAAAAGCCTGCGCGACCTCGGTGAAACCTACGACATCGTGCGCCAGCGCGGCCTGCCGATGCAGATGACCCTGGGCCAGCACAGCCAGGACCCGCACGTCTCCTTCTACCACTTCAGCCCGTCGGGTTTCGCCGTGGAGTGCATCCACGAACTGGCGCCCTGGCACCACGACGGCTTCGAACTGAACCCCGAGCAACTGAGCGTCTGGGGCCATGAGCGGGTCGGGCCGATTCTCGGGCCGAGTGTCATGCCACTGGCGCAATACCCTGACGACTGAGCGCTTGAACTCCCAAACTCATATCGACATAAAAAGGACAAGAAGATGAGCAAGACCTACGACATCGTCATCGCCGGCGGCGGCCACAATGGCCTGGTCGCCGCCTGCTACCTGGCCAAGGCCGGGCGCAGCGTGTGTGTGGTGGAGAAGAACGACAAGGTCGGCGGCGGGGTCATGACCCGCGAGCTGACCATTCCCGGCTTCAAGCACGACGTCTGCTCGGTGGCGCACACCCTGCTGCAGGCCAACCCGCTGCTGCGCAACGACGAACTGGAGCTGAAAGCGAAATTCGGCCTCAAGTACATCAACCCCGACAAGATGACCGCGATCTTTTACGACGACGGCAGCACCCTGGAGTTCTACACCGACCTGGAACGCACCTGCGAGGCCATCGCCAAGTTTTCCGAGCGTGACGCCGAGGCCTACCGCCGCTTCAATCACCAGGTGTTCCAGAACCTCGACATGCTGGTCATGGGCATGTTCAACACGCCGCCGAGCGCCTCGCACCAAGCGCTGATGATGGAGCAGAGCCAGGTTGGCCAGGAACTCATGCGTACCCAGGCGATGAGCGCCTGGGACTACATCAGCGAATGGTTCGAGAACGACAAGGTCAAGATCGCCCTGGCCCGCTACGCCTCCGAGGCGATGATGAACCCGTTCGACAACGGCACCGGCTTCGGCTTCTACATCATCCTGCCGCTGATGCACCGTTACGGCGTGGGCATCCCGGTCGGCGGCTCCGGTGCTTTCGCCGACGCCTTGCGCGCCTGCCTGGAACACCATGGCGGCGAGGTGCGCACCGAAGCACCGATCAAGCAGTTCAAGATCGAAGGCGGCAAGGCGACTGGCGTGATCCTCGACAGCGGCGAGGAAATCCTCGCCCGCCAGGGCGTGATCTCCACCCTGCACGCCAAGCAGGTGTTCCCCGCCATGGTCCCCGGCTGCGAGCTGCCCGAGGGCTTCGAGCAGCGCATCCGTACGCTCAAGCACAGCAGCTTTCAACCCTTCAACATGCACGTCGCGCTGCGCGAGGCACCACGCTACAAGGTCGGCCCGGCGGTGGACGACTTCTTCTGGGTGGAGCGCTCGCACTCCGATCCGGAAGAATTCGCCCGCGCCTTCCGCGACCTGGAATACGGCATCCCGCGTCGCGACTTCATCGCCTACGTGACCCAGGACACCTACGACAAGACCCGCGCGCCGGAAGGCAAGCGCGTGCTCAACATGTATGCCTTCTGCCCCTACCACCTCAAGGGTGGCGCCCAGCGCTGGGACGAGATCGGTGAAGAAGTGGCCCATGCCTTCCTCGACGACCTGCGCAAGCTCACCACCAACATGGACGACGACAACATCCTCGTCTTCTCGTGGATGACCCCGCTGGACATCGAGCGCCATAACAACGCCATGATCGGCGCCGATATCCTGCATTTCGGCTCCTATTCCTGGCAGATCGCCGGCAACCGCCCCGCCCCCGGCTACGCCCAGTACAAGTCGCCGGTGGACGGCCTGTACCTGGCCGGAGCCAGCACCCACCCCGGCGGCGGTGTCACCGCCGCCTCTGGACGTAACGTGGCACGGGTGCTGCTGGAGGAATCCGGCCTGGACTTCGACGAACTGATCGGTGCCTGAGCACCCCTGGCAGGAGCGAGCGCAGCATGAAGATGTTCAGCAAGGAAGGCGTGGAGATGGTGGACGTCAAATCCATCACGCGGGACGGTGAGCGACTGGTGATCAAGGGCAAGGTCATGGGCGCCATGACCACCACCATCCTAGTCAACCCGGAAGACTGCTGGCAGGCCGCCCGGCTGCTCGGGTTGCGCGTCATCCTTTGCCTGCCACTGCTACTGGCAAAAGGCTTCTGGACCTCACGCAAAAAGGCTGAAGGCTGAAGGCTGAAGGCTGAAGGCTGAAGCTAGCGTACCGACCTTCACCGCTTGATCCGAAAACACCTGCACCGGGCCGTGGAAAAGATGCAGAAAGGGTGCGATGTATCGCACCCTTTCTGCATTCGGAAACACCCGTTTATCAATTCTTGATGAAATAGCGCACCCACAGCCTGCCGCCTTCAAACCGGTACAGCTCAATGGTTTCGATACCACCGCTGCCGTCACGCATCGCGTTGTAGTGGTAACACGCGGCTTCTTCACCGTTGATGATGGTTTCCCTGACTTCGATGCGGCAGCGCGGCTGTTGCTGCGCCCACATGCCTTCGAGGATTTCCCAGGAATCTGTCGGCAGCGGTCGTCCGACGAATTCGATGCTCAGACCGCTACGAGTCACACTGCGGTAATGTTCGAAAAAACCTTCCTTGTCGCCATTGTTCCAACACTCCACCTGGCCGTGCAGAAAGTGTTCGATGGCTTGTTTTGCTTCGTCACTCATGTGATGTCCTCGTTCTGATGAAACGGCATAAATTGTCAGTAGCCTGACAGTTCCAGATGAAACACTCCATTTGCTCGCTCAGGCATGTTGGTGTTGTTGGCAAGCGCGGTATGCCGGCTCCATCCTCAGCCAGAGCAAAATAGAAGGACCAACGATCGCGAAGACCAGGCAACTCGTCAACACGGCGGAGTAACCGCCATACAGCTCGAAAAGGTAACCAAACAGCATCGGCACCATGCCTGAGACTATCGTGATCAAGCCCAAGTGCAGGCCAAATATGCGGGCGTAATCCTTGAGCCCGAAGTAGCGCGCCATCAGGAACGCCGCAAGGTCGAATTCAGCTCCGGCGCTCGCCCCGATGGTCAACGTGGCCAGTACCAACAGCGGTACATTCTGGCCGTCGGAAAACAGAAAGATGGCGCAGCCAACCGCCGGCAACGCCAAGCTGATCGCCGCCACAAACGATGGGGAATAGCGGTCCAGCAGATAGCCGACTAGCAGCCGCCCCACGATGATCGCGATGCCAAAGGTGCCGAATACCTGTGCGGCCGTCTGCGCGCTCAAACCGGTGCTTTGCAACATCGGCACGATATTGGTGACCATGCCGACGGTAAGCGACACCGACAAAATCAGCGCAATATTGAAGCCCCAATAGGTTCCGGAACGCAGGGCCTGCTTGTATGACATACCGGACAGCTCGGCGCTTTTCTTCTCTGCGGTCTGATTTCGGGGGACGGTCTCGGAGGGCAAGCGCAACCACAACAGCGACAGCGGCAAAGTCGCCAGCAGCGGCATCGCACCCAGCGCGAAGAAACCTGCCTGCCAGCCGTACTCCGCGATGAGCCGCGCCAGCAACGGTGGCAGGACCATTGCCATCAATCCAGTTCCGCAAAGAATGACGGCCAGCGCCAACCCGCGGTTGCGCTCGAACCACAGATTGACCAGCTGAGTCCAGGTGATCGCGATAGTCCCCGCGCACACGATCGGCATGAGGAAAAAAGCCAGGTACAACCAGCCGATCGAACCCTTGATTTGTGTGATCGCGAAATAGCCAATGATTTGCAGCACGATTGAAAAGATCGCAACCCGCCGAAGCCCGAAGCGCCGATACAGCGGGCCAACCAGTTGAGTGGAAATGGCGACCCCGGCAAACAGGAATGTAATGGATGCCTGCAGATCACCCCGGCTCCAGCCAAAGGCCTGCTCTAGCGGAATGACCATGGTGCCAAAACCATAGAGCAATGCGGCGGTGATACTGGTGCAGATACCTACCAGACCGAGCAGCACGATGCGCCAGCCCTGCTTGAATTCATTGGTATCGGTTGTCGAGCTCTGCGAACGGGATTCGGCTGTCATGACGAGACTCCTGGCGCACTCAGCGAACACCGAATGCGCGGCATGGGTTAGCAGATTGTTGAAGATTACTGCGCTACGTTGTTCACCAACCTGTTAGTGCCCTTTGAGTATTTCATCGATCGGCAGTGAGACCATGGTTGCGCCACCGTCGACCAATAGTGACGTGCCGGTGATATAGGAAGCCTCGTTGGATGTCAGAAAAAGCACGGCATTTGCGATATCCAGAGACTGCCCGAGGCGTGCCACCGGAAAGTGTTCAGCCAGTTTGTGGGGCAAGTCTTCGCCCAGCGCTTCGGTCATACGATCGGTGCCGATCAGGCCGGGCTCGACCACGTTGACCAAGATGTTCAACGGGCCGAACTCCACAGCCAGGCCGCGCGCGAAGGCGTTCATGAAAGCCTTGCTCGAACCGTAGCCGATCAACATTGGCGTGTACTTGCGGTTGGCTTCGCCGGAAGAAATGAAAATGAGGCGGCCTTTATCCTTCGCCTTGGAAAGATACGGTGCCGCATCCTTCGCCAGCCAGAACAGGGACTGAACATTGCTGCGCACGAGACGGTCGATGCTGTCGTCAGTCATATCGGCGATGAGTCCATGAGGGGCGTCAGCCGCGCAGTGCACCACGATATCCAGCGCGCCGAATGCCTCCACGCCGCCCTCGACCATCGATTTGATCGCCGACCGATCCGCAATGTCGCCACCCACCAGGCAGGCACTGCCGCCCAAGGCATTGATCTGTTCGACGGTTTCTTCGCCATATCTCGCGGTCCGGGCCGACACCACGACTTTGGCGCCCTGCTTGGCGTATTCCAGGGCAATGGCGCGCCCCATGCCGCGGCCGGCGCCGGTGATCAGCACCACTTTGTCGCGAAATTTCATCGTCGTTCCTCATTATTGTTGTTCTCGCGCAATCCGCGACGCTTCAGCGCCGCGGATACCCGGTTCGCTATCAGAGATCCGCGCCAGGTACGTTACGCGCCGAGCCGTTGCGTCGGTCCGACTCGCCCCAGCCAAGCCAGTGCGACGGCTCGCGAGTATCGCCCACCCGCCGCCAGCGCCCTTCCTGCTGCGCGGTAACCGGAAAACCGCCAACGAAGTCGATCATTTCGCCCTTCTCGTCCGGCAGGAACTCCCACTCTTCCGTGCCCTCCAGAACGACCTTGGCTGACTTGAGAAAGTAGCTACCGTCCTTGTGTACGGCCAAGCCTTCGATGTCGGTGGTGACCCGTACTTCACCCTTCTCATTGCTGAAAATGGCGTAGCCGAGGTGGTCATGACCAACCATGAACGAGCCGGCATCCCAGCTGCCGTCCTTGTACACCGTAACGAAGGACCACCAAATCACATGTTTGTTGTTGTTTACCACCAAGTCTTTCTTGAAGTGGATCGCGCCGCCTTCGGCCAGGTAAAACTGATCGAGCGCAATGGCACCTTTCACCGGCCGGCCCTCGACTACGCCAGACACATCCCACAGTTGCGAGACATAGAATGTGCCCCACTCCACGCCTGGCAGATACCACTGCAGGCCGGTGAGCAAACGGCCTTCGAGCTGGAACAGCCCATCTTCCTTCCAGGTCATTCGTTCGCTGTTGGCGGTGATTTCCCAGTGATTGCCTTGCTCTCCGGGCTGGTTCGTCCAACGCACGGTGTCGCCTTCCAATGTCTGGACCGGCATTGGCGTAAGGGCCTGCTGCGCCATCTTGTCGAAATCCATGCGCAGGTTCTTACCGTCTACGTGATTGTTCAGGTAGAGGAACTTCGTTGGATTCGGTGTACCGTTTGGCGCCATCAGCGAGCGGACAAACGAATAAATATTGCCCTCCTCGTCACGGACCGAGCCAAACGGCGAACTCTTGCTCAGATGCAATCCAAAGAAACCGCGAGTACCGGCCATCGCCGCACCCGTGACCTTGTGCGGACCGACAAACTGCTGAAAGCCAAAGTCGCCGCGTTCTGGAATGGTCTTGAATGTTCTCATGAGTTCCTCTTTTTATTGTTGTGGCTGAAATACGCATAGCCGAGATGGTCAGTCCCAGATCACCGGGATCGAAGAGACGCCACGCAGCTGCGCACCGCTAATCACAGGCACAGGCTTGCTTGGGTCGAGGCGAATATTGGGGAAAAGATCGAGAATCGCATTGATCGCGCAAGTCAGCTCGAGCTTGGCCACGAACTGCCCGATGCACATGTGCGGGCCGAACCCGAAGCCAAATGACGGCTTGGTTTTGCGATCGATATCGAAGACATCAGGGTTTTCGAAAGCATCTTCGTCACGGTTGGCCGACACGACCATGCACTGAACGAACGAGCCCTTGGGGATTTGCACGCCACCGATTTCGACGTCCTTGGACGTCTCGCGAACCTTGAAGGTGGACACCGGTTCATAGCGCACGGTTTCGTCGATCAGCTTGGGGATCAGGTTGCGGTCCGCACGAATGCGGTCGATCAGCCCCGGAGTGGTCATCATGAGCGTGATCACCGAGCTGAACGTGCGCGTCGTGGTCTCCCCCGCGGCCGGCAACAACGAGCGGACAAAGGTGGTGACCTCATGGTCGTCCAGCATCCGGCCCTCGTGCTCGGCGCGCAGCAACTGACCGATCAGGTCATCGCCTTCGCTACCGGCGGCACGGCGCTGGACAACCACTTCCATGATTGCGTCATAAAGGGCCTTTACGGCAATGCCCGCCTGACGACGAGCCTCAGGCGCCTTTGCCGGATCGATCTGGTTGCCACCGACCATGGCCAATGCCCAAGCCGCGTACTGCCGATACTTCTCCGGATCGCCATCAGGGAAGCCCATCAACGCATACATTTCGCGGATCGGAAAGTTGAGACCAAAGTCCATCAAATCGGCGCGCTTGTGTTCGACCATGGGCTCAAGAAAATGGTGGCGGATCACATAGTCGATCTTGTCGCGCCATTTGTTCACTGTTTGCGGCATGAAGGCCGGCTGCAACAACGCGCGGACCCGACGATGCTGCTCACCGTCCATTGCGAGAATGATCAGGCCATCGAAGAACGCGCCCAATCCTTCAGCGATGAATCCACTGGTGAAACTGGTCCCGTCCCGCAGTACAGCCATCACATCGTTGTACTTGAACAGGGCGAAAGTAGGGCGTGTGCCCTGCTGCATCCCAGCGTTGGTCGGCACGCCAAACTGAGCCACGAAATCACCCGCGTATACGGGAGCGCTATGGCGCATCTCCCGACTGAGCGCGTGGATGTCCAGATCCGCGCCGCGGTACATTTCGGATACCGCCGAGTAGGCAGTTTCCAGATCCATCGCGGTATTTTCGGTGCTCATCAAAACTCTCCTGTCATCGAATCAGTAGGGAAGCGAGTCGCCGCGATGCGTTCCAATCCACCGGCATTCCTGCCCGCGATGCACGAGTTCAGCGCACATCGCCAAGCTGATCGCGAGCAATGCAAACCATATTGAGCTGGTTTTGCTGTCCCCAATGCGCCTGGAATTGCGAAGGCTCCGGTCATCACTGGGCGGATGGGGTTCGAATGGCATGACGCGTCTCTTGTTTTTATTGTTCACCGCACCAAAACTGTCCGATTCGGAAGCCAGGCGGCTAGTTGCTCACCCAGGTCAGCTTCAAGCCGAACCACGGGACGAGCACTGCAATCGATGGTAGGCGCCTTCGCCGCGATACGTCCTTCGATTCGTTTGACCCATGGTCAAACGAACGCCCAGCCTCTGGCAGTCACTATAAGGAGAATAAGAACGTGAAGAGTTCGGAGCCGGCCGAGTCAGGCAAGCGCAACACGATGAACAAACTGTTGGCTGCCGCGCGCAACGAGTTCGGCAGCAAAGGGCTTGGCGGTGCGAGGGTGGAAACCATCGCGCAGGAAGCGGGGGTCACCAAGCAGCTGGTCTATCACTACTACGGCTCTAAGGAGAACCTGTTCGTCGCGGTGCTCGATGAATCGTCTGAAAGCATCATGTCCGAGCTGGTAGCGCTGGAAATCGAGCAGCTGACGCCACCCGCTGCGTTGCGAGCGATGCTTAACCGGTTCTTCGACCAGTACTGCCACGACCCGCTGCTCGGCGCGCTGGCACTGGAGGGTATCCGTTACCATGATGCCCACGAAACACCGCGCAATCGATTCCTTGAAATGGCGCCGGGGCTGATTGCCAAACTTGATGCCATCCTCCAACGCGGCGCCGCTACCGGAGATTTCAAGCAGGGAATCAATCCCAGATTGCTGCTGGCCTCAGCGGCGTTGGTGACTACCGGCTGGTTCACCAATCGTTATTCGATGTCGACCCTGACTGGGCTGGATACCGCCTCCCCCGAGGGCATGGCGATCTGGCGGCAACATTCGGCGGATTTCATCCTGGCGGGCATCTCGGTAGCGCCTGGCTGTGAAGACCAGGCGTCCCGATAGGAATCCAGCGAAATCGGCCTGCACTGTAAGACGCGCTGCTTGTTCGATAGCTTCCGCTATTTGCTTGCCTTGGCCAGGTATTTGGCGACTCGTTTGGCAGCCAGGCGCCCGGCCATTCCGTTTACACCTCCGCCCGGGTGGATGCCGGCACTGCCAAGGTAAAGTCCTGCCACCGGCAAGGTATTACCGCCCAGTCCATGGGCTGGGCGCATGGTGCTGGAGCGCATGGTGGTGGTATCGATATGCACGACGCAGCCATTCACCGTATTCAAGCGCGCGGTGAAGTCAGGTGCAGCCTCGACTCGCCGGCCGATGATGTGGCCCTTGAGCCCCTCGACATATTCCGAAACCTGATCGATGACCTGGTCGGCCACACGCTCTCTGATCGCGTCCCATCCTTCCACGGGATTGACCGGCATCACTGGCGGATAAATGTATAAAACGTCCTGGCCAGAGGGTGCCTGAGACGGGTCCGCCGCGCTGGGAGCTGCCATGGTGATGTAGGGAAGTGTCGGTACTTCACCCCGCATGCACGCCGCGAAGTTCTCCAGTACAGCCTCCTCGGTGCCAATCAGTAGGCAGGTGTTGCGCAGGTCGACACCGTCACCCCTAACAGCTTCAAACCGAGGCACCGATATTTGCCCGCTCAAGGCGACGTCCACTTTCAACGGACCGGAGCCTTTGGCGTTGGCCGGGGCCATTGCGATACGTGTCAACAGGTAGGACGGAATCTCACCCGCGCTGACCATCTCCAACGCTACTTTGGGATGACAGCCGGCAATTACCGCTCTCCCGGTAAATTCGCGACCGTCGGCCAATCGCACGCCCTTGACCTGCCCATCAACAGAGACGATCTCGGCGACCGATGCGCTGACCAATACCTGACCACCAAGCTCTTCAAGCCGGGCCTGCATGGCATTGCTCAGCTGTTGCATCCCACCTAGCACGCGACCGACGCCGAAGCGATGGAGGAAGCCGAGCAACGCGTAATAGATACCGCCGCCGTCGGCGCTAATGTCACCAGCGAGGCCGGTCAGCGCACACATCGCGGATATGGTCACGGGATGCTCGAAGCGTTCGCGGGCAGCCTGATGGGCCGAGCCGGTCATCAGCGCCATCAACTCGGGCTTGAGTTTACGGTTCTTCAGCGCTGAGCCAATCACCTGAAATTTGGCACCCAGATTCAGTTCGGCTGGGTCGGCGCGCATCATCGGGAGCGCGATGTCCAGGAACATGTCGATGACGTCCATAAACTTGAGAAAAGCCGCTGCGTCAGCCTCGCTGTAACGTCTGATTTCCGCAGCGGTCTTGTTACGGTCTCGCCAGAAAATAAGCGATGTGCCATCCGGATGCAGGTAGACATAACCCGGCGCCAGCTCTATTGACCTGAAACCGTGCCGCTCGAGATCAAGTTCCTTCGGAACATGAGCGTGAACCCGCATCGACATCATGTCCAACGCACAGGGATGAACGAGATGCTCGGGCGCTTCGGGAATCAGGTAACCCGAGGAAGCCATGCCGCCGACTTTGTCCAGGGCTTCAAGCACCAGTACCTTCTTGCCTTCCAGCCCCAGATAGCAGCCGGCTGACAGGCCGTTAGTGCCGCCGCCAACGATGATCACATCGAAATCTGTATTTTTATTATTCATTCTTTGTTGTTCCTATCGGACTTCAACGACATTTGCCCTACGCAAAAGCCGCTGCAATCCGCTGCAAGAGTTCGGTTCAGAGCCGCAACACCAAGCAACGCGAGCTTGATTACCGCTCCGGCAGAGCAGAAGAAATCGCTATGGAGGAGACGGTTAAAGGTTTTGTCCGTTGCCCGCGTGTTGGCGCTGAGCAGCACCCTAGCAATAAACGCCACCAGGCAACCCGGCATCCGTTTTACTAATGGTAAAAGACTTGCGTGGTCCGGCGGAGCAGTAATGCTGCGACGCGTTTTCAGCAGCGCTACCAGCGCCGTTAAAGAATGTAGGCGAGGCAGGCAAGACAAAGCGCAACAACCATGGGGAGTAACAGCCGAAGGGCTAGGGTGGCGAGTCAAAACGGCCGAGGCCCGCGTACGAGCCTACAGCTGTAAATGAGCATGACTCACTTCGTTCGTTCTTCGGGCCGCGATAAATCGCGTTAGCCACAAGCGGCTTGCTGAGGCCGTTTTTAACGCAGTATTGCCAACACAGGTAGTTTTATAACCGAGCGTGCCAAGAAAGCCGAAAGCGCTCCTAACCCCGTTTTCGCGAGCAAGCTCACTCCTACCAAAGCAGCAGCACTTAACCCGCGCCAACATGTAGCGCATTCCTGTGGAGCGAGGCTTGCGAACCAAGTGTGAGGTTGGCAACTAACGGGGCGTCCGGCTCCGCTTTTGCGAGCCGGGCCGCGCCGGCCAGACATTACTTACATGCCTGTACGACCCATCTTTTCAAACAGTGCACGCATCGCCACCAGAGACGGGGTGTGGCTACTGAACCCACCATCCGCGACGAGAGTAGTACCGGTCACGAACGAGGACTCATCCGACGCCAGGAACGCGACCACATCGGCAATCTGTCTAGGCGTACCCAGTTCGGCTGTGCAATGGTTGTCGCGCATGATTTCCAATAATGGCGCCGGCATTTCATGCTGCGGTGCGAGGCCGATTTGCACCGCATTGCCACGAATTCCTTTCTTGCCGTACTGGGACGCGACCAGGCGCGGAAGCATCATCAGCGCCGCTTTGGAGGTTGCGTAGCCTGTCAGCGACATGTCGCCCTGCATCCCCAAACCGGACGTGGCGAAGATGACCGAGCCTTTGCCCTGCTCCAGCATTACCGGAATGGCGTATTTGGTGCAGAGCACGGCGCCACGCAGATTCACCGCCATGGCACGGTCGAAGGCTTCCATATCCAGGTTGACCAGATCTCGGTCCCGCTGGCGTTGATCGGCGTTCAGCACGGCCGCATTGTTGTGCAACACGTCGATCCGACCGAATTTCTCCCTTACCTGGGCGATCATCGCCTTGACGTCTTCCTCGGAAGACACATCGGTACGATAGCCAAAAGCAGACCTGCCTTGCGCCGATATTGACTCTGCCACTCGGTTGGCGGCGTCGCCGTCGACATCGACTACCGCGACAGACGCTCCATGCTCCGCCAGCACCCGAGCACATTCAGCGCCCAGCCCGTTGCCACCACCGGTGACGATCGCAACCCGCCCTGCCAGCTTGCCCATGCTCATCTGGTATTCCTTATTCTGTTGTTAGCAATGCCAATCCTACTCGCCCGTGAAGCGCGGCTCGCGCCGTTCACTAAAGGCTTGCGCTGCTTCGCGCACATCCTTTGTCGGCGCTAGAAGGGCAAACAGGTCGAGTTCGAGATTGAGCCCGCTCTTGAGATCCAGCTCCAGCGCAGCCCGGGCCGCCTGCTTTACGAACGCCGAAGCAGCGGGCGGCTTGCTGGCGATGCGCTCGGCAAAAACCCTGACCTCCTCGACCAGAGTCGCGTTGTCGGCGGCCAGGCGACTGACCAGGCCGATCTGCAATGCCTGCTCCGCATTCATGCGGTCGCCCGTCAGCAACATATCGAGGGCGCGCCCCGGCGCCACGACCCGCGAAAGGCGCTGAGTACCCCCACCGCCGGGAATCAGCCCAAGGCCGGTTTCCGGCAACGCGAAAATTGCATTGGGAGCGGCGAAGCGAATATCGCAAGCCAAAGCAAACTCCAGCCCGCCGCCCATGCAGTAACCCTGGATAGCAGCGATGACCGGCTTGGCGATCCCATCGAGCGATTCGATCCAGCGCGAACGCTCCATCCGCTGGCGCACCTGCAGGGAGGTTTCTTCACCACGACGTTCCTTGATATCGGCGCCGGCGCAAAACCCACGCTCGCCTTCACCACGGATGACGATGACCCTCACCTGTGAATCGTTGTCGAGCAACTGAAGCGCTTGAGGTACACCCTGACGGATGCTGTCGTTGATCGCATTGATCTGGTCTGGTCGAGTCAACACAACCCAGCCAACCGAGGCGCCGCGCTCTACCCTTACCGACTCGTTGATAACCAGCGGTGCCTGCTGATTTTCTTCGGCGCTCATACCGAACACTCCTCGAACTCGAACACCTGACCATCCAACTCGTTCGGATCGATTTTGATAAGCGATTTGCCGCCTACCGCTGCGGACGATTCGATCCATTCAAAGGCTGTACCGCGAGCGCGCAAATCTTCAGCCTTGGCGGCCAGATCATTAACGCCAATACGGATGTAGTACGGACCAGGCCCCCAGTTATTCACATAATGGCCGGCGTCGGTATTCCAGTAAGTCGCCTCGAGCACGTCGAGCGTGGCGCTATTGGCGACAGTGAAGCCCATGCGCGCGCGGCGATAACCTTCACTGGCGATATTCTCCACCGGGCACGACGGCTCCCAATCAAGATTGGTGGAAAGCTTGCGCAGCGTTTCATCGAGATCGCGCACCAGGAAGCCACGCGCAGTGACACGCACCATGTCGCCCGGCTTTTGTTCACGTGGCTGCGCAGGTGGCGTTGCGTAGGTTTCCGGCGGCATTTGCAACGGCTCGGTAGGCATGATTTCGATGCACAGGCCGCCGTCCACGGATGGCTCGTAGTACGGCTTTTCCGGTGTCGCGCCCAACCACAGGCGGTCGAACGGCATCTCCGGAGTGCGCTGGGCCATACGGAACGGCAGGCGACGACGCATCAATTTGCTGACCAAGGCATCGAACTTGTCGCCATGCAGCGCGAGCACGATCGAATGGGTAATCATGGGCCGATGGTGCCCCTGATAATCCTTCAGGCTTTCCAAGAAATCATGAAACAGCGGATCGCCCGGATTCGGACGATCCAGATGCCACTGCGGCTCGATACGGGTAGGTGAAACCGCCAGCGACTTGTGCACGCGCAGAAAATGCGCAATGTACGGATGGTTATCGAACGCCTGGCGCCAGCGCTCATGCTTGAAGATGCCGAGTTTATCCACCAGCTTTTCCGTCATCCCGTCCGGATCCGGAACCATCATGTCGGCACTCATCAATAACTCGAACATATCCCTCTCCCTTCAATATCGCGCCATGGCTCTGGGCCTGGCTTTACAGTCGGTGGAAGCGCCAACCGGGCGCCTCCGATCAATGAGCGGAAGCCGCGTCAGCTAATTTTTTTTTCCGGGCAGCCTTTTCGACCGGCGTATCAAGCATGGCCGGCGACTCCGGTGAGGCCGAAGTAGTCTTTGGATTCAGCAGGAAATGCGACAGAGCCGGGATCAGCACCAAAGCGCCAAGCATGTTCCACAGGAACATGAACGTCAGAAGGATGCCCATGTCGGCCTGGAATTTGATTGGCGACCAAGCCCAGGTGATCACGCCAGCCGCCATAGTCAAGCCGATCAGAGCGACTACTCTGCCGGTGAAGTCCAGCGACCGGCGATATGCAACTGCAAGCGAGCCGCCCCGTTCCTGCACGGCAATCTGCACACTGAGCAAATACAGCGCGTAATCCACGCCTACCCCCACGCCAACCGCGATGACCGGCAGGGTCGCGACTTTCAGGCCAATACCGAGCCAGACCATCAACGCCTTGCAGATAATGGTCGTCATGATCAAAGGAATGAGCGCGACGATGGTGGCGCGAATGCTGCGGAACGTCAGCAGGCAGAGCAAAGCAGTAGCGCCATATACCGCCAGGTACATGGTGATGATGCCTTTCTCCACCTCGATGTTTGTCGCCGCTTCGATACCCGCGTTGCCTGCGGCCAGGAGAAACTCGACCGGGCGTTCTGAGTCAGCTGCGGTGTTGTTTTCGGCGGCAAAGGCCTCGACCACCCCCATCACGCGACGCAGCGTGTCCGCCTTGTGATCAGTGAGATAGGCGATCAGCGGTGTAACCGAGCACTGCTGGTTGGTGATGCCGGGCGAAGAAATCATCGCGGCATCGACCGACGCGTTGGTGATGGCCTGGTCGCGGCTGATGGTCAGCCACTTGCCGCTGCCTTCAGCCATGCCTGATGTCACGAAACGGGTCGATTCAGCAAGCGAACTGGTGGTCTGCACGCCAGGTGTCTGACGCAGTTGCCATGCAAGCCGGTCCATGGTCTGCAGCGTCTGGTACAACCGGCAGCTGTCCGGATCGGTTTTCATGATCACGACGAACTGGTCGCTGGACAGGCCATAGTGGCTGGTGATGTAAGCGTTGTCCTGGTTGTAGCGCGAGTCGGCGCGTAGCTCTGGCGCACCTGGATCCAGATCACCGATCTTGAGGTCGAGCATGACGATGCTGCAGATGACAGTGACGACAACCGATAGCGAAATCACCGCAATCGCCCAGCGCCGCTCGGTGAAACGGTCCAGGCCGTGCCAGATATGACCAAGCCAGTTGCGGTTTTCGGCTCCGGCACGCTCTTTCTCGAGAGCGATCAACGCCGCTTTTTTGCTCACGCCGATATAGGACAGCGCGACGGGTATCAGCAGTAGTTTGGTAAATATCAGTACCGCAACACCGATGCTGGTGGTTATCGCCAGATCGCGGATTACCGGAATGTCGATGATCACCAGTACCGCGAAACCGACAATGTTGCACAGTAGTGCGGTAAGTCCGGTGAGAAAGAGACGGCGGAAGGTATAGCGCGCCGCCACATACTTATGCGTACCGCGGCCAATGTCTTGAAGAATACCGTTCATCTTCTGCGTGCCATGGGAGACACCAATGGCGAAGATCAGAAACGGTACCAGGATCGAATACGGATCGAGATCATATCCAAGCAGCTGCATTAGACCGAGAAGCCATACGACCCCGGCCACCGCTACGCCGATCAACAAAATCGTGCTGCGCAGACAACGCATGTAAAAGTAGACGAAGATCCCGGCGATCAGGACGGAGATGGCAAAGAAAACCATCACGCTGTACAGCCCGTCGATCAAATCGCCGACCAACTTACTGAAACCGACGATATGAATGCTGATCTTGTCGCTTTCGAAGGAGCGGATCTTCTCTTCCAACTGGTCGGAGAATTCACCGTAATTGAGCGGCTCTCCGGTCTGAGGATGCGAGTCGAGCAACGGGGCGACAATCATGCTCGACTGTCCATCATTGGCGACCAGATTACCGATGATTCCGGCACGAGAAATGTTGCGCCGTAGTTTCGTTATCGACGTCTCGCTGCCGTCATAGTCGGAAGGCATTACCGCACCGCCACTGATTCCATCCTCGGTGACTTCCTTCCAACGGACAATCGGCATCCACAGCGATTTCATCCAGGAGCGGTCGACTCCAGGGATGAGATACAGCGTATCGTTTACTTCCTGCAGAACCTTCAGGTATTCCGGATCATAGATATCGCCCTGCTTGTTTTCCACAACGATACGAATGCTGTTGCCCAAACCAGGGAGCTGATCCTTATATGCGAAGTAGTTCTTGATATAGGGACTGCTGCTCGGAATCATTCTTTCGAAGCTGGCATTTACGTCTATGCGAGCAGCGAAGTAACCAAGTACAACGGTGGCCAGCAGGCAGACCACGAGCACAAGTACGCGGTTATTGAAAATAACACGCTCGAAAAACCCGCCGGACGACTTGTCGAAATCGCGAACATCCGGAACTACGGGCATTCCACTATTGTACTTTTGATCTACCATTTTCTTGTTCTCACTAAGCATGCCGCGTTATTAGTTCGCCTTGGCTATCTCGACGAGTTTTGCACCCGAGAAAAAAGTCACGACCATTTCGCCATCTCGTCCGGTACCACTGGCCGCGAACACTTCGCCCACGCGTGAGGCCTGCAGGGGTGTGACGCTCAAACTTTCTTTGTCGAGCGCGATCATCGCGCCGCTCTGGCTAACCATGATCAGTTGCTGCCCTGAATCCACCGCGCTGATCAGACTTGCGTTAATGCCGGTGTCTATCTGCTGCCATTGCCCCCCATCGTCCCTGCTCGCATATAGGTTGCCACGCAGGCCGTAGGCCAGAAGCAGGTCGGGAAGCGCGCGCACACCGAAGTAAGTACCGTTATAGGGCGTTTCGATCGTTGTGAACTGTTGAGTCTGGAGATTCAGGCGCATGAGCAAGCCCTGCTCTCCAGCGATGTAGAAAACGCCGTCGCGTTCGTCCAGGCCATACAGGTGCATACGGCGGGTATTGTCGGTTTGCTCGATCCAAGGATCCCAGGTCGCCCCGTCATCTGTGCTTCTCAGGATCATCCCGAACGCGCCAATGACGTAGCCGACCTTGTCGTCGTTGAACATGACGTCGAGAAAGGGTGCAGCCAGCACGTCGGGCGTAGCCGACGTGTTCATGGCGAACTCAACTTCCTGAAGCATGTCGGCTGCACCCTCGTCGCCACGCTCTGCGCGCTCGCCGTAGAAGCCCTTGAGACGCGCGAGCACCGTACGGCCATCGAGCTGTACCGACCAGGTCAAGCCACCATCGGCTGTGTGCAGCAGTACCGAGTCATGCCCTACGATCCACCCGTTCATGGGGTCGCGAAAGCGCACCTGAACCAGATCAGTGGACACGGGACTCTGCACTTGCTGCCAAGTCGTCCCGCCATCGGTGGATCGCTTGATCATGCCATGCGGCCCGACGCCAACAAGCACATCACCCGCGCGGTCCATACCGAGAAGAGGCGCCGGCGCTTCGATCGGCTTCGATGGCTCGCGCAAGGGATCGGCACCCTCGGCTGCAATGGACGCTGCAACGCCCAATGGCATCAGCAGAACCAGCAGCATCACACTCAGCCATTTCCCGACGTAGCGAGTCATGGGCGCCGGAGGCGTGTTTCGTAAAGTAAGCGGGACTGGGAATATCATTGTTTTTATCCTCAACCAGCGTAATCAGCATGCGCGCGATGCCTGTCAAAACAGAGCAAACATCACCTGCAAACCAAGGGTGAAAACCTGATCGGCGAGCCTGCACACAAAACAAGCATGCAGGTCGCGTTAGCTGATCAGCGCTGGGTTTCCCTCGTTACAATAGCTTCCGGATTCAACGCACGCTCGGAACGCGGTTCGGTCAAGACGCGATAACCACCATCCAGGCCATCGTTGATTACGCCATACATGCCTTTGTTGAAGTCATAGATGGAATGTTTAACGACATAAGGAATGTCGTGATCGTAGAACTGAACACCACCAAGCATCATTGCGCGATAGAGCTGACCGCTTTGGTCCCATGCGTCGTACAGACCCGCGCCGTAAGTATCTTCGTCAAGATAGTAGGTGCGCTTGCTGTAAACGTGGCGCATGCCGGGCTTCAAAGTAGCCTCAACTTCCCATACCCGGTGCAATTCCCAACGCTCACACGCAGGGTTCGGATGCGAGTCTTGAAGTTGATCTTCGCAGTTGAAGTAAAACTTGTAGGTGTTGTAAGGGATATACATCTCCTTTTTGCCCACAAGCTTGAAATCGAAGCGATCCTGAACACCTGAGAACATGAACAGCTCATCGAACAATTCAAGTCCACCCATGCTCGCGACCGGGGTGTCATAAGCAAACTCGGGAGCCAGCTTCACGCGGCGCTGCCCTGGGGTATAGCTCCATGCCCGACGGGGTTTGACGGTTGGGTCGAGGTAGTCGTTGAGGCCGGTCAGCTCACCGGCCTTTCGGGCAGGAGCCTTGGTCAGCGAGTAAACCCTATACGCCATCTCCGGATCGCGACCCTCTACGTCGGTCTGGTAAAAAGGACGCTCGACAAAAGTCGATTGCGTTGCGGTTTTGGTTACGCCGCCGTTGCTGTCCACAACCCAGGTATTGGAGGAAGCCGTCGTGGTGCCGAACTTGCCATCGTTATAACGAAGCAATTGGTTCCACATCACCTCGTTGCCGGTCTGTGGAATCGGAAATGGAATACCGCCCCGGCAGTCCGACTCGACAGCCAGGCCATCTTTCTTGGTTTCGCATTCGGTAGCGTTACGTACCGTGGCTTGCAGCACCTCTTCCGGGTAGGCCGCTGTGCGATGGGTTGGATAGATGTCCATGTAATAGTCAGGGTTGCGTTTCAATACTTCTTTCTGACCATCACTTAGCTTGTCGGCGTGTTCAGCCATGTTTGCGGCAGTAATACGAAACAGCGGCTTTTCGTCGGCAAACGGATCGGCCCACACACCGCTGTCGGGCTTGAAACCCGGCGGTGCGGTGCGCAGACCGCCGTCATAGGCAGGGATGGTACCGGCTTCGTTACCTGCGGCGATTGCGCCAATGCGAGTGAGCGAATCACCCAGCTTTGCAGCTTCCTCGGTAGAGACCGCAGCCATCGATAGGGAGGAAATACCGCTGAGCATCAGACCAAGAGCGACTTGGAGTTTCATTGAGTTCCCCTTTATTTATATGTTTTAGAAGGAAGTTT
Source organism: Stutzerimonas stutzeri (assembly GCF_024448895.1). GTDB lineage: Bacteria > Pseudomonadota > Gammaproteobacteria > Pseudomonadales > Pseudomonadaceae > Stutzerimonas > Stutzerimonas stutzeri_Q. The sequence continues at coordinate 79,492 of NZ_JAMOIC010000008.1, forward strand.
TGTAGGTGAATGCAAGCCAACCGCGGTCGGTGGTACCCACCGCACCGTTACCACCAACCCCGCCGTTGAGCAGACTCTTTTCCTGGGCAGAAGTGTCTGCGTAACGCAGGCTAAATTCGTGGCGCTGGATGTAAGTCATTTTTGCACCTACGGACCAAGCTAGGGCTCCTTCGCTACCGCCGCCCGCGCTTGCCGCGTTTCCGCTAATCCCGTAGTTGACGGTAAACGGAACCTCCAGGTCCCAGGACGGGAAGATCGAAAGGTATTGAGGGGTATAGTTCACAGCTACAGCGTAGTAGTCATCGGTCGAGCAACCGTCTTCCTTGCCTCCCGGGAGGGCCGAACTGCGCGCATCACGACACGCCGCATAACCATCGCCCTTGTAGAGCTCTTCGTGCTTGGTCACCTTGTCCAGATGGCTGTAGGCAAATTCGCCAACCAGGGTCGCGTTGTTGGCAATGAAATTACGGGGTACGCCGTATACTGCGTTGGCTACGAAGTGGATGGTGTTGCCGCGAGGGCCTTCTTCGTCAACAGGGCTTACGCCTGTGGCGTTGAGGGCGCCGTTCTTACGGTAGGAAAGATCCATACCCACCGCAACGGAGTTGAATACGCGAGAAAAGCTGAGACCCGCCAACTTCACGTCACGAGGATGGACGAGTCGGTAATAGCCATCGGCAGCGGCGACCAGCTCGGGAGCGAGCCAAGGCTGATAGTCATCGAACTCGCGATAATAGGCGCCGACCGTGGACTCGATCTGCTCGAGGTTGAGCTTACCCATGATCCCCCAGTTCGCTGTATCGCGCCCGCGCTTGGTGCTTCGCCGTTCCAGATTGAAGCCCGGCTGGAGCGGGAAGCGATCCGGACCCTCAAAGAAGGGATCTGCTGGACCAAAATATGTACCGCCGTAGGGTAGGCGAGAGTTCTCCCACTCGAAGAATTGCTGCACCGCCACCGAAAGGGTATCGGTCAGCTGGGCCTTGACCGAAATCTGTCCCACCGGCAGAAATACTTCTTTCGTCTCGATGCCAGGGCTGGTGACGGCCTTCACACCGTCGCTAGGTGCCTGCGAATAAGATACGGCATGTGCCCCGAACAGCAGGCCCTCGCCCCAATAGTTGGTATGCCGACCCACTTTGAGGTTAACCGGCACCGGCCCAACGTTGAAATTGGTCCAGATAAATGCGTCAAGGATCTCGCCGGAAGGACCATGAACATAGCGATCGACTTCCGAGCTGTATTTGTTGCCGTTATAACTTGTCGAGTAGCCAGGAACGTTGCTTTCGACAGTGCCGTCTTTGTAAGCGTCGTCGTACCAGGCTGCCGCGCTTACGCGAGCGCCCCACAGATACTTATAAGCAAAATCGACTTCAGTCAGCAGATCGACGCGATTTGTCACGATATCGCCTTTATCGAACTTGCCATCCGACTCGTCCGTCGTCGGCGTGTTCATGATGCGATTGTCCTGATCCTCCATCCGAACGCCAAGGTTGTAGCGGATGGTGTTATCGAAGCGCAGACGGTAATCAGGGTTACCCAGATCAATTTCCATTGCGCAAACGCTTCCTGCGCCACCGAGCACAGCAACCGCCAGGGCGATGCGGGTTAGCTGCGAGGGCTGAGTTCTAAAGCGGCGGGATTCTTTCATCGTTGTCATCCTTTTATTTTTATTTTTCAGTGGCTTACACCGAAACGTGTTCAACCTGAGAAGCCTTCCTACGCCTGGCGAAACCGTTGCGATCGCTGTGCGTATAAACCGCATGGGTAACTAAATCCCGATGCTCATGGGCAACCCTAGCGGATATCTCTCTATAATTCCACATAGAGATTTAGATTCTTTATCTAGAATTTATTGTCAGCCTTACTACCAAATCCACAATCAGCAGCGAGGCTTACGACCATGAATATGGACATTTATCATAAATTCGTTCATTTTTCTTCCTGAGAGAGGTTTTTTTTCACGAACCAGAACGGCGAATCCAGTGCGGCTTCGGCCGGCCTATCAGGCGGACATACACAGACAGGTATTTAAATGAACATTGATCTGAGTAACAAACGCGTCATTGTCACTGGCGCCTCTCGAGGTATCGGCTTGGCTATCGCGCGCGCATTTGCCGCTGAAGGTGCGCGCGTCGCGATCTGCGCGAGATCCCTGGAAGCAGTAGAAGCAGCCGGCCAGGAGCTTGCCGAAAAAGCCGCTAGCGTGATCGCACGCGCGGTCGACGTAGCCGACACGGACGGCGTGCGCCGCTTCGTCGATGAGGTGGCCGAGACCTGGGGCGGCGTGGATGTACTGGTGAACAATGCTGGGCAGGGCCGTAGCGGAAATATCGATACCCTGACCCCTGAAACGATTCTGGAACACGCCAATATCCTACAGATGGGGCATTTCCGTTTCGTTCAGGCTGTGGTGCCTCATATGCGCAAGCAGAACTGGGGGCGCATCGTCGAAATCAATGCGCTGGCGGGGACCATTCCGACACCCGACGGCATTCCATCGGTGATCAACCGTGCGTCCTGCGTTGCCCTGTCCAAGTCGCTAGGCATGTCGTTGGCGAAGGAAAACATCCTGGTGAACAGCCTGAACATGGGCTGGATCGATACCGGCCAGTGGGACCGCCACTACAAAGAAATGGGCCCCGGCGTGAGCCGCGAGGAATTCGACGAAATGGTCATGAAAGTAGTGCCGGTTGGCCGTTACGGTAAACCCGAGGACGTCTCCGGTATGGTGCTGTTCCTGTCCAGCGAGTATGCGAGTTTCATCAGCGCCGCATCTATCGACATCGCCGGCGGCATGGGCGGGCAGATTGCATACTTCCCTACGCTCAAGCGCGACTTCGCCGCCGCCATTAAGGAACGAAACGCCGCCAAGTGATAGAGCGGCCCACCGCCCCTCGCTGATCTCATGACGGTCAATGTTTCGTTATCTGGCGAGGTATCACGAGCACTCGCTGGCATCGCTGGCGCTGACATACTCAGGACGCTCCATGCCAGGTTTGTTGAACCTGTTGTTGCCGGTTCTTGCCACGCTGATATGGGCTGCCAGCACCGTAGTGAATCGAATTGCCGTAGGTCTGATAGACCCTGCAGCCATTTCGTTCTACCGCTGGCTCGTTGCAGCCGTTGTGATAACACCCTTCGTGTTGACGACGGCCTGGAGCGTTCGGCGAACTATTCGGACACATCTTGCAAAATTGTTCGCTCTAGGTTGCCTTGGCATGTCGCTGTACCAGTCGCTGGCCTATTTCGCCGCTTACAGCGTCACCGCTACGTCTATGGGTCTGATTCTGGCAACCATGCCCATGCTGACGGTCCTGCTGGCCATTGCGCTGTTACGCGCCAGGCCTACGGTGGGGACGCTTGCAGGCGCGCTCATATCCTTTCTCGGGCTGGCCTGGTTGATCAGCACCGGCGACCTGGCTGCGCTCTTTCGCCAAGGCATGGGCAAAGGCGAGTTCATGATGCTGATGGCGTCCTTGTCCTATGCGCTCTATTGCGTGCTGGTCAAGCGATGGCAAATTCCATTGCCCACCTGGGTGTCGCTGTACGTGCAAATACTTTGCGGTACGTTGGTACTGCTGCCGCCTTTCGTACTGGCGCCTTCGGCTGCGTTGACCCGCGATAATTTGCCATTGGTTCTTTTCGCCGGGCTGTTTGCGTCGGCCATGGCGCCAGGGCTATGGATGCGCGGACTCGTCTCGCTGGGTGCGGAAAAAACCGCCGCGCTGATGAATCTGGTGCCGCTGTTCACGGCCATGCTGGCAATCATGCTGCTCGGCGAGACTCTGCATCTCTACCACGCAGTAGGCGGCGGCCTGATCCTGTTCGGCATAGCCCTGGGGCAGATGAGCCAGCGACGCGTAGCTGACTCACCGCTGCCTCAAACGACCGGCACGGACACATCCAGCTTGAGCAGCTCAATGGCATTGCCGCTGCGGATGCGCTCCCGTTCAGCCTCGGACAAACCCAGGCCATGAGTCAGGTCGCCATGATCGTAGGCGCCGCCGAAATTGGTGCCGTATAGCAGGCGATCCGCGCCGACTACTTCCGCTACCCCACGCCGCAAGCCCGGCGCATGCACGTCCAGATCGAAATAAAAATTGGGCATGTATTCCATCAAGGGTCGCTTGTTGCGGCTGTCCGGCGCCATCGCGCGGTTGAGCTCGCTTAGCCGCCCGAGCTGAAACACAGCCATGCCGCCGGCATGGGTTATGTAGGTTTTCAGGTTGGGGAATACGTCCAGCGCGCCGCCGCATATCAGATACCAGAAGAACAATGTCTCATCGACGCAATCGCCAATGATCGAGGTGGTTTCGAATTTGTCATCGGTATGCTTTTCGCCCCAGTAAATTGACTGGTTGAAGCCATGCACCATGATCGGCACGTCGAGCTGAGAAAGCTTCTCCCAAACCGAGAATAGCTGCTCGTCATACGCTTGCAGTCCATTGAAATTGGCCCCACCTACGCAGACGCCGCGTGCGCCCAGCTGACGCACGGCGCGATCGATTTCCTTCGCTGCCGCCTCCGGGTCCGCCAGGTTGGCGTGGCACCAGAAATCGAAATGCTCCGGGTCCTTGCGACAGAACGCAGACAATTCGTCATTACAAACACGCGCATATTCGTTTGCGAAGTCGCCCGCCCAGTACATGAAGCAATGGGACGGGGTGGACATGACAAGTTTGTCGACGCCCCGCTCAGCCATCAGCTTGCGTCGGCTTTCGTGGGTCATTCGGGCAAGGAGGTTGGCCTGAGCTTCCTCATCCGAAGACGCTTTGGCGGGCTGCTTGGTACCGAGCGCAAAGTGCCCCACCGTAAGCCCCTGGACCTTCATGAAAGGTCCCCAGAATTCGTGGCGGTTGAACATTCCTTCGGTCAACAAATGAGCGTGGACATCGATCAGCATGGCATTCCAATCCTTTTCTTGTTTGAGGGTCCCCTTAGGGATTTCTCGGTTCTGATTACGCCTGCACTAGAACATGCGCACCAGCAGAATATAGACATATACTCAATATATGTTCACAAGAATAGATACCAGAGGCAGAACATCCGCACTGTCACCCGAACATCACCCGCGTGATGGCATGCTCTGATGACGCTCTGGTAATGCCCACCTACCTCTGTATGCCAAGGACAAACAGCCATGTTTACCGACCATTCCCTGGTTTTAGGCGGCGGCGGAATCACCGGTATCGCCTGGATGACCGGCCTGCTGCTGGGCTTGGACGAAATGGGCGTTGACCTGCGTGAGTGCGGCAAGATGCTTGGGACATCAGCCGGCGCCACGGTCGCGGCGCAGATCCGCGAAGATAGCGATCTCTGGGAACTGTACGAGCGTCAGGTCAACGCATCGAAACAGGTTCAGGAACTCGCGCCTCAAATACGACTGCTGCGATTACTGCCTTTGGCAATTGCCGTATTGCCAAAGCTGAATGCTCCCATCGAGCGCACCAAGCGAATTGGTCAGCTGGCGCTACGAGCCGGGGCCGGGAATGCACAAGCCAGGCAGTCAGTCATTGCGGCCCGGCTGCATCCTCGACAGGACTGGCCAGCCAAGCCTATGGCCGTTGTCACTGTCGATGTGCTGACTGGCGAAACCAGAATTTTCGACCGGCACTCCGGCGTGGCACTGGCCGATGCGGTTGCTGCAAGCTGCGCCGTGCCCGGTATCTGGCCGCCCGTGAATATTGGCGGACAGAATTACATGGACGGTGGGATCCGAAGCTCGAGCAATGCCGATCTGGCCGAGCGTTCATCAGGAGTGATCATCTTGTCGCCCCTTGGTGTGCGCCAAGGAATTCCTGGCCGCACGCTGGCCAAGCAAATAGCGAAGCTCGAGCAGTCCGGGACGCGCGTTCAGGTTATCGGCCCTGACAGGGCAGCGGCAGCGGCGATGGGCAGAAACCCGCTGAATCCGGCACGGCGCGCCATCGCTGCGCAGGCCGGCAGAGCGCAAGGCCATCTGATCGCGACCGCATCGAGCAATATTGGCGTTGAGCCGACATGCGGATCACTCAGGATGCGCACGCCATGATGAGGAACTGGCGAAACGCTTCAGCCGGTTGCGGCAACTCCGTCTCGCGGCGCCAGATCAAGCCCAGTTCCATGGGTGGGATGGCGTCAACCAGGGGCCGCGCCTCAATCTTCTTGCCTTCCAGCGACCAGGCCCGATAGAGCATGTCGGAGAGAATCGTAACGCCGAAGCCATGGGCGACCAGCCCTCGCAATCCTTCCATCGAAGACGTCCGGAACGCCACATTCGGCTCCAGACTACGAGAACTCCAGTAGCGATACGTGGAGCTCTCCCCTTCATCCACGGTGGGCAGAATGTAAGGATGACGCGCCACGTCTTCGAGTGTAATAACCGAGGCTTGCATCAGCGGGTGTTCGCTGGCGAGCCACAATTGGCGTCGCGAGCGAATCAGCACCTGATGCTCGAAACGCTGCAGGTTCTCGGTATTGGAGACGATGGAAAGCCCCATATCCAACCGTCCCGCAGCAATGGCGTCTTCGATGACAGGCCGATCCATATCGACCAGATCGATTTCCACCTGCGGATAGCTCCGCTTGAACCGCGCCAGCAGCGACGGCAGAAAATAGCCGAGCACCGTGTAAGAAGCCCCGACGCGAATCACCCCTTGGATCGAATGGCTCAGAAAAAGCGGCTCGCTGAGCGCGTCCTGCAGCGTGTCGAGAATATGGCCCGCATGCTGGGCGAACTTATGCCCCTCTGCGGTCAGGGTGACGCCGTAAGGCAGCCGGTCGAACAACCGAACGCCCAATGTCTGTTCAAGTTGCAGAACGGCGGCGGTAATGGCCGATTGCGATACATGCACCTTCACCGCTGCCTGGGAAAGCTGCCCTGCCTCAGCCGCGGCCATGAAGTAGCGCAGCTGGCGCATCGATATGTCTTTGCCCTTCGCCATCCCGTTACCCTTCACCAACTCAGTGCGACCACTCAGGCTAGTCGCGCACCATACAGCGAACGCAAGATTCGGTCACGGTGTCGAGCAGGCGTTATAAGCGCAGCCCACGTTACGCTCTATGACGTAACGGTGAGATGACCATGAGCGCTCCAATGAATCGAGCGCCCCTAACGAGACCTGCGCGAAACCCGGCAGAACGCGATGATCAATCGGCGCGAGGGCTGCGCGGTTCTTCTCCTTGCGTCGCGACGATGCTGGCCAGAATGAAATCGGCACAGTGTTTGCGCCAGGTTTCCATACCTTCCTCGGAAGCAGTATCGAGGCCGACCAGCGCTGAGGTGGAGTAAGCGTTGGTAAACCAGCCGGTAGCGATGAGAGCCGCGGTGGCAAGCAGCAGCCGAGGCTGGGTGTCCGGCTTGAAACTACGGCATTCAATGCCTCGCTGGACGATCCTGCCAACCTTATCGACCAGGGCCGGTGCCAGTTCCAGGAAGCGGTTGCGCGGCGTTTGATTGTAATCGTGATAGCGAACGCCCTCCTGCGCCAACCTGGCGAGCAAGGGATCGTTGCGATATTGATCGAAGATGTGGTTGAGCAAGGCTCGAAGCGCTTGCGTCGGGGTCAGCTGCTCGACATCGAAATCGACCCACCCGGTCATGAGTCTGTCAGAGGTTTCGTCAAGCACCGCGACAAACAGGCCTTCCTTCGATCCGTAATAGTGGAAGATCAGCTGTTTGGTAACGCCAGCATTGCGGGCTATTTCGTCAATACGCCCGCCGGCCAGTCCCTTGTTGCAAAACTCCTGATGCGCGGCGGCAAGCATTCGGCTCATTGTCTGACGTTTATCGGACTTCGAGCGGGTCTGTGTTTGCATCTGCAACGCTCCTTTGCCACGACATCAGGCGGTTTTATATATATGCAACACGTTGCCATGTTGGCTACGCGCGAGCCGTCTTTTTGTTTTACCAATAGTCAACCGCCAGTGTTTCCGGTTTGGTAAAACTTGATATAGCCCCGGCGCCTTCGAGCAGGTCCGATTGACCAACGCCCTCAAGTATCCACCACAGCTATTTTCCGATGAGCATTTCGAGACTCCAAAACAAACACGCATTTGACCGCCGGTCAAACAACTCAAGCGTATCGAGAGCGTGTTTGCCTTGTTGACGCAGCGCGCCTGATCAACACTCGGGTTTACGCCGAATACGTGAGTAAGTGCGTTTCCGCTGTCGTACGGTTTCTACAGGAAGCCGCTTATATTTCGCCTTCAGAGATAAAAACAAAAATGACCAGTATCGAAGAGTTGCGCACGGCGCGCCCTTATCCTGCACGTCAGGGCAGGCTCCCGCGTCACCTGCAAGACGTTACGCCCCATTGGTTGACGAGCCTGCTTCAGAACCGCTATCCCGGCATCGTGGTAAATGACTTTGAAGAAATTCAGATTCGAAACGGCCATACCACCAAGCTACGGCTCGCGCTAGACCTCAACGAGATTGGCCTGGCCGCTGGCATTCCGCGCAACGTTTGCCTCAAGTCCAACTGGTCGGAAGGGTTCGAGAGCGGCGAGATCTGCGAGTTGGAGGCACGCTTCTACCACTTCATGCGCGAGCGTCTGCACACGCCGGTGCCGGACAGCTATTTTTCCGACTGGGATGGCGATGGTGGGGGTCGGGGCGTCGTCGTGATGGAAGACCTCGGAATGGCGCCAGGCCAGTTCGGTCACAGTACCCATCACCTCGGCGTCGATGGCGTGGCCCAGGGGCTGGAGTCACTGGCGATGTTGCATGCCGCACTGTGGGGAAGTTCTGAGCTCAAGGCACAGAGCTGGCTGCCCACGTCCATGGATCACCCGGTCGACTACGATCAGTTTTTACGCATGTACGACTACATTCGGCTGAACCTGCGCAAGCCTGAGTACCAGGCCATCCTGCCGAAATGGATGTATGAAACACCGGAGCTGTTTGGGCATGCCTTTGACGAGTTGCGCGCTTATGAACTTGCGCAGGAGACCCCCATCTGCCTGGTTCATGGCGATTCTCACCAGGGCAACAGCTTTCTGCGCGACAGCGGCGAGCGGGTCTGGCTTGATTGGCAGCTTGTGCGCAAGGGGCGGCCATGGCGCGATATTGCCTATTTCATGCTCGGGGCGCTGACAATCGAGGAGCGGCGGGCTTCGGCCTGGGATCTGGTCAAGGTCTACCGCGAGAAGCTGATCAGCCTGGGCGCCGAAGGCGTACTTGGACAGGACGCCGCCTGGGAACAATTTCGCCGCTGGCCCATGTATGGCATGCAGGCATGGCTGGCCAATGTCGATGAGTGGGGCCAGGACGGGCGCATCATGGTGGAGCGATTCTTCGCCGCGGCGGAGGATTTCGAAACCGTAAAAACGCTGACCGCCGGCAAAGCGCCACGCCGCCACGTGAAGCTGGGCGAGGGCGCGCGCCAGGTTCTCCCGCAGTTCCGGCATTTGCTGGACGATTGATGGCTTGGATCATCGTGTAACGAACAAAAACAATAAACGGAGTGCAATCGAAATGACGACGCAACTGAATGCTGAAAGTATCCAACGTTTTATGAAGGGCCAGGTCTCGGCATGGAACGCCCACGATCGCGAGGCCTTTCTTGACTGCTATCGCCAAATAGCGCCTGAGTCGCTGGTCATCGAATATGCTGGTCGCACTGACACGCGTGATGGCTGGTTTATCCTCGAAGAGATGTTCGACAAGCACAATGCGGATATTTCTCTGGAAGTGGTGGAGACCATCTACAACGGCAACGACGTTGCGGCTCATCATCGCAATTGCCTGAATGGTACCGGGCTGGCCATTGAAAGCATCGAAACCTACCGTTTCTCACCAGGCAAACTACAGGTGTGCTATTTCCTTAAACCGCCGGTGACCGACAACCTGGATCTCACGCAATTTCGGGGATTCGCCTCCGCTTGATCACATTAGGCGAACGTTCGAGCATTCAGATATGAGAGCCCCGATGAATCTGCAGTTAGCAGGCACCGATAATTTTCGTAGTCTCAAAGGCTTGCCGGCCCATGACGGCCGGCGCATCGCCGGGCATACGTTGCTACGGTCCGACCAGCTGCACATGCTTGGCACCGAGGGCTGGGGAATCCTCAAGACCCTTGGCGTAAAGACCGTATGTGACCTGCGTAGCGAGGGTGAGCGCCAGCGGACGCCGAACAATCTGCCTGCAGAACTTGAGCAGCTGGCACTTGAGGTCACCGGCGACATGCGCGCCGACAAAAGCGTGTCGAGTTTGTTGATTGAAAGCCCGGATCTTGCCGGCGCCGAGGCCATGATGTTCGAGGTATACCGGCGTCTGCCGGGCATGCTGGCGCCGCATCTGCCGAAACTGTTCGGGTTGTTCGAGACGGGTAAGGTGCCCGTGCTGGTTCATTGCGCAGCGGGCAAGGACCGCACCGGTTTTGCCGTCGCGGTTATTCTTCACGCGCTCGGCGTAGCGCGGGAAGTCATTGTCGCTGACTATCAGCTGTCGGCCCGCCGAATGGTCGACGCCAGCGACGTCCGGCGAGAGCTGATGAGTACGCTGGTCAGCAACATGATCGGCAAGCCCTGTCCTGACGAAGCGGTCGACGCGATCATGGATGCCCGCCCCGAGTACCTGCAAACGGCCTACGACTGCGTGGACAAGCACTATGGATCGATGGACGCCTATATCGAGACGTGTGTCGGCCTGGATGCGTCGGGCCTGAATAGTCTCAGGGACCGTTATCTCACCGCTGACTGATGCCCGACTGACCGTTCGTAGCCGATCCTTCCCTCTTAAGCACATTCCCCCCGATGGCGTTCGGGCGATTGCTTGCGAATTCGCCCCTGGAGCGTTTCGCCACATGGCGTCGGTGTGGTGTGTAAGCAGGGCACTGCTGCAAAAAAAAGCTGCTCCCCCCGAGGGGTTGAGCAGCGAAACACCAGTCGCTCCTGGTTCATTGGGCTCGCTCACCACTTCGGGCAAATCGAGCCGCTGACTCGTACCGCTTAATCAGCCATCGCAGCAGGCCGCTTCGCCCGCTGCGCGATTAGTTGATATCGCTGCCGGGGACGTTGCGTGCCGCGCCATTGCGCCGGTCCGATTCACCCCAGGCCACCCAGTGATCCGGCTCGCGAGTATCACCCACTCGCCGCCAGCGGCCTTCCTGCTGTGCTGTGACGGGAAAGCCGCCAACGAAGTCGATCATTTCGCCGCGCGGATCGGGCAGGAATTCCCATTCTTCACGGCCGTCCAGCGTGATTTTGGCAGCCTCCAGAAAGTAGCTCCCGTCCTTGTGCTTGGTTACGCATTCGATGTCGGTGGTGGTACGCACTTCGCCCTTTTCATTCTGGAAAATCGCGTAGCCGAGGTGGTCATGGCCAACCATGAACGAGCCGACATCGTAGGTGCCGTCCTTGTAGACCGTGGCAAAGGACCACCACAGCACGTGCATCTTGTTGTTCACCACCAGGTCTTTCTTGAAGTGAATCGCGCCGCCCTCGGCCATGTACACCTGGTCGAGCAGGATGGCGCCCTTGACCGGACGCCCTTCGCAGACGCCGCTGACATCCCAGATCTGGGAAACGTAAAAGGTGCCCCACTCGACGCCCGGCAAGTACCACTGCATACCGTTGCCGAGCAGGCGGCCTTCGAGCTGGAACAGGTTGTTCTCTTTCCAGGTGAAGGTTTCGCTGTTGGCGGTCAATTCCCATGGATGGCCGACGTCATCCGGCTGGTTGGTCCAGCGGACGGTATCGCCTTGCAGCGACAACGCCGGAGCCGGCGTCACGCCGCGTTCCGCCATGCGTGCCTGGTCCATGCGGATGTTCTTGCCGTCGATGCGGGTGGACAGATAGAAGAATTTGGTCGGGTTCGGCGTGCCGGTTGGCGCCATGACCGAACGGGTGAACGAATAGATATGTCCTTCTTCGTCACGAACCGAGCCGAACGGCATGCTCTTGCTCAACTGCAAGCCGAAAAAGCCACGGCCACCATGCATCGACTCGCCGGTCACCTTGTAGGGCGCGACCAGGGTTTGATAGGCGAAATCGCCTCGCTCGGGGATCTTGGAAAAAGTCTTCATCTTTTATCTCTTGTTATTGAGTCGTTGAACGGAGGGTTACGCAGAGGCCTGGACCCGTTCGAATTTAGATACAGACGCCTGAAGAACCAGCTTGCAATAAGGGAAAAATGGAAACATGGGCATGGCTTTAACGTTTGTTCTTATTAAATTCAACGTAACGCCGGTTTCAAATCATCAGGCGCTTCGTGGTTTCGGCTGACGGGGTTCAGGTTAGGACCAACTGCCGTTTTTAACATCACTAAATATCCGCTTTCGTTTTACCGTGGGTGAAACGGTATGAACGGCATGTAAACGCGTATTGGCTAAGTTAGAGGGGCGATGCATCACGTCGTCTTACGGCTCCATATAAATCCAATAAGCGGAGACTGCTCATGATTTCCCGATTCGCGTTAAGCATTGTCTTGACCGGCATTTCCACATTTGCCTGCGCTGCGGTTTCGCCAGAAGAGGCGCAGAAACTGGGTAATACGCTCACCCTGTTCGGGGCAATAAAAGCCGGAAACGCCGAAGGCACTATTCCGCCCTACCAAGGCGGTTTGCGGACCGCTCCAGCGGACTTCGAACCCGGCAAAGCCTGGACCGATCCTTTCCGGGATGAAAAACCGCTGTACCGGATCACCGCACAAAACGTAGATCAGTACGCCGACAAATTGAGCGCGGGGCAGCAAGCCCTGCTAAAAAAATATCCGGACACCTGGTACATGGATGTGTACCCGAGCCATCGCACCGCTGCCTATCCGGATAACGTGCTGAAGGCAACGGTTCGCAACGCCACCGAATGTGCAACCTTCAACGACGGTTTATCGCTTGAAACCGAATGCCGGGGCGGCCTGCCGTTTCCCATCGCCAAGACTGGCCACGAGATGATGTGGAACCAGTTGTTGCGCTACAAAAACGGACCGACTGGCGTCCTGGACGAGCACACCAGCTGGGTGGTCGACTCCAATGGCAACATCACCAAGACGGCGCAACAGCGCGCTTATGAGGAATTTCCGTTCTATCAGACGCATCTGGAGGACCGTGATCCGGAGGTATACGGCCGTGCCTGGTCGATCAACACCGAGCCGGCTCGCCGGGCGGGCGAGATGACCGGTATTTCCGATTTTCTGGACCCGACCGAGAAACCGCGTCGCGCCTGGAGCTATTCGCCAGGTCAGCGCCGCGTCAAGTTGGCGCCGGAGTTCGCCTATGACACGCCGGTAGCGAGCCAGGGCGGCATTTCCCTGTTCGACGAGCTGCAAATGTTTGCCGGCAAGCAGGATCGCTTCGATTTCAAGCTGATAGGACGCCAGGAGATGTACATCCCCTACAACGCCTACAAGTGGTACTTCGGAATCGAAGCGCCCGAGCAGTTCATGAAGAATCACGTTAACCCGGCGGTGGAGCGCTGGGAATTGCACCGCGTCTATGTGGTGGAGGCGACGCTCAAGCCTGGCCAACGCCATGTGTACAGCAAGCGGCGCTATTACATGGACGAGGACACCTTCGGCGCGGGCCTGTACGACGCCTGGGACCAGGAAGGCAATCTGTACCGGACCGTGTACATGGCCGGGGTGCAGATCTATGACAAGAACATTCCCTACGCGACCAAGCTGGCGATCTTCGATTTCAACAAAAACATGTATGGCGTGCTCAACGACTTCCTGACCGGACGCCTGGAGTTTGCGGAGGAGGCACCGTCCAACAGCACGCAGAACCCGGAAGCCATCGTGTCCAAGTACACGCAGCGCTGATCGCGTTGGTATCGCCGGGCTTGTCTGGCGCGTAGCCATGGCCTCGCCGATACGTGGCGCGGCTATTGCGATCCGCGAGGCGCTTCATGCCACACCCGAAAACAACAATGACAGGAGATAAACGGATGCAACGTCTGGCAGGCAAAGTGGCAATCGTAACCGGCGGCGGCGGTGGTATCGGCTCGGCGACCGCGTTGCGCCTGGCGCGTGAAGGCGCGAAAGTCGTGTGCGCCGATATCAATCTGGAAACGGCGCAACGCGCCGCCGATGCGCTGGAGGGCAACGGCTTGGCGCTGCGGTTCGATGCCGCCGATGCCGACAGCATCGAGGCGATGGTGACCCAGACGGTCGAGCACTTCGGTCGGCTGGACATTCTGCACAACAACACCGCGATCACCGACCCGCAGACTCACGGCCAGGACCTCAGTCTGCTGGAAATACCCATGGAGGTATGGCGCAAAACCCTGGACGTGAACCTGACCGGCTACATGCTGACCTGCAGGTTCGCCATTCCCCACATGATCGAAGCGGGCGGCGGGTCGATCATCAACACCGCCTCCGGCTCCGGCACCAAGGGCGATCTGGTGCGAATCGCTTACGGCACCAGCAAGGCCGCGATCATCAATATGACGCGCCACATCGCGACGCAATACGGTCGCCAAGGCGTGCGCTGCAACGCCATCGCACCGGGGGTCATCGTGACGCCTGCGATGGAGGCGACGGCTCCGCAGATCCTTGCCTTTGCGAGCAAGTACGTCCTGACCAAACGCCTCGGCACGCCTGAGGACATAGCGGCGCTGACCGCTTTTCTCGCGTCCGACGAGTCCGGCTACATCACAGGCGAATGCATCGAGATCAATGGCGGCAAGAACAGCTGTCAGCCGCATTTTGCCGAGCTGTATCAACAGACCCGGCAGACGTCGGACTGACCAGCGTACGGGGCAGCACCCTCATCTCGATCAGTTTCAGAAACAACGGAACCTACAGAATGAATGCCAATCCGGTGATTGAAAAAGACGTAGTCGTCGTCGGCTCTGGCGGCAGCGGCATGACCGCAGCGATTGTCGCCGCAACCCAGGGCCTCGACGTTCTGCTGGTAGAAAAGACCGGGCTGTTCGGCGGCACCACCGCGCTTTCCGGTGGCGGCATCTGGGTGCCGTGCAATACCCAGGCGGCCGAGGCCGGTTTGAAAGATGATCCAGAGCAAGCCTTCGCTTACGTTCAGGAAGTGGTGGGGCCGACACTGCGTACCGATCTGCTGCGGGCTTTTCTTGATGCCGCGCCGCGCATGGTCGATTACCTGCACGCGCGTACCTCGGTACGTTTCGCCGTGCAGCGCGGTTTTGCCGACTGGCATCCGCAGGCCAAGGGCTTTTCCGCCGATGGCCGTTTGCTTTGCCCGGTGGAATATGACGGTCGTGAGCTGGGCGAATACTTCGACCAATTACGGCCCCCGCTGACTGAGTTCAACGCGCCGGGCGGCATGATGTTCGGCATTGGCGACATGCCGCACATCGCCAAGGCCACCAAGTCGTTCACCTCGTTCAAACACATCGCCAAGTTGGCGGTGCGCTTTGGCGTGGATCGGCTGAGCTATTCGCGCGGTACGCGGCTGACCATGGGCAATGCCATGGCTGCCCGGCTGCTGCGCTCGGCGATCGATGCCGGGGTGGAGCTGTGGAAAGACACGCCCATGCGCAGCCTGATCCACGAGCATGGCGCGATCAAAGGCGTGGTTGTCGAGCGCGACGGCAAACCGGTGGAAATTCGCACACGCCGTGGCGTCGTGCTGGCCACCGGCGGTTTTTCCGCCAATCCGGACATGCGCAAACAGTACATTCCGTTTGCCGAACACCATGTGTCGCTGGTGCCGGAGGGCAATACCGGCGACGGTTTGCAGCAAGCCCGCGACGCTGGTGGCCGCTTCGATGGCGAAAACCTGAGCAATGCCGGCTGGGTGGTGGTCTCGCTGCTGAGGAAGCCCGACGGCGGAATACGCAAATTTCCGCACCTTTATATGGATCGCGGCAAGCCAGGCTGCATTGCGGTCAACCGGGACGGTAGGCGTTTCGGTAACGAGGCGGCGACCAACCTGGTGGAGCCCATGCACCGCACCGGCTCTGTGCCGGCGCACCTTGTATGCGACCACCCGTTCATCAAGAAATACGGCCTGGGCCTGGTGCGCCCGGGCGGCTTTGGGCTGAAAGGGCTGATCGCCGCCGGCTATATCCTCACCGAGCCGACCCTCGATGCGCTTGCCGCGCGTATCGGCGTCAATCCCGGCAACCTCGCCGACACTGTCGCGCGCTTCAACCAGCAAGCCGCCCGGGGTGTGGATGATGACTTCGGGCGTGGACGGGACAAGGCCGATATGCCTCTGGGCGATCCCAACCACACACCCAATCCCTGCCTCGGGCCGATTCAGCAAGGGCCGTTTTATGCCGTGCAGATATTTCCCGGCGACTCCACCACCACGGTCGGCCTGCGCATAGATGGCAAGGCGCGCGTGCTAGGCGGGAGCGACCAGCCGATTCCCGGTCTGCACGCGGTGGGTCTGGACATGAACTCGCTATGGCGGGGCCGCGCGCCGGGCAACGGCGCGAACAATACGCTCAGCCTGACCTTTGGCTATCTCGCCGGGCTGGCCCTGGCTCAGGACGATGTCCCGCAACCGGCTATCGAGCCTGCCGCGCAGATAGGCGCTGAGCAGCTGAATTGACGCTGTGACATGACCCGCCGGGCGCTTGAAAGCCCGGCTGGGGGTATCGCCATAACAACAACAAGAGGAAGCCACATGGCCGTTTCCGCCGCTAAGCCCCACACCTCTCTGGCTATCGACTGGACAGAGTTCCGCCAGGGATGGCGGGTGCTGCTTCTGGCGCTGCTGGGTATCGCCACTTCGGTCGCCGTCGCGCCCATCTATGCGTTCGGCACGCTGGTGCTGCCGTTACAGGAGGCCTTTGGTTGGTCGCGAGGCGAAATCCAGACGGCGGCGGCCTTTCAGTACGGCAGTTCCATCATCGCCTTTCAGGTTGCCGGCTGGCTGAACAAACGCTACGGGCCGCGTCGCGTGACCCTTTGCTCGCTGATCGCGCTGCCGCTCGCCTACTTCGCCATGGCCCTCAACACCGGCCACTTGTGGCAATTGAATCTGGGCTTTGGTCTGCTGGCGTTTGCCGGGGTGGGCACGCTACACGTGACCTGGACGCAGCTGACCTGCCTCTGGTTCGACAAGAACCGCGGCCTGGCGCTGGCGATCATCCTGTGTGGCACGGGCCTGGCCGCCCTGGTGCTGCCCTCGTTGCTGAGCTGGGCAATCATCCGCTGGGATTGGCGCGCCTGGTTCTGGGGCTTGGCGCTGTTGCCATTGCTGGTGACCTTGCCGCTTTCGTTGCGCTGGTTGAGCACCCGAGGGGCCGTGGAACAGGCGACACAACGATCATCTCTCCCTGCGCAGCCGGACGTCGGACTGACGGGCTTCTCGCTTCGCCAGGCGTTGCACTCGCGGCGCTTCTGGGTCATCAACTGCGCGTTGTTCCTCGCGATCATGGGCATGATGGGCATGATCATCAACGCTGTGCCGATGATGCAGGACAGCGGCCTTTCAGCAACCGAGGCGGCCAAGGTGTTCGGTGCGTTCGGCGTATCGCTGATTTTCGGACGGCTGTTCATCGGCTATCTGATCGACCGGGTGTGGGCGCCTGGGGTGGCCTTTTTCGTCTTGCTGCTTCCCGGCGTCGGCTGCCTGTTGTTCAGCATGGTTGGCGCGCATGTTCCCCTGTTGGTGCTCGCCTGTGTCTTCGCCGGGCTGGGCGCCGGCGCCGAGATGGATATTGCGTCGTATCTGATCGCGCGCTATTTCGGGCTGCGCGACTACAGCCGGGTTTTCGCCTTTCAGATGAGCTTTGGTGCGATCGGCAGCACCATGGCTCCGGCGTTCTTCGGCGCGCTGTTCGAGGCAACCGGCTCCTACCACGCGATGCTGATGTTCTGCATGGTCAGTTTTGGCATCGGTGCGCTGCTGCTCTTGACGTTGGGGCGTTACCCCATACTTCCCACGGCTCCTGGGGAAGTGGCGACAGCCACCGTTACGGATGGGGCGATAACCGAGCCGGCAACCTGAAGCGATGACTGGGGACGGGCACGCAATCGGTACTGGCGTTCGCGCAGTGGCCAAAGAGCTGTGGCCTATTCGCCGTAACACCGCATGACGCACCAAACGCCGCCAGACGGGGCGGCGCCTGGCCAGGCAGACCGCCTTCGTTCGATTTACAGTTTTGAGAATGGCCGGCTATGCAAGGCGCGCCTCGGTGGAGGCCTTGGTATCCATGTATTCGCGGCCTTCGACGATCAGGCCGTCGCGGATCACCAGCAGGTTGTGGTAACTGTTGCGATAGACGCGGTCGGCAAACACCATCTCGCCCTGCGCTTCATAGGCGACGCGATCGCCTTCAGCGGTCAATCCGGTGATTACCACCGAGCGCTTATCGGCACTTAGCAGGCCGCTGCGTACCGCGGTATTGAACGCTTCGCGGCTCATGTCCCCTCGGGTCAACGTCCACCATTTGACGTCTGGATGCTGCAAAGCCTCGAAGGTATCCATGTCGCCGTCGATAACTGCCTGTACATATCGACGCACCAGCGCCTTGTTGTTCTCAATCGTGTTGGGCACGGTTCTCTCCGTTGTCTGTTACCAGCTAAAAATCGGGTCGGGGCAGGCTTCAGCCATTGCGGTATGGAAAAGTAGGCCGAGCCTGCACCCTTGTCCATCGGTCAGCTTTGACTGCGGGACAAACGAGAACTCGATATTGATCTGTGTAAAAGCCCCGCCGTCTGAGAAGCTGGCCAGCAGTTGCCGCCAGCGCAGCTGGCGCAGCAATTTGCTCGCGCCTTGGTCATTGGAAATCCAAATCCGGATCTGAACGATATGAATCACCAAGCTTGACCTGAAAATTACACTCGGAAACGGTCCTCATTTCGTAAACCTGCACGACGTGCCAGTCAGCGGCAGGAAAGCTCAGCACCAACAATAAGAACGGCTGAAGGAAGCCACATGAATGTCATCGAATATCGCGAATACGAGTCCCCCCATGCAGGCAATTTTTCAACCGAAGCCGGCCTGTCCAACACAGGTTTCGAAGTCCGCGTCGAGCACGCACATTGGTCCAGCTCGGGAGCCGCACTGATACACTTGAGTGATCACTGTCTGATCAGGCTACTGCTGGCCGAATCCCCCGAACATGCGCCGCTGTCAAATCGTGGCACCCTCTCGGGCATGCAGGGAAGCTGCCGGCCGCTTGGCCAGGCCATCTTCATCCCGCCGGGAAGCGACTTTCATTTCAAGCATAGGGCTTGTCAGCAAAAAGCGGTGATCTGCCTGTTCGACCCCGCTGCCATCGCGCCGCTCGCGGCTTACCGCTGGGACTGGGAACACTGCATCACGGACGCCATGTTGAACCTCCAAAGCAGCTATCTGCAGGCCTCGCTGCGCAGGCTTGGCGAAGAGGTCGCAGCGCCAGGGTTTGCCAGCGAACTTCATATCGAATGCCTGATGACCGGAATCGCGCTGGAACTGCGCAAGGAATTTCTTGGCAAACAGCGCCATGACGACGAACCCGGCAAGCTGAGTCGCCGGCAGCTGCAGCACTTGAGGGAAGCCCTGGAAGCCGATGCAAACGATATTTCGCTGCGCAAGCTGGCCGATCTGTGTGCCTTACCGGAAAGGAAGCTGTCGGTTTATTTCAAGAACACCACGGGCAAGACCCTGCGCCAGTACTCGGCCGAAGCACGGGTCAACCGGGCGATGAGGCTGCTCGGCGACCCTTCCCTGCTGATCAAGCAGATCGCCTACATGACCGGGTTCCAGAGCGCCGCCGCCTTTTCCGCAGCATTTCGAAAAGCGGTCGGCTGGACGCCCGAGGAGTTCCGTCGACAGCGCTCACCAGGCCAACGCGAGGCCTGGCCTGGTGAGCAGAACGTCAGCTAGACCGGTGCGGCCTCCGCCTCGCGCTCGAACACCGGGTAGCCGCCTAATCCAAGCAGCAACAATGGCCCCACGGTAAAGCAGATGCAGCAGAAGGCCAGCAGGCCGGTATAGCTGCCGCTCGCGCCATACAGGGCGCCGAACAGCAAAGGCGCGGCAGCGGCCCCGGCAGTGATCAGGCCCAGATGCACGCCGAACAGGCGTCCGTAGTCGCGCATACCGAAATAGCGGGCGATCAGGAAGGCGGCGATGTCGAATTCCGCACCCGCGCCAAGGCCGACCAGCAGGGTGGCTAGAACGAACATCCAGATGCTGGCATCGGCATAGAGAAACACCAGGCAGGCCAAGGCGGGCATCAGCAAGGCCACAGCCGCGACGCCCGGTGCCCACAATCGATCGATCAGGTAACCCACCACCAGGCGACCGAGGATCAGCGATATCCCGAAGGTGCTGAAGATCTGGCTTGCCTGCTCCGCCGCGATCCCCTTGTCCCGTAGCAGCGGGATAATGTTGGTCACCATGCCAACCACGCAGGACACCACCAGCGTCATCGAAAGGTTGCACACCCAGAAGCGCCACGAGCGAAGCGCATCACGCAGCAGCATTCCCGGATGGCGGCGTTCGGCGTCGCTTTGCATGGCGCTTGCAGCGTGCCCCTTGGCAACCGGCATCAACCAGCGCAGCGCCAGCGGCAAAGCCAGCAGCACCGGCAGCACGCCCAGCGCAATGAAACCCGCCCGCCAGTCCCAGCGGGAAATGGCCCAGGTGGTGGTGAGTGGCAGCATGACTGCGGCCAGCCCGGAACCGCTCAGGATGATCGCCAGGGCAAAGCCGCGGTTCTCCTCGAACCATAGATTGACCAGGTGCGACCACGTCACCTGCAGCGTTCCGAGACCGGCTAGCGGAACCAGGAAGAATCCCAGATAAAGCATCCAGATGGACCCCGAAGCACGGGACAACGCGAACATGCTGAGCGTCAGCGTGACCAGAGAAATCAAGGTGACCAACCGCAAACCGTAACGCAGGTTCAGCCAGCCGGCGAGTTGCGCAGCGATGATAGTGCCCAGCGAAAGCGCGGTGATCGAAGCCTGCAAGTCGGCACGCGACCAGCCCACCGCCTCTTCGAGAGGAATCACCATCGAGCTGAAGCTATACAGCAGCAAGGAACTCGAGCTGGTGGCTACCCCGACGATTGCGAGGATGAGGATGCGCCAGCCTCGTTTGAACTCCGTATTGTTGAAATTTTTCATTGTCGGAACTCTGCTTGGTGTATGAAAACCACATTGCATTTACCTGCCGCGCTCGGCGCTGCGCCCACGACCCGACCTGTCGAAATGGAAGACGGAGCGGGCCGCCCAGGTGCGACTCGTCGTTGCGCCGCCCCGTATCTGATGGGTTGCACCCATCCTACGGCTGAGGTCTCAGCGAACCGCAAGAGGCGTGCTAACCCATCGCTGCACACTTGACGGGCTGCACTCCCCCCATAGTTTCAATCACCGATGAAAAGCGCGGATTCGGCGCTTATCCGCTGTACGTGATCCCGCCGCGCCTTCCCCGAATGCGGCCCGGCGGCGGACTCAGACAGGTCATCGGGATGGATCAGCGTCGGCCCGTTGGGCAACTCGCGCAGCGCGATCGCGGCTATATCCTCGGCTTTGGCCAGCTGCATGGTCAGCGCATCCGCAATCCCTTGCCTGACCATCGCGTCGCGCATGGTTGGCGTATCGACAGTGCCGATCAGCAGATTCAACACGTCGATACCCTGACCCTTCCATTCGGCCCAGAGGCTTTCACCGAGCGTCATGGCGAAAGACTTGGTGGCGGAATACATGGCCAGCTTACGAACGCCGCCCAGCGCGGCCTGGGAACCGACCAGCAAGACCCCACCGGCGCCACGCGCAACCATTCGGCCGCCAAACGCGTGACAGCACTGCATGATCGTCCGGGTATTGAGGTGCAGCAATTTGCACCAGTCTTCAACCGGCGTGTCGAGGAAGCGGGTGATGTATGGATCGCCGCCGGCGTTATAGATCAGCAGCCCTACTTCCCGGTCCGCCACCGCTGCCACCAGCCGGTCGGCGGCATCGTCCAGCGTCAGGTCAAGTGTGACGACCAGCACCTCGACGCCATAACGGTCGACAAGCTGGTTCTTCAGGTCGGTCAGGGCATCTTCGCGCCGGGCAACCAGCACGCAGTGCAGGCCCTTTGCAGCTACCTGGTCGGCAAGCGCGGCACCAACACCGTGGGAAGCACCTGCGATGACGGCCCAAGGGCCATATTTTTTCGTGAAGGCGAGAGTGTCTTGCTCGGACATGGAACAACTTCCTTTCTAACTGAACGGGTGGCTTGGCTACGGCAATGATTGGCCGGTTTCAGCGGGGCTCGATCGGCGGCAGATCGATATGGCTCGCCGAGCCACCAATCGCGGTGCCGCCGAACACCAGCACGCGCCGCTCGATGTGTTTCATGAACAGTTTCAACAAGGGCTCGTCATATTCCGGGCCGGCGCTGCGCACGAAGTCCTCCAATGCCGCGTCGATCTCGCTGTAATGGTCGAATGTGCGGCCCAGCAGCGCTTCGGCGTCCGCCTGTTCCAATGCCTGTAATCGCAACGTCATGGCGTCTCCCTTGACGAGATACTCGACCAGCTTGCTCACCGACTTGAGCTTGGATTGCTGAAACTCATCACCCACCTTCACCTGCGCGACGGCATCCTCGAGCATCATCAGCAATGCCGTGTTCGGCCCTTGCGTGGCGATGTCCAGTGCCGGGGTTTCCAGGGGAACACCCATCGCCTCGGCCAGCGCATGCACCACTACACGACGCAAGGCGATGTCGAATTCGGTGTAGGTATCGTGCGGGTCCCCCGGTTGCGGCGTCGCCACCGTGCAGGAAAACTGCATGGCACTCACGGTGGAAAACAGGGCGGTGTGGAAGCGCACCACGTCCGGCTCCGGCCGCTCGCCCGTGACGTCCTGGTAGTAGCGATAAAGATCACTGAAGGTGTCGCCCAGCGGTTCATAGTTGTCGCGCATACGCGCCGAGGCGAGGTCGGCCAACGGGTCACCGATCATCGCGAACTCGAAGTCATAGAGCGCGTTCAACTGTCCGTTCTCGAACAGGTACTGGCCCGAGTCGTATTGCACGAACCGCGCCTCGGTGCGGTGCATGGGTACGTTGCGGCGCAGCCAGCGGAGAGCGAATTCAACCAAGGGTTGCGGTCGGGTCTTGTTGCGTTCGTAGAGCGGGTAGTACGCCTCCAACCCCGCCAGCGAGATCGCCTCGGCGCCCTCGGGCCGGTCGATGCCCTGCGCCACGAAGGGCTCGACAGGCAACTGATGCATGGCGGCCATGACCCGCACGTACTGGCGAGCCAGATCGCGCCGTTCTTCGTCGCTGCGAGCAGCGGAAAGATCGCGCGTCCCGCGCACCAGCTCCATGACGATGGCCGGAGGGTCTTCGCAGAACCCGTGAATCCGTGGCACGGGAATGCCCTGCTGGCCAAGCAACATGAGTATCTCGGCTTCGCGGCGCAGGTCGGGAAAGGGGCTGACGTCGCCGCCGCGTTCGCCTCGCAGGTGCAGGCGCTGCGTCTGGCCATTGATATCGACTTCGAGATTCCACGCCGGACGCCAGCGAACCAGCCGCTGCATGTTCGTGACCCGCCCACCCGTGAGCTGCTCGACGAATGCCGTCAATTTGCCTTCGTCGGTTGCAGTGGCGCTTTGTTGTTCTTTTACTGCCGTATCCATTCCAAACTCCTAAACAATGGGGCTCAGCGCTCAGCCGCTTGAAGGCTCGGCCCGCCGACGTCGGCGACCGATACACCGAGCTTCTTGGCCAGATCCGCAGTATCGAGATATTCGCGCCAGGCCTTGATCAGGCCCTGCTCGTCGAGTTCATAGACGGCCACCATCGAATGCGGCATCGGTTTGCCGCTGGACACGGCATAGTCGTCGCGCTCGGTCATGACCACGTCATCCGAAGACACGATCTGGCGGATCGTGCATTTGTTGTGGGTGACGTAGCTCATCTGCCGCTCAATCTCGCGCCTGAGCGCCTCGCGCCCCCGAATGACGGGCCCGCCCGGCACCCACAGTTGCCAGACGGCGTCCTCGGCCATCATCGAAATGATCCTGTCGAGCTGCGGGCGCGATTCGGCCGTGCCGTCGCCCCAGGCGTCGAGGAATTCGCGGATAAACGTTTCTTGTCGTATGCCCATGTTTGCTTCCCAGGAAAGGTGATGACGTCTCCCGCCGGAGGACGGGTAATGTTCAGAGATAGGCGCGTACCACCGGCACCATCGGCGTGGTACAGCTCATGCCGCCGTCGACTCGCATGAGCGCGCCGTTGACGTAGCTCGATTCGTCCGAGGCGAGGTAAACGGCCATCGCGCCGATGTCTTCGGGCAGGCCGAGGCGCGGCACGTTCTGGATATCCACAAAGCCCTGCACCATCTTGTCGTTGGCCCAGCCATCGAGGGCGGCGGTGCGAATCACGCCCGGCAGGATTGCGTTGCAGCGCACGCCGCGCTTACCGAAGGTTGCCGCCAGCGTTTGCACGTACCAGTTCACTGCGGCCTTCGAAGCGCCATAGCTGAACTGGGCAACTTCACCGGCAATCGAGCTGGTGGACGAGGTGAAGATGATCGAGCCCTGCCCCTGCTCGAGCATGTGCGGCAGCGCGTGTTTGCAGGCGAGCACGCCGCCCAAGACGTTGACGCGCATGTTGTCGTGGAACAGATCCTCGTTGAAATTGAGGAAGTCCACGTCTCTTGCGGTGTCGGGGTTCTTGTTCACGGCGTTGTTGAACAGCACGTCGAGACGGCCAAAGGTTGTCATCGCCGCCTCGACCATCTGGGCCAGATCCTCCTCGCGGCCCACATCGGCCTTCATCCCTATCGCCTTGCCCCCCGCCTGGGAGATGTCTTCGGCGACGCGCTCGGCCGCGTCGGCGTAGAGGTCGGTCACCACGACCTGAGCGCCCTGCTTCGCAAACATCTGAGCGCATGCGCGGCCGATGCCGCTGCCCGCGCCGGTGATCAGCGCCACTTTGTTTTCCAGTCGATTGCTCATCAACAACGCCCCTCTTCTTTATTCATCTAGGCCACCCGTAACTCCAGCGGCGGCAGCGATCGCCTGCCCCGCTTTCAGCGACGGCCACGGCGATCGCCCCGCGCGGTGCTCAGCGCGTCTGGCCGCCGGCTATGGTTTGTGGATTGGCTTCGCGCTCGGCGATCGGTTTGTCGCGATAGCGCGTCGGGCCGTTGCCGAACATGCCGTACTGGCTGCGGGTGAAGTCGTACAGCGAGTAGGCGTCCTGCTGAGGATTGTTGGGAATGCCGTAGGCCTGGATGTTGTATTGGGAGCCGGCCCGGAACATTTCGCCGCTGTCGTCCCAGGCGTCGTAAACCGCTGCGCCAAAGGTGTCCTCGTCGATGTAGTAGCGGCGTTTGCTCTGCGCGTGGCGAACGCCCTCCTTGCGGGTTGCCTCGACCACCCAGACGCGGTGCAGCTCCCAGCGCTCGCAGTCAGGATTGATGTGGTTGGGCATTAGTTTGGTATCCATGTCGCAGCCCCACTTCAACTTGTAATTGCTGTAGGGAATGAACATTTCCTTCTTGCCGACCAGCTTCCAGTCGAAGCGATCCATCTTTCCCGAGAAAAGGAAGATCTCGTCATAGAACGCCACGCCGCCAAAGGCCGAGTTGGGCGTGTCGTAATTGAATTCGGGCGCTTGACGGACTCGGCGCTGGCCGGTGGTGTAGCTCCAGGCGTAGCGCGAGTTCTCCACGGGGTCGAGGTAATCCCAGTAACCGGATGCCTGCCCTGCGGTGCGTGCTGGCGCAACGACCCGCGACCATATGCGCTGGGCTATCGCCGGGTCACGACCGTCTACGCCGATCTGGTAATACGGTTTTTCGCCTGTGGATTGATTGGTGTTAGTCAGCGTGGAGTGGCCCTGGTTGACGACATAGGCGCTGTGGTTCCAATCCCAACCGTTTACCCCCTGATAGTTGAGGATGTAGTTCCACATCACCTGCTCACCGCTTTCGGGCAGCGGAAAAGGCAAACCACCCCGGCAGGCTTCGGTGATCGAAAGGCCTTCGTTAATGGTCTTGCACTCCGAACTCTTCGCATTGCGCTCGGTGGCCGCTAGAAATGCATCTGGGAATGCCGCGGTTCGGTGGGTCGGGTAGATGTCCATGTAATAGGTGTTGGGGTACTGCTTGAGCAATTTCATCTGCCCCGATGAGAGCTGCTCGGCGTATTCATTAGCGTTGGCCGCCGTTACCCGCACCCGAGGCGTCTCTCCTTCGAACGGATTCGGCCATTGACCGTCGCCGGGCTTCAGGCCCGCCGGTACTTTTAGACCACCGTCATAGGGCGGGATGGTGCCCGCTTCGTTGCCTGCGGCTATCGCACCGAATCGGGTCAGCTCATTGCCAAGGTCAGCGGGCGTATAAGGCGCTGCGAATGCTGACGCTGCGCTCATGGCGGCCAGCAACCCGGTCACAGATCGGTTGAAGAACATGTATACCTCCAGTCATCGTTGTTTTTGTCATTGCCTGGAAAGCGCGCTTGCTCGTCGAGCAAAGTCTCGGCAATGCCGGAAAAGCGCGCAGATTCGCGGCGGGCCTGCATGCAGGCCGACGCGTGGTGATCTATTCAGAATGCCGTGCTGAATGTGAGCGATAGCCAGTTACGGTCGGACAGGCCGATGTCGCCGCTGCCGCCGACGACGGTCTTGCCGACGCCGGCGATATCGTCGTAGTTGCGCTGGCTGCCATAGCCGATGTAAGCCAGGGTGAAGTCGTAGCGCTCGTCGAACAGCGCCTTCACGCCGACCTTGTAGGTGTAGCGGCCTTCGTTGCCGCCACCTGTCGCAGCGTTGCCGGAGATGCCGTAATCCACGCTCATGGGCATGGACAGGTTCCAGCCGGGGAACACACCCAGCCACTGCGGCGTGAAGCTGAGCGCCGCGCCGACATAGTTGCGCGTGGCGCAACCCCACTCCTTGTCCTGCCCCGCTGCGCAGCCGCCGTAGCCTTCGCCGCGGAACAGGCTCTCGTTATGGGTGACCTTGTCCAGATGGCTGTAAGCCATCTCGGCGATCAGGGTCCCGGTGTCGAAATAGTCCGTGCGCGGCAACAGCCACAACCCGTTGACCACCATATGCAGGGTGTCGCCACGCGCGCCCTGGTTGTCCGCCAGGCTGATGCCACTGGATATCAAGGGCGCATCCTTGCGGTAGGAAAGATCGATACCTACTGAAGCGCCACCCAGCACCGGCCCCATCGACCAGCCCAGACCGTAGAGCTTGGTGTTTTCGGCGTACACGTAGCGGGCAAAATCCGGCCCGACCTGCAGGCCCCACGGCGCGTAGTCATCGAATTCACGGTAATAGGCGCTGACCTCGGAATGCATGAAGTCCAGCCCGTAACTGGCCATTACGCCCCAATTGCCGTTGTCGCCGGGTTCCAGCGCATCGACGATGGGACGCGCGAAACCCGGCGCAACCGGCAACTGGTTGGGACCTTCTAGGGCGACATCGGCCGAGGCCAGATAGGTCCCGCCTTCCGGCGCCCGGGTGCTGTCCCACTCGAAGAAATATTGGCCGGCGACGGATAGTCGGTCGGTGACCTGTGCCTGGGCCGAAACCTGAGCCAGCGGCAGGAAGATTTCCCGTGTTTCGGTGCCCGGATTGGCGAGCGCCTTGCGGCCATCCAGCGGTGCCTGGGAATACGACAACGCATGTCCCGCGATCAGGAGTCCGTTGCCCCAGTACACCGTATGCCGACCGGCCCGCACGCTGACGGGGGCGTCACCTACATAGAAGCGGGTAAACGCGAAGGCATCCAGCAGTTCGCCGCTGGGGCCATGGTGATAACGCTTGGTATGGCTCGAATATTCCCCACCGCGATAGCTCGGAACACTCGCACCGGGAAACGCGCCTGGGTAGTACACCGCGCCCGAACCGGTTTCGACATCGGTATCGGAATACGCCTGGTCATACCAGGCTGCGCCGCTGATGCGAAAACCGTGGTAGCGCTTGTAGGCCAACTCGAATTCGCTCATCAGGTCGACGCGATTGGTCACCACATCGCCGCGGTCGAACTTGGAGTCGGATTCGTCATAAGTGGCGTTGTTGGCCAATGCGTCATCACGACTCTCGGCACGAATACCCAGGTTGTAGCGCAAGGTGTTGTCCCAACGCATCGAGAGGTCGGGGTTGCCGAGATCGTATTGAGCCGCCTGCGCCTGACTGCCCCAGACGAGAACCGCCGCCAGGATCAGCGCCGAATTGGCAATTAACGTGGTCTTGAACATCACATTCTCCGTCGCGCCCATTGTTTTTATTGTCAGCTGACCTGCGCGCCCCTCTAGCCAGGGGCAGCTGCTTCAGTAGACGGGACGACTCACGGCGACACAACGAAACCGGCTATCGCTCAAATGCAAAGCGATATCGCTGAAATGCATCACGCCTGCCTGCAAGCGCCACGGAAGATCAGCGAGGGCGCAGCCGTTTGCTGGGCAAAAAAAACGGCCCACAAGGGGCCGTTAATGAGCTTTCGAAAACCGATCGGGATGGCGCCATGAACGGCGCCGTGTGTTGCCGAACGGCTTAGCGCCCGATGGGATAAATGATGGATTTTTCCTGAGTGAACTCTTTCAGCCAGTCCGGACCGAACTCGCGACCGATGCCCGAGCGCTTGAAGCCGCCGATTGGCGCATAGGGCATCTTGCCGCCGCCACCGTTGATATAAACGCTGCCCGCGCGGATGCGTCGGGCCATTTGGTAGGCAACCGCGGCGTCGGCCGTGGCGACCGCGCCATTGAGGCCATAGCGCGAATCGTTGGCGATGGCGATGGCCTCTTCATCGGTATCGAAACCGATGACCACGCCCACTGGCCCGAAGATTTCCTCCTGGGCGATGGTCATGTCGTTGCGCACGTCATCGAACAGGGTGATATCGCTGAAGAAGCCTTTGTCCAAGCCCTGCGGGCGACCGCCTCCGCATACCAGCGTGGCGCCCGAATCGCGGCCACTGGCAACGAAATGCTCGACCTTGGCCCGCTGCGATTCACGAATCAGTGGACCCATCACCACGCTCGGGTCGGCCGGGTTGCCAATCTTCATCTGGCTGGCCACCGCCTTGGCCATTTGTACGAACTGCTCTCGGATCGAGTTGTGCACCAGGAAGCGCGTAAGCAAGGCGCAGCCCTGGCCGGCGTTTACCGTCAGACCGGCAATGGCGCCCAGGGCCGTGCCCTGGATGTCGGCGTCGGGCCGCACGATCAAAGCAGATTTACCGCCCAGTTCAAGGTGCAGACGCTTCAGCGTCGGCGCAGCCTGGGACATGATGCTCACACCCACCGCTTCGGAGCCGGTGAACGACACCATATCCACCCGCGGATCGCTGCTTAGCAGGCTGCCAACCTCGACTCCGCCGGTGACAATATTGAGCACGCCCTTGGGCAAACCGATTTGCTCGGCGATTTCACCGAACTGCAGTGCCGAGTAAGGCGTGAACGGTGACGGCTTGAGCACCAGCGTGTTGCCCGCCAGCAGCGCCGGGAAGATCTTCGCCAGATTGAGCAAAAACGGGAAGTTATAGCCGGTGATGCCTGAAACCACGCCGATCGGTTCGCGCTCGATGCTGCCGCTGCCGAGGATCATCGGCCCGCCCGGGTTGAACGGATTGGGCGTTGCTTCCACAGGAATCTGCTGTGTCGCGTCGTGCAGCGACTGGTCGATGGCTTTGAGCACATGAGCCAGCGGCATATCGACCTGCATCGCATAGGTAACACCTTGCGCGCAGCCGACCTCGGCGATGATCAGCGCGGCGATTTCCTCCCGGCGCGCCACCAGTGCACTGTGCATACGGCGCATATAACCGGCACGCTCGGCCATGCTCAGCCACGGCCAGGGGCCGCTATCGAACGCACGACGTGCGGCGTCAATAGCGGCGTCGACACTGGCGGTATCGCCCACCGGCGCTTGGCCGATCACTTCCTCGGTGGCGGGGTTGAGCACGGCTTCGGTCGGACCGTTTGCCGAAACCCAGGCGCCATCGATATAGAGTTTGTTCAGCTGCGTAAATGGAATGCTCATGCCGCTACAGCTCCTTTGGTTATGCCAGTGACAGCGGTGCCAGTGATGATTTCGGCGGCGCGCATGGCAATGACCATCGCCGGCGCATTGGTGTTGCCCGAGACAAGGCTCGGCATGATCGAGGTATCGACGACACGGACGCCCTCGACCCCGCGCACCCTCAGCTCGGGATCGAGCACCGAATCGCTGTCCGCGCCCATCCGACAGGTGCCGGAAACATGAAAAGCGGTCTGTCCGAACCGGCGGAACGCGGCGAGGATTTCCTCATCGCTTTGCACCTGCGATCCCGGCGTCAGCTCCTGAACGATGAACGGCTTGAGCGCCGGTTCGGCCGCCAGACGGCGGATCCAGCGCAGCAGCGAGATGGCGGCGACCCGATCGGCCTCGGCGGTTAGGTAGTTGGCTACGATCTTCGGCGGCACGGCTGGATCGGCCGACTGGATGGTGATTTCGCCCTGGCTCTGGGGATGCATGAAATAACCGCCAATGGTCAGGCCGGGATGCTTGTCGATCATCACCGTCTTGCCGTCGCCATCCATGGAATACAGGCTGACGCCGATCTGCGCATCCGGGCGATCCAGGCCCGGCCGGGTCTTCACGAAACCGCCCGCTTCGTGCGCGGCGTGGGTCATTGGGCCTTTCTTGCTGAAGAAATATTGCGCCACCGAACGCAGCAGGCCGAAGCCTGCAAAACAATGATTCAGGCTGCCGCTGGTAACCCGATACTGTACCGCCATATAGACGTGCTCACGCAGGTTGCGACCTACGTCCGGTGAGTCCTGCACGAGCGCAATGCCATGCTGCTTCAACAATTCTGCCGGCCCGATGCCGGACAACTGCAACAGCTTTGGCGACTCGATGGCGCCCGCGCACAACACCACTTCCCGGCGCACGCCAAACGACTGTTCGCCGCCCTTGCCTGCTATATGCACGGCAACCGCGCGGCGCTGGCTGAACTCGATGCGCTGGACGTGCGTGCCAGTCATCACGGTCAGGTTCGGACGATCCCGCACCGAATCGAGAAATGCCTTGGCCGCGCTGAAGCGTTGCCCGTTCCAGGTGGTCTGCGGCTGGTAACCGAAGCCACCGTTGCTGACTGAATCCACATGATTGGTGTCGGCAACCCGCGCAGTGCCTATCGAGCCGGCGGCGTTGATGATGGCTTCGCATAGCGGATCGCCCGATGGATGTACGGTGACCTTGAGCGGGCCGCCAGCGCCACGCCACTGGGATGCGCCAAGGTGATGGTCCTCCAGCGCGACGAACTGTCGGCCAATGTCCGCCCAACCCCAGCCGTAGCAACCTTGCGCTTCCCAGCCATCGTAATCTGCCGGCGCGCCGCGCACGTAGACCATGCCGTTGACCGAACTGGAGCCGCCGATGGCTTTACCCTTGAGCCACAATTCAGTGGCCATGCCTTCACCGCGCGAGGCCTGGTAATCCCATACATGCGGGTTGCCGGCCATCAGCAATTTGCCGATCCCGCGCGGCATGGCGATTAAGGGACTGGTATGGTCGGGGCCGCTTTCGATGAGCAGTACCGAAACGCTCGGGTCGGCGGATAGCCGGTTGGCCATCACGCAGCCGGCAGAACCGGCGCCGACAATGATGTAATCGTAGGATTGGCTCATTGTTATTCTTCTGTCGTTTGAATGGATTGCATGTCGCGATCTGCTTGATGCGTTCTATTTCACGGGTTGTGGGCGTTGCCGATGCAAGCACTTCGCTGGTTGATTAACCGACCGCACCTCTGCCCTCAGCCGCTCAACAACTAACGTTCAACAACTAACCGGAGCGGCTTGATCGACGCCCATCTGCGAGCTCCCGGTGCTTGGGGGTGAAAGAAAGGTAGGTTTCGACTGAAGAATCCACAACGGACAGAATTCCCGATCTGTTCGATTTCGCCGCACAGAGACGACTGTTGCGCTCGCTCAATCGAACAAGTCTTGTCCGCCGTGAAGCGCGCGTGCCAGTCTCCATGCTCATGCCAGCTACGCTTACAGGTACTGGCGCCACGACCGACAAACACACTCCGCAGAGGTAAAGGATGAAGCAGCACATCTCTGCCGCGCCGGAACGACCGACCAAGCCCGACATGGCCAGCAAGCGCCACGCGTTACGCACACAGCGAACCCGAGAGCTGCTTCTGGACGGGATGTATCGATTGGCGTTGGAAAAGGATTTTCGGGACATCTCAGTGCAGGAACTGCTCAGCCATACCGGGGTAGCACGCTCGACGTTCTATGCACACTTTCGTGACAAGGAAGACTTGCTGGTGGCCGGTTATGAGTCCATCGGCCTGCCGCAAACCCGCGTTTGCGATGTCGCCGGGGAAAAACGTATCGTGCTCGATGTTTCAGCATGGCTGTTCAACGCCACCGTGCGGCATGCAGCCCTGACCACCTCATTCTTCAACAGTCCTTCACAAGCGATCGTTCTTGCTCACCTCGAAAATTTGCTACTGATTCTGGTGCGCGAGCACTACCGCAAACATGGCATCTACGAGTGCAGCGGATTGCGCGGAGAGGTGGCGGTGCGCAGCTTCGTGGGCGCACTGATCGGCACATGGCTGTGGTGGGTGCGTCATGACTACCCTAGTTCGGCCAACGAAATGACAAAAGCATTCGATAGCCTGATGAACAACGGCACCTGGCCTGCCGCCGACTGACCTGCCGGGCCAAGGCATCGCAGCTCGCAATCACGCGATGCCCCGTAGTGATGATCGCCACGCCGGACAAAAAGCACAAATACGCGAAACCGCTTGCCGCCGGGCATCACACACCAGAAGCGGCAGGCAATGTTACTGGAGCGATCCTTTGGCGATTTGGTCGATGTCGGTAATTGTCGACCGCATATAGCGTTCAGCCCCGTTGGGCGCCCAATTGCCGTCCTGTTTGAGGATCACGCCGCGGATGAACGAGTACTCGCGTGCCGCATGCTCAAGCGCCTCGGCAAGTGCCGGATGGTCGGCCGACAAACGCTCGAACGCACCGACCACTTCGTGATCGAGTTGGATGGGTTCTCTCGTCTCTCAGTATCCATGTTTCGGCGCCATGACGATTGAACGACGCCATCTGATAGTTCACCAGCAATTCGCCCATAGCGCGGCTGATGGCGTGTAGTTTTCCAAGCTCACCCAGAGGCTCATCACCCTGCAGCTCGGCGTAATGGGCATCCAGTAAGGCTTGTAGATGTGCGTGCGACTCGATTACCGGCAACAACCTACGTGAATAAGAGGGTTCGGTAGAGCGTAGCGCCGCGCTGGTTTGGGGTAACTTGTCAGTATCATCGAGGCGTGTTTGCAGGCGCTGCACTTCATCTATAACGTCCGCAACGCCCAGACTTTTGGTCAGGCTTCGCAAGCGGAGCATCCGTTGCTCATAGCCCTGCTTGTTACGCAACTCGTAGGGGCTTCCGTTCTGATTGAAATATACCAACGCATTTGCACAAGTCAGAAAGGCTAGGGATCGTAGTTCCTGGGTCGTCTGCAGCTCTTCTTGTATGCGCCCGGCTTGAGCCGGCACGGCAATAATCAAGAACAGCATGAGTATTGACGCTCTATTCATCCTGCGGATATCCATTGTCGCTCCCTAAGTTTTCCACTACTTCGAGCTGACCGCCAGGCAGCGCCCGCCTGGTCAGGATTGGGCCGAAAGGGTACAACCAGTGCCGCCACCATAGTCCGTTTAGCAGGGCGCCCCGTCATAGCCGTCCCATCAAGCCGATCCAGAAACCACGACGCTCGGCCGGCTAGCGCGAGGCGGCCGGCCTGTACATTGGCTCAGCGGCGAACGCTCGCCGTGATTTTCGCGTGCGGGCCAGACACCTGCGCAGCCCAGGCCTCGGCAGCCTGATCAAGTGTGTAGTCCACGTAGTCGATCTGAAGCTGCTGCTCTTTCGCGATTTTCAGCAGACGCAGCCAGATTTGCTCACGATCGGCAGGTGGACGCTGGCCCGTGCCGATGCACGACAGCGAGCGGAACAGTAGATCGGCGATATCCAGATCAAGCTTGCGTCCCGCCCCGGTTCCGACCGTCACGATCCGTGCACCCCAGTTGGTCGCCTTCAAGGCGTTCAGCATGGGTTGACCGCACACCAGATCCAGCACCACGTCGAAACCGCCATCGGCTGCTTCCTTCAGCGCGGCTACATCATCGGCACTGCCCAGCGTGACCACGTCATCGGCGATGCCGCGCGACTTCAAGCGCGTCAGTGCTTCGGCAGAACGCGCCGCGCCCACCACCTTTCCGGCACCCATTCCACGGGCCAATTGCAGCGCGATTTGGCCAAGCGTTCCGGTAGCGCCGAGCACGAGCACTTTTTCGCCTTTCTGGATGTGCGCCGTTTCCAGCGGCACGAGGGCGCCAGTGCCAGCGATACCCATGCTGATCGCGGTCTTGTCATCGACATCGTCAGGAACGTTCCAGACTTCCGCGGCAGGTACCAGTGTGCGCTCGGCCCAGGCACCGAACGGCAGAACCGAACGCTCACCGAAATACACTCGACGGCCATCTTCGGCACGGCCGACACCTTCGCCACGAATCACACAGGGGTACTCGACACCGAGCCGATAAGCGCCGAGCACGTCCCAGCCGCCCAGGCCGGCGGTGTCGACGTCGATCATGACGGCGCCCTGCTGCGGCTCGGGCTCGCGAAACTCACCGACTATCGGTAGGGCATTACGCTCGGAAATGATGGCTGCACGCATGCGAATCTCCTTCTTGTCTGTCTTGTTGTCGGGGTGAAACCGTCCATTAGTTGAACATTTTAACGTATTTTGTCCAGCGATAACTCTCTAGCGAAACCCTCTGTCTGTGCTGCGCGCAACTCGATGGCTAACCGGCAAACAGAGGATAAAACGGTGCCAGCCGTATAAAATGATCACTTTTCACATATTTGTATCGTTTGACTGCTTCACTTCGGTAAATTTCGTCTAGGCTGGACATTTCATAACAGAAGGAAGACATCCATGGCTTCAATCTTCGCTATCCCGGTGCAGTCCAATGATGGGCAATCGCTTACGCTGGAGCGCTATAAAGGCAAGGTATTGCTGGTCGTCAATGTGGCGTCCAAATGCGGGCTGACGCCGCAGTACGAAGGACTGGAAAAGCTCTACGAAGACAAGCGCGAACAAGGCTTGGAGGTGCTGGCATTCCCCGCCAACAACTTCAAGGAACAGGAGCCGGGCACCGATCAGGACATCAAGGAATTCTGCGCCTTGACCTATAACGTGCAGTTCCCGCTTTTCGCCAAGATTTCCGTTGCTGGTGAGGATCGTCATCCGCTTTATGCGGAACTGACCGGCGCCCAGCCAAGCGCTACGGGTGAAGGCCCCATGCGTGAGCGCCTCGCCGGTTATGGCATCGAGACCAACGCAGCCCCGGAGGTACTCTGGAACTTTGAAAAGTTCGTCGTCGGCCGCAACGGCCAAGTGGTGGCGCGTTTCGCGCCGGATGTCAGTCCGGACGACCCGCGCCTGCAACAGACGATAGAAGCCGAACTGGCGAAGTAATAGCGAACCGAGTGATCGCTCAATGGCGGTCATTCTTTATCCAAGCGGCTCCGCCGAGAAAAACGCTGCATCCCGGTGATTTCTTCATTCTCCACCCACCAGATATCTGTTTATCTGATATCTGGTAGCCGATTTTATCGTTTTACGATATTTACACGTAAACCGATAATTTGTTCAAATACACTTCGCCGCCATGTGCCGCGCAGACAAGAACAATCGGAGGTTGGCCATGAGCAAAACCCCATCGCTGGACGACAAGTACGTCCAGCAGACCGGCAAAGTCCTGATGACGGGTATCCAGGCGCTGGTGCGTCTGCCGTTGATGCAGCGCCAGCGCGACCTAGAGAATGGGCTTAATACAGCAGGCTTCGTCTCTGGCTATCGCGGCTCGCCCCTTGGCGGGTTCGATCAGGCGCTATGGAAGGCTCGCGACCATCTGAAGGAACACCACGTGCACTTCCAGCCAGGCGTCAATGAGGACCTGGCGGCAACTTCGCTGTGGGGTACCCAGCAGGTCAACATTTTCGAAGGCGCCAAGTACGACGGCGTTTTCGGCATCTGGTACGGCAAGGGTCCGGGCGTGGATCGCTGTGGCGATGTGTTCCGCCACGCCAATGCCGCAGGCACCTCGCGTTTCGGCGGTGTGCTGGCAATCGCCGGTGACGACCACGGCGCCAAGTCGTCGTCCCTGCCACACCAGACCGAACACATCTTCAAGGCCGTGATGATGCCAGTGCTGGCGCCGTCCGGCGTGCAGGAATACCTGGACTACGGCATGCATGGCTGGGCCATGTCGCGCTTCTCCGGCTGTTGGGTTGCGCTCAAGGCAGTCGCCGACACCGTTGAAAGCGCCGCCATCGTCGACGTCGATCCGCAGCGCGTGCAGCCGATCATCCCCGTCGTGCCAATGCCGGAAGGTGGCATGAACATCCGCTGGCCGGACCCGCCACTGGATCAGGAAAAGCGCCTGTTCGAGCACAAGGTTTACGCCGCTCTGGCCTATGCCCGTGCCAACCGCCTCGACCGCATCGTGATCGATTCGCCCAAGGCGCGCCTGGGCATCATCACCTCTGGCAAGTCGTATCTGGACGTGTGTCAGGCGCTGAAGATTCTCGGCATCGACGATGCAATCGCTCAGCAAATTGGGCTGCGTGTCTACAAGGTAGGGATGATCTGGCCGCTCGAGGCCGAAGGCGTGCGGCAGTTCGCCGAGGGCCTGGAAGAAATCGTGGTGGTGGAGGAAAAGCGCCACATGATCGAGTACCAGCTCAAGGAAGAACTCTACAACTGGCGCGAGGATGTGCGCCCCGCCATCGTCGGCAAGTTCGACGACAAGGGCGAATGGGCGCGGCCACATACTGACTGGCTGCTGCCGGCAATCGGAGAGCTGACGCCCGCACAAATCGCCCGTGCGCTGGCGCGGCGGATTCTGCGGGTCTACCAGGGCGGTGAGTTGCAGGTACGCCTGGCCGTCCTGGAAGCACAACTGTGCAGCAAGGGCCATCTGGTCAACCTGATGGATCGCGTGCCGCATTACTGCTCCGGTTGCCCGCACAACACGTCCACCAAGGTTCCAGAAGGCAGCCGAGCGCTGGCGGGAATCGGTTGTCACTACATGGCTGCCTGGATCTACCCGCAAACCCAGACATTCAGCCAGATGGGTGGCGAAGGCGTCGCCTGGGTTGGCCAGGCGCCCTTCACCGAAACCAGGCATGTGTTCGCCAATCTCGGCGACGGCACCTATTTCCACTCCGGCCTGCTGGCGATCCGCGCGGCTGTGGCTGCCAAGGTTTCGATCACCTACAAAATCCTCTACAACGACGCGGTGGCGATGACCGGCGGCCAGCCTGTCGACGGTACGCTCAGCGTGTCGCAGATCTCTCGCCAGTTGGCCGCCGAAGGCGTTACTAATATCGTGGTGGTCAGCGAAGACACGGACAAATATGAACACGTAAAGGACCTCGCCCCCGGCGTTCCGGTGTATCGCCGGGACCGCATGGACGACGTGCAGAACGAGCTGCGTGAATTCAATGGCGTATCAGCGATCATCTACGACCAGACCTGTGCCGCCGAAAAACGGCGCCGGCGCAAGCGCGGCAAATTTCCGGACCCGGCGCGCCGTGTGGTGATCAACGAGGCCGTCTGTGAAGGCTGCGGCGACTGCAGCAGTAAATCCAACTGCATGTCCGTGGTTGCAGTAGAAACTGAATTCGGCCGCAAGCGGGAAATCGACCAGTCGTCCTGCAACAAGGACTTCACCTGCCTTTCTGGCTTCTGCCCGAGCTTCGTCACAGTCGAAGGCGGCAAGCTGCGCAAGCCCAAGGCATTGGTGGAAAAGCCCGAGGACCACTGGGACCTGCCACAGCCCGCACCGCTGACGCTGGATGAGCCCTATAGCATCCTGGTCACTGGCGTTGGCGGCACTGGCGTGGTCACTATCGGCGCCCTGCTCGGCATGGCCGCCTTCATCGAAGGCAAGGGCGCGCTGAACCTCGACATGGCCGGCATGGCGCAGAAAGGTGGCGCGGTGTGGTCGCATATCCGCATTGCCGCTCAGCAGGATCAGCTTTTCGCCCCGCGCATCGCCGAGGGCGAAGCCAGCCTGCTACTTGGCTGCGATCTGGTGGTCAGTGCCAACACCGAAACGCTGTTGAAGATGCGCCAGGGTGTGACCCATGCGGTGGTCAACAGTGAAGAAAGCATCACCAGCGCCTTCGTCCGTACTTTTGCCATGCAGGCGGAGAGCGGCGACCTTGAAGCGCACCCGGACCCGCACTTCCAGACCGGCGACATGGCAGCACAGATTCGCGAAGCGGTAGGCGACGGCCAGGCGACCTTCATAGACGCCAGCAAGCTCGCCACCGCACTGATGGGAGACTCGATCGCCACCAACACTTTCATGCTGGGTTACGCCTATCAGAAGGGCTGGCTGCCGGTGGGCGAAGCGGCCCTGATGCAGGCAATCGAACTGAACGGCACGGCCGTGGAATTCAACCGCAACGCTTTTGTCTGGGGCCGTCGCGCAGCGGTCGATCTGCTTCGCGTGCAGTACAAGTTGGAGTCCGGCAAGGTCCAGATCCGCGATCGGCAACTCTCGCAGACGCTGGAGGAGACCATCGAACGGCGTAGCAGCTACCTCACCGACTATCAGAACACCGCACTCGCAAAGCGTTATCTGGATCGCGTGGAGCAATTCAGCACCAAGGAAACGGCGCTCGTCGGCCAGCCTGGCGCGCTCACAGCAGCAGTGGCTCACTACTATTTCAAGGTCCTGGCGATCAAGGACGAGTATGAAGTGGCGCGACTGTTCACCAATGGCGACTTCCTGAAAAAGATCGAGGCGACGTTCGAAGGCGATTACAGCCTGCGTTTTCACCTCGCGCCGCCTGTGCTCAACAATGCCGAGTCCGGCACTGAGCCAGCCAAGAAGAGCTTCGGCCCCTGGATGCTCAAGGGTTTCAAGCTGCTGGCCAAGCTGAAATTCATGCGCAACACCTGGATCGATCCTTTCGGCTACACCCAGGAGCGCAAGGTTGAGCGGCACTGGCTGCAAAGTTACGAAGAGTTGCTTGACGAACTCCTGACTGCGGTAACGGCGGACAACCTCAGTCTGGCTGTGAGACTGGCCGAGCTGCCAGATGCGGTACGCGGTTATGGCCCGGTCAAGGAACGCTACCTCTCGCATGCCGAGAGCCGAAAATCGCAGCTGCTGACACAACTGCGCTCCGGCTCGAACTTTTATGACGCAAGCCAGCCCGGGACATCGAAACGCATCGACGCTGTCCAGCTTTGATGCGGTGCCCGGCCTCAAGCGAAGCCGGGCGACCCAACATTTAGAGACAACCGGATGGGCTGGCGACTGCCGTTTCCGCCGATACCAGCAGACGTTAACGTGAAGGACAGGTAGTCACGAGTGAACATACCCGACGTATTCAGCATTTCCGAACTGGCTCGCGAGATGACGGTGACCACTCGTGCCATTCGCTTCTATGAGGAGCAGGGCTTGCTGCTGCCCGAGCGACGCGGTCAGACGCGCCTCTACTCGCAGCGCGATCGGGTAACGCTCGAGCTGATCATGCGTGGCAAGCGCATCGGACTGTCGCTGTCAGAATGCAAGGAATTGATCAGCATGTACTGCCCAGCCGGCGGCAACAGCATGCAGCTGAGCCGGTTGCTGGAAACGATCTCAAACAGGCGTCAGCAGCTCAATCGGCAGGTGCAGGACATTCAAAAGATGCAGGCCGAACTAGACCTTGCGGAACAACGCTGCCGGTTGGCTCTTGAGCGAGCCAGCGGCGTTTCCAAAGGAACCAACAATGACAATAGGAGAGCTGGACCATGAGTGGCTTGCCCGGATTGGATTTTTTCCTCGGTGAGGAAATTGACATGTTGCGCGATTCCGTTGCCGGTTTCGCTGCAAAGGAAATCGCCCCGCGTGCTGAGGAAGCG
This sequence comes from Stutzerimonas stutzeri, assembly GCF_024448895.1. Lineage (GTDB taxonomy): Bacteria > Pseudomonadota > Gammaproteobacteria > Pseudomonadales > Pseudomonadaceae > Stutzerimonas > Stutzerimonas stutzeri_Q. The sequence goes on from NZ_JAMOIC010000008.1 coordinate 119,291, forward strand.
GACCGTACCGATCAATTCCCGATGGACCTTTGGCGCAAGTTTGGCGACATGGGTCTGCTTGGCCTGACCGTTTCAGAAGAATACGGCGGCTCCGGCATGGGTTACCTGGCGCACATGATCGCCATGGAAGAAATATCCCGCGCCGCTGGCGGCATCGGCTTGTCCTACGGCGCCCACTCCAACCTCTGTGTCAACCAGATCAACCGCAACGGCAGCGAGGCGCAAAAGCGCAAGTTTCTACCCAAGCTGATTTCAGGGGAGCACATCGGCGCATTGGCCATGAGCGAACCCAACGCCGGTTCGGACGTGGTTTCGATGAAGCTGCGCGCCGATAAGAAAGGCGACCGCTACGTGCTCAACGGTACCAAGATGTGGATCACCAACGGCCCCGATTGCGATGTGCTGGTGGTCTACGCCAAAACCGATCTGGCTGCAGGCCCCAAGGGCATGACCGCTTTCATCCTAGAAAAAGGCGCCCCCGGTTTCTCGGTTGCGCAGAAGCTCGACAAGCTCGGCATGCGCGGCTCGCACACTGGCGAACTGGTGTTTCAGGATGTCGAGGTGCCGGAAGAGAACGTACTGGGCGGTGTCGGCGAAGGCGTCAAGGTGCTGATGAGCGGCCTCGACTACGAGCGCGCGGTACTCAGCGGCGGACCACTGGGCCTGATGCAGGCGGCAATGGATGTGGTCATCCCCTACATCCACGACCGCAAGCAGTTCGGCCAAAGCATCGGCGAGTTCCAGCTGATTCAGGGCAAGGTTGCCGACATGTACACCACTCAACAGGCATGCCGCGCGTATCTGTACGCCGTGGGCAAGCACCTCGATGCGCAGGGCAGTGGTCATGTCCGTCAGGTTCGCAAGGACTGTGCCGGTGTCATCCTTTACGCGGCTGAAAAGGCGACCTGGCTTGCCGGTGAAGCGATCCAGATCTTGGGCGGCAACGGCTACATCAACGAATTCCCAGTCGGGCGCCTGTGGCGCGACGCCAAGCTCTACGAGATCGGTGCCGGCACCAGCGAGATTCGTCGGATGTTGATCGGCCGCGAGCTGTTCAACGAAACGAAATAAAAAAGCGGCTGGAGGCTCGAGGCCGAAGGCTGGACGAAGCGGACTCGTTTGCCGTCCAGTCTGTAGGGTGGGCTTCAGCCCACCGCCCGCAGTGTGGTGCGGGTCCACCCTACGATGAGAAGCCGCCTCGTTCCTCGTCCAGCCTCCAGCCTATAGCGCTTTTTCGAGGATTTTATGGCTATCCTGCATACCCAGATCAACACCCGCTCGCCTGAGTTCGCCGCGAACCGTGGAGCGATGCTCGCCCAAGTCGAGGACCTTCGCGCCCTGCTCGGTCGTGTCCATGAAGGCGGTGGCGAGAAGGCGCAGCTGCGCCACACCTCGCGCGGCAAGCTCCTGCCGCGCGAACGCATCAACCGATTGCTCGACGCTGGCTCGCCGTTTCTCGAGGTCAGCCAACTGGCTGCCCATGAGGTTTACGGCGAAGAGGTCCCAGCGGCCGGGTTGGTGGCCGGCATCGGCCGGGTCGAGGGCGTCGAGTGCATGATCATCGCCAACGACGCGACGGTAAAAGGCGGCAGCTACTATCCGCTCACCGTGAAAAAGCATCTGCGCGCGCAGACCATCGCGCAGCAGAATCGCCTGCCGTGCATCTATCTGGTGGATTCCGGCGGCGCCAACCTGCCGCGTCAGGACGAGGTATTTCCTGATCGGGAGCACTTCGGCCGCATTTTCTTCAATCAGGCCAACATGAGCGCCATGGGCATTCCGCAGATTGCCGTGGTGATGGGTTCCTGCACCGCTGGCGGCGCCTACGTGCCGGCGATGGCGGACGAAGCCATCATGGTGCGCAATCAGGCGACCATCTTTCTCGCCGGCCCTCCATTGGTCAAAGCCGCCACCGGAGAAGTGGTGACGGCCGAAGACCTGGGCGGTGCCGATGTGCATTGCAAGACCTCCGGCGTGGCCGACCACTACGCCGAGAATGATGAGCACGCCCTTTCGCTGGCTCGCCGCAGCATCGCCAACCTCAACTGGCGCAAGCGTGGTGAAGTGAACAGTCGCGCACCGATTGCGCCGTTGTTCGATGGCGAGGAGTTGTATGGCGTCATCCCCGCCGATGCCAAGCAGCCGTTCGACGTCCGCGAGGTAATCGCCCGCCTCGTCGACGGTTCGGTGTTCGACGAATTCAAGGCGCTGTACGGCAGCACGCTGGTCTGCGGCTTCGCGCATATACAGGGCTATCCCATCGCGATTCTGGCCAACAACGGCATCCTGTTCGCTGAGTCCGCGCAGAAGGGCGCGCACTTCATCGAGCTGGCCTGTCAGCGCGGCATCCCGCTGCTGTTCCTGCAGAACATCACAGGCTTCATGGTCGGGCAGAAATACGAGGCCGGCGGCATCGCCAAGCATGGCGCCAAGCTGGTGACCGCGGTGGCCTGCGCCAAGGTGCCCAAGTTTACGGTGATCATCGGGGGCAGCTTTGGTGCGGGCAACTACGGCATGTGCGGCCGCGCCTATGACCCGCGTTTCTTGTGGATGTGGCCCAACGCGCGGATTGGCGTGATGGGAGCGCAACAGGCCGCCGGCGTGCTGGCTCAGGTCAAGCGCGAACAGGCTGAGCGTAGCGGGCAAACGTTTTCGGCCGAAGAGGAAGCCCAGCTCAAACAACCGATTCTTGAGCAGTACGAGCATCAGGGCCATCCGTATTATTCCAGCGCGCGGCTGTGGGATGACGGCGTGATTGATCCCGCGCAAACCCGTGATGTGTTGGGCCTGGCGCTATCGGCCTCCCTCAATGCGCCCATCGAGCCGACCCGCTTTGGCGTGTTCCGGATGTAATTAAAAATCGACAAAGGCGCTGGAGGCTGGAGGCTAGACGTCCAGCTTTCGGCCTTAAGCCAAGGGCCGTAGGCCTTCGTTTGCAGGAACAATTTATGAGCACGTCGTCCTTTCAAACCATTGAACTTGAGAATTCCGAGAAAGGTTTCGCCACGCTCTGGCTCAACCGTCCGGAAAAGAACAATGCCTTCAATGCCGAGATGATTCGCGAGCTGATCCTGGTGCTCAATGAAGTGCAGAGCGATAAGTCGCTGCGTTTCCTGCTGCTGCGCGGTCGCGGCAAGCATTTCTCGGCGGGTGCGGATCTGGCGTGGATGCAAGATTCCGCTCGCCTCGATTACAACGCCAACGTGCGCGACGCCCACGAGTTGGGCGAGCTGATGCACAAGCTCTATCACCTGAAAATACCCACGCTGGCCGTTGTTCAAGGTGCGGCTTTTGGCGGCGCGGTTGGTCTCATTGCCTGCTGCGACATGGCCATCGGAACGGCTGATGCCCAGCTGTCGCTGTCCGAGGTGCGCATTGGCCTGGCACCAGCCGTGATCAGCCCCTTCGTCGTCCAGGCGATTGGCGAACGCGCCACCCGACGCTACGCCCTCACTGCCGAGCGCTTCAGCGGTGAATGTGCCCGCGAGCTGGGGCTCTTTGCAGAAAGCTGTTCGAGCGAGCAGCTCGATGAAAAGGTAGAGAAGCTGCTTGGCAATTTGCTGCTTAACAGTCCGCAGGCCATGCGGGCCACCAAGGGCCTGCTTCATCAGGTCGGCAGCGGCGCGCTCAAACCCTCGTTGCGTACCTATACCGAAGGTGTCATCGCTAGCGTGCGAACCAGCCCGGAAGGCCAAGAAGGCCTGCGCGCTTTCCTCGAAAAACGCCAGCCGGCCTGGCAGGAACAGCATTCATGAGCAAACAACATATCACTACCCTCCTGGTCGCCAACCGCGGCGAGATCGCCTGCCGCGTGATGCGCACCGCCAAGGCCATGGGCCTGACCACCGTGGCCGTGCACAGCGCCATCGACCGTGACGCACGGCATACCCGCGAGGCCGACATCCGCATCGACCTCGGCGGCGCCAAGCCGGCCGAGAGCTATCTGCTGATCGACAAACTGATCGCTGCTGCCAAGGCCAGCGGCGCCCAGGCGATTCACCCCGGTTACGGCTTTCTCTCCGAAAACGCTGGCTTCGCTCGCGCCATTGAAGACGCCGGGCTGATCTTCCTTGGCCCACCCGCCTCGGCCATTGACGCCATGGGCAGCAAGTCCGCCGCCAAGGCGTTGATGGAAAGAGCCGGCGTGCCGCTGGTGCCCGGCTATCACGGCGAGGCGCAGGACGTAGAGACCTTCCGCACGGCCGCGGAAAAGATCGGTTTTCCGGTGCTGCTCAAAGCCACTGCCGGCGGCGGCGGTAAAGGCATGAAGGTGGTCGAGCGCGAGGCGGATCTGGCCGAAGCGCTGCAATCGGCCCAGCGCGAGGCGCAATCCTCGTTCGGCGACTCGCGGATGCTGGTCGAGAAGTACGTGCTCAAGCCGCGCCATGTGGAGATCCAGGTATTCGCCGACCAGCACGGCAACTGCCTGTATCTCAATGAACGCGATTGCTCGATCCAGCGCCGCCATCAGAAGGTCGTCGAGGAGGCGCCCGCACCGGGACTGTCGCCCGAGCTGCGCCGGGCGATGGGCGAAGCGGCGGTCAAGGCCGCGCAGGCTATCGGTTACGTCGGTGCAGGCACGGTCGAATTCCTGCTCGATGCGCGTGGCGAGTTCTTCTTTATGGAGATGAACACGCGGTTGCAGGTCGAGCATCCGGTGACCGAGGCCATCACCGGCCTCGATCTGGTGGCCTGGCAGATCCGTGTCGCCCGTGGCGAACCGCTGCCGATCACTCAGGATCAGGTTCCGCTCAACGGCCACGCCATCGAGGTGCGGCTGTATGCCGAAGACCCGGATAATGACTTCCTGCCCGCCACCGGCACGCTGGATCTGTACCGCGAATCCGCCCCCGGCCCGGGCCGTCGTGTCGACAGCGGTGTGGCCGAAGGCGATACGGTTTCACCCTTCTACGATCCGATGCTCGGCAAGCTGATCGCCTGGGGCGAGAACCGCGAGGAAGCGCGCCTGCGACTGCTGACTATGCTCGATGAAACCTACGTCGGCGGCGTGCGGACCAACTTGGCTTTTCTGCGGCGCGTAATTGGCCACCCTGCTTTTGCCGACGCGGAACTGGACACCGGTTTCATTCCGCGTCATGAAGCGGAGCTGATGCGCAAACCTGGCGAATTGGCCGATGAATTCTGGCAACTGGCCGGCGAGCTCTTCGTGCAGACCGAGCCGGCCAAGGTCCGTGAAGACGATCTCCACTCACCATGGGCCAAGCGCGATGGCCTGCGCTTCGGATTACCGGCGCAAACCAGTGTGCATCTGATGTGCAATGGCGAGAGCCGTCAGGTACGCGTGAGCAGTCGCGCCGCAACCGAGATCACGCATCTTCCAAAAGCCATCCGCCAGGGCTGCACGCTCTATCTGGAATGCAATGGCGAGCTGCACGCCGTAACCGCGTTCGACCCCATCGCTGAAGTCGAGGCCAGCCACCAGCACCACGGCGGCCTGACCGCGCCCATGAACGGCAGCATCGTTCGGGTGCTGGTCGAGGCCGGGCAAAGCGTCGAGGCCGGCGCCACGCTCATCGTGCTCGAAGCGATGAAGATGGAGCACAGCATCCGTGCGCAACAGGCAGGCGTGGTCAAAGGTCTGTTTTATGCCGAAGGCGATATGGTCAGCGAAGGTGCGGTATTGCTGGAGCTGGAAGACGCCTGACGCAGGATGGAAAACGGCGTGATGCGGAAACTTCTGCATGGCATTGGTGAGCTGAAGCGGAGCGCCGCCCGGCCTACCCTGCTGAGATTCTGCACCCCGCTTATATGGGTGGCTCACGCCACAGACTAGCCTTGTAGGGTGGGCTTCAGCCCACCAGGCACGATGAAAAGGTCTCACGATCTGACCCCTAACCCAGGTGACGCTGCAAACATCGCGACACCCATGGAGGACACATGACTCTGCCCAAACACGTCCGTCTGGTGGAAGTCGGCCCCCGCGACGGCCTGCAGAACGAAAAGCAGCCGATCAGCGTCGCCGACAAAGTGCGGCTGGTGGACGACCTCAGCGCCGCCGGCCTGCAGTACATCGAGGTCGGCAGTTTCGTGTCGCCCAAGTGGGTGCCACAGATGGCCGGCTCGGCCGAGGTTTTCGCGCAGATCCGGCAAAAACCGGGCGTGACCTATGCGGCCCTGACGCCGAACCTGAAAGGCCTCGAAGCGGCCATCGAAGCCGGTGTCAACGAAGTCGCGGTGTTCGGCGCCGCGTCCGAGGCGTTCTCGCAGAAGAACATCAATTGCTCCATCGACGAGAGCCTGGCGCGCTTCGCCCCGCTGATGGAAGCGGCGCGCGAAAACGGCATTCAGGTGCGTGGCTACGTGTCCTGCGTGCTGGGTTGTCCCTACGAAGGGGAGATCGATCCGCAGCGCGTCGCCCACGTCGCGCGCGAATTATTCGCCATGGGCTGCTACGAGGTCTCGCTGGGCGACACCATTGGCACCGGCACGCCGGGTAAAACCCGCCAACTGATCGAGGCCGTCAGCCGCGAGGTGCCGCGCGACAAGCTCGCCGGCCACTTCCACGACACCTATGGTCAGGCGCTGGCGAATATCTATGCCAGCCTGCTGGAAGGCCTCTGCGTATTCGACAGCTCGGTCGCCGGGCTCGGCGGCTGCCCTTACGCCAAGGGTGCCAGCGGCAACGTTGCCAGCGAGGATGTGCTCTACATGCTTAACGGCCTGGGCATCGAGACGGGTATCGATCTGGATGCGCTGGTCGCAGCCGGGCAACGCATCAGCGATCTGTTAGGCCGCCCCAACGGATCGAGGGTCGCGCGGGCGCGGCTGAGTGCCTTGTGACAACGAATCGATGGGCTGACCTGCGGCCGACTTACAACACAAACATGAACTCGTTTGGCTCAATGCAAGAACAAGCTGTCGCAAAACAGGCGTCGAGGTTAGCGCTCCAGCGCGTCAGTGAAGCGGTTGAAATACAGATACAGCAGGCCACTCGCTGCCACATGCAGCGCCAATTACCCAAGCGTCCGCCGTTACGCTCTGCTCCCCTACCTTTTGACGGCGGGTGCTTTTTTATTCTCCCTGCAGGGTCGCTTCACCGCGGCATCAGGGTTCAAGGAGATAAAACATGCAAGACGTTGTAATCGTTGCCGCAACTCGCACTGCAATCGGCGCTTTCCAAGGCGCGCTAGCCAACGTGAGCGCGACGGAACTGGGCAGCACGGTCATCCGCGCGTTGTTGGAGAAAACCGGCATCGACCCAGCCACGGTCGACGAAGTGATCATGGGCCAGGTGCTTACCGCTGGATGCGGGCAGAATCCCGCGCGGCAATCAGCGATCAATGCTGGCCTTCCCTATAGCGTGCCAGCCATGACAGTGAACAAGCTCTGTGGCTCCGGCCTGAAAACCGTGCATTTGGCCGCCCAGGCAATACGCTGCGGCGATGCCGAAATCGTCATTGCCGGCGGCATGGAAAACATGAGCCTCGCGCCTTATGTATTACCCAAGGCGCGCACTGGCCTACGCATGGGCCATGCCCAACTGGCCGACTCGCTGCTGCAGGACGGATTGCTTGACGCCTTTCATGACTATCACATGGGTATCACCGCAGAGAACCTCGTGTCCTGCTACAAACTGACCCGGGAGGAACAGGACGCCTTCGCCGCGCAATCCCAACAGCGCGCGGCGGCCGCTATCGAGGGTGGTCGCTTCAAGGCGGAAATCACACCCGTATCCATCCCGCAGCGCAAAGGCGATGCCCTGCTGTTCGATACCGACGAGCAGCCCCGGACAGACACCACGACCCAGTCACTGGCCAAACTCAAACCAGCCTTCGATAAGAACGGCAGCGTCACAGCCGGCAACGCCTCGACGCTTAACGATGGTGCGGCAGCGGTGCTGCTGATGAGCGCGTCCAAGGCCAAAGCGCTTGACCTACCGATTCTGGCCACCATCAAGGGTTATGCCAGCTCTGGCGTAGATCCGGCGATCATGGGGATTGGACCGGTCAGTGCGACTCGCAAGTGCCTGGACAAGTCCGGCTGGACACTCGAAGAAATCGAGCTCATCGAAGCAAACGAAGCCTTTGCCGCACAAGCGTTGTCAGTCGGCAAAGAGCTGGGCTGGAACAGCGACAAGGTCAACGTCAATGGCGGCGCCATCGCCCTGGGTCATCCTATCGGCGCATCCGGTTGTCGTGTGCTGGTTACCCTGCTGCACGAGATGATGAGCCGTGACGCCAAGAAAGGTCTGGCCACGCTTTGCATCGGTGGTGGCCAGGGCGTCGCATTGACATTGCAGCGCGACTGACCGTGAACCGCTCTATGCGCGCAAGCTACCAACGGGGCAGACCGCTACCGCTGATTGACCTCGCCCACGGCGACGCCAGCCGACCGGTGCGGGCTGACACACCGCCGGTGCATGAGCAACTACGAATAGTGGCGCTGACACTATTCGTCGAGCATGGCTTTCAGGCGGTCAGCCTGCGCCAGTTGGCCATGGCGCTCGGCATGCAAGCCGGCTCGTTGTACAACCACATGGAGAGCAAGCAAATCCTGCTTTTCGAGCTGATCGAGGAGCACGAAACGGACCTGCTGGATCTACTGGAGGCCGATGATCCCTGTCAGGCGGACGGGCTGACCCGCCTGCGCAGCTACGTCGACCTGCACATTCGATACAACCTGATGCATCAACATCGGTTGGTGCTGGCTCGCCGGGAGTCCCGCTGCCTGAGCGCCGAGCAACGCGCTTCAATCGAGGCAACTCGACAGGCTCACGTCGATCACTTGGAAAAAATTCTTCGGCAGATACCCTCACCGGCCGCGGCCGGACAAAGGAGTGCTGTCGCGCGCAGCCTGATGTCGATCCTCGAGGATGCGCCCACGTGGTGGTCACCGGACGATGCCTCTGCAGTCGAAGGTTTTATAGCAGTAGTGACGCAGATGGCGGTTGGTGGGCTGGCGGGACCCAGCGCGGAACGATCTTTACCGCGGGCTCGCTCGGCCTGAGCAGCCGACGCAGTTGCTTCAAATACAAAGGTGCTTCACCTCAATGCCAATAGCCTCCGCACAATCGAGGCGAACGTTAAGGAAGCAGTTATGAACGAAGACATGATTCAGCACTATCGCGGCATTCTTGAAGGTGTCGGCGAAAACCCGGAACGCGAAGGTCTGGTGGACACACCCAAGCGGGCCGCAAAAGCCATGCAGTACCTCTGCCAGGGTTATGGCCAGACCGTTGAGCAAGTCGTCAACGGCGCACTTTTCGAGTCGGACAATGATGAAATGGTCATCGTCCGTGACATCGAGCTCTATTCAATGTGCGAACACCACATGCTGCCTTTCATCGGCAAGGCTCACGTTGCCTACACCCCTACCGGCAAAGTCCTCGGCCTGTCCAAAGTGGCGCGGATCGTCGATATGTTCGCCCGGCGTCTTCAAATTCAGGAAAACATGACCAAGCAGATCGCCGACGCGATCATGCAGGTAACCAACGCTGCTGGCGTCGCCGTGGTCATCGAAGCGCAGCACATGTGCATGATGATGCGGGGCTGCGAGAAGCAAAATTCGGTAATGACAACTTCGGTGATGCTCGGTGGGTTCCGTGATTCGTACAACACCCGCCAGGAATTTCTGCAGCTCATTCGAGGCCGCTGACATGCCGAGACTGGAACCGGGGATGGCGCGGATCCGTGTCAAGAATTTGCGCCTGCGTACCTATATCGGCATCAAGGAAGATGAAATCCGTAACAAGCAGGACGTGCTGATCAACCTGACCATCCTGTACCCGGCCGCCGATGCGGTACGCGATAACGACATCGAACAGGCTCTCAATTACCGCACCATCACCAAGGCGATCATTCGGCATGTCGAGGAAAACCGCTTCGCCCTGCTGGAGCGGTTGACCCAAGAAGTGCTGGATCTGGCGATGGCGCCACAGGCCGTACGCTATGCCGAAGTGGAAATCGACAAGCCACATGCCCTGCGCTTTGCCGAATCCGTGTCGATCACCCTGGCCGGGCACCGCGATTGATCGCCTCGGCGAGCACTACACCGCGAAGCCTGCATGGTCGTCGGACGTGCGGACAAAAAAAAGCTGCTCACCCGAAGGTAGAGCAGCGAACCACCAGTCGCTCCTGGTTACGGGGATTCGCTCGCGTGGCGAGTCGAATCGGCATCAGTACCCGTTTGTCGGTCGTGAAATCGAGGCTTACGCCTGGCGCCTGCAATGTGTTGATCGATCGGAACCTGCCGTCACGGGCTGCTGTACCTCAGCCTACAACCCCACCATTTATTCGCCAGCGACTCGGCGCTGTTTCGTTTGACCCGAGATAAAACGGTACGCAAGCCGCAAAAACCGTTAACGGCTAGGGTAGGTCCTGATGCACGACCTCGCTCCTGCTCGAAGAAGCTCCATTAATAAATCCAAAAACGGAGACTGACCCCACGATGAAACTCCAACTCGCTCTTTGCGCCGCCCTCAGCGGCATCACGACGTTTTCTATTGCCGCAGTCAGCCCCGAAGAAGCCAAGCAACTGGGCAACGAACTCACCCTCTTTGGCGCGACCAAGGCCGGTAATGCCGAAGGCACGATCCCCGCGTATGAAGGCGGGCTGACCACCGCGCCTGCCGACTTCAAGCCCGACAGTGGCTTCTGGGCCGACCCGTTCAGGGACGAGAAGCCGCTGTACCGTATTGATGCGTCCAACGCGGACCAGTACGCCGACAAGCTCAGCGATGGCCAGAAGCACCTGCTCAAGAAGAATCCGGAAACCTGGTACATGGACGTGTATCCGACCCATCGCACTGCGGCGTATCCGGAAAATGTGATGGAAGCGACTGTGCGTAACGCCACTGCATGCAAGACCTATAACGATGGGCTTTCCATCGAGCCGGCATGCCGCGGCGGCCTGCCGTATCCGATTCCGAAAACCGGCAACGAAGTGATGTGGAACCAGTTGCTGCGCTACAAGAACGGGCCGACCGCTACCACTACGACCTCCTCCAACAGCTGGGTTATTGACAGCAACGGCACCATCACCAAGGCCGCCGAACAGGCCACTTTCGAGGAATTCCCCTACTACCAGACAGACCGCGATGATCGTGACCCGGAAATGTATGCTCGTGTGTTTTCTCTAAACAAACAGCCTGCGCGCCGAGCCGGCGAAGTAACAGGTATCAGCGATTATCTGGACCCGACCAAGAAGCCACGCCGCGCCTGGAGCTACACGCCAGGCCAGCGCCGCGTCAAGCTCGCGCCTGAGTTCGCCTATGACACGCCTGTGGCGAGCCAGGGTGGCGTGACGTTGTTCGACGAGTTGCAGATGTTCGCTGGCATGCAGGACCGCTTCGATTTCAAGCTGGTGGGCAAGAGGGAAATGTTCATTCCTTACAACGCGTACAAGTTCAACTTCGAAGCCGACCAGATGGACCAGTTCAGCGATCATCACGCCAATCCGAAGTACGAACGCTGGGAGCTACATCGCGTCTACGTAGTGGAAGCCACACTCAAGCCCGGCATGCGCCACGTGTACAGCAAGCGCCACTACTACCTGGACGAAGACACCTTTGGAGCAGGCCTGTATGACGCCTGGGACCAGGACGGAAACCTCTACCGCTCGATGTTCCTGAGTGGCGTTCAGCTGTATGACAAGCAGATTCCATACGCTGTGAAGAACGTCATCTACGACTTCAACAAGGGGATGTACGGCGTGATCAACGACGGGCTGAAGGGTGGCTTCAAGATTCCAAAGGAAGCGTTACCCGAGCGGCAGATGAATGCCGAGGCCATTGTCAGCCGTATCACCCAACGCTGATGTCCGCGCGGTCGCCGGGCGACTCTACAGCCACGCCGACCGTTTCTATTGAACGCCTTAACAGGAGAACAACAATGGCGCTCACTATGCACCAGTCATCTGTTTTTTATTTCACCCGCCTGTTGAACAACCTTTCAGACATCCTCGCCAAGGCGCAGGCCCATGTGGACGAAACGGGCTCCGATCCGAAAGACCTGCTTGAAGCCCGTTTGACCGATGACATGTTCAACCTCAGCCAGCAGATTCAGATGGCATGCTTGCATCCACTGCTGTTTGTCGCAGGCATCACGGGCAAGCCTGCCGAACTCCAAAAGGATGAAGATCGCAGCTTCGCCGAGCTGCGCTCGCGGATTAGCAAAACCGTCTCCCTTCTGGAAAGCGTTCGCCCCGAGGATCTCAACGGCAGCGAAGACCGCGAAATAGTGCTGGCCACACCGCGAGCCGACCTTCCATTCACCGGCCAGGGCAGCCTGCAGATATTTTCGTTGCCGAACTTTTTCTTCCACGTCGTCACCGCCTACGACATTCTGCGGCACCGCGGCGTGTCGCTAGGCAAGATGGACTTCCTCGGCGGCCTGAAGTAGCACGATAGTGCTACACGCGGGGATGTGCTTATAAAGTGCGCGGCCGCACGGGGTGTCAGAAGAACGAAGTCGCCGGGCATATGCCCGGCGATTCTTTATCACTGCATCACTGCAAATTTATTGAGGCTCGCAGACCAACTTGGCTTGCAACGGTGCGCCGGTGTATTTACCCGGCACGGCGAGGCTGGTCTGTTCGCCCGGCTCTATGGTGGTGGGTGGCGGCGCGTCGCTTTGGGCTTCAGCCGGTCCCGGCTGCAGTTCGCACATAACGCTGACATCGGCATTGTTAGTGATCTGCAGCATCTGCGTTGTGCTGGCAGTGGCCGTGCCAGCACTCCCTCCTCCGCTGGAACCAACCACCTCGGTCTCGATGTCGAGACCGTTCAGCTGCTTGTCCAGATCGAGCCCATCAGCCATTGCCGTTACAGGCAGACAGATAGCCAGACCGCAAAAGATCAACATGTTCTTATTCATTGTCGTTACCTCCGGTAAGGCGGGGCGGATGCCCCTGAATGTCAAAGCCGCTCCGTGGCAACTAGTGCTCCGGTCGCTGACTTAACTCAGCATTAACATTCCGCCGTCGATCATTAGAGTCTGGCCTGTTACGAAGCGCGAACCTTCGCCGGCAAGAAAAACCAGAACGGGTGCCAAGTCTTGCGCGGCATCGCCAAGCCGACCTCCCAGCGGGATCAGACTGGCCATGAATGCATCGTGCTGCTCGAGCTGTGCGTCACTCATGCTGGCGCGAGTGGCGTCATACATCGGCGTCCATATCGCCGGAGCGATGGCGTTAACGGTAATGCCGTGCGGACCCCACTCGCGTGCGACGGTGCGCGTCCATGCCAGGACCGCGCCCTTGCTGGCAGCGTAGTGTGCCTTGCCTGGCTGCCCGCCCACGCCAGCGGCTGAGGCGAAGTTGATGATCCTCCCGCCACCTTGGTGCATATGCTCGTAGGCTGCGCGATTGGTCAGAAAGGTGCCGCGAGCATTCACCGCGAACACTTTTTCCCACTCATCCAGGGTGATTTCATCTGCAGTGGCGTTGGGCGCAATTCCGGCAGCATTGACCAATACGTCCAGCCCGCCCAACTGTGCGGCAGCCCAAGCAAAGGCCCTTTTTACCGATTCCGTATCCGAGACATCGCAGATATGCGAACGAGCCCAGCCATTGCCCTCGATTGCCTCCTGCGGGGCGCTTTCGCTTAAGTCGAGACTCGCCACATGGGCGCCTTCGTTTACAAAAGCCGCGACTACCGCGGCGCCAATTCCTCGTGCGCCACCCGTAACGATGACGCGCTTGTTATTCAATTGCATGCCTGTGCTCCAAACTATATGGGCCTTCGTATAAAGGCGGCTTCCTGGCGATTACGTCATGTTTCGCGCAACGGCAACGGGCATGAGTGAATGAAGTTCATCCAGAAGCTTAGTAAGCAACATCGGACGCTGCGGGCGTATCGCCATTTACATACGGTTTTTCGTTTAACCCGAAGTCAAACGGAATGTAGGGAACCTTTCATGTATTGAGTTTTTGCGCACCAGCGCTGCTTGCTCGAAATACTTGGAGAAAACCCAAGCCTCCGTACCCAACGGGGCCTTGGATCGACAAGTCGCAACGCCGCGCTAACGGCGGACCAAGGAGAATTCGCACCCTTGTCCTGAGGCGTTTGGGCACCACGACTTTACGCCGTGTAAACGGCTTCCCGCCCGAGAAATCGCTGTCGCTGTTAGGGTGAGCGCTCTGCTGAACAGACGCCCAAAGCGGACACGCGAATGACTCGGTTATCGCCGCTCGGGAAACGAATGCCACCCGGCTCCAACTTGCCTGGATGCCGGCCACATGCCCAAGTCGCCTGTTCGAGGCATGAGAACAACTACAACAAAACCAAATCGGGAATCGAAGCCAATGAGCCAGTTTGAAAAACTCGACATCGTCGCGGCCTATCACGCCGTAAGCGACACATACCTCGGCACCGATGTAGACATTCACGCGCTGTGCCGCCAGTACCGCCATAACGAACCGGTGATGAAGGGCGATTTCGTCGATACCTATTTGAAGGTGCCGACAAACGCTGGCGCCAAAGCGGCCAAGGCGACGGTGACAGTGTTCAAGCACAAGGAGATCATGGCCATCATGCGCGACGCCGAAACCTACACCAATGGTTTCATCGCCGAAGGGCTAGGCGCGTTCTTCGACGGCCTGATCATCCTTGCCATGGACGGCGAGCAGCACCGCCGGACCCGGGCGCTGCTGCAACCGGTGTTCATGCCTGAGACGGTCAACAAGTGGCGTCCGGAAATCGACCGGGTTATCCGCGAAGACTATTTGCAACCGATGGTGGCGGATAAGCGAGCCAATCTAATGGACTTCGCACTGGATTTCCCGATTCGCGTCATGTATGCCCTGATGGGCTTTCCAACCAGCGACACGGAAAAATACAAGACGTACGCTACTTGGGCGTTAGCCATGGTGGCGGGCAACCAGATCGATCCGGAAAAAGCCAAGATCTACGGACCACTGGCTGGTCAGGCGGCCAAGCACCTTTATGATGGAATCAAGGAGGTCGTCGTTGCACGGCGAGCCCAAGGCACCCAAGAGACAGACCTGATCAGTCGCCTGATCAACGCCGAAGCCGAAGGCCGCTCACTGGACGACCATGAGATCACAACATTCGTCCGCTCGCTGACCCCGGCAGCTGGGGAAACCACCACTCGCACGTTCAGCTGCATCATGACCAACCTGATGCAACGTCCCGAACTAGTGGAGCGGATACGCAACGACCGCAGCCTCATCGGCAAACTCATCGACGAGGGGATCCGCCACGAGCCTATCTCGACCTTCAAGGTTCGCCAGACCTCGATGGAAGTGGAAATTGGCGGGATCATCGTGCCGAAAGGCGGCATGGTTCAGTGCATGACCATATCCGGCAACCGCGACGAGGACGTCTTCGAGAACCCGGACGAGTTTGACATCGACCGCAAAGTAAAGCCGTCATTCGGCTTCGGCTTCGGCCCGCATATGTGTATCGGGCAGTTCGTCGCCAAGGTGGAGCTGAACTGCGCGATCAACGCGATGCTCGATCTGTTTCCAAACATGCGCCTGGACCCATCCAAGCCAGCACCCCGAATTTCCGGTGGACAGCTGCGTGGTACCCGCGACATCCATGTGCTGTGGGATTGAGCGCGTGACGGGCCACGTAAACGAGGCGGCCGCAAGGCCGCCCCTCCACCGTTGTCTAACGCCCGCCGGAAATCGCTGCACTACGGGAGGACATCATGCCTGAACCGAGCAAATGGGCAGCGTTACGGAAACGAGCAAGCCTCTGGGGCGTCCTCATTTTCGCCAATCTTCCGCTCTGTCATTGAACCTGGCCGGAGAAACACCATGAGCCTGCACACAACCCAATACCAAGTAATCGCCGACCGCAGCCGTTGCTGCGGTTACGGACTCTGCGCTGCGGTCTGTCCGGAAATCTACAAACTAGACGATGACGGTATTGTCTATCTAACCATCGACCGCGTGCCGCCGGAGTTGGAAGAAGGCGCTCGCGAGGGCGCCGCTGCCTGCCCCGCCGAAGCGATTTGGCTGGAGGCGATCACAGACTGAAACGCACGGGATGCGATTCTGCGCAGCCAAAGTAAATTTCGATATCGAGCCTACATTCCACTTTGAGGGCAGGCAGACCTCAATCATAACGGTATGCACCATTCACTGGCCTGGCTGCCTTCGCCGAGATGGCTTAGGCTCAGATGCTTTCCAATAAGATGTCGAGACACCATGCATCCGCCACGCGAGACCGAAGCCTTTTCCCGAAAACGCGCCACTCTGGAGCGTCTACTTGTGGAGGCGCGCAGAATCTTTGCGGAAAAGGGCCTCGCTGGTGCGAGGCTAGAGGAAATTGCCACCGCGGCAGGCGTCACGCGCCAGTTAATCTATCAATACTTCAGCAATAAGGAGACTCTGTTCACCAGCGTGCTGGACGAAAGCACGGCGCAGATCATAAAAGACTTGCTATCGATGGACCTTGATCAGTTGCCGCCACGCCAGGCGCTGACAGCTCTACTGGAATACCTTTTCGATCAATACGGCGCGGATCCTGAGTTGCGATCACTCGCACAGGAGAGCTTTCGCCTCCATGAGCATGGAACGTACAACCAGAATCGCTTCGGTGCCATAGCCGCACCGCTGATAGATCTGATCGGACGAATCCTCAAACGCGGCGTTGAAAGCGAAGATTTTCTGCCTGACGTAGACGCGCGCATGTTCTGCGGGGCCTCCATGTTACTGACCACCCTCTGGTTCACCAGTCGCCACATCACTTCCACCGCAACGGGATTCGATACCAACACACCCGCAGGCTTGAAAGCGTGGCGCAGCTACGCGATCGATTTCGTGCTTAGCGCCGTGTTGGCAACGAATCGACCCTCGCTGAGTCGACCCAAGGTTCACGCTGGCTAGCTCCGCGAAGCCGGCTTGCTCGGACAGCTAGCCAATACGCTCTAACGCCTTCTCGAACAGCCGCAGCGCCGAGGCGTGGTGCTTTCTACCGTGTTCCATAGATGTCTTGCCCGCGCAGGCGCGGGCGTAACTGACTTCGAGAAAAATGCCAAGCTTGAAAGCCGCCAGTACCAGATACCAGGTAAAGGCTTCGAAGCTTCGGGAGCTGCCCACCACGTAGCGCGCCACCAATTCATCCGCTGCGGGAAAGCCGTCCCAGGGATGCACCTCGATCGTGCCGGCGCCATGGCCGCCGGCGTCCGGCCATGTCACCACCAGCCAGGCCAGATCAAGCAGAGGATCGCCAATGGTGGCCAGCTCCCAATCGACGATCGCGCTGAGCGCCGGCCCCTCGCGGCTGAACATCATATTGGACAGGTGATAGTCGCCATGCAGAATGCCGGGGCTGAACCGTTGCGGGCAGTTGTCATTCAGCCAGCGCGCCAGCCGGTCGAGCCCAGGAAGGCTGCCTGCGCCCGGCCAACCGGCACAGCCGGCGACGCTTTCGAGCTGATGCAGCCAGCGCGCGACTTGTCGTTGATGGAAACCGCCGGGGCGCCCGAAGTCGTCGAGGCCGATGGCTCGATAGTCCAGCTCATGAAGGCAGAGCAGCGCATCGACCATGGCCAGCCCCATGCGCCGACGCATGTCGCGGTCGGCGGCATGGGGCAGCGGCAAGCCGGCCGCGGAATTGGGATTGAAGCCATCCACCGGCTCCATCAGGTAGAACTTCGCGCCCAGAACGGCCTCGTCATCGCAGGCGGCGACCAAGCCCGCATGCGGCACCCGGCTGCCCGCCAGCGCTTTTAGCATGCGAGCTTCGCGGGAGATGGTCTTGCCGCCTACTTCCCGTAGCGCCGCCGATGGTCGACGCAGCACGAATTCACGCTCGCCTCGCCGAAAGCGCAGCAACAGGTTTTGAGTGCCACCCGTCAGTCGCACGGCATTTTCCAGCGGCCCGGATGCGAGTTCCCGCTCTTCCATCCAGGCACGCAAACGGTCGAGATCGACCAGCTCATGCCAGTCAGCCCCGCCGCTCAACGCTGCTCTCCGCTTTGTTCCAGCGTCGCCAGCGCGTCAGCATATTTTTCACGCGCCAGCGCCGTCGCAGTCGGGCGATGGTAGCTGGGAAACAGGCTGTCGCTTGGCTGATAGTCGCGGAGCAGCTGTTTGGCCACCGTCACCTTGTGCACCTCGGTCGGCCCGTCCGCCAGCCCCATCTGGAAGGAGCGCAGGATGTACCCGGCGAACGGCATCTCTTCGGATACGCCGATCGAGCCATGCACATGCAGCGCACGGGCGGCAATGTCATGCAGCACCTTGGGCATCGCCGCCTTTACCGCGGCGATGTCTTTGCGCACGCGCAGATAGTCCTGGTACTTGTCGATACGCCAGGCGGTGCGCATCACCAGCAGCCGGAACTGCTCCAGTTCGATCCAGGAGTCGGCAATCTTTTCCTGCACCATTTGTTTTTCGGCCAACAGGCCACCTTGCGTGGTGCGCGACAGGGCGCGCTCGCACAACGCATCGAGCGCTCTCTGCGCCTGGCCGATCACACGCATGGCGTGGTGCACGCGACCACCGCCGAGTCGCACTTGAGCGACGACGAAGGCTTCGCCGGGCTTGCCGAGCAGGTCGGCGGACGATGCCCGCACCTTATCGAAACGCAGGTAGGCGTGCGTCGCCTCCGGATCATCCGCTATGCCGACGTTGCGCACGATGGTCACGCCCTGCGCATTCGCCGGCACGATGAACATGGTGGTGCCCTTGTGCACCGATACGCTCTTGTCGGTCACCGCCATGACGATGAAGAACGCCGCATAGCGTGCATTGGAGCCGAACCACTTCTCGCCGCTGATCAGCCAGTCATCGCCATCGCGCACGGCCTCGGTGGTGAACACGCTGGGGTCAGCGCCGCCCTGGGGTTCGGTCATGGCGAAGCAGGAGACGATCTCGTTATCGAGCAAGGGCTCGAGGTATTTGCGCTTCTGCTCCTCGATGCCGTAGTGGGCGAGGATTTCGCCGTTGCCCGAATCCGGCGCGTGACAGCCGAACACGATAGGCGCGAACAGTGCGCGGCCGAGAATTTCGTTGATCAGGGCCAGGCGTACCTGGCCGTATCCCGGCCCGCCCAGCTCCGGACCAAGATGACAGGCCCAGAGCCTGCGCGCCTTGACCTGCGCCTGTAGTGGACGCACCAATTGCTTGAACAGCGGATCGTGGATGTTCCAGGGGCTGCCCAGTACATGTTCCAGCGGCTCGACCTCTTCGCGGACGAAGCGGTCGATCCAGTCCAGTTCCGTTTGAAAGTCCGGATCGGTTTCGAAATCCCAGGCCATGTCGTGCTCCTAAAAATATGAGTGGCGCTCAAGCGAGCAGCATGCCGCCGTCGACCAACAGGGTCTGACCCAGCATGTAGCCAGCCAGCGGCGAAGCCAGGAACAGCGCAACGTTGGCCATGTCCTGCGGGGTGCCGAGGCGGCCCAGCGGGATACCACGAAGCGCACCTTCGAGACGTTTGGGGTGTTCCGTGGTGACGCGAGTGAGCTTGGTTTCCACCAGGCCCGGCGCGATACCGTTGACACGAATACCCTCACGCGCCCAAGCCTCCCCGAGCGTGCGCGTCAAACCGAAAGCGCCGGTCTTGGAGGCGTTGTAGGCCGGATTGCCGCGGGTCGAATGGAAGGCGGCGGCCGAGCTGACGATGAGCATTGCGCCTCGTGATTCCTTCAACAGTTCGAAGAACTTCTGCGCGCAAATCATCAGGCTGGTGAGGTTGATATCGACTACTTTCTTGAAGCCGTCGGTGAGAAATTCCTGACGGTCGTACAGCACCGTACCTTGCGCCTGAACCAGCACGTCGAGTCGAGTGAACGGCACGATCGCCGCCTCGATCAGGTTGGCGTTGGAGACATCGACCTGCGCGTAGTGCAGCCCTTCAAGATGCGAATCCGCCGAGTCGGCATAATCCTGCGCGCTCGGACGAGTGCCCCAGACGTGCACCTCGGCGCCGCGTTGACGGAAGTTCTGCGCGATACCGTTACCGATGCCGCTGGAGCCACCGACGACCAGCACCGTTTTGCCGCTGAAATCCAACTCGTTCATGCGTTATTCCTGTGTGTTCAACCCAACACGCGCTCGAACGATCAGGTCGGGTTCATCGTTGACTTCAGCCAGAGTGGGCCGCCTTCGTGCATCAATTGCTTACAGCCGAACCACACCGGCCGCGGCCAGACGTTCCAGTTCGCTGTTTTCCAAGCCAAGCCCGCCGAGTACATCGCGGCTGTGCTGGCCGAGGGCGGGCGGCGGACGATCCAGCGACAACGGCAGATCACCGAAATCCCAGAACGCGCCAATCTGTTGCAGCTCGCCGTACACCGCATGTTGATAGTGGGTATGCAAGCCAGCCGCGGCGTGGTCGGGGTTGTCGAGAAAGGGGTCGAGCTGTGCCTCGAGAACGGCTTCGGCGGGCACGCCTTGTGCGCTCAAGGATGACAGCGCATCGGCCAGGGTCCGCCCGACGAAATACGTTTCGGGGTCCGCTCCGGCCAGCGCACGGAAACGCTGCGCTTCTTCGGGCTCCAGCGCCGCCACGGCGATCCAACCGTCATTGCAGCAATACAGCCGGTGCGTGTCGCAAAGGCCGGTCTGGCTGGCGTCCAGATGCGCGATGGGCGTGACGCTGCCGTCCTCACGGCCCACCGCTTCGCTCATGGTGAGCAAGGTCGCGCCAAGCAACGACGCGTTCACCATCTGCCCTTCACCGGTCCGCGCGCGTTGGTAAAGCCCCAACAGCAGAACGTACAACGAAGAAAGTCCTGCAAAGAAATCACCAACGCCAAAACGCAGCCACATCGGCGGTTGGCCGGCACCGCCCTGCTCCACTTCCCAACCGCAAGAGGCTTGCATCAGCTGGTCGAAGCCGGGCCAATCGGCACGTGGTCCGGTGGGTCCGTAAGCGCTGACGTGGCAATAGATGAGTTGCGGATTGATCCGCTTGAGGCTGTCGTAATCGACCTTCAGCTTACGCGCCGCCGGCAGGCGCATGTTGTGATGGACCACATCGGCCCAACGCACCAGCGCCTCTACCGCCGGTTGACTCAGCTCATCGCCGAGTTTTAGCGCTACGCCCAGCTTGCCGCGCTGAGTTCCACTGAAAATGCGCTCCAGTCGGCGCATGGCATCGCCGGTCGGGGCCTCGACCTTGATCACCTCCGCGCCCAGATCGGCCAGCATCATGCAGGCGAACGGCCCAGCCAGATAGGCGCCCAAGTCGAGCACCTTGAGACCATGCAAAGGAGGCAACGGCTCGCCCTGACGCCCAGTGCCCGGAACCAGACGCAGCGTTGGCGAGTCCTTGAAGTCGCTGTCATTGTCCGCGCCGGGCTGAGGTGCGGAACGGCCGATGCGTGCCGGTGGGGTGATCATCCAGGCTGGCCCCGGTTGCAGCGTCTTGCCGAGCGTGGCGTCTTCCACTTCGATCACATACCCGTTCAGTCGCGCCTGCTCATCGAAATAGATGTCGCCGAAGGGCGCGGCAATCTGCGCCGAAACATCGTGCTGCCAGAAATGCTCAACCCACTCATGAGCGGGCCGCGTGGCAATGATGGCTCGGTTGGCTCCGAAATTCGGCGCCACGTGGCTCGGCGGCCATTGCGCATTCAGCCGGGCGACTTCCGCCTCGCCCAGTTCTGCCATGGTATTGGCCATCCACGGGGCTTTATCCGGCGAGTAATGCACGTGAATCCAGCGACCGTCGGCGCACTGGTGCAGCGGGATCGGAATGTGCTTGTCCAGCCCCTTGGCGAATACCGGCGTCGGTGTTTGCGCGCGGCTCCAGTGCATGGTCATCGGGACCAGCGCGGCCTGAGCCAGACTGGTGTGCGCGGCGCCGCCACGGCCATCACGATCACGCGCGATCAACCGCGCCATCACGCCCACCACACACAGCCAGCTTGCCAGCCAATTGGCAAAGGGCATGCGCACGAAGACCGGCCCAGGGCGGTGGCCCGGCTGTTCGTCGAGCAGGCCCAGGCGTGCCAGCACCAGCGTTTCACGTGGCACTGCCCCGGCCAGTGGATGCTTCTTCGGCCAGCCGGTAATGGCCGAAACGATCAACGCAGGAAAGCGCTGCGCCAGCTGTGCATCGTCGAGCCCCAGCGTCGCGGCCTGCTTGGGAGTGAATTCGTGGATAAACACGTCGGCCGCGGCCAGCAGCCGTTCGAGCCGCTGCTGCCCATCCGGCACGCTGATATCCAGCGTGACACTGCGCTTGCCCCGATTGAGCACCGCGAACAGCGCTTCCTCACGCCGAGCCGGGCTGTCGGGCGGTTCGACCAGAAACACCTCGGCACCCGCTTCGTACAGCTGCAAACCCGCCGCAGCACTCGCGATACCCGACCCTAAACTGACCACACGCAGGCCGTGCAGCGTTGACTCGTTCATAAGCACCTCTGGGTGTCTTGTTATTGTTCCACTGTTCTACTGTTCTACTGTTCTGCTGTTCTGCTGTTCTGCTGTTCTACGCCGGAGCGAAACCGTGCCCGACCTCGTTCGGCGAATTAAGAAGCTAGTGCATGAATCAGGATGATTCCAGTGTCAGACTGATAGTTTTTATACATAATCCTGTAAATTGTTTATTCGCACTGACTTCGTACGATTTTTTGCAGCTTACTGTGGCTATCCCCCGGCAGCGCCTAGCCGGCGCGCCTGCCAGCTACCCGCCAGCAGCACGCCACTCATCAACCAGAACAGTGACGCGGCACCAGGCGGCGCGCCCAGCACGCCGAACAGCAGCGGCATGCTGGCTCCGGAACAATTGATAAATACCGAGCGCACCGCCAGCCCTTCGCCGTGACGCGCACTGGGGGTTTCATGGTGCAGTTGTGTCATCAACGCAGGCTGAATGGTGCCCAGCGCAACACCTAGCGTGGCGGTTCCCAGAGCCATCGCCCAGGCAGGGCCGAGCCAGGGGTAGATGGCGTACACCGCTGCGGTGAGAAGCAAGGCGCCCAGGATGATCGAGCGCTGCGACAGACTATTAGCCAGTAGCGGTATCAACAGCAGCCGCACCAGTGTCGAGGTGACGGCATAGGCTGCGAGGATCGCGCCGATCACCGAGGCGCTCATGCCCCGGGGCATTGCCCAGAATCGGCAAGGCGAAGGAATGCACATCCCAGCTAGCCGACACCAGCCAGTTGATGAATAGCAATCGACGAAACGACGGCTCGCGCAGCAGATCCCATGCAGGGCGTCGCTGCTCGCGCGATACCGGCGCGTCCATCTGTTCGCGCGGCACCCACTGCGATAGCAGCAGCGTACCGAGGGGCAGTATCGCTAGGGCCGCAAACGCAATGCGAAAGCCGTGATGATCGATCAGCAGTCCCGTTCCCAGAGGCCCGATCAGGCTGGCCAGGGCCGGCGCAATAGCGATCCAACCGAACACCTTCATGCGCTCGCCTGCGTTACGGGCCAGGCGCGCCGCCGTGCGCTGAAGCGCGATCAACCCGAAACTGGAGCCGCCGCCACAGAGTGCGGCAGCCAGACAAAGCCACAGGTAATGACTCGTCGAACTGGCGATCACTGCGCCGGCAAAGGACAGGCTCGCGGCGATGCGTGTCGGGCGGTGATAGCCGTGTCGGTCCACCATACGACCCGCGGTCAGGGCGAGAAATACCGGCGCGGTCGCACACATCGCCATCACCACGCCGACCGACCAGACATCCACATCGCGTTACAGCAGCTGCAGTGGCGCGGCCATGCGCATCCCGGTCAGGTATGAGTGCATGCCGATCTGGCACAGCACCAGGACCCACAGCTTGAAGTAGGGAAAGGGCTCAGCGAGCGCTCCGTCAGAGGACGCCGGCAGGATCACGAGCAGTGCCGTAAGCGGAAAGGATTGATGCAGGGCGTGAAGCAGAATCGGATGCGTACATTCAAGTCATTCTTATTGTTGGAACCTTGAATATAGACAGATATCAGATATCTGTGCAATTAATCAACGTCGCGATGCGAGCATCTATTCATACGCGCTGCGACCACATCCAAGGGAGAGCTTCGTGATCGAACGTATGGATCACTTCACGATCGTGACGGATCAGCTGCAGGCAACGCGGGAGTTCTATATTGACCTGCTCGGATTGACCGAAGGCCCGCGCCCGCCTTTCCCGGTGGCTGGCTTGTGGCTCTATGCCAACGGCCACCCAGTGCTGCACGTGGTGCAGGTGCAGCGAATGCCAGAGCCCCGCCGCGGCGTGCTCGACCACATGGCGTTTTGGGCCGAAGGGCTGCAGCAGACATGGCAACTGCTCGAAGATCGCGGCATCGAATTTCGTGTCATCAGAGCGCCGGGGGCGGTTCGTACCTGGCAGCTGTTTTTCCTGGACCCCAATGGCGTGGAAGTGGAGCTGGACTTCGCGGCAGAGGAAACGCCTCCCGAAGACTGGAAAGCCCGCTTGCCGCCGCGTCAGATCAAGCCGTCGTAGCTGCCGCCATCCACTTGAAGATTTTGCCCCGAGATGTAGCTCGCCTGAACAGAGCAAAGGAAGGCACAAGCCGCGGCGAATTCTTCCGGCTTGCCGAACCGCCGCGCCGCTACGGGCCTGAGCATCTCGGTGCGGGCATCTTCCAGGCTCAGCTTTCTGTGCTTGGCCAGCTGCTCGGTCATGTAGCGCAAGCGGTCGGTTTCGATGCGTTCAGGTAGCAGGTTGTTGATGGTCACGTTGTCGCGCACCACTTCGCTGGACAACGCCTTGGAAAACGCCGTCAGCCCTGCCCGAGAGGCGGTGGAAAGTCCCAAGGGCAGGCGCGGCGACTTCACCATGGCCGAGGTGATGTTGATGATCCGTCCGAAGCGCCGCTCGCGCATGCCACCGACCACGCCTTGGATCAGCATGATCGCCGACAACATGTTTGCCTCGATGGCCTGCAGCCAGACCGCATGGGCCCAATCTTCGATCTTCCCCGGCGCGGGGCCGCCGTTGTTGGTGATCAGGATGTCGGGCGCGGGACATGCGGCGATCAGGGCTGCTCGGCCTTCGTCGGTATTCAGGTCGCCGCGCACGACAAGCGGCCTGTGACCTGTAGTGGTCTCGACTTCCGCAGCCGTCCGCTTCAACTGCTCGGCATCGCGACCGTTGATCAATACGCGGCAACCTTCCTGCGCTAACGCCAGCGCGCAGGCCTTACCGAGGCCACGAGACGAAGCGCAGATAATTGCGCTGCGCCCTGCGATTCCCAAATCCATAACGCTGCTTCCTGTGATTGCCAACGGTGTCGGCGTATTGAGTGTTCGATGTCCTTGCGCAGGTGAGGTATCAGCCGTCCATACCCAGCAATTGGGTGATGTCCCGACCCGGTTCGGCATCGGATCCATAGGAAAAATCGCCCTTGCGCTGACGTTCGGCCAGTTGTTCCATCTGAAAGCGATAACGCGTGCCGGGCGCATCGAAGCGCGAATGCAGGTCGATGCGTTCACCCGGTTCGAAATAGCGCTGGTTCTGCGGACGCACCACGGAGTTGTCCTGCGGCTGGATGATGTAATTGATGCGCGGCATCAGATAGCGGAACGGTGCCGGTGCCGCCGTGGTGTTGAAGGTCACGTCGCAGCGCGAGCGGTGTTTGCCCACCGGCAGGAATGGCTGCAGGTTGGGCACGTCGTAACCCGGACGAAAGCGCGGATAGGAGATACAGACGTTGCTGCGCAGATGAATATGCAGCACGGCGCGGAAATCCTGGTACTTCGCTCGCACACCGCCGACCCAACGCATCACTGGCGCGACGGACTTCTGCGCGACCGTGCGGGTACGGGTCACGGTTTCCGAGGTCCACTCCACTTCCACCACGTCCGATTCCGATATTCCGTCGCCGATGGTATTGGCATGTAGAAAGTCGGCGTGGGTCAGGTCGATGAGGTTTTCCACCGACAAGGCAGAACTGGCATCGAAACGAACCGTGCGCTGGGTGTAACCAGGAAGACTGCCATCAACCGGCAGAAACGGGATGTGCGGCAGCAGCAAAGAATCAGCCGCATCAGGATTGCCATACCAGGCCCAGATGTAACCGTAACGCTCGACAACCGGGTAGTAGCCCATACCGCCGGTAAACTCGGTGAACGATGCACGCTCGCCATGCAGCCGCTCGGGATGAAACTCGGCTGCGAATGGCCTACCGTCCTTTCGCCAGAGGTAATAGCTCTGGGAATGAATGATCCGGCGAATGGGCCGCTCGGTGACATCGCGGCTGTGGGATACCGGGAACCAGGTATCGCGCAGGTCATAGTTGATCGGTGTCCAGTCTTTGCGAATCCGGCGCGCAGCGGCTTGCGGCTGGGCATCGGAAAGAGGCGTGGCGGCGTGCATGGAATTCTCCGGGTTCAGCTGAATGAAGGTCAGACGGCGAGGCGTTGTTCAACGACTATCTGCTGACGCAACTCATGTAAGTCACGCGAGGGTGCGACCAATAACGCGGCGATGGCCGAGCCATCGATCGTGGCATTCACGCTGAATGGCGCTCTGCCTGCAGTCCGCGAGGCACGCCAGCGCAACGGCGCGCCCGCGATGCTGGACGTGTGCTGGAAGCCGCGCCAGCAGAGGCTGGTGGTGCCTCGTCGGTTGGCGCTCGCACCGATGAAAAGCGTGCTGAGCGGCGTTTCATCCTGGCTCAGCAGGTCCACCCGGATGGTGCCGCCACGCAGCGGAACCGCCGTTCGAACGATCAGCGGGTAGTCGGCAACGAACTGCGACGGCAAAATCTGACTCGACCAGACCGCGCCCCTGTCGAGCACGAGACGGTCGTTCATCAGTTGCGGATCGCCCAGGAAGAAATCCGTTATTTGCACTGCGTCGAAGCTCAACAGGCAGTTGGGCCCATCCAGCATCACGGCGAGGTACTCATCGTGCGTCATACTGACGACGGCGCTTCCCGTGTACTCACGCCCCGTAGGACAATAATGAGCACTTGGCAGGGTGGCGTCCGGCTCGCCGTCGCCCACCCATACATGCACGAAACCGTTACTTTCTTTTGCCATAAAGGCGCGCGCCGCATGGCGTTGCGGGACGCGTTCGCTGGCGCTCAGGTTCGGGATGGCAGTACAGGCGCCGCTGGCTCCATCGAACGTCCAGCCGTGATAGCCACACTGCAGCCCGGAACCCACCACGCAGCCTAGCGATAACGGCACCCGCCGGTGCGGACAGCGATCTTCCAGGGCGAAGACCTGCCCTTCAGCGTTGCGGAACAGAACCAGTTCTTCCCCGCCGCAGATCACTGCGAGAGGCTTTACATTATTCACGGATTCGCAAAGGGCCGAAGCCCACCATGAGCTGGTCGCCATCGAATGTTTGCCTCGTATTGTTATTGTTTGTGCGATCAGTTGGTCCCCGGACGCCTAAACCATCGCTTCAGAGCAAAGTAGACCGTGGCGCCGGACGAAACAACAATAAATAGGCAATTTTTTATTTTGTGTTCATTTTAAGGGCGTTGCTGAATACAGGCTGCTCACAGCTACCTGTCGCCGCACTCCCAATGCCATTACTTAGGCAATTGGCAACCTTGTTCACCGAGCGGCATCCAAGTCTGCGCTTCCAGCTGTTCGCCTTGAGCAGCGATCAGATTTTGGGAAGGCTGAACCAAAACCAGTTCGACGTGAGCATTCCTATCTTGAGCGTCTCGACCAGGCGTATTTCGCGAGCCTGCCGCTGGGTGCAACACGGTTGCTGCACGACCGGCGTCACTTTCGCTTTCCAGGTGCCTGTGACGTGGGAAGGCGCTGGCGAAGCTTCCGCTCGGCACGTTGTGGAGCGGCATGCATTTTCGGCAATCACTCGATCACGCGTTGCGCAGTCGCGGCTTGAATCCCGCCCTGGACTGGAAACCGATGCGGTATGCCGAATCTGGAACACCGCAAGCGTTCGTGCTCAGTCCAAGCATCATCCACTGCCATTGGACCTGTTGACGGAAACGACCAGCCGCGACGGCCAGACGCCGGACCTCATCTTGCAGACCCTGCGTTGCGCGAGGTTGTGCTTGTCAGTCCGCGCGACATTCCACGGCTCGGGTTCGAGAATGGAGAAGTTGTGGAAGGTCGCGCTCTCGGACGACGGCGTCGATCGGAAGGTACATGGTTTCAGTCTTCTCGCCTACGGCACCCCGTGGGCCAGGCGGACGCGAGACCAACCCACCGGTACCGCTTGGCAGCTTCGGTGAAGCAAGCCATACACCGACGTCCAAACTCGTAGCCATCAAGGCGATGAAAATCGAAAAACAGACAGAGCGGAATTTATGAGCGCACGCATGACGAAGCGATGCTCGCGCCCGTTTAGCTAGCCCAACCTGGCATCGGCGAACCAGCAACCTTCAGAGTTGGCGGGATCGTCTGGGCGCGTCACAAACGCCTGGGATAGCTGCAACCTGTCATTGGCAAAACCCGGCGTTCATTGACCTCACCAAATGAGGTAATCGATTATCGCAGGCTGACAGCAGCGGGCTTTTTTGACGGTCACCCAACTCGCTGCGGCAAGCAACCCGGCCGCTAAGAAAGTCCCCGAGCCAAGAATAGGCACCCCGCTTTCACCGCGCCTTTTCCGAAACACAGGACTGCCTATCAAAGTCATTGTGCATCGTCCATCGGCACAGATATAAACAACCACCTCGGCATTCACCTTGCTGCGGCGCGCGTCAATTCTCGGTTCACAGCGGGTTCGTTTTAGCAAATTTGTGTTTGACAACGAATCGCGTGCAACTTACTTTCTGCACGCTTTTTGATATTTTGTACATTTTTTAGAAATCTGCTTGAACAGTTCTAAGCGCAGCAGGCTGCAAGATCAGCCTTGTTCGTTTTATAACGCCCGGCTTGCTCTGCCCTTTCGGCTTTCACAACTTAACCCGACTATCCAGCCTGCTTTCAGGGCCCGCATGAGAGAACATTGTGCTCGAAGCTTATCGAATCCTACTCGAACAACGCGCCAGCCAAGGACTTCCCGGCTTGCCCCTGAACGCCGAGCAGACCGCAGGCCTGGTCGAGCTTCTGAAGAACCCGCCAGCTGGCGAAGAGCAATTTCTCCTCGACCTGATCACCAACCGCGTTCCGGCGGGCGTGGATGAAGCCGCCTACGTCAAGGCCGGCTTCCTCGCCGCCATCGCCAAGGGTGAAGCCGCTTCTCCGCTGATCAGCAAGCAGCACGCTGTCGAACTGCTGGGTACCATGCAGGGCGGTTACAACATCGTCACGCTGGTCGACCTGCTGGACGACCCGGAACTGTCCGATACCACCGCAGCGCAACTGAAGCACACCCTGCTGATGTTCGACGCCTTCCACGACGTCGCCGAGAAAGCCAAGGCTGGCAATGCCAACGCCAAAGCCGTTCTGCAGTCCTGGGCCGAGGGCGAATGGTTCAAGAACCGCGCCCCGGTCGCCGAAAAGATTAGCCTGACCGTATTCAAGGTCACCGGCGAAACCAACACCGACGACCTCTCCCCGGCGCCTGACGCCTGGTCGCGCCCGGACATCCCGCTGCACGCCCTGGCCATGCTGAAAATGGCGCGCGACGGCATCACTCCCGACGTTCCTGGCTCGGTTGGCCCGCTCAAGCAGATGGAAGAGCTGAAGACCAAAGGCTTCCCGGTTGCTTATGTCGGTGACGTGGTTGGTACAGGTTCTTCGCGTAAGTCCGCTACCAACTCGGTGCTGTGGTTCTTCGGCGACGACATCCCGAACGTACCGAACAAGCGTGCAGGCGGCTTCTGCTTCGGCACCAAGATCGCGCCGATCTTCTACAACACCATGGAAGACGCAGGCGCCCTGCCGATCGAGTTCGACTGCTCCGACCTGGCCATGGGCGATGTGATCGACGTTTACCCCTACAAGGGTGAAGTCCGCCGCCACGGCAGTGACGAGCTGGTCACTACCTTCCAGCTGAAAACAGACGTCCTGCTCGACGAAGTTCGCGCTGGCGGCCGTATTCCGCTGATCATTGGTCGCGGCCTGACCGAAAAGGCCCGCGCCGAACTGAGCATGGGCCCATCCGACCTGTTCAAGAAGCCGAAAGCCCCCGCCGAGAGCAACAAAGGCTTCACCCTGGCGCAGAAGATGGTTGGCCGTGCCTGCGGCCTGCCGGAAGGCAAAGGCGTCCGTCCGGGCACCTACTGCGAGCCGAAGATGACCACCGTCGGTTCCCAGGACACCACCGGCCCGATGACCCGCGACGAGCTGAAAGACCTGGCTTGCCTGGGCTTCTCGGCTGACCTGGTAATGCAGTCGTTCTGCCACACCGCGGCCTACCCGAAGCCGATCGACGTCACCACGCACCACACCCTGCCGGACTTCATCATGACCCGCGGCGGTGTTTCCCTGCGTCCGGGCGACGGCATCATCCACAGCTGGCTGAACCGCATGCTGCTGCCGGACACTGTCGGTACCGGCGGTGACTCGCACACCCGCTTCCCGATGGGCATCTCTTTCCCGGCAGGTTCCGGTCTGGTCGCGTTCGCCGCTGCCACCGGTGTCATGCCGCTGGACATGCCGGAGTCGGTACTGGTTCGCTTCAAAGGCAAGATGCAGCCTGGCATCACCCTGCGCGATCTGGTCCATGCAATCCCCTACTACGCCATCCAGAAAGGCCTGCTGACCGTCGAGAAGAAGGGCAAGAAGAACATCTTCTCTGGCCGCATTCTCGAAATCGAAGGTCTGAACGAGCTGACCGTAGAGCAAGCCTTCGAGCTCTCCGACGCCTCGGCCGAACGCTCTGCCGCGGGCTGCACCATCAAGCTGCCGGAAGCGGCGATTGCCGAATACCTGCAGTCCAACATCACCCTGCTGCGCTGGATGATCAGCGAAGGCTACGGCGATGCCCGTACCCTCGAGCGCCGCGCTCAGGCCATGGAAGCCTGGCTGGCCAACCCTCAGCTGCTGACTGCCGATGCTGACGCCGAGTACGCCGAAGTTATCGAGATCGACCTGTCCGAAGTCACCGAGCCGGTTCTCTGCGCACCGAACGACCCGGACGATGCCCGTCTGCTCTCCAGCGTACAGGGCGAGAAGATCGACGAAGTCTTCATCGGTTCGTGCATGACCAACATCGGTCACTTCCGTGCGGCCGGCAAGCTGCTGGACAAGGTCGAAGGCTCCCTGCCGACCCGTCTGTGGCTGTCGCCGCCGACCAAGATGGACCAGCATCAGCTGACCGAGGAAGGCTACTACGGCATCTACGGTCGCGCCGGTGCGCGCCTGGAAATGCCGGGCTGCTCGCTGTGCATGGGTAACCAGGCACGCGTGGAAACCGGTTC
The DNA here is from genome assembly GCF_024448895.1 of Stutzerimonas stutzeri. Lineage (GTDB taxonomy): Bacteria > Pseudomonadota > Gammaproteobacteria > Pseudomonadales > Pseudomonadaceae > Stutzerimonas > Stutzerimonas stutzeri_Q. The sequence continues at coordinate 150,425 of NZ_JAMOIC010000008.1, forward strand.
GACGGTAGTCTCCACTTCGACCCGTAACTTCCCCAACCGCCTGGGCGACGCGACCAACGTGTACCTGGCATCTGCCGAGCTGGCAGCGGTCGCTTCGATTCTAGGCCGCCTGCCGACTGTCGAAGAGTACATGGTGTACGCCGCGCAGATCGACACCATGGCAGCAGACGTCTACCGCTACCTGAGCTTCGATCAGATCGCCGAGTTCCGCGAGTCAGCGGCCAAGGCCAAGATCGACATGGTTGCTCTTTAATTTGAACCTAACCAGGCGGTTTCCGTTATGACCTCTAACCAGCTTCTCTGGGAAGGCGTTGAACTTATGCTGTTCGGCTTAGGTTCCGTTTTTGTTTTCCTCGTTCTGTTGATTGCCTGCATTCGCCTGATGTCTTTCATGATCGGCCGCTTTGATAGCGCGCCGACGACTCAGCCTGCCTCCATTAAGTCTGCCGCTGTCACGGCTGAATTGGACGCCGACGTTCTTGCAGCCATCCAGGCCGCCATTCATCAGCACCGCGCTCGTCGCGGTTGATTCAGAACAGGGAGTTCCCCTCATGACATCTGTCAAACAACCGCTCGGCATTACCGATGTGGTGCTGCGTGATGCGCACCAATCCATTCTGGCCACCCGTGTACGCCTGGAAGACATGCTGCCGATTGCCGGCAAGCTGGATCAGGTTGGCTTCTGGTCCGTCGAATCGTGGGGTGGGGCGACTTTCGATGCCTGTATTCGCTATCTCGGTGAAGACCCTTGGGAGCGCATTCGAGAACTGAAGAAGGCGATGCCTAACACCCGGCAGCAAATGCTGCTGCGTGGCCAGAACCTGCTGGGCTATCGGCATTACGCCGATGACGTGGTGGAAAAGTTCGTTGAGCGCGCGGCGATCAACGGCGTTGACGTGTTTCGTGTGTTCGATGCTATGAACGATCCGCGCAACCTGGAGACCGCTCTGCGAGCGGTCAAGCAGCAGGGCAAGCACGCCCAGGGCACGATTTCCTACACCACTAGCCCTGTACATACTCTGGAGATTTGGGTCGACCTGGCCAAGCAGATCGAGGAGATGGGCGCCGACTCGGTGGCGATCAAGGACATGGCCGGCATTCTCACGCCTTACATGGCTTTTGAGCTGGTTTCGCGTTTGAAGGCAAGCCTATCCATTCCGATCCATATGCAGTGTCACGCCACGGCGGGCCTGTCCACTGCGGCCATTCTCAAGGCTGTCGAGGCGGGCATCGACAACGTTGATACCGCCATTTCCTCGCTCTCGATGACTTATGGACATTCGCCAACCGAGTCGGTGGTGGCTATTTTCCAGGGCACCGAGCGGGACACCGGGCTCGATCTGTTGCTGCTTGAAGAGATCGCTGCGTACTTCCGTGAAGTGCGCAAGAAATATGCGAAATTCGAAGGCACGCTCAAGGGCGTCGACTCGCGGATCCTCGTGGCACAGGTGCCGGGTGGCATGCTGACCAATATGGAAGGCCAACTGAAGGAGCAGGGTGCACTCGACAAGTTCGATGAAGTGCTCGCCGAGATTCCTCGCGTGCGTGAAGACCTCGGTTTCATTCCGTTGGTGACGCCGACTTCGCAGATCGTCGGAACTCAAGCCGTGATTAACGTGCTTACCGGCGAGCGCTTCAAATCCATCACCAAGGAAACCGCCGGCATCCTCAAAGGCGAGTACGGCGCCGCGCCTGCTCCCTTCAATGCCGAACTGCAGCAACGCGTGCTCGACGGTGCAGAGGTCATCACCTGCCGCCCTGCTGATCTGCTGCAGCCAGAAATGGACAAGCTGACGGCCGAGCTAAAAGGGCTGGCGCAAGAAAAAGGCATCAAGCTGGCCGAGGACGAGATCGATGACGTCCTCACGTATGCGCTGTTTCCTCAGATCGGCCTGAAATTTTTGGAGAACCGCGGTAATGCCGCTGCTTTCGAGCCGGTGCCGACCGGCAAGCAGCAGGCGCCACGCGAAGCGGGCGCACCCGAGGTCTATACCGTCGAGGTCAACGGCAAGTCGTTCGTCGTACAGGTCAACGACGGCGGCGACATCGAGGGAATCAAGCCTGTTGGCGGCGAATCAGGCATAGCACCAGCGGCTGCTGCGCCGGCCGCAGGTACGGGCGAACCTCAGCCGGCGCCGTTAGCCGGCAACATCTTCAAAGTCCTCGTACAGCCCGGTCAGATGGTTCAGGAAGGAGATCTGGTGATCATCCTCGAAGCCATGAAGATGGAAACTGAAATCCGTGCATTCAAGGCCGGCACCGTCTCAGCTGTGAACGTCAAGGTCGGCGACGCGGTGTCGGTGGGCGACAGCCTGCTGATGATCGCTTAAGGAGTGCGGCATGGATAAGTTGCTCAAGCTGTGGCACAGCACCGGTCTCTATCACATAGAGCCTGGTCAGCTGCTGATGATCGTGGTGTGCCTGGCATTGATCTATCTGGCGATTCGCAAGGGGTTTGAGCCCTTGTTGCTGATCCCGATTGGATTCGGCGGTGTGCTCGCCAATATTCCCGTCGCCAACATGGCCGAGGGTGCTGGCATCCTCCACCTGTTCTATGAAGTCGGTCTACCGACCAGTGTGTTCCCGCTGTTGATCTTCATGGGCGTCGGTGCCATGACCGACTTCGGGCCAATGCTGGCTAACCCCAAAACATTGTTGCTCGGTGCGGCAGCGCAGTTCGGTATCTTCGCGACGTTGCTCGGTGCATTGGGGATAGCAGCGATGGGTATTCCAGGCATGGAGTTCACCCTGCGTGAAGCGGCGTCGATTGCGATCATTGGCGGTGCGGATGGGCCGACCTCAATCTTCGTTACGGCCAAACTCGCGCCGCATCTGCTGGGGCCGATTGCTGTCGCAGCCTACTCTTACATGGCGCTGGTTCCGTTGATTCAGCCGCCCATCATGCGCGCCCTGACGACAAAGGAGGAGCGCGCCATTGTCATGACGCAGCTGCGCCATGTCGGTCAGACAGAAAAGATCGTCTTTCCGCTCATGCTTGCTCTTCTGGTTGGTTTGCTATTGCCTGATGCCGCGCCGCTTGTGGGCATGTTCGCCTTTGGTAACTTGTTACGCGAATGCGGGGTCGTGGATCGTCTGGCCGACACTTCACGAAATGCGCTGATCAACATCGTGACCATCGCGTTGGGGCTAACTGTCGGCTCCAAACTGTCCGCTGAAGCCTTCCTGCAGATGAAAACGCTTGGGATCTTGCTGCTTGGAATGGTTGCGTTCTGTGGTGGTACCGCGGCGGGCGTGCTGATGGCCAAGGTCATGAACATGTTCAGCACAAACAAGATCAATCCGCTGATTGGGTCGGCCGGTGTATCGGCAGTGCCAATGGCGGCGCGAGTGTCCAATAAATTGGGGCTAGAGGCGAACCCGCAGAACTTCTTGCTCATGCATGCCATGGGGCCTAACGTAGCGGGCGTCATTGGCTCGGCGGTCGCCGCGGGCATTTTGCTGAGTTTCGTAGGGTGACTAACCGCTAGGCTGAGGCAATCACGTGTCGTCAGGAACACAATTACAACTGCCTAGTGGGACGACCAGCAGACAAAGTTTTGAGAGAAAGAATGCGACGAACAAAAGAAGACGCTAAAAAAACTCGGACGGCACTTCTCGCATCTGCGGAGCGACTCTTTCTCGCTAACGGAGTGACACGAACGAGTCTCAGCCAGATTGCCCATGATGCCGACGTAACGCGTGGCGCAGTTTATTGGCACTTCGAGAACAAATCCGACCTATTAAACCAATTGCTCGACCAGGTTCGGATATCGCCTGAAAAAATAATGGAAGTAACCAATGATAATTCTTCACAACATCCGTTGCGCTTATTACGGGACTTATGTGTAGAAGGCGTAAATGCTCTGGCGATAGACCAGCAAAAAGGCCGCGTCATGAAAATTCTTCTGCATCGCTGCGAGTTCACCGACGAGCTTATTGCAGCGGAAGCTCGCCACAATTTCTTGATAATTCAGCTTATTGATCAATGTGAGCAGATATTTGCCAGCAACATTGAGATACTGCAGCCAGGTGTCACACCTCGAATGGCTGCAATCTCGATCCATGCTCTTATGATTGGCTTGTTCACTGACTGGACAAGAAACACGCAATTGTTCGACCCAATAGGGGACAGCGGTCCGTTGATCGACCCGCTTTTCCGAGGCCTCGTCAGAAACTGGGAAAATATCTGACGACTTAGCAGCCTTGCCCTCCAGATCCTATGTATTTGTGACAACGACGCTGCAACATAGTGACCGAATCGCAGTGTTATGCGCTGGCAAGTCAGAAAGACTAGCCCTAAGAAAAATGCTGTTTTCCGGCAGCATTGTTGAACTTGATCATTTACCTTTACAAAGGCTTTATAGGAGCCATGCCGCTTGAATAAATCAGGTCGATGGTCGCAACAACCATCAGCAGCTGGCCCACCGACCCATGTAGCTCCATCCATTTAATAGCCTCTCAGGCCAGTTGGGATCATCGGCTTCGTGCGCCCATACAACCCCCGCGGTTAAGTAGGTAATGCTGCAAAGCGGTCCAACAGACTGATGAGAGAAACACCGTATCGTTGAAACTTTTTAAAATCGGCGTACACCGAAGTCTTAGTAACCATGTGCTATGTGCGACCTGCCTACCTCACTTACCCAAGTATTGGTTAAAGGCCTGCTACACGCCGATCGCGTTTCCGCTCGGGGTCGTCAGCCATCGCTCAAAATGCCGGCTTTGCACCTGCCCCTCTTTCGCCGCATAGTAGACAAGCCGCAAGTCCCGGTCGACATCGATCGTGAGTGAGGTGTGATCGAACACCACCTGGCCGATCCCGTCGATCTGAAAATTCCGGATGCCCTGGCAGGGTCCATGAATATCCTGTTGCCGCCACCAGGCCCTGAAATCGGTATCGATCTTCTCCAAATCTTTAACCAATGCTCCAATGTCGGGGTCCTCGGCTGCCCTGACGAAATCACGGCGAAAACTCGACAGGATTTGCAAGGCCTGATCCTTCCATGGGTCGAGCAATGCGCGCATCGAAGATGCGGTGAACAACAGCCAAAGGAAGTTGCGCCGCTCTGTCGGAACACTTGAGAAAGCGAAGACCTTATCTGCAGCCGCGTTCCAAGCCAGCACATCCCAGCGAAGATTGAGGACGTACGCCGGACGCATTGGGAGGTCGGCCATCAACCGATGAACGAGCGGTGGCACGACACACCAGGTTTTGCCCGGCTCTGGCGGAAGCCTCTGATGCGCCAGCAGAAAAAGATGCCGTCTTTCGGTGGCGTCCAGCTTCAACGTGCGCGACAGATTTTCGAGGAAAGTTGCAGATACGCTGATCTCTCGCCCCTGCTCCAGCCAGGTGTACCAGGACAGTCCTACCCCGGCGAGGGCTGCGACTTCCTCCCGTCGAAGCCCCGGAGTCCGCCGTCTTGCACCAGTAGGCAAGCCCACGTCCTGTGGAGAAATACGTTCACGGCGGCTTCGCAGAAAGTTGGCCAGCTCCGCCCGGTTTCGCTCAAGGCTGCGAGGCGCGCTCATCCAGTTACTCTCCAGTAATAGTATAAGAGGTCAAATTGTAACCCCATCGAAGCGGGATTAAGAATAACTCCTCGTCGCCAATGCCCCGTTCCAGACAGCTGGCCGGCATCGAGCGGCTTGATCGTTCAGGAGATATTCGGATGTACCAATCATTGCTTCGTGAGCAACTGGAGTTACTGAAGTCCTCCAACCAGTACCGCACCTTCACCACTCTCAGTCGCATCTGCGGCCAGTATCCGTTCGCCAAGCTGAACGGCGAGCAGCCGGATCCGGTCGTTGTATGGTGCAGCAACGACTACCTAGGAATGTCGCAGCACCCGACCGTACGCGAGCAGATGCACCTGGCATTGGAAACGTACGGCGCTGGCTCAGGCGGTTCGCGCAACATCGGTGGCTCCTACGAGCTTTATGAGCGACTCGAGGCGAGCCTTGCCGACTGGCACGATAAAGAAGCGGCACTGGTTTTCCCGACCGGCTTTGGCTCGAACGACGCCACCCTCCAATGCCTGCTGAGGCAAATCCCCGATTGTGTCGTGATCAGCGATGCGCTGAATCACGCATCGATCGTCAACGGCATCCGAGCAACACCGAATGAACGGCAGGTGTTTCGCCATAATGACGTGGAACACCTGGCCCAGATACTGTCCCGCTATCCAATTGGTCAACCGAAGCTGGTTGTGTTCGAGTCGATCTACTCGATGGACGGCGACATCGCACCGATTGCCGACATCGTGGAAGTTGCCAAGCGCTTCAACGCGCTGACCTATCTCGACGAAGTTCATGCGGTCGGCATGTACGGCGCTCGAGGGGCTGGCATCGCTGCCGAGCTCGACCTGGTCGACAAGATCGACGTCATCCAAGGCACCATGGCCAAGGCCATCGGCGTGATCGGTGGTTACATCGCCTCGACCCGTGTCATCGTGGACGCAGTACGTTCCTTTGCGACAGGCTTCATCTTTACCACGTCCCTTCCTCCTGCCGTCACGGCTGGCTGCCTGGCAAGCGTCGAGCATCTCAAGTCCAGCGATGACGAGCGCCAGAAGCTACAGATCAACACCGCTTTATTGCGCGAGCGTTTGAAACAACACGACATCCCCGTCATGCCCTGCTCGCAGACGCACGTATTGCCGGTATTGGTCGGTGACGCCGAGCGCTGCAAAGTTGCCGCCCTGCGGCTTCTACATACACACGGGGTCTATCTCCAACCAATTAACTACCCATCTGTGCCGGTCGGTACGGAGCGCTTTCGGGTTAACGCAACGCCCAACCACAGCCAAGCCCAGATCGAGAATCTAGCCGTTTCCCTGCGCGAAACCTTCGACCATTTTGCGATCCCTTGGGCATCCAAAACCTTCACTTCGGAGGTGGCCTGATGAACAACTTATCGTTCACCGTGCGAAACGCGACGCAGGAGGACATCGAGTGGCTGATAGAACTGAGGTCCTTCTTGCTAGACGGTACGTCGGCCATTTACGCCAGCCGCAGCCAGACGGACTCTGAAAGATGGCGTACGGCGTATAAGCACTGGCTAGCCGCGCACCTAGGGGTACATGACAGTGTGCAGGTGCTCGTAGCTGAACACTGTGAAACTCGGCAAGTCGCCGGCTGTGCTACTGGAATCATCGATCTCAGGGCGCCCACCGCTGCGAATGCTAACGGTCTGTCCGGATGGATCCAGTCGGTTGTGGTTGATCCGCAATGGAGGGCGCACGGCATCGCAACTCAGCTCATGAATCATCTGCTTCGCTGGTTTGGCAACCGGGACGTTGCAACGGTAGCGCTCCAGACTACAGCAGGCGCATCCGGGCTGTACGAACGTCTTGGCTTCTGCCCAACAGGCGAGGGCCTCCTGCTTCGCCAGGGGGCGTCAGCATGAACGTATTGATTATTGGCCTGGGCTACGCCGGACAGCGATTTCGCCAAGCATTCGAACATGTCACAAACCGAGCCGGTGTTTCGACCTCTATCGCATATGTCGGACGACGTCAGAAAGCTACGCCACTGCGTTACTTCGCCTGCATTGACAGTGCGCTCCAGCATTTCACACCCGATATCGTAGTGGTCAGTGCCAACGATATAAGTCACGCCGATGTATTGCGCCAGCTTGCGGGCTACCAAGGCTTTGTCGTCTGCGAAAAGCCGCTCGCCACACCCACTGACGCGCTGAACGGCGTCCAAGACGCGCTCAGCGGTGTCGGCGGATTCGCGCTGAATCTGATTGAGCGCTATTCGCAGGCGACGCAGATCTTGCGTGAATGGGTCGCCCGCCATGGGTGGGAATTGGCACGTGCCAGCTTCTATTGGGGCAAGGATCGCATCAATGACTACCGGCCCACTTGCGGAGTTACCAGTGAAGCGATTCATGCGTTGGATCTGCTGCGCTGGGTATGCCCGACCGCGGGTCCGCTGCGGCTGGATGGCGTTCTGGGTATCCGGTCAGACTTTTCGGTATCTGGACTTGCGGTTCTCGACACCGTGCAGCTGACCGCTGTCCTTGGTTCCGCGCCAGTCACCGGCTACAGCAGCTTTGTCAACGTCGTTCGCCAACGCACCGTCGACTTCAGCTTTATCGATCGGGAAGACCAGCTTATCCATGCGCGACTGACCTTCGATACGCCGCGCTGGGATCATGACCATCTGCGGATCTGGATGCGCGATATCGACGGCACGGAACTCGTGCTGCACGAGCTCCGACTCTCTCCCAGCCAGTCGGGACTCGAGACCCTGCACAAGCTTTCTGAGTTCTGCCAACAGGTCCTTGACTGGGTCGTGCGGCGCCAGCCGCCTCCCCTCCCATTCGCCAGCCGGGACGACGCCGTCGAGCTACAGGAATTGCTCAATCAACTGGAGCATCGCGCGCTCACCCCTGCCGCGGCCCGTTACAACCGTGGCGCTCAGCGCGCCTTGCTCGTCGAGGGCAGCGACCTGGAAGCCCTCGGCTAAATGGATATCAGCGGGAGAACCACATGTGTGGAATCGTTGGATGGCTGTCCTACAGCCAGGACATGCAGGCGCAACGCAATACGCTGAAGCGCATGACCGAAACGATGGCAAATCGGGGGCCCGACGCCGAGGGGATCTGGATAACGGGTCCAATCGGCTTTGGCCATCGAAGGTTGTCAATAATCGACCTGGAAGGTGGTCGGCAGCCCATGCTGGCTCGACGCGACGACGGGTTAGAAGCGGCGGCGATCACCTACAGCGGTGAGGCCTACAACTTTCGTGAACTGCGCGCCGAGCTGAAAGGACGCGGCCATCGTTTCGAAAGCCTCAGCGACACTGAAGTGGTCCTGCGCGCCTACCTAGAATGGGGAGAGGGATTCGTCGAGCGGCTCAACGGGATGTATGCCTTCGCGGTTTGGGACCTCACAACGCAGGAACTACTGCTGGTTCGTGACCGGATGGGCGTGAAGCCGCTTTATTACTACGAGACGGTCGACGGGGTGGTGTTTGGGTCCGAACCCAAGGCCCTGTTAGCCAACCCGCTCGTGCCCCGTACCGTAAGGGCCGACGGGCTGCGTGAGATCCTGGAGATGGTCAAAACTCCGGGCCATGCAGTGTATGACGGCATGCGTGAAGTCTTGCCTGGCGAGGTCGTCCGCATCAATCGTCAGGGCCTCACACGACACCGTTATTGGCGACTCGAGGCTCGTGAGCATGGTCATACGCTTGACCAGACCGTCCGGCATACGCGAGATCTCCTGGAAGATATCGTGCAGCGGCAAGTCGTTTCGGATGTACCCCTGTGCAGCCTGCTTTCCGGGGGTCTCGATTCGTCGATCATCACCGCCTTGGCGTCCAGAAAACTGCTTGCTGAAGGCAAGGAAAACATTCATTCGTTCTCGGTCGATTTTCTCGATCACGGCAGCAGTTTTGCCAGCGATGCAGTAAGGGGCACGCCTGATGCGCCCTACGTTCGCGACTTGGTTGAGTGTATCCATTGCAGTCATCACGAGATCGTCCTGGACAGCCGAGAACTGGCCGATCCGGCGCTTCGTCATCGAGTCATCGAGGCGCTCGATCTACCGCCTGCCTTCTGGGGCGACATGTGGCCATCGCTCTATCGGCTGTTCCAGGAAGTGGGCCAGCACTCCACCGTTGCACTGTCCGGAGAAAGCGCGGACGAGGTCTTTGGGGGCTACCGCTGGTTCCACGACCCCGCGGCAATCCAGGCCCAGACCTTTCCCTGGCTGGTGTCTGTGACGGGCAAATACTTCGACGGCAAGACCCTCTTCGAGCCGGCGCTGCTACATCAGCTAGACCTGCCCGGGTTCGTACAGGACAGCTACAGTCAGGCGCTCAGCGAAGCCCCAGTACTGCCGTCGGAGGAGCAGACGGATCGGCGCATGCGCCAGATGAGCTACGTCAACCTGACCCGCTTCGTCCAGACATTGCTTGATCGCAAGGACCGGATGAGCATGGCCGTCGGTCTTGAGGTCAGGGTGCCCTTCTGTGACCACAGGCTTGTCGAGTACACATTCAACATTCCTTGGGAAATGAAGACCTTCGACGGGCGCGAAAAGAGCATTTTGCGTGCGGCGACTCGTGACCTGTTACCCAAATCGATCAGCGATCGGGTCAAGAGCCCCTACCCCTCGACGCAGGATCCTGCTTACGAGCAGGCGCTTCGCACCTCACTCACCCAGATCATGGCCGACAAGGACGCACCTGTGCGAGCCCTTCTCGATGCATCGCAGGTCAAGCGCACCCTGGAGAGACCCGTTGGCGACACCTCGCCCATGTACGACCGAATGGGCATGGAGCTGGCGGTTGGCCTGAACACCTGGCTGACCGAACAGGATGTCAGCCTCGATCTTTAACTCAGCGCGACGCGGTCCAGCGACCGCGTCCAGCCTCCATCCTGGAGCGGCGATACTATGAATACCCCGTATCCCAACAAGCAACTTCCCATCTACCTGATCGCACTCGGTGCATTTGCGTTGGGCATGGCCTCCTATGTCACAGCAGGCCTGATTCCCCTAATCGAGGTCTCCTTTTCCGTTTCGGTCGCTGTGGCTGCGCAGCTTGTGACCGCCTTTACCCTCGCTTATGGCCTGGGCTCGCCGATATTCGTTGCGCTGACCCCACCCGATCATCAACGCACCGGTTTGCTGTTCGCCCTTGGATTGTTCGTTCTGGCAAACGCGGCCAGCGCCCTCGCAGCAGGCTTTGCCGAACTGGTGATCTGGCGGGCCGTGGCCGGAATAGGCGCCGGCGTCTACCTCGCCATGGGCATCGGCGCCTCAGCAGCGCTCTCATCGCCCGAGCGGCGCGGAAAGTCGATCGCCATCATCATGGGAGGCATGGCGAGCGGCGTTGTGCTGGGAGTTCCAGTGGGTTTGATAACTGCAGACAGCTTCGGCTGGCAAGCTGCACTTTGGCTCGTCACCTTGCTGGGGTTGTTAGCTTTTGCGGGCCTGGCATTGATGTTGCCGAGGCTGCAAGCGGCGCCCACCAGCTCCCTGGGACAAAAGCTCAGGATCCTTGCCGATGGGCACGTGATGACCATACTTCTTATTTCCCTACTAGCTGCCGTTGCCAGTCTGGGCATGTATACCTTTATCGCTCCACTGCTCGCCGACCCGGAACTCGGTGCAGTCCGCTCGGTAACGCCTTATCTCTGGATCTGGGGCATCGGCGGCGTACTCGGCAGCTTTCTGGTGGGCCCGGTTGTCGATCGAGTCAGGGGGCCCGTGCTGGTCTTCGCCATTATGGTGATCCTCTCGGTCTCCTTGTTCCTCTTACCGGTTTCGGCCACGCTCGGCACATGGCTGGTCATGCTGCCGATCATGGCATGGGGCGCCGTAGGCTGGGCCCTGCAGGTACCGCAGAACAACGAACTGATACAGGCCAGGCAGGCACACGGCGATGGCAACCTTGCGATCGCTCTCAACGAATCGGCGCTGTACCTGGGCAGCGCCATAGGTGCGGCCTCGGGTGGCTTCGTCCTGCTGCTACAGATGCCCACCTGGACGCTGGCCACCTGTGCCGGCTTGATCGCGTTACTCGGCGCACTGCTTCAGGTTCTCAACCTTCGTCGTCAGCGAGCCTGGCCGCGCACAGTCCAACCTAAAACCAACCATTGACCTAGCTGGAGGAGCAAGTTGGAGCTTCGTCATCTTCGCTGTTTCGTGGCGGTCGCCGAGGAGCTGCATTTCGCACGGGCTGCCGAACGTTTGCATATGGAGCAATCGCCCTTGTCGCGGACCATCAAGGACTTGGAGCACCGCTTGGGTGTGCAGCTGTTCGAACGCACAACGCGCCGAACACGTCTCACCTGGGCGGGCACGGTCCTGTTGCAGGAAGCCCGGCGTGTCATTGCGGTCGTAGAACAGGCCAAAGCAAGCGTGAAAGGCGCCGCCTCGGGTTACCGAGGTCAGCTACGCATTGCCCTGTCCGACGGCGTCCCGCAATCGCGGCTGGCGTCGCTGCTCGCGCTGTGCCGCGAGGAAGACCCCGACATCGAAATCTTCCTGCGTGAAGTGCCGTCTGCGATGCAGACCAGAGGCCTGCTGGACGATTTGTTCGATGTCGGTCTGTCGCAAACCACATACCAGACTGACGGGCTGCTGGCCGTGCCCGTATGGCATGACCCGCTTGTCGTTGCCCTGCCAGCACGCCACCAATTGCTCGCCCACCGCGAGATTCCGCTGGAGGAACTCGCCGGGCACCCACTGGTGCTCTGTGAGCCTCAAGTCTGCGAAGGGTTCTGGCAGCAGCTACAGCTCGTACTACGGCCTATTGCGCCCAGACTGACCATCGCGGAGCGTGTCCCAACCCTCGATCTGATGATCGCGTTGGTAGCCGCCGGTTACGGTCTGGGGTTCTCCAGCCTGCCGCGAATTTTAGAGCTCCACAATCCGGACATCGCCACCCGTCCCCTGGCGGGCCAGAGCACGCTGACCACCTACTTGGTCCGTCGCAATAGCGAGCCGTCAGCACCATTGGATCGTTTTATCGACCGAGTGGCACGGGTTGCGTGCGGCATGGATGATCATTCCTGCCACCAACCGACAGGCTTGCGCTCTCTGGACGCATAGGTACGGACCTGAGCCACGAGTCCAGTGGGCACTCGCGAGGATTTGATGTAGCTACAACTTCAAGCCCCGCTGTGCCTTGCGCAACGGCGGGCTTCAAGTGCTCTGAGCGCTCGGCGTAGAAAGCGACGAGAATCTATAGCGGTTCGCCTCACGCTTAAATCCGCGATCCCCCACCATGAAGGCCTCCAGCATGTACGGAATGAGGGTTACCGCATCAACCGGCTCGCCATATGTCTCCACGTGCATCGAGGCGTAACGGTCTAGATCGGCCTTAAGACTTGCAGGACAGAGAAAGGTCAGCTTGGTGTTCTCAGTCTTAGGCAGCGGCCCCAGTCTCAGCTTGCGCGTCGCGCTCATCGTGATCCTCCACTGTTAAAGAACAAGGGTTGGTAAGGTCGCAGCACCAAGTCCCGGTTAACGATGATGCGCACCGGCAAGCCTGGTCGTTCGGTCAATGTCGGCTGGATGTTCATATTGCGCCGGGTCATTTCCTGGCCCACCTGATTGACGCTGTCTTGAAGGCCATCGCGACCAGCGATGATGACGCGGTCTCCGTCCTGTCGGTTTTCCGGTGCTGCCAGCTCGGCGCCGATACCAAGCAGCGTGGTCAACGCAGCGCCGGCGAAGACGCGATTCCAATGCCAATCGACCCCATCCTCCAAGCCGGCGTATCCGGCCGGGTCGGTGCCGATCAAATTATCCAGGGTCAGCGAAGTGGTGTCCGGCAGGATGATGCGGTTCCACACCACTTGCACGCGGCTCTGCCCGTAGCTGACCTGGCTGCTGTAACGTCCAAGTATCCTCGAACCCTGCGGGATGAGTAGGTGCTCACCCGTTGCCGTGTCGTAGACCGGCTCAGTCACGGCACCGATGATGTCGCCTGGAAGATCGGACTTTATGCCGGTCACCAGCGCGCCGGCGATGACCGTGCCCGCCATAACCTGATAAGGCGATGCCGGTAGCTGCAGGTCCCCTGTGTTGCGTGTGGCCCTGGTGTCCGGACGCAGGAACTGTTCCTTCTGCTGCTGTCGATTCTGCACAGCCATCGGATCGGTTGGCTGCGCCACTTCCGAGCTCGATACCGTCGCCAGCGGATCAAAAGCCGACAGCATGGACGCTTGCGCCGTTCGCTCTGACGAGGCGTTTGCAGTGGAAGCAGAACGCCGGCTGTCGGCTTGAAAAAACAGCGACGAGCCAGCCGCCTCTTCGGCCTCTTTCAATCGAGCCAATCGTTTAGCCTCAGCGGGATCCTGGCCGGCCGGCGTGTAAATGGGTGCCGCCGGCCGCTGAGACTTCAACATGGCTGGCCCGAGGTCGCCCGGAAGCGGAGGCCCCAATTCAGGAGGGTGCACCAAAGATGTTGGCGGTAGCTGAGCGTAGTCTGTCGGCAAACTCTCGAGCCCCTCGGAGCGAGAGACGCGATCGACATTGTATAGCTCGGCCGGGCCGTGTCGTTCACGGCGCTCCAGCGGCCGCAGCGACCAGATCGTGGCACCCAGCACAGCGACAGCGAGTCCACCGACAAGCGCTGCCAGGGTACGCCGGCTCAAGCGTTTGACGGGCCGAGGCTGAGCGCGCAACGCCACCGCTTCCGGCGGGACCTTATCAACAGGTGCCGCCAAGCGTTCGGGATTACCTTCCTGGCTCATCCTTAACGCCCTCGCGGCAGACCGTCGGTACGCTCGATTCGCACCACGTCGCCCTTGTCTGCCCCCAGGCGCAGTTCAGCTGCACCGAAAAGCCGGTCGACGATGTAGTACGGCGAGCGGAAGCGGTAGTTGACCAGTTGCCCATCGCCCTGCGCGCCAATCACGAACATGGGCGGCAGTTCGCCCTGAGCGATGCCGGCGGGAAACTGGATGTAGACCTTTTCGCCGTCATCAAAGGCCCGCAGCGGCTGCCAGGGTGGGTTGCTCCCGCTGATCGCATAGCGAAAGCGGATCCGCTCCAGCGAAAGACCAGTATCGACCGGTGCGCTAACCTGTGCGGCCCGTGCCTGACGCTGCAGCGCCAGCATCCGGTCTTTCGGATAATTCCAGGAAACCGAGGCCATCCAGGCTTTTTCGGTAGAGGTCAGTTCGATCAGGTAAGTCCGCCGGCTGGTTGTAATCACCAGGTTGGTTTTCAGGTTCGAACGTATTGGCTTGACCAACACACTGACGCGCAAAGCGTCGCCAGCACCGCTGGACGTATCGCCGACGATCCAGCGCACGGTATCGCCGGCGGCCACCGTCACCAACTCCTCTCCTTCCTGCAGCCCGATCACCGTGACTCGCCCCGGCGCGGCAAATACCTGATATAGCGCCCCTTCGCTGTACGGCCAGACTTGTATGGCATCAATGTACCCCTCGCGAGTAGGCGGCATTCGGGCCTCGCGGTTCGCGTGGGTGACGCGTCGCTTTTCATCGACTGGCTCCGGCGAGGTCTGGTTATTGGCGACACCCGATAGAGGTTTCATTTGCGCAGGCATCGGCAACACTTTCGGCACCTCGACGACTGCGATGGGCTTCGGCGGCTCGGGCAGTGGTTGCGCCTGCACGGGCTCGTCGAGCGAGATGCGCGGCGCCGGCTTGCCTTGGGTCGCACAGCCGGCCAACGCAAGTACGACGACCGACAGCGTAAGTGTGCGGCGGAACAGGTTCATGGCTTTGCTCCCTCAGATACATCCAGTTCGCGGCTCCAGGACAGCCCATTAACGTAGATGCCCAACGGGTTTTTGCGCAGACGTTGTTCGGTGCGCGGGGTCTGCTGAACAATGGAAATCACTGCGTTCCAGCGTTCGGTGCCGGCGGACCCACCGTTGACGAAGCGCTGCTCGGTCCAGCGCACGTTGAATGAAGCATCGCTGGCCCGCACTACGCTGATCACCTGCACCGTGACAGACTCCTTGCCGACGAGGGCAAACGGATCCTTGTTGCGTGCGTAGTCGTTGAGCACGGCGGCACCGCGATCAGTGGTGTAGTTGTATGCGTCTAGCCAGTTCTGCCGAACGACAATCGGGTCGATCGACAGTGAGCGCACCAGGGTGACGAAGCACGCCAGGTGGTAGGCCACCTGGGCATCGGATGGCCGGTAGGGCATGGCGGCCTCGCCGACCGTCCGCACCTCGCCGCTGCTAGCGACCTCCACCACATAAGGCGTGACGATGGACTGTGCCGAGCGCCAGACCAAACCACACGCCATCAGCAGGGCAAGCGATAGGCAACCAAAGGCCATGAGGCGCCAGTTTTTCGCCTGTACGCGCGCCGAGCCAATGCGCTCATCCCAAGCCTGCCCAGCGGCTTGATATGGTGTAGCAGGTTGCGGCGTCTCGGCGTAGCGCACACGTGGTCGTTTGAAGCGCATGACTCCCCCTTATCCATCTGCATCGCGCAGGTTCGGCCCACTGCCGGAGCCACCGCCGTCACCGCCGCGTAACGTGTGCGCAACGGTGGTAGCGGCATGGCTGATTTGCTGACGCTGCTGCAGGCGCCTGGCCCAGGCAGGTTGCGCCTTGGTATTGGTGAAGGCGTTTGCGGTGTTGCTCGGTGCAGCCGCGTGACCTGCGGCTGCTCCTCCGCCTGCTGTTGCAAACTGGCCTTCAAGCGTGCGCGCGCCTGCTGCGAGTTTTGCGCCGGACGCCATACGCGCCCCGGCGGCAACTGCGGTGCCTACACCGGTCGCTGCGGCGCCGACGCCCGCCGCCAGCCCGGCTGTGCCAAGGGCAGCACCGGCCATGGCCCCAGCACCTAATTGTGGTCCTCCGGAGATCAACCCGGTCGCGATGCCAGGGCCGAAAATGCCCAGAGCGAGTAACGCCAGTGACGCCAGCACGACGACCAGCGCATGATCAATGGAAGGCTCGTCGGGATGTACCTGGAACTCGGCGAACAGACCTGTGCCGATGCCAACGATTACGGCCAGCACCAGGACCTTGACGCCCGAGGACACCACATTGCCGAGCACCTTCTCGGCGAGAAACGCCGTTTTGTTCCACAACGCGAACGGCACCAGCACGAACCCGGCAAGCGTGGTCAGCTTGAACTCGATGAGGGTGATGAACAGCTGCACGGCCAAGGTGAAGAAACAGACAATGACCACCAGGTAGGCCAGAAACAGGATAACGATGGGTTCGAGATTGACGAACACCTCGGGGAAGCCGGTCAGTTTGCCGATCTGCTCTAGGATCGGCGCACCGGCATCGATACCCGCCTTAGCCAACTGCCCGGGGTGTAGAAAGCTCTCCATGCTGAGCGAGCCGGTTGCCGTCAGACCCAGCCCGGCAAAGGAGTTGAAGACGATGCCAGCCAGCCGGTTGAAGTTGCCAATGATGTAGGCGAAGGCACCGACGTAGAGCACCTTGCGGATCAGCTTCGCCATGACATCCTCGCCCTGGCCTGAGGCATGGCCGAGCGCCCAGTACAGGCCGGCAATCGTCATGTCGATGGCCACTAGCGTGGCGGTCAGGTAGGCAACTTCTCCTTGCAGCAGCCCGAACCCCGAGTCGATGTAGCGGGAAAACGTATCGAGGAACCGGTCAATGACCGTGACGTCATTCATGGGCAACCCCCTGACGCGCAAGCGGCCTACGGCTCTCATCGGGATAAACCTCAACGGGCCCATCGAATGTCGGCGGAATCGCGGGCAGTTGCCTTAGGGTTCCGAATTCGTCGGGGCCACCCTTACCGCTGAAAAAGCGGTGTCGATACACCTCGGCTGTAGCCATACTCGGCCTGCCGCCGACAGCGATGTGCAGGGCGTGTTGCGTCTCGCGCCGAATTGGATCGCCTGCCAGCCCATCCCAGGGTTGGTCGCAGGCGACCAACAGTCCGGTCCACAACACCAAAACATAGCGCATGGCCATTTCAGTCAGTTCCCGTAAAAACGGACGGGAAAGGGTGTATACGGCGTGCCGTCGCCCAAGAACCGGCGGCGGATTTCGCGGGCACGCTCGGTGGCTGCCGCCTGCCGAGCAAGCTCCAAAGAGGCGGCACGGTCCTGTGTAAGCTGAAGCTGCTGTGCCTGGATCGACTGTTTTGCCTGCAACGCCAACAGCTGGTTGGTGGCCTGCATGGCCTGCAGCGAGCCGCTGGCCGACTGGCTCTGTCCCACCAGGTCGGCTAAGGCCCTCTCGTCGTCGGCGAGGTTGCCAGAGACCTGGGCCTGTACACGCATGGCGGTGTGCAGCCCATCGAGCGTGTACGCCCAACGTTTACGCGCGTCCCGGTACATCTGATCGCCGCTGATGGTGGACGCATATTCCTCTGGGTACAGCCGAGCAAGCTCACTGTCGAGGCTCTGCACGTCGTAGGCCAACCCTCGTGCCTCTGCGATCAGCTTCTCGCTTTTCGCCAGTGACGCATGCAGGCGGTTAAGGACGTTGTAATCGAGGCTCGCCAGGTTGCGTGCCTGATTGACCAGCATTTGCGATTCGTTCTGCAGCTGCTCGACCTGGTTATTGATCTGCTCCAGCGTGCGAACCGCTGTCAGCGTGTTCTGCACCAGGTTGGTGGGGTCGATGACCGTCATGGCTGAAATTGGCTGCACTGTCAGCAACGACCATGCAACAGCGAGGGGCCAGAAATGCACGCCTTTGCTCATCAAGCGTCCTCCTCCGGTTCGGTAGAAACAGCCGGCGGTGGTGCAGATGGCAGCAAGTCAGCCGCCCAGTCGAGGCCGCGATGACGCAGCCAGGCGCCGACGAACCCTGGCAGGCTGGCGTCGCGAAGCATCTGATCGATTGCTTGCTGGTCCTGTGGCGACGAGGCGCCGGCAAACGCAAGCGCAACCGGCCCAAGATCGAGGTCGAACAGGCGATTGCCTGCACGGGACTGGTAGTAGTAATCGCGCTTGGGCTGAGCATTAGCGACGATCTCGATCTGCCGTGCATTTAGGCCGAAGCCTTCATAGATGCTGCGAATCTGTGGCTCGGTTGCCTGCGAATTGGGCAGAAAAATGCGGCTCGCACAGCTCTCGATGATCGCCGGGGCGATGCTTGAATCCTTGATGTCGGCCAGAGACTGGGTGGCGAAAATGACGCTGACATTCTTCTTGCGCAGGGTCTTGAGCCACTGGCGGATGCGCGCGGAGAAGATCGGGTCGTCGAGGAACAGCCAGGACTCATCGAGGATCAGCAGCGTCGGCGCGCCATCGAAGCGTTCCTCCAAACGCGCGAACAGGTAGCCCAGCACGGCCAGAACCGCGGCCTTGCTAGGCATCAGCTCCTCCATTTCGAAGCACTGCACATCGGCCGTACTTAGGTAGTCGAGGTCGGAATCGAGCAGCTTGCCGTGCGCGCCACCGAGCACATAAGGCGCCAACGCCTGGCGTAGCGTGTTTGACTGCAGTAGCAGCGACAGACCGGTGAGAGTGCGCTGTTCGACAGGAGCCCCCCCGAGGCTGCCGAGCGCTGACCAGATAGCCACCTTTTCATCGGGGCCGACGGCCACTCCTTCTTGAAGCAGACGCCCTTCGACCCACTCAGCAGCCCGGCTACGACTGCCCTCCTCGTTGACACGTGCGAGCGGTTGGAAGGCGATCGCGCCATTACCGCCCAAGTCGTAGTGTTCGCCGCCCAGACCCAGCACGGTCGCTCGCATCGAGCGCCCCATGTCGAAGGCAAAAATCCGTGAACCCTTGTAGCGACGGAACTGCATCGCCAGTGTGGCGAGTAAAACCGACTTGCCCATGCCGGTCGGACCGACGACCAGCGTGTGACCGACATCACCCACGTGAGTGACCAGCCTGAATGGCGTCGCACCCTCGGTACGGGTCACGATCAGGGGTGGCCCGTCGAGGTGGGCGTTGCGCTCCGGTCCGGCCCATACGGCGGACAAGGGCATCAGGTGCGCGAGGTTCAACGTCGACACAACCGGCTGACGCACGTTGGCGTAGGCGTTGCCCGGGATGGACGAAAGCCACGCTTCCACTGAGTTGAGGCTTTCTGCAATGGTGACGAAGCCTCGTCCCTGGATGACGCGCTCCACCCTGCGAAGCTTCTCGTCGGCCAGGTCGGCGTCTGCATCGAGCACCGTCACGGTGGAAGTCAGGTAGCCAAAGGCAACCTGATCACTGCCCAACGCCTGGAGGGCAGCGTCCGCATCCGCCGCTTTATTACTGGCGTCGGTGTTGAGCAATGGGCTCTCCTGCTGGAATAGGGTCTCGCGCAGCAGCGCCAGCACGCTCTTGCGTTTGGCGAACCATTGGCGACGCAGGCGACCCAGCTCCCCTTCCGCCTCGTCCTTGTCGAGACATACAAAGCGTGTACTCCAGCGATAGGCAAAGCCCAGCCGGTTGAGGTCATCGAGGATCCCCGGCCAAGTTGAGGTCGGGAACCCACGCAGCGTAGTCACACGCAGGTGCTCATCGCCCAGCATCGGCGCCAAGCCACCTAGTAGTGGCACGTCCGTCAGCAGCATGTCGAGGTGGAACGGAACCTCCGGAACCCCGACGCGATGACGCCGTGTCGAGACGGTCGTATGCAGGTAGCTCAGCGTCTCACCATCATCCAACCAGCCGATCTCCGGCATCACGCCCGCGAGCAGGTCGAAAATGCGCTCAGTCTCGGCAATGAAAGCCGTGAGGCGCTCGCGCCAGTCCACGCCGGCCGTCGAGGTGTTTTCATAGATCAGCTTGGCAGCGCGGGCACGCGACTCTTCTGGAGGCAGGTACTGCAGCGTGAGGTGGTAGCAGCTCTCGAAGTGGTTGCCACCTTCCTCGAACGCCGCGCGGCGCTCCTCGTCCACCAGCCACGACAACGGCTCGGGGAAGTCGGAGTGCGGATAACTTGCCGCCGGACAACGCTCGGCTTCGACGAACATCGCCCAGCCGGTGCCGAGCCGGCGCAATGCGTTGTTCAGCCGCGCCGTGGTGGCGACCAGCTCGCTCTGCGTCGCGCTGTCGAGATCAGGGCCGCGAAAGCGTGCCGTGCGCTGGAAAGAACCGTCCTTGTTCAGCACGACGCCGGGCGCAACCAGCCCGGCCCAGGGCAGCCAGTCGGCGAGCAGCGCTGGGCGTTGACGGTATTCGGTGAGATTTAGCATTGCAGCGCCTTCCCTTTCACACGTCCAGCAGCGGCTTGTGCTTGAGATGCCGGGCAAACACCTGCATGAACTGTGGATCGACGCGCGCGCCCCAGACCCCCAGCGCGTGGCCAATCAGCCACAGCACCAGCCCCGGCAGCCAGAGCTGCAAACCCAGCCCGACGGCCACCGCCAGCGTACCGTTGGCAATGGCCACGGTCCGCGGCGCCCCACCCAGCAGGATCGGCTCAGTCAGTGCTCGGTGCAGCGGCACCTCGAAGCCCGGCAAGTCGACTTCGGCGCTCATACAACCGCTCCGCCAGCGAAGCTGAAAAACGTCAGGAAAAACGACGACGCGGCGAAGGCAATACTCAGGCCGAACACAATCTGGATCAGCTTGCGGAAACCACCCGAGGTGTCACCGAATGCCAGCGCGAGGCCTGTGGCGATGATGATGATCACCGCCACGATGCGCGCGACCGGTCCCTGGATCGATTCGAGAATGGATTCGAGCGGACCTTCCCAAGGCATCGAGGAGCCGGCCGCCCTCGCCGTACCGACGGTCGTCAGCATGATGGCTGCGAGCAACAGGCCGCTGTCGACAGACGCAGCCAGGCGACGCAAGTGCGTCAGGCCCAACCTCAGGTTGGCGACCGGGCGGGAAACAGGGGCATACGCGGCTTTCATGGCAGTTCTCCAGGCGTGGTTGAGGGTAACGAAGCAGAAGCGTTTGGGACGGCATTAGAGGCGTGCTGCGCGTCCGCCAGGTGATAACCCGCGCCGTCGTAACCGACCACGCGGGCGATGCTCTGGATTCGGCGAAGCCGGCCGCGCCCGGCGATGACGATCACCACGTTGACCGCCTCGGCGATCAACGCTCGAGGCGGATTTACCGCGACCTCCAGCACCAACTGTTCCAATCGCAGCAGTGCGCCCTGAGCGGAGCTGGCATGGATGGTGGCGATGCCGCCCGGATGACCGGTGCCCCAAACCTTGACGAGGTCCAGCGCCTCCCCACCGCGCACCTCTCCCACCACCACGCGGTCGGGACGCAGCCGCATCGTCGTGCGCACCAGTTCGCGCATGGACACCACGCCTGCACGGGTGCGAAGCGGTACGTGGTCGCGGGCGGCACACTGCAGTTCGATGGTGTCTTCAAGCACCAGCACCCGATCGCCAGTGCAGGCAATCTCGGCGAGCAGCGCATTGGCCAGCGTGGTTTTACCGGTACTGGTGCCGCCGGCGATCAGGATGTTTTGCCGTTCACGCACGATCTCGCGCAGCCAGGCGGCTTGGGCTGCGGTCATCATCCCGTCTGTCACGTAACGCTCCAGTGGGATGACGCCCACGGCCCGCTTGCGTAACGCGAAGGCGGGACCCGGTGCCGCGGGCGGCAAGATGCCCTCAAAGCGCTCGCCGGTTTCCGGCAGCTCGGCGCTCAGCAGCGGTTTGCCGCGATGCACCTCCACGCCGACATGCGCGGCGACCAACCGGATGATGCGCTCACCATCCGCTTCGGAGAGCTCCGCGCCGAGCGGCGCGCGCCCTGACGACAGCCGGTCCACCCACAGCGTCCGGTCAGGGTTGAGCATGACCTCGACGACATCGGGGTCTTCAAGGGCAGCTGCGATGACCGGACCCATCGCGGTGCGAAGCATGGCGATACGCCGGTCCAGCGAGACAGCCTGAGTGGCTTGGCCAGCAGCACTCATCGGCCTCGCTCCCGTGGTTCGTCCGCCGCGCTATCCAAGTGCCGTCCCTCCGGGTAGAGCTCCTCCACTACGTCGCGCACCAGACTGCGGCCACGCAAGAGGTGGCGACCGAGCTGCTCGACGAACTGCTCGAAGCGCGCCTTGCCCTGCGCTTTGGCTGCCTCTTGATGCGCCTCCGGCACGGGTGTGCTGACGGTCAGGAAGTAGCGCACAAACAAGGCCAGCGTCTCGATCTCGATGGCCTGGTCGCGTTCGAGACGCTCGAACTGCCGTGACAGGCGATCCAGTCGCTTGGCGATGGCGGCTTCGCGCTGGTCTCCGGCTTCGGGCGACAGCCAGGACGCCAGCGCTGCGGCGACGATGGAAGATTTGGAAACACCCTTCTTAGCGGCGAGTTCGTCCAGTCGTCGAGCATGTTCAGGTTGGATGAACAGGTTGAGGCGGTACTGGCTCATAGCTGGATACCGTCGTCGGGGTCGAGTGCAGCCTGCCGAGCGACACGTTGCATGGCGGGATCAAACTGGCGAGGCAGAACGGGCGGCGCGTCGTCGTCATCGAGCAGAGATAGATCGTTTCCGACAGGCACCTGCTCGGGATCGTAGGTAACGGGTGCGGACAGTTCGGCCTGTCGCTGCGAACCTCCCTTATCGGCGAAGCCGAATGCTAGGCTGTCGCCACCTTCCGATGGCACAGAGGCTACGGGCGATGCCAGGTTGGTCCAGTCGTCTTCGCGCCCTGGCGGCACGTCGGCGTAATGCCCCGCCACGAGGATCGGTGGAGGCAACACACGCTGCTTGAAGTTGGCATCGTTGTAGTAGCGCAGCTTTCGAGCCTTGATTGGTGCGACGCTGGCGACCATCACCACGGCCTCGTCCGGTGGCAGTTGCATCACCTCGCCAGGCGTCAGCAGTGGCCGGGCCGTTTCCTGGCGCGAGACCATCAGATGCCCCAGCCATGGCGCCAGCCGATGGCCCGCGTAGTTGCGCTGTGCACGCAGCTCCGTTGCGGTACCCAGCGTCTCGGAAATGCGCTTGGCGGTGCGCTCGTCATTGGTGGCGAAGGTCACGCGCACATGGCAGTTGTCGAGGATCGAGTGGTTCTGCCCGTAGGCCTTGTCGATCTGGTTGAGCGACTGCGAGATCAGGAAGGCGCGCAAACCGTAGCCTGCCATGAAGGCCAGCGCCGACTCGAAAAAGTCCAGCCGGCCCAGCGCAGGGAACTCATCGAGCATCAGCAGCAGCGTGTGACGCCGCTGTACTCCGTCGCTGCCGTCGAGCGATTCGGTGAGGCGTCGACCGATCTGGTTGAGGATCAGGCGGATCAGCGGCTTGGTGCGGCTGATGTCTGAAGGAGGCACCACCAAGTACAGCGAAACCGGGTGTTCGGCAGCAATCAGATCGGCAATGCGCCAGTCGCAGCGTGAGGTTACCTGGGCCACCGTAGGATCGCGGTACAGTCCAAGGAACGACATGGCGGTGCTCAACACACCCGAGCGTTCGTTCTCGCTCTTGTTGAGCACTTCACGGGCAGCAGACGCCACCACTGGGTGGGTCTCCTCACCCAAGTGACGCGTCGTCATCATCCGGTGCAGCGTCACCTCGAAAGGGCATTGCGGGTCGCTCAGGAAGTTGGCGACGCCACGTAAGGTCTTGTCCTCACCGGCATACAGCACGTGTAGGATGGCGCCGACCAGCAGCGCATGGGAGGTCTTCTCCCAGTGATTGCGCCGCTCCAGCGCGCCTTCCGGATCGACCAGAATATCGGCGATGTTCTGCACATCGCGGACCTCGTGCGCACCCTGGCGCACCTCCAGCAGCGGGTTATAGGCGGCCGAAAGCAAATCGGTCGGATTGAACAGCAGGCAGTGCGAAAACCGTGCGCGCCAACCGGCGGTCAGGTTCCAGTTCTCCCCCTTGATGTCATGGATCACCGCCGAGGCAGGCCAACTCAGCAAAGTGGGAACAACCAGACCGACCCCTTTGCCCGAGCGAGTCGGTGCAAAGGCAAGAACATGCTCAGGGCCCTCATGACGCAGGTAATGGTCGTCGTACAGCCCGAGAAGCACACCGGCCGGGCGGGTGAGCCCCGCCTTACGGATGTCTTCAGGTTCGGCCCAACGCGCCGAGCCGTAGGTGGTGACCTGACGCGACTGGCGGGCGCGCCATATCGACATGGCGATGGCGACGCCCACCGCGACCAGGCCGCTTACACCGGCGATGGTACCGCCGATGTCGAACACCTCCGGCGCATAGGCACCGAAGAAAAACCACCAGTCGAACAGTCGCCAGGGGTGATAAATCGGCGTTTCGAAAAGCTCGAACCACGGCAAACCCAAACGAGGCTGATAGCCCAGCGCAGCAGCCGTCCATTGCGTCGCGCTCCACACCCCGGCGATCACGACACCGAACACAACGGCAATTTGTCCGAACAGTACGTTGGTACCGAGCATGACGGCGCTCCCCCTTTTGCATGCAGCACGCTTGAGCTGGCTGCTTGGGGGGGAGCTTCGGTGCCGTTCCGGTGCCGGTCAAAGACCGTTATCGGAACAACAGTGGCCCAAAATGCACCAATGAAGGCTTGGGCTAGTGGCAACGAAACGCCGCAAGCCTGAACGCGTTGCGGCGTATCGGTGGGACCGTTGGAGATTTTGCGAGGGGTAACGCCTAGAATTTGGGCACCTCTTTCGACGGCGTATAAGGCACCCTTCCGTCCCCGATGAAGCGCCGGCGCGTTGCTTCGGCCACTCGATTGCACAAGGCATCACCGAGCTTGGCGCGGTCCAGCTTGCATTGCGGGCGCAGCTCTTCCAGCCGCGCAGGGTCGGCGGCCAGCTCGTCAACTGTCGGCAGCGGCGCCTCAGGTCTCCCGGTTTCGCCGCAGGCGGTGAGTGCCAGTGCACAGAGTATCGGTGTCAGGGTTCTCATGGCTCGTTTCCTCGGGGTTGCGGTTGAAAATTGAAAGGGCCAAGAATGCGTCCAGCCCCGCTAGCTTGAGTGCGTAGGCGACCAGATAGACGGTTGCGGAGGTCGCCCGAGAGCAGCCGACAAACAGAACAGCGTGACGAGGCCTTCAAATCCCAACACCGCGGGACCTTCCAAGCTCCCAAGAAACCGAATTACCCCGTGCCGTTGCGGCAAGCTGCTGACCCAGGCGCGGCTCAATGACAGGTTTCCACGGCACCAAGCTGAACGCCTTGGCATCCTCCAACAGGGCGTAACGGCCACTGGCGAGCATGACGCTACGGCGATAGAGGCCGGCCACGCGCTGGCCTTCTTTCAGCGGCCGGTGCGTCAATCCAGTTTCCGCGGCGACCTGCTCAGCTACCCGGGTGAGCTCCCGGTTACGTAGCGTCGCCAAGAGATTGCGCGACAGAACCACGCGCTGAGCCTGACGCTCGGCCAGCCCGTGCTCCACGAGGAAATCGGCGCGTTGGCGCAAGGCCTGCTTCACCTCACCGGCAAAGCCGAGGTCACCCAGCCCTCGCTCGCCGCCGATCAGTTGCTGATCGAGCCAGGTGGCACCGATCACGCGAGCTTGCCGTTCAATCGGCAGATGGGATTTCAACTGGATGACCACCCCACCCAAGCGCTTGGCGTCGTACTGGCGGCCGCGCTCGGGTAGATCGGCCGGCACTTTCCACAGTCCGTCCGCCAACCGTTCAACGATGCCCGCCCGACGCAGCGCTTCGAGTCGCCGCACATGGGCTGCGACGAGTTCCTGTGGGTGACGGTTACCGTTCGCCTGGCCCTTGGTGATCGCCAGATGATGGTCGCAACGGTACAGACCATCGCCCGCGAGTGCGGCGATGGTACGGTCCGTCTCCCGTATCTTGGCCGAGCCGCGTACGCTCACCACCGAGCCGGTCGGGTAGTTGGCCAGTTCGTCGCTCGCACTGAGGGAGACGTAGTGCGCTTTGCCATCCAGACCATCGACGACCAGATAACCTCGGTCACCGAGCTCATCGGATAAGCCTTTGGCGACCACCCGCCCTGTGACTGCAACCCCGTCCTCTTTTGGCGCGAACACGGCCAACTCGCGCGACCGTCCGCTCATGGCACGCTGCAGGGTGCGAATGATGTCGCCTCGCTCACCCAGGGTGCGCAAGGTTGTCTGCGCGTCGGCCTGAATGGACCATGTCCCGGGCCGGACCTCTTCAGCCAGTCCCATTTGCTGTAGTCGCTGGAGACGGCCAATCAGTGCCAGGCGCTGGCGTTGCAGCGGCGGCTGGTTAAAACGTTCGATTCGCAGCGTCCGCTCAGGCCCGGCTTCCAGGCACAACGTGCGATCCAGGCTCGTCCAACTCTCCTGGTTCACCTCACGTTGCAAGGATTGCTGAAGTTCCAACTCGGTGCGGGGGCCGAGCCATTCGGTGGCCAGTTCGGCGGCCCGACGGCGGAAGCCGTGGGCGATGTAGTCGCTGGCAATGATGAGGTCCTTGCCGGTGTCATCGCGTCCTCGAACGACGAGGTGTGTATGCGGGTTGTCGGTGTTCCAGTGGTCTACCGCCACCCAGTCCAACCGCGTACCCAGGTCAGCCTCCATACGCCCCATCAGCTGTCGGGTGTAGGTGCGCAAGTCGTCCAGTTCGGCCCCGTCCTCCGGTGCGACAATGAAGCGAAAGTGATGGCGATCATCAGCACATCGCTCCCGGAACGCGCCCAAATCAACCTCATCCGTCAGTGTTCCATAGGCTCGGCCTGCTTCGCCGTCGCGTCCCGCGCCATCACGCTCGATATAACGCAGGTGCTTGGCCAACGATTGCGGGCTTGCCTGGCGCTGATTGACCAGCAGGGTTTTGATGGTCACCCGGCGTGAGAACGGTGTGAGCGAGGCGCCTGCGAAGCGCGCTGCCGTGTGCCCTCGCCCGAGGCGCGAGCCCGGCCGCTGACCGGCGTGTTGTCCCTTGCCACCAGCCAGTGCTGGACGCCGCACAGCTGACTTGCCACCGGCCTTGCCGACCTGCTTGAGCACTCTGGAAACGAAGCCCTTATCGCGACTCTTCGGCGCACCAGGGCGAAGGCGAAAGTCATCATCGCGGCGGTCGGTCATGACGGTGACTTCAGCAAGCAGAGGCGAAGCCCGGCGTGTGAGGCACGCAGAAAGGCCAGCATAAGTGCGCCTTGCACGCCATATACGGCACGGCGAAGACGCAGCCGGGTGCCGCACCTCCCCCACGTGCAGACTGGCGTTGCGACCGTCTGGGTGCCGCCGCCTTTTGTCTTGCCTTCCGCCTTTGCCAGCCGCATGTGCTCCAGGCATCGGTGGTCTGTCGCGGCGGTGTATCTCGCGGCGAGGTCGCCGACGGACATCGCAACGGCCGCTAGCTGCTTATGCTCAAGGCAAGACGGCTGCACGCAGGTTGGCTGTACCGGTCTCAAACCGTAGCGCGATGCGAACACGTCCGTGCTCGCACGACGATACGAAGGCAGGCGCAAGTCCTGCACACGGCTTGAGGCGACAGGGAATAGCGAGTCGGCGCGCTTCATTGTTCCGCTCCCAGCCCAAGCGAATGCGCAATACCGAGCACGGCGGAGGTATCAACGGGTCCGAAATAGCGACTATCGAACGACGCCGGATTGGTCGGGCTCAGCAGAAACAGCTCACCGGGTCGAAGCCGCCGGCACCCCGACCAAGCCTGCAGATGCCGACCCATCCTGTCAGCATCCAGTGCTACAGCCACGGCAGCGTTGTCGACGTGCACGGTGCGGTCAGCAATGCACACATGCTGTCCTGCCACCGCAGCCACGCGCTTGAGCAAAGGAACGTCTAACGGCAGGTATCCGCGCTGCGCTGCAAGCGTTGCGGCGGCGTCCGGGAGGCGAATCAGCATAATGCGGCCAACAGACCACGCGTTAGCCTGCCGTCCTGCCGAATCGATTCGATACCAACCAACCGGCACGCTGTCCGAGGCGTTGTAGACGAACCGGACATCGGGGCGCATGAAGGCCGACCACGCCAGTGCCGCTAGCCCACAGGCGCTAAGCGCTGCGATCACAAGGCGACCACGGCCTCGTGATGATTGATACAGGTCGGCAATGCCCATCACTGCAGCCCCCGCCTCGTCAGCCAGGCGGAGTGACGCTCGGCGGTGTAGACGGGCATGGCCAGGCGTGCGGCGAGCCGGTTATTCAGCATGCGCCAATACGCTGGTGACACCGTTGTCGGATCGATGCCCTGCGCCTCGATGGCATCAATCAGCGGCAGCACCATGCGCACTACCGGCTTGCCGATGGCGTGCAGCAGCAACCGAGCGCCAGGCACCACGCCGGCAATACGCTGCACCGCATCCCGTTGCGTGCATCCCTGCATCACCGTCAGTTGCCAGCTGACCGTGCCGTACTCGTTGGCTTGCCAGCGAACGCGGCAGAAGATGGCGCCGGGCAGGAACACGGCTATACGCCTCATAGGGTCCAGGCGGGTAATACGTACCGGATCACCGAAGCGCAGGTAGACCTGGACGCGCTGCGGCACGTGAATGAGCGACACGCGCGTCAGCGACGTCGCGTCAGTCTCGCCGAAACGCATGGCAAAAACGGAGTTCGCCGCCGGCGTGGCAGTAATTGTCTGTACCGTCATCCTGTTTTCTCCGGAAATTCGCGCTCCAATAACCCCCGCAGCAACTCGGCCACCGTCATGCCTTGGGTGAATGCCGATACCTTGATCCGGGCGCGCAACGCCGGGGTGATATCGAGGGTCAGACGCGCGCTGTACAGGTCGCGCCTGTGGACGACGTTGGCGTCCCTCTGACGAACCCAGGCTTCAGCATGCGGGTCCGCGTGAGGACGCACGCCGATGGGCGTGCGTTTGTCGCCAACTCGGGTCATGCCGACCACCTCAGCAGCTCGTCCACCAGGGCAGTGATCTCGCGCGCGGCGGCGCTGTCGGGCGCCGTCTCGCGGGCAAGACGTCCCGACGCCACACTGTCGGCGAAGACAATGCGCTGGCGAACCTCAGCACGTAGCGCCGGTATAGGCTGATCTGCCAGCGCCTGACGCGCTTCACGGCCGATGATGGTTGTGCTGATGCGCCGGTTGATGACAAATGCTGCCGCCAGCTCAGGGCGAAAAAGCTGCGCCTCGCGGATCAGTGCGACCATTTCGTCGCTGGCCCACAGATCGTACGGGCTGGGTTGTACAGGGATGATGACGCGGCCAGCGGCCAGCAGAGCAGAGCGTGCAAGCGCCGCGATCCGGGGTGGTCCATCAATTACGACGTGATCAGCGCGACGGGCCAGCTCAGGCGCTTCCTGGTGCAGCGTTTCACGGGCTAGTCCCACGACACTGAACAGCCTGGGTAGCCCCTGTTGCGCGCGCCGCTGCGCCCAGTCCAGCGCTGAACCCTGCGGGTCGGCGTCTAGAAGGACGACATGCTGACCGCGCAATGCGAGCTCGCCTGCGATATGTGTCGCTAAGGTGGTCTTGCCGACGCCGCCTTTCTGATTGAGTAGGGCAACGATCATGGCCTGGCCCTCCTCACCCAGGAACGGGCCAGCGCGTGCCGTCTTTCGGTTGTCCACCGAAACGGCAGGCGCCTATAAAAAGTTAGAGCTTTTAAGTTAGAGAAGTTAAGGGACGCTGGAGACCGCTCCAGCCCTGGCCTACAGCGGATTTGACACGCCTGATAGCACGATAAGGACACGCCCGATAGCACGATACCCGACACGCCTGATAGCACGAGCCCGTCCACAGGTTGTACCGCGACTATCCCCGTGCGGTAGACGGCACGGGCCGAAACGTAAGCAGTTCCGTTCTGCTCTCCGGGATCCGCTCGATGCCGAGCACATAGCCCGGCAATGACTGCCGCGCCACCAAGGCACGCAAATCGCAAGCGAAGTCGCAGGGCCTCGCGGTACTGCCTGACTTGCGATGCAGATGTCTGAAATCGAATTGCCAGCCGTCCGGCTGCTTCCCACCATGCTTGCGAACCAGGCGATATAGCCACCGTTCGATGCCTCCGGTGAGCCGGAAGTAGGCGGGGTCGATGGTCAACACCAGCGCTGCATCCAACACACCCGCGAAGAACCAGTCCGGCAGGATGATCTCTATGCCCAACGGCGCACCCCGAGCGTCGGCCAATTCCTTCCACTCGTTGATCCACGAGAAGCGATGCAGCCGCCGCCCGGTCGTCTCGCGAATAGACGTGGCCACCGTGGTCGACTGCAGGCGATCCAAAGCCGCCTTTAAGCGCTGATAGTCGCGCAACGACACACCGCGCCCGATGAAACGCAAGATCTCGTAGGGTGTCGCGCGCATCAGCCGTGACGGAGCGATGCCGGCATCGCGAGCCGCCACGATCTGGCTGGCCGCCCAGATCAGGATGTCGGCATCCCAAATTGTCGCAATGCCATATTCCTGAGTGCCCTCCACACGCACCGTGACGCCAGCCGTGCGAAAGTCGATTGGCGTCGTACGCCGCGACTTGGATAGCGAGAAGAACGGATGTGCCATCAAGTCCTGGCTGTCGCGCGGCGCCATGTCGCCCGGCAGCGCGCGGAACAGGTCGAGCTGGGCACGCTCGTGCTCCGAGCTGGCCATACGGCCGCCAATCAACGCGCACGGCTGTCAGCCGAGTGCTGCTCGGCGTATTCGGGATCGGAGGTGGCCTCGAAACTGTGCTGGTCGGCCCAGGCATTGAGGTCGGTAATGGCATACATGACGCGGCGACCGAACTTGCGAAAGCGCGGGCCACCGCCGATCACACGTTGCTTTTCCAGCGTACGTGGCGACAGGCGAAGGTAGGTGGCCGCCTCTTCGTTCGTGAGGTAGCGCTGCGGCTGGACAGCAGCAAGTTGCATCGATGTGCCGGGCGCAGCAGCAGGCTGCACAGGAGCAGGTCGCATAAGGTAAACCTCCAGCATTCAGGACAGTCGGCTGCACCAGTGCAGCCGGATGGAGCCAGTCTCAGAAAGCTGGGCTCCCCTGCTCAGGGTCGTTTTGGTGATGGCTCGGAACGGCCCTACCCTGCAGGTCGAGCCGTGCAAGGCGCCGATAGTCATCGAGCATTAACCTTCGGCCTCGCCGGACCAGGCGGCGAACCTTCGAGCGCAGACTAGCGTCGGCATGCCAGCCCTGTGTTACCGCCGCAGAACCGAAGAGGCACAAGGCGACCTCGCGGAGAGAGGCACCCGCCAGGCTGGCATCCAACGCCTGCAAAGTGTGCAGTTCAAGCAAGGCGGTGGCGCTCGGCCTAGAAAAGCTCTGTGCCAGTGGCGTGGTATGGGAGCCGGCGGCCAGTTGGTTCAGCGCTTCAGTCATGGCGCACGCACGAGACCCCGGTCGGCGGCCTGTGCGCATGGCGACAACGAACGCGTCGCCATCTTTCAGGCCAGGCGCCATTGCCAGCCTGATCCGGCATCCGGAAATACTGGTGGCCACGCGTAGACACCGACCGTCATGGACTAGGCCCTTGCGGCCCGGAATGTTCCAGAAATCCAATGCTGCCGCGTCGGGCGTGGAATAAACGTCGGGGTGGAGCTGGACCAGCCCTGGATGCTCCACAAGCCAGAGCGGATGCGCGTCGCGGGCGTCCAACCCCGGATCTTCCAGCACGCGCAAACCCCAGCGGTGCGCGGCCGCAGCCCGGCGCATGCAGTCTTGCCAGTCACGCTGGTACTCCGGGTTTCTGCGCAGGTACTCCCAGGCAAGAGCATGCTCATCAAGGTGCAGAAGGTAGAGATAGGCCGCGGTGGGACACTTCTGCTCGGCGTTGCGATGAGCCATCGGCAACCTCCCTGCTTCAAGATAGCC
Organism: Stutzerimonas stutzeri; assembly: GCF_024448895.1. Lineage (GTDB taxonomy): Bacteria > Pseudomonadota > Gammaproteobacteria > Pseudomonadales > Pseudomonadaceae > Stutzerimonas > Stutzerimonas stutzeri_Q. Next base: position 182,449 of record NZ_JAMOIC010000008.1, read on the forward strand.
GCCCCTGGCTCGCAACGGAAAAACGACGGCCGCTATGCGAAGACCGATAACGCCGGAGCGCCAGCCGAACCATCTGTTCGCGACGCGACTCAAGGACGTGCAGTGCTGGGCCATCCTGCATCGCTCGGGGGTTAAACGATGATCCGATAGGTCAGGCTTATGTCCATAGAAGACAGAAACACCGATTCAGACACTGGCGGTCTGACCGCTTACGGTTAGTCACAACTACGCTTTTGCCGGAATGTGTTTGTGCACGAAACCGCCAAGCTGCCGATACGGATTTGTGCATCGCTTCAAGTGCACGAACCCTCATACGGGCGAAACCGTAAAGGAACCAAAGCGGAAACCCGGTTTTGCGCGGCTCTGCAAAGATGTAAAAGCGCTTTGGCGTTTCTGTCCGAAACGGCCACCAATACTTTCAAAAAAAGCACGAAAACGTCATTGCAATAAAACGATTTTCCCCATTCAGGCGCGACCGATCGAGCGAGGCCTGAGAAGAGCCAGCTAAAAAGCGGCCAGAATCGAGTTCGCCGGCGTGGCCGAGCTCTGGGACGGATTGCGCGCTGGATAGCATTGTTCACGACGCCGGCACGTTCGGCTGTAGTTCCGTAACAGTGCCCCGCCACAACGGGCGGGGCGATGAGGTGGTCAGGCTACCGACTTGCTGCGCGACCAGATCAAGTTGTGCGTACCGTTCTCGTCTTCTATCAGACGGGCGTAGATCGTTGCCGGAAACGAAGGATCATCCAGGGTCACGGACAGGTATGCCCGATCGGCCTGGCTGACTTTCTCCCAGGCCGCGCCGATGTCGTAGCCACCGGCCGTCTGGATGCGATAGTCGGGGGCGCTCTCGCTGCTCCTGTCGTTGGGAACGAACTTGACCTTGACGTTAAGCGTCAGGGTGCGAACAGTGCCGGTGAAGCCGTCGTTCTGTGCGGTGAAGGTGCCGATGTTGGCCATAGTGATTTCTCCTTTCGGGGTACCAAGGTCGCGCCCATCGCGTCCTTGTTGTGAACCGGCAGACGGAGGTCGGGCTGGCCGCACCGCCCAGCGGCCGCAACAACGTGGAGGACCGAGACGCGCACAGAATTTGTGGGTGAGGAATGCGCGCAGCGGAGGGGAAATTGTTTGCGCCGAACGGTTGCTGCCATGAAGCCCGAGGCACAGCCGTGCCACCGTCAGGATTCACGACAAGCCAAGGACGCAGCGGGGCGAACCTTCCCACAAAGGAGATGGGCCGATTCGGTCTTCCCGCGTGACGGCTTCACCGGCCTGCTCCTTGATGCTGGCAAGGTCAACACCCCGACGACCACGAGAACGTCCCTGACACAGCCTGCTGCAAACGGACCTGAGGCATGGGCTGGACGTGCTTTAGCGAAGCCTAGCGGCCTGCTTGTGGCTCATCCGACGCAAAAAAATAGCGCCCGTCCGCGTAGTAGACGGTGCGTATACGCATCCTGTTGAGGCAAGCCGGGCGTGGCCCCAACCGTCTCAGCCAAATATCGCGCTCGACCACTCTGCATGACCATTAACTCTGCATTAGGCAAACGCAAACCGTTCGATTGTCGGTTTAGTCGCCCCCCTTAGAGAAAAATCATTAAGGGCTATGCAGTAAGTGTTCGGTAAGAAAAAGCCTTCGATAATCGGGGCGCCTTTTCATTCTCGGCTTGGAGAGTTACATGCGTCCTTTCAGTCTGCCCATTCTGTTCCGATTGAGTGCGCTTCTGCCTACCTCTTCTACTTCAGCCGTAGTGGCAGGTTTAAGCTTGGCTTCAGTAAGTCGCATTGCAGACCGGTGCCGGCAAAAAGCGGATGTGGTCCAGGGGCTAACATTGTCTCGACGAGTGGTCAGCCGCCCGGTGCCGATATTAGTTACGAGGCAGTACCGTTGATCTATGTCGAGATATTTAGAGCACAGGCTGCGATCAATTTGCCCGGCCAGCAGACCAGCAACTCGCAAAACCCCTCAGCAATCGCCGCTGCGGTAGTAGATATGATCAGTCGCGCCCATTCTGCGTGTTCGTCTATCAAGTATCTTTCAGCTAAAGCGATAACCCTCGGGTGCCAGCGTCAGGTAGCTCGGTCATGCGGTTCGTGAGGAAGCTGCGGATCAGCAGTCTTGCCGTTAAGGTGATACTTGCCTACGTCATTGGCGCTACGCTGACGATCCTCCTGCTGGTGTTGGCAGTCTTCTCGCTTAAGGCTGACAAGAGCGGCGTTCTTTCGGAAGCGGAGGTAGCGGATATCACCAGAGAAATGGCCGTTGAACTGCTGTTCGATGGCGCTGGCAGCCCTGTCGGGCTCGACATCACTGGCTTCGATGTGGAGTGGGCATTCAGGAGCCTGCAGCAGGACACCGCTTACCGCGTGCTGGACACAGCGGGAAAGGTGGTCCTGTCTTCGCCGGGTAGCGAAGTCATCTGGCCTGAAAGCGGCTCGGCGAGACAGCCCATACCTGGGAGGTTCGCGTTCCAGCAGAGGGGCCTGACCATGCATGGCTCCACCGAGGCGGTAGAGCACGATGGACAGACCTGGTATCTGCAGTTCACCGCCAGTACGAGATTCCTGCATCTAGTCTACCGCGCATTTACCTTGCCCTTTACCGGTATGGGAATCACGTTGTTCAGTCTGGCTCTGCTCTTTGTTTTCAGCGCCTGTGTGTACGTGACCTTGAGGTATACCTTTAAGCCGCTGCGAGACGTATCGAATTCAGCCGCTGACATTTCGCCCCGATCGCTTCACGCTCGTCTTCAGACTGATGCCATCCCTAGCGAAATCGCCCCCTTGGTGATCAGTTTCAACAACGTACTGGAGCGGCTGGAACATGGCTATCGCATGCAGCAGGAATTTCTTGCCACTACTTCCCATGAGTTGAAGACGCCGCTTACGCTGATACGCTCACAGATTGCATTGATGGTTGATGGTGATGAACGCAGATCATTGCTCAACGATGTGGAACACATGACGCGTCAGGTAAACCAGTTGCTGCACCTCGCCGAAGCGAGCGAGATACAAAGCTACCAGTTCGCCATGGTGAACATTCGAGAGGTGACCACCGAAGCCGTGAACTATCTGCAGCGTATGGCAGACACGGCGGAAGTGAGGTTGATTACCTCTGGCGATAACGAGCCGTACTGGTTGGCAGACCGGGGCGCACTCTTCACGTTGCTTAAGAACCTGTTGGAAAATGCGATTCAGCATGCACCTCGAGGAAGCTGCGTGCATGTCGCAGTCAACACTAGCAGCCTGACGCTACGCGATTGGGGGCCTGGGGTTGAGGAGGAGCAACTGGCGCATCTGTTCACACGATTCTGGCGCAGCGCCCACAGACGAGATCATGGCGCAGGTCTTGGCCTGACCATTTGTCAGGAAATCACGACGGCCCATGGCTGGACGCTGTCGGTGCAGCGAATGGATCCAGGCTTACTAATGCGGCTCTCTCAACCTAAATGCGCGGTAGTACCGACTTAGCTTCGTCTTCCCAGATGCGGCAGGCGAGCGCGCCACCGTGGATAGGGGCCGAAGCTACCCAGCGCCGAGAGCAGCCCCAATTTTCCAACGACACACTCATGACTGGGAACGATGATGTGATCCAGCGTCCGTACCTCCCGATGATACTCAGCGTTTCCATCAGCCGCTTGGTTAGCGTCCTGTCCGCCTGTTCGGCTCTAGACTCCCGCTCCGATGATTTAACGAGTAGATCACCGCCACGGCATTGCCTCTGCAAGCTTCAACCCGCCCATCTCCCCACAACGCCCCAGCATGTTTGCCCTCCCTCAACCCCCGCGCTAGACTGGCCCGGTCGCGGTAAATCCGCGACCGGGCGTGAGAACCCGGCGTGTTTGTCCAAGGCGCGGTTGCGCCGTAGCGCACAGCCAGTGTTTGCACTGTGCTGTAGCGACGCTATGGCGGGCCGTGTGAGGCAGGTTTCGGCCTGGCCGGTTCCCTTGGACGCCGGTTCTCACCCTTGCACGGTCCGCCACCCTTGCTCGTGAGAAGGCTGGATGGCGGCTCCTTAACTGTCCAAGGAGCACCAGCAACATGCGATACGTCCTTTTTATCCCCGCGCTCCACCTCGATTCAGCAGTCCCTTGTTGTGTCACCTTCTGGGAGGTGAGCAATGGCTGATCGTGAATCCAGACTTCTACCCTTCCCTCACCGCCCACGAGCGCCCTCGCCGCTTTCATCCGCTGCGTGCGCTTCTGCACGACAGCCTGTGTTGTTTGAAGCCGAGCTGCGGGCCTATATGGTCAAGGATTTACTGCAGCAGATAGGCGGACCTGATGGGTTTTATCCCCAGGACCTGCGACTAAAGATGACGCTGTATGCCGCCGAGTCGCTGCTTGATGAGATGGTGGTGCTGTATCGGCGAGCCGTATCTGGGGTGGCTGTAAGCTGAGTTAGTTGGCAGGCCGCTGTAACAGCGGCCTGCCAACTAGCGTTTCGTTGCGGCTCGTTGGCTGGACTTCCAACACGCCTAATGTTGGCAGTTATGTTTGCTGTTCACGGACCGCTCGAGCTCTTCCTTCCTCCATGAGATGTGGCTACATGTAAAATACGGCCGCGTTACTTCGCAGCTCAAGCGAGATATTTGTGACCCTGACTGATGCGACGATCGCGCTTCTTCTTGCAGCCAAGCTCCACGGCACGGATGCGGCTGTAAAGGCTACCGCCAAGCGTTGCTCCCAAGCCCTCCCCCGCAGCAAACGCGACCTCATGTTTACCGTGATGAACAGTCGCGAGCCTCTGAAGCTTGTTGGGCACATCGCTCAAAATTTGGACCAATAGCGGCTTCGGTAGCAGTCGGCTGATCCGAAGTTTCGATTCAACTGCGCGTGGCGGAACACCACGCACGGTTAAGGCAACGTTCGAATATATGAAAGGGCCGACCGCCTGACGGCCCTTCCAGGCGGACTTCAGGCTTTCAACTGGTGCAGCCCATCGGCCAGAAGCCACAGGGCACGGTTCAGGCGTAGGTCCTGGTCGATGCTTTGCACGGGGCGGGTACGCTGACGGCGTCCGCTATTGCCGCGCCCGACCAAACCGCCACGAATGAGGTTTTCCTGGATGCGGTTGAACACGCTCCAGAGGTCGACTCGGTTATCGTCGACACGGCGAGCGGCTAGCACCTGCCGTTCGGTGATCGGCGCCGGCTTGGCGTGATCGCCATACTTGAGAGCCAGCGCGGCACGGGCGAAGACTTCGGCCTCGCCGCCATCCAGGGTGACAGCGCGCATGGCCTCGCGCGACACCTGCGCCTGCTCGAAACCGTGCAGTACTTGGTAAGCGCCCTCTATCACCTGGGCGGCCACGTCGCCTTTACGCGGCACGCGCGCGTCCGCTACGGTGTCGCCGCAGACTAGGCCGTTCTGGCAGACGAAACGGAACATGCCGGCCATCATCTGGTAGCTGCTGGTGCCGTCGTGCGAATTCAGCAGGATGATTTCATTGGCCTCGCCTCGGGCATCAATCTGGCTGGCATGACGCAGGCGGATCATGTGCTTGGTGAAGTCGCGCCGGTCGTCCCGGCGCACCCGGGTCTGACACACCATGAAGGGCTCGAAGCCCTCGCCGCGCAGATCCCGCAGCACAGTCGCGGTGGGAATGTAGCTGTAGCGCTCGGAGCGGCTTTCGTGCGGTGCATCGGCGAAGATGGACGGCGCCACGGCGCGAATCTGCTCATCCGACAAGGGGAATTCCGAGCGCAGCACCGGGGAGCGGTACGAGAAGTTGGAAGCAAGTTGCATGGTCGTTCTTCTGACAAGGTTTGCTGTTCAACCCCCACCGGATTCCTAGATTCGGAGCCCGCTTTCGGCTCCTCCGGTGGGGTCGGCACGAACACCTGGGCTGGCCTCGTTGCCACCGTCTTTCCTGAGTTCATCGCCCGCGACGGTCAGGAGCGCGCGGACAGGTGCCATCAAGGAAGCAAGCGCCGGGATGGTGCGGCCCGCAGGCGCAGCCGAGGACACGGCCCGGCGCGCCTTGAAGGCGCGAGGCCGCGCGCTACAGTCGCGACAAGGTGATGAAGTCAGGGAAAGACGGATCGACAGGCGATGGCCGCAGCATGGGCAACGGCCTTCGCAAGCGCAGCGCGCAGGCCCGGAGCAGCCGGGCCGAAGGCATTAGCCGAGCACAGCGAGGGAACGTTGGAAACCCAAAGGGCGAGACTTGCGCAGCGAGGCTCGATGCACAGCACGACAGCGCGCCCGGCCATAGGCGGGGATGCCCAAACAGCTGAAGTACCTGAGAGCCGGTCAAGCAATGTGGTTTGGGGTACCGACACACCCAGCAAGGTCAAATAGGCTGAAGCGACTTCAACATAAGGGATGACACATGCCTACAGCGCAGACCACCACCCCGCAGCAAGTCTGCGAAAACATCCTGATCGGCGAAAAGCGCTACAACACCGAGCGCAGCATTCTGCGTAGCGAGAACGCCATTATCGATCGACTGCTCACTCGCGGCCTCGAACTGAAATCAGCCTACGGCGAGCTGTACGAGAAGCTGCACTCGCGTCCGCCAGCCCTCAGGGTATTGCTGGGCCTTTTGCTGAGTACCGCAGCCTTTTGGAGCCCTGAAAAGATCGCCAAGTCCCGCGACCGGCGAGACGAACTCATCGAGACCAACCGTCAAATTGGGCGAAAGGCCGCAGAGTTAGCGCAGCTGCTGGAGCAGCGTACCTGGCTGCATGAAACCTCTGGTTTCAGCAGCCGCACCCACTATCACGTTTGCGATGTGATCGAGGCGGCGGCCGGGAACCACTCACTGTTCAATGCCTATGTGAAAGACCGCCTGGACGCCCTCTGCGGCCAGTTCGACCTGAAATACTGGCCCTCGCCGGATCAGCTTGTCCGAGCCCTCGCAGCGGACGCAAATAGCGCCACCCTGGAGGCGACCGATCCGCTGACCCGCGCCGCGTCTACAGGAACGCGGCCTTCGCGAACCGACTTCTTCAAGGCATTGTTTGCTGCCATTGAGGAAAACAGCACACAGAGCGGCGGACCTCTGCCCGAAGATTTTCGGCTCAGCGATGGCGCGCTCGCCTCGTTGGCGAATTGCGCGTTGGGCTTGGGGCCGGATGAGCTTGCGGACAGCACCTACGTAAAACGACTTCGCCAACGCCTCCGCGACAAGTGATGTGTGCCGTGGCGCAGCACAAAGATGGCCGAAGCCCCCTGCGAAGCAGGAAGAGGCATTACGGGCACGCAGTTACCCCAAACGTTCTCACGGACGCAATCAACAACGTCTAGAGTCGTACCAGCTATGCAGGCAATACATATATCCGCCCAGGCACCGCCGGTTGTGGCAGCCACAACGATCAGTAGTCAGGCGGGTCAGATGCCGCGCTCACGCACTCTTAAGCAGGCTGTGTAAAAACGTTTGCATGGGATACCCTATCGCCACGAATCAACGATGAAGCTGCGAACTGAACGATGGGTTTTGAACAACTAGCAGAGCTACGAGACCGCCTACGAGCTGAAAAGGTGCAGGAAAAGACTGATGGTAAGCAGCAGCGTATGCGGAAGCCTTCTCGGAAGACAGAGCCTCGCGAGCAAGATCCTGCGGTGGAAGCAATCTGGCGGTTGCAGAAGCGTTTTCCATTGGCTTTCCCGGTCAGTCCGGCCCCCAAGGTACCGCTAAAGGAAGGGATTCTCCAAGATGCTGAGCAACACCTGGATCTGCTCGGAATAACCAAGGAACAGCTCAAGCAAGGCGTCGCTATCTGGTGCCGAGGAAGTCGCTACTGGGCATGCATGACGGAGAATGCGCCACGCATGGACCTGAATGGTCAGGCGGTTGGCGTGGTGACGGCGAACCAGGCGCTGCACGCGAAGCAGCAAGCTAAGCGGCAGCGCGGCCAAGCACGACGTAGTCAAAAAAAGCCAAAAGAGCGTATGCCGGATAAGGCCGCTGATTCTGCTGTGGAACGGGTAGCGGATTAAAAACAAGTGACTCCATGCCGCCCGCATTCGACGGCGCAGCAAAAAAGGGGGCCGAAGCCCCCTGCGGCTAGAGCAAGCCCTGCTCTGCGAACGAAACCGTTGCCTCGCCGCCCACGATGATGTGATCCAGCGTGCGTACCTCCACCAGCGCCAGCGCCTCCTTGAGGCGCTGGGTCAGCACCTTGTCCGCCTGGCTTGGCTCTGGATTCCCGCTCGGATGGTTATGCGAGAAGATCACCGTCGCAGCGTTAATCCGTAACGCCTCCTTCACCACTTCGCGCGGATACACTGAAGCCTGGTCGATGGTACCCCTGAACAACTCCACGTACTCAAGCAACCGATGTTTGCTGTCCAGGAACAGCGCCGCGAACACCTCGTGCTCGAAACCGACCAGCTTGGTACTCAGGTAATCTTTGACCACATCCGGTGCGTCAAACAGCGCCCCGCGCTGGTACTTCTGATCAATCGCCTGACGCGCCACGCTCAGGATCTGGTCTACAGATGCCGGCAGGTAGCGCCCCTGTGCATCACGCACCAGCAGCATGGCATCGAACGAGGAAAAGGAAAGTTGCGACATGGTCGTGCTCCGGTTGCTCGGGCGGAATTGCCCGGAACCGGCGCCAGCACGGCGCAGCGCAGCTGTCAGGGGTCACCGACGGCCGCCAGGACGCCAGCGTGCAAAGCACGCGCCGCCCTTGACGGCGAGAACGCCGTGATACGGTAAAGGGAACAGCAAGACCGCCCCCCACTCCATCCATGCCACGGATCGAGGCAAGCGGAGCGCGCAGGCCCTCAAGGGCCGGAGACGTCAGGGATCAAAGCCGGATGGCGGCGACTCGGCACGAGGCGAGGGGCGCAGCCCGCGAGCCCGACGGCGGATCGCCGGATGCCTCAACAGAGCGAAAACGTGAGGTCGGACGGCGGAAGATCATTTAGCAGCTTTCGGCCAGATGCGGTCAGTTTGCCCACTAATATAGCTCTGCCTCCCCCGCCCCCCCCATTTATCAAGCTGCCTTGTGAACAACTATGTGGTAGCGTTTTGCCAACATGGGTGGCCGACACCTCGATCGAGACAGCAAGCAGGGATGTTATGGCAAAGGTTTCGCGTCCATCGAACAAGGGTGGGCCTGCAGCGAGGCAAGGCTTCAAGTATCAAGATCATGTTGCTGCGTCCTTCATCTTGAAGATGCTCGCCGACAGCAATTACGTTCAGGTTGAGTGCGAAACGGCGGATGATATCGTCGCGGTTTACTACCAGGGCGAGACGTTGATCAATGAGTACATTCAGGTCAAAACAACGGAAGATGACAAGAAGTGGAACCTAGATCAGAGCACTAAGCTAGACAACCGCAAACCAGATACGTCGCTGTTTCAAAAATCACTCCTGTGCGACAAACGCCCAGGGGATGCTCGATTTCGCATCGTCTCCAAGCGCGATGTTGCCAACGTCTTGAGATGCTTCACCGTCGAGCTAGAAAAGCGGGTTCTTCCCGACGAGGCTACGTCACGGGGCTCCAAGCTCGCTAAAAAATTTCCCAAGACCCTTTCTGATCAAAAGCACGATTTCAACTACTGGGCAGACAACTTTGTCTGGCAGGTGTGTGGTGCTATGGGTTCCATGGAAGCCATGAACATGAAGCTGCTTTTCGAGCTCGCCGAGCAACAAGGCATGAGACCGAATCACAGTCAGTGCAAAAAGATATATGCAGAGTTCTTGGAGTGGGCTGACGAGGCGGCGACCGCAAACGTGATCACAGAGGCAGCTAATAAGGTCATAACGCGAGAGCAAGCAGGTGACCGCTTGGAGGCGCTATTCCAAGATGCGGAGCGAGATGCGGCATCCAACGCTAAACCCTACCGGACAAAGCCGGAACCGTTCTTGGTCGAGTTCCACTCGGCCTCCGATGCGAGTCTTTTGAGATCGCTTACTGGTTTTGATATTCAGTACGATTTTGAGGATGGCAATGTCGTGAGTTTGCCGAGCACTTGGTTCAGTGGCTTCCAGAATTCTGCCTGCGTGCCAGCGAAATCGCCAATTTCCAGGTGCACCATTCCAGAGAAGTACTGGCTAAGTCAGTCGGCAAGATCAATGGGACCTCACTGCCGCGCGAGAGGTTTCTTGCTGAGGTGATTCTTCACTCCATCCTGCGTAGCAAACACGGCAGCCAACCGATCGCATGCAAGGTCTTCTTCGAAGAACAGGGAAAGCTTTCTGAATTCGGTAATGCCCATGTCGTGCAGGAGCGCGGGCGACCTGATGAGCTATGGCTTGGCCTGTCGAGGATGATCTTTACGGGAAAAATGGACGATAACCTTGATGAGATCTGCAGGGTGCTTGACTGCACCATTTCGAAGGCCGCGCTGATCGCTGAAAGGAACATCATCGTCACATTACGAGAGCCTCAGCATCACCGGCCAACCGCCGAAAAATTTAATGCCGCGCTCAGTCGCAACGCCAGGGCGGAAGACCTTCTGAAGGTGCTGTGTTTTCCCATTCTCCTTGCCTATGACAGCAACACATTGGCTGGCGGCTACCTGGCCCAGTACATCAGCAATCTCAAGGCCGAAGTCACCGAGCACTACACGACATTGACTGGAAAGCTCACTTCGAAAATCGATCAGGTTCGCGTAGTGGTCTACCTAGTTCCCATTCAAAGCACCGTAGAGTTGATCGCAGAGTTCGATTCGATTTGTGGGGCGTACGGCTGATGAATTACGAAAATGTAAAAAGCAAGCTGGAGTCGCTTACCGCAGATAGCGGTTCAAGGATCGCGCTACTTTCGGAGCTCAGCTTGATCGTCAATAAATCTGACCCTGAATGGGAGGGACGTGATCTGGTGATCCGCGCCCTAGATAAGCTTGCCTTGTTTGACGAGGTCGAGCAGTCCTTGCTGTTCAGCCTGGTACGCGCTGTTGGGCTTTTCCCGTATATGTCCAAATATATAGACGAGATCTCGTACTCTGACCGACTCGCCGTTGAAATGCATCGCTTCGAAGGGGTTGAAAAGGGGCTGGTGTTCCATCGGCTACAGGCTCATGTCTTCAGCCTGCTGACGCAAGGCAGAAACGTTGTCCTGAGTGCGTCGACTAGCGTTGGCAAGAGCCTCGTGATTGATGCTGTCCTTGCGCAAAAGAACTTCCGAAAGGTCGTGGTGATCGTGCCCACCATCGCGCTGATTGATGAGACCAGGCGCAGGCTAACCAGACGCTTCCGATCACACTACAACGTGATCACACACCAGAGCCAGGAGGCTGTGCCTGACGTTACCAACGTCTACCTGCTCACTCAGGAAAGGGTGCTCCAGCGTGATGACTTGGAGGATGTCGATTTCGTTGTTGTCGACGAATTCTACAAGCTGGATCTCGCCAGTGATGGTGATGAAAACGGCCGCGCAATCGACCTGAGTCTGGCCTTCCACAAGCTCGCGAAGCAGAGGGCGCAGTTCTATCTCCTAGGGCCGCACATCCAGAATATCCAAGGACTAGATGCCTACGAATACAACTTCATTCCGTCCACATTTGCGACCGTTGCAGTAGACGTGCACTACTTCAATGAACGAGCCCCCTGAAAGACAGGACACCGTTTCCCCCTTACGATAAGGGATAGGCAAACGGTTATGTTTATGACTAATAGCAACGATAAGAGTGGGGAGCTTTTGGGTCGGGAGCGGCGGCGCCGCTGGAGCCCTGAGCAAAAGCTGACCATGGTTCGAGAGAGCCTTGAGCCCGGGCAGAGCGTTTCGTTGGTGGCTCGGCGTAACGGCATCAATGCCAACCAACTATTCCTGTGGCGCAAGCTTTACCAAGACGGCAGTTTGTCGGCGGTCAGTGCTGGCGAAGCCGTGGTACCTGCCTCCGAGCTGAGCGATGCGCTCAAGCAGATCCGTGAACTGCAACGGATGCTGGGCAAGAAAACGATGGAAGCAGAAATCCTCAAAGAGGCCGTGGAGATCGCCCGGTCGCGAAAATGGATTGCGCACTCACCCTTGTTGCCGGGGGACGACCAGTGAAGCTGGTCAGCGAATGTCTCGGTGTGGCGCGCTCGCAATTAACGGTTCGAATCAAGCAATCGGCATCCCCCAAAGTACGGCGGAGCAGGCCTGTGAACGATGCTGATCTGGTAGTTGAAATCCAGCAACAGGTCAGCGAACTTCCCAGATACGGCTACCGCCGCGTCTGGGGATTGCTGCGTCGCGCCCGTGAAACCCAGTCGCTACCGGCGATCAATGTGAAGCGGGTTTACCGGGTCATGCGTGATCACAACTTGCTGCTTGAGCGCCGCATCAAACAGCCCGGTGTGCCGCGTCGGCACGAAGGCCGTATTGCGGTGGAAGCCAGCGATACGCGTTGGTGCTCGGACGGCTTTGAGTTCCGTTGCGAGGACGGCGCCAAACTGAGCGTGACCTTCGCCCTGGATTGCTGTGATCGCGAAGCCATCGGCTGGGTCGCGAGCCCGACCGGGTACAGCGGCGATGATATCCGCGATTTGATGCTGGAAAGCGTGGAGAAGCGCTTTGGTGATCAACTGCCCGCCACGCCGGTGCAATGGCTAAGCGACAACGGCTCGGCGTACACCGCCGAACAGACACGCCTGTTTGCTCGACAGATCGGCTTGCAGCCGGTGACCACCCCAGTTCGCAGCCCGCAAAGCAACGGCATGGCTGAGAGCTTCGTGAAGACGATCAAGCGTGACTACGTGGCGCACATGCCCAAACCGGATCGAGAAACGGCGCTGCGCAACCTGGCAATTGCCTTCGAGCATTACAACGAGCAGCATCCGCACAGCGCTTTGAAATACCGCTCGCCGAGGGAGTTCAGGCGCTTGGCAGCAGCATCAATTTAACGGGGAGTTGGTGTCCGGTTTTGTAGGGGCAAGTCCATTCAACCTTCCGTTCAACGGCAACGCACGAAAGGATAAATTGCTTGAGTTGTGCGCTCAGATCACCAGTCCTACGCTGATCTACTGCCAATCACCCGCCAGCGCCAACCGGGTCGCCCAATTGCTAATCGATGAGGGAAAATTTGCTCTAGTGGAGGCCACTGCCCCCATCGCTCAATGGATATCCGAGCACTATCATCCCCAGTGGAATGTGGCCAAGGCCATTTCCTTGGGGATAGGCATCCACCATGGGGGCGTTCCCCGCGCCCTGCAACAGTACTTCGTGAAGCTATTCAACGAGGGAGTAATCCGGCACATCATCTGTACGTCGACGATGATCGAGGGCGTAAACACCTCAGCCGAGAGCGTCATTATCTACGATCGCCGGGTCAGCAACACGCCCTTTGACCATTTCACATTCAAGAACATCTCGGGGCGTGCTGGCCGCATGAACCAATACTTCATCGGCAAGGTGTACATGCTTGAGAGCCCTCCTGTGGAGACGGATCAGACCGTCGAGTACCCAGTCGGCCTCCAAGATGAAAACTCCCCGATGGGTATGCTACTGAAGCTTGAGAAGGAGTACCTGACTGATCTCTCTCTTCAGCGCGTCGGCGGTCATTCTGCTCCTGGCCTTTCTCAAACAACCTTGGTCGAAAATCGATACATACCGATCGAACGACAGATTGAGGTTGCCGAGCGAATCCTTCGGGAACACCCCAGAAGCCTTGAATTGCTGAACTGGAATGGCATTCCAGAGCCTCATCAGCAGGAGTATCTCTGTCAGCTGGTCTATGACCACCTTCCCCATAAGCTTGCAGACTACAACATTCATTCGGGGTCACAGCTGCACTGGCACATTAACGCTCTGCGGATCGGCCAGAAGGATTTTCCTCAATATCTACAACAGGCCATCAACGAAGATCATCAAGGCCGCACACCAAGCGAGGCCATCGGGCAACGGCTCAAGCTCATCAGAAACATCATGTGCTACAAGCTGCCCCGGGATTTCATGGCTATCAGCCGGATTCAGGAGGACATCTTCGGCATGGCGGGTCTTGATCACGGAGACTTCGCGCTTTTCGCAGAGCAGTTGGAGAATCTCTTTCACGAACCTCTACTGACCGCGCTCGATGAGTACGGCATTCCGATCCAGATTTCATCGAAACTCAAATGGGCTATCTTGCCCTCAGAAAGCCTGAACAAGATGCTCGGCAAGGTGCGAATGCTTGCTCCCCGTATTGCTAGCTTTGGACTGGAGCAGTTTGAACAGGACATCACTCGCTGGGCAATTGAAGATATGTGAGAAAGTCTCTCCCAAACGTCGGTGAGCCGTTCCTACTACTTTGTATGAAATCAAGAATCTGCACAGCTTACATGTCCGCTTCTGGCCCAGAGTGTGTAAAAACGCTCGTACAAACCCTTGCTATGATTTCTGAGAATTTCATCGTAAGAGAAGCCCATGAAACGGTTTATCCAGGGTGAACACCGAGGTCAAAGCACCTTGCTTCCCGAGAGCCTCGACGACTACGTCAGCGATACCAATCCGGTGCGCGTGGTCGATGTCTTCGTCGATGAACTCGACCTTGCCGCGTTAGGTTTTGAAGGCGTCATTCCAGCCGAAACTGGCCGACCTGCGTACCACCCAGCGATCCTGCTGAAGATCTATATCTACGGCTATCTGAACCGTATTCAGTCGAGCCGACGTCTTGAGCGAGAAGCCCAACGCAACGTCGAGTTGATGTGGCTAACCGGGCGATTGATACCCGACTTCAAGACCATCGCCAACTTCCGGAAAGATAACAGCAAGGCCATTCGCGGCGTCTGCCGCCAGTTCGTTGTGCTGTGCCAGCAGCTGGGGCTGTTCGGAGAAAATCTGGTTGCCATCGATGGCAGCAAATTCAAGGCAGTC